>NZ_JBDWCI010000001.1:0-96107 GCF_039977885.1 Sulfitobacter sp.
ACCGCCCGCATTCCGCACTTGGCGGCAAACCACCCGCTGTGATCTATTGGCAGCGAATGGCAGAACCCAAACCCGATCAGCAGGTGCAAAGAGTAGCTTAATCTACGCCAGATACTGTCCAACAATTGGGGAGTAGCTCAGATCGCTTCGTCTTTCATCATGTCGGTGATGTCCGGGCGGCCCTCGTAGACTTTGTTCACGGTCTGGCAGGGGATGTCGTGCCAGACAGTTGCAAAAGAGCCGATCTGTCTGATGGGAACAAGCTATTCGCCTGGTTTTAATCGCAGCTCAGGGGAATAGAATAGGTTCCGCATTGCACTTATCGCGCAACAGGCCAAGGTCTTCCTTATACATTTTGCCTACTAGATCGCGCAATGCGTTATCATACATCCCGCTATAGCTCGGTGCTTTGCCTTCCAGCATCAAAGTATGAAGATCGCGCAACGGGGCATCGACGTATTGCCCGTCCACTGTGGTCTTGTGTCCTAGATGATGTCGCATCAGGTGACGGGTATCTTCGAAATGGACACCAGTTTCTGCAGCAATCTGATCAGTGGACTGTGACAGCTTTGATAAGCCAATCCAATGGGTGTAGTTTTCATATACCAGAAAATCGATTTGGGGCCGCCAATGAATATCGGAGCGTAAAAGCCCTGGCTGCTCTGACAACCCTTTCACAAATTTCCGAAATGTAAGGTCCGGTAGGTCAATCACGTCGCCCATAGAGCGCCGAAAATCCCACGCGTTGCGATCATAATTGACGAATTTATCCAGAAATGCACTGGCCAATCGCTTAAAGGGGCAACGTAGGATTACTACGGTTACATCCGCACGCACGAGCTCTGACAGGTTAGCCGAGAAAGTCGAGTTATTCTCGTGAATCCAAACGAACTCCTCTGGTCCCCTTATAACGCCATTAGCCCGTGCGAGAGAGTATCTTAGGGTCGTGCAACCATTTTTGGGAATAAAGGTGAATACGGCACCAGTTCGGTATGCAACTAACGCATGCTTGGTCGAAAAATTGTGTTTTGGATTCTGACCCAGGCCTTTGCTGCTGGCACTCGCGTATCGTAGTAAATTCTTCATGTTTAGCCTCAAGACCGATATTCGTTGTTTTCAACGTATAGTTGATAGTGGCTATGATACACAAATCTATTAGACAGGAATAAAGCCAGCCCGCGCCGCAGAGGTCTCTCACCCCTGCAGCGGTTTCACCCCGATATCATCCTCTGCCTGCGCTTTGATCGCCAGTGCGGCGGCGTGGGCGCCTGCGGCGGTCGTATAGTAGGGGATTTTATCGTAGAGCGCGATGGAGCGGATGGATTTGCTGTCCTCGACGGCTTGGGCGCCTTCGGTTGTATTCATCACCAGATGGATCGCTTCGTCTTTCATCATGTCGGTGATGTCCGGGCGGCCCTCGTAGACTTTGTTCACGGTCTGGCAGGGGATGTCGTGTTCGGCCAGCCATGAGGCCGTGCCGCGGGTGGCGACGATGGTGAAGGATTGCTCGATCAGGATGCGCGCGGCGTCGATGACATCGGCGGTTTTATCGGCGTCTTTGATCGACAGGAACGCGTTGCCTGTGCGCGGCAGGATGGTGCCTGCGCCCATTTGCGCCTTGAGGAAGGCGCGCGGGAAATCGCGGTCCCAGCCCATGACTTCGCCGGTGGAGCGCATTTCAGGCCCTAGGATCGTATCCACGCCGGGGAAGCGGGCGAAGGGCAGCACGGCCTCTTTCACCGAGAACCAGGGCATGTTGGGATCGGCCAGTGTCATCGGATCGCCCAGCGGCAGGGTGTCGTTGTATTTCGCGTCTGCGTCATAGGCAGGGCGTTTGGGGAAGTTGCTGAGCGGTTCACCGGCCATGACGCGCGCGGCGATAGAGGCGATGGCGCTATCGGTGGCTTTGGCCACAAAGGGCACGGTGCGCGAGGCGCGCGGGTTGACTTCGATCAGGTAGATTTCGCCGTCTTTGATGGCGAACTGGATGTTCATCAGGCCGACCACATTGAGGGCCTTGGCCAGTGCTTTGGTTTGCACTTCGACCTGTTCGATGATGTCACGGCTAAGCGAGTAGGGCGGCAGCGAGCAGGCGCTATCGCCCGAGTGCACACCGGCCTCTTCAATATGTTGCATGATGCCCGAGACATGCACATCTGTGCCGTCGCTTAGGGCGTCGACGTCGAGCTCGACCGCGCCGGACAGATAGCTGTCGAGCAGCACGGGGCTGTCGCCCGAGACAACCACGGCCTCGGAGATGTAGCGCTCAAGCTGGCTCTGGTCGCGCACGATTTCCATGGCGCGGCCGCCCAGCACGTAGGAGGGGCGGATCACCAGCGGGAAGCCGATGTCGGCGGCGATGGTCAGCGCCTCGGCGTCAGAGTGGGCGATGCCGTTGTTGGGCTGTTTCAGGCCGAGGTTTTGCACCAGATCGGCGAAACGTTCGCGGTCTTCGGCAAGGTCGATCATGTCGGGCGTGGTGCCGAGGATCGGGATGCCTTCGTCGTTCAGGGCTTGGGCGATTTTCAGCGGTGTTTGGCCGCCGAACTGCACGATCACGCCGTGCAGCGTGCCGTTTTCTTGCTCAACCCGCAGGATTTCCATGACGTGCTCAAAGGTCAGCGGCTCGAAATACAGCCGGTCCGAGGTGTCATAGTCGGTCGAGACGGTTTCAGGGTTACAGTTGACCATGATTGTCTCATAGCCCGCGTCGGTTAGCGCGTAACAGGCGTGGCAGCAGCAGTAGTCGAATTCGATCCCTTGGCCGATGCGGTTCGGACCGCCGCCCAAGATGACGACCTTTTTGCGGTCAGACGGGCGTGCTTCGCATTCTGCCTCGCCCATCATGGGGGATTCGTAGGTGGAGTACATATAGGGGGTTTGCGCCTCGAACTCAGCGGCGCAGGTGTCGATGCGTTTGAACACGGCTTTGACGCCGAGGTTCAGGCGCGCGCGGCGCACGTTGTCTTCGTCGCGGCCCGTCAGCTTGCCAAGGCGGGCATCGGTGAAGCCCATCATTTTGATCGCGCGCAGGGCGTCTTCGGTCACGGGCAGGCCGTTTGTGCGGATGTCTTCCTCGGCGTCGATGATTTCGCGGATACGGTCAAGGAACCACGGGTCGAACATGGTGGTGGCGTGGATGTCATCGTTCGACATGCCGTGGCGCATGGCCTGCGCGATGGTGCGCATGCGGTCAGGGGTGGTTTGGCTGATGGCTTTGGTCAGGGCCGCAGGATCGGGGGCACCGGGGATTTCGATCTCGTCAAAGCCGGTGAGGCCCGATTCCATCGAGGCGAGCGCCTTTTGCAAGCTCTCGTGGATGGTGCGGCCGATAGCCATGGTTTCACCCACGGATTTCATCGCGGTGGTCAGGTAGGGTTCAGAGCCGGGGAATTTCTCGAAGGCGAATTTCGGGATTTTGGTGACGACATAGTCGATTGTCGGCTCAAAGGAGGCGGGCGTGACGCCGGTGATGTCATTGTCCAGCTCGTCCAGCGTGAAGCCTACGGCCAGTTTCGCGGCGATCTTGGCGATGGGGAAACCGGTGGCTTTGGAGGCCAGCGCAGAGGAGCGCGAAACGCGGGGGTTCATTTCAATGACGACCATGCGGCCGTCGGCAGGGTTGATGGCCCATTGCACGTTGGAGCCGCCCGTTTCGACGCCGATTTCACGCAGCACCGCGATGGAGTGGTTGCGCATGATCTGGTATTCTTTGTCCGTCAGCGTCAGCGCAGGGGCCACGGTGATGGAATCGCCTGTGTGCACGCCCATCGGGTCGATGTTTTCGATCGAGCAGACGATGATGGCGTTGTCGGCCGTGTCGCGCACGACTTCCATCTCGAATTCTTTCCAGCCCAGCAGAGATTCGTCGATCAGGATCTGGCCCATCGGCGAGGCATCCATACCCGAGCGGCAGTAGAATTCGTAATCTTCGCGGTTATAGGCAACGCCGCCGCCGGTGCCGCCCATGGTAAAGGCAGGGCGGATGATGGCTGGTAGGCCGATTTCCTCAAGCGATTCGAGCGCCAGCGCCACACCTGCGGCGAGGTCTTTTTTGCCGTTTGCGTCTTTGGGTGCGGTGCAGATGGTTGCCTTGGGGTTTTCGATGCCGAGGCGGTCCATGGCTTCGCGGAAGAGTTTGCGGTCTTCGGCCATCTCGATGGCTTCGCGTTTGGCGCCGATCATCTCAACGTTGTATTTGTCCAAGATGCCCATTTCCTCAAGCGCGAGCGAGGTGTTGAGGCCGGTTTGACCGCCCATGGTGGGCAGGAGCGCGTCGGGGCGCTCTTTTTCGATGATCTTGGCGACCATTTCGGGGGTGATTGGCTCGATGTAGGTGGCATCGGCGAGGCCGGGATCGGTCATGATCGTGGCGGGGTTGGAGTTCACGAGGATGACGCGGTAGCCTTCCTCTTTGAGCGCCTTACAGGCCTGTGCGCCTGAATAGTCGAATTCGCAGGCCTGTCCGATGACAATAGGTCCTGCACCAATGATCATGATCGACTTGATGTCGGTTCTCTTTGGCATGGCTTCGGCCCCCTATGATTTCGCAAACTTTTGCGGTTATAGGCCGATGGGCGTGGGGTGCAAGGTGGAATCGGGGTGAATCTTGACTGTCCGGTGCAGGCAAAATCCCGGGGGGATTTCAGGTGCAGGGTTTGAGGTCTGTTCTGTTGCTGCTGCTGCCCGTGCTAACTGTCGAGATACGCGCGTACCGTCGCCTCAAAGGCGCGGGGCCGTTGGGCGTGCAGCCAATGGCCTGCTTGCGGGATTTTCGCAAAGCGCGCGGCGGGGAATAGCTCTTTGATACGGGGGCGATAGGCGGGCAGGACATAGTCGCTGTCTGCGCCAGAGAGAAACAGGGAAGGGCCTTCAAAGGAGCCTGTCACCTCGGGGAAGCCGATGATTTTGTCCATCTCGGCGGCCAACACATCAAGATTGAGCAGCCAGCGTTTGTTTGCCACATCCAGAGATTGTGTGAAAAAGCTCTGCAGGGCGGGGTCCACTCCAAGCGCGTCGAGCTGCTCGACCGCGTCCGAGCGGCGGGTGACGGTGCCGAGGTCCACAGCCTTCATGGCGTCGATGTGTTGGCTTTGGTCGTGGTGGTAGGTCACGGGGGCGATGTCCGCGACGATCAGGCGCTGCACGAGGTCGGGGTGCTCAAGCGCCATAACCATTGCGGCTTTGCCCCCCATGGAGTGGCCGCACAGGTCAACCGGACCGCCGATGTGTTGGATGAGCTCGGCTAGATCGGCCGCCATATCCTCATAGCTGTGACTGCTTGCGCGCGGGCTTTGCCCGTGGTTGCGCAGGTCGGGTGTGATGACGCGGCGGGTATCGGAGAGGCGTTTGGCAATCACGCCCCAATTGCGGCCAGAGCCATAAAGCCCGTGCACGATGAGCAGGGGTGCGGTGGTGTCGGAGGCGGTGCCATATTCGGAATAACTCAGCATGGTTAAGGCCTAGCGCCATTGCGGCGGCAAGGCCAGCAGATTAGGAAGGGCTATGATCACCGATAAGGATATGGCGGAGAAATCGCGCAAGCTGCGCGGTTTGATGCAGGAAAAGCTGGATGTGCGCGGGCGTGATCTGCGCCAGTCCTTGCGCCGTGCAGGTCGCCGTTTGCCGCGCCGTGTTCGCAAGAGCGGTGCGGCGCTCAGGCGCGCGGAGTTGATGGCCCATAACCCCAAAACTGCGCGGCAGGTGGATGCGGTGCAGGTTGATCGGGATTACGCCGTGCTGCGCGATCACCTGTTGCAAATCAACGTAGGAGAACGCCGCAAGGCGCGGTTGCTTGGTCTTGCGGGGGCGGTTGTGGCCAATCTGATTTTGGTGGCGGTGCTGTTTGTTATCTGGCTGTGGTGGCGCGGCTTTGTCTAGGCAGGCGGGGCCGCTGGCGTTGCAGTGGTTTGTTAAATTGCCTAGGCTTTGACCATATCCAAGTTCCTTTGTTGAAAGGTCGGCCCGATGACATCCACCCCGAAAATCACCCTTGAGGAAGCCAAAGAGCGTGCGTCGCACGGCAGGCAGCAGGATGTGGGGGTGCTTGTCATCCGGACGATTGCCATGCCTGCGGATACCAACCCGGCGGGCGATATATTTGGCGGCTGGTTGATGTCACAGATGGATCTGGCAGCGGGCAATATGGCGGGGCGGGTGTCGCAGGGGCGAAGTGCCACGGTCGCGGTTGAGGGCATGCATTTTCTGCGGCCTGTGAAGGTTGGTGATGAGGTGACGCTTTATGCCGAGTTGACCCATGTGGGGCGCACCTCGATGCGGGTGCATGTCGATGTCTGGGCGCGGTCGCGCTATGCCAAAACGGGGGCCAAGGTGACGCAGGCCGAATTTGTGTTCGTCGCATTGGATGATGCAGGCGCACCGCGTCAGATTATTCCTGATTAAGCTTCCGCGATCTGCGGTAGTAATACAAAGGCCCCGAACAGCGTGCTGTCGGGGCCTTTGATCGTTCATATGGGTCGCGTGATCAGAGGTTGGGGTAGATCGGGAAGCGGGCGCAGAGCGCTTCGACTTCGGCTTTTACCTTGGCCTCGACCGCGGCGTTGCCGTCTTCGCCATTGGCGGCGATGCCGTCGACGATCTCGATGATCCAATCGGCGATCTGGCGGAATTCAGCCTCACCAAAGCCGCGTGTCGTGCCCGCAGGCGAGCCGAGGCGGATGCCGGAGGTCACGGTCGGCTTTTCGGGGTCAAAAGGCACACCGTTTTTGTTGCAGGTGATGTGGGCGCGGCCCAGGGCCTTGTCCACGATGTTGCCTGTCACGCCTTTGGGGCGCAGGTCGACCAGTACGACGTGGGTGTCGGTGCCGTGTGTCACTGTGTCCAAACCGCCTTTGATCAGCTGATCAGACAGGGCTTGGGCGTTGGTGATGACCTGTTTGATGTAGGTTTTGAATTCTGGCTGCAGCGCTTCGCCAAAGGCCACGGCCTTGCCGGCGATGACATGCATCAGCGGGCCACCTTGGATGCCGGGGAAGATGGCGGAGTTGAATTTCTTGGCCAGCGCCTCGTCATTGGTGAGGATCATGCCGCCGCGCGGGCCGCGCAGGGTTTTATGGGTGGTGGTGGTTGCCACATGCGCATGCGGGAAGGGGGAGGGGTGTTCACCCGCGGCCACCAGACCGGCAAAGTGGGCCATGTCCACGTGCAGATAGGCGCCAACGCTGTCGGCGATTTCGCGCATACGGGCAAAATCGATCTGGCGCGGAATGGCGGAGCCGCCTGCGATGATCATTTTTGGCTGGTGTTCGGTGGCCAGCGCCTGAACCTGATCATAGTCGAGCAGGTTGTCCTGCTTACGCACGCCGTATTGGATGGCGTTGAACCATTTGCCCGATTGGTTTGGCTTAGCACCGTGGGTCAGGTGGCCGCCTGCGTCCAGCGACATGCCGAGGATGGTGTCACCGGGCTGGAGCAGCGCCTGAAACACACCTTGGTTGGCTTGGGAGCCGGAGTTGGGTTGCACATTGGCAAAGCCGCAGCCGAAGAGTTCGCAGGCACGGTCGATGGCCAGCTGTTCTGCCACGTCAACGTGCTGGCAACCACCATAGTAGCGGCGGCCCGGATAGCCTTCGGCGTATTTATTGGTCATCACGCCGCCTTGCGCTTCCATCACGGCGGCCGAGACGATGTTCTCGGAGGCGATCAGCTCGATCTCGGTGCGCTGGCGGTGCAGCTCTTTGTTGGTGGCTTCGGCGATTGCCGGATCAGTTTCGGCCAATGAGCGGGTGAAGAATGTTTGGGTCGACATGATGTGGCTCCTTGAGCATTTGGTCCCGATGGGGCGTTTCGTATCGGAAACTGCGCCCGAGGTGAAGATCGGAAACGACTGCCCTTCTCATAGGGGCGACATGGGTCAAATGCAGCAGTGAATTTGGCAATCGCGACGATTTGCGCGGGGGTGCTGGCAGTCGGTTGCGTATTGTGGTTGTCTGAGTGGACAGTGGCGCAGATCGGAAACACCATGCCTGAGAATATCGCCTTTTTGGCCAGCCGTGCCCATGTGGCACAGACCGCGCGTGCCGCGTTGATTGGGCGCTATGGCAATGTGCCGGTTGAGGACGCCGAAGTCATTGTTGCGCTGGGCGGGGACGGGTTCATGCTGCAAACGCTGCATGAGACACAGGATTTGGCGGCTCCGGTATACGGGATGAACCGGGGCACCATCGGCTTTTTGATGAACTCCTACACCGAGAGCGGCCTGCCCGAACGGTTGAAGGCGGCTGAACAGGCGGTGATCAATCCGCTGTCCATGCGTGCGACCCATGTGGACGGGCGCGTGTCTGAGGATCTTGCGCTCAATGAGGTGGCGTTGTTGCGGCAGGGGCCGCAGGCGGCGAAATTACGAATTACGGTGGACGGCCGGTTGCGGATGGAAGAGCTGGTTTGTGACGGGGCTCTGCTGGCCACGCCTGCCGGTTCGACCGCCTATAATTATTCTGCCCACGGGCCGATTCTGCCGATCGAGGCCGAGGTGCTGGCGCTCACGGCGGTTGCGGCGTTCCGGCCACGGCGCTGGCGCGGCGCATTGTTGCCCAAGAATGCAAGCGTGCGGTTTGACGTGATGGAGCCGGAGAAGCGGCCCGTGATGGCGGATGCAGATGGCAACAGCCACCGCGATGTGGTCAGCGTCGAAATCCGGTCGGAACCGAGCATTTCGCATAAGATTCTGTTTGATCCCGGTCACGGGCTGGAAGAGCGGCTGATCTCAGAACAGTTCACCTGAAGACCGCAGGCTGCGGGAATTTCTTGCGCGGTGCCGGAACTTTCCGGTCGGGGGCGTGTTGGTTCAGTGAAGATGCTGGAGGCGGGCGCGTACCGCTTCACTCACAGCACAATCCGCGTGAACCGAAAAGGAGACCCGCCATGAATTGGGACACCGTTGAAGGAAACTGGAAGCAATACAAAGGTAAGGCGCAACAGAAATGGGGCGAGCTGACCGACGATGATCTGGACGTTGCCGAAGGCAACCGCGATGAGCTTGAGGGCCGTATTCAAGCAAAATACGGCAAGACCAAAGAGCAAGCGAAAAAAGAGGTGGACGAGTTTATGGCCAGCCTCTGAAGGCTGCCCATAAGGTAACGAGTGTCGGCGATCCCCTTGACGGGGATCGCTTTTTTTTATGCGGTTAGCCGTAATTGTCGACAGGGGTGCCGGCGATGGCTGCCATGTTCAACAGGCCCCGTGCGGTGATCGAGGGCGATACCACATGCGCACGGTTGCCCATGCCCATCAGAATGGGGCCAACCTCAAGACCGCCGCCTTTCATCTTGAGAATGTTGCGCACGCCGGATGCCGCATCCGCATGGGCAAAGACCAGCACATTCGCGGCCCCTTCCATCCGGTTTTCGGGGAACAGGCGCGCGCGCAATTCAGGGTCAAGTGCTGTGTCGATGTTCATTTCGCCTTCATAGGTGAAATCATGGTTGCCCTCATCCAGAATACGGATTGCGCGGCGCAGTCTGGAGCCTGAGCCTTCGCCCTGATTGCCGAATTGCGATTGCGAACACATGGCGACCTTGGGTGTGATGCCAAAGCGGCGCACGTGGCGCGCGGCCCCGATGGCGATTTCGGCCAGTTGTTCGGGGGTGGGGTGTTGGTGGACTTGGGTATCGGCGATGAACAGCGGCCCGTCCTCAAGGATCATCATCGACAGTGCCCCATGCGCGCGTTTGCCATCGCGGCCCAACACCTGTTCAATATAGTTGAGATGCCAGCGGGTTTCGCCAAAGGTGCCGCAGATCAGGCTGTCGGCCTCACCGCGGTGGACCATGACGGCCCCGATCGCGGTGGTGTTGGTGCGCATGATCGCGCGGGCAATATCAGGCGAGACACCGCGACGGGCCAGCAGCTCGTGATAGGTGCCCCAATAATCGCGGTAGCGTGGATCGTTTTCGGGGTTCACAACATCAACGTCTTCACCCAGCTTCAGCGTCAGTCCCGCTTTTTCCATGCGTTTGGCGATGACCTCGGGGCGGCCAATGAGAATGGGGCGTTCGGTGGTTTCCTCCAGCATGGCTTGGGCGCAGCGCAGCACGCGCTCGTCCTCGCCCTCGGCAAAGACAATGCGGCGCGACATGGCGCGCGCGGCATGGAACACAGGGCGCATGAGCAGCGCGGATTTGAAAACCGAGCTGTCGAGATTGGCCTTATAGGCGTCCAGGTCTTCGATGGGGCGTGTGGCCACACCTGTCTCCATCGCGGCCTTGGCCACGGCGGATGAGACAATGCCCACAAGGCGCGGATCAAAGGGTTTGGGGATCAGGTAGTCGGCCCCGAATGTCAGCTGCTCGCCCTGATAGGCGGCGGCGGCTTCGGCGCTGGTGGTTTCGCGGGCAAGTGCTGCAATGCCTTCGATGCAGGCGATCTTCATCTCGTCGTTGATGGTGGTCGCGCCTACATCCAGCGCGCCGCGGAAGATGAAGGGAAAGCACAGCACGTTGTTGACCTGGTTCGGGAAGTCCGAGCGGCCGGTGGCGATGATCGCATCGGGGGTTACTTCGCGCGCGAGGTCCGGCATGATTTCCGGCGTTGGGTTGGCCAGTGCAAAGATGATCGGGCGGTCGGCCATTTTAGCGACCATTTCAGGGCTAAGCACGCCGGGGCCGGAGAGGCCAAGAAACAGATCGGCACCCTCGATCACATCATCCAATGTGCGCAGGTCGGATTTTTGCGCATATTCGGATTTGATCGGGTTCATGTCTTTCTCGCGGCCCTCATAGACGAGGCCTTCGATGTCGCAGAGCCAGACGTTTTCGCGTTTTACACCCAGCTTCAGCAGCATGTTCAGGCAGGCAATGCCCGCCGCCCCGCCACCGGTGCTGACGATTTTGATGTCTTCGAATTTCTTGCCTGCCACATGCAGTGCGTTGGTGGCAGCGGCACCCACAACGATGGCGGTGCCGTGTTGGTCGTCGTGGAAGACGGGGATGTTCATGCGCTCGTTGCAGATGCGCTCAACCGTAAAGCAATCGGGGGCTTTGATGTCTTCGAGGTTGATCGCGCCAAAGGAGGGCTCCATCGCGCAGACGATTTCGGCCAGTTTTTCAGGGTCGGATTGGTCCAGCTCGATGTCAAAACAGTCGATATTGGCGAATTTCTTGAACAGGACGGCCTTGCCTTCCATCACCGGTTTGGAGGCCAGCGCGCCGATATTGCCAAGGCCCAGAACGGCGGTGCCATTGGTGACCACAGCAACCAGATTGGCGCGCGATGTATAAAGCGCGGCGGTGGCGGGGTCTTCCTTGATCTCAAGGCAGGCTTCGGCGACGCCGGGACTATAGGCGCGGGCCAGATCGCGGCCGTTTGCCAGCGGTTTGGTGGCACGGATCTCAAGCTTTCCGGGCTTGGGGAATGCGTGGTAATCAAGGGCAGCTTGGCGGTTTGTGGTGTTTTCTGACATCTGGAGGGTCCCTGATTTGCGATTTAGTTTATCGTTAAACTAGTTTTTGCGCCATTAACACAGGCTTGTGCGCGGCGGGAGCAATCACGCCTGTTGAAGGGTTTTCCTGTCGCGACGTGAGGGGGAATTTGCTGCGGTTTATTCATGGATATTCCGATAGTTGACTGCTAGCTTTGCGGGAATCTCGACGTGAGGAGCAGGCGATGAAGACAGATTTACGGGCAGCAGCATTGGCGGTGCGTGAGAATGCACATGCGCCCTATTCCGGCTTTAAGGTGGGCGCTGCGCTGCGCGCGGCATCAGGGGTGGTTTATACCGGATGTAATGTCGAAAATATCGCCTATCCCGAGGGCACCTGTGCCGAAGCAGGGGCGATTGCGGCCATGGTTGCCGCAGGCGAGACGGTGATCGCGCAGGCCTATGTGGTGGCGGGATCGCCTTTGCCGGTGACACCCTGCGGCGGCTGCCGCCAGAAGCTGGCGGAATTCGGTGCAGGCGATGTACAGGTCACGATGGCCACCGTTGAAGGGGCCGAACAGACCATGAGCGTTGCCGATCTGTTGCCGGGTGCGTTTGACCCTTCATTTTTGGGGCGCTGATATGGATGCGCGCGATATTCTGTCCAAGCTGCGCCATGATGTGGCGCTCACTGCGGATGAGGTGACATGGGTCGCGGGGGCTTTGGCTGATCAAAGCCTGAGCGATGCGCAGGCCGGTGCCTTTGCCATGGGGGTGTGCCGCAACGGGCTGAGCGCGCAGGCGCGGGTTGCGCTGACGCGGGGCATGTGTGCCTCTGGCGATGTATTAAGCTGGGACTTGGATAAACCGGTTCTGGACAAACATTCGACCGGCGGTGTCGGTGATTGTGTGAGCCTTGTTCTTGCGCCTGCTTTGGCGGCATGCGGGGCCTATGTGCCGATGATTTCGGGCCGTGGTCTTGGACATACGGGCGGCACGCTGGACAAGCTTGAAGCGATCCCCGGTGTCGGCGTTATGCTGGATGAAGCGCGGTTGCGCGCCGTTGTCGGGCAGGTGGGCTGTGCGATTGTGGGGGCCACGGGGGCCATCGCACCGGCGGACAAGCGGCTTTATGCGGTGCGGGATGTGACCGCAACGGTCGACAGTCTGGACCTGATCACCGCCTCGATCCTGAGCAAAAAGCTGGCTGCGGGGCTGGACGGTTTGGTGCTGGATGTGAAGGTCGGTTCGGGGGCGTTTATGAAAGATGTAAGCGCCGCGCGGGATTTGGCGCAAGCGCTGGTCGAGACAGCAAATGCGGCCGGATGCCCGACGCGGGCCGTCATCAGCGACATGAGCCAGCCGTTGGTGCCCAGCCTTGGCAATGCGTTGGAAGTGGCTGAGGTCATGCGTGTGCTACGCGGCGATGTTCAGGGTCCTTTGGTCGAGCTGTCGGCCACATTGGGCGGCGTCTTGTTGGCGGGGGCGGGGCTTGCTGCGGACGCGGAGGCGGGTGCCGAGCGGATCAAGAGGGCGATTGCCGATGGCCGCGCGGCCGAGCGGTTTGGCGCGATGATCGCGGCGCTGGGCGGGCCGGTGCGTTTTGTCGAGGATTGGCAGCGGTTTTTGCCAGAGGCGACTGTGGTGCGCGAAGTGACGGCGCAGGAGAGTGGCGTGGTGACCGCGATCAACGGTGAGGCGCTGGGCCTTGCGGTGGTTGGCCTCGGCGGCGGCCGTATGGTGGAGAGTGACAAGATCGACATGGGCGTTGGTCTGTCGGATGTGGTGCGTCTGGGCACCCGCATAAGCAAAGGTCAACCGCTGGCTGTGGTCCATGCGGCGCGGCCAGCGCAAGCGGATCGTGCGGCGGCGGCGGTGCGTGCAGCGATCACGCTGGGTGAGAGCGCGGTGGCAGCACCGTCCCTGATTGTCGAGTATCTGGGCTGATGGCGCGCGCGTTCCTTGTAGTTATGGATTCGGTCGGTATTGGCGGCGCGCCGGATGCGGATACGTTTTTCAACGGCGATATAGCGGACACGGGGGCCAATACGATTGGCCATATCGCACAGGCCTGCGCGGCGGGGCAGGCCGAGGAAGGCCGAACGGGGCCGATACAGCTGCCGGTGATGGCGGGGCTGGGATTAGGCGCGGCCCTTAAGGCGGCCAGCGGTCTGGAGGTCGCGGCCTTTGATGTCCCCGTGCAGGGCACATGGGCGGCAGCGACGGAGGTTTCGCGCGGTAAGGATACGCCTTCGGGGCATTGGGAACTGGCAGGGTTACCCGTGCCGTGGGAATGGTCCTATTTCGAGCGGACCGAAGGTTCGTTTGACGCCGAATTGATCGCCGAAGTGTGCCGGCTTGCGGGCGTGGAGGGCATTTTAGGCGATTGCCACGCGCCCGGCACCGCGATCATCGAGCGGTTTGGCGCAGAGCATATGCGCACGGGCCAGCCCATTTGTTATACATCTGCCGATAGTGTGTTCCAGATCGCAGCCCATGAAGAGACATTCGGGCGCGAACGTCTGATCCGGTTGTGCGCGGATCTTGCGCCTTTCCTTCATGCGCGCCGCGTGGGACGTGTCATTGCGCGTCCGTTTGTCGGCGATGTCGAGGCAGGGTTCAGCCGCACGGCAAACCGGCGCGATTTTGCAATCACGCCGCCGGAGCCGGTGTTGAGCAATTGGGTGCAGGATGCAGGCCACGCGGTTTTTGCGGTCGGAAAGATTGGCGATATCTTTTCTATGCAAGGCTTTGACGAGGTGCGCAAAGGCACTGATGCGGAATTGATGGTCCATCTGGGCGATTTGGTGGGGGATGCGCCGCAGGGCAGTTTGACCTTTGCCAATTTTGTCGAGTTTGACAGCCTGTATGGCCACCGCCGCGATGTATCGGGCTATGCCCGCGCGCTGGAATGGTTCGACCGCGAGATTGGCCGTTTGATCGCGCAGATGCAGCCTGAGGATATCATGGTGCTGACGGCGGATCACGGAAATGACCCTTCATGGATCGGCACGGACCACACCCGCGAGAGAGTGCCTGTTTTAGTTGCAGGTCAGGGGGCTGGAACATTGGGGCAGATCGCTTTCAAGGATGTGGCGGCTTTTGTCGCCCGACATCTCGGGGTAGAGGTGCCACAGATACATAAAGGAGCTTCCAGATGAGCAAACCCCATTTGACCGTCGTGGACCACCCGTTGGTGCAGCACAAGCTGACCATCATGCGCGACCGCGACACGCCGACAGCGGTGTTTCGCCAGTTGCTACGCGAGATCAGCCAGCTGCTGGCCTATGAGGTCACGCGGAGCCTGCCGTTGACAACCAAGCGGATCGATACGCCGGTGCAGCCGATGGATGCACCAACGCTGGACGGCAAAAAGCTGGCCTTGATTTCGATCCTGCGGGCCGGAAACGGGTTGCTGGACGGTGTGCTTGAGCTGATCCCGTCCGCGCGGGTGGGGTTTGTAGGCCTTTACCGTGACGAGGAAACGCTGAAGCCGGTGCAGTATTACTTTAAAGTTCCCGAAGCGATGGAGGACCGTTTGGTTATTGCGGTCGATCCGATGCTGGCCACGGGGAATTCTTCGGTGGCGGCGATTGATCTATTGAAGGAATCGGGGGCCACCAACATCCAGTTTTTGTGCCTGCTTGCCTCGCCTGAAGGGATCGCGCGGATGAAAGAGGCGCATCCGGACGTTCCGATTGTTACCGCCGCTGTGGACGAAAAGCTTAACGAACAGGGCTATATCGTGCCAGGTTTGGGGGACGCAGGGGACCGGATGTTCGGCACCAAGTAGTGATTCGGTCGCGCGATTCGCGAATCAATTCGCTATGATTCGCGAATCGCGCGGCAACTGATCTGATAACTGCCGGAAATTGGCGCCTAATTGCTCAAAATATGGCGAAAACAGCGCGATTGTTCACACGACTGCTTTACGTGCGTTGGTAGCTTTGACATGCTGGACACAATATACTGTGGGGGCGTCAATGAAACTTAACAAGATAGCGACGATTGTATTCATCTTGGGGACGGTCAGTGCCGGTGCATTATCCGCACAGACGCGCCCCGGAAGCCAGCCTGCGGAGTTCCCGCCGGCCTCTTACCAGGGCAAGCAATATGTTGACAGCGCGGGCTGTGTTTTCATCCGCGCCGGCATTGATGGCAATGTCTCATGGGTGCCGCGTGTATCGCGGTCGCGCACAGGGGTCTGCGGTTTTCGCCCGACCTTTGCTAATCAGGTGACCGAGCCGGAGCCGGTTGCTCCTGTCAAGACTGCCGAAGTGATTGAGATCGCGCCCGAGGCTGTTGCCGCTCCGGTGGCGGTGGCGACACCAAAACCCAAGCCAGCGCCCGCCCGTGTTGTGAAAAAGGCCGCGCCAAAACCCGCACCCAAAGTTGTGCGCCAGCAGCCTGCGCCGCCCAAGATTGTTGAAAAAGAAGTGCAGCCTGCCCAGCCCGTAGTCCGTAGGGCAAAGGCACCTGCACCGGCCGAGGCTGCTGCTTGTCGCGGGGCTTCGCCGCTCAGCAGCCAGTATCTGCGCTCGGATAAATTCCCTGTGCGGTGTGGCCCACAAGATGAGGCTATTGTTGGTGCGCGCATTTCAACCGCACCCGCGCCTCGCGCTGCGGCTCCTGTTAAAACCGCAGCTGCCAAAGCGGCACCCCAGCAACAGCCGATCCGCGTGTCGCCCAACCGCCGGATTGTGCCGCGCCATGTGGCAGTCAACCGTGTGAATACGACGAATGTTCAGGTGCCTGCCGGTTATACAACTGTCTGGACGGATGGCCGTTTGAACCCAAAACGGGCGGAGCAAACATTGGCGGGCCACCGCGCGATGAGCTTGATCTGGACCTCGACTGTGCCGCGCCGTTTGATCAATCAAGCGGACGGACATGATGTGACGGCCTCTGTTCCGTTGGTGTATCCTTATACGGATTACGCACGGCAACAGCGCGAGCTGGGTCAGGTGACCATCGTGAAACGCAATGGTCAGACGCTCAAGCGGATCGTGCGCGGCGCAAGCAATGTGGTCCACCCCGAGCCCGGTCAGGCGCGGGTCGATACGGTTGCGCGCCAGCCAGTCTTCTCAAGCCGGTCTGCCGCACCCAAGGCAACGCCCAAGGTTGCACCCAAACGCGCAGCCCAGCCAAAAGGCGAAGTAGCGGCGCGCGGATTTGTGCAAGTTGGCAAATTCAACGACAAAGCCTCGGCCCAGCGGCTGGCCAAGAAAGTGCAGCGCATGGGGCTTCCGGTGCGTGTGGGTGTCCACACCCGCGATGGACAAACCAGCCGTCTTGTCATTGCAGGCCCCTTTGGTGGCGAGCGTGAAGTGAGCAGCGCGATCAAGAAGTTGCGCAGTGCTGGATATAAGGCGTTTGCACGCTAATACTGACGCTGATTTTGAATTGAGGCCCGCCAGAGAATATCTGGCGGGCCTTTTCTTTTGGCGTTGGAAGTGTGACGGGGTGCGGCGTTTTTTGTGCCCTTGCTCAAGCGGGCAAAATTATCCGCCGCAAATGCTTTGCAGGCGCAGCCATGCGCTGTCAGGGAGCAGGGGCTCTGTCTGTTTGTTTTTCATCGGGTCGCCCTCGATCAGGGCAAGAACGCTTTCGCCGGTAATATCGCGGGCACGGGCATAGGGGGTAGCGCGCACATCTGAGGCCTCGAACAAGGCAAGCAGATTTTCTGTGTCCGGCGTTTGGGGGGGGGCGGTCATCAGGTGTTCTGCGTAGGCGTCAAGCGCGGCGCTGGAGACTTCGCCCGTGGTCAGCAAACGGAAATTCTCCCATGGCCCCACCGTATCGAGCAACTCTCCAAGCGGATCATGGTTTAACTGCTGGGCAACCTCGCCCAGAATATAGCCTGCGGCGACATCGGGTTCTTCCCAATCCTCAAACACGCGGCGGTCCAGCACGATCACCCCACCGGGCAGGTGAAGGGCTGCGCGACCAAGGGCCGGCACCACGGCAAGTTTGGTCGTGTCCAAACGGGTGCCAAGGCGGCGCAGCGCGCGCAGGCCCGCGGCATCTGAACACATCAGGCCGGTAACCCGCTGCATCCGCTCCATCAGGGCCACGCCGAGGGCTTCGCGTTTGACCTGTGGAACCACGCGTAGGGTATTGTCGCGCATGGCACCGGGCAGCCAGAAGATGAGTAGAGCTGCGACAGCGCTTAGCGATAGGCCGACACCCAGCCAGCGCAGCCTCCCGGGGCGGGGGCGGCCTTTGGCGATGGTGCTGCACAGGGTCTCGATGGCGTTGATCATTTCTTTTTCGCTGGCAGGCAGTTCCAACGTTTCGCCCGTGTCCCCGTCGGGATGGTAGAGCGCGGGAATAGATTGTGGATTAGCCCTTTCCACGGCGGCCAGTGACCAATGGGTGATGGCCTGATCATTCATATCAGAGATAACAAGCGTGGCGTGCCCGATCGAGACAATGACTTCGCGCCGCTGGCCCTCGGCATCGGGCCGCCACAGACCGATGGCCTCTAGGCGATCATATTTTGAAAGGGCGGTCATGAATATCTGCTCGGGTTTTGTTTCGCGCTACATTACCATTTGGACGGGGTAGGGCAATGGGAAGCAGCATCTATGCTGATCGGCGGGGCAGCCGCTGTGTGGCGGTGGTGGTGGCGCGGATGCTTGCATGACGCGGAGGTGTTGTGCCGTCAAAATCCGGCGGCCTTGAAGCCTGCCAATGTTTCACGGGAAAACGCGATGAGGCTGGCCTTCCTACCGGTTCCGGCGGCTAGGCTCCCGCAGCACTGTATTGCAAGTATCTCTGATCACGATATTGAGGAGGTAGCATTCTGCAATCATCAAGACAGCCGCCGCAAACCAGAAGGAGCCGCGCTATATGATCCTGTCGCGCGGCCGCCGCTATCTGTTTATCCATGCACCCAAGACGGGCGGCACGTCTATGGCGCTGGCGCTTGAGGCGCGTGCGATGAAGGATGACATCATGTTGGGCGACACGCCCAAAGCAAAGCAGCGGCGCAAGCGGGTATCGAATGTGCAGGCGGCGGGGCGGTTATGGAAGCATAGCACATTGGCCGATCTCGACGGGTTGGTGGGGCATGATGAGCTGGCGGATCTGTTCATCTTTACATTGGTGCGTAACCCATGGGACCGCATGGTGAGCTATTATCACTGGCTGCGGGGGCAAAGCTTTGCCCATCCGGTGGTGGGTTTGGCCCGTGATCTGGAGTTCGGCGAATTCGTCCAGCACGCGCTTGTGGCGCAAAGCTTTTCACAGGCATCTGCAGTTTCCTATGTCACGGACATACAGGGGGATATGCGGGCGGATCTGTTTATCCGGTTGGAGCATCTGGCCGATGATATCGCGCCTTTGCACGCGCATTTGGGTTTTGACCTTGATATCCCGCATGTGAACCGCAGTGATCGCCATGAGGATTATCGCAGTCTATATAATGACAGCAGCCGCGCTGCGGTTGCCGAAATCTGTGCCGCAGATATCAGCCGGTTTTCCTATCGTTTTTAATCACAGTGCGGCGCGGCCTGATCATTGAGGCGGAAAAAAGCACGTAATGACGGGGTTTCCCTTATTTGCGCGCAGACTGTTGCTGCTGTTTACCTAATCTTGACCATTCTCCCGAAATTATAGGGTTACGTGATGACAATGCCCCATTTCCGCCCCGATAGGGTCGCTTGGTGGCCCAGCGAATCGGGCCAATTGGGGGCAGAAATAAAAGAACGCGCTGAAATGGTGCACCAAAGGGGACTGAAACAATGTTTGGAATGGGTTTTAAACAAACAAGACCGACCCGCCGCATCGTTGAGATGACGGGCGCTTATGATGGCGGGATTGCGGCGCTGAGCCATGGGTTGATGGCAGGCACGCGGGTGGCAAGCAACCTTGGCTGGCGCGCGATTGATGCGCTAACTGTGGGTGACAAGGTGCTGACCTTTGATCATGGTATGCAGGAAATCACCGAAATTCGCCGCGCACATATGTGGCTGGACGCGCCGGAGACAGCCGAGAATTTGTGGCCTGTTGTGATCCCTGAAGGGGCTTTGGGCAACCGCGAAGAACTGGTTCTGTTGCCAGAGCAGGGTGTGATGGTTGAAAGCGACGCCGCCGTTGATATGCATGGCGATCCTTTTGCCGTGATCACGGCGCACAGCCTTGTTGGCCTGCGCGGTATCCGCCGCCGTCAGCCGATGCAGCGGATTGAGTTGATCGCCGTATATTTTGCCGGTGATGAAGTGATCTATGCCGAAGGCGGCGCGTTGATCCATTGTCCCCGCGATATGTCATCGCTTGATAAATTCCTTCAGGCCGGCGCGCAGACCTATGTTGTTCTGGATGGCGAGGCCGCAGAGGAGCTGGCCGATATGATGTATCTTGAAGAGCATATGCTGGTTCCCCCTGCACATGCGGCGAACTTTTCAGCAATCTGATTGTTTCTAAATAATCCATTCTGTCATTCCCTGTGGCGGGAAGAGGGGGCGCTTTGGCGGCCCCTTTTTCGTATGGAGACCTGCCCGTAGCAGGCCTATAGATGCTCTAACCTTGCGGGAGTTCTCCGATGCTGAATGTTGTGGTTATTGTGGTTATTGTGGTTTGCCTAGGGGCTGCGGGGCTTTTGATGATGCCGCGCCTTGCTGGTGCCCCGCTGTGGCGAGCGTCGATTACCCCGTTGGCGTCTATCATCGGTAGCGGTTTTCTGGTGCTAGGTCCGGCGCTGAATGCCTCATACGGGGTGTTGGCCCCGTTGGTGATGGCAGGACTATGTGCGGTGGCTTATGCCTTTGGCGGGGCGATCCGTTTTAATATGGCCCATGCAGACAGGCAGGCACACAGCCGGCGGCTCGAGACTGTTTCGGCGTGGCTATTGGCCTTCGCCTATATTGTTTCGGTGGCTTACTACCTCAATCTGCTGGGCGCATTTTCGGCGACGCTGGTGCCTCAGGGCGGGGCATATCTGGGCAAGGTCATCACAACGGCGGTGTATCTGGCCATCGCTGCAATCGGCTGGACCAAAGGATTTGCCGCGCTTGAACGCATGGAGCAGGTGTCGGTCGGGATTAAATTATCGGTGATTGCAGGGATGTTGGCCGCGCTGATGTGGTACTTTGGCGGCTTGTCCACCGAAGGCCAGCTGCACCTTGCCGCGCCGCAAACTTCCCCCTTGCACGGGGTAATGCTGGCTTTTGGTTTGCTGGTGACTGTTCAGGGGTTTGAGACATCGCGCTATCTGGGGGATGAATATGGGGTCGGGACGCGGATCCGCTCGATGAAGCTGGCGCAATGGATCTCTACGGTGATTTACCTGCTGTATATCACCCTGTTTTGCTATTCTTTCGCGCCGCAGGATGGTCCGGTGGACGAGACAGCGATCATCGCGATGATGGGGGTTGTCACCCCCGTCCTGCCTGCTCTGTTAATGGTCGCAGCCCTGAGCGCGCAGTTCAGCGCGGCGGTGGCCGATACCAATGGATCGGGCGGGCTACTGTCGGAGCTGACCAAGAGCCGCCTGCCGCCGCGGGCTGGGTATCTGTTGCTGGTAGGCTTCGGGTTGATGCTGACCTGGGCGTTCAGCGTGTTCGAGATCATCAGCTACGCCTCGCGTGCCTTTGCATTATACTATGGCTGTCAGGCGATCATCGCAGCGGGGCAGGCGCGCAAAAACGGGGCAGGGGGCAAAGCCCTGTTGTTTGCTGCTTTGGGTGTTTTGGGTGGGCTGGTTGCGGTATTTGGTGCCGCGGTAGAATAGAGGGGCGCGGGCGGCGCCCCTCTGGTTTGCACTTAGGCTGCGTTTGCAGCCTCGACGCCAAAGCGGCCATAGAAAGTCTGGTTTTTCTCGGCCATCTCGCGCAGCAGGGCGGGGCATTTGAACCGCTCGCCGAATTGCGCCTCTAGCTGGTCACAACGCTCGGCCGCATAGGGTGTACCGATCATGTCAAGCCATGACAGCGGGCCACCGGACCACGGCGCAAAGCCCCAGCCAAGGATCGCGCCCACGTCGCCTTCGCGAATGTCCATCAACACGCCTTCTTCCAACGCGCGCACGGCCTCAAGGACTTGGACGAACATCAGGCGGTCCTGAACATCCTGCAGCTTGGGCTGTTCTGCGGCCAGCGGGTATTTGTCATGGATACCTTTCCAATAGCCAAGGCGTTTGCCTTTTTCGTCATAGTCGAAATAGCCGGCTTTGGATTTACGGCCCAAACGACCCTGTTCCTCGAGCCAGACGATCAGATTGTCGGCCTCGGAGGCGGGATAGGCGTCGCCCATGGCCGCTTTGGTGGCGCGCATGATCTTGGTGGCAAGGTCCACAGAAGTCTCGTCCCCCAATTGCACAGGACCAACAGGGAAGCCGAGCATTTGCGCGGCATGGTCGATGTACCAAGGGGCCACGCCTTCGGTGATCATGCGGTTCGCTTCGCCGCCGTAGGGGATGATGCAGCGGTTGGCATAAAAGAAGCGTGCGTCATTCACCACGATTGGCGTTTTGCGGATCTGGCGCACAAAATCGAGCGCTTTGGCCACGGCACGGTCACCGGTGTTGGCCCCTTTGATGATCTCGACCAGCAGCATCCGCTCAACCGGAGAGAAGAAGTGGATGCCGATGAATTGCTCCTGTCGCGAAGATGCCTTGGCCAGCTCGGTGATCGGCAGGGTCGAGGTGTTGGAGGCAAAGATGCAATCTTCGGGGATCACGGCCTCGACCTTTTTGGTCATCTCGGCTTTGACGGCAGGGTCTTCGAACACTGCTTCGATGATCAGGTCACAGCCTTTGAGCGCATCCAGATCGGGCGTCGCGGTGATGAGGTTCAGCAGGGCCTCTTTCTTTTCTGGTGTGGCTTTGCGGCGGGCGATGCCTTTGTCCATATAGGCCTCAGAGTAGGCTTTGCCCTTGTCAGCGGCGGCTTGATCGCGGTCGATCAGCACGACCTCGATGCCCGCCTGCGCCGAGACAAGCGCGATGCCCGCGCCCATCATGCCAGCGCCCAGCACGCCCAGCTTTTTCACCCGTTGGTCCGATACGCCGTCAGGGCGCACAGCGCCTTTTTCCAGCGCTTCCTTGTTCAGGAACAGTGACCGGATCATCGCCGAGGAAGACGGATTCATCAAAACGGAGGTGAACCAGCGCGCTTCGATCTTCAGCGCGGTATCAAATGGTACAAGCGCGCCTTCATAGACCGCTGAAAGCAGCGCCTTGGCAGCGGGGTAGACGCCTTTTGTCTTGCCGTGGACCATGGCCGAAGCCCCAACGAAGGTCATAAAGCCTGCGGGGTGATAGGGCGCACCGCCGGGCATTTTATAGCCTTTGGCATCCCATGGTTTCAGGATGTCCGCATCCTTGGCCGACAGAACCCATGCGCGCGCGTCCGCCATGGGATCATCGCTGACCTCATGGACGATGCCAGCCTTTTGGGCTGCGTCAGGGGCCAGCATTTTACCCTCAAGCAACAAGGGCGAAGCTGCCATTGCGCCCAGCATACGCACAAGGCGCGTGGTGCCACCGGCACCGGGGAAGATGCCAACCTGAATTTCGGGCAGGCCGATGCGGGCCTTGGGATTGTTGGCCGCAAAGATACGGTGCGTGGCCAGCGGCAGCTCAAGCCCGATGCCTGCGGCGGTGCCGGGCAGGACGGTCGCGATCGGCTTGCCGCCCTTGTTGGTCTTGGGGTCCATGCCGGCACGTTCGATTTTGCGCAGCAATGTATGCATGCGCATGGTGCCCTCGAACAGGCCTTTGGCCGGATCATCGCCCGCATCGGCCTTCATTTTTGCCAGCAGGTTCAGGTCCATCCCGCCCGCGAAAGAGCCCGCCTTACCAGAGGTGATGATGATGCCTTTGACAGCGTCATCAGCCAGCGCCTGTTCGGTCAGCGTGTCGAGGTCTTCCAAGCCCTCTATGGACATGACGTTCATGGATTTGTCGGCGACATCCCATGTGATGGTGGCGATGCCGTCGGCATCAATGTTCATTGTAAAATCGGTCATAGGGTTTCCTGATCTTTACTGTTGTTTTGACTGCGGTGCGTGCCAATCCTTGAGCACGTGTCCGACTGTCGTGTTTGAATCTACGCCGTATTGACTGCTCGCGACCTTCCAGTGTCCGTCGAAACATTCGAGTATCGAGTAACATGGCATCGCAGGGCCAACGCGATCGTTGCCGACCATCAAATGCTGGATATGAGTGGCCTGTATGCGTGTGGGCGACTGAAATTCTGCGACCTCAAGGATGCGGACCAGACTAGTGATCCGCATTACTTCGTAATCCTGACAGACAGCCAGAAAGATGCGGCGCAGATCTTCGCGGGTTTCCAATACTGTTTTATCTTCAGCAGAGCTGATGAAATGGGGAACATGAAAACAGGTTGAAAATGTGTCAAAGTCACACGCAAGCATGGCCTTTGCTGTAATCTCGAGAAGGTTTTCCGAGATTTCTCTTGCTGTTTTGGTTGGTTCCCCAGTCATCAGTTTTACACCCGCTCGATGATCGTCGCTGCTCCCATGCCGGACGCAATGCAAAGCGTGGCAAGGCCGACTTCCTTGTCTGCGCGCTCCAGTTCGTCCAGCAGGGTGCCGATGATCATCGCACCTGTGGCCCCCAAAGGGTGACCCATGGCAATGGAGCCGCCGTTCACGTTGACCTTATCATGGTCCACGTCAAAAGCTTGCATAAAACGCATTACAACCGACGCGAAGGCTTCGTTCACCTCGAACAGGTCGATGTCTTTGATGTCCATGCCGTTATCAGCAAGGATTTTCTGGGTCACGGGCACAGGACCGGTAAGCATAATGGTCGGGTCAGTGCCGATCTTTGCAGTGGCGCGGATGCGCGCGCGGGGTTTGAGGCCGTATTTTTCGCCAAATTCCTTATTGCCGATCAGCACGGCCGCCGCACCGTCGACGATACCCGAAGAGTTGCCGGCGTGGTGGATGTGGTTGATTTTCTCAAGGTGCGGATATTTCAGCAGGGCCACCGCGTCAAAACCGGGCATGACTTCACCCATCTGTTGAAACGCCGGGTTCAGCGCGCCAAGGCTTTGCATGTCGGTTTGGGGGCGCATGTATTCGTCGCGGCTCAGGATTTCGAGGCCGTTCTGGTCACGGATGGTGATGACGGATTTGTCAAAGCGCCCTTCTTCCCACGCTTTTTGGGCGCGCTGTTGGGATGCAACAGCAAGCGCATCGGCATCTGCGCGTGAAAAGCCGTATTCGGTTGCGATGATATCGGCCGAGATGCCTTGGGGGACAAAATACTGATCGATTGCGATGGAGGGGTCGGCGGCAATGGCAGCGCCGTCGCTGCCCATCGCCACGCGGCCCATCATTTCCACGCCACCGGCGATATAGGCCATACCGGCACCGCCCTTGATCTGGTTCGCGGCCAGATTCACGGCTTCCATGCCGGAGGCGCAGAAACGGTTGATGGCAAGGCCGGGAATGTTTTCATCAAGGTCCGAGGCGAGCACGGCGGAACGCGCAAGGCAGCCGCCTTGCTCCATCACCTGGGTCACATTGCCCCAGATCACGTCTTCGACGGCATGGCCTTCGAGGTTGTTACGTTCTTTCACCGCATTGAGCGTCAGCGCAGAGAGCCGCAGGGATGTCAGCTCGTGCAGGGCACCGTCTTTGCGACCTTTACCGCGGGGGGTGCGCAAAGCATCATAAATATAGGCTTCGGTCATGTTATGTCTCCTTAGAGTGGCTCTTTGGGGGCCGGTGTTTGGTCAGGCGCGGTCAGCGGGGCTGCCGGGCATGAGATCATAGGGGGCTTTCCAGCCCGGTGTGTCAGACAGGCGGGTGAGCCATGCGTCAATGTTGGGATAGGCGCTGCGGTCGAACCCGAAGGGTTCGGGGTAATAGAGGTACCCGCAGCAGGTAAGATCGGCGTTTGTAATGCCATCGCCGACGATCCATTCGCGCCCTGCAAGATGGGTGTCCAAAACAGAATAGGCGCTGATCAGACGTTTCTGGTTAAAGCTGATGACCTCTTTGGGTTGTTTGTCTTCGGGCAGGAAATTGATCAAAAAGCGGACCATGCCTGCGGCCGAGCTGAGCTTGTGATTGTCCCACAGCACCCAGCGCAAAACCTCGCGCTGCTCGTCAGCGTCTTTGCCGCCGAATTTGCCGGATTTCTCAGAAACATAGTCCTGAATGACGCCCGATTGGGTCAAACGTACATTGCCGTCGATCATCACGGGGGCTTCGCCCATGACGTTGAGCTCATCGCGGAACTCGGGCGTGCGGCCCTGTCCTCCGAAAAAGTCGATTTTAACCGCTTCCCAGTCCAGACCCGACAGTTCAAGCGCAAGGGCTGCCTTATAGGAATGCCCGGATTCGCCAAAGCAGTGCAGTTTGATCGTCATTGCGTGATTTCCTGTTTTGGCTGCTGTGTCATGAAGATCATTTGTGTCTCCTCTCGAAAGTTGTGCGGCGCCTCCCAGTGCTGCACATATGTGTCTGGATATTGGCCTCCGGTCGGGCCTTGGTCGTCAGGTCGTTATCTTTTGCGCGTGTCCAGTTCGGCATTGAACAGGCGCAGTCGTGCGGTCAGGTTTTCTTCGTTCATCACCGAAGAAAAATTCTCAAAAAGGAATGACAATGCCTCACCTTCGTCCAATCCGGCATCCGCACTGAATTTCTTGAGGCGTCGGTAACCGTCTTCGGTCATGGCGACAGGAAAGCGGCGGGTTAGGCGAAAGCGTTTTGGCAAGGTGTCTCTCCGGCTGTGAAGGGCGGGGGCGCTAATGCCCCCGCCGCGACCTTAGAAATTTTCAGCCTCCAGCGCCATCACAGTATCTGCACCGGATTGGATCCGCGTCAGGTGCAGGGCAGTGGCAGGCAGTTGACGTGCCATATAGTAGCGTCCGGTGGCCAGTTTTGTCTCGTAGAACGTGGCGTCTGATGCACCGTTTGCCAAGGCCTCGAACGAGGCTTTGCCCATCTTGGCCCACATCAGGCCAAGGCAGACATGGCCGAACATGTGCATGAAATCGTTTGAACCGGCGAGCGCATGATTGGGGTTTTTCATGCCGTTTTGCATGAAATACATGCCTGCCGCTTGCAGATCCTTGCTTGCAGCCTTGAGCGGTTCGATGAAGTCCTTGTCAAAGGCCTCGTCCTGACCGGCGTTATCCTTGCAGAAGGATTTGACCATATCGAAGAAGGCCATCACATGTTTGCCGCCGTCTTGGGCCAATTTGCGACCCACCAGATCAAGCGCTTGCACGCCGTTGGCCCCTTCATAGATCATGGCGATACGGGCATCACGGGTGAATTGGGACATGCCCCATTCCTCGATATAGCCGTGGCCGCCATAGACCTGCTGGGCTTTGACGGTCATGTCATAGCCGACATCCGTCAGGAAACCTTTGATCACAGGGGTAAGCAGCGAGACAAGGCCGTCCGCATCCTTGTCCTCTGCGCGGTGGGCGGCATCAATCATCTGTGCGCCCCAAAGCAGGAACGCACGCCCGCCCTCGATAAATGACTTTTGATCCATCAAGGAGCGGCGGATGTCAGGGTGCACGATCAGCGGATCGGCAGGCTTGTCCGGTGCAGCGGCACCGGTCACCGCGCGGCCCTGCAGGCGGTCATTGGCATAGATCACTGCGTTCTGATAGGCGACATCGGCTTGGGCCAACCCTTGCATGCCGACCCCCAGACGGGCCTCGTTCATCATGGTGAACATGGCGCGCATGCCTTTATGCTCGGTGCCCAGCAGGTAGCCGGTGGCATCGTCATAGTTCATCACGCAGGTCGAATTGCCGTGGATGCCCATTTTCTCTTCGATGGAACCGACAGTGGCCCCGTTACGCGCGCCAAGGGAGCCGTCTTCGTTGACGTTGAACTTGGGGACGATGAAGAGCGACACGCCTTTGATGCCTTCAGGGCCGCCTTCGATCTTGGCCAGCACCAGATGGATGATGTTGTCGGCCATGTCGTGCTCACCCGAGGAGATGAAAATCTTCTGGCCGGTGATTTTGTAGGACCCGTCTTCCTGTGGCACAGCCTTGGTGCGCATCAGGCCCAGATCGGTGCCGCAATGCGGCTCGGTCAGGTTCATAGTGCCTGTCCATTCGCAGCTGACCATATTGGGCAGATACATGTCCTTTTGCGCATCGGTGCCATGGGCAAGGATAGCAGAGGCGGCACCGTGGGTCAGACCCTGATACATGGTGAAGGCCTGATTGGAGGCTGAAAACATCTCGCCCACGGCAGAACCGATAACGGCGGGCATGTTCTGGCCGCCGTATTGTTCGGGCATGTCCAGCCCGGGCCAGCCGCCTTCTTTGACCTGATTAAATGCCTCTTTGAACCCTGTGGGCGTGTAGACCATGCCGTTCTCCAGACGGCAGCCTTCCTTGTCGCCAACGGCGTTCAGCGGGGCAAGGACTTCGGACGTCAGCTTGCCTGCTTCTTCAAGGATAGCAGAGGTGAAATCCGGCTCCAGATCGGCATAGCCGGGGATGTCGGATGTGGCCACTTTGAGCAGGTCGTGCAGGACGAACTGCAGGTCTTTGGTCGGTGGGGTATAGCTTGGCATGGTCTTCTCTCCCTAAGACGTCGGTTAATTGGTTGCGCTGGCCCTGCGGGGCTGGCGCATGGTCGAAATTACCTTTTCGGCCCATTTCAACTGATCGCGCAGATCGGTGATCGCGCTGTCGATTTCGCTGCGTTGTCTTTCCAGATCCTCAAGCCGTTTACCGGCAAGGTCGTAGGTCTGCTCAAGCTGGCTAAGCTGGCCATCGCCTTTATAGTAGAGGTCTAGCAACTGCCGGATTTCTTCGAGCGAAAATCCAAAGCGTTTGCCCCGCAGGATAAGTTTGAGCCGTGCACGGTCACGTTTTGTAAACAGCCGTCGTTGGCCCACGCGTTCGGGGAACAACAGCTCTTTCGCCTCGTAAAAACGCAAGGTGCGCGGGGTGACATCGAATGCCTCGCACATCTCGCGGATTGTCATCGTCTCGTTACTCATTACTCGTCTCGCAAGGATTGGGGTCATGTCTACGATTCAGTTAGACAGCAGACATACCGTTAATTCTCTGGGTTACGTAGTTGTACGTTGCGTAAGTTTTTAGGGTTACGCGAAATAACCCAACGTCACCATCTTGGGTCTAACTTGGGCGCTGATCAAGGCGAACAGAGCTGTAGGTGCAAAAAGAGAGCGGATTTCAACCTAGGCGTTATTCTGGCGCTGTGGCAGAATAAATACACTCCCCATATCCAGTGAGTTGCTGGCGGCAACATGCGGAAGTTACAAATTTTTAACTTAACGGCCCCGGCCAGATTTCAGGAGATACGTGGATGACAGTTGGAGTTTTGGAAAACCAGATGCTGCGTATGTCACCATCCGAAGAGATGCATGACTACCTGATGGCCGCCGCAAAAATCGTCGAGACGATTTCGTTCGAGATGGCGCAAAAACACGATGCGCAAGAGGTTTTGATGCTGTTAAGCGCTGCGCGCGACATCGAGATGCGCGCGGAAGAGCTCAAGACACAATTCTAGGCCGGCTTACATGCCTTAATCGTCCAGTTCCTTCAGCGTTTCGTCGCGAAGGCGTGTTAGTTCGGCCTGTGCCTGTTCAAGCTGTATTTGCTTTTCAGCCAGTTCGGAAAGCTGGCCATTGGCCATTTCTACCCATGCCCGCATTTGCGCCTGACTGCCTTCCTTTTCGCGGATCAACAGCCATTGGCGGATATCTTCCAATGCAAAGCCAAAGGTACGTCCGCGTAGGATCAGCTCCATGCGCGCGCGTTCGCGCGGCCCGTAAAACCGTGTGCGGCCTTCGCGGTCAGGGGCGAGCAATTCGATGTATTCATAATACCGCAATGTTCGCGGCGTTACGTCGAATTTGGCGCACATTTCTTTGAACGTCAGGCGGGTATCTTCGTTCATTGCTGGGGGTCCTCCGGATATCCAAGCTAATTCCACAGGGCGCGATGTGCAACGGGAAGTCTTGCTCTTTGTTCGGGGCGCTGGTGTAAAGGTGATACGCAGATCGACCTCGCGCACCCGACAGGAGAGACCATGGCAGACAAGACCACGTTGGCGCGACAGTTCATCGAGGCACTGCCACATGCGGTGCTATTGGGCATGGAACCGCAGGATATGCGCGATGGCGTGGCGGTTATCGGGATGCCCTATAAGGACGAGCTGATCGGCGATCCGGTGACAGGTGTGGTGCATGGCGGCGCGGTCTCGGCGTTGATGGATACCTGTTGCGGAGCCGCCGTGATGAGCCATCCCGAGATATCCGGCGGCACGGCGACAATTGATTTACGTATTGATTATATGCGCGCGGCCACGCCCGGTCAGACGATTACGACGACTGCGACCTGTTACCATGTGACCCGCTCGGTCGCTTTTGTGCGGGCGGTCGCGGTGGATGAAGACGCAGATAACCCTGTGGCCACAGCCACCGGTGCATTCACAGTGGAGGGCCACAGATGAGCGCGCGCAAGCCTCCTGAGCCTGTACAGGTCATAAAACAACGCCGTGACGCCGCTTTGCGTGCCTTGGTAGATGCGGTGCCCTATATCCGCTTTCTGGGGGTCGTGTTCGAGCGCCGCGGGGACGAGCTGACGGCGATATTGCCTTACCGCGACGTGCTGATCGGCAATCCGTTGCTGCCCGCCCTGCACGGCGGGGCGACGGCTGCGTTTCTGGAGATCACGGCCGTGATGACCCTGAACTGGAGCTACCTGTGGGAGGATCTGGAGGCCGGCAGGCTGGACCTTGAGGGGACGGCACCTCAGGATTTGCCGCGCCTGCCCAAGACGATTGATTTCACCGTGGATTACCTACGCACGGGTCTACCGCGCGACGCCTATGCCCGTGCGCGCATCACGCGGGCGGGGCGGCGTTATGCCAGCGTTCAGGTGGAGGGCTGGCAAGACAACCGCGACCGGCCTTACGCACAGGCAACAGGGCATTTCGTGATGCCTGCCTCTCGTGAATAACGCTGCGTCAGAAAAGCTGACTCATGGTCGGGTGCTGCATATCGCGGTGCCGGTTGTGCTGTCGAATGCCACTGTGCCGATTCTGGGCATCGTCGATACGGCCGTCGTCGGGCAGATGGGGCTGGCTGCTCCGATTGGCGCTGTGGGCATTGGCGCGGTGATCCTGTCGGCGATTTATTGGATGTTCGGTTTTTTGCGCATGGGCACTGTCGGCTTGGTCGCACAGGCCGAAGGGCAGGGGGATACGGGCGAGGTCGCAGCGCTGTTGACGCGCGCCTTGCTGATAGGGGCCGGTGCGGGCGTTGCGATTATTGCGCTGCAAAGCCTGCTGTTTTGGGGGGCGTTTATTGTCTCGCCCGCAAGCGCCGAAGTCGAGGGGCTGGCGCGGTCCTATATGGCGTTGCGGGTCTGGTCCGCTCCGGCGGCGATTGCGCTTTATGGTATCACGGGCTGGTTGATTGCACAGGAGCGCACCCGCGCGGTTCTGGTGGTCCAGATTGGCATGAACGGGCTGAATATCGCGCTGGATGTCTGGTTTGTGATGGGTCTTGGCTGGGGCGTGCAGGGGGTGGCAGCAGCCACTGCGATTGCAGAATGGAGCGGTCTGGCGCTGGGCCTGTGGTTTTGTCGCGCAGCCTTTGCGGGCACAGCATGGCGGGTGTGGTCGGTTGTCTTTGATCCTGCGCGCTGGCGCAGGATGATGGGGGTGAATACTGATATTCTCATCCGCTCACTGCTGTTGGAGGGGATCTTTGTCAGCTTTATGTTTTTGGGCGCAGGGCAAGGCGATGTGGTGTTGGCGGCCAATCAGGTGCTGCTGCAGTTCTTTATGATTGCGACCTATACGCTGGACGGGTTTGCCTTTTCAGCTGAGGCGCTGGTGGGCAAGGCTTATGGCGCGCGCGACCCTGCGCGCCTGCGCCGCGCGGCTGTGCTGGCCAGCGGCTGGGGCTTGGCCATGGCCTGTGGCATGGCGGCGGTGTTTGTTCTGTTTGGTACAGAGATCCTTGACGCAATGACCACGGCACCGGATGTGCGGGCGCAGGCGCGGGTCTATCTGGCCTATGTGGTGCTGCTGCCGGTGCTGGGCTGTGCGGCTTTCATGCTCGACGGGATATTTGTCGGTGCCACGCGCAGCCGTGACATGCGCAACATGATGGCGGTGTCCTTTGCGATCTATCTGGCCTTTGTCGCTGTGTTGGTGCCTTTGTTGGGCAATCACGGGCTGTGGATTGCGATGCTGGTCTCATTTATCGCCCGCGCAATTACGCTGGGCCTGCGCTACCCCGCGTTAGAGCGTGGGGCAGCTAGAGCAGCGCTTTGACGGCTTCGGGCGGGCGGCCAATGATGGCGCGGTCGTCCTTGAAGGCGATGGGGCGTTCGATCAGGATCGGGTTGGCAGCCGCAGCGGCCAGCAGGGTGCTTGCATCGTCGCCGCGGGTCAGGCCCAGCTCTTTGAAGCGTTTCTCGGATGGGCGCAGCATTTCGATTGCAGGCAGGTCCAAGGCACGCTGGGCCTGCTCCAACTCTGCCAACGTCGGCGCGTCCTCAAGGTACTTGCGCAGGGTGACGGGGGTGCCTGCCTCCTCGATCAGGGCCAGCGTTTGGCGTGACTTGGAGCAGCGCGGATTATGCCACAGGGTGATCACAGCCATTCCTCGCGCTTGCTGCCAATAGCCTCGGAGACATTCGCAAACCCGTCGCGGGCCAGCAAAGCATCAATGCCGCGCGCAATCTCGGCAACCATCGACAGGCCGCCATAGACCAGCGCGGTATACAGCTGCACAGCGCAGGCCCCCGCGCAGATTTTGGCATAGGCGTGATCGGCGGTGCTGATCCCGCCAACGCCGATGATCGGCACCTGTGTGAGGGTCGATAGACGGGCCAGCACACGCGTGGACTTCTCGAACAAGGGAGCCCCCGACAGGCCGCCCGCCTCGCCTTTATGCGCTGACTTTAGCCCTTCGCGGGACAGGGTCGTATTGGTGGCAATGATGGCGGAGACTCCGGCTTCGGTTGCCACTTGGGCCACGTCGGAGATTTCTTCTTCGGTGAGGTCCGGCGCGATTTTCAGCATCACGGGGGTGGTGCCGCGCACGGCCATCACCCCTTCGAGCAATCCGGCAAGCGCTGCCTTGCCCTGTAGATCGCGCAGGCGTTCGGTATTGGGCGAGGAGACATTGACCGTGGCGAAATCCACGTGATCGCGCGCGGCTTCCATCACGCGGGCAAAATCGGCGGCGCGGTCTGTGCTGGTTTTATTCGCCCCAAGGTTAAGGCCAACGGGGATGGTGCGTTTGGCTGCGGCGAGGCGGGCGCAGATTGCGTCCATGCCTTCGTTGTTGAACCCGAAACGGTTGATTGCAGCACGGTCCTCGGTCAGGCGGAACAGGCGCGGTTTTTCATTGCCCGGTTGGGGCAGCGGCGTGGCAGCACCTACCTCAATAAACCCGAAACCCGCCGCGCTGAGCGGGGCGATCGCGGTGGCGTTCTTGTCAAAACCTGCGGCCAGTCCGACAGGGTTGGCCAGCGTCATGCCCGCCAGCGTCGTGGCAAGGCGTGCAGAGCTCACAGGACCGGGGCACGGTGTCAGCCCAGCACGCAGCGCGCGGATGGCCAACCCGTGGGCCGCTTCGGGATCTATGCGGTGCAGAGCCTTTAGGCCGATTGCTTCGATCAGGCTGTTCACTGCGCGGCCTCTTGTAGCCCCGCGGGGAATTGGTGAACCCCGTCAACCAGCGGCAGCGGCTGTGCCCAGACGACATCCTTGAGCGTGAGGGGCCGGTAGAGATGCGGGAAAAGCGCATCCCCGCGCGAGACTTCCCATTCGAGGGCTTCGCCCAAGGCGTCAGTCTCGGCTGCGATGAGAAACAGGCCTTCGGCACCGGCGAAATGCTTGGCGGCGGTTTCGGCGGCCTGTGTGGCGGTGGAGAAATGGATATAGCCATCAGCTATATCAATCGGAGCACCTGTGGTTTCACCCTGCGTGCGCAGGGTTTGCCATTCGTCAGTGCGGAAAATTTTGAATATCAGCATGGGGTTTGTGATGCCTTTGTGCGGCGCAGGGGTCAAGGGGCGTTGGGGCACCAGAGGGGTAACGCCCGTTTTGGTGGCGGCCCGGTCTGAGGTGACGTAGGGAGATCCCGCGCTGCGTGCATATGGCTTTGACAGCCGCCGCGCTGCTTGCCACGATACGATCAATTCTAATCAAATCTGGGGGACCTCCATGAAACGATTCCTTTTGAGCGCCGCTGCGATCGGTCTGACCGCTGGCATGGCCAGCGCGGATTATTCGCTGACTGTTTTGCACACCAATGACTTTCATGCGCGGTTCGAACCGATCAGCAAATATGATGGCCCCTGCGCTGCCGAGGATAACACTGCCGGTGAATGTTTTGGTGGTACTGCGCGTCTGGTCAACGCAATCGCCGAGGCACGAGGCCGTAGCAACAATGCCATTCTGGTGGATGGCGGAGACCAGTTTCAGGGCACGCTGTTCTACACGCACTACAAAGGTAAAATGGCGGCCGAGTTTATGAATAAGCTGGGCTATGACGCGATGACCGTGGGCAACCACGAATTCGATGATGGCCCCGAAGTGCTTTCGGGTTTTATGGCGGCGGTTGATTTCCCTGTCCTGATGTCCAATGCCGACGTGAGCGCCGAGCCGTTACTGGCAGACAGCCTTGCGAAATCCACTGTCATTGAGCGCGGCGGCGAAAAGATCGGCCTCATCGGCTTGACCCCCGAGGATACAGACGAGCTGGCAGCACCCGGGGACAACATCACTTTCAGCGATCCGGTTGCGGCGGTACAGGAAGAAGTGGACAAGCTGACGGCTCAGGGCGTGAACAAGATTATCGTGCTCAGCCATTCCAGCTATGGGGTAGATCAGCAGGTCGCTGCAGGGACCACGGGTGTCGATATCATCGTGGGCGGGCACTCTAACACATTGCTGAGCAATACCGACGACAAAGCCGAAGGGCCGTATCCGACCATGATCGGCGATACTGCGATTGTGCAGGCCTACGCCTATGGCAAATATCTCGGTGAGTTGAATGTGACCTTTGATGACGCTGGCAATATTACCGAAGCTGCTGGTAACCCGATCCTGATTGATGCCTCTGTCTCTGAGGACGCGGCAACCGTTGCGCGTATTACCGAACTGGCCGCTCCTCTCGAAGAGATCCGCAATCAGGTCGTCGCGCAAACAGATGAGCCGATTGGCGGGGACCGTGAAGTGTGCCGTGCGCAGGAATGCACCATGGGCAACCTGATTGCCGATGCGATGCTGGCCCGTGTGGCCGATCAGGGTATTCAGGTTGCAATCCAGAATGGCGGCGGTATCCGCGCCAGCATTGATGCCGGTGAAGTTACGATGGGTGATGTTCTGACGGTGCTGCCTTTCCAGAACACGCTGTCGACCTTTCAGGTGAGTGGTAAAGTGCTGGTTGAAGCGCTTGAAAACGGCGTAAGCCAGATCGAGGAAGGTGCAGGCCGCTTCCCGCAGGTTGCCGGTATCAGCTTTGCCTTTGACGCAGCTGCCGAACCGTTTGCACGGATTTCCGACGTCAAGATCGCCGGTGCGCCCATTGAAATGGATAAGGTCTACGGTGTTGTTTCGAATAACTACGTGCGCAATGGCGGTGACGGCTATGCGATGTTCAAGACAGCCGAAAACGCCTATGATTTCGGGCCGGACCTGTCGGATGTAACGGCCGAGTTTCTGGCGGCTAACGCGCCTTACACGCCTTATACAGACGGCCGTATCACCGTGAAATAAACCGGTTAGCGGTTGACCCAAAGGCGTACCTCTTGCGGGGTGCGCCTTTTTTATTTGCCTAAGCAGGCTGGGCGTTTTTGCGGCGCATTCACGTTTTATGCGTTTTGCCCTAGGCTGGGGTGATCTGAAAAGGAGACAGGGCAATGTGTGGACGTATGGCGCTGACCCTTCCGCCAGCGGCAATGGCGCAGGTGTTTGACGCCGAGCCCGCGAATACCCTGGCGGAGGGGCTGGATTACAACATATGCCCCACCAACGACGTAGTGGTGATCACGGGTGGGGCAGACCGTCCACGCCGGATGGAAGCGATGCGCTGGGGCTTGATCCCGCCATGGTACAAAAAACCGAACGGCGGCCCGCTATTGATCAATGCGCGTGCCGAGACGGTTCTGGAAAAACCCGCTTTTCGCAGCGCGGTCCATGATCGGCGCGTGCTGGTGGTGGCGAATGGTTTTTATGAATGGACCAAAGACACCGAGGGTGGTCGTGATCCGTGGTACATCACGCGGCGGGATGGCGCACCCTTGGCCTTTGCGGGGCTATGGCAGGGGTGGCGTGATCCTGAAAGTGGCGAAGACCTACGCACGGTGGCAGCCTTAACCATCGCAGCAAACGCACCGATGCAGGCGATCCATCACCGGATGCCAGTCCTTATTGAGGCGGCTGATTATGGCTTGTGGCTGGGGGAGAACGGTAAAGGTGCTGCAACGTTGATGCGCGCGGCCGAGGACGACGTTCTGCAATGGCATCGCGTAGGCCGCGCGGTCAATTCCAATCGCGCGGCCGGTCCGGAGTTGATCGAGCCGTTCTAGTCGAGAATCGGGTTGGCCAAACCGCTAAAGTTCAGCTTGCCGATGACGATTTCATCTTCGTCGCTCACTTCGGTCCCTGCCTCGGAGCTTTCGCTAGAGGCTGCGACGGCAACGGTGGTGTATTCGTTCTTCATGTCGGATGTGATCGGAAGAGTGGCCTCAGCCCCGTCTTCAAGATCTTCGATGATCCATTCCCCGTCCGATCCTTCGATGGTGCGTGTCATGCCGGATGTGTTCACGAATGTGACGGTGTCGCCCGGTGAGACATAGCTGATCTCAGGGAAAAATGCGTAGTCCAGCATGAGGACACGGTAGTTTTCGGCCGAAGCCGAGCCTACGGCACAGGTCATCGCCACTGCGATTGCGCCGGTGCGCAGAATGAATTTGCCAAGCATCACAATGCTCCTAGGTTTCGGCCCCCACCGTTACCAGATTTCGGCTATAGGCGCTAAATGTGGCGGAAGTTGGGCGAGGTCGTCATTTTATTAACCAGAAGTGGCACCGCTTTGATCTTGGGTCTGGGCGCGCAGCCAGTTGCAAAAAGCCTCTAGCGGGGCAGGTGTGGGACGGTCGTCTGGCCAGACAAGATAGTAACGCCCGATGCTTTGCGCAGTTTGGGGCGCGGCGCGGCAAAGCTGTCCGCTGTCGAGGTAGGGCTGTGCGACAAAACCGGGCAAGAGCGCTATGCCAAGCCCGTGCAGGGCAGCTTGGGCCATGGTGGTGAATTGATCGAACATCATGCCATGGGGCGGGGTGCAGGGGTGGCCTGCGGCGTCAGACCAACGCGCCCATGCGCGGGGGCGGGTTTCTAGATGTAATAGGGGCTGGGCCAGCAGATCGGCGGGGTTCTTGAACGGAGAGCCCTCTAGCGCGGGGGCGCAGACGGGGATCACGACTTCGGGCATCAGCTCGAGATAGTGAACACCCGGCCAATCCGGATGCCCAAAGTGGATCGCGGCGTCAAAGGCGCTGGACCCCAGCGCGAATGGCTGCAATCGGGTGGAAAGGTTCACAGTGACCTGATCATGCTTGGCCGAAAAATCCGACAGGCGCGGTGCCAGCCAATGCATCCCGAAGGCGGGCAACACCGCCAGCGTGAGCGTGCCTGACTGCCGTTTGGTTGATGCGTTGACCGATGCCTGTACCAGTTGGCTCAGCACTTCGCGCACTTCATGGGCATATTCTGACCCTGCTTGCGTGACGACCAGGCTGCGTCCCTTGCGGGTCATCAAGGTCACCCCCAACTGCGCTTCAAGTGTCTTGATCTGCCTGCTGATGGCCGATTGGGTGAGCGATAGCTCGGTTGCGGCCTGTGTTGCACTGCCAAGCCGCGCACAGGCCTCAAATGCGAGCAGCGCAGAAACCGAGGGCAGGTAGCGGCGTTGGGCGAACATATATGATAAAAACTCATGGTTTAAGGAATAAGCATCGTTAGAACTTTGGCGTCTGCTATGCAATACAGGCGAAAACCTCATGTGTATATGCTGCGAAAGGTCCTGTTATGACTGCTGAAACGCCGATCCTGAAAGCCAAGGATAAACCTGATCTGGGTGGTTTTGAATGGTCTGACCCGCTGCGTTTGAATGACCAGCTGGGCGAAGACGAGCGGATGATCATGCAAAGTGCGCGCGCCTATGCGCAAGAAAAGCTGCAACCGCGTGTGATTGATGCCTTTGCCAATGAGGAAACCGACGCGGGCATTTTCCGCGAGATGGGCGATATGGGGCTGTTGGGCGTTACGGTGCCTGAAGAATACGGCGGTCTGGGGGGCTCTTATGTTTCATACGGTCTGGTCGCGCGCGAGGTTGAGCGGGTGGACAGCGGCTATCGCTCGATGATGTCGGTGCAGTCGTCTTTGGTGATGTATCCGATCTATGCCTACGGCTCTGAGGAACAGCGCAAGAAATACCTGCCCAAGCTCGCCTCGGGAGAATTCATCGGCTGCTTTGGGCTGACAGAGCCGGATGCGGGATCGGACCCTGCGGGCATGAAAACCCGCGCGGTGAAAACGGCCAACGGCTACAAGCTGACCGGTTCGAAAATGTGGATCTCTAACGCGCCGATTGCGGATGTTTTTGTGGTCTGGGCCAAGTCCGAAGAGCATGGCGGCAAGGTCCGCGGTTTTATCCTTGAGAAGGGGATGAAGGGTCTCAGTGCGCCCAAGATCGGCAATAAGCTGTCGCTGCGCGCCTCGATCACCGGTGAAATTGTGATGGATAATGTCGAGGTAGGCGAGGAGGCGCTGCTGCCGCATGTGCAGGGGCTCAAAGGGCCGTTCGGCTGTTTGAACCGCGCACGCTATGGCATCGCATGGGGCGTGACGGGCGCAGCCGAATTTTGTCTTCACGCGTCACGGCAATACGGGCTGGACCGCCACCAGTTCAACAGGCCGCTGGCACAGACACAATTGTTCCAGAAAAAGCTGGCGGATATGATGACCGAGATCGCGCTGGGCCTGCAGGCCAGCCTACAAGTGGGGCGTTTGATGGATGCGGCTAATGCGGCACCCGAGATGATCAGCATTGTCAAACGCAACAATTGTGGCAAAGCGCTGGAGATCGCGCGCCATGCGCGTGACATGCATGGTGGCAACGGGATTTCAGGTGAGTTTCAGGTGATGCGCCACATGGTGAACCTTGAAACGGTCAACACCTATGAAGGCACCCATGATGTGCATGCGCTGATCCTTGGCCGCGCGATCACCGGGCTTCAGGCATTTTATTGAAGGTATGACACCGCCCGTCATGGGGCGGGCGGTGTCTTTTGTTTAGGCTGGCTCGGCTTCGAGAAACGGGTAATCGGTATATCCTTCCGCGCCGCCGCCATAGAAGCTTTCCTGATCCGCTGCGTTCAAGGAAGCGCCTCTGCGGAAACGCTCGGGGAGGTCTGGGTTCGCGATAAAGGGGCGGCCGTAAGCCACCGCATGGGCATGCCCTTTTTCGATCGCCTCGGCGCCGCTTGCCGCGTCATAGCCGCCGTTGGCCATGTAAAAACCGGTATAATGCGGCCGCAACGCTTTGATCAGCTCGGCGCCCGAACTTTCGCCGGGAAATTTTTCCATGACATGCAAATAGGACAGATTGCGGGCATCGAGCATTTTGTAAATCGCGGCAAAATGCGTTTCGGGGTCGCTGTCTGACATGCCATGAACGCCGCCATTGGGCGCAAGGCGGACGCCGATGGCACCCGGTTCAAAAGTTTCAGCCACTGCATCAAGGACTTCTTCGAGCAGGCGCATGCGGTTTTCGATGCTGCCGCCGTAGTTGTCTGTGCGTGTGTTGACACCGTCTTGGAGGAACTGGTCCAGCAGGTAGCCATTGGCGGCATGTACCTCGGCCCCGTCAAAGCCTGCCGCCCGTGCAAGATTTGCCGCCTGCCGGTAGTCGGCTACGGTTTGCGTGATCCCCTGTGCATCCAGGGCAGTCGGTTTTGAGGTCGGCTCAAACCCGTTTTTGGTAAAAGTTTGCGCATCGGCGGCCTCGTCGGTCGAGGAAACCGGCTGTGCGCCATCGGGCAGAACCGACGTGTGGCTGATCCGGCCGACATGCCAGAGCTGGCAAAAGATGCGCCCGCCTGCGGCATGTACGGCATCCGTAATCTTGCGCCATCCTGCAACGTGGTCATCAGTGTAAATGCCGGGGGTCTGGATGTAACCTTTGCCCATTGCGGAGATCTGCGTGGCCTCCGAAATGATGAGCCCCGCGCTGGCGCGTTGGGTGTAATAGGTCGTTGCCAGATCGGCAGGCACACCGTCGTCGTTTGCGCGGTTGCGGGTCAGTGGTGCCATCAGGACGCGGTTGGGCAGATGAATTGTCCCCATTTCAATAGGAGAGAAAAGCGCAGCATGTTGTGTCATTTGAAAAGCCTTTTGGAACGAGTTCATTGCTTGGTTGCAAGACTAACGGCTTTCGACGGTAGGATGTTCCGTGTCGGGATCAGAGAAATTGCGAGCCCGCGGTCATGAGCAGGGGGTAGGCCGCATTTATGGGAAAGGACAGGCGTCCGTTTCAGCCTACGCCAGACAGGCGTAGACAAAGGAGGCTGCTCTGCAGGTTTTGCTAGATGTGGCCCGCGCTTTTGAAGAATTCGGTCAGAATGGCAGCATATTCTTGTGGCTGTTCGGCACAGGGCAGGTGGCCTGCCTTTCGAATAAGCCGGAATTGTGAGCCGGGAATAAGGTCTAGGGTTTCGCGGACCAGATCAGGCGGTGTCGCGCCGTCCTCAGAGCCGGCGATACCCAATGCGGGCAGGCGCAAGCCGCTGGTCGGGGTGAAGAAATCAGTGCCTGAAATCGCAGCAGAGCAGCCGTTATAGCCGTCAGCCGCCTGCTGGACCAACATGTTCCGCCACAGTTCCATCTCGGGTGTGGCGCGGAAGGACTTCGAGAACCAGCGCTCCATCGTCGCGTCAGCAAGGGCTTCGACGCCGCCTTGTTGTACTGCGCTGATGCGGTCGTCCCACATGGTTTTTGTGCCGATCTTGGCCGCTGTATTGCTAAGGACCACGGCGCGCACCAGATCAAGGCGCTTGACGGCCAGCCCCTGGGCGATCATGCCACCGATGCTGAGTCCGACAAACATACAATCGCGCACGCCCAGATGGTCGAGAAGTTTCTCACAATCGCTCACCAATGCGCCCATAGAGTAGGGGCCGCTTGGTATCGAAGACAGGCCATGGCCGCGTTTGTCATAGCGGATGATACGCAGCCCCTTGGGCAGCAGTGGCAAAACAGGATCCCACAGGCGCATATCGGTGCCTAGCGAGTTGGCAAAGACCACCGGTTGTCCATCATCAGGGCCCTCGACGCGGTAGTGCAGGCGCACATCGCCTGCGTCAAAAATCTTCATTTCGCATCTCCCTTGAGCTGGATATGGGCCATGATCTGCCCGTGGTCGGAGGCGAGTTTGTTGTAGGGGGCCTCGGCGTGGCTGCCATCGGTCAGGTGGTCATTCAGCACGCTGAAATAGTCCATTTCGCCAATGTTGCCGGCCGTTTCGGGCAGGAAGTGACGTGACAGATAGATCTGGTCAATGCTTTCGTACACGCCGCCGAAAGCTGCGGTGAATACCATGTCGCGCAGGGATTTGCGCACGAAAAGTTTTTCGGCGGGGTGCAGGCGCACGGCTTCGATGTCTTGGGTGATCTGCGCGGCATCTTCGGCGGAATAGCGATCGCCGCGATGTTCCGCGTCATGGCGCAGCATCCATTGGTAGTTCTTGAACGGATGTTCGCCCGAGATGATCTCGGAGCTGACCGCATTTTCCGCATCATTGAAATCGCCAAGCACAATCACCGGATTGCCCGCCTGTAGCTCTTGCACGATGGCCCCGCGCAGGACCCAGGCTTCGGCCATGCGGCGCATGGCGGCGCGCGCAGACCCCAGCGCGCGGCCAACGGGGTCGTATTTTGTAAGGTCCGCTTCGGGGGCTGGGCCGCCGTCGTCGGGCCTGATAAATTCGCCCAGCTTGGATTTGAGGTGGCAGTTGAAGACGGTGATGACGTGATCGCCGATTGGCACGCGGACCTTGAGGATCGGGCGGCTCAGACGTCTAATACGGAAAAATCCGCCATCTTCGCCCCCGTCCGAAAACGGGATGTCGAGCGGTCGACCAAGGTCCTGGATGATCTCGGGTGCGCCGACGAAGCCGAACCGCGATAGGATCGCCACCCCCGGACGGCGTGCGCCCGGTTTGCCGTCGTTGAGGTTGGGCGCAAATGCCAGATCGGCCTCACGGTAGCTGCCATAAGCCAGCTTGTCGAAGATCGCGCGCTTGCGATAGCGTTTCGTGCTGTCCGGCAAGGCGAATTCATTGTGCTGTTCGCCGTAAGTATCAGCGAGCGTGATCATATCGCTAAGGGATTCTTCATCGAAAATCTCTTGGAAGCCTATGATATCGGCATCCAGCGTGACCATCTGATCGGCCAGCCAATCGCGCTTCCATGCGTATTCTTCGGGCGTGTAGGATTGGAATTGATAATATTCCTTATCGGCCCCGATAAGGTTTTTGACGTTGAAGCTGGCAATGGTGAAACGGGTCATAGGGTTTCCAATGCGCGTGTGAACATGGCCGGGTCCACATTGCCGCCCGAAATGGTGACAATGACATCGTCGCCAGTGATCTGGTCGCGGCGGTATAATGCTGCGGCAAGCGCGGCAGCGCCGCCCGGTTCGGCCACCAGTTTCAGGCGGGCAAAGGCTTGGGCCATTGCGCCAAGCACCTCGTCTTCGGATACGGCAAGCCCTGCACCGCATAGGCGCTTCATCACTGGAAAGGTCAGCTCGCCGGCGCGCGGGGTGATGATGGCATCGCAAATATTGCCGGATGTGGCGGTATTGCTTTCCAAGGTGCCCGAACGCAGCGAACGTGCCACATCGTCAAAACCTTCAGGCTCGGCAGGGCGGACGCGCAGGCTGGGGGCATCCGCCTCGAGCGCGAGCGCGATGCCCGAAGTCAGCCCGCCACCACCGCAACACACGATGACTTCGGCGTCTTTGATGCCAAGCGCATTTGCGTCTTCGGCAATCTCGAGCCCGCAGGTGCCTTGCCCTGCGACAACCAGCGGATCATCAAAAGGTTTGATCAGTGTAAGGCCGCGTTCGCTGCTGATTTTTGCGCCGATATCATCGCGGGATTCTGTATCGCGGTTATAAAGAACGACTTCGGCACCATACGCCTTCGTATTGTCGATCTTGAGTTGGGGCGCATCAGACGGCATGATGATGACAGCACTAGTGTTATGCATTTTTGCGGCCAAAGCGACGCCTTGCGCGTGGTTGCCGGATGAAAATGCAATGACCCCCTTGGCCCGCACCTCGGGAGGTAAGGCGGAAACTGCGCTATAGCCGCCGCGAAACTTGAAGCTGCCGGTATGTTGCAGGCATTCGGGTTTGACCCAGACACGGCGGCCTGCGATCTCGTCCAGAAAAGGGGAGCGCACCAATTGGGTGCGTACAGCGTGCCCTTGCAGGCGGGTAGCGGCGGCGCGGATCATGTCGATGTTCATTGTAGGGCCTTTGTCCATGTTGTGAGAGCGGTGACGGCGGCGGGTTCGTCGAGGAAGGGAATATGGCCGCGGTCGGGAACCTTGCCAAGGATCATATCGGGGCGGCGCTTTTGCATCTCGGCTACGGTGTCCGCGCCCAGCAGATTCGAATTCAGACCCCAGACCAGTGCCAGCGGGAGGCCGTCCATCGTATCAAAGAAGGGCCAAAGGTCGGGCATCATCTGGTCTCCTGCGGCCAGCACCGCGTCGCGCAGGTGTTTGTCATAGGTGATGTGCAGGCCGTCTGCGTCTTTGGTGTAATGTTTGCGCGCTTCCTCAAGCCAGCGGCTTTCGGGGACACCTTTGAATTCGGGAAAGGCGCGGGCCATGTTGGCGGCGGCTTCGGCGTGGGTTTTGGCTACCGGGTCCCGGCCGATGTAGCCTTTGATGGCCTCGATGCCTGCGGGTTCGATCACAGGGCCGACATCGTTGAGGGCTACGCCCAACAGGCGGTGTTTGGCCCCCATGGCCAGCCCCATGGCGTTCAATCCCCCGCGCGAGGTGCCAAGGATCGCGACCTTTTCCAGCCCCAGATGATCGAGCAGTTCGGTCACATCCCGACATTCGATAGGAAGGGAGTAGTTTTTCCAATCAGGATCAAAATCCGATCGTCCGCGCCCGCGATAGTCCAGTTTGATTAATCGCTGGCCGCTCAGAAACGGCGTGACATAGTCGAAGTCAGCCGTGGTGCGGGTAAGCCCAGCAAGACAAAGGATCGGCAGCCCAGTACCGTGATCGGTATAGTAAAGCTCGAGCCCGTCGGAGGTTGTGAAAAAGGCCATCAGACACCTGCCAGTGCGGGAATGCCTGTGAGGTCAGCAAGCACATGCGCAGGCTGCCATGGCAAACGGTCCATGGGCTCTGCGGTGCGGTTTACCCATGCGGTGGTAAAGCCGTAGCCCGTAGCACCCGCCGCATCCCAGCCGTTGGAAGAGACAAATAACACCTCGTCCTTGGCACAGCCGAATTCCGCTGCCACTAGATCGTAATTTCGAAAGTCGGGTTTGAAGACGCCGACGCTTTCCACTGACAACAACGCATCCAGCGTATCTGCGATGCCCGCGCTCTCTACTGCGCCGCGCAGCATCGCGGGTGAGCCATTGGACATGATCGCAGTATTCAGACCGGCTGCTTTGAGGTTATGCAGCATTGCGGGCACCTCGGGATAAGCGCCCAACTCCCAATATAACTGCAACAGGCGCTCACGCAGCGGGCCGTCGCCATCGTGGCCGGTTTTCTCTAGCGCCCAGTCGAGCCCGTCTTGCGTCACTGTCCAGAAATCGCAATGGGAATCGGTGATGGCGCGCAGCCAGCTGTATTGCAGTTGTTTGAGGCGCCAATATTCGGCCAATTGCGGCCAATCGTCTTGGATCGCGGTGAAGGCCGGTTCGCTTGCGGCTTGCCGTGCGGCGGCGGCAACATCGAACAGGGTGCCGTAGGCATCAAAGACGCAAGTGGTGATTGGCATGTGGACTCCGCTGTTCAGGGAAGGATTTACGCACAGTTGCATGAGACACAAGGTTGGAAAAGGGCGAAATAGGGGTTGTGATTTGGGCGGTAGCTTGAAAAGATATGGCATCTTTCGGAGCACCTGCGCAGATACGCGGCCTCCGCCCCTTACCCCCCTTTCAGATTGGAGACGACCTATGGCCGAAGTCAAGGCAGGCGACACCGTACATTTACACTATACCGGCACATTGCTGGACGGCACAACATTCGACAGTTCCGAAGGCCGCGACCCGCTGTCTTTCGTCGTTGGCTCGGGCCAGATCATTCCGGGGCTTGATGTGGCCATTCCGGGTATGACCGTCGGCGAGAAAAAAGTGGTCAAGATCGGCGCGGATGACGCTTATGGCCAGGTTAACCCTGACATGCGCCAATCGGTGCCGCGTGAAGGTATCCCTGCCGATATCCCGCTCGAGATCGGCACGCAGTTGCAGATGCAAACACCCGATGGACAGGCCCTTCCGGTCACGGTTGTGGAAGCGGATGAGGCAACCGTGACATTGGACGCGAACCACCCGCTGGCAGGCAAAGATTTGCAGTTCGATATCGAGCTGATGAAAATCGACGCGGCCTGAACGGCGCTGCGCCCTTTTGCCCCTTAAAGGGCAGGGGGGCTTGAGCCCGCCATGATGACACAAAAAAGAGGCTCCGGATGGGGTCTCTTTTTTTTATGATGTTTGAATGTTGTGAAGTGCTGAGAGGATCAGGCTTTTTTACGCAAGCGGATGATTACATCGACAGATGCGATTTCGGCCCCGTCGGGCGCGTCGGGTAGCTGCGCAATAACCAGCTGGTCAGAGGGCGCATCGCTAAGGCGGGCATCATCTTCCCAAAAGAAATGCGGGTGATCATGGGTGTTGGTGTCAAAATAGCTGCGCGAGCCATCCACGGTGACCTCTTGCAACAGGCCTGCATCACAAAACGCACGCAACGTGTTATAGACCGTGGCAAGCGATACGCTTTCGCCGCCGCCTTTGGCCGCTTCAAACAAGCTTTCTGCGGTGACATGGCGGTGGTGCCCGTCACCGACAAGTAGCGATGCAAGCGTCAAACGTTGCCGGGTCGGCCTTAGCCCCGCTGTCGCGAGCCATTTTGTACCGATTTCCAGCTGAGTATCAGACATTTTTAGCCTCTCTGCGAACTACGCTTAATATAAGGTATGCAAGGGGTGGTTTTCAATTGCAAATCGGGCATCAATCCACCTAAGCGGGAAATGCGACCTTTTAACCCGCATTCCAGGGGTGCGCGGAGCTCTTGCGGCGTGGCGGCCCAAGATGATAGGTCCAAATGAACGCCCGGAAGTGCAGGAGAAAGATCCATGGCCGACTACCCCACCAGTTTTGATAAAGATGATCTGTTGAAATGTGCGAGGGGCGAATTGTTTGGTCCGGGCAATGCGCAATTGCCGGCCCCGCCGATGTTGATGATGGACCGGATTACCGAAGTGTCCGGTGACGGTGGCGCGCATGGTAAGGGCCATATCGTGGCCGAGTTCGATATCACACCGGATTTGTGGTTCTTTGATTGTCACTTCCCTGGTAACCCGATCATGCCGGGTTGTCTGGGGCTGGACGGTCTGTGGCAGCTGACAGGGTTCAACCTTGGCTGGCGTGGTTGGCAGGGGCGCGGTTATGCGCTGGGTGTTGGCGAAGTAAAGCTTACCGGAATGGTGCGCCCTGATCGCAAAATGCTGACCTACAAGATTGATTTTACCAAAGCAATCCAGACCCGCCGCCTGACGATGGGCGTCGCTAGCGGTACCGTCGAAGCCGATGGCGAGGTTATTTATCAGGTTACAGATATGAAGGTCGCCTTGTCAGAAAGCTGATGAAAAAGACGCGCCGCGTTGATCCGCACGCCAAAACTGGCGGGGATCAACGCGGCGCGGCGCATTATGCTGATTGCATATCCTGCGCTTTGCCATCGTGGGAACCGTTCACGGCAGCATCTGCCAGAACATAGGCCACATCCGCGCGGCTAGCTTTTGCCGTCTTGTCCACTTCTGATCCTAACTTGATAACGTCAGAGCGCCCGTCATTCGTAAGCGCCACATGCCGTAGGATCGAATAGGTCAGCCCCGAGGCTTTGAGGTGTTCATCGGCTTCATGCTTGGCCTGAAGGTAATGGGCAAGATCACCTTCAGGGTTCTCGTTATCCGCTCCGACGGAGCTGAGCATGACAAAGCGTTTGACGCCGGATTTTGCGGCAATATCTGTCAGCCGCATCGCCCCGTCGCGGTCAACCTTATCAGTCATTTCAGCACTGGTGCCACCGCCAGAGCCAGCGGCGAACACGACAACATCCGCGTTTTCACAAACATCGTCTTTAAGGTCGGTCAGATCGGCAACCCGTGTCTCAACCCCATCGGGCAACCCGCTGGTGTCGGAGCTTTCACGGACAAGCGCCACTGGATTGCGCCCCATCTTTTTGATTTCAGCAACAATTTGGCTTCCGGTCGCGCCGGTAGATCCGGCGACAAGTACATTGATAGTCATATCGTAATTCTCCTTATTTGTATCGGGATGCGGAGTTGATTAACCGGGCAGGTAGATAGATTTCGCGTTTGCGAATTCTTTCATGCCAAACCCGCCATGTTCGCGGCCATAGCCCGAATCCTTCACGCCCCCGAACGGCATATTCGGATCGGCGGCACCGAATGAGTTGATGCGGACCATGCCGGTGTCGAAATGTTTGCGGGCAAGCTCTATCGCGCGTTCCTCGTTTTGCGAGAAAATACCGCCGCCCAGCCCATAGCGGCTGTCATTGGCAATGCGCATGGCGTCTTCGTCGTCTTTCGCGCGGATCACTGCTGCGACAGGGCCAAAAATTTCATCATCATAGGCAGGCATACCGGGCGCTACATCGCCGAGAACTGTGGCGGGATAATAGGCTCCCGTCCGGTCTGGTACTTCGCCACCGCACAAAATTTTGGCACCTTTGGCGACACTGCCCTTGACCTGATCGCGCACGGTTTCGAATTGGCCATTGCTTGAAAGCGGCCCCAGCTCGGTGTCTTCGTTCATCGGATCGCCCATTTCGACCTTGGCCATTCGAGCCACATAGGCCTCGACAAAGGCATCGTAGACCTTGTCAGTGACGATGAAACGCTTGGCGCAGACACATGTTTGGCCGTTGTTATAAATACGACCCGTGACCGATAATTCGACCGCTTTTTCGATGTCGGCATCCTCGAGCACCATATATGCGTCGTTTGACCCCAGTTCGAGCACTGATTTCTTGAGTGCTTGTGCCGCTTTTGCGCCGATGTGGCGACCAACACCGTCGGAGCCAGTCATCGTGACACCGCGCACCTTGCGATATTCGATCAGTGTGTCGCTGGTATCGTGATCAATGACGATAACGGTAAAAATGTCTTCGGGCAGACCGGCTTCAATACACAGCTCCCGTAGGCGGATTGCGCTGCCGGTACAGATTTCAGCGTGCTTCAATACTACGCCATTGCCCGCCATCAGGTTCGCCGCCAGCACACGCACGGGCTGGTATAGCGGGAAGTTCCACGGCTGGATTGAATAGATCACGCCGATGGGTTGATAGCTCACGATGCTGCGCTTTTTGCCACCTGAATGGGTGCGTTCTTCGTCCTGAAGCATCTCGGGCCCGTGTTCGGCGGTATATTCAAAGATTTGCGCGCAAAGTTCGACCTCGGTCAGCCCGTCTTTGTATAGTTTGCCGACCTCGCGCGTCATGAGTTTGGCCAGTTCTTCGCTGTGGTTGCGCAATACTGATGCGATCGACTTCAGGTGTTTGCCGCGCTCTTCATGGCTTAGCAGTTTCCAATCTTCAAAGGCTGCATGGCAGGCGTCCACTTCGGCGACGGCGTCCTTGGTGCTGATTGTGGGGTAGGTGTTGATCGGCTCGGCTGTGGCGGGGTTGATTGTGGTGATCTTAGACATTGTGGTCTCCTATTCTTGTTGCTGGACCAACACGGGCAGGCGAAGGGAAGTTCCATACAATCTGAGTGCAGGGGGGACGCTACCCGCTTGCACCTGCGCGCCGCGCTGGCCTAAGAAGGGGCAGGATTATACACAGGAGTGCTGCATATGCGCCGCGTCGTCGTCACAGGCTTGGGGATTGTTTCATCCATCGGGAACAATGCCGCAGAGGTCAAAGCATCGCTGAAAGCGGGCACCAGCGGGATCGTCGCATCCGAACCGATGGCCGAGCACGGGTTTCGCAGCCAGATCGCCGGCACGCTCAAGGTCGACCCTGTCGCGTTGATCGACAAACGGACCTACCGTTTCATGGGGCAGGCGGCGGCTTATGCCTATCTGGCCATGGGTCAGGCGATCGAGGATGCGGGGCTGAATGAAGAGATCATCTCTAACCCGCGCACGGGTCTGGTTGCAGGATCCGGCGGGCCGTCTACATCGTCGATGATGGCCGCACATGATATCGTAAAGTCCACAGGTGCGACCAAGCGGATCGGGCCTTTTGCTGTGCCAAAATGTATGAGCTCGACGGTGAGCGCGAACCTGTCCACCGCCTATAAGATCAAGGGCATCAACTATTCCATCACCTCGGCCTGCTCGACCTCGCTGCACTGCATCGGGAACGCCGCAGAACAGATCATGATGGGCAAGCAGGACGTGATGTTTGCAGGTGGCGGCGAGGAGCTGGACTGGACTTTGTCATGTCTGTTTGACGCCATGGGCGCCATGAGCAGCAAATTCAACGACACGCCAGAGCTGGCGAGCCGCGCCTTTGACCAAGACCGCGACGGGTTTGTGATCTCGGGTGGTGGCGGCATGTTGGTGCTGGAAGATCTCGAGCACGCCCAAGCGCGCGGTGCCAAGATCTACGCAGAAATAACCGGTTTCGCAGCAACATCGGATGGCCATGATATGGTTGCCCCCTCGGGTGAGGGCGGCGAGCGGGCGATGCGTCTGGCGCTGCAAACGCTGCCGGAAGGCCGCAAAGTCAGCTATATCAACGCACATGGCACGTCCACACCTGTGGGCGACGTAGGCGAGATCGAAGCCGTGCGCCGCGTGTTTGGCCAAGGCAGCACACCGCCTGTCAGCTCAACCAAATCCATGACCGGCCACGCGCAGGGCGCGGCGGGTGCGTTGGAGGCGATTTTCTGCCTGCTGATGCTCGAGGATGATTTCATTGCGCCGTCGATCAATGTGCAAACTCTGGACGAGCGTCTTGACCCGTCCGAGATCGCGCTGGAGCGGGTGGATGACGCAGGGCTGGATTCCGTCATGACCAACTCCTTCGGATTTGGCGGCACCAACGGATCAATGATCCTTTCAAAATTTAAGGGGTAAGGGTCATGTCTGATCTTCTCAAAGGAAAACGCGGCCTGATCATGGGCGTGGCAAATGACCGCTCGATTGCATGGGGTATCGCCAAGGCGATGTCGCAGGCGGGCGCAGAGCTGGCATTTACCTATCAGGGCGACGCATTTGGCACGCGGCTGAAACCACTGGCCGAAAGCATCGGGTCGGATTTCATGGTCGATGTGGATGTGACCGACGATGCATCTCTGGATGCTGCGTTTGACCAATTGGCCGCGCGTTGGCCCACCATTGATTTCGTGGTTCACGCGGTTGCCTTTTCAGATAAATCCGAGCTGACGGGTCGTTTCCTGAACACCAGCCGTGCGAATTTCAAACATTCGATGGATATCTCGGCCTACAGCTTTATCGAAGTTGCACGCCGTGCCCACCCCATGATGAATGAGAACGGCGGCACGCTGCTGACCCTGACCTATCAAGGGTCGAATAAGGTTGTGCCGAATTACAATGTGATGGGCGTGGCCAAGGCAGCATTGGAAAGCGCTACGCGTTATCTGGCCAATGATCTGGGGCCGGAAGGCATCCGCGTGAATGCAATCTCGCCCGGTCCAATGAAAACACTGGCCGGTGCTGCCATCGGCGGTGCGCGCAAGACCTACAAACACACGGCCCTGAACGCGCCATTGCGCGAGAATGCAACGCTCGAGGCCGTGGGCGGCACAGCTGTCTATCTGGCCTCTGACATGGGGGCCTGCACCTCGGGTGAGATCATCCACGTCGATGGTGGCTACCACGTATTGGGCATGCCGCAGGCGGACAACCTTTAGGTTTCTTCGCACCATAAATACAAACGGCGCGGCGGAAATGCCGCGTCGATTGCTTGGATCGCAATATATTACCACCACTCCGGGCGTGCAGGCGTTGACCCCAGAACGAAGGTTTTAACGCCTATAGCTGCTCCAAGGCTTCCTGTGTCATAAGCACTGCTGAAAGGCATCTGGCCGTGCAGGTTTCAAACCAAAGCAACAGGGATTTCCGCGATACAATGTCGAGCCGCATCAAGAGGATCTGGAAGCACCACCGACTGGCCTTCATGGCTCTGGTCGGGCTGCTTTGTATTGCGTGCTTTTTTGCATTCAACGCCATTTCTGCCGCGATTTTCTGGAATGATCCGCGCCATCAGGACCAGCCCCTCGCGGGTTGGATGACCCCGCGATATGTGGGGCAATCCTATGATCTGCCGCCCGAGGTTCTGGGGCCTGCATTGTTTCTGGGCCCTACCGAGCCACCGCGCCGGTTAAGGCTGGATAAAATCGCCGCCGACAATAACGTGACCCTCGACAGGTTACAGCAGCGGGTGAGTGCAGCCAAAGCGGCATATAGGGCGCGACAAGATGACTGAAACGATCCTTGATCTGATGACCGGTTACGGGGTGCCTATCCTCTTTTTGGTCACGTTTCTTTCTTGCCTTTGCATCCCGATGCCTTCTTCGTTGATGATGCTGGCCGCGGGCAGTTTCGCGGCTACGGGTGATTTGAACACCGCCTCGACAGCCGCCGCAGCTTATACGGGAGCGGTCGCTGGCGATAATACCGGCTACTTTGTTGCCCGTAAATTTGGCACGCGGATTACGGGATGGATTGATGCAAACCCCAAGCGCGCGGTGCTGCGGGATCGTGCCAGATCCTACATGGAGAGCAAGGGGCCGATAAGCGTCTTTCTCTCTTGCTGGCTGGTTGCCCCGCTTGGCCCTTATGTCAATCTTGTCTGCGGTTTGACCCGATTTGACTGGATGAAATTCGCGATTTGGGGCGCCATGGGAGAGGTGTTCTGGGTCGGGATTTACGTTGGCCTTGGCTACAGCTTTTCCGATCAGATTACGACATTGGCCAACATGCTGGGAAATGCCAGTGGCTTTATCGTCGCTCTGGTGGGGGCTCTGTTTCTGGGCCGATGGCTCTGGTCGGCCAGCGCTTTGCGCGACCACTAGGCTCAACAAGCCCAATGATCACGTGCAGGCGTAGTGCCCATAAAGGCTAGGGGCGAAATGCGTCCCGTCAGGCAATGTCCAGCGGCGGCAAGGACTTCACCACATCATCGACGGCTTTCATCTGCGCAAGGAACGGCTCTAGCTTGTCCAGCGGTAGGGCGCTGGGGCCATCGCATAGGGCCTTGTCAGGGTTGGGGTGCGCTTCGAGGAACAGACCGGCAAGGCCAACACCAAGGCCGGCACGGCCCAGTTCGGCCACTTGCGCGCGGCGACCGCCGGAGGCGGCCCCACCGGGGTCGCGCATTTGCAGGGCGTGGGTGACATCAAAGATGATGGGAGCGTCGTTTGACACATCGCGCATGGTACGCAGGCCCAGCATATCGACGACAAGGTTATCATAGCCAAAGCACGCGCCGCGTTCACACAGCATGATCTGGTCATTGCCGCATTCAACCAGCTTTTCATAGATGTTTTTCATCTGGGGGGGGCTGATGAATTGGGGTTTCTTGACGTTGATCACAGCGCCGGTGGCCGCAACGGCCGCGATCAGATCGGTTTGACGCGCAAGGAATGCGGGTACTTGCAGGATGTCACAGACCTCGGCCACGGGGGCGCATTGGGCTTCGGTGTGGATGTCGGTGATGACAGGTACGCCAAAGGTGTCTTTGATCTCGGCAAAGATCTTGAGGCCTTCCTCCATCCCCGGACCGCGGTAGCTGTGGATCGACGAGCGGTTCGCTTTGTCAAAAGACGCCTTGAAGATGTAGGGGATGCCCAGCTTCTGGGTGACTTCTACATAGCTTTCGGCGACTTGCATTGCCAGATCGCGGCTCTCGAGGACGTTCATGCCGCCGATAAGGGTAAAGGGCAGATCATTGCCCAATGTCAGGCCGGCTACGTTAATATGGGTCATGGCGGTGTCCTTTGTTATCTCAGCGGTGGGGTCTGCCAAAGCCAGACCTTGATGCCGCCATGCGCGATGGCGGGGCCTTGGGGCTTCCACGGCAGGCCGGTTGCTTTGGCCAATGCTGGCTCGGAAGTGACAAGTGCCACGCGCCAGCCTTTAAAGCGGGTGAGTAGTGTTTGCCCCAACGTGCCATAAAGCGGGTAGAGCAGGTTTTTATTACCGATGCGCGCACCGTAAGGCGGGTTCACGATCACAAGGCCGGGCGGGCCTGCGGGGGGTGTCAGCTCTCCGGCGGCGTGATTGGCGAAATGGGTGAGGGGGGCCACATCTGCGCGCAGCGCATTGGCGGTGGCCATGCGGATGGCTCCTGCATCGCGGTCCGAGCCGTAGAATTGCGCGGGCGGATCTGCGCGGGCGGTGCGTTGCTTCATTTTCATAAAGGCTGCAGCATCGTAATTTGCCAGCTGTTGGAAGGCGAAGTCACGGCTGCGGCCCGCGTGCAGGCCTGCGGCAATCTCGGCCGCCTCAATCACAAAAGTACCAGAGCCACACATCGGATCGACGACAGGCTCAGTGCCGGTATAGCCGGCTTGCCGAAGCATGAGTGCCGCGAGGGTTTCGCGCATGGGGGCTTTGCCCACGGCCTCTTTGTGGCCGCGTTTGTGAAGGCTCTCGCCAGAGGTATCGAGGCTGAAGAGCACTTTATTGTCGTCGATGCGTACCTTCAGGACCAATGTGGCCTCTGGGTCAAGGGTAAGCCCATGGGTGTCTTTGAGCGCAGTCTCGACCCGCTGTGTGGCGGCACCGGCGTGATAGATTTTTGAGGCTTTGGTGGTGACCTGTACGCGCAGGGGGACATCTTGGCGTAACAGGGTGCCAAAGGGAAACTTGCGACAGCGTTTATCTAGCTGGGCGAGGTGAAAGGCCATGAACCCGCCGATACGGGCCAGCACGCGGGTGGCCCCGCGCACCTCAAGGTTGGCGCGCCAGACATCGGGCCAGCCACCTTGAAGTGTCACACCGCCCGGTACGGCCACGGCGGTGTCAAACCCGCGCTCAAGGGCCTCGGCGCACAGCATATCTTCCAGTCCGGGAACGGTGGCGAGGAAAATCTCGAAGGGATCGGTGTTGCTCATAAAGCAGGGTCTAGGGGATGGGCGGGCAGGCTGCACGTAGTTTTTGCGTGCTATGCCAAATTATGGCCGCGATTGTCTGTAAGGTGGAGGGATGACGTTTGCACAAACATACCGCGAAGAGCGGCTGATCAGCCGGAGATCAAGGGCCAGAAAGGCACGCATAATGGGGCGTGTGATCGGCTTTGGTTTGACCTTCGGCTTTGTGGTGGCTCTCCGGACAGAGCCGGAATTGCGCACGGCCGTCGAAAACTTGGCAATTGCCGCGATTGCAGCAGGCGATATCGGGTCGCAGGATGCACCGGCGAATGCCCAAGCGCAGGCAATTGACAGTCTGGGCTATGCACCCGACAGCAAAGAGAACGCAACGCTTAACCAATTGGGCATTCCGGGCAGCGATGCCCCTACCGCGCCAAGCAGCAGCCAGTTGCCGGAAAGCCACGTGAAGATCAATCGCGGCATATCGGGCTGAGCAGAGGTGCCGGATCAGGCGGGCGAGTGCTTTAGAACCATTGCCCCGGTTCCATCAGCCCCAAATCCAATAATTGGCGCGAATGCCACTCAAACGGTGCCGAGTTGTGCCATTTGAACGTATCAATGTCGTAGCGGCTGCCGGGGTTGGTTTTTAGCGCCTTGGCCGTGCGGAACGAGCAGATCGTGGCGGTGATATTGTGGTGCCACGGGCAGGCATAGGTGTTATATTCTTCATGCGAAAACGTGTGGTCTTCGCGTAGTTTCAGGCCGGGTGCGGCGCGGAACAGGGCGATCCGGTCAATCTTGCGGCGGGCAGGGGGGACGTGTTCCTCATACCGCCAGCGCAAACCGCCGTAAAAATCAAGCTGGCGCTCTTTGGGGTGACCGTCTTTCGTCTGGTCAGGGCGTGCGAGCGCGTAATACCCCGAGCGGTCCAAATGCGCGCGATCAAGCGATACAGCATCGGGATGCTGCTCCAGATCATCGGAGTATAGATCAATAATATAAGTGAGCATGGCCGCCCGGCGTTCTTCGGTATGAAAGGCCAGCATCTCTGTAACGGCGCGTGTTTCGCAGAACGGATAAAAAAGATATTCGGCGTTGTAACAGTAATAGATCCACTGGTCAGGGGCAGCTGCGATAAGAGCGTTTATGGCATCTTCGGTCGCTGCTTCGCGCGACATGTTATAATCTACGCGATGTACGGTTTCTTGCAAATCGCGGGGCAGCGTAAATTGGGCCGGCATTAAGGCTATTACATGTTTAAAGCCGAGTTGCAGATTATGCCGCAGCGTTGTGTTAATCTCGACGTCATCCTCAACCAGCACGACCGCGATCGGCCCTTTGGCAAGGGCGGCATTCTGGTCGGATATAAACTGCGTGAGCGAAGTATAGTGCATGAATGCCTGCATTATTGGTGTTTGCCGTAGAATCGGTTAAATCGCCGTGCATTGCAAGATGTCGCGCGCGCTGATAGAGCGCGGGCCATTCATTCTCCTCTTTGATCCGCAGGCGCACCTCATGTCCGAGACAAAAAACGACACTCCCAAAAAGCTCTTTATCAAGACTTACGGCTGTCAGATGAACGTCTATGACAGTGAGCGTATGGCCGAAAGCCTTGAGGGCTATGTGCAGACGGATACGGCGGATGATGCGGATATGATCCTGCTCAATACCTGCCACATCCGCGAAAAGGCGGCCGAAAAGGTCTATTCCGAGTTGGGACGCCTGAAACCGCTCAAGGCGCTGAACCCCGATTTGAAAATTGGCGTGACCGGATGTGTGGCGCAGGCCGAAGGGGCCGAGATCATGCGCCGGCAGCCTGCTGTTGATCTGGTGGTCGGGCCGCAGTCCTATCACCGTCTGCCCGAAATGGAGGCCCAAGTGCGCGGTGGCAAATCCGCGCTTGATACGGATTTTCCCGAAGAAGATAAATTTAATCACCTCAAAGGCCGCGGCATCAAGGCCAAGCGCGCACCCGCTGCGTTTTTGACGGTGCAAGAGGGCTGCGACAAATTCTGCGCTTTCTGTGTGGTGCCGTATACGCGCGGGGCCGAAGTGTCGCGGCCTGCGGACAAAGTGATCCGTGAGGCGCAAGAGCTGGTTGAACGCGGCGTGCGCGAGCTCACGCTGTTGGGGCAGAATGTGAATGCCTATCACGGCGGCATGACATTGGCGCAGCTTGTGCGCGCATTGGCAAAGGTCGATGGGCTAGAGCGTATTCGCTATACGACCAGCCATCCCAATGATATGGACGACGATCTGATCGCGGCCCATGCGGATACCGATAAACTGATGCCGTATTTGCACCTGCCTGTGCAATCAGGCTCTGACCGCATCCTCAAGCGGATGAACCGTAGCCATACTGCGGAAAGCTATCTGAAGCTCATCGAGAAAATTCGCAGCGTGCGTCCAGACATCATGATGTCGGGTGATTTTATCGTTGGCTTCCCCGAAGAGACCGAAGCGGATTTTCAGGCCACGATGGATCTGGTCGAAGAGGTGAACTACGGCTACGCCTATAGCTTCAAATACTCGACCCGTCCCGGCACGCCGGCGGCAGAGCGGGCGCAGGTTGATCCTGCCGAAGCAGATGAACGTCTGCAGCGCTTGCAAGCTTTGATCAGCCGCCAGCAATACGCCATTCAGGAAAGCATGGTTGGACGCGACCTATCTGTGTTGGTCGAAAAGGCAGGGCGCAATGCAGGGCAGATGTTGGGCAAGTCGGAATATTTGCACGCGGTTCATATCGATCAGTCAACCGCCAAGATCGGTGATGTCGTGCCCGTCCGTATTACCCGTGCCATGACCAACTCGCTCACGGCGGTTGAGATTTAACGCACGCAGGCTTGGAAAAATGCCCGTGCTACCTTAGGCTTACGGGGCGCGCGGCCCGTGAATGAGCCGAAACGGGATGCTTTTTCGGAGAAAACGCAGAGATCAACTACCATACTATGGCTTTTGAGACGCACAAACACCTTCCTTGGGTGTTTTTGCCCCATTGAATACCATATCTTGCAGATAAATACTTTTCAGAACCCTTAATTGCCCTTAACGTAGCATCATGTGGAGCTTACGCGTCGACGCAGTGCGCCGGAATATGGGCTTCGGGGGAACAAAAAAAGGAAAAGAGCTGTGGTAAACACACTTTTCAAAACAATGCGGCTGGCAGCAGGGACCGCGCTTGTTGCGGCAATGACCTTGCAAGGTGCCGCAGCGGTTGCACAAACGAGATCACAAGGCGGCCGCGATGGCGGTCAGTACATTCCGACAATCTGGGTTGACCCTGACGGGTGTGAGCACTGGGTTATGGATGACGGTGTCGAAGGCTTTATGACGCCGCACACAAACCGGCAGGGTATTCCGGTCTGTCGCCGTGGCAACGTCTGTGGCGTGATGCAAAGCGATCAGTTCTTTGCAACCGACAGCGCACGGATTTCCAAAGGCGGGCAGGCGCGCCTGCAAGAGTTCTTCAAGACGAACAAGGCTGTGAGCTATATCATCACGGGTCACACCGACAGCCGCGCGTCTGATGAATATAACATGCGTCTTTCGCTGAACCGCGCCAATTCGGTTGCACGGGTGGCACAAGCTTCGGGTGCGCGTATTGCGGATGTCCGCGGCTATGGTGAACGTCAACCCGCTGCGTCAAACAAGACGGCTAGCGGCATGGCGAAGAACCGTCGCGTTGAAATTATCTGCATTAACTAAAGGAACAGGCATATGAACGTTGTAAAAATCACTACGCTTGTTGCTTTGGCTGGCCTTGTATCGGCCTGCGAAGATTTTCAGGTAAGAGAGCAAGGCCCCGACAAAACCATCGACCGCGGTATTGATAAAAAACACCTCAGCCAGCTTGAAGCGGGCATCTGGGTTGATCCCAATGGCTGTGATCATTGGATTATCGATGATGGCGTCGAGGGCTATTTGTCGGCCCGTCTGGACAAATTCGGCAAGCCGGTTTGCTCTGGCGTCGCGCCGCCCACCCATACGGTTGGCGACTTCAAGAAAGGTGCCACTGGCATCATCGGCGACCCGATCTGAGTGTCCTTGTATTCTGACGATAAAAAGGGCCGGAGTGTTGCACACTGCGGCCCTTTTTCTATGGTCGCGCTGGAATACAATGTGACCAGGACTTATCTGTTTTCCATAACCCTGTTGAAAGGACCTGCTTTTGTCTCTTCCCGATGCGCCGACGGCTGAAACCGGACCTCCGGGCCCTGTGCTGGAGTTTTCTGACAACCGTTTGTTGATCGATCTGTGCGGCCCGTATGACCAGCACCTCGCGTCGATTGAAAAAACCTTGGATATCCAGATTGTGCGGCGCGGCAATTTCCTGACCCTGCTGGGGGAGGCACCTGCCACAGAGCGTGCAGCACAGGTGCTGCAAGAGCTATATACCCGTCTGGAAGGTGGTCGCAGTGTCGAGCCTGCCGATGTGGACATGGTGTTGCGTATGGGGGCTTCGACCCATGAAACCGGTGTGCAGGATGGTGATCAGATCGAGATGCCTATTGCCCACGGGATTGAAATTCAGACCCGTAAAAAGCGCGTAGAGCCGCGCACACCAGCGCAAAAAGCATATGTTGAATCGCTATTCGCGAACGAGCTTGCCTTTGGCATTGGTCCTGCGGGCACGGGCAAGACCTATCTTGCTGTGGCTGTGGGTGTGTCGATGTTTCTGTCCGGCAAAGTCGACAAGATTATTCTAAGCCGCCCAGCCGTTGAGGCCGGAGAAAAGCTGGGCTTTTTACCGGGCACACAGGATGAAAAAGTCGACCCTTACATGCAGCCGCTTTACGACGCGTTGAATGATTTCTTACCCGGCAAGCAATTGGCCAAGCTACGTGAGGAAAAGACAATCGAGATCGCGCCGCTGGCCTTTATGCGGGGGCGTACGTTGAGCAATGCGTTTGTCGTGCTGGATGAGGCGCAGAATGCGACCACGATGCAGATGAAGATGTTTCTGACCCGGCTGGGGCAGGGATCGCGCATGGTGATTACGGGCGACCGGACACAGATTGACCTGCCGCGTGGTCAGGCGTCGGGGCTGGCTGATGCGGAGCGTTTGCTGAAAACCATCCCCAAGATCAGCTTTAACTACTTCACCTCCAAGGACGTTGTGCGGCACCCGCTGGTTGCGGCGATTATCGAAGCCTACGAGGCCGAAGCCGAACGCGCGTTGAACCGTGACGTCTGAGCTCGAGATGGAAGCGCTGGAGGTTGTGATCGAGTCTGCCCTGTGGGAGGAGGCCGCGTTGTTGCCTTTGGTCCGGCGCGCTGTGGTGGCCACGCTCGAACATATTCAACTTGACGCGGAAACCTGCGAAGTCGTGGTGCTGGCCTGTGATGATGCCCGCATTGCCGAGCTCAACACCGAGTTTCGCGGCAAACCTACGCCCACAAATGTGCTGAGCTGGCCTGCTCAACCCCTCGCGCCGGCCAGTGAAGGGCAGGCACCACCGGCCGCGCAGGCGGGTTTTGACGGTATGGTGGAATTGGGTGATATCGCATTGAGCCACGAGACCTGCGCGACCGAAGCGCATGATTCGGGGAAACCGTTTGACCACCATCTAACCCACTTGATTGTGCATGGTGTGCTTCATTTATTAGGCTATGATCATGTGCAAGACGGCGATGCCGTGCTCATGGAGCGTCTTGAGGTCGAAATTCTTGGTGATTTGGACATAGATGACCCATATAATATGCACGAAACACTGACCGACCCCGCAATGGGGTCCCTTCCAAAGACAGGACCCAATGGGCGACACTGACGGATCTTCTATCGCGGCGCTTAGCGCGCAGGATCAACTCTCCCCCGACGACAGCAGCCCACCGGGCGATACGGACACCGCCAAAAGCGGATTTTTCAGCCGCGTGATCGAAGCGCTGAGCCCGTCCGAGAGCGATGAAAGCAGTGCGCCTGCTTTGCAAAACAAAGAGCACAACAGCACAGGCATGGGCAATTTACGCCGTATGCGGGTGGATGATGTGATGGTGCCCAAGGCAGATATCGTTGCCATCAGCGCGACCGCCTCGCTTGAGGAGCTGGTCGCGGTGTTCAAGGAAAGCGGGTTGACCCGTTTGCCGGTTTATGACGGCACGCTTGATACGCCGTTGGGTATGGCCCACCTCAAGGACGTGGCGCTGGAGTACGGTTTTACCTCCAAGACCAAAACCTTCAATATGGATGAGATCGTGCGCCCGTTGGTCTATGTGCCGCCGTCCATGACGATCGGTGTATTGCTCACCAAGATGCAGGCCGAGCGGCGGCATATGGCATTGGTGATTGATGAATATGGTGGGGTCGACGGTCTGGTGACCATTGAGGATCTGATTGAACAGGTGATCGGCCAGATCGAGGACGAACATGACGTCGACGAAGGCGTTTACTGGACCGAAGAAAAACCGGGGCAATATATGGCACTTGCCAAGACGCCTCTCGAAGATTTCGAGGTCTTGGTGGGCCGCTCGCTCACCGATCATGAGGACGTAGACGAGGAAGAAATCGACACGTTGGGCGGTCTGGTCTTTATGTTGTCGGGTAGGGTCCCTGCGCGTGGCGAGGTTGTCGTACATCCCGATGGTCCAGAGTTCGAAGTGATGGATGCTGATCCGCGCCGGATCAAACGGCTTCGGGTGCGCATGACGGGCACGCCTGCGGAATGAGCTCACGGTGCCTGCGCGCAGCTGTGCCTGTTGCTTTTGGTGCTGTTGCCGCGTTGGGGCAGGCGCCATTTGAATGGCCAGTGTTATTCTTGCTGGCTTTGGCTGGGATGTTCGTCTGGCTAAGGCGCTCGGCGCTTACCGCTGCTGAGGTTGCGCGCCGCGGCTGGGCGTTCGGCTTTGGCTATTTTGCGATCTCGCTGCATTGGATCGTTTCCCCCTTTCTGGTTGATGCCGCGCGCCACGGGTGGATGGCACCTTTTGCGGTTGTCTTGATGGCGGCCGGAGGGGCGTTGTTCTGGATGGCGGGGTTCTGGCTTGCCCGCAGGATGGGCCCGCGCCTTGGTTGGTTGGTGGTGACCTTGCCCGGGATAGAGCTTTTGCGCAGCTATATCTTTACGGGATTTCCTTGGGCATCGCCGGCGCAGACAACCGTGAACACGCTCTTGGGACAGGGGTTGTCGCTTGTCGGGCCGCAAGGGGTCAATCTGGTGCTGATTGCCTTGGCTGTGACGATCGCGGTGCTGCTGATGCGCAGGGTTTGGTGGAGCAGAGCACTGGCCGCTGTATTGGTTTTGCCTGTGCTGCTGCCATCCTTTGCAAGCCCTGCAACACGGACGGGGCAGGTGATCCGCCTTGTGCAACCTAATGCGCCGCAACACCAGAAATGGGATCCCGAGATGATCCCGATTTTCTATGCCCGCCAGCTTGAGTTTACAGCCGCGCCGCCAAGCGCGGGTTGGGACGCGCCTGCGTTGATTGTCTGGCCCGAGACCGCGATCCCCTGGACCCTGAGCTATGCGGGGGATGTTCTGCCGCAGATCAGCGCGGCAGCGGGCGGCACACCTGTTGTCCTTGGTGTGCAGCGCAACGAGGGTGAGCGGTTCTACAACAGTCTTGTGACTTTGGGGCCGCAAGGCACCGTGGAGCAGATGTACGACAAGCATCATCTGGTGCCCTTTGGAGAATATGTGCCGCTGGGGGATTTCATGGCGCGTTTCGGCATCTATGGATTGGCGCCTCAATATGGATCGGGTTTTAGCGCGGGACCGGGCGCTCAGTTGATGGATTTCGGCGCGCTGGGCCGCGCGTTGCCATTGATCTGTTATGAGGCGGTGTTTGCCCATGACGTGAACGCAGCGCCTGCGCGACCGGATTTTATCATTCACGCGACCAATGACGCGTGGTTCGGCAAAGACGCAGGTCCGCAACAGCATCTAGCACAGGCCCGCATGCGCGCGATCGAGCAGGGCTTGCCGGTCGCACGGGCTGCGAATACCGGTATCAGTGCGATGATCGACCCGCACGGGCGCGTGCTGGATCATCTTGGCTTGGGACAGGCGGGATATGTTGACGCAGTTTTGCCCGCGCCGCTGGCACCCACGCTTTATAGCCGCACGGGGGACTGGCCGGTCACGGTATTGTTATTGCTTGCATTGGCTGTGGGCCTGTTGCGCAGTGTGATGAGACATCGCACGCCGACCGAATAGCATTGACCCGCAGGTCAGGGAGGCTTACCTCGGTCTAAGCGCACCACAACGGCTTCCTGACGTGGTGCTGGATCATTTTTTTGGAGCACGTTCATGTCCCGTAAGTCTTATATTTTCACCTCGGAATCCGTTTCCGAGGGCCACCCCGATAAAGTTTGCGATCGGATCAGCGACGCGGTGCTGGACGCGTTTCTCGCCGAGGAGCCCGAGGCGCGGGTCGCAGCAGAGACCTTTGCCACCACGAACCGTGTCGTCATCGGCGGTGAGGTCGGCCTGTCGGATAAGGACAAGCTGCACAGCTATATGGATAGCATTCAGGACATCGCGCGCGCCTGTATCAAAGACATCGGCTATGAGCAGGACAAGTTCCACCACGAAACAGTCGAAATCACCAATCTGCTGCATGAACAGTCCGCGCATATTGCGCAGGGCGTCGATTCCGCAACTGACAAGGATGAAGGTGCTGGCGATCAGGGCATCATGTTCGGCTATGCCACCGATGAAACCGATGTGCTGATGCCGGCACCGATCCATTATGCCCACGCGATCCTGCAACGTCTGGCCGAAGTGCGTAAGGACGGGACCGAGCCTACGCTGCGTCCGGATGCAAAATCACAGCTGTCGGTTCGCTATGAAGACGGGAAGCCTGTGGGCGTGACGTCTATCGTCCTAAGCACGCAGCACGCTGAAGAAAGCCAGACCAGCGTGGATATTCGCGCTATCGTCGAACCCTACATTCGCGAAGTGCTGCCCGAGGGCTGGATTTCGGACGAGACCGAATGGTGGGTAAACCCGACGGGAACATTTGTCATCGGCGGCCCTGACGGAGATGCGGGCCTGACAGGGCGCAAGATCATCGTTGACACTTACGGCGGCGCGGCTCCGCACGGCGGCGGCGCGTTCTCTGGCAAAGACCCGACAAAAGTTGACCGCTCGGCGGCTTATGCGGCGCGCTATCTGGCCAAAAACGTCGTTGCGGCGGGCATGGCGTCCAAATGTACAATCCAGCTGAGCTATGCGATCGGCGTCAGCAAGCCGCTGTCGATTTATTGCGATACCTTCGGCACGGGTGAGGTCGATCCCGAGGCGATCGAGCGCGCAATTTCTCAGGTTATGGACCTTACGCCGCGCGGTATCCGCCAGCATCTGGAGCTGAACAAGCCAATCTATCAACGCACAGCTGCCTACGGCCACTTTGGCCGCACGCCTGATGCCGACGGCGGGTTCAGCTGGGAACGCACAGATCTGGCCGATGCTCTGGCGGCGCAAATCTAGATTATGCGGCGTTCCGGCTTTTGTTAGTCGGGACGCCTGCGAAAAACGGATGGCGTTTTCAGGGGCTTCTTGCTGAGCTTTTGGGGCGCAATGGACGGGACGCGCAATTGAACGCGTGCCGCCCGCGCATCCATTTCGCTGCGCAGATGGGAAATTGTAGGAGCCTCTGTTGCGGGGGCGTTAGCGCCTAGCTCATCTAGGTCTTCCAAAAATGCCCAAAGCCTGCGCATGGACCCTTCGACCCGCTCCACCCGCAATGTGGCCTCTTCGGGGGGGAGTTCGTCGATCTCGCGCAATTCCCGCATTTGCCGCATCATTCGGCTGACGATGGGTTTGATATCACGCGCACATTCGCGCGAAAAGCTGCGTAGTTCGTCCCGACCGCTTGAACGATGTGACGATTGAGGGGCATTTTCGATGTAATCAGGCGTTTTCTTTAACGCGCCGAGTGTGGCCTGACGCAATTTTTCCAATGTAAGCTCCTCTTTGCTAAGATAGTGGTGGATGCCGAGTTTACGGGCGCGAACGGCGACGTCGGCGTGGTCGGTCCCGGTCACCATGACGGTTGCGGCACCGCGATTGACCGTGTCGGCACGGATGATATCCACCCCTTCAAGGCCGGTGCCATCAGTCAGATGGTGATCGAGCAAAATCAGATCAAAGCGGTCCTTCCTAAGACGATCGCGCAACCCGTCCAAAGATTCGGCTTCGTCTATATGTGTGGTAAAGCCCAGATTGCCGCACATCCTGCGCAGGCGGCTTCGGTCAAACCGTTGATCATCGACAATCAGGATGCTGGCGATCTGTGGTGATACACCGACCTGTATGATGTCGGACGATATGCTCATGAAGGCTCCTGCCTGTAGATGTGGTTGATTTTGTATACCACCCGGAATGTTAACGGGCGGTATCTGCCACGGGGATTGAAGTGCTGCGCCTTCCCCGATAAACGCCCGTGCATGAGCACACCTGTTAAACCACGCCGCAATTTTTATGGTCGCCTCAAGGGGCACAATCTCAAGGAGTCCCAGAAGACCTATCTGGACGAAGACCTTGCCGCCCTGTCTCCTGGTGCTGTGGATTGGGATGCCAATCCCGAACGCCATATGTTGGATGTGGACGCGATGTTTGGCGGTAAACCTGCATGGCTCGAAGTGGGCTTTGGCGGGGGGGAGCACATGGTGCATCAAGCCCAGAGCAACTCTGATGTCGGCATCATCGGTTGTGAGCCTTATATCAACGGTGTTGCAATGTTGCTGGGCAAGCTGCGGCGCGCAGGTGTGGACAATGTCAAAGTTCACCCCGGCGATGTGCGCGACATCTTTGATATTCTGCCCGAAGCAAGTATTTCAAAGGCGTTTCTGCTCTATCCTGATCCTTGGCCCAAAGCGCGCCACCATCGCCGGCGCTTTGTCACCGAAGAGCACCTTGTGCCTTTGAACCACGTGTTGAAACCTGGAGCCATCTTTCGCGTGGCGACCGATATCGAAGACTACGTGCGCCAGACCCTCGAAGAGGTGCCGCGCTATGGGTTCGAGTGGTTGGCCGAGCATCCGACCGATTGGCGCGCGCCGTGGGATGATTGGTTGTCGACGCGGTACGAACAAAAAGCCCTGCGGGAAGGGCGGACGCCGCATTATCTGACTTTCCGCAAAACCTAAAACATGGACGGGCTTTGGCCTGCCAGTTAAAACAGCACAAACCAATAGTGAGGGCACAATATGTCGGGCCACGGTGATCCAATTCCAATGACGTCAACCGCCTGCGGGCCTTTGAACGGAACTGCTGATGTTCCGGGTGATAAATCCATTTCACACCGGTCGTTGATCCTGGGCGCGATGTGCGTGGGGGAAACCACAATCACGGGGCTGCTCGAAGGGCAGGACGTGTTGGATACGGCAAAAGCCATGCGCGCCTTCGGGGCCGAGGTCGTGGATCATGGTGGCGGCAAATGGTCGGTTAAGGGTGTGGGTGTGGGCGGTTTTGCCGAGCCGGATCAGGTGATTGATTGCGGCAATTCCGGTACGGGCGTGCGCCTAATTATGGGAGCAATGGCAACCCAGCCGATTACGGCGACATTTTCTGGCGATGCCAGCCTCAATGGCCGCCCTATGGCGCGGGTGACGGACCCGCTGGCGCTGTTTGGCTGCCAGACGGTTGGCCGCACGGGCGGGCGGTTGCCCATGACGCTTGTGGGCGCGGCAGAGCCTGTGCCCGTTCGCTATGTGGTGCCTGTGCCATCGGCGCAGGTGAAATCCGCGGTGCTGCTTGCGGGGCTCAACGCGCCGGGGCAAACGGTTGTCATCGAAAAGGAAGCCACCCGCGATCATACCGAGCGTATGCTGGAAGGCTTTGGTGCGCAGATTTCTGTGGTTGAGACAGAAGAGGGGCGTGAGATCACGCTCACCGGCCAGCCGGAGCTTGAGCCACAGCATATCGAAGTGCCCCGTGATCCCAGCTCGGCTGCCTTTCCTGTCTGTGCGGCGCTGATTGTGCCCGGCTCTGATGTTTTGGTGCCGGGGATCGGGCTCAACCCCACGCGTGCCGGTTTGTTTACCACTCTGCGCGAGATGGGCGCGGATCTGACCTATGAAAACGAACGGGTCGAGGGCGGAGAGCCTGTGGCCGATCTGCGGGCGCGGTTCTCGCCGGATATGAAGGGCATCGAGGTGCCACCGGCCCGCGCGGCCAGCATGATTGATGAATATCCCGTTCTCAGCGTTGTTGCGGCTTATGCCGAAGGTCAGACAATGATGCGCGGCGTGCGTGAGCTGCGGGTGAAGGAAAGCGACCGTATTGACGCGATGGCCAAGGGCCTGCGCGCTAACGGGATCGAAGTGGATGAGGGCGAGGATTGGTGGGCCGTTACTGGCGCGGGCCACGGCCAAGTAGCGGGTGGCGCGGTTTGTGCCAGTCAGCTCGATCACCGGATTGCAATGTCCTTTTTGATCCTTGGAATGGCCTCCAATACGCCGGTCAAGGTGGATGACGGTGGTCCTATTGCCACGTCTTTCCCGATTTTTGAGCCGCTGATGGGCGCGTTGGGCGCGCAAGTGACGCGGGATGTCTGAAGGGTTTACCATCGCTATTGATGGCCCTGCTGCTGCGGGCAAAGGCACGGTCTCCAAGGCGGTCGCCGCGCATTTCGGCTTTGCGCATCTGGACACGGGGCTTTTATACCGCGCGGTAGGGGCCAAAGTGCTGGCCGGTATCGATGCCACCGACGCCGCGCGCGGACTGGTGGCAGAAGACCTTGAAGATGACAGCCTGCGCACGCCGGCAGTTGCACAAGCCGCGAGTAAGGCTGCGGTAATCGCGGATGTGCGCGCGGCGCTTTTGGATTTTCAACGCAGTTTTGCTGCACGCTCTGGCGGTGCCGTGCTGGACGGGCGGGACATCGGGACGGTGATCTGCCCCGAAGCGCCGGTGAAACTGTTTATCACCGCGAGCGCGGAAGTACGGGCAAAGCGTCGTTTTGCCGAGCTGGCGGGGCGCGGCATAGAGGATAGCTTCGAAGCGGTGCTGGCTGATGTGAAAGCCCGCGATGCACGGGATATGGAGCGCGTGGAGGCACCGTTGAAACCTGCTGCCGATGCGGTGGTGATAGACACCTCTGATCTGACGATCGAGCAAGCTGTAGCAGCGGCGGTTGAGGTCGTCTTGAAGGCAAGCCAGCGCTAGAAGCGGCGTAACACGCCTCACCAAAGGGTGTATCGCCTTATTGCGAGGCCTCGCTAAGATCATAGGGAAACAAGGAGATGTTCCCATGATCCGCGCCTTTCTTTTCGCCGCCCTTCTGACGCCTGCGATGGCCTTTGCTCAGCAAGCCACGCCCGAGGCAGCACCTGACGCGCCTAGGCCGGAATTGGCACCCGAGGCATCGCCGGAGGGGCCTGCGGTTCAAGTGCCCGGGACTATCCCCGACGAGGGGCCAATGACCCTTGGGCGTCTGGCGCAGATCATTCAGGCGATTGATCCCGAGGTCGTCCCGCAAGGGCAGTCGTTGCAATTTACCATCGAGGATATTCCCGTCCTTATCATAGCCGATGCAAGGGCAGACCGGATGCGGGCAATGGTGCCCATCGCGAGCGCTGACGGGCTGACACCCGAGGATTTGCTGCGCATGATGCAGGCAAACTTCGATGCAGCACTTGATGCGCGCTATGCTGTGGCGAATGGGCGGCTTTGGGGCGTTTATATCCACCCTCTGTCGCCGTTGAAACGCGATCAACTGATCTCGGCGCTGGTGCAAACGGTCAATGTTGCCCGCAGCTATGGCCAGACCTATTCAGGCGGTGCCCAAGTTTTTGGCGGGGGAGATTCCAACGGTATCTATCAAAAGCTTTTTGAAGAGCTGCAAAAGAAGGGTGAGGCGCTGTGAGTAAGGGTGCCGCGCCGCGCGATTTTGCGCTAGGTCTCATACATAGAATTTAATCATCAGGAGATGATCACCATGAAAGCTGCAAAAGACTACATGGAAGCTGCCAATGCCGTTGTCCCGAAAATGGAGGCAAAGGATGCGATCGCGAAACATGCCGCTGGTACAGGGGTGTTTATTGACGTGCGCGACAGTGGCGATATCGCCAAAAGCGGGACAATCGCAGGAGCATATCGGGTGCCGCGTGGCATGATCGAGTTCCGCGCTGATCCGGCGATGGAGGCGATGTATAACCCGATCTTTCAAAAAGATGCGGAAATTTATCTGGTGTGCGGTGCAGGCGGGCAGGCGGCGCTGGCAGGTAAAACGCTTAAGGACATGGGGTTTTCCAATGTGACGAACATTGGCGGCTTTCCGGCATGGAAAGAGGCCGGCGGGCCAACCGAAGCCTGATAGTTCACAGTCTGCCGGTGGCTGAAGATAGAGGCCGGGAGGGGAATGTTCACGATTTTGTTAGGTTGCCGAATTGTGGTCGCATGCTATTTGAAGTTGTACCGTTCACACATGAGGTTATCCGATGAAACTTACCCGCCGTCAGGCCCTTATCACCGGGGCAGCGCTGCCTTTGGCCGCTGCCACACCTTCACTGACATTTGCCGCGGGCCATGCCGCAGCATCTATGCCGACGCACCGTGATTTCACACTTGGTGATTTTCGCGTGACCACCCTTCTGGTCGGCAATCGCAGCGTCGAAAACCCCCATCAGATTTTTGGTATGAATGTTGATGACTCGACATTCGAAGAGGTAAGCACGGCAAACTTCCTGACGACAGATGCGGCTGAATTCTTCTTTACGCCGACGGTTGTGAACACGGGCAGCGAAGTAATCCTGTTCGATACGGGCTTGAATGCGGCAGGCACGACAACTGCGCTTGCTGCGGCAGGATATGCGCCCACAGACGTCACGCATGTTGTGCTGACGCACATGCACGGCGATCACATTGGCGGTTTGACCGACGATGAAAACAACGAAACTTTCTCCAACGCGGCCTATGTCACCGGGCAGGTTGAATATGACGCATGGGCCAAACAGGACAACGAAGGCTTTGAGGCCAAGGTGCGTCCGTTGGCGGAGAAAATGACTTTCCTCAATGCAGGGCAGGACGTGCGCGGCGGCATCACCTCGGTCGAGGCCTTTGGCCACACGCCGGGCCACATGGGCTATATGCTGGAAAGTGGCGGCAAGCAGTTGTTGCTGATGGCGGACACGGCCAACCACTATGTCTGGTCGCTGGGCTACCCTGAGTGGGAGGTCAAGTTCGACATGGACAAGGCAGCGGCAGCAGCCACACGCAAGAGGGTTTTTGACATGGTCAGCACAGATCGCTGCCCGCTTATCGGCTACCACATGCCATTCCCCGGTATGGGCTATGTCGAAACGCGTGGCGAAGGCGGCTACCGCTATGTGCCGCACAGCTATCAATTGATCGGCTAAGGGCGTGCAAAGCCGCGGGTGACCGCCGGCTTTTCAAGATAGAATGCAAAAGGCCAGACACGTTGTCTGGCCTTTTGTCGTTGATCAGCTGCCGCGTTTGCCGCCGGGACCGTTTTTACCCAGCACCTCGTTCACTTCCGCAGTGGTGATCGCGTGATTGTCCGCTTTCAGACAGCTTGCCACTTTTGCCGCATCCGGTCGTTCAGGGCGCTGGCCTTCGGTGGGGCGGGGCAGGCAGGACTTCAGGGTGTCTTCGCTTACACCCAGATCCGCCGCCATCTTGCCCATGTCGGGGCGCGGGGGCTGTTGCTGTTGCTGTTGCGCGGAGGCGGCGATGGGCGAGAGAAGTGCCAAAGCTGTGGCAAAGGCAGTGATCTTTGATGTCAGTGTCATATTCGTATCCTTGTTGATCCTGTCGCGTGCAGGACCTTTTTGATACGAACGAGGGGCGTAGATTCTGTCGCGATTTTGTGAAAAAAATTTACTACAGGGCAGGCCGCCGGCCAATTCTGGCCGAGCAACAGGGCATTCGGCTGTGCACTTGCACGGCGGGATAGAATCTCGTATACGCGCGGTTGTCCAAGGGGCGGATACAAGCTTCGGGCGCGATATATTGGGCAGGGTCGGGGAAATTCCGGCCCTCTTTCTTTATCCCGACCCGATCTACGTGCCAAAGACAGCATTCACCGTCACACCAAAGGTGGGCATCAATCTAAAGACCGGCGGAGACAACCGCGCGGCCAGAAAACACTTATAAGGATACGATACGCTACATGGCGAATATGATGGACGAGTTTGAAGCACTCTTGAACGAAAGCTTCGAAATGGACACACCCGAAGAGGGTTCTGTTGTCAAAGGTAAGGTGATCGCGATTGAAGCGGGCCAAGCCATTATCGACGTAGGCTACAAGATGGAAGGCCGCGTTGAGCTTAAAGAATTCGCTGAACCAGGCGAAGCTCCCAAAGTTGAAGTCGGCGATGAAGTCGAAGTGTTCCTGCGTCAGGTAGAGAACTCTCGCGGCGAAGCGGTTATCTCCCGTGAGATGGCGCGCCGTGAAGAAGCATGGGACCGTCTGGAAAAAGCCTACGCAGCAGAAGAGCGCGTCGAAGGCGCAATTTTTGGCCGCGTCAAGGGCGGCTTCACTGTGGACCTTGGCGGCGCTGTTGCGTTCTTGCCCGGCTCGCAGGTTGATGTGCGCCCCGTGCGCGATGCAGGCCCATTGATGGGTCTCAAGCAGCCATTCCAGGTTCTGAAAATGGACCGTCGTCGTGGCAACATCGTTGTATCGCGCCGTGCGATCCTCGAAGAATCCCGTGCCGAACAGCGTGCCGAAGTTATTGGCAACCTCACCGAGGGCCAAGAAGTCGACGGTGTGGTCAAGAACATCACCGAATACGGTGCGTTTGTGGACCTTGGCGGCGTAGACGGCCTGCTGCACGTGACAGACATGGCATGGCGTCGTGTGAACCACCCATCCGAGATCCTGACAATTGGCGAGACCATCAAGGTTCAAGTCATCAAGATCAACAAAGAGACACACCGCATCTCCTTGGGCATGAAGCAATTGCAAGAAGATCCATGGGATCTGGTTGCTGCGAAATACCCTCTGGAATCCTCGCACACTGGCCGCGTGACCAACATCACCGATTACGGCGCCTTTGTTGAGCTGGAGCCTGGTGTTGAAGGTCTCGTTCACGTGTCCGAAATGTCCTGGACCAAAAAGAACGTACACCCCGGCAAAATCGTGTCTACTTCGCAAGAAGTCGAAGTCATGGTTCTGGAAATCGATGGTGCCAAGCGCCGCGTTTCCCTTGGTCTCAAGCAGACCATGCGCAACCCATGGGAAGTGTTCGCTGAAACACACCCTGAAGGCACCGAAGTTGAAGGCGAAGTCAAAAACATCACCGAATTCGGTCTGTTTGTTGGCCTGCCAGGCGACATCGACGGCATGGTTCACCTCTCCGACCTTAGCTGGGACCAGCGCGGCGAAGAAGCGATCCAGGACTACCGCAAAGGCGACATGGTTCAGGCCGTTGTCTCCGAAGTGGACGTCGAGAAAGAGCGCATTTCGCTCTCCATCAAAGGTGTGGGCGGCGACAAGTTCGCAGAAGCAGTGGGCGGCGTGAAGCGCGGTTCTGTTGTGACTGTGGCTGTGACTTCCATCGAAGACGGTGGCATCGAAGTGGAATACGAAGGTATGAAAGCCTTCATCCGCCGCTCCGACCTATCCCGCGACCGTGCAGAGCAGCGCCCAGAGCGCTTCTCCGTTGGCGACAAGGTGGATGTACGCATCACCAACGTCGACGCAAAAGCACACCGTCTGGGCGTCTCGATCAAAGCGCGTGAAATCGCTGAAGAGAAAGAAGCCGTGGAACAGTATGGCTCGTCCGACTCCGGCGCGTCTTTGGGCGACATCCTTGGTGCCGCACTCAAGACCACCGACGACTAATTCGAACCATCGAATTGGTAAGTAAACAGAGCCCCGCGCAGCAATGCGCGGGGTTTTTTCTGGCCGAATCAGTTTTCATCGGATTATTGCTAATTTAGCGCTTGTTTCTGATTTTCCGGTCTTACTACCATTGATTGCTGCATTTTTCCCTTATTCCCCTATAGGGGGTGGGGAAAACCGGTAATTGGTACTAACAGTCACTTTTCGTGAGACCGGTTCTTTCCTATAGTAACGATTAATTGACGCACCAATACGCGGGAGAAACGTATGATACGGTCCGAATTGATCCAGAAGATCGCAGACGACAATCCTCACCTCTACCAACGGGACGTTGAGCGGATCGTAAATACTATATTTGACGAGATAACGAACGCGATGTCGAATGGGGATCGCGTCGAGTTGCGCGGCTTTGGTGCGTTCTCGGTCAAAAAGCGGGATGCGCGTGTAGGACGCAATCCACGTACCGGTGAGACTGTTCATGTCGTAGAGAAACATGTACCGTTCTTCAAAACGGGGAAATTGCTCCGTGATCGGTTAAACGGGAAAAGTTAATGCGCTACGTCCGCTATCTATGTATCGCCATCTTCGCGGTGGCTTTGATTTCTGTCGCACTGGCCAATCGTGCCAATGTGGCGTTGCAGGTTTTGCCTACTGAATTGTCGGGCATGTTTGCAGTGAACCCCTCTATCGAATTGCCGCTGTTCGTTATCATTCTGGGGAGCATTCTTGCAGGTCTGCTCATCGGTTTTGTCTGGGAGTGGGTCCGTGAATTCGGTGATCGCGCCGAAGCGGCAAAACAGGCACGCGAAATGCGCCGCCTGCAGCGTGAGGTCGAAAAGCTGAAAGCTGAGAAGCACGAAGGCAAGGATGAGGTCCTGGCCCTTCTGGATAAAGCCAGCTAAGCGCGGATGTCTCAAAATACATCGGTGAAAATATGCGGCCTGCGCGATCGCGCAGGCGTGCAGGCGGCTGCTACGGCAGGGGCGCGTTACGTCGGTTTTGTCTTCTTTCCGAAATCACCTCGTCACCTCGAGATCGAAGCCGCAGCGGCATTGGCCGCGCAAGTGCCTGTGGGCATTTGCAAGGTGGCGCTGACCGTGAATGCGGATGATGCCGCATTGGATGCGCTCACGGCTGCGGTTCCGCTGGATATGCTGCAGCTCCACGGGAGCGAGAGCGTCGCGCGTGTGGCCGAGGTGAAGGCGCGCTATGGCCTGCCGGTCATGAAAGCGATTGGTGTGGCCGAAGCTTCGGACCTTGCCCAGATTGATGCCTATGCAGGAACCGCGGATCAGCTGTTGATTGATGCCAAGCCGCCCAAAAATGCGGCACTGCCCGGGGGCAACGGTTTGGCGTTTGACTGGCGGTTGCTGGCCGGGCGTGTATGGCGCTGCCCGTGGATGCTGGCCGGTGGTCTGACTGCTGATAACGTGGCTCAGGCAATCAGCCTCACAGGGGCGCAGCAGGTTGATGTATCCTCCGGTGTAGAAAGCAGCCCCGGTGTAAAAGACGCCGGTATGATCGCCGATTTGATCGCCGCAGCGCGCCAAGGCTGACAGCGCCGAAACCTGACTGCATGGGCCAAGGACATAACGTTGGTGGAAAGCCTGCGATTGCGGCTTGATGCCTGCTTTACCATTGCGCGCATGGGCGATACTGCTGTTGCCAACTGAGTTTCCGAAAGGCACCCGCGCAATGGCAAACGATCTTTTCAACAGCTTCATGACCGGCCCCGATGAAAATGGCCGCTTTGGTGATTTTGGGGGCCGTTTTGTCTCCGAGACATTGATGCCGCTCATTCTTGAACTGCAAGACGAGTATGAAAAAGCAAAGACCGACGCGACCTTCTGGGCCGAAATGGACGACCTGTGGGAGCATTACGTAGGCCGCCCCAGCCCGCTGTATCATGCGGAACGCCTGACCGAGGAACTGGGCGGCGCAAAAATCTACATGAAGCGGGACGAGCTGAACCACACAGGCGCGCATAAGATCAACAACGTGCTGGGCCAGATCATCCTTGCCCGCCGCATGGGCAAAAAGCGCATCATCGCCGAAACCGGCGCGGGCCAGCACGGCGTGGCGACTGCAACTGTCTGTGCGAAATTCGGCCTGAAATGCGTGGTCTACATGGGTGCCCATGATGTTGAGCGTCAGGCACCAAACGTCTTCCGCATGCGCCTGCTTGGTGCTGAAATCGTTCCCGTTACCTCTGGCCGTGGCACGCTCAAGGACGCGATGAACGACGCGCTGCGCGATTGGGTGACAAACGTGCGCGACACATTCTATTGCATCGGCACAGTGGCCGGCCCGCACCCGTACCCCGCCATGGTTCGCGATTTTCAAAGCATCATCGGCAAAGAAGTCCGCACGCAAATGGAAAAGGCCGAGGGCCGTCTGCCTGACACGCTCATCGCTGCAATCGGTGGCGGCTCCAACGCGATGGGCCTGTTCTATCCCTTCCTAGACGATAAATCCGTCAATATCATAGGTGTCGAGGCGGGTGGTAAAGGCGTGAACGCCAAAATGGAACATTGCGCCTCGCTCACGGGCGGGCGTCCGGGCGTGTTGCACGGCAACCGCACATATCTGCTGCAAGATGATGACGGGCAAATCCTTGAAGGGTTTTCGATTTCCGCGGGCCTGGATTATCCGGGCATCGGGCCCGAGCACGCATGGTTGCATGAAATTGGGCGTGCGCAATATGTCTCGATCACGGATAAGGAGGCGCTGGCCGCGTTCCAGAAATGTTGTGAACTGGAAGGGATCATTCCTGCGCTTGAGCCGAGCCATGCGTTGGCCCATGTGATGAAAATTGCGCCGACCTTGCCCAAGGATCATCTGCTTGTGATGAACATGTGTGGGCGCGGCGACAAGGATATCTTTACCGTCGCACGCGCGCTTGGGTTTGAAATGGGCGAATTTGCCTAAGGATTGTTGGCAAAGGCTGGCTACCTAACGGGTCAGTTCCAGAATATCGAAATCACTTTCATTGACGGGCGCGGGGAACATTAACCGCGCCCGTTTTGCCGAGATGCGCTCAAAAATTGCGACGTCGGGGGTAATGGTGCCTGTCCCCTCGAAATCGGCTGCAAGATCCGCATAGCTTTGCGGGGTCTCGCTGGAAACATAGCCAACGCCAAGATAGACCGCGCGCCCGTCGCGCATCTCGATCCGGCCAGATGTGCGCTGTGAGCCGGACAGCTTTTCAAACGTGACCCCTGTATTGTCCAAAGACATGCGGCATTTGAAGCTGCTATAGACCGTCAGTCGGGGCGCGCCGCCCAATTTCATGGTGCGGCAGTGCCATTCCCCCTGCAATGATGGGTCAAAGGCAATGTCCGGCACGCCAGACAGCGCCGTGCTGAGTGCTGCGACATCTTCGGGGGCACCGCCTGATAGGGCCTCTAGCAGGGCCGTGCCTGCGATCCGCTCAAAACGGTTGAGCCGCGCCTGTTCTTGGGGGCGGATGTCTTGTGCTGTTGCTGTGCACGCAAGCAGGGCCAACAACGTGGTAAGGGTTGTAAGCTTCATGCGTCATCCTCCACAGCATGGGCGCGCAACACCTCAAGAGGCACAATTTCCAGCGCGCGCATATGGGTGGCGGCAAGGTGGACTTGGGGGCCGCAGCCTTCTTCAGCGGCCTGCATGAAACGTCCCGCACATAGGCACCATGCATCGCCGGGTTTTAGACCCGCAAACCCGAAAGCGGGGTTTGGCGTCGAAAGGTCATTGCCCACGTATTTGGAATAAGCGAGAAATTCGGCCGTCATAATGGCACAGACCGTGTGGCTGCCCTGATCGGCTGCACAGGTGTTGCAATGACCGTCACGGAAGAACCCTGTTACCGGATCGCTGCCGCACAAGGCCAGCGGACCGTTTAATACGTTTATGCTTTTGTCCGGTTCCATCAGGCTCTCCTTAAATGCTGTTTGCGATGCTGCGGAACATAGCGATGTTCTGATCGCTTACGCCAGCTTCGCGGAATTTTCGGTCGGCGGCATTGGTTGCGATGACCACGCCCCTTGCGCGGTTGATATAGATGTATTGGCCATAGATGCCACGTGCCATGAATTCGCCCTCGGGGGCACCTTGGGGCACCCACCATTGATAGCCATATCCGATTGCATCTTGGGCTGTCGGAGCGGAGGAGACGGTTGAGGCAGCCACCCAGTTTGCGGGCACAATCTGTTGCCCGTTGTAGTATCCGTTTTGCAAATACATCTGCCCCATACGGGCATAGTCGCGCGTTGTCAGGTTTAAACCACCCAGCGCAAATGCCACGCCAAAACCGTCTGTCAGATAATAGGGGGCATATTCCAACCCCATCGGGGTGATGATCTTTTCGCTTAGCAGTTTAGCCAACGGCTCACCTGTGGCTGCACGGATCACCATGGACAGCACATGGGTGTCGATGGACGTATATTGCCAAACGGTGCCGGGGGCGGCGAAGGTCCCGCTTCGTGCTGCGGCAAACCCGTCCATGCTCCCCCCAAGGGCCAGCACGCGGCCCATTTTGTTGATGTCGGATTGCGGGTCAAGGTAGTCTTCGTCAAATACCACACCGCTGGCCATATTGAGCACATTGCGGATGCTCGCGCCATCATAAGCTCCGTCAGCAAGCCCAGGCACGTATTGCGTCACCGGAGCATCCAGCGAAGGTATGACGCCTTCGTCTACAAGAACGCCCATAAGGGCTGATAGATAGCTTTTGGCGACCGACCATGAAATCCGCCTATCATCCTGTCCAGTACCCAGGTGATAGCTTTCATGTGCGATATTCCCGTCTTTAAGGATCACCAGTGAAGTGACGCTACGCTCGACGATCCACTGGTCGACCTGTGCGGGTAGGGTGGCCTGTGCACCATAGCCAAGTTCGGTTGTGGCACCAATGCCGCGCGGAACAGGCACCGTCAAAAAAGCCTCGTCCATATGCGAGAAATTATGCACGATTCTATCTTCGGCAAACAACGAATTGACCGCCAGCAGGCGCGTAATTTGTTCGCGCTGCCAAAAGCCGACAATCGCCGTTGCAAGCACAAGCACGAGCAAAATGCGGGCGCTCCATCTGAGGGTGTTTCGCATGGTGTCTCCTGTGATTGCTTGTCCGGCTTAGTCAAACACGGCAGAGCGGTGCGGGCCAGCCTCGGATCATGTGCAGGCCGTACCGTCATAGGCCCAATTGACCCACCGACCGTGGAAATCGGCACGCCCTAGCGCAATCGTGATATCGCCAGGCCACAAACGCAGGGTGATCGCGGCCCCCTGCTTGCCTGTCACATCACCATCGCTTTCCATTGAAAGCCATGCCAATGGCCTATCTGCTGTGGCCCGCGCGCCTGCGGCTTCGATCAGGGCGGTGCCATGAGCGCGGGCATCAGCGGGAAAATATTGCCACGCGACCGAATGCTGGATCAGGTGCAGGTGGCCTTGCGGAGCAGAGGACAGCCTGCGGCCCAGCCACTCGATCGCGTCACCTTTTTCAATCGGCGCGGTCATTACAGAAGCGGCAGCGCGGGTGAGGCTAAGCCGGTGGGGTTGATCCGCCCACAGATAGGCTGTCAGGCGCAGCAGGTGATTGCCATCTTGCGGATTTAGCGGGTTCAGGTCCACGCCTGCGCGTTGAGCAACCCGTGGCGTATGCTTTGACGGCGGCGGGCCGGTCCAGTCGGGTGTGAGGCAGATCACCGGCATGTCAGGGCCGTAGCGGGTGCCGCCCAGCTCCAGCGCATAGTGATCCCACATCAGGTTGAGCCCGCCGCTGGCACCCAGCTCGCTCAGATGGAGGGGGAGGTCGAAATGCGCCGCAGCCACCCGCGCGCCAGCGATTAACACCGCCGAGCGGCGCACTTCATTGGTTTGCGGAGGGCTTTCGGTCCAGTCGAGCAGGAAGTCCGCATGGGTCTCAAAAGCAGCCAGCACGGCATCGCGCAATTGCGCATCTGTCGCGTTGTGTGGCGGGTATAGCGCGGCCAGCGCTGCGTCACGGCGGCTGAGCACCAGCGCATGCAGACCACCGGCGATTCGCAAGGGCAGGGAATGGCCCGCGGGGCCAATATCGCCGCTGAAGCCTGCAAATTTGCGGGCGATGGCCGTGTCTTCGGGCCAATGCGCGGCCAGCATGTTCAGCAGTTGCGCCATGAAAGGGCTGCCGAGAGCGGCACAGGACGCCGCCTGCTGTCGCAGCGCCTCGGGCAGGCTCATTTAAAGCGGTCCATAAGCCTTTGCAGGGGGCTGAGGGCGGCTGTGTCCTCGGCGGGTGGTTCTGCTTTGGGGGTGCTTGCGGGAGAGGGGGCTTTTTTCGGTCCTTTGGTGCCGGTGGAGGGGCGCGGCGGGGCGGTGCGTAGGCTAACAGCGTTCATAAACTTGGCATTGTCGCCTTCGGCCAGATAGGGCGCACCATCACTCAGCCCGCGCATAACATCATCCAGCCAATCGGCTTCGGCTTTGGCAAAATCATTGAGGACATAACCGGCCACGCGGTCTTTGTGGCCGGGATGGCCGATGCCAAGGCGCACGCGGCCATAGTCGGGGCCAAGGTGGCTGTGGATAGACCGCAGGCCGTTGTGACCCGCATGCCCGCCGCCCATTTTGTATTTCACCTTGCCGGGGGCGAGATCGAGTTCATCATGCAGAACAACCACGTCTTCAGGCTCAAGCTTGTAGAACCGCATGGCCGCAGCCACGCTATCACCGGATTTGTTCATAAAGGTCTCAGGGCGCAGCAGCACGGCGCGGGTGCTGCCAAAACGGCCTTCGCTGATGCTGCCTTGGTGTTTGGATTTCCACGGGCCAAAGCCGTGATCGGCTGCCATCTGTTCCACCGCCATAAAGCCGATGTTATGCCGGTTGCGGGCGTATTTCGCCCCCGGATTGCCAAGACCTACGATCAGTTTCATCTATTTCTCCACTGCTTGCGCTTAGCATAAAGGGGCAGGGCAGCAGGGTCCAGCAAGCCAGCGACCCCAACAGCACAACGAAAAACGGGGCCGCCCAAAGGCGGCCCCGTTAAAATCATATCTCGCAATGCGTAGCGCAGATTATTCTTCTGCTGCTTCGCCTTCACCTTCGGCCGCTTCTTCTTCGCCATCGGACGAGGAAGCCAGACCGGATGGTGCGGAAACCTGAGCGATCACAAAGTCACGGTCGATGACCGGCTTGCAGCCTTCTGGCAGCTTGACGTTCGAGATGGTTGCGTTGTCGCCAATTTCCAGCTCGGAGATGTCTACTGTGATGCTTTCGGGGATATCCGATGCTGTCACCAGCAGTTCAACTTCGGAGCGTACCAGGTTCAGCGTGCCGCCTTTTTTCAGGCCTGGGCACTCTTCTTCACCGGATACTTCAACGTTGATGTAGAGGTTGATCTTGGTTGTACGCTTCAGGCGCATGAAATCGACGTGCGTTGGCAGGTCTTTTACAACGTGGCGCTGAACGTCGCGGCAGATAACGCGGACGTCATCGTGGCCTTCAACTTTGAGGTTGAACAAAGTCGCTTTAAAGCGGCCTTTGCGCAGCATGGTCAGCAGTTTGTTGAAATCCATCTGGATTGGCAGCGGGTCAACGTCACCACCAAAAACAATACCAGGGACCAAGCCATCGCGGCGTGCCTGACGAGCGGCGCCCTTGCCTGTCCCCGTGCGTTCCTGAACTTCAAGATCTGGGATCTCTCCGGCCATAATAATTCTCCAATGTGTTAAGGGCGGGAATCCTCCAAGGCTGTATCCCCGCGTGAAGTCGCGCGTATAGACCGGTTTTTCCTTTGTGGAAAGAGAAAATATCAGCCGTGTTGTTGACGGCTTATGTCTTTGTGACCAGATGGCCGCCTTGTGCCTTGACGCGGGCGTGCAGCGCGATCTCGTTGGCGTAATGCGCTTCAAATGCGGCCTGTGTCGGTTTTGTGATTGGCGTCGGCACCGAAGGCGAGACATTTCGCACCTTGTAAACGATCTCGGCCTGCATTCGGTCATCAAGCCAACTGCGTAGAATAGGCTGCGATTCATATGCAAACAGATGTGTCACGCCAAGCTGCCCGTCAGCATCAGTCAGGAAATTCCACTGGGAGCCAATGCGTGCCCAATCAGGAGGGTCAGCTGCAATGACAGCACGCACGAAGGCGTCAAAATCAACGTCCAAAGTTGCTGCGCGGTAGCGATACCAGCTTCGCAGATGGTCCAGGGGCGCGCGGATGACAGCCATCGTTTCAGGCTCCAGCCCGAAAGCGGTGTGCAGGAAGGGGGCGATCTTGCGCCGGTAGCGATTAACCGGAGAGTGTTTGCGGTGCTTGTTGAATGTGATGTCGGCCCAGGGTTTCAGGGCCGACTCCATCGCTGTTGTTCCGGTTTTGGGAACCGAAAACATCACAAGGTTTTGGTCGGAGAAAACCAGCATCAGTCCTGCCAGTCACCTTCGAAATCTTTGGGAACCAGTAGGTTGTGACGTCCCAGATTACCGATCTGCGTCTCGCCGCATAGGGCCATGGTTGTGTCCAGCTCCTTGTGGATGACCTCAAGCGCGCGGGTAACACCGGCCTGACCCATCGCGCCCAGCCCATAGATGAACGCGCGCCCGATATACGTGCCTGACGCGCCCATGGCCATCGCCTTGAGCACATCCTGACCCGAGCGGATCCCGCTATCAAGATGAACCTCAATCTGGTCGCCCACAGCATCAAGGATCGAGGGCAGCATACGGATCGAGCTGAGCGCACCGTCCAGTTGCCGTCCGCCGTGGTTGCTCACGATGATCGCGTCCGCGCCCACTTGCAGCGCCATTTTCGCATCCTCGGCATCCAGAATGCCTTTGAGGATAACCTTGCCGCCCCATTTTTCCTTGATCTTGGCGATTTTGCCCCAATCAAGGGAGGGGTCGAACTGCTCGGCGGTCCAGGCGCTCAGGTCGCCCGTGTCGGAGATGTTTTCAACATGGCCGACAATATTGCCAAAGCTGCGGTTTTTGGTTTGCAGCATCTCTATGCCCCAACGCCATTTTGTCATCAGGTTTGCAATGGAGGAAGGTGTCAGTTTTGGCGGGGCGGAGAGGCCGTTTTTGATATCCTTGTGACGTTGGCCAAGAATTTGCAGATCAAGCGTGATCACAAGGGCCGAGCATTTGGCCGCGCGTGCGCGCTCGATCAGGCGATTTACATAATCCTCGTCGCGCATGGTATAAAGCTGGAACCAAAAGGGTTTATTGGTGGCTTGTGCGACATCCTCGATCGAGTTGATGGACATGGTCGAAAGCGTGAAGGGGACGCCAAAGGCTTCGGCCGCGCGGGCGGCTTTGATTTCGCCATCGGCGTGTTGCATGCCTGTGAGGCCCACAGGCGCAAGCGCCACAGGCATCGTGACCTTATGACCGATCATTTCGCTCTGGGTGCTACGGCCTGACATATCAACGGCTACGCGCTGACGCAGGCGGATTTTATCAAAATCCGACGTATTCTCGCGGAAGGTCTGCTCTGTCCAGCTGCCGCTTTCGGCATAGTCATAGAACATCTTGGGCACGCGGCGGCGGTGTATGCGTTTTAGGTCGTCGATATTGGTAATCGTGGGCATGAGGGGTGTCCGATCTTAATTGGTAATTTTTTCTTACCAATTGACGGTGGGCAAATCAACGGCGGAATTCCACGGCGTTGGACGGCCAAAATCCCGCGATGGCATTCAGCCACGCGGAATTGCAAACCGGGGTGTGGTTTGGGCGGGCATTCATGCCCGATATGCTAGGAAGTGGTAGATATTGCGCGCGGATCTGCGCGGCGGGCTGCCAGCTCAGGCGGAATGGGCACCGTCAGCAAGCGTTTTGACAAACGCCAGAATATCTTCGGTGCTTTTACCCTTGGCGATCTGGCTCACGATGGCCGAGCCTACAACCACACCGTCCGCGACTTTTGCGATGGCATTGGATTTCTCGGGCGTGTTGACACCAAAGCCCACGATGACCGGCAGGCCGGTCGCCTTGCTGATACGCGCCACAGCCGGAGAAACATCGCCTGCGTCCGCCTCGGCGGCACCTGTGATTCCGGTGATCGAGACATAATAAACAAAGCCAGAGGTGTTTTGGGCCACACGCTCAAGACGGTGATCGTCGGTTGTAGGGGTCGCGAGGCGGATAAAGTTGAGGCCGGCCGCCTGTGCGGGCAGGCACAGCTCACTGTCCTCTTCGGGGGGCAGATCCACAACGATCAGCCCGTCGATTCCGGCTGTTTTGGCAGCTTTTAGAAAGGCGTCCACACCCATGGAATAGATCGGGTTATAATAGCCCATCAGCACGATGGGTGTTGTGTCATCTTCTTTGCGGAACTCGGTCGCCAGTTCCAGCGTGCGGTTGAGTGTCATGCCGCCGTCCAGAGCCCGTTGTCCGGCAAGCTGGATTGTTTCGCCGTCTGCCATCGGGTCGGTAAAGGGCAGGCCCAGTTCGATGATGTCGACACCCGCGCCGGGTAGGCCTCGCACGACTTCCAATGACCGGTCAAAATCCGGATCACCGGCCATCACATATGAGACAAAGGCCTTTTTGCCTTTGGCTTGGAGGTCAGCGAATTTGGCGTCAATGCGGGTCATAACAGCGGCCTTTTTAAAGTGTTCAGATTCCAATGCCGAATCTGCGCAGGGAAATCAATGCGCAAGGTGCGTCAGGCGGTAGGGAATTGCTGATATTGGTGCTGGTGAATTCGAATTGCCTATATGGCAGCTCATTGCTTGCGCCCTTGCACAGCGCGCTAGGACGCCCTAACACAGCCCAAACGCTGCAAAGGGATGCTGTTATGGGTTTTAAAATGGGTATCGTCGGTCTGCCGAACGTAGGCAAGTCAACGCTTTTTAACGCGCTCACCCGCACGGCGGCGGCGCAGGCTGCCAATTTCCCTTTCTGTACGATCGAACCCAATGTGGGCGAAGTCGCGGTGCCGGATGCGCGGCTTGATAAGCTGGCCGAGATCGCCAGCTCAAAATCCATCATCCCTACGCGTATGACTTTTGTCGACATCGCGGGTTTGGTCAAAGGCGCATCCAAAGGCGAAGGTCTGGGCAACCAGTTCCTTGCCAACATCCGGGAAACGGATGCAATCGCCCACGTGCTGCGCTGTTTTGACGATGATGACGTGACTCATGTCGAGGACCGTGTTGATCCTGTGGCCGATGCCGAAACCATCGACACCGAGTTGATGCTCGCCGATCTGGAAAGCATCGAAAAACGCCGCGCGGGTCTCGTGCGCAAGATCAAAGGCAACGACAAAGACGCGGTGCAGCAAGACCGCCTGCTGGCCGCAGCACAGGCTGCCATCGAAGACGGCAAACCTGCGCGTACGGTCGAAGTAGATGAAGATGACGCCAAGGCATGGCGCATGTTGCAGCTGCTCACGACCAAACCGGTTCTTTATGTCTGCAATGTCGGCGAATCCGAATCTTCTGAAGGCAATGAACACTCTGCCAAGGTTGCCGCCATGGCCGCGGCGCAAGGCAACTCGGCTGTTATTATCTCGGCCCAGATCGAAGAAGAGATCAGCCAGCTCGAGCCGGAAGAAGCAGAAATGTTTCTGGAAGAGATGGGGCTGCAGGAAGCCGGTCTGGACCGCCTGATCCGCGCGGGTTACGAGCTTTTGCACCTCGAGACATATTTCACTGTCGGCCCGAAAGAGGCGCGTGCATGGACCATCAAACAGGGCACTTCGGCACCCAAGGCCGCTGGCGTCATCCACGGTGACTTTGAAAAAGGTTTCATCCGCGCCGAGACGATTGCCTATGATGATTTCGTAAGCCTTGGTGGCGAAGGGCCGGCCAAGGAAGCGGGCAAAATGCGCGCAGAGGGTAAAGGCTATACCGTCAAGGACGGGGATGTTCTGCACTTCTTGTTCAACACCTGATCACCAATTTCGCCCCGCCTGCGTTGGCACGTACTGCGCGGGTGGGGTTATTGTCTAAGCCTCCGGGGCTTCAAAGTAGTTTTCGTTGGTCTCGGTGATCTGTTCGATCGTTTCATCCAGACGGGACAGATGGAATACACCGACTTCCACGGCCTTTTCCGCATCATGGGCCTTGATGGCTTCTGCGATTTTTTTGTGGTCGGTGACAAGGTCGGGCAGGCGGCGTTCCTTGGATAGGGCCAGACGGCAGAGGCGATCGACTTTTGCTTTTTCGGTCATGATGACATCAAAGGCAAAATCGGCCTGCGCGATTTCGCAGATGGTTTTGTGAAATTCGTAATCCAAAGTGCCGAACCGGTCGACATCGCGCTTTTCCAGTGCCTCGTTCTGCTCCAGAATTGCAGCATCCAGTTTGGCTGCCCCTTCAGGGCTGCAAAGCGCAGAGGCACGGCGCAATATTTCTTTTTCGACAGCGGCCCGAACAAAGCGTGACTTTTCTATTTCGCGCATTGAAAACCGTCTGACTTCGGTTGCGCGCTGTGGGCGGATTAGCAGCAGGTCAAGATTAGCCAATCGGCTGAAGGCATCGCGCACAGGTTGTCGCGAGATACCGAAGCGGGCGGCAATATCGGCCTCGGATATCTTGTCGCCGGGCAGTAGTTCCAGCGAGGTGATTTGATCATGGAGATAGTCGAATACTTCATCGACGCTGGTCCGTCTTTCAGTGAGTCGGGCCGCAATTTCCATATCGTCATCCCCTTGTTAAATGGTCGCAAGAATAATGTGCAACCTTCAGAGGTGCCAAAGCACTTCATTAAGATATTATCGCACGCCTGCATACCGGAGCGGCACTGTGAAAGACAGGCCTGCCGACCTGCTTATAACCAAGTTTGGACTAGTATTCCAGAATTTTAACTAGTATTCTAGTTATGTAGTTATTGCTGCCGCAGGCCTTATTCATAACGGAGAGGAAATATGCCTGGTGCCAGACCTAGGGGTCTTATCCGGGCCTATAGTGTCGTGTGAATGGTGCAGGGGGCAGGCCGGAAAATCCAGATAGCAACAGATCGGCGTGTGGTGGTTTGTTGTGGGGTCACCGATGGGTGTGCGGGTGCCTGAGGGTAGCGCGCGAACCTACAGTAGCTTCCGGTTAAGGCCGAACAGGAAACAACGAGGAGAACGACAATGAAACTTAAGGGTAAGACAGCTATCATCACCGGCGGTGGCCGCGACATCGGTAGCGCAATCGCAGTCAAGTTGGCTGAAGAAGGTGCAAATGTTGCGATCAACTATTTCGCCAGCTCCGCAGGTGCTGATGCGACCGTGGCAAAAATCGAAGCTGCGGGCGGTAAAGCTATTGCCGTTCAGGGTGATCTGAACAATCAGGCCGACGTCGATGGTTTGGTGGCAAAAACAATGGAAGCCTTCGGTGGCATTGATGTTTTGGTCAACAACGCAGGCGGGTTGATCGCGCGCAAGACAATTGCCGAGATGGAGCTGGAGCACTGGAATGCAGTGATGACGCTAAACCTGACCAGCACATTTATGATGACCAAGGCATGCCTTGCGCATATGAAATCCGGTGCAATTGTGAACCTCGCAAGTCAGGCCGGCCGTGACGGTGGTGGGCCGGGTGCTGTGGCTTATGCGACGTCCAAAGGTGCGGTGATGACTATGACACGTGGTTTGGCAAAAGAGCTGGGTCCAGATATCCGCGTCAACGCCCTGTGCCCGGGCATGATTGATACGGACTTCCACAACATCCACACACCCGATGCGGGCCGTCGCGGTTTTGAAGCCAATGCGCCGCTCAAGCGTCAGGGTGATGTTGTCGATGCTGCGAATCTGGTTCTGTTTCTGGCCTGTGACGACAGCGCGTTCATCACCGGCACCAACATCGACCTGAACGGCGGTATGCTGTTTAGCTAAATATGCAGGGGGCAGGAGGCGACGTTGTCGCTTCCTGCCCCGATGCAACCTGTTTGGGGTGCTTGTTAAAGGGACTCAAGCGCCTGCACGCCCGCCTCTGCGACCGCTAGATCCTGCGCGGGTGTGCCAGAGCTGACACCGATTGCCCCGATAACGACACCATCTGCAAAGACGGGTACGCCACCGGCAATCACAACCATCCGGCCACCGACAGTTGACGTCAGCCCGTAAACCGGATTGCCCGGCATGCTTGGTTCGGCCAGCTCGTGGGTGCATTTGCGTGTGCCTGCAGCGGTATAGGCTTTGTCGATTGCGATGGTGCTGCTGGGGACCTTGCCCCCGTCCATGCGTAGAAATGCCATCAGATTCGAACTTTCATCGGTAATGGCGATGCACATGGGTACACCTATTTCTTCGGCTTTGGCGCGTGCCCCATTGATCATGCGGGCAGCATCTGCATTGTCTAATCTGCGCAAGGTGAGCATCGGTTTTTCCTGTCATCAATTAGGTAGGTAAAGCGTTGGCGCTAACACGGCGCGCTCTTGCAATTCATACTGGATATGTATCTGGTATGCTAGTAGCGTAGCTTTGGGCTACGTAATATATGTTTCGCATCCAACTGTACTGGAGACCTAAATGCCAACACCTAAACCAATTCCTGGAAGTATCCTGAGCCCGATGACCTTTCCGAATGTCAAAGGCGGAGAGATCACCGTCGGGGGGCCAAAGGATAATTGGACATTGCTGGTAGTCTACCGTGGCAAGCATTGCCCGCGGTGTAAGAAATATCTCAACATCCTGAACGATATGCGCGGCGATTGGGCCGAGGCAGGTTTTGATGTTGTCGTTGTATCTGCTGATTCGCGTGAAAAGGCGCAGGCAGATGTGGATGAGTTCGGTTGGGGCTTCGATCTGGGCTATGGCCTGACCGAAGATCAAATGGCAACGCTGGGCGTTTATGTGACCGAACCGCTGTCCCCTGATGAAGCGGATGGCAATTTTGCCGAGCCGGGCACATTCGTTATGCGCTCGGATGGCAGCCAGATCATCGTTGCAATCTCGAACGGCCCGGCTGTGCGTCCGGAATTGGGCGAGTTGCTGGATGGCATGATCTTTAACAAAACAAAGGACAGACCGCACCGCGGCACTGTTTGATCGACATGCCCGCTACAAACGGGCGTGAAACCATCGACAGTTTGATTGACTTTAAGCGTCGGTGTTAATACTAGTATACCTGTTGAGGGGCGGTTCAAGCCGAAGAGCCAAAATCGCCCCCTGACCACAAATAGCATCTGGGAGGATCTAATGACTAAATCATTCACACTTCGCGCGGCCCTGATGGGCAGCTGTATGGCTCTTGCGGCCACATCTGTTTCCGCAAAGGAATTGCGCGGCTGGAACATCCACGTCGAGGACTATCCTGTGTCCATCGCGATGGAAGCTTTTGCTGCAGAAGTAGCAGAGCGCACAGGCGGTGAATTGACCGCAAAAACATTCCACAATGGCGTTCTGGGCAGCCAGCCTGACGCGATTGAGCAGCTGCGCCTTGGCGTTCTGGACTTTGGTGAATTCAGCCTTGGGCCATTCGGTACGTCCGTACCCGAAGCCAACGTTGTTTCCTTGCCCTTCATCTTTAAATCCATCCCCGACATGTACAAGCTGATGGATGGCGACGTGGGTGAAGCGATCTCTGTCGGTATGCGCGAGCGTGGCGTTGAGCCGCTGGGTTGGTATGACGCCGGCGCGCGTTCTTTCTACAACTCGGTGCGCCCGATCAACACGCCTGCCGATGTTGAAGGTCTGAAAATCCGTGTGATGAACAATGATCTGTTCGTGCAGATGGTTGCATCCATGGATGGCAACGCGACGCCGATGGCATTCGCCGAAGTTTACCAGTCTATCCAGACGGGTGTTGTGGACGGTGCGGAAAACAACCCGCCATCATACGAATCCACCAACCACTTCGAGGTTGCCAAATACTACTCCTTGACCGAGCACCTGATCATTCCTGAGTGCCTTTGCATGTCGAAAAAGACTTTTGACAGCCTGTCCGAAGAAGAGCAGAAAATCGTCAAGGAAGCTGGTCACGCAAGCGCCGTTTTGCAGCGTGAGCTGTGGCAGAAGCGCGAAGCAGCTTCGATGGAAACTGTGAAAGCCGGTGGTACCACTGTGAACACAGTTGCCGACAAAGCACCGTTCCAAGCAGCGATGACACCTGTCTACGAGAACTTCCTCGCGGCAAACCCTGACCTGACGGAATTGGTCGATATGATCCGCAACGCGGAATAAGTCGCCAAACCAAACGGAGGCCCCTGTCTCAACATTGGGGCAGGGGCCTCCCTACGACATTTCCTGCAAAAGGCGTGGCAAAAATGAGCAGACAAAAAGCCCTGCTGGACCGGTGCGAGACTGTACTCGCCGGTGTTCAATGGCTCAGTATATTTACAGCATCTATCGCTTTGGTCGTGCTGATCATTACATTCGGATGGCTTGTTTTTGGCCGCTATGTTTTGAACGTGACGCCGACGTGGGTCGAGCAACTGGCCCTCATGCTTATTTGCTATATTGCGTTTCTGGGGGCGGGGGCGGGCGTGCGCTCAAACACCCACCTTGGTGTATCGCTCTTTCGTGACATGATGCCTTTTGCGGTGCAAAAAGTTCTGATCGTGTTTATTGATTTTGTCCTCGCCGCCTTTGGTGCGGTGATGTTTCTCGCGGGGACCGAGCTTATGAAATTCGGCTGGGATTCACTGCTGCCGATGCTCGGCGTACCTGAAAGCTTCCGCACCTTGGCGATCACCCTATGTGGTGCGCTTATTGTGCTGCACGCCGGCACGCGGGGCGTGATCCGTATTCTGACCTATCGGTCATGGACACCTACTTCTATAGCGCTGGAGACCTGAACCCATGGGCCTGTTAATTTTGTTGGTCGTCTTTGGCGGCGGCATCGTCATTGGTATCCCTGTCGCTTTTGCCATGGGCATCGCTGCGGCCTCTGCTTTCTGGTATGAAGGCTTCCCGATGCTGATTACCTTCCAGCGGGCGACAGCCGGTGTGTCGGTTTTCTCCCTGCTCGCTATTCCGTTCTTTGTCCTCGCCGGTGAGATCATGCTGCATGGCGGGATCGCCAAACGGCTGGTGAAGTTGGCGACCGCGCTGGTCGGCCACTTCAAAGGTGGTTTGGCGATGGTGAACATCTTTTCAAGCATGTTGTTCGGCGGGATCTCTGGTTCTGCTGTGGCCGATATCTCGGCGCTGGGCTCTATCCTGGTGCCAGTGATGAAGGAACGCGGCTACCGGCCTGATTTTGCGGTGAACGTCACAGTGACCTCTTCCATCGCAGGCGTGGTCATTCCGCCCAGCCACAACATGATTATCTTTGCCGTTGCCGCAGGCGGGGGGATTTCGGTTTCGAACCTGTTTCTGGCGGGTGTGGTACCGGGCATTCTGATGTGCGTCAGCCTTGCGATTGCGGCCTACATTATGTCGGTCAAACACAACTATCCGTCAGAGCCGTTCCCCGGCTGGGGTGCAGTCGCCCGCGCTGCTGCTGATGCGATTCCGGGTTTTCTGACGGCGGTGATCATTGTGGGCGGCACATTGTCCGGTCTATTCACGGTCACGGAATCCGGTGCTTTTGGCGCGATCTATGCTATCTTGCTGACGACGTTCTATTACCGCAGCCTCACGTGGAAAGCGTTCATTGTCTCGATCACGGGCACTGTGCGGACGACGTCGATGGTGATGATCCTGATCGCTTTTGCTAGTTCGTTTGCCTATCTGTTGGCGCTGTACCAAGTGCCGGAGAGGTTGAGCAACGCATTGGTGCTGATTTCCGATAACCCGATCATCATCTTGCTGATGATCAACGTTATCCTGCTAATCCTTGGTATGATCATGGACATGGCCGCGTTGATTTTGATCTGTACGCCGATCTTCCTGCCGATCGCCAAAGGCCTTGGCATGGACCCGACACAGTTCGGGATCATGATGCTGATGAACCTTGGCCTTGGTCTGTGTACGCCGCCTGTGGGAACCTGCCTGTTTGTGGGTTGCGCGGTCGGTCGGATCAAGATCGAAGAAGCTTTGAAGTCGATCTGGCCTTTCTATCTGGCCATTCTGGGGGCGCTCATACTGGTGACTTACGTACCGGCTGTGTCTCTTTGGTTGCCGTCCCTGTTCTAAGGGCAAAGTAACAAAGGCGCGGTGTCTTTGAGAGGATGTGAGGCTCGCATCCCCTCAAGCGCCGCGCCTTACTATTTTGGCGGCCCGAGCCAATACAAAAAAACATCATCAACAGTTGAGTGACTGAGCCTCAAAACCCAGGCGGTGCCGCGGGTTTCGGGCGCTGCCCAATCGCGGCGGGGGATGTACCTGTTGCGGCCATGACACAATCTGGAATATGAAATTAGCCGCACTGGATTATTCTTATTAAATTAGTCAGGTACGGCTCAAATATTCACTGCCCTAGCCAACGAGAACTAGCCAAGGCATAGCCGGAGGCTTCCATGTCTGTTTCTCGTCTTGCCCTGCTCGCAGGGCTTTCTGCCATTTCCACACCCCTGCAAGCACAAGCACAAGATGCTACCGGTGCCGATCTGGGTACTATTTTTCTAGAAGCCGAAAGCGATGATACGCTGCTGCAAAACGGGTACGTCGCCGAAAGCGGTCGGCAAGCCACCCGTGTGGACACGGCGATCCGTGATATTCCCCAGTCAATCAGCACAGTTACCCAAGACCAGATCGAAGATCAGGAACCACGGACGCTGTTGGATGCACTTGGCTATACTGCCGGTGCCAATGTGACCAACTTCGGTTTCGATAGCCGTTATGATGCGATCTATCTGCGGGGGTTCTCGGCCTATTACAACGGGCTGTTCCGCGACGGGCTGCGTCAGGTTAACGGCCCTTCGGCATGGTACCAGAACCACCCCTATAGCTTCGAAGCGGTTTCAGTGCTCAAGGGGCCGTCCTCGTCGCTCTACGGGGTGAGCGGCTCCGGCGGGATCGTCAATGTGGTGTCCAAACGCCCTAAGGACGATCCGTATAATGAAATCCAGCTCACTTTGGGAACCGATGACCATAAAGAGCTGGCTGTGGATTTCAGCGGCCCTGTTGGCGACGGGCGTCTAAGTTACCGTCTGACGGGCGTGAAGCGCGATGCGGATACGCCTTTGGACGGGTACAGCGACGATCTGGACCTGATCGCGCCTTCCTTGACCTATCAGTTGACGGATCGCACGACGATTACCCTGTTGGGCGAATATGCCAAATCCACCCGCGGGGGCACAGCGTCCTACTACAACCCTTCATACGGTGAAGCGTCTGACATTTATATCGGTGATCCGGAGTATAATGATTTCGTCAATGAACAATGGCGGATCGGCTATGAGGTTGAGCACGAGCTGACCGATGCCGTGATTTTGCGCCAGAAATTCCGGTATTCCGAGGTCGATGCCGATCTGGAGTTCAGCGGGATCTATGATGCAGGTGGTGGCGAATTTGGCCGGTATTGGGGGCACTACCTCGAGAATTCCGAAAACCTGAGCGTCGACACCAATATCGAGGCCGCGCTGGAAACAGGGGCAATTGACCATACTCTGGTCGCGGGTTTCGACTATAGCTACTCCTCTTACGAGGCTTATTACGGGGGTGTTGGCTATGTCTCTGCCGCCCAGACCGATGCCCTGTCTCAGCCCTTTTCGTCAGGGCAGGAAACGGATCAATACGGCATCTACTTGCATGACCAGATGCAAAGCGGGCCTTGGACAGTCTTCGTGAGTGGGCGCTACGACTGGGTCGAAACCACGACGTTTGACGCGTCGCGCAATGGCTCTGACTCCTCTGCCGAAGGGTTCTCGGGGCGTATCGGCACAAGTTATGCTGTGAACAATGACCTGTCGGTGTTTGCGAACCTCTCCAGCAGCTTTGTGCCTACTACCGGGCTTGTCTATGACAGCAATACCGATCCCGATAGCGGTCGCTCGGGCGATCCGACACGCGGGTTGCAAAAGGAGATCGGCCTAAAGTACCAATTGCCCGGCACCGAAAGCCTTATCACGGCGTCGATTTTCGACATCGAACAAGAAGACGGCGTTGTCTTCCAAACCGTTGATGCAACTGTGTTCAACGGCCTGAACCAAATTCAGGTGCCCTATGATCTGCGGTCGCGCGGTTTCGAGGTCGAAGGGCAGTTCAACCTTGGCAATGATGTGCGTCTGCTTGCTGCCTACACGTATCTCGATATGGAGATCGAACGCGGCGCGACGGGAACAGAGGGTAACCAGCTTTCTGCAACGCCGCAGCACACGGCATCGATCTGGGCGTTCTATGAACCAACTGCCGGCGCGCTCAAGGGCTGGGGCCTTGGTGCTGGTTTGCGCTTTGTGGGCGAAAGCTATGGCGATGATGAAAATACCTTCAAGAACGATTCACAAATTTATGGCGATCTTTCATTGGCCTATGATTTTGGTGAAATCGGTTTTGATAACCTCGGGCTTCAGGTGAACGTCAAAAACGTCTTTGATAACACCGACCAAACCTGCAGCGCCGGCTATTGCTACCGTACCGAAGGTCGGACAGGCACAGCCAGCATCTCTTACCGGTTCTGATGGCGGGCGTTCGAACATCATGGAACGTCATCGGTGCGATCGGTGGCGTTTACATGGCACAAAGTGTGATCGGCGGTGTGACATGGACAGGGCTGCCGGGAGTTCTGCGCGCTCAGGAGCTGCCGCTGGACCGTATCGGGTTGGTCTCTCTTCTGGTGTTGCCCTGGGCGTTAAAGTTTCTCTGGGCACCCAGAGTCGAGCAGTTCCGTCTGCCTGACGGCGGGCGGGATCGTTCTGTGCCCATTGTTCTGCTCGGCGTTGCGGTGGTTGTTGCAGCGCTTGTATCGGTGGGGCTGATAGGGCCCTTTCCTGTCTTGCCTGTTCTATGCGTGCTTATGATCGCATCCTTTGCGACTGCTACGGTTGATATAGCCTGTGACGGTTACGCCGTCGCCGCGTTGGAAGGAACACACTATGGGTTGGGCAATGCCGCGCAGGTGGGTGGTGCCTATCTTGGAGCGGCCATTGGCGGGGGTGTCTTTCTGGTCATCGTGGATAGGGCAGGCTGGAGCATCGGAGTCTGGAGCATGGCTCTGGCCATCGCAGTTCTTTGCATTCCTTTTGCCTGGGTCGCACGGGCAAGGCAGGCTGTACCACGTCCGCATCATCCCAGCCTCAAGGCCGCCTTCAAACGGCCCGAAGTGCGCAAAGGCCTGTTGATCGCCGCGCTGTATGTGGTGGCCCAAAAGACCGCTATGGGTATGTTTGGCCCCTATTTTCTGGATGCGGGCTATGACCTTGCGCAATTGGGGATCCTTGGCGGGGCAGGCGGGCTGACGCTTGGGTTTCTGGGGGCTGTATCTGGCGGCTTCGCTGTGCGCCGATTTGGAACGCGCGCAGTTCTGATCGGGGCCGTCATATTGCAATCCGGCCTGCTTGCGCTTGTGGCTTTATCAGCAGGTGACGCAGTCCTGCCCGCGGCTGCTGTCGCGCCCCTAGCAATGGTAGCCAGCGCTGCGGTCATGGCGTTTGGTTTTGTCGCGCTCTATGGCCAGTTCATGCGCTGGTCTGACCCGCGTCAAGGCGGCGTAGACTTCACCCTTTTCCAATGTGCGGATGCAGCTGTCAGCATGGTGTCAGGCGTGGCAGCCGGCTTTATCGCCGAGCATTTCGGCTATGGCATCTTCTTTGCACTGGCCTGCACGGTTTCGCTGGCTGCTGTGCCCTTCATCGCACGGATCGCCGCACAAAAAGGACCTTCTCATGTCTGAAACTCATGCCTCTACTGATCTGCCTCAACTGGCCTTTGCATCGCTCCGCCCGATGATAAGGGCGCACGCCGAAGAACATGAGCTGACCATCCTGCGCGACAGCTCTTCGGGTCTGCATATTGATACCTATTACGGAAGCGTGGAGTTTATGCTGTCGGGGGCGGGCGCACGGGTCGAAATTCGCGCGCCACATGCGGATTATGTCCAGATTCTCAAGGATTCACTTGTGGATCAGATCAACGCGGATTTTCCCTTGGTGGCACAGGACATCAGGTGGAATGATGCCGCACAAGTGGCGAAGTTGCCGGCGAATATCTGGGCGATGAAATTCGCATCGGTCGAGGTGATGGATAGCGGGTTTCTGCGTGTGGTCCTGCGCGGCGATGTTTCGCGGTTTTCAGATGATGCTATTCACTTCCGCCTCGGCATTGCGCCGCAAGGGCGGCCCATGCCGTGGCCACAGGTCGGTGACAACGGCAGCACCCTATGGCCCGAAGGGGAGGATCGGTTGCATTTGCCCGTTTATACTGCCCGCCATGTGGACCAAACAAACGGGACGCTTTCATTCGATCTTTTCGCTCACGCGGGCGGGCGGGCCACGCAATGGGCGCAAAGGGCTACAGCGGGCGTTGACGTCCTCATCACAAGCCCGGGTGGCGGCGGTTGCAAGATCCCCGAGACGATCAACGGCTTTGCCGACGAGACCGGATTTCCAGCCGTGGCGCGTATTCTAAAGGCCAATCCCGACCTGACCGGCCGATTTATACTATATGGCGATAAACCCTGCGCACAGCGGTATCCGTTGCCCAAGCACTCAGGCGTCGAGGTCAGCTTTGCCCCGCCCGATCGCAAGCCTCTGATGGCGGAGGATGCTATAAAAAGTATAGACGAGACAAGCCCACCTTTCCTGTGGTTCGCTGGCAACCGTGCGCAGGCATCTGCAGTCCGCACCACATGGCGCAAACGCGACCATGATCGTGAAGGTGCCTATATATCGGGGTTCTGGGGGGAACGGGCCCAAACACAATGAAGGACGGCGCTTATGTCATAACCCTCATGGGCAGCGGTTGCCCAAACAGATAGGCACCTGTAGAGGGCACTTCACGCCCTTTGCAGGTGTCTAATGTTTTACACTGAGACGGTCTCCGAAGACCTGATCGTAACTGTCCAGCTTCTCGGAAATGGCCTTGATGCGCATCTTAGGTAAATTTTCTGGGGCGTGTTATTGTGGTCCATCATATACCGCAGAGCAAGGTGTGCCACAGGGTGAACAACCTTATAAACAACGCCTTAGGTGAAATGGCGGAGACGAAGGAAGCCTTATTGGCAATTCAAGTATTTGAATTTAATACTGAAAATATAAATCACTCACAAAAAAACCACACTTCATACCACACTACGGAGATATGGTGTGCTTCAAAATCTGTTCACTTATCATGGTTGGTCCAAAATGGATGTAGGCTTACTATGAGAGTGATGATGGATAAGTCTTCTCTATAGCTCGAGCCAATGATGCCAATTGTTCGTTGAGATCGGCCCAATCATTGGGAGAAGTACTTTTCTTTGCTTCCACAAGGAATAGGTCTGACTGACACGATGCCCTGTGAGAAAGGCCCGCCAAAATAGATTGCAGGCGATGCTGTATCTCGGTCAAATTTGGTCTCAGCGCGGGGTCAATTTGAAGACAGTCGGATACCACTTTCGCCAGATTTGGGTTCTGGAGAGGGCAAGCCACCGAGCATGATAGGCTCAGCCATTTCCGCCAGTAGGTATCTTTTTGCAACCGATTGAACATCGGCTTTTCACCGCGATGCCAAGCGCCAAAATGAGTACCCTCAGGGTGCCTTCCACGCGACATCAACTCGTGCAATATTATGCCAACGACAAAGGAGCTTGTCTTTTCATCTAAGGGCTCTTTGTTCCACTGCTCGGGGGCCATGTAAGGCCGGCTTCCACGGTACTCATTGATTTCTGAAGCAAGGTTCACGCTGCCAAAATCTGCAACCATTGGTCGGAACCAATAATCGGCAGCTGGAAGATCTCTAATGCTCTTGCTTAAGTCCCGTACAAAAATGTTTTCTGGCTTCAAGTCTTGATGGATCAATCCTCTTGCATGACAATGTAATAGACCTGAAACTAACTGTATCATCAACACTAAACGGCCTGTATCTCCAAGCGAAACGCCTTCAATGTATGATGAAAGGTCACCTTCCCAGCGGCGAAAATAGGCGACAGGAACACCCAAAATCATACAGACTTTGAAAGGCCAGTGAACATTCTGATGATAATGGGACTTTGCTTGCATCTCTAACTCGCGAAGAAACCGTAGAGCCCTTTCTTTTGCGTCGAGTCCCACCTTATTTTTGGGATATTTTGCCGCAATACTGCGAGGGCTTACATTCTCGCCGTTGCCCAAAAATACGACTCCCCCGGAGAAACCTTCACCGGTGCCGGTCACTTTCTGAGCCTTGCCATGGAAGGCTATCAATTCATTTCTGTCTTCTTCGGAGAGAGTATCGAACGGCACTTCGGTCATATTCAGCAGTTCCCTTTGGAAAATCATGTTTATGCTGAAACTAATCAGCATAAACATGGCGATCTTTACTCGCGTCGCGTGATCGGTTTGGCCGAACAAATTATCGCCCTTTGTTGACTTAGTTCCGGCATCATATCTTTGGATTAACTTTGCATTCTTAACGAAATAGCATCCAGAACCGCCCGTTCTTGGAGCTCTCTGGACCATCCAGCAGCAAACGAAATATCATTTGAGTCTGGCAGTTTGTGCTTGGGAAGTGTTCGAATTTTAACGCGCGCAGGCAATGCTGCTGCTTCCCCAACGAAAAGCGCCTCTTGCCTCGGCAGCGAAGACAATACTGAGCTACTCCCCAATTGTTGGACAGTATCTGGCGTAGATTAAGCTACTCTTTGCACCTGCTGATCGGGTTTGGGTTCTGCCATTCGCTGCCAATAGATCACAGCGGGTGGTTTGCCGCCAAGTGCGGAATGCGGGCGGT
>NZ_JBDWCI010000002.1:0-22507 GCF_039977885.1 Sulfitobacter sp.
ACCGCCCGCATTCCGCACTTGGCGGCAAACCACCCGCTGTGATCTATTGGCAGCGAATGGCAGAACCCAAACCCGATCAGCAGGTGCAAAGAGTAGCTTAATCTACGCCAGATACTGTCCAACAATTAGGGAGTAGCTCAGCGCTGGGCGGAGTTAGTGGGGAGCTTATACAGTAGATCGCGCCAATTTCTGGCATCTTCTTTTGAAATACTTGTGACAGGCGTTCCTTGTCCGAGATAGTCGGCAAAAAGCCGAACCGAGACCTTGCGGTCTGTTAGAGTGGCTGGCTTTACGCGTGCGCCCCTCTGTCGCTCGTGGCTGTCCCACAAGTCGCCTAGCGTTGGCTGATCAAGACTGTTGGATGGATCAGGAATTTTATCAGATTTCTGTGGCCTTGTATCGCCTTGAGGTGACGCTGCAACCAGCTTCGGGCGTCGGAGTTCTGGAGTTGTTGGTTTGCCGCCACGTTTGCCCATATCATGCTTGGCCCAGCGCTCTGCGGCTTCTGCGTAAGCATAGGCTAACAACTTGTGAAAACGATTTCGTTTTACGTTGTTAGCAGGAAATTGAAATCCGAAGTGATCTGACCAGTACTCAATGTCTGCGACGCTGAAGTCTCCCATAGATGCTGCCTGTCTCAGTTTCTTTGCTTCTCTCTTATATGATTTAGCGCTTATCTTTCCGCCAAGGCCCATTAAGCGCATATGCTCAGGGTCACTTCTCTCCTCCCAGTCTGCCTCCACTTCAGATTCGTAGACCTCTCGTGCTGCTGCCTCTATCTTCTCATGAGACGGTTCATAAAAGTGCCCGCAATCCGGCTCTACGTTGGATGTCTGGGCTGCCTTCACTTTCCGGTCGAGCTCTTTGACGACGTCAAGGGCTCTCTCATGAGCAAGCCGACTGTCAGTCGTTTTAAGACTCCGAACAACTTCTCGTTTGCCAAACGCTTCCTGATACTCAACGGGCACATAGTACCGGAGCTGCAAGTTATCAGTACCAGACCGCTTAGCTACTTTGTATCTTTTGGGCATTGTCGCAAACCTTCGTAACAGGAAATCGTAACAGTTCTAAATTTTAACACATTGTTTTAGCAAATAGTTTTGGTATTCAATCTGTTAAGATTGCTATGTAAGAGAGTCCCTCAGCCCCTGCCACATTCAACCAACATAACTAGGGTCCACCCTGTAGATGTGGCTGCCGATTTCGCATATTTTTGCGATTCAGTGCCGAAATTTTCATGCATTTGGGCGATGGGGAATCAGGACACAGGTTCTACTCTGGGGGCTGATATCTATGGGGGAAATCTGTTCGGCCACCAAAGTGGGGTGGGAGGGTCCATTGTTCTTAATATGGAAATATTGACATATTTTAGGCGCATTGCCTCCCTCAAGTTGCCGTAAATTTTTGGTCTCAGAACAGGGTCTGAAATGTGACAGGTGCTAAAGATGACATTGGATGCAACGACATCTCCTCAGAAGAATGCAGTCGAAGATTTTGATTTGGACGCAGAATCGCTGAATGCCATCCGTTCAATTCTGATGGACGAGGCCACGCCCGAGGTTGAGGTTGATCAGGCGGTTGTTGCAGCGCCGGCACCGAAAGCGGCACCCCGTGCGAGCCAGCGGGTGCCCCGAAAGGCCGATGCGCTGCCTCGTTTGCAAAGTGCCGAAATAGACTCGCAAGAAGCGGCTGCGCCCAAGAAGCGGAGGATTTCCTTGCGTCGCAAGCCCAAGGTTCAGGCGCGCCCTGTGTCAAAGCCTTCCCCTGCTGCCCATAGCCATGCGTCGATGTCCAAATCATCCGGTATGCTGTCGGATTGGATCCAGCGTATCAAAGCATATCGTCCAAAGCCCGCGCATATCGCATTGGTGGTTCTTGGCGTTTTTGTCGTGATGCATCCGTGGTTGGTGCTCGGTTTGGTGCTGCTGTCTTTGATTGTCTTGGTCGGGGTCTTCTTGATCGTTGGCTATGACGGGTTCTGGAAGGGTGTGATGAAGGCCGGGCGCTGGTATGCCAAGCGAAACCCGACGCGGGCTGCGGTGATCAACAAGCGACTTGATGACTTTGCGATGCGCTGGGATGCGTTTCTTGACAAGTTTCCTGAAGGATCCGTAGACGGCTTGTACCTGCCTGATTTTGGCGATCTTGCCATGGCGGATCAGCGGCATGAGGAAGCCGTGGATCGACGCTTGGCCAGTCTGTCAAAAACCCGTAGCTGACGCGGCTGCCAATTGCAGTCTTGAAACGCGGGCTCTCAGCGGATAGATGCAGCTAACACGACAATTCAGGATGTGATCCATGGCCACTACCAACCCACTTCAGTTTATCCAGCAAGTTCGCGCCGAAGTGGCAAAGGTTGTTTGGCCCACCCGCCGCGAGGTGATGCTGACGACAGTCATGGTCTTTATCCTTGCTGCCCTGACAGCTGTATTTTTCGCATTGGTTGATGTCGTTATTCGCAGTGGCCTGCAATACGTGCTCAATATGTTTGGCTAAGAAGCCCAGGCGGCGTTGCGCAAGTTCGCTTGCGTGAATATCACCACAAACACTTGAATCTCGATAGCGTGTGGGCTAGTTCGCAAACCTGCCCGACAGGCTGCGCACGATGATTCGAGTCGAGCGCCCTTTTACCGGGCAGGCAGGGCTGTTGCTCTGAAAAGTTTTGGAATTCGCAAGCGCCCATAGGCGCGTAGGACAAGGACGGAAAGATCAAATGGCAAAACGGTGGTATTCGGTCAGTGTCCTTTCCAACTTCGAAAAGAAGATTGCAGAGCAGATCCGCACAACGGTTGCCGAGCAGGAAATGGAAGACCAGATCGACGAAGTGATGGTGCCGACCGAAGAGGTCATCGAGATCCGTCGCGGTAAGAAAGTCACAACCGAACGGCGCTTTATGCCCGGCTATGTGCTGGTGCGCATGGAAATGTCCGACAAGGGCTATCACCTGATCAACTCGATCAACCGCGTCACAGGGTTCCTTGGCCCGCAAGGCCGCCCGATGCCGATGCGCGATGCCGAAGTTGTTTCGATTCTTGGGCGGGTCCAGGAAGGCGAAGAAGCGCCACGCACGCTTATTCACTTTGAGATCGGGGAAAAAGTCAAAGTGGCCGATGGTCCGTTCGAAGATTTCGATGGCATGATCGAGCAGGTGGACGACGAGAACCAAAAGCTCAAAGTTATGGTGTCTATCTTTGGCCGCGAAACACCGGTCGAGCTGGACTTCACGCAGGTGAACAAACAAGTTTGATCGGCTAGGTCCTGATAAATTGAATGAAAGGCATCGCAGCGCAAGCTGCGGTGCTTTTTTGTTTCGATGGGGAATATCAGGCCGGCTTTGATACGCGGCGGCGTGCCGATTGCCATTGCGGGTTTGGTTTGAAGCGAGCCGTGAATAGGTTTTATATAGTGTTGGATCGCAACAAAGCCGTTGCCGGCAAAGATATAAATTGATCTTGCAGCTAAACTGTCCTAACAGGCGGGTTCTTACGTCCCGTGGGGTTCCCGCGTGGCGAATCGTTTGTGGGAGGTACGTTGCGCGCGCGCAGCACGCCAGACCACGCTAGGAACGGACCTCAACGCGTTGAGGTCTTGTAGGGCAGGGGAGACCTTGCCGATGACAAAGGAGAGCCATCATGGCCAAGAAACTCGTCGGTACGATGAAGTTGCAAGTTAAAGCGGGTCAAGCCAACCCATCCCCACCTGTGGGTCCAGCGCTGGGTCAGCGCGGCATCAACATCATGGAATTCTGTAAAGCGTTCAACGCGAAAACAGCAGACATGGAGCCCGGTGCGCCGTGTCCGACCGTGATCAGCTACTATCAGGATAAGTCCTTCACAATGGACATCAAGACGCCTCCGGCGTCCTACTACCTGAAAAAAGCGGCCAAGGTGAACTCCGGTGCGAAAACGCCGTCACGCGAAACTGTTGGCACAATCACCGCCAAGCAGCTGCGCGAAATCGCCGAAGCAAAAATGGTCGACCTGTCCGCAAACGATGTGGAACAAGCCATGAAAATCATCTTGGGCTCTGCAAAGTCCATGGGCATCGAGGTTAAGTAAAATGGCTAAACTTGGAAAACGCATCCGCTCCGCACGCGAAGCATTCGCCGGCAAAGCTGACCTGACTGTTGAAGAGGCCGTAGCGCTGATCAAAGGCAACTCGAACACCAAGTTCGACGAGACCGTTGAAATCGCCATGAACCTCGGCATCGATCCCCGCCACGCAGACCAAATGGTTCGCGGCGTTGTTGGCCTGCCAAACGGTACCGGCAAAGACGTTCGTGTTGCGGTATTCGCACGCGGCCCCAAAGCCGAAGAAGCAACAGCTGCTGGTGCAGACGTTGTTGGCGCAGAAGACCTGATGGAAATCGTTCAGGGCGGCAAGATCGACTTTGATCGTTGCATCGCGACACCTGACATGATGCCAATTGTTGGTCGTCTTGGTAAGGTACTTGGCCCACGCAACCTGATGCCGAACCCTAAGGTTGGTACAGTGACCATGGACGTTGAGGCCGCTGTTAAAGCGGCCAAAGGCGGCGAAGTTCAGTTCAAAGCTGAAAAAGGTGGTGTTGTGCACGCAGGTGTTGGCAAAGCATCCTTTGACGAAGCCAAGCTGGTTGAAAACATCCGTGCCTTCGTTGGTGCAGTTGCAAAAGCCAAGCCAACTGGCGCCAAAGGCGCGTACATGAAAAAGATCGCATTGAGCTCCACAATGGGCCCGGGCGTGACTGTTTCCGTGGATAACGCTGCTGCTGAGTAAGCGCCCTCCGCGATACGAATAGAAAAGGCGTCCCCTAGGGGACGCCTTTTTTGTTGTGCAGTACCACAGGAGGTTCCGTCGACGCTGTTTTGGGCTGGTCATGCAGGGTGACGGGCAATAGGGTTCGGGCATGGCATTTTTTGCAACAAACCTTGTGCGACCATTGGCGCTGATTGCTTTGCTCTTTGCGTTTCTGACGATGGGTTTTGCGCATAAGAACATCCCTTCACAGATGACGCCCGAACTGGCCGCTTATGTTGCTGCTGGTGGGTCTTTGTTTGATCTTTGTGGCACTGATCAACTGCCTGAAGATGGTCAAACTGTTGAATGCGAAGCCTGCCGTATCGCTGATAGTTTCGCCCTTTTGCGGGGCTGCAAGCAGGCCATGCCGGTTGTGTCGGCGCGCGTCGAGGCATGGCGCTTTGTTGCGAAAACACTGTCCGAGAAACAAGGGCTCGATCCTGCCCGTCTGACGCGCGCACCGCCATACGTCTGATCTCATTTTTCACTAGATCAACGTAATTCGTCCGCCATGTTGCGGGCAATAAAGGTATGGATCCTTTTCATGACAAACGTAGCGAACAATGCGCAGCCTGACGGGCGCGTAAACAAATTCTATTTCATCGCATGGCGGTGGCATTTCTATGCTGGCCTTTATGTTATCCCCTTTTTGATAGTGCTGGCCGTTACCGGGCTGACCATGTTGTGGATTTCATGGGGAGCAGGGATCGACGGGAGCCGAATGGCGGTGGTGCCTGCCGGTGAGCGGCTGGAGGTGAGCAGGCTGCAGGCAGTTGCCGAGGGCGTTGTGCCGGATGGGCAGGTCACGCAATACATTGCACCTCTTGCGCAGGATCGCGCGGCGGTCTTTGTGGTAGAGGCGGGGGGCGGTACGACTGGTGTCGTCATGGACCCTTATTCCGCGGATGTGCTGGCCAGCTTTGAATGGCGGACAGGGTGGTATGATTTTGCCAATGATGTCCACGGCTCGCTTTTGCTGGGTACTTTCGGTGACTGGATGATCGAGATCGCTGCCAGCCTGGCTTTGGTCCTTGTGGCAAGCGGGCTTTATCTGCATTGGCCGCGCGGTGGGGCCAGCTGGCGCAAGGTATTGGTGCCCCAGATTGCAGCAAAGGGCCGCGCCTTTTGGAAGTCACTGCACGGCGTTGTGGGGTTCTGGATTTCTGCGTTGCTGATTGTGTTTCTTCTGTCGGGCCTCAGCTGGACGGGGGTCTGGGGGAGCAAAATGGTGCAGGCGTGGAACACATTTCCTGCCGAAAAGTGGGGCGCGCCGCTTTCGGATGGAACCCATGCGGATATGAACCATGGTGCTACCGAGGAAGTGCCTTGGGCGCTCGAGCAAGCCCCTGTGCCTGCATCAGGCTCGCTCAAGGGAGTTACCGCCGTTCAGGGTGTTGTGACGCTGGATAAGGTCGCGGCCTTTGCTGGTGGTCTCGACTTTGACGGGCGTTATCAGATCCACCTTCCGCAAGGCGAAACAGGTGTCTGGACGGTCAGCCATGACAGCATGTCAAATGACGGCTCCAAGCCGACACAGGACAGAACGCTGCACATTGACCGTTATACGGGCAACGTGTTGGCGGATGTGCAATTTGCGGATTACACAGCCTATGCCAAGGCAATGGCCGTCGGAATTGCCCTGCATGAGGGGGACATGGGCGTGATCAATCTGATTGTGAACACTGTGTTCTGTTTGTCTGTGATAATTGTCTCGGCGTCCGGTCTGGTTTTGTGGTGGAAGAGGCGTCCAGCTGCTGCAGGTAGCCTTTCTGCACCGCCGCGCCCGAATGATATGCCCTTCTGGAAAGGTGCTGCGGCGCTTGTGGTTGCTCTTGGTGTGATGTTCCCGCTGGCGGGCGGGGCGATTCTGGCTGTGTTGTTACTGGATGCCACTGTTTTGCGGTTAGTTCCTGCAATGAAGCGGGCGGTGTCCTGATTGGCGGTTGCGCGGTGGCGAGGGATCGCCGCTGCGCAGATTTCGCGGTTTGACTGTGCAGCTTGAACCTTTAGGTGGGAGGGATGCCGCCTGAGTGATGGATTTTACAGTTTTGCTGTTGGCATTCCTTCATAACACCACTATTGCCGTTCTTGCATCCAAGCGCGCGATTCGTCGTGCGCTTTTTGCGCTTCGTCCGAGATGGCGGGTGAGCTGGAAGTTCAGTTCATAATTCCTGCCTGAGATGGGGAATGACTATAGATTTTTCGGGGCATTGCTCTCGGATGATCTTGGGAAGGACCCGTAAGGACCCGATGCCAGACATGTTGTCTGGCGAAACGAGCCTCGGAGGGTCAAACCCCTCCGAATAATTTGGAGAGAAACTGTGGATAGAGCACAAAAAGAACAGTTGGTCGACGAACTCGGCCAAATCTTTGAAAGCTCTGGCGTTGTAGTGGTTAGCCACTACGTCGGTCTGACAGTTGCTGAAATGCAGGACCTTCGTGCGCGTGCAAGCGCTGCGGGTGGGTCTGTGCGTGTTGCCAAAAACCGGCTCGCCAAGATCGCCCTTGAGGGCAAGCCATGTGCAAGCATTGCTAACCTTCTGACGGGTATGACCGTTCTGACCTATTCTGAGGATCCTGTGGCTGCGGCTAAGGTTGCTCAGGAATTCGCCAAAGAGAATGACAAGCTTGTCATCCTCGGTGGTGCAATGGGTGAGAACGCGTTGGACGCCGCCGGTGTAGAAGCCGTGTCCAAAATGCCTTCGCGCGAGGAGCTTATCTCCACGATCGCGGGTATGTTGGGCGCACCAGCATCGAACATCGCCGGGGCCATTGGCGCACCTGCAAGCAACATCGCATCCATCTTGTCTACGATCGAAGACAAGGCTGCGTAAGCGACAATATCGTCAAATCGGCGTGTTAGTTGAAACTACACGTTGGAACACACATATCGTTAACGGAAAGAGCTAAAACATGGCTGATCTGAAAAAACTGGCAGAAGACATTGTTGGTCTGACACTGCTTGAAGCACAAGAACTGAAAACAATCCTCAAAGACGAGTACGGCATCGAGCCTGCAGCCGGTGGCGCAGTCATGATGGCGGGCCCTGCAGACGGCGGTGCCGCTGCTGAGGAGAAATCCGAATTTGACGTCGTTCTGAAGAACGCCGGCGCATCCAAAATCAACGTGATCAAAGAAGTTCGCGGCATCACAGGTCTTGGCCTGAAAGAAGCCAAAGACCTCGTTGAAGCTGGTGGCAAAATCAAAGAAGGCGTCGACAAAGCCGAAGCCGAAGACATCAAAGGCAAGCTGGAAGCAGCTGGCGCAGAAGTCGAGCTGGCCTAAGCCTGCTGGTGGGTTCACGCCCACCCTACATGGCAACGCGCCGTAGGGTGGGTGAAACCCACACATAAAAATGGCTGGATGGGGTTAATTCCTTGTCCAGCCAAACCTGTCTTGAAAGGCGCTTTGGATGTTAAGCGTCTCTCTGGAGAGGTCCAATGGTCGGAAGGGGTGCGGTGGGACGCGCTCCAGCATAGACCGGACTAAACCGCTCTTATGGGTGTGCATCGCGGCCCCGGCGATGGCGCATTCGGCAAGAGACACGAAAGGTGACACGACACATGGCACAAACCTTCCTTGGCCAGAAGCGTCTACGTAAATACTATGGCAAAATCCGCGAAGTGCTGGAAATGCCGAACCTCATCGAGGTTCAAAAATCTTCCTATGATCTGTTCCTGAAGTCCGGCGATGCCGAGACGCCCACCGATGGTGATGGCATTCAGGGGGTTTTCCAGTCGGTTTTCCCGATCAAGGATTTCAACGAGACATCCATTCTTGAGTACGTGAAGTACGAGCTTGAAAAGCCCAAGTATGACGTTGAGGAATGTCAGCAACGTGACATGACCTATGCGGCGCCGCTCAAGGTAACGCTGCGTTTGATCGTGTTTGATGTCGATGAGGATACTGGCGCGAAGTCGGTTAAAGACATCAAAGAACAAGACGTGTTCATGGGCGATATGCCTTTGATGACACCAAACGGTACGTTTGTCGTAAACGGCACCGAGCGCGTGATCGTTTCCCAGATGCACCGTTCGCCCGGCGTGTTCTTCGACCATGACAAAGGCAAAACGCACTCTTCTGGTAAGCTGCTGTTTGCTTGCCGTATCATTCCTTACCGTGGCTCATGGCTCGATTTCGAATTCGACGCCAAAGACATCGTGTTCTGCCGCATTGACCGTCGTCGTAAGTTGCCTGTTACCACGCTGCTGTATTCCCTTGGTCTTGACCAAGAAGCGATCATGGACGCGTATTACGACACAGTCACCTACAAGCTGGACGCTGGCAAAGGCTGGATCGCGCCGTTCTTCCCTGAGCGCGTGCGCGGTACCCGTCCGACCTATGACATCGTAGACGGCGAAAGCGGCGAGATCCTGTTCGAAACAGGTAAGAAAGTCACGCCTCGTGCGGTTAAGAAATTAATCGACGAAGGCAACGTGACCACCCTGCTTCTGCCTTTTGATCACATCGCGGGCAAATTTGTCTCCAAAGACATTATCAACGAAGAAACCGGTGCGATTTATGTCGAAGCTGGTGACGAGCTGACACTGGAGTACGACAAAGACGGCACGCTCATCGGCGGCACCGCCAAAGAGCTGATTGACGCCGGTATCACCGAGATCCCACTCTTGGACATCGATAACGTCAATGTTGGCCCTTACATGCGTAACACCATGGCGGCAGATAAAAACATGAACCGTGAAACCGCGCTCATGGATATCTACCGCGTTATGCGTCCGGGTGAGCCGCCCACAGTTGAAGCGGCTTCCAACCTGTTCGACACGTTGTTCTTTGATAGCGAGCGTTATGACCTTTCCGCGGTTGGCCGTGTGAAAATGAACATGCGTTTGGCGCTGGAAAAAGAAGACACACAGCGTACGCTGGACCGCGATGATATCGTGTCCTGTATCAAAGCGCTGGTTGACCTGCGCGACGGCCGCGGCGACATCGACGACATTGACCACCTCGGCAACCGTCGTGTGCGTTCCGTTGGTGAGCTGATGGAAAACCAGTACCGCGTTGGTCTGCTCCGCATGGAGCGCGCGATCAAAGAGCGTATGTCCTCTGTCGAGATCGACACAGTCATGCCTCAGGATCTGATCAACGCGAAACCAGCGGCTGCTGCGGTACGTGAATTCTTCGGCTCTTCGCAGCTGTCGCAGTTCATGGACCAAACCAACCCGCTGTCCGAGGTTACGCACAAGCGTCGCCTCTCCGCGCTTGGGCCAGGTGGTCTGACACGTGAGCGTGCCGGTTTTGAAGTACGTGACGTTCACCCAACCCACTATGGCCGCATGTGTCCGATTGAGACACCGGAAGGTCCGAACATTGGTTTGATCAACTCGCTGGCGACCTTTGCCCGTGTGAACAAATACGGCTTCATCGAAACGCCCTACCGTAAGGTTGAGAATGGTGTTGTGTCTGACGAAGTTCAGTACATGTCCGCGACCGAAGAAATGCGTCACACAGTGGCACAGGCCAACGCGAACCTTGATGAAAACATGAAGTTCGTGAACGATCTGGTTTCCACACGTAAATCAGGTGACTACACACTGTCGCCTTCTTCGAATGTGGATCTGATTGACGTATCGCCAAAACAGTTGGTTTCGGTCGCTGCGTCCTTGATCCCGTTCCTTGAGAATGACGATGCGAACAGGGCCTTGATGGGCTCGAACATGCAACGTCAGGCTGTTCCATTGCTGCAGGCCGAAGCGCCTTTGGTGGGTACAGGTATCGAAGAAGTTGTGGCACGCGACTCCGGTGCGGCTTACATGGCGAAACGCGCAGGCGTGATTGACCAAGTAGACGCAACACGTATCGTTATCCGCGCGACAGAAGACCTCGAGCTGGGCGATGCAGGCGTGGACATCTACCGCATGCGTAAATTCCAACGCTCGAACCAGAACACCTGCATCAACCAGCGTCCGTTGGTGAAAGTTGGTGACACGGTCACAAAGGGTCAGGTTATTGCCGACGGTCCGTCCACTGATATGGGTGAGCTCGCTCTTGGTAAAAACGTGGTCGTCGCGTTTATGCCTTGGAACGGCTACAACTACGAAGACTCCATCCTGATCTCCGAGCGCGTATCGCGTGACGACGTCTTCACTTCGATCCACATCGAAGAATTCGAAGTCGCCGCCCGTGACACCAAGCTTGGGCCAGAGGAAATCACACGCGATATTCCAAACGTCGGTGAAGAAGCACTGCGCAACCTCGATGAAGCGGGTATCGTTTACATCGGTGCAGACGTAGAGCCGGGCGACATTCTGGTTGGTAAGATCACACCAAAAGGCGAAAGCCCGATGACGCCGGAGGAGAAACTCCTGCGCGCCATCTTTGGTGAGAAAGCCTCTGACGTGCGTGACACCTCGCTGCGCGTAAAACCGGGTGACTTTGGTACGGTTGTAGAAGTACGTGTCTTTAACCGCCACGGCGTGGAAAAAGACGAGCGTGCCCTGCAGATCGAGCGGGAAGAGGTTGAACGCCTTGCCCGTGACCGTGACGACGAGATGGCGATCCTTGACCGCAACATCTTTGCGCGTCTGCGTCAGATGATCCTTGGCAAAGTGGCTGTCAAAGGCCCGAAAGGCGTCAAGCCGAACAGCCAGATCACCGAAGAGATGCTCGACGAAGTACTGACACGTGGCCAGTGGTGGCAGCTGGCTCTTGAGGATGAAGACGATGCGAAAATCGTCGAAGCCCTCAATGAACAGTACGAGATCCAGAAGCGCACACTTGACGCGCGTTTTGAGGATAAGGTCGAAAAAGTACGCCGTGGCGACGATCTGCCCCCCGGTGTGATGAAGATGGTCAAAGTCTTCGTGGCGGTGAAGCGTAAGCTGCAGCCGGGCGATAAAATGGCCGGTCGTCACGGGAACAAAGGTGTTATCTCCAAAGTGGTCCCAATGGAGGACATGCCGTTCCTCGCAGACGGTACGCCGGTTGATTTCTGTCTGAACCCGCTTGGTGTTCCATCGCGTATGAACGTTGGTCAGATCCTCGAGACACATATGGGCTGGGCTGCACGCGGTCTGGGCATCAATGTGGACGAGGCGCTGCAGGAATATAAGCGCTCTGGCGACATGACTCCTGTGCGTGAAGCAATGAAACTGGCCTATGGCGATGATGTCTACGAAGAAGGCATCGCCGGCATGAGCGAGGATGATCTGCTGGAATCTGCGGGCAACGTCAGCCGTGGTGTGCCGATCGCAACGCCTGTCTTTGACGGTGCGAAGGAAGCCGATGTGAACGATAGCCTTGCACGTGCAGGTTTCGACACATCCGGCCAGTCGGTCCTCTTTGATGGTCGTACAGGCGAACAGTTCAGCCGTAAGGTAACTGTTGGCGTGAAATACCTGCTCAAACTGCACCACCTTGTGGACGATAAAATCCACGCGCGTTCTACCGGACCATACTCGCTGGTTACCCAGCAGCCATTGGGCGGTAAAGCACAGTTCGGTGGTCAGCGCTTTGGTGAGATGGAGGTCTGGGCACTTGAAGCTTACGGCGCTGCATACACCTTGCAGGAAATGCTGACCGTGAAATCGGATGACGTTGCGGGCCGTACGAAGGTCTATGAAAGCATCGTCAAAGGCGAGGACAACTTCGAAGCTGGTATCCCAGAGTCGTTCAACGTTCTTGTCAAAGAAGTCCGTGGCCTCGGCCTGAACATGGAACTCCTGGATGCGGAGGATGAAGAGTAAGCATTTGCGCGCGCACCCCGGCGGTGCGCGCCTGCTTCTCTCCCCCGCTTTCAAAGACAAAATCTAAGGATTGAAAATGAACCAGGAACTGACAAACAACCCGTTTAACCCGGTTGCTCCCGCAAAGACATTCGACGAGATCAAGGTTTCTCTGGCATCCCCAGAGCGTATCCTCTCGTGGTCTTTCGGTGAGATCAAGAAACCCGAAACCATCAACTACCGTACGTTCAAGCCCGAGCGTGACGGCCTGTTCTGTGCACGTATCTTTGGCCCGATCAAAGATTATGAATGCCTGTGTGGTAAATACAAACGCATGAAATATCGCGGCGTTGTCTGCGAAAAATGTGGTGTTGAAGTTACCCTGCAAAAAGTGCGTCGCGAACGTATGGGTCACATCGAACTGGCTTCGCCAGTTGCGCACATCTGGTTTCTAAAATCGCTGCCATCCCGCATCGGCCTGATGCTGGACATGACACTGCGCGATCTGGAACGTGTTCTGTATTTCGAAAACTATGTTGTTATCGAGCCGGGCCTGACGGACCTCACCTACGGTCAGATGATGACCGAAGAAGAGTATATGGACGCGCAAGACGCTTACGGCATGGACGCGTTCACCGCCAACATCGGTGCCGAAGCGATCCGCGAAATGCTGGCCGCGATCGACCTCGAAGCCGAGGCCGACCAGCTGCGCGAAGAGCTGAAAGAAGCCACAGGCGAGCTGAAGCCAAAGAAGATCATCAAACGCCTGAAGGTCGTTGAGAGCTTCCTTGAATCCGGCAACCGTCCCGAGTGGATGATCATGACCGTGATCCCAGTAATCCCGCCAGAGCTGCGCCCGTTGGTGCCGCTGGATGGTGGCCGCTTTGCGACATCTGACCTCAACGATCTGTATCGCCGCGTGATCAACCGGAACAACCGTCTAAAGCGTCTGATTGAACTGCGCGCGCCTGATATCATCGTGCGTAACGAAAAGCGGATGTTGCAGGAATCTGTTGATGCGCTGTTCGACAACGGCCGTCGTGGCCGCGTGATCACGGGCGCCAACAAGCGCCCGCTGAAGTCGCTGTCTGACATGCTGAAAGGTAAGCAAGGTCGCTTCCGTCAAAACCTTTTGGGTAAGCGCGTCGACTTCTCTGGCCGTTCGGTGATTGTGACCGGTCCTGAGCTGAAGCTGCATCAATGTGGCTTGCCCAAGAAGATGGCGCTCGAGCTGTTCAAACCCTTCATCTATTCCCGTCTTGAGGCCAAAGGTCTGTCCTCGACCGTGAAACAAGCCAAGAAACTGGTGGAAAAAGAGCGTCCCGAAGTTTGGGATATCTTGGACGAAGTTATCCGCGAACACCCCGTCATGCTGAACCGTGCGCCTACATTGCACCGTCTTGGTATTCAGGCGTTTGAGCCCGTACTGATTGAAGGTAAAGCCATCCAGCTGCACCCGCTGGTTTGTTCGGCCTTTAACGCTGACTTTGACGGCGACCAAATGGCTGTTCACGTGCCGCTCTCGCTCGAAGCGCAGCTGGAAGCGCGCGTTCTGATGATGTCCACGAACAACGTTCTGTCACCTGCAAACGGTGCACCGATCATTGTTCCGTCACAGGATATGATCTTGGGTCTCTACTATGTGACCCTTGAACGTGACGGCATGGTTGGTGAAGGCAAGGTCTTTGGCAATGTGGACGAGGTACAGCACGCGTTGGACGCGGGCGAAGTACATCTTCACGCTAAAATCAAAGCCCGCATCAAACAGATTGACGCCGAAGGCAACGAGATTGACGTGCGGTTCGACACCACACCTGGTCGGGTTATGCTTGGTGCACTGCTGCCACTGAACGCAAAAGCGCCGTTTGACTTGGTCAACCGTTTGCTGCGTAAGAAAGAAGTGCAGCAGGTCATCGATACGGTCTACCGTTATTGCGGCCAGAAAGAGTCCGTTATTTTCTGTGACCAGATCATGACCATGGGCTTCCGTCAGGCGTTCAAGGCGGGCATTTCGTTTGGTAAAGACGACATGTTGATCCCGGACACCAAATGGCCACTGGTTGAAGACACGCGTGAGCAGGTTAAAGACTTTGAACAACAGTACATGGACGGCCTGATCACTCAGGGTGAAAAGTACAACAAAGTTGTTGATGCATGGTCGAAGTGTAACGACAAAGTCACCGACGCGATGATGGGTGCGATCTCTGACACCACTTACGCCGAGAACGGTTCCGAGAATGAGCCGAACTCCGTGTATATGATGGCGCACTCCGGTGCGCGTGGCTCGGTCACGCAGATGAAACAGCTCGGCGGGATGCGCGGCCTGATGGCCAAGCCGAACGGCGACATCATCGAGACACCGATCATCTCGAACTTTAAAGAAGGTCTGACCGTTCTTGAGTACTTCAACTCTACCCACGGTGCCCGTAAGGGTCTGTCGGATACGGCTTTGAAGACTGCGAACTCCGGTTACCTCACACGCCGTCTGGTGGACGTTGCTCAGGACTGTATCGTGCGCATGCATGATTGTGGCACTGACGTAGCGATCACTGCGACTGCTGCGGTGAACGACGGTGAGGTTGTTTCCTCGCTGGCAGAGCGTCTGCTGGGTCGTGTCTTGGCCGAGGACATCATGCGTCCGGGTACAGACGAAGTGCTGGCTGCGGCTGGCACGCTGGTGGACGAGCGTATGGCAGATACGATCGACGAAGCGGCTGTTGCCTCTGCGCGCATCCGCTCGCCGCTGACCTGTGAAGCTGAAGAAGGCGTTTGCGCCCAGTGTTACGGTCGCGACCTTGCACGTGGTACATTGGTGAACCAAGGTGAGGCGGTCGGCATCATCGCGGCGCAGTCCATTGGTGAACCGGGTACACAGCTTACAATGCGTACCTTCCACATTGGTGGTGTTGCGCAGGGTGGTCAGCAGTCGTTCCAGGAAGCCGGCCAAGAGGGTAAAATCCAATTCGAGAACAGCAACACGCTGCAAAACTCGTCGGATGAAACCATGGTCATGGGTCGTAACATGAAGTTGCTGATCATCGACGAGAACGGTGATGAGCGCGCGAGCCACAAAGTGGGTTACGGTACCAAGCTGTTTGTCAAAGAGGGCCAGGAAGTGGCACGCGGCGACAAACTGTACGAATGGGACCCCTACACGCTGCCGATCATTGCCGAAGCTGCCGCGACTGCGAAACACGTCGATCTTATCTCGGGCATTTCTGTCAGAGATGACACCGATGATGCGACAGGCATGACCCAGAAGATCGTCATCGACTGGCGTTCTGCTGCCAAAGGCAACGAGCTGAAGCCGGAAATCATTCTGGTTGGTGAAGATGGCGAGCCTGTGCGCAACGCTGCCGGCAACCCGATCACCTATCCAATGTCCGTGGATGCGGTTCTGTCCATCGAAGACCAGACCCAAGTTCAGGCAGGTGACATCATTGCGCGTATCCCGCGTGAAGGTGCCAAGACTAAGGATATTACCGGTGGTCTGCCACGTGTGGCCGAACTCTTTGAGGCACGTCGCCCCAAAGATCACGCCATCATCGCGGAAATCGACGGTTATGTGCGCTACGGCAAAGACTACAAAAACAAGCGTCGCATCGCGATCGAGAGCTCCGAAGATCCAGAGTTCAAGGTCGAGTACATGGTGCCGAAGGGCAAGCACATCCCTGTGGCCGAAGGCGACTTTGTCCAGAAGGGTGATTACATCATGGACGGCAACCCAGCGCCGCATGATATTCTTGCCATTATGGGCGTCGAAGCTTTGGCTGATTACATGATCGCAGAAGTTCAGGATGTTTACCGTCTTCAAGGTGTGAAGATTAACGATAAACATATCGAAGTGATCGTGCGTCAGATGTTGCAAAAGTGGGAAATCCAGGAATCTGGTGATACCACGCTGCTCAAAGGCGAACATGTCGACAAGCTTGAGTTCGATACGGCCAACGAGAAAGCCCTGAAAAAGGGTGGCCGTCTTGCCAAAGGCGAACCGATCCTCTTGGGGATCACCAAGGCGTCGCTGCAAACGCGCAGCTTCATCTCGGCGGCCTCCTTCCAGGAAACCACGCGGGTTCTTACCGAAGCATCGGTACAGGGCAAGCGCGACAAACTGGTCGGCCTCAAAGAGAACGTCATCGTGGGCCGCCTGATCCCGGCGGGTACTGGCGGGGCAACCCAACAGATGCGCCGTGTGGCCAGCGACCGCGACAATGTCGTCATTGAAGCGCGCCGTATCGAGGCGGAGAAAGCAGCAGCTCTCGCAGCACCGGCGGCACCTGCCGAAGATGTTGTCGGTGGTGACGTGTTCTCCAACACAACGGGCTTTGACGAGGAAAGCCGCGATTAATACCGCGCCTTGTCACTAGAATAAAAAAGCCCCCGCAGCCTTGGATGGTTGCGGGGGCTTTTCGTTTTTGCACCATAGGTTTGCTGCGTTGGCACGGTGCAGATCGGCTCAGAGGGGGGGGGCGCTGTGAGCGCATCACTGAGGAATGAGCCAGCTGTCCCCCAGCGCTGATGATGCTTTCAATGAGCGGGTTTGTCGTCGACGATCTTTGTTGAAGCACAGTAAACGGGGCGCTGCCTTTGTCCCTGCTGATCTTTGTGCGCGGTACTTTGGCGACACTGAATCTGCGGGATTGTGCGATGTAGGAGGCGCTTGCTGCTACCCTAGGTGTGACGCTTTGGCATTGGTGATAGGATTTTCATTCCACCGTGAGCGTAGGTTGTCACGGACGTGAGAAGACCGCACGCACGTGAGCGTCATCAATGCCAAAGGTGTTGCGAATATGGGCAGCCTGTTCTGTATCCATTGATTGATAGTCAAAGACGTTTTTCTTACCTTTCAGGCGGCTGTCGTTAAAGTCATTATGTCCGCGCATCATCATGTCGTCGCCCGTAAGTGTGAGCGTAGGCATGGTTTTCCATAGGTTCTGGTGCCCATGGCTCATGATGGTGTCGTCGCTGCCGGCCTGCACGACCATTCCCAAGGCAATCGCTGAATAAGGGTAGTGATAGGCCCAGAGCTTGACCCCTTCAGCACCTGCGGTGAACACATAGCCCTGATTGAAATCGATCGCGACCGAACTGTGCCGTGCGGTGATTGCGGCGAGGTCTTTGGCGGCCTGCTTGAACCGCTCGACAAAGCTGACGGCCATGGCGCCATCATCATCAAGGCGGAATTGCAAGCAAGGCGTATCAGGGGGGCCGCGCCAATCGTTGATCGCGTTTTTCATCACGCGCCTATGTGGGCGGGGCGGGTACTGGACAATCCGACATTGCGGGATCGCCGCCGTGAGGCCGCGCAGCCGTTCAAGATAGGGCGCGGGTAGGCCGGTTCCGGTAACTATGAGGAAAGTGAAGTCAGGATCGGTCTGGGCTGCCACACAGGGCAATGTGATCGCTTCGAATAGGCAAAACCGCTCCTCCATGCGGGCCTCACCATATAGAAACGCCTCAAGCGCGGCATGGTCAGCATGCCCAACCTTAAATCCGCCTTTGCCTGCATAAGAGAACCGGCAAATTCCAACTGTCCGCATTTCACTTCCCTCCAAAGACACGGCTGACATGATCTATATCGATGGAAAAGCGGTCCTTGAACATTTGGGCTTGATCGTGGGTTGCGGGCTGAACAGGTACTTTTTTTACGGTCTTTTGGCGGCTGTCATTGCTGGAGTTATGACTGCGTACAAACATCTGCGGATCGGCATAGCTGACTACAGGCATAAATCTCGCGATTTTTTCATGGGCAAAGTTCATGATTGTCAGGTGGCAATTGCCCCGAATTTGCATGCCCATTGCAGCAGGGTAGAGTTGGCGAAAAATTTCCGTTGAGGCAATGCCGTTCGCACCAAACTCTGCGACAATCCCCTTGTTCCAGTCAAAGTTAACAGCCTTATGCTGTGCCGTAAGCCGCTCTGCATCGCGGGATGCGGCGCGCAGTCGTTCGATGAAATCGACCGCAAAAGCATCATCATCGTCATGCCGGAACTGCAGGCAGGGCTTGGACGGATCCTTGCGCGCTTTGTTGAGGATTTGTTTCATCACTTCGCGCTGGGGGCGGGGAGGCTGTTCGACAATTCGGATCTGGGGAATGTCCGCGGTGATGTCATGGAGCCGCTCGCGATGGATCTTTGGTAATTGATCTCCGATGACAATGATCAGATCAAAATCTTGATCGGACTGTCCCTTGATACAGGGAAGGGCCACAGTTTCCATCAACTGGAAACGCTCTTCCAGTCGCGCCTGGCCATAAAGATAAGCGATACGGTCTTCTATTGTCTCATGCTCGACCTGAAACCCGCCGATCGCGGGATAGGAGAACCGGCATAGCCCGATCACTTGCATGGTATTGGCCCCTTAATGTTTTTACGGACTATGCTAGAAGCAGTGGGAATTTGGCAAGGGGAGGCAAGGGAAAGCCCCTTGAAACCTACGGCTGTTGACACGTTGGCCGACTCTCCGTATACGCCTGATATCTCGTACAGGGGGGTCGCCCCTTTTGCGCTTATCATAACCGCATGTGGTCACGATCCAGGCCGCCTTTATTGGCCCGATCCTCTGTAGCATAGCCGCCTCGCTTACCTCGGTACGGAAGCGATGCGGCCATATTGCTTTGCACCACTTGCCAACGCTAGCGCGGTCGGGACGTCGACCGCAGACTATTCACCGCAGAGGCCAGTGGCGTCTGCAAACAAGACAGCAACACGGGGATAAAACCGGAATGCCAACGATTCAGCAGCTGATCCGCAAACCGCGCCAGCCAAAACGCAAATACTCCAAATCCATGCACCTGCAGGAATGCCCGCAGAAGCGTGGCGTCTGTACGCGCGTTTACACAACCACACCTAAGAAACCGAACTCCGCTATGCGTAAAGTTGCGAAGGTTCGCCTGACCAACGGTTTCGAAGTCATCTCCTACATCCCGGGTGAAAGCCACAACCTTCAGGAGCACTCTGTGGTTCTGATCCGTGGCGGTCGTGTAAAAGACCTTCCAGGTGTGCGTTACCACATCCTGCGCGGTGTTCTCGATACGCAAGGCGTTAAAGATCGTAAGCAGCGTCGTTCCAAATACGGTGCCAAGCGTCCTAAATAAGCCCGCCTTTGGTCGGGTTTCCCGACCTCTATCTGACACTATGCCCTGCATTGCGGGGCACCCCGCCAAGAGGAAGACAATAAGATGTCACGCCGCCACGCCGCTGAAAAACGCGAAGTACTCCCAGACGCTAAATATGGCGATCTGATCCTGACTAAGTTCATGAACAACCTGATGATCGACGGCAAAAAAGCCGTTGCTGAACGGATTGTTTACAATGCATTCGACCGCGTTGAATCCAAAATCAAACGCGCGCCAGTGGAAGTGTTCCACGAAGCGCTCGAAAACATCCAGCCTTCCGTCGAAGTGCGTTCGCGCCGCGTTGGTGGTGCGACCTATCAGGTTCCTGTTGAAGTGCGCCCCGAGCGTCGTCAGGCCCTCGCGATCCGCTGGTTGATCAAAGCGGCCCGTTCGCGCAACGAAAACACCATGGAAGAGCGCCTTGCAGGCGAGCTGATGGACGCAGTCCAGTCCCGTGGTACAGCCGTTAAAAAGCGTGAAGATACGCATAAAATGGCCGACGCGAACAAAGCATTCAGCCACTACCGCTGGTAAGCACTTAAGACCGGGGGCGCGATACGCGTGGCCCCGGACCCTATTAAAAGCATATTCCTGAGGAAGCTTTCAAATGGCACGCGACTATCCCCTCGAACTGTATCGTAACTTTGGTATCATCGCGCACATCGACGCCGGTAAAACCACATGTTCCGAACGTATCCTGTACTATACTGGTAAAGAGCATAACATCGGCGAAGTGCACGATGGTGCGGCGACAATGGACTGGATGGAGCAGGAGCAGGAACGGGGTATTACAATTACTTCCGCTGCGACAACGACATTCTGGGAACGCACCGAAGACGGCCTGAAACCTGATTCCCCCAAGCACCGCATGAACATCATCGACACACCAGGTCACGTTGACTTCACAATCGAAGTTGAACGTTCCTTGGCCGTTCTCGATGGCGCGGTTACTGTTCTTGACGGTAACGCCGGTGTTGAGCCCCAGACCGAAACTGTTTGGCGTCAGGCCGACCGCTACAAAGTTCCACGTATTGTTTTCGTAAACAAAATGGACAAAATCGGCGCGGACTTCTTCAACTGTGTTTCACAGATCGAAGAGCGTACCGGCGCGACAGCCGTTCCAATCGGTGTGCCAATCGGTGCCGAGACCGAGCTGGAAGGTCTGGTTGACCTCGTGACCATGGAAGAGTGGGTCTATGAGGGTGAAGACCTTGGTGCCACATGGCAGAAACGCCCAATCCGTGACGATCTTCAGGACATGGCCAAAGAATGGCGTGGCAAGCTGATCGAAGCTGCTGTTGAAATGGACGATGACGCAATGGAAGCGTATTTGATGGATGGCGCCGAGCCAGATGTCGATACGCTGCGCACGCTGATCCGCAAAGGTTGCTTGTCCTTGTCCTTCGTTCCCGTCCTAGGCGGTTCCGCGTTCAAAAACAAAGGCGTTCAGCCGCTTCTCAACGCTGTTGTCGACTATCTGCCGAGCCCGCTCGACGTTGTTGACTACATGGGCTTTAAGCCAGGCGACGAAACAGAAACACGTGACATCCCGCGCCGTGCGGATGATGCGATGGCGTTCTCTGGCCTTGCCTTCAAAATCATGAACGACCCCTTTGTTGGCTCGCTCACGTTCACACGTATCTACTCTGGTGTTCTGAACAAAGGCGACACGCTTTTGAACTCCACCAAAGGCCGTAAAGAACGTGTTGGCCGTATGATGATGATGCACGCCATCGACCGTGAAGAAATCACCGAAGCATTCGCGGGTGACATCATCGCGCTTGCCGGTCTGAAAGACACCACAACAGGTGACACGCTTTGCGCCGTCAACGATCCTGTGGTTCTGGAAACAATGACCTTCCCTGATCCGGTTATCGAGATCGCGGTTGAGCCTAAAACCAAGGCTGACCAAGAGAAAATGGGCATTGGCCTCCAGCGTCTTGCGGCAGAGGATCCATCCTTCCGCGTTGAGACTGATCTGGAATCCGGTCAGACCATCATGAAGGGTATGGGTGAACTTCACCTCGACATCCTCGTGGACCGTCTGAAGCGCGAATTCAAAGTTGAAGCGAACATTGGTGCGCCTCAGGTTGCCTACCGTGAGACCATCTCACGCGAAGCAGAAATCACTTACACGCACAAGAAACAGTCCGGCGGTTCCGGTCAGTTTGCTGAAGTGAAAATGATCCTGATGCCAACCGAGCCAGGCGAAGGTTACTCCTTTGAAAGCCGCATCGTTGGTGGTGCTGTTCCAAAGGAATACATCCCGGGCGTTGAAAAAGGCATTCAATCCGTTATGGATAGCGGTCCTCTCGCGGGCTTCCCCGTCATCGACTTCAAGGTTGCCTTGATCGACGGTAAGTTCCACGACGTTGACTCCTCCGTTCTTGCATTCGAAATCGCTGCTCGTATGGGTATGCGCGAAGGCATGAAAAAAGCGGGCGCGAAAATGCTTGAGCCAATCATGAAAGTCGAAGTGATCACACCTGAAGAATACACAGGCGGTATCATCGGCGATCTGACTTCACGTCGCGGTCAGGTACAGGGTCAGGACACACGCGGTAACGCGATTGCCATTGACGCATTTGTGCCACTGGCCAACATGTTCGGCTACATCAACACACTGCGCTCCATGTCTTCTGGTCGTGCGAACTTTACCATGCAGTTCGACCACTACGAAGGTGTGCCACAGAACATCTCGGACGAGATCCAAGCCAAGTTCGCGTAAATCAATCGGGTCCGCTGATCAGCGGACCCGCCCTCATAGAATTGAAATTAAGGAGCCAACACCATGGCAAAGGAAAAGTTTGAACGTACCAAACCACACGTCAACATCGGCACAATTGGCCACGTTGACCACGGTAAAACGACACTGACAGCGGCGATCACGAAGTACTTCGGTGACTTCAAAGCCTATGACCAGATTGAC
>NZ_JBDWCI010000003.1:0-302291 GCF_039977885.1 Sulfitobacter sp.
GAGAGGTACTGGCGGATGTCGCTCAGATCGACGAACCGGTCTATCGAACGCAAAAGGTGGTCTTGTGGAACATGATCTTCCAACGAGAACTCATAAAACAGCGCCGCCTGTGCCTCCTGCTTTGGTCCCATCATCGTCAGATCCCCCGCTTTTATAGGGGAATTGAATCAGTCAAAGCTCTTCAAATCAACAAGAGTTTTTCAACAGAATTCGCCCTTCGTGTCGAGGATCCCCACCGACGCTTCCGGCCCACAGGAGACATTTAGCGATTATCCCGTCGCCGCCTTTGCTGATCGCCAAACCTGCCATTCGTCCATCGTGCCGCATCTTCAATGGTGGGGATGACGGCAATCCGCTACAAAGTACCAGTTCAACGCGGGGAGTAATGCTACATGAGCTACAAACTGTACTACGCGCCAGCAAGTGCATCATTGGGTGTCAGGGTCATTCTTGAAGAGATTGGAGTCGATTACGAACTCCTCCCAACCAGCACAGATACGGACAAACCCCGGCCGCAAGGTCAACTGGCATTAAATCCGAACGGCTGGATACCGGTTCTCATTTGGGATGAGAGCGCGATGTACGAGTGCGCTGCGATAGCGATATTCCTTTGCGATCGTCATCCTGAAGCGAAACTTGCACCTACGGTTAATGAACCCGAGCGCGGATTATTTCTTCAAACATTGGTCTATTTCTCTAATGCTGTGCAAAATGCGTTCCAGCTTGATTACTACCCAGATCGCTTTGCTGACACGCCTGCGACAGAAGCGAGTGCGCAACGCCGTGGTCTTCGACGTTTACGCGAGACATGGAAGGTTATTGACGATCAGATTGGAACCAATAAATGGGTGATTGGTGATCGTTTCAGCGCTGCGGACATATATCTATTTATGTTAACTACCTGGCTCAAGCCCTCGCGAGGGCAGCCATCGACACAAGAGTTTCCAAACGTAAAGCGTATCTCCGACGCTGTGGCGCAACGACATAGCGTGCAGGTTGTGTATGAAGAATGGATATCGGAACAGACAATGCACCGTTGAGTTTACAGCGAGGACCGAACGGCCAGAAGCGGACATTCGCTTGAAGCAGACGTGCCGCAGTGCAGCTTAGACCTTAGGTTTGGCGTCAATGCTTTTCCATAATTCGGCCTCATGGAGTGACACTTGAAGTCCATCAGGGAATTCAGCCGTGCCGACAATCACCATCAAGAGAGCATTCAATTCATGCTTTGAACGAGCGAACAGGTCAGCCATTGACGAAATATCTGTTCCAGAAGGCGTGGGAATGGATTGCGGGTGTCGTTCATTTGTCAGCCTGCGTCTCTCAGCAAGGTCGCTACCCTGCGGTAGCCATATCGGCTGAACTCGCGCGTTAGCTCGATCATATCTGCGATCAGGCGTTCTTCGTCAGCACGGCCTCGCGGCAACCGCAGTTGTGTAGATCTGTGCTGGCCCAACACGCGACAAACACGCCGCTCAGATATCTGTCGTTTCGACCGATACTAGTTTACCGATTAACGGATGGAAAAGAACTCTCTATCATGCGCTTTTAGCATCGAATGGGTTCATCAATACTGATTTTTCCAGCCAGCCAGACGAATAAGATGCATCCTGACCGAAAGCGGTCAGCTCTATAATCTTTATGGTTTTGAGTGGTATTTATTGTGGTACTAATTTTTCGTATATAGAAATTATATATTATTATCAATGTAAAACTGGAATATTAAGGAGGACTGAGTCTCCGCCATTTCACCCATCCAAATTGTTATTTTTATTTAAATAATGTTTTGTTTCAAGGTGTTTGATCCCCCCACTTGATCCCCCGGTGCATTCTGGAACAGTTCGGATCTCTATGCCCAGTGACGGTACTCAAGTAGTCGCTTTGGTGGATCTGAACTTAGGCACTGTATTATAGCCACGTTCTGGATCGTTGGCCCCTTGCTCTACTATCAAGGCCATCTCTCTAAGCCCAACCTCAACCTTGTCAGTTCCTTCGAACAAGATTTCTCTGCGGATGGTAAAGTCTTGGAGCTCTTCTTTTGTGAAGTCCGCTTCAACGCGGGTGTGGTTCCAACTGCCAAAATATCGGATCGTATGGCCATCTCTTCCAATGTCCTTGCCGATGTAAATTTTTCCGTTGGGAAAGGTGATCTTGTAGACGACGTACGCGAATTTTCTGGTCATTTCCTGCTCTCTAACCCCCAAGTTAGGTTTTTCCAAAATTGAATAGCATCATCTTTTGGACCTATCTCGTTAAAGGGTCCGCTATGTGTGCACTCCCAAGCCCTACGTAAAACTTCCACTTTCCTAACCACTAAACGCGCCACCTGAATAAGCTCATCCTGCTGTAATTGGAGAGGGGTTGACCAGTCGTCGGGCTTGTCAAAGTGCGCAACTCGCTTGTTTCGAATGACTTTGATTTCATTGTATCCTTCGTTCTTCTTGAACTCTGCGACAATCTCTTGCCTGCACTGTTCAGCTTGTTTTAGGATAGTATCTGTACCATGGTCTGCGTATTTAGATGCAATTCGGTGGGCCATCCCTTTGGATTGTTCCGATCTATCGCCGATATCGTTGCCTAGTGTCAGTATGGCTTTTTTCAAATGGGGAAGTGTTCCTATGTGGCCCCGCACTCCCTCCTGTTTTTCTATGGGTATCATTATCTGTTGGGGTGAGTTGTGTATACAGCGAGAGCGGGCATTGGATTGCCGGTTGAGCCAGCAGGGGTTTGACCAATTTAATAAACGGGGGCCGCTTACCGTGCAGCGGTTTCATCTGCAAAATACGGCTGAGCGCCCATACTACTCGGCTGACATGGAGCCGGTTCTATCATCGGCATAGGGCTGCGTGGGGCGCGCAAGCGTTCTGCGGGACAGAAAACGTGAGGCTCGATCGTGATTTTGAGCTGTGTCAGGTGGTTCGCTATCTCAAAACTCGCGTCATTTCTCTGCGTCATCTGCATGTACGACGATATTTAAGGGAGCTGGAAAAGGGCACCCCAGATACAATAGGTGCGAAAACTGGATCGGGACGGGGTGTTGGTTATCCCATGTTCAGGAAGGTCAGCCCGTTTTTATTAACAAAGTCGAGTGTGAAAAAACACCAGCATGTCAGGCAGGCTGAAGTTTTCCATATCGTTCGGTTTAGGCACCTTGGGGGTAGTAATTGCTATGGAAGGGGCGATTTTAGAACCAGAGAAGCCGAATCCGCTTCACGAGTGCAAACAAAAACGTGATCTGCCGCTATCGAATAAAGTGGGGCGAGGAGGGGGCAGGGCGTAGGGCACTGTTTTGTTGTGATAATTTGGATCGCCGCTTCACGATTTGCGTGAGTATTACTTCTGCTTATCGGATGTATTCAAAGGGAGAATTTCAAAAAGCAGTGGGTGTCTGCGCTTGGTGGTAGGGCGAAGATAGCAATCATTTGGTTCGTTCTTCGCAGTAACCGAAACTCTAGTGGAGATCGCCCATGCTATCCGAAATTCTTGCCAGCTTGCGTGCCAGACTGTTGACCACATCGACATTGGCTCAAGAGACCGTCCGCGATGGACAAACCCTGACCAACAACTTTTTCCAAAATGTCGTTGTCGACAACACCCCTGCTTTTATTCTCGATAATGATTTTGCACGGTTCCTGAACTTTGGCGAAGTTGAAACCAACAATGCAGATGCGGCTGTTTTGGTCGATGGTGAAGATGCGCAGCTTTTTAATTTCCGCTCCGGCGAAATCGACGCTGATGGCGCAGCTGCTACCGGTATTGAAGTCACCAACAACTCCAGTGCGGACATCCGTAACTTTGGCGATATTGCTGGCGAGCTGAATGGCGTTGAATTTACCGGCGCGGGTAGCTCGGGCACGCTCGATAACTTCCGTGGTGGTGTCATTTCTTCTGCCAGCCGCGCCGTTGAGATCGAAGGTGAAGGCATCAGTGTTCGTAACTTTGGTGACATCATCGGCACTGGCGATCAGCGCAACGGCACCATCTACACCAATGCGACGGCCGAAGATGTTAGCATCAGCAACTTCTCTGGTGGTACGATTGACGCGGGCGCTGGCAACAGCGGTGCGGGTATCTCGTTGCAAGTTGGTGATGAGGCGGGCGATGTAGTGTCCAACACGATCTTTAACGGGTTCGGTGCAACCATTCAGGGCCGGGGCCAAGCGGCGGCGAACACAGGCGGTGCTGGTGATGGTATCCGCATTGACGACGGGGCCGAAGGCGCCGTTTCGGACACCGATATCGTCAACAGTGGTTTGATTTCATCAGAAAGCAATCAAGGCACAGCGGGCGGTATTCGGATTGCCGATGGTGTTGCCGCCGAAGGCCGCATTGTGAACACTTCGACGGGTACGATCGAAGGCGTTGCCAATGGTCTTTACATCGGCGAGGGCGAGCATGATCTGGATGTGCTGAACTTTGGCACGATCCAGTCAGATAGCCGTGCTGTGAACATCGATGGCTCGGGTGTTGATCTGATCAACGGCGGTGACATTCTGGGGACCGACAACCAACGCAACGGTACAATCTATTCCGATGACACGGCGCGGGACTTCTCGATCAACAACCTCGCATCGGGGACAATTGACGCCGGGCTAGATAATCAGGGCGCAGGCATCTCGCTGTCTTTGGCCGAAGATGGCAACGGAGACATTGAGATCACCAACGCCGGTACAATTGCCGGGCGTGGCGCTGGTGCTGCGGGTGCAGGCAATGCCGGTGACGGTATCCGCCTTGAAGGTGTGCGCGTGGATGGCGGGTTTGCCCCTGCATTGTTTGATGGTGTGATCACCAACGCCGGGTCCGTAACCTCAGAGAGCAATCAGGGCACAACGGGCGCATTCCGTGCGGTGAACGGTGTGAATTTCCGCGGTGAGCTGGTCAACGAAGCCACTGGCGTCTTTGCCGGTGTGCAGAATGGTGTCTACTTTGGCACAGGCGATCACACAGGTGGTTCGTTTGTGAACCGTGGTTTGGTTTCCTCTGACAGCCGCGCGTTGAACATTGATGGGGTTGGCCTGAATGTCCTGAACGAAGGCGAGATCCTTGGTACCGGCGATCAGCGCAACGGCACCGTCTACGCCGATGGCACTGCGGACAATTTCACCTTTACCAACACAGGTTTGGTTGATGCAGGTGTCGGCAACAACGGTTCTGCGGTGTCTTTGCAAACCGGTGATGTGGCTGGTGATGTCGTATCCGCAGCCATCTTCAACGAAGGTGTTTTGCAAGGTCGTGGTGACGCGGTCGAAGGCAACACTGTTGGTGACGGCCTGCGCTTGTTCAGCAACCAAGAAGATGCAAACTTTGCGGGTCTGGTCCAGAACGACGGCGTTATTGCCGGGTCTTCGGACAGCGATGCGGCAGCAGGCATTCGGATTGATGGCGGGTTGAACCTGCTTGGCGCGATCATCAACGATGGCGAAATCACCGGTCAGGTGAATGCCATCGACGCGACAGAAGCGGGCGATGTGACTTTCGTCAACGATGATGAAGGTGTGGTAAATGGTAACGTGTTACTCGGTGCCGGAGATGACATCGTTGTGGACCTCGGTCAAATCAACGGTGTTCTGGATGGCGGCGCAGGCGATGATGTTCTGATTGCAGGCAGTGGCGACAACGTGATTGTTGGCGGCCTTGGCAATGACTTTATCGAAGGCGGCGAGGGGTCTGACACGGCTGATTTCTCGGACCAAGATGTCGCGGTGAACGTCAACCTTGGCTCTAACGGCAATGGCACAGCGACCCGCGAAACCGGGTTCTCGACTTCGGTACAAGATGTTGTCGTTGGCGCGTCCCTGCAACCAACAGACAATATCACTGACGGTGCCGGGTTTGTGTCTGAAGCCCTTGCCGGGAACCTCTACTACAATATCCACACGGCTGACTTCCCCGGTGGGGAAATTCGTGGCCAGCTCGAAGTGATCAGCGACACAGGCACAGGCCATGGTCGTGTCATCGAACTGGCAGGCTCGCTGGATGCCTCTCAGGAACCTGGTCCAACATCAGACAGCGCAGCCACAGGCACAGCCACGCTGACCATCAGCTTCAACGAAGCGGGTGAAGTGGTTTACTCCTCTGAGTTGTCTGTGACGGGCCTGAACGAAGCAGACCTTCTGACACCGGTTCCGGGTGCTGTGTCGGCTATCCACCTGCACAACGCACCTGCAGGCATCAACGGCCCCATCGCGCAAGATACGCTGGTGGATGCCGGAGCAACCATTGACGCAGGCGCAACCACGGGTGTGTCCGGTCTGGATGTCATCGACGAAGTGTTCGAAACCGATGTTCTCAGCTCGATCGAGAACGTCATCGGCTCGAATGATGGCGACGTGATCATCGGTTCAGATGTGTCCAACACCCTGAACGGTCAAGACGGTGATGACGTGCTGAACGGGCAGGGCGGCGACGACGTGCTGCTGGGCGGCGAAGGTTCTGACACGTTCACCTTCGAGGGCCTGTTTGGCAACGACACCATCGGTGACTTCGAGGTTGGTGTTGACCGGTTGGACTTCTCCGATTTCGGGCCGGATTTCGCAGAGAACCTGCAAATCACCCAGAACGGTGAGGATGCGGTTTTGACCTTCTCCTCGGACGCCTCCGTGCGCCTTGAAGGGATCAACCGCGCTGATCTGCTCGAAGACGATTTCATCGCCTAATCCAACAGCTTGAGGTGGCGGCACATGCCGCCACCTTTTCACCCTGAAAAAGAGATCACCCCCCATGTTTCAGAAAAAATCCACCGTCACATCCGCATGGCGCACGCTGCGCCCCGGATTTACCGCCATCGGCTTCTTTAGTCTGATCCTGAATGTCCTGATGCTTGCTGGCCCGCTTTACATGTTGCAGGTCTATGACCGTGTGTTGACCAGCCAGAATTTGGATACATTGACAGCGCTTAGCATCTTGCTCGGTGGCGTATTTGTCGTAACCGGCTTGCTGGATTTGATCCGCATGCGCATCCTAAGCCGCCTGGGTGCCAAGTTCGAGCTGGCAATTGGCGCGCCCGTTCTACAGGCCTCCATACGGCGCCGTGTGCAGGGGGCGTCATCTGCGGAAAACCCTGCCGCTGATGTTAGTGGATTTCGTGACTTTATTTCGGGCCCCACGTTGATCGCGTTTTTTGATGCTCCGTGGATCCCACTTTATCTTGGGGTGCTCTACGTGCTGCACCCTTACATTGGCGCACTTGGTCTTGCGGGTGCGTTGCTGTTGACAATTATGGCCTTGATAAACAATGCGCGGTCTTCGGAGGTGATGCAGGACGCATCCCGCGCGCGTGCGAGGTCAGACGGTTTGTTCACGTCAAGTGAGCAAAACGCAGAGCTTGTCCAAGCGATGGGTATGACTGGTGATCTCGCCCGCCGCTGGACAGCTCTGCAACATAATGCGCATTATCTGAAATCCCGTGTCGGTGACCGGCTGGCCAATTTTTCGGTGATGTCAAAAACGATCCGGATGGCATTACAATCGGGTATGCTGGGGCTTGGGGCTGCTTTGGCCGTTGCGGGGGAAGCCACGGCAGGTGTGATGATCGCGGCCACAATCGTTCTGGCGCGCGCGCTGAGCCCTATTGATCAACTGATCGGGCAATGGCGGACGTTTTTGGCGGCACGCGGCTCTTACAAAAGCTTACGCGCCTTGTCTGAAACCTACCCGGAGCCCGAGCCGCGTTTGGCCATGCCGCGACCACAATTGTCGCTGAGTACTGCCATCGCGCAAGCGGGACCACCGCTGGCCAAGAATGCGACGATTGGCGGGGTCGAATTTGCCCTCTCCGCAGGCGATGTCGTGGCGGTTATCGGCCACAGCGGGTCCGGAAAATCAACGCTGGCAAAGATGTTGGCAGGCATCTGGATCCCGCAACGCGGTGCAATTCGTCTCGACGGCACGCCGATGGACAAATGGGACCCCCAAGAGCTGGGCGGCTTGATCGGATATCTGCCGCAGGACGTACAGCTGTTTGATGGAACAATCCGCGAAAACATCGCGCGGTTCTCGACTTCTATCGACGACGGCAAGGTACTGGCCGCCGCGGTATCCGCAGATGTGCACGATCTGATCAGCAACCTGCCGGATGGCTACGCCACCGAGATCGGGAATGGCTTTCATCTATCGGGGGGGCAGCGCCAACGTATCGCATTGGCCCGCGCGCTATATAATGATCCATTCCTTCTGGTTCTGGATGAGCCGAATTCCGACCTTGATGGTCAAGGTGAGCTGGCATTGAAAAATGCCATTCGCGAAGCGAGTCAGCGTGGAGCAATCACATTTGTTATGACCCATCGCCCAAGCACTCTGGAAGCCGCCAACAAGGTTCTCACCTTGAGTAAGGGCAAGCAGACGGGTTTTGGTAAAAAGGAAGATGTCCTGCGCCCCCGCCAATCAGAGCACGCCGTGGAAAAAGCGCCTACGCCGCTTGTGGCCCGTGCAGCAAAACAAACTTTGGTAAAAGGAGCTGCCCAATGAGTTCTGCTCTCTCTCCTCTCTCGGCAAAGCCTGTTCTTCGCCTCGAAGATTACAATCTTGTGCAACCCAAATCCGCAGGCGCTGGCATCAAGGGGTTTGTCGCCTTTGGCCTGTTCGTCGTCGCCGGTTTTATCGGTGGGTCCGCTTATTGGGCAACGGCCTCAAAACTGGACGGCGCTGTCGTGGCTCCGGCAACGTTTGTTGTCGAAGGCAATCGCCAGACGGTTGAACATCTGGACGGTGGCATTGTCCGCACGATTGCGGTCCGTGACGGGGATCTGGTTGAGGCCGGCCAGACCCTGTTTGAACTGGACCCCACAGAACTGAACGTCAATCTCGACGTAGTCAAAAGCCAACTCAGCGATTTGGTTGTCCGCCGTGCGCGGTTGCAGGCCCAATTACAAGGTGCCGACAGCTTTGCGGTGGAGGATGTCGCGACCACGTTAACGGTCACAATGGACCAGACCGATTGGGCTTCTGCCTATGCGACGCAGAAGTTTCTATTTGACGCAGCATACCGGGCGCGCGCCGCAGAAGGTATATTGTTGGAACAAAGGGTCGCCAATCTTGAGGATCAGGTGCGTGGTTTGCAATCACAACGTAACTCGAACCGTCAACAGTTGGAGATCACCATGCAGGAGTTGGCCAACCTTCAGACACTGTTCGACAAAGGTCTGGTTGCGGTGGGGCGCATTAATGGCCGCCGGGTCGAGGTCGAGCGGCTCAATGGTGTTGACGCGGCACTTGCCACTCAAGAAACGCAGACCCGCAACCAAATAAACGAGCTACGCCTAACGGCAACTGCAACGCAAAGGCTTCAAGACGAAACCGCCTCCAACGAACTGTCACTTGTTGAAGCATCTTTGGCATCCATCGTGCCACAGTACGTGGGTGCCGTAGAGCGTTTAAAGCGGGTCACGATCACGGCACCGGTCAGCGGGCGCATTGTCGAGATGACAGTGTTCACCGCAGGCGGTGTTGTGCGCCCGGGTGCTGCGTTGCTTGATATTGTGCCTGCGGACCAGCCATTGGTTGTCGAGGCCCGGGTCGACACTGCCGACATTGAAAAGCTGTTTATCGGTCAATCATCACGCATACGTCTGTCCGCATTTGATGAAGATGAGGTCCCCGAGGCCGTAGGGCAGATCATCGGCATTTCAGCGGACAGCCTTGAGGATGAACGGACAGGGCAATTCTACTATGTCGCACAGGTCAAGCTGGACGATGAACAAAGCAACCAGATCGCCGGGCTGGATCTGGTGCCGGGTATGCCTGCTGATCTATTCGTCAACACTGGGGAACGTACAGCCCTCAGCTACCTCGCCCAGCCGCTCAGCAAACGTCTTGCGCGGACATTCATAGAATGATCCTCGCGTCACGCCTTGAATGTAGGCGTGACGCCCTTTGGGGGGGAGTGTTGGATATAGGCTCCAACCTTGGCCAGCAGGGGTTTGCGTGGACAATTCAACCGCGACGCGGCACCAAGATTGCGCATATTGCCGGGGGCTTTGAAAGGAATGAAAGACAGCGGCCATGAATCCTGGCGGAACTGCTCGGCTGCCAAGGCAGATACAATGGTGCAATCGTCTGAATGGCAGATATGGCGACAAATGGTTTCAAAACGCATCGCAGTCAGATCGAACCGCTTGGCGGCGCGGGTGTTCCGATCCGGTTTTGGCAGTCGATCTTCCAATTCGTAACCGAACGAATGGGGCAACCGGATAAAGTCATGACTAGGGACATCTTCGGGTGCAATTGATGGCAATGTCTCAAGCGGATGCCCTTTTCGCACGCCAAGAAACAGGGGTTCGTTCCAGATCGGTGTGAAGTCGAGATTGGAGTTGTGATTGAGCTCGGCAACGAGCGCCACGTCCAATGTGTAATCTTCAACCATTTGCAACATGTTCTGCGGCAAATCTTCGATCATCGTGACCCGCATTGTCGGAAAAATCGAATTGAACAACTCGGAAAAATACTGGGTAAGATAGGGGGCAAGCGTCGGGGTAAGGCCAATGTTGAATGGCAAGGCTTCGGGCGCGCGGTATTCAACTGCTGTGTCCTTGATCCTTTGCGCGTTGTTCAACACATCTTGGGCGATTTCCACCACCCTCTGACCACATGCTGTTAGTCTAACATCCCCGCTCAATCTTATGAATAAGTCGGTTCCCAGCTCCGCTTCCAGTTTTTTGATCTGGTTTGAAAGAGCAGGTTGCGAAACGTTACACTCGGCTGCGGCAGCACTAAAGTTGCTAAGCCTGGCTACGGCGACGACATATTCTAGGTCGCGTAAATTCATCTTACTTCTCTGATATGGTAAAAACGACATGGGCGGCGGGCCAAGAGATAGGAAAGCAGCTTATGCGCCTAACCCGCAAAAGATAGGTAGCCTCGAATGGAGCCAAGCTCAAATCAGGTTCATGTAAAATCTTGGTGTAAGGCGCGCAGAAACCCAAAGCGCAGGAGAGTTCGCGCGTTTAAGTGCGGGAAATCATGCGAGCCGACATGTCCAATCGCCAACTCGCACTCGTAATTGCCGCATTTTTCAAATGCATGCCGGGAAGGCAATCTATCCCAGCACCGCCGCCAAAAATAGTGCGGCGAAACTGATCGCAACATATGAGATTGCCATGAGCCACTTCCTCCGAAGCCCAGGAAATATGAGGCCCGCCGTAAATCGAATGAAGTTATTTTGGAAGCTATTTTGCGTATTGGAAAAATTCCACGAAGCAACCCCAAGCTTGAAGGCGGACACCCCCATAATAGTAAAAATCATCTTGCCGTGCCAATAGAAGAAGATGCCGAACGCTATGGCGAAATTGACAAATAGCGCGTTATACAAGGTGAGGCTGAAATCAGACATGTCGATATGTTAGGGCTTAAATGCGCTGGGAACAGCGCGCGATGCAGACCTGGCCGGCTCTAAACATCCAGCATTAAGGGCCCGTTAGGACCGTCGCTGCGTAACGCATGAACGACCGCTTTGTCGGTTGGTATGCATAAGTGTGACGATTTACTTTGACGACTACTGTCGATTTTCAGCGATAACGGGCGATAGATTTGATGCCGCTCAGCATTTGAGATCTTTGCGGCGGTTTCACCGAAAGGCGGCTGTATGTGCAGGGTTGGAAATGCTTGATGTTCGGGTCGTAAACTGGCCCGGTATCTCTATTTCATGCATACATTGCTGTATCGTTGATCTGACTTTCATTCCCTTGCAAGAACAGTGAAGCGGTAAATCTAGCTCTCGAATGGTGATGCTTGATAATTTTCCCTCTCAAATGTTTTCACGTGGTTGCGTAGTATTTTGATAAAATCGCGGGCCATTCTTGATAGCGGTTGGTCTTCGGGCGTTGCGACGACGTAGGGATATTCAATTTTCGGCTCAAACGGTTTTACGACAACACCGTTGCGGCACCATGGTACGGCTGCAAAAGGTTCGATCAGGCCAATCGCGAGGTTTTGAGCGATCATCGCATACCCCGTGTGCGAACTTTGGGTCCCGAAATCAGAGCGGAATTGTATTGCCGCTTCATTGAGGACGTTCTGGGTGTCATCCCAGTTCATATTTCCCTGGGGCATGATCCGTAACACGTTCTCACCGGCGAGGTCTTCCGGTGTGATAACGTCTTTACGGGTGAGGGGGTGCGTTTCATGCATGGCGCAAATATGGGCGACATTGGCTAAGGTCATTTGCTCAATGCCGGGTAAGTCCGGAAACGCATGGGCGATTCCCAGATCTGTCTGAAACGTTTGCAGCCGCAGCGCGATCTGGGAGAATGGTGCCGTTTCAATTTCCACTGCCGCTTTTTTGTGCGTTTGGTGGAACTCCTCTATAGCTTTGGGAAGAACACCCGTTGAAAGGGCTGGCGTCGCGCTGATCTTGAGGGCGCCACCGCCTTGTTCTCTTATCTGCTTGGCTGAGTTTTCCAGCTCATCAATGCCGATAAAGAACCGTTCGACGCCGTTAAAGAACTTGAGCGCTTCAGGGGTCGGCACGAGGCGGCCCTTGACCCGATCGAAGAGCTTGAAATTCAGGTATATTTCGAGCTCTCCAATAAGCCGGCTGACAGCGGGTTGTGTCACGCACATCAAGTCTGCGGCCTTGGCCGTTGTTCCTGTTCGCATGACATTTCTGAAGGCTTCGAGTTGGCGATGCTTCATCCGGATTCCTCGTTTAGGTATTAACTTTAGGCATGAAGTTATAAGTTTAAATAACTTGATGTAATGCGGCTTTCTAGCTCTCTTTTCTGAAACCTTTGAGGATTGAGAGAAAATGAAAAAGCCAAAGATCTTGATCGCCGGATACGGTAGCTGGGCAAAGGCAAAGGAGAATCCAGCGCAGGCAATCGCGTTGGAATTGGGCGCTTGCACGTGGGCCTGCTGCGATGTGGTTGGCGTCGCGATGCCTGTTGATACGGTTACTGTTTCCGCTGAAATCGACAGGCTTCTCACCGAGCATTCTCCAGATGCGTGGATTGGCGTTGGCGTATCATCGGCTGCGAATGTTCAGGCCGAATTTATCGGTATCAATTGGCGTGCCTTCGATGTTCCCGATGCCGGCGGCAAAAGCATTAACGGAGCGGAGGTCATCGAGGGCGGACCCCCAGCCTATTATGCAACCCTCCCTAATTCAGAGATTGTGGAGGCGATAAAGGCCGCGGGCATCCCGTCAGAGCTCTCGTTTCATGCGGGGACACACCTGTGCAACCAGATGCTTTACACGACGGCGCATCAGATCAAGGCGCGCGGTCTGTCCACTTTGACGGGGTTTATTCACGTTCCCAGAACACCCGCCAATATATTGGAATTAGACGATCGCAAGATGAATCTACCGTCTATGAGCCTCGCGCTGAGCAGTGAGGCGGTCGCGTGCTGCGTTGAAACAACTGCGCAAGCCCTCATCGAACAACTCGAAAAAAGGGCGTGAAGAAACCATGAACATGCCTGTGACTTCCTCCTCTCCGATCCTTTCGGTTCAGGACATGACCATCGAGTTTGGTAGCGGTGATTATGCTGTGCGTGCGGTCGATGGATTGTCTTTTGATTTGCAGGCGAACAAGACACTGGCGATTGTGGGCGAGTCCGGGTCGGGCAAGTCGATTTCATCGCTGGCGTTGCTGGGGTTGCTTAAAAATATCGGGGGCAACGTCACCACGGGCAGCATCGCGTTTCAAAGCGCATTGTTGGGAGAAACGGTCGATCTCGTGCAGGCATCCGAGCAGGTGTTGCGAAAAATCCGTGGCAATGAAATCGCGATGATTTTTCAAGAGCCGATGACCTCGTTGAACCCGGTGTTCACCATTGGCGCGCAGATGGTCGAAACCTTGGTGCTGCACCAAAGGCTGAGCAAAAAAGACGCCCGCGCAAAGGCGCTGGAATTTCTTGATCTGGTGCGGCTGCCCAATGCAAAGCGGCTGCTGGACAGTTATCCGCATCAACTGTCGGGCGGGATGCGTCAGCGGGTGATGATCGCGATGGCGATTTGCTGTGCGCCGAAAATCCTGATCGCGGATGAGCCAACGACAGCGCTTGATGTGACCATTCAGGCGCAAATCCTGCACATTATCCGCGATCTTCAGGCCGAGCTTGGGACGGCGGTTATCTTTATCAGTCACGACATGGGCGTGGTGTCCGAGATGGCCGATGATGTTTTGGTGATGAAGGCCAGCAAGTTCGTTGAATTCGGCACCGTGAAAGAGGTTCTTGGCGCGCCGAAAGAAGAATACACAAAGGCGCTTTTGGCGGCGGTTCCACGGATCGGCAGCATGACGGGAACGCAGGCACCACAGCTTTTTGACATCCCCGGTGAGACGGCGGCGTCGACGGTTGGCAAACCGATCAATGAGGTGATCGACACCAGTGCCGCACCTGTTCTGGAGATCGAGGACCTGACCACGCGGTATGATATCCGTGGCGGGTTGTTGAACAAAGTCACCCATAGGGTTCACGCCGCCGAAAAGGTGTCTTTCAAGATTTACCCCGGTGAGACACTGGCCTTGGTCGGGGAATCCGGCAGCGGGAAATCTACGGTTGGTAAAACGATCCAGCAGCTCGTTGAGCCGGTTTCCGGCGCGATGCGGTATCACGGGCGTGATATTTTCTCGTTGCCGGCTGCGGACCGGAAGGCGTTTCAGAAACAAACGCAATATGTTTTCCAAGACCCCTATGGTTCGATGAACCCACGAAAAACAGTGGGGGAAAGCCTTGTTGAGCCAGCTTGGGTGCATGGGCTTGTGACAAGCAAGGCGCAGGCGCGTGATCTGGCTGCGGACCTTTTGACCAAGGTGGATTTGCCTGCCGAATACGCAGGGCGCTATCCGCATCAATTTTCCGGTGGGCAACGCCAGCGGGTTTGCATTGCGCGGGCGCTGGCCTGCAACCCGAGCTTGGTGATTGCGGATGAAGCGGTGTCAGCACTGGATGTTTCGGTGCAGGCGCAGGTCGTAAACCTGATGATGAAGCTGCAGGCCGACCATAACCTTTCCTACCTGTTCATCACCCATGACATGGCGGTGGTCGAACGGGTCAGTCACCGCGTTGCTGTGATGTATCTGGGGCAGATCGTTGAATTGGGCACGCGCCAACAGATTTTCGAGAACCCGCAACATCCCTACACAAAGCGCCTTTTGGCGGCTGTTCCGGTTCTGGACCCCGGTCATCGGCCTAATCGCCCGCCGCTTGAGGGAGAAATCCCGAGCGCCACGCGCGCTGTGGGGGATGAGCCAGAACTTGTCACGTTTCGACAGGTTAGCGAGGGCCACTTCGTGGGCACCTAAGACTGTCGCTTTTTGAAAACCACCAAAGACAGGGCCGCAAAGGCTCGAATTTCAACTGAATGGAGAACGAGATGTCATCAACGAAAAATCTTTTTGGGAAAGGCGCTTTGCGCGCAGCTCTTTTGGCGACGACCCTATGTGCGGTTGCGCCTGCCATGTCCTTTGCCGAAACCGTGTTGAACGTGGCGCAGCGCCAGGATCCGCAGAACCTTGATCCGATCGACACGTTCCGTTTGTCTTGGGGATCGATTGCCAGCAACGTATTCGAAGGCTTGGTGTTCCGTGGCGAAGATCTGCAATTGCAGCCGGGTCTCGCGACAGGGTGGGAGTTTCTAGACGATGAAACCCGTATTCGTTTCACGCTGCGCGAGGGCGTAGAGTTTCACAATGGTGAGCCGTTCAACGCAGAGGCCGTTAAATACACCTTTGACCGCCTGCTGGGCGAGCAGGGCGAGCAAGGGCCACAGCGCAGCAACTACACTTCGATCAGCGAAGTTGTTGTTGTGGATGAGTTCACTGTCGATTTCATGATGGAACGCCCTGATCCTGTGTTGATCACAAAATTGGCGGGCTACGGTGCGATGATCGTTCCGCCGAAATACATCGAGGAAGTTGGCGAAGAAGCTTTCGATATGAAACCGGTTGGCACAGGCCCGTTCATGGTTGCCGATTATCAACCAACCATTGGTGCGCGTCTTGAAAAATCTGACAGCTATTGGAACGGCGAGGCAAAAGTGGATGTTGTCGATATCCGCTTCATCTCTGAGGATGCGACACGGATCGCCGAGCTGTTGTCTGGCGGCGTCGACATTGCGTTGAACATCCCGAAACCATCCGTCCAAACCATTCAAGCCAACGAAAACGTAGACCTCGTTTCTGTTGATGGCCCGACAGTTGTTATCAACCGCTTCAACACGAAAACCGGTATCACCACCGACCCGTTGGTGCGTCGCGCCATCGCGCATGCCATTGATACAAACGCGATCATCGAGGCGATGCTGGGCGGATTGGCCAGCCCGATCTCAAGCGCCCAAGGCGAAAAGTCATTCGGCAACGACCCTGCGCTGGTTCCCTATGCTTACGATCCTGAACGCGCCAAATCCCTGCTTGCAGAGGCGGGCATTGAGCCTGGTACCGAGATCACGCTCGATTTCCCGGGCAATCTGGATACGTTCCGTGAAGTATCGCAGGTTATCGCGGCCTATCTGGATCAGGTTGGGCTGAAGCTGAACGTGCGCCCGCATGAAAGCAGCGTTTACTTCAACGATGTTCTGCCGAACGGTAAAACAGGTGAGCTTTACTACTTTGGTTGGGGCGGTTGGACGTTCGATTTCGATAACACCGCTTATCTTTTGTACCACACTGGCGAGCGTCAGAACCCGTATATTGAAGATGCAAAGCTGGACGAGCTTTTGGACGCTCAACGTGCGACCTATGACACGGATGTGCGCCGTGATGCTTTGCAGGCGGTTGCGAACTATGCCTATGAAAATGTCCTTGATCTGCCGCTGTACAACGAGGCCACGCTTTATGGTGTGAACACTGGCGTGCAAGGTTTCGTTCCTGCGCCGGATGATCGGGCGCGTTACATGAACGTCACGGTCGAGTAACGCCCTGTCATTTTGGCCCGGGGTTATCTTGCCTCGGGCCAAAGCCACACTTTCCCAACAAGAGTACAGCCATGCCCATATTGCGGTTTATTCTACAACGTGCCTTTCAAGCGGTTCTTGTGACCGTGGCTGTGACGTTATTCGTCTCTTTCGCCATCCGGTTGACCGGCGATCCCGCAATCATGCTTGCCGGCGATTCAAGTGGCGTGACCGAGGAGGATCTTGTCCGTATCCGTGAGGCGCTGGGGTTGAACCAGCCGTTCCTCGTTCAGTATTGGGATTTTGTTAAAAACCTTGTGACGTTTGATTTTGGCGACTCTTTCTTCAGGGGCTCGATCAAGGATCTGATCGCGGTTGCTCTTCCGTCGACCTTGTTGTTGGCATTGGCATCTATGGCTGTGTCCATCGTTATTTCCATCCCACTGGGCATCCATTCGGCCCTGCATAAGGGGGGGATTTCGGATCAGATCATTCGTGTCCTTTCTTTGGTGGGCTTGTCGTTCCCGAACTTTTGGCTGGGCATTATGCTTGTCTTGTTGTTTTCGATCACCTTTCCGATCTTTCCTGCGTCGGGCTTTGGAACGTGGTCTTCGCTTGTTCTGCCGGCGGTCACGATTGGTGTTATTCTGACGGCCACAAATGTGCGTCTTGTCCGCACCCAGATGTTGGACACGCTATCGGCGCAATATGTGATGGTGGCGCGGGCCAAAGGGTTGAGCGAATGGTCCGTTGTCTACAAACACGCGCTGCGCAATGCCGCGATTTCGATTATCACATTCCTTGGCCTGCAATTTGGCAACCTGATTGGTGGTCTTGTGATCATCGAATTGGTGTTCAACTGGCCGGGTATGGGAACCTTGTCGATCGAAGCGATTTCACAGCGTGACTATCCATTGCTGCAGGCGACTGTCTCCATCCTCGCGATCATGATCGTCGCGGTAAACCTGGCTGTGGACCTTGTCTACGGTCTGATTGATCCTCGTATTCGGGTAACCTAAATGTCAGATATCCATACCTCTCCCAACCGTAGCTGGTTCGCCCGCTTTATCCGAAGCCGCTACGCAAGTTTCGAATTCCTTGCCGGTAGCTTTCTGACGTTTTCCTTGGTCGTGCTGGTCTTGCTGTCTGGCGTTTTGTTTCCCGATGGCGGGACAAAGGTGAATTTGATCGCACGGTTAACCGAGCCTTTCCAGTCAAGCGCATTCCCCTTGGGAACAGACCCGTTGGGCCGCGATATTCTGGCGCGGATTGTGCATGGTGGGCGGATCTCTTTGTTGGTTGGTGTGTTTTCAGCACTTGGCGCGGTGGTCGTCGGGACGATCGTTGGGCTTTTTGCGGGATATTACCGTGGTTTTCTGGATGCATTCGTGATGCGCTTTGCCGATGTTCAGCTTGCGCTGCCCTTCATCCTGATGGCCATTACGGTGATCGCCATTGTCGGCCCCGGAATAGACCGGATCATTATTCTGATGATTGCGTCCCAATGGGTGCAATATGCGCGCCTTGTGCGGGGGGCAGTGCTTAGTTTGCGCGAACGCGAATTCGTTCAGGCGGCGCGCAGCTATGGGCAGTCCAATTTCAAGATTATCTTTAGCCATATCTTACCCAATGCGATGGGCCCGTTGATCATTTTGCTGACGTTGAATGTGGCCAACAACATTCTATTGGAAAGCTCGCTGACGTTCCTTGGGTTGGGCGCTGATCCGCAAACGCCAAGCTGGGGCGGGATGCTGTCAGAGGGTCGCAGCTATATCCAAACGGCATGGTGGGTCACCGTGTTTCCCGGAATTGCGATCATGTTGACGGTGCTGGGCCTGAACTTGCTTGGTGACTGGCTGCGCGATGAGATGGACCCGCTGGGGCAGACGCGGTAATTGCTGCGTCAACTCTGACCTGCCGCCAGCGGAATATCCTTGTCGGTCAAAGAAAGACCAAAGCTGGCATAAATCTGCGCCCTCAAAAGGGGGGCCAGGTCAGCGGTCAGCCATGCCGCGTTTTAAGCGATATTTCTAATCTACCAAGACAATGTCAGCGATAATCTTTACTGCATGTGCGATCTGATCCTCGTCTAGCGAAGAATACCCCAAAACCAAGGTGCGATCAGGGGCGGTCTTATCAAAATCAAACGCAGCACCGCTTGATAATGCATAAACCCCGACACCATTCTCGCGTGCGCGGCTTTGTATTTCGGAGGCAGAGGGGAAATCGGGTGGTAGATGCCAAACAAGATGTAGGCCTGCTTCTTGTCCGGAAAGGTCAACATCGCCGAAATGCGATTTAAGCTCTGCAACCAAGCGGTCCCGTCGCGCACGGTAAACCTTGGTCTGTTTGCGCAAATGCCGTTCAAAATGCCCTTCGCGCAAAAACTCTGAAAGAGCGCGTTGTTCCAGCCATGACTGGCCATTGCTCATGCGCGCCTTGAGCAGACGCGCGTCACTCCAATAGCGGCGTGGGACGACCACAAATCCCACCCTCAGCCCCGCTCCGACAGATTTGGAATAGGTTCCGATATAAAAGACCCTGCGCCCTTGATCGAGCCCGGCAAGCGCCATCAGTGGCGGGCCATCGTAGCGAAAATCACTGTCATAATCGTCTTCTATTATGTAGCTGTCTGTTTCTTCGGCCCACCTGAGAAGTGAAAGGCGCCGGTTTAATGAAAGTGTTTCACCGGTCGGAAACTGGTGCGACGGCGTCACGTAGATCAGGTTCCTTTTGCTATCTGGCAGCAAGTTGGTGTTCAGCCCATCACGGTCAACCTGAACAGGCGTTATGGGCATGTCTTCCGCGGTGAACACCATTGACGCGCCAACATAGCATGGTGTCTCGATGCACAGGCTTTCTGACTGTGGCCTCATAAGTTCCGTTACGAGGTTAAGTGCTTCTTGCCCGCCGCAGGTCACAATGATCTGGTCCGGGCTTGCCAGGACACCGCGGCTGCGCCCCAGATAATCGGCGATGGCCGAACGCAGTTCTGGTAGCCCGGCAGGATCACTATAATCCGTCAAATATTGGGACTCGTGATCAAGAAGGCGGCCAATGATGCGTCGCCAAACGGATAGTGGAAAGCTGGTAGATGCCGAACGACCGACCCAAAAATCCAGTTCGGGGCGATCACTTCCTCCACCCGGCTCACCTGCAAAACAAAGCACAGCCTCATTTGGTTCTTCCGGGGGCGGGCCATTGTCCAGCGGGGCAGTCCGATTGCCAATAAGAAGCAGATCATCGGGCGGAATTTCAGCGACAAAGAACCCTTTGGTGCTGCGGGACTCGACGTATCCCTCGGCCACTAGCCTGTCGTAAGTCAATGTGACTGTATTTCGCGAAACGCCATAGCGTTGGGCAAGGTTTCGGGTTGGCGGTAATGCAAGGCCAGCAGCAAGGCGACCATCCAAAATCATCCCGCGAATCTCATCGAAAAATTGCTGTTGCAGTGACTTTGTCGAATCTACATTCAGGATGAGTTCCATAACACTACCTACCTTTCTGTCGTCCCCGGGCTCTCAAAAGCAGCAAATAGTTCTGCGGGCGCTGTTATCGGAACCATCGGCACCGGCACCCTATGTGGACGTTTGCGGCCTGTTAGCCACTCCTTCTTTCACGTTCATTCCCTTCTTTCTATTTGGCCCAATAAAGCGACGGTTTTTCGGTAAAGAAATCGCGATCAGCTTAATAAATGAACAGCTTTTGAACACTGAGGGCGTGAAATTGCGAGGACTTCCTTGGCACCATGATTTTTAAATTGCTTGGCCCTTTGGGCATCCAAGCCTCCGCTCCTATGATTGGTTAACACCTGCGATTTGCATCGCTCAAATTGAATTTTTGTCACCAATAGCCCGGAGAAGCTCATGAATATCCAAGCCGAAAAGAAACAGTTCTTAGGTGCATGTCCTCAAGATTGCCCGGACACATGCGCGATGGTCTATGATGTCCAGGACGGTAAGCTGACCAAGGTCACTGGCAACAAAGATCACCCAATTACCCGTGGCGGTCTGTGTGTGAAGCTAAAGGATTTCGCTGAACACCATTATAACCCGGATCGCATCCTCTACCCAATGCGTCGCGTAGGGGAAAAAGGCAGCGGCCAATTCGAACGGATCACATGGGACGAAGCGCTGTCTGAAATCCGTGACCGTTGGACAGGGATCATCGACGAGTTCGGGGCCGAGGCCATCATGCCGTACAACTATCTGGGACATGAAGGCACAATTAACGGCCTGTTTGTCGGGGATGCGTTCTTTAACAAATTGGGTTCGACAGTCGCGGAAAAAACATTCTGTGCGTCAGGTTCGTCGACGGCTTGGTTGATGACTGTCGGGCCAAGTGGCGGTGTCGATCCTGAAAGCTTTGCCCATTCAAAATACATCGTCCTTTGGGGCGTCAACACAATGACAACCAACCTGCACCACTGGCCGATCATTCAAGAAGCCCGTTCAAATGGCGCAAAGGTTGTTGTGATTGATCCGGTCTCCACGCGCACAGCCAAGGCTGCTGATCTGCACATCCGCCCGCGTCCGGGAACGGATGCGGCGCTGGCCATGGGGATGATGCACGTCATTATCAGCGAAGGTCTGACCGATGACGACTACATCGCCCAACACACCCACGGTTATGATGAGTTGAAAGCACGGGTTCTGAGCGAATACCCTGTGGAGCATTGCGCAGACATTACGGGTGTACCTGCTGACGTTATCCGTGAATTCGCACGTGAATATGCAAAGACCAAAGGGCAGGCGATCCGTCTGGGGGTCGCGCTGGAGCGTAACCACAATGGGGGGCAGGCGATCCGTGCGATCACGTCGCTTTCCGGGCTTGTCGGCGCATGGCGTTATCCGGGTGGCGGCGTATTGGAAATGCCGCTTTGGGAGTTCCCGCTCAACTATGATCATATCTGCCGCCCAGATTTCATCAAGCCGGGTACACGTGTGGTCAATCTGACCCGCATCGGTGAGGCTTTGACTGAACCAAAAGACGGCAAGCCACTGAAATCATTGATGGTCTATAACGCGAACCCGATGTCCCAAGCGCCAGAGCAGAACAAGATCCGCGAAGGCCTGATGCGCGAAGACCTCTTTGTTGTCTGTAGCGAACTCTTCATCACGGACACGGCCAAATACGCGGACATCCTTCTGCCGGCCTGTATGCAGGCGGAGCAGGAAGAGCTGATGTTCTCATGGGGGCATTTCTATTTCACCTACAACCACAAGGCCATTGAGGCACCTGGCGAAACTGTTCCGAACACCGAGCTGTTCCGCCGTCTGGCAAATGTCATGGGCTTTGAGGAGGATTTCTGGCAGCGCTCGGACACTCAGTTGATCAAAGATTATGTCAACTGGGACTCCCATCTTATGGAAGGCATCACATACGAACTTCTGCGTGAAGAGGGGTATGCACGCCTCAAGATTGGTGATGTTGCGACACGAACACCCCATGCCGAGGGCAACTTCCCGACGCCAACCGGCAAGCTGGAATTCCTGACAACGCAGGCCGATGACGGTAACTTTGTCGCACCGCCTTGGCGCTCTATGTACACAGAAATGCAACCCGGCGAAGCCGTGGACAAGCTGCCCGGCCATAACGAGCCCTATGAAAGCGCGGTTTCCACGCCCGAATTGGCCAAGAAATATCCGTTCAGCATTATCTCACCGAAATCACATGGTTTTCTGAATTCCCAATACGCCAATGAGACAACCCAACAGCTGCGTCAGGGTGAACAGGTTGTCATCATGAACCACGAGGATGCTCGCAACCTTGGTATTGAGGATGGGCAGATGGTGCGTGTTGGCAATGATCGCGGTGAATTTGTGGGCCGCGCTAAGGTTGGCACGGATGTCATCCCAGGCGTTGTGTCGGCATCACTGGGATATTGGCCGGGGCTCTCCCTGACGGGCACTGCGGTGAACTGCGTCAGCTCGGACAGGAATGCCAACCTTGGCATGGCACCTACGTATTCGGACAATCTTGTCGGGGTCGTTCCTGCCAATCTCGACAACATTTCACCCGGCTCGGGTGCTGTTCCATCCAAAGCAGACAAACCGGTGGTGCGCGCTTGATGCGCGCATTCCGGATACGAACTAACGAGTAAATTAAAGGAAAATACCATGTCTATCCAAAAGTTCTCCGAAGTCATTCCAGCCGAATTGCCGGCACTTGACGTGCCCGGGGTGGATGCGTTGATGAAAGACTTCGCAAGCAAAAGCAGCAACGGCACGCCGATCACCTTCGGGATGTTTCGGATGAGCAAAGGCGACCCTTTGCCTTATGAATACGAGTTTGACGAGTATAAACTGGTCCTTGAGGGGGAGCTTGCTGTCGAGGACGAAAGCGGCACGACGACAACCTTTACCAAAGGTGATGTGATCGAATTTGCCAAAGGCACCAAGGCGGTATTTTCATCGCCATCCACAGCCTTGACGTTTTACGTCGCACAGCGCTGAGCCAAGGTAATTCAATGCCACATATTGTTACCGATAATTGTTCCAGCTGTCGTTTTACCGATTGTGTGTCTGTGTGCCCCGTGAATTGTTTTCACGGGGACGCAGAGCGCCTGTATATTGACCCGATCCTCTGTATTGATTGCGGTGCGTGCATTCCGAAATGTCCCGTGGGTGCAATCGTCGAGGACATTGATGTCATGGGCTCTCCGCAGATCGAGATCAACGAGGCCCAATCTGCAATATTGCCAGTAATCATGGCCAAACAGTCTCCGCTTCCCGGTGCTGAAGAGCGCCGCGATCAACTCATCGCGGAGGGGGTCGTTTGACACAATCAGTCGCCATAGTTGGCAGCGGTCCGGCGGGCTTTTTCGCAGCGCAGGCATTCCTGAGCGCCGATACCCCGATCAAGGTAGACATGTACGAACGTCTTCCCGTTCCGTTCGGTTTGGTTCGCTACGGTGTCGCGCCGGATCATCAGAAACTAAAAAGCGTCACGGCTGTATTCGAAGCCACAGCCGCAGATCCCGATTTTCAGTATTTGGGGAATGTGACTGTCGGGCAAGATGTCAGCTTTGACGAGTTAACAGAGGCGTACGACGCTGTGGTTGTTGCGACCGGTGCAATTTCCGATCGTAAGCTGTCAATCGCAGGCGAAGATTTGTCCGGCAGCGTGTCTGCGACAGAATTTGTCAGCTGGTACAATGGGCACCCAGAGTTCCGAGACCGCAAATTTGATCTTTCGCATCCCAATGTCGTGGTAATCGGGAACGGCAATGTCGCACTCGACGTTAGCCGTATTCTGGCAAAGACTCCTGAGGAACTCGCGGCGAGTGATATTTCCAAACATGCATTGGACGCGCTTTCAAATAGTAAAGTCACCGATATCTTTGTGGTAGGGCGGCGGGGACCTTTGCAGGCAAGTTTCTCTATCCGGGAGCTGCGCGAGTTCAGCATGCTTTCGGATGTTGAGCCGGTGTTCGATCCCGCCGAAGTTGATCGTGCAGGGGCAAGCCCGAAAGAGCTGAACGAGGCGTCTCGGATGCTTGGCATTTTGAAAGGGTTTGCTCACCCGGACGCAGCTCGTCAGGCGGCAAGGCGCATCCATTTCCGGTTTCTGCTTTCTCCAGCGGAGATTCAGGGCACGCATGCGGCAGAAACGGTGGTCTTTTCCAAATGCGAACTGGAAGGGGAGGCGTTTAAAAGGCGAGCAGTCCCAACAACGTCTCAAGTTTCAATCCCGGCGGGGCTGGTTCTGCGAAGCGTCGGTTATCGGGGAACTGCACTGCCCGGTGTTCCGTTCGATGAACGCTCAGGCACTGTGCCCACTCTTCAAGGGCGCATTGTCGATGCCGATGGGCTCGCAATTCCAAAACTCTATGCAGCGGGTTGGATCCGCCGTGGCCCGAGCGGGATTATCGGGACCAACCGCGAATGTGCTACCGAAACCGCTCAATCCGCTCTTGAGGATCTGGCAGCTGCAGCAGAAAGATGTGATCCCGAATTGCGAACCGGGCTTTTATTGCGGTTGAGAAGCGGAAGCTCGGCAAAGGTCGATATCGCCGGTTGGCACCGCATTGATCGGATGGAACGCAAAGCGGGCGAAGCCTGCGGCAAACCCCGTGAAAAACTCACATCTGTTCCTGAAATGTTGGAAGCGGCACTGGCTTTGGAGCATGCTCTCTAATTCTGAGCCCCCTAGGTGACCCAAGTTGCCGGGGCTCAAAACAGTCTTGTCTGAAAGGCGCAATTCCGATGAATGTTATCCTCTCGCGCGGTTCTGTTTGTGATGTTGTTGGGCGCAATAACATCAGCTTTGATGACGCTCTCAGCCTTGCAAAAACACACGCGCCACGCCGACCAGAAAAACAAGAACTGCTGCTGTCACAGAGCAACGGGCGTATTTTATCAGGGCCACTCATCGCGTGCCATTCAGTGCCGCCTTTTGCAAACGCTGCGATGGATGGCTACGCCTTGGCCCGTGAGGATCTTGAGAAGGCCCCGGCAGGATTGCCGCTTGGCCCTGTGATCCTGGCTGGGGCCGCACCGCAAAAGCTGCCATCGGGGACGGCTTGTCCAATCACGACAGGGGCGCCAATGCCGTTAGGCGCGGATATCGTCATTGAGCAGGAACGGTGCAACGTGCGATCGGGGCGGATGTTTCTGAACGCGCCGCCCTCGGATAAACCCCATGTCAGGCATGCGGGCGAGGACGTCGAAAAAGGTCAAGAGCTCGCGGGCATTGGCACTATCATGAAACCAAGGCTGGCGGCTTTAGCCTCGGCGACTGGACTGGACAGAATTGAGGCTCTGAAGCCTCTTCGGATCGCGCTTATTTCAACGGGCAATGAAATCGTCGACTGGGGGCAACCATTGTCGCCGGGCCAAATCCACGATTCCACGCGCATGTTTCTGACGTCAGAGCTGCAAAGGCAAAATATCGAACTCATAGACTTGGGTGTTCAGCCTGACCAAACGCAGCCCGTCATCCAAGCCCTGCGCACAGCTGTTGCCACTGCGGACTTGGTCCTCACCACTGGCGGGGCATCTGTGGGCCGTGCTGATCCAATGCGGGCGGCCCTGAATGAAGCAGGCGCGTCCGAGCTATTCCATGGTGTTAAAATGCGCCCGGGCAAACCCGTTGGTCTATATCAGCTCGACAATGTCCCCATAGTAACATTGCCCGGCAATCCCCTCGCGGCGATTGTCGGTTATTATTTCATTGTCCGTGCGATGATCGAAACGGCTCTTGGCGCTCGTATCTTCGGGGCTTCAGAATGCAAAGCAAAGCTGGCGGCCGGTTTCTCAAGGCGGCGGGAGGTGATCGAGTTTGTGCCCGTGACATTAGACCAGCCAAATGACGCCGGAGTTCCAATCGCGACGGTCATTGCGCGGGGCAACTCGGCGCGGCTTTCAGCATTGGCCAAGGCCGACGGCATCGCTTTGATTGATGTTCGGGGAACGGAAATTCCGGCTGGCACAAAGGTGTCCGTATTAAACTTTGGACCATTCGAAAGCGAGTATCGCCATTTTCCCAAGGAAAGCGTTTAGCTGCTGTGGTGCTTGACATTGTATGTGACTGCTCCATTTCCGAAAGGCCGCTATTTCTCTAGCTGCGATCGCACCCTTTGACGAATTGATCGAAACGAGCGCTTGATGATCGTCGTTCGGGGATCCGACAGATTAATCAGTCGATACTCAAGTGTGGCAGGGACAGGCGGCAATTGGAGCGTCTGGATGGTGGCAGTGTGGCGAGGCTGTCATTTGCGCGTTCAATCCGGATGACTGTTCATCAGCTGACGTATCCCGTTGGTACATCCACCAAAAGCTGCCATATGTATCTCGAGATACAAACTGGAGACGACTCATATGCTCGTTGTAGGCTGGCGTGAGCGGGTTGATCTCCCGCTGTTGGGGCTTTCAAACCTTAAGGCAAAAATTGATACCGGTGCACGGACTTCTGCGCTACACGCCACAGATATCGTAACCTTTGAGCGTGATGGCATCCCGTGGGTGCGCTTTCACACAAAATTCGATGATGATTCAATCGATACGGATCTGGAGTGCCCAATCCACGACCGGCGCGCCATCAAGAACACCAGCGGCGTGCCCGAGACGCGTATTGTTATCCGCACCAAGTTCCGGATTGGCAAACGCCTATGGTCCATTGATCTGTCGCTCACGGAGAGATCGGACATGAAATTTCGCATGATTGTCGGACGCACGGCCTTGCGGAAACACCATATTCTAGTTGACCCAAGCAAAAGCAACCTCACGACGCCGACCTCAGCAAAAACAGATAAAACAGGGATTTCCTCATGAAAATTGCTATGCTCGCTCGTAATCCCAACCTTTACTCGCACAAAAGGCTTGTCGAAGCCGCCGAGACGCGCGGGCATGAAATACGCATCGTCGACACGCTGCGCTGTTACATGAACATCGCCTCGCGAAAGCCCGAAATTTACTATAACGGAGAGAAGCTTACGGGCTATGACGCCGTGATCCCGCGGATCGGGGCATCGATTACGTTCTACGGCATGGCGGTGCTTCGACAGTTTGAAATGATGGGTGTCTTTCCCCTCAATGAAAGCGTCGCGATTGGCCGCTCGCGGGACAAACTGCGCTCGATGCAGTTATTGGCGCGTGACGGTATCGGTTTGCCTGTCACGACCTTTGCCCATGATCCTAAGCAAACCGAGGAAGTCCTCAAGGTCGCAGGGAGCGCCCCTCTCGTCATAAAATTGCTCGAAGGCACACAGGGCATGGGCGTTGTTTTGGCCGATACGGATCGCTCTGCCAAGTCGGTGATTGAAGCGTTCCGCGCGACCAAGACCAATATCTTGGTGCAAGAATTCATTAAAGAAGCAGGCGGCACTGATATCCGCGCGATTGTCGTGGGCGGCAAGGTCGTGGCGGCGATGAAACGCTCAGGTGCCGAGGGTGAATTCCGGTCAAACCTGCATCTGGGTGGCTCTGCGGAGGTGATCAAACTTTCCCCCCAAGAACGGGCCACTGCCGTGGGTGCCGCCAAATCGATGGGGTTGAATGCTTGCGGCGTTGATATGCTGCGCTCTGACAATGGTCCGCTCGTTATGGAAGTGAACTCCTCTCCCGGTTTGGAAGGTGTTGAAAACGCAACCGGTTTGGATATCGCCGGGAAAATGATCGAGTTTTTAGAAAAGAATGCCAAACCCAACGCTACAAAAACAAAGGGTAAAGGCTGATGCCCAAACGCGCTGATTTTGTTATCGGGAGCGAACGTGTCGCGGCAGGCACCCGCCGGACGGTCCATGTTCCTGTCAGCGTTCTGTCAGACCATACGCCGGTGGCGATGTCGGTGAGTGTCACACATGGCCGGCTGGACGGCCCCACGGTATTTATCAGCGCAGGTATTCACGGTGATGAAGTAATCGGGGCAGAGATTGTCCGCCGCGTGCTGCGCTCTCCTAGCCTTGGGGCGCTCAAAGGCACATTGATCGTTGTTCCGATTGTGAATACCTACGGCTTTCTGAACCATTCGCGTTATTTGCCGGACCGGCGTGACCTGAACCGCATGTTTCCCGGAAGCAAGGCAGGGTCGCTCGCCTCGCGCCTCGCACATATCTTTATGACCGAAATCGTGGCCCGCTGTGACCTCGGGATAGACCTTCATTCTGCCGCCATTCACCGCACGAATTACCCGCAAATCCGGGTATCACCGGACAATCCAGACATGCTGGATCTGGCCAAGGTTTTTGGCGCGCCGATCATTATGAAATCTCCTGTGCGCGAGGGATCGTTGAGGGGGGCCGCCAAAGACCTCGGCATCGACGTGCTGTTGTTCGAGGCTGGTGAAGGGCTGCGGTTTGATGAGTTCTCTGTCCGGTCCGGCGTTGCAGGCATTCTGCGTGTTTTGCGGCACAAGGGCATGGTTGCGGGCAAAGGGATTGCCAAGGTCAAGGCGACACCGCAGTTCTGCCCCTCAAGCAAGTGGCTTCGTGCGCCGACGGGTGGTCTGTTGCGCACATTCCGTGCCGACGGTGATCTGGTGCGCGAGGGCGAGCTGATGGCATCGGTATCTGACCCTTTTGGCGAGACCGATAACGACATTATCGCCCCGTTTAATGGTATTATTGTAGGCCGCGCCGTTATGCCCATCGTGAACGAAGGCGACGCCGTTTTCCATCTTGCCCGCGTTAAGTCCGTCACGAAAGCCGAAGACATGGTCGAAGACCTAAACACGCAGCTGAACGATGATCCGATGTTTGACGAAGATGAAATTATCTGAGCGCCCCGTGATATCTACCATCAGGTGATCGTGGTCATTGGGCGCAGGCGCGCCGAACAAGCCTCCAAGACGGACCTTCGCTGCGGCGGTTAATTCCCACTGAGGGGGCCTTGGAAAACTTCGGTAGTTCGGCGGCGCAGAAGTCCAAAGAAGTGTCGTTCTCTACAATGGGTAGGGCTCTACTTGAGCCGTATCTGAATTGCCTTGCGGGGGCATCCAGAGGGTAGGGGGATATGCATTGATTTTTTAGATTGGGCCCCTCAACTGGGGCTGATCAGACAACTGCGACCTGGCTGGCGTGTGGCTGGGATGTGCAGTTTTTCCGGTCATTGCGACCAAGACACGGTATGCGCTGTGCGCGGATTATTCGAGCGACCATTCCATTGTTTTAACGTCTTCGCGAAAGGCGAATTTTTCGAGATGCCGGTCGATTACATTGTGTACGACGGGCACGGCGTCGGGGTCTTTGACTTCACAAGTCAGGCTTAGACCTTCGTCCGTGGCAGCCATGTGGGCGGTGCCCATTTCAAAGGCGGCCCAACCGCTTTCTGCATCGCACGAAACCTCGATTTTATGGCCAAAGTGCTTGCAGAGTTGCTGCATGTATTTTGATGCGTTTTCAGTAGCATAATAGCCTTTTATAACGGGCATATCTGATCCTTTTTATTTGTGTCCGCAGGATGCTGGACAAAGGATATATGACTGCGTAGACAGGTGGAAACAACCCATAGCAAAGCCAACTTTCGTGAGCCATGCGTCGATAACAAAGGAAGTTCGACATGCTCAGAGCGCTTGCTTTTGCGGCTGCCATAATGGCGTCCCCCCTTTATGCCCAGACGGTGTCGGTTGATACTTTCGCAGGCCCGGTCGATATAGCGGCAGAGCCGGAAACCATCGCGGTTTTTGATCTCGCTGCGTTTGATACGCTCACCGCTTTGGGCGTGTCGGCAGAGGGTTTGGTTCGTCCGGTATTTCTACCCTATCTTGAGGCAGCGGCTGCGAATTCGGTGCCCGTAGGCTCGCTGTTCGAGCCCGATTTCGAGGCGGTTTTTGCCCTCAACCCCGATCTGGTTATCGCAGGTGGACGCTCCTCGGGGCAGGTGGAAGAGCTTGCGCGGATTGCGCCAACCATCGACATGACGATCTGGCACGATACGGTGGGCGATGGGCTGGCACGGCTGAAGGCCTACGGTGATTTGTTCGGCAAACAGGAAAAGGCGGCGCAGCTTGCCGAAGCGTTTGAGGGCAAGCTGTCCGAGGTCCGCGATGCGGTCGCGGGGCAGGGCAATGCGCTGATCGTGATGACGAACGGCCCCAAGGTCAGCGCCTATGGCACGGGCGGGCGTTTCGGCTGGCTTCATGATGCGCTGGAGCTGCCCGAAGCGGTTGAAAGCGTGGAGCAAAACACCCACGGTGAGGCGATCAGCTTCGAGTTCATCCGCGAGGCAAATCCCGACATTTTGTTGGTGATCGACCGGCTGGCGGCTGTGGGGCAGGACGGGGACAGCGCGCGCGCCACGCTGGACAACGCCTTGGTGCAGGAAACAACGGCGTGGAAGACGGGCCGCGTGATCTATCTCAGCCCCGCGCCGATCTATATTGCGGGCGGCGGTATCCAGTCGATGACCCTGACATTGGACGAAATTCTGGCGGGGGTGAAGGACGGGTAAGTGACCCGGCTTGCGCTTCTCCTGACGCTTGCTTTGCTCTGCGTGACCTCGCTGTTTGTGGGGGTGGCCGATCTGTCGCCAATGGCTCTTTTGTCGGACCCCGCAGCGCTGGACCTGCTCTGGACCAGTCGCGGACCGCGCACGGTGGCAGTTGTAATCACCGGCGGCGCGTTGGCGGTCAGTGGAACAATCATGCAGATGATCGTGCGCAACCGTTTTGTCGAGCCGATGACAGCAGGCACAGGTCAGGGTGCGGCGCTGGGCATCTTGCTGGTCACACTCTTTGCACCGTCGCTGCCGATCTTGCTGAAGATGGCGCTGGCTTCTGCGGTGGCTCTCGCGACGAGCACCGTCTTTTTGTTCATGGTCAACCGGTTGCCGCCGACACAACCGATGTTGGTGCCGCTGGTCGGATTGATTTATGGCGGGATTATCGGTGCGGGCGTTTTGTTCGTCGCGTATCAGGCCGATCTTCTGCAATACATAGATATCTGGATGAACGGCGATTTTTCTGGCGTACTGCAAGGCCGGTATGAATTGTTGTGGATTGCAGCTGCGGTGGCCTTGCTAAGCTATCTGGCGGCGGACCAGTTTGCGATTGTCGGAATGGGCCGCACAGCCAGCGTTAATCTGGGGCTTAACTATACCCAAGTCGTCGTGACCGGTTTGTTGTCGATTTCGGTTGTGACCGCCCTGACGGTTGTGACCGTCGGGATGATCCCTTTTGTTGGGCTGGTGGTGCCGAATATCGTGTCGCGGCTGAGCGGGGATAACTTGCGTGCCACGCTGCCGCTCACGGCAGTCAGCGGTGCGGCACTGGTATTGGCAAGCGATATCATGGGCCGGATGATCCGCTATCCTTACGAAATTCCGGTAGGCTCTGTCTTTGGGGTGCTGGGGGCGGTTGTATTTTTGTGGCTGCTTTACGCTCCGCGTCGCCATGCATAGAGGGCGGCTCATCCTGATGGCGGTGCTGCTGTTGGCGTGCATCATAGGCTACCTCACGCTGGGTGCGCGGGGGAACTGGGGCTTTGTCCTGCCGTTTCGCGGCAACAAGCTGGTGGCGCTGGTGCTGGTTGCGGTGGCGATTTCAACCGCGACGGTGCTGTTCCAGACAATCACCCACAACCGTATCCTGACGCCCGCTGTCATGGGTTTTGACGCGCTATATGTGTTGATCCTGACGGTCCAGATATACGTGCTGGGCGCGCAGGAGTATGTTCAGCTTTCGTCAGCAGGACAGTTCATCGCCAACACGTTGCTGATGCTGGTCGCAGCACTGGCCCTGTTCGGTACGCTCCTGAGCAAAGCACGCGGTGATCTCATGCGAATGGTGCTGACCGGCATCATCCTTGCGGTATTGCTGCGCGCCATCACAAGTTTCCTGCAGCGGGTGATTGACCCCAGCGAATATGCGGTGGTGCAGGTCGCTTCCTTTGCGCGCTTTTCACGGATCGAGGGTGAATTGCTTGCCATTTCAGCGCTGCTGACCTGTGGCGCGCTGGTGGTCACATGGCGCATGCGCCACCGGCTAGACGTGCTGGCACTGGGGGAAACGGCAGCCATCAATCTGGGGGAGAACCCCAAGCGTAGCACCTACCAGATTTTGGTGTTGATCGCGGTTCTGGTTTCGGTCTCGACCGCGCTGGTCGGGCCGATGGGGTTCTTGGGCCTGTTGGTGGTCAGCCTTGCGCATCTGGTCACACCCACGGCATCGCACGCCACGCTGCTGGTATCCTCTGCTCTGATCTCGGCGCTGACGCTGGTGGGGGGGCAGTTTGTTCTGGAACGTGTGTTGGGCATGTCGACGCCGCTGATTGTGGTGATTGATGTGATCGGCGGGATTGTCTTCCTGACCCTGCTGTTAAAGAGGAAATACAGATGATTGAAATCTCGGACGTCAGTTACCGCATTGGCGGCGCGCAAATTCTGAACGGGATCAATCTGGCGCTGCCCAAGGGTGGCATCTCGGCGTTGATCGGGCCGAACGGGGCGGGCAAATCCACGCTGCTGTCGCTGGTCGCACGGCTGATGCCGTTGCAGTCGGGACAGGTCACGGTGGATGATCTGACGGTGGGGGCCTGTGCCAACAACACGCTGGCGCGCAAGCTGGCGATCCTGCCACAGGCCAGTGATGCCGCCCCGCTGTTGTCGGTGCACGAGTTGGTAAGCTTCGGGCGTTACCCCTATCACAAAGGTAGGCCCACGGCGCAGGATCACGCCAAGGTTGAGCAGGCGCTGGCCACCTTCGGGCTGATGGATTTGGCGGCGCGGCGGCTGGATACGCTGTCGGGCGGACAGCGGCAAAGGGCGCAGGTGGCAATGACCTTTGCGCAGGATACCGATTACATCCTGTTGGACGAGCCGCTGAACAACCTTGATATCGCAGCGTCACGTTCGCTCATGCAGGTGCTGCGGGATTTGGCGGCCGCGCACGACCGGACGATCGTCATTGTGCTGCATGACATTAACTATGCCGCCGCCTATGCCGATCTGATTGTCGCTATGAAAGAGGGAAAGGTCGTTGCGTCGGGCGCGCCGGATGACATCGTGACAGAAGAAGTGCTGAAAGATGTGTTTGGAACCGATCCCAAGGTACACCGCATCGACGGTAAGGTGATGATCGAAGTATAGGTATCGCCCCGCTGAGCAGGGCGATACCCTTGAGTGTTAGAACTTGATCGAGGCGGTCAGGCTCACGGTACGGCCAGGCTCGGTGAGTGGAACAACGCCTGCCAGGCCAAGCCCGTCAGAGCTGCGGCTGGCATAGGTCGCATCAAAGATGTTTTCTATATCCATGCGCACGCTCAGGTTTTCCAAACGACGCGGTTTGTATTCCGCATAGAGGTTCACAACCTCATAGCTTTCCAGTGTGACGTCGGTGTCGTTGTTCTCGAGTGCGATCTGCGCGGTCCCCCCGACACGCCATTCCTGCGTCAGGTCATATCCGGCTTCGAACCCGAAAATATGACCAACGGGGCGTCCAAGGTAGTAAGCCGTGGTCGAGGTCGTATCGCCGTTGGTTTCCACATCGGCATAGGTGTAGTTCATCGTCGCAAAGCCTTTTGCGCCGGTATAGGTAACCGAGCCGTCAAACCCGCGCGAGGTCAGATCATCAGTCGCCCCGCGTGCGCCATCCGATGGCAGTACTGCGTTGATGTCGTTGATCTCGGTGTGGAATACCGCGCCTTTGGCAGACCATGGTCCGTTCTCATACCGCAGACCCAGACGCACGGCATTGGCGCGAGAGGTGTCAAACCCGTTATAGTTCCACGCGGTCCCGTAGTTCACCAGCGCGGCCTCGCCCAACTCGTACCCGCCCCAGTTGGATGCGGCACCGGCGTTGATTGTCCATTGGTCCGTCAGCACAAAGTCAATCGAGCCGTTGATGCTCCCGCCGCTTTCGTCAAAGTCGCTGCCGTCCGCACCATCGAAGGAGGCCCAATCATAGCGCGCGCCATAAGAGACCGACACGCGTTCGGTTAGATCCTGACGGGCCTGAGCGAAGACGCCGATGTTGCGCAGATCCTCACGTCCGCTTGAGATGCGCGAGCTGCCCGTGTTGTCGTAGCCTTCGGCACTTTCATCAAAGAAATCGAGGCCCACGTTGACGGTGCCATTGCGCAGGTTGAATTCATTGCTGAACACACCGCTGAAGCTTTTGTTGACACCATAGATCGATCCTACGTCCAGCGTCTGCTCGTTATAGGTCAGCTGGATATAGGGGGCGAACATGCCGGTAGGGTTTTCATCCTGATAGGTCAGCGTATAGGATTCGCGCTTTGACAGGGCTTGGTAGAGTTCGCTGTCGCGTCCGATCACGGCAGCGAAATCGGGGCGGATGAAGCCGCCTTGCGATGCGCGCTCGCCATCGTCCGTCGTCTCGGAGGCCGAGAAGCTAAGGCGCTTGCCGCTCTGCGAGGTATAAGCGACTTTGGCGATGTAGTCGGTCAGGTCTGCGCCTGTGCCCAGAATGCTGTCCCCGGACCCGTCGTCGTAATCGTCGCCTGTCGCGCGGGTGCCGCTCAGCAGGTATTCCAGACCGCCGGTTTGGCCAAAGACGGTCAGTGTGTTGCGGAAACCCTGGCCATTATCGCCATACGAAAGGGTATAGATACCGCCAAACGGATCGCCTTCCTCAAGCAGGTCGCGGGCATCTTTGGTCGTGTAGGCGATGGAGCCGCCCAACGCATTGGGCCCCTGATCAGCAGGGGCAAGACCGGCGCTTACCTCGACGGATTTCAACAGGGCAGGGTCCAGCAGCACGTTGCCTGTATGGTGGAATGCAGATTTGTTCTGCCGCGCCCCGTCGATGGTGACGGACAGCAGGCTTTCCTCGATCCCGTTTACAAACACCTTCTGTGCGATAGGTGCGCCGCCGCTGGCGGTGATTGAGGATTCGCCCGCAAATACATCGGCTACTGTTGACGGATTGCGAGATTCGATCTCGTCTTCGGTGATTTCATCGTTGCCCAGTACAGCTTGCGCCCCTGCGGATTCGATGCGGAGGGTCCCAAGGTCGAATTCGGTTGCATCTTGCGCGTATACAAACGTGGCAGTCGAGCACATCAGCCATGAAAGCGCGACGCGCGTGGCGGTTCTTTGTGTCATTTTTTTTGTCCCTAGCAGAAATTTTTTGGCTGGCTAGGACTCATGAACCTTTTGCTTGCTTAGTGTAGTAATTGAGTGAAGTTGTCGGGAATGTACAGGTCATGGTTGAATAATTATCGCGGTGTTGCTCCGCAGTGGCGTGACAGCCCCAAAAAGGGGGGCACTTGACCGGAAAATCGCTGTTTTGCTTCAAACAGGTTGGTGATCTGGCCACGCAGTGTCCAGCTGCGTAATTGCTCGGGGTGCCACTGCACAAGGGCAATCGGGGACATCTTAGGCTTTGCCTAAGAAGAAACCAAAATTTTACAGCTTTATATACAACGCCTTGGCAGTAGCATCAGCATATTGGAACTGGAGAATGCCATCATGGTCGAATCTGTGGATACGCTTGTTGTGGGTGCCGGACAGGCAGGAATTGCTGCAAGCGCTCATCTGACACGCCATGGCATACCTCACCTTGTGTTGGAAAAAGACCGCATCGCCGAAAGCTGGCGTACGCGGCGTTGGGATTCTCTGGTCGCGAATGGTCCGGCTTGGCACGATTGCTTCCCCGGTATGCAGTTCCCCCAATCCGACCCCGAGGCGTTTCCGCCGAAAGAGGAAGTCGCAACTGCGTTGGCCGGGTTTGCAGATGCGCATGACGCACCAATCCGTACCAGTATAGCGGTCAACTCGGTAACCCGTGCCGAGGGGCACTCCGGATTCATGGTCGATACCTCGCAAGGCGTGATCAATGCACAAAATATCATCGCCGCAACTGGTGCTTTTCACCATCCGGTGTTTCCCCGGATCATTCCGGATACCGCGAAGCTGACCCAAATCCATTCGGCCAGCTACCGCAATCCAGAGCAGTTATCCGAAGGCGCTGTGCTTGTCGTGGGGGCGGGGTCATCCGGTGCCCAAATCGCAGACGAATTGCAAAGAGCAGGGCGCAAGGTCTACCTTTGCGTTGGGCCGCACGACCGGCCGCCACGTGCATATCGGGGGCGTGACTATTGTTGGTGGTTAGGCGTTCTTGGCTTGTGGGATGTCGCAGCTAAGGCACCCGGCACCGAACATGTGACGATCTCGGTGAGCGGTGCGCGGGGGGGAGAAACCGTCGATTTCCGCAAAATGGCCCATGCTGGCATGACATTGTTGGGCCGCGCTTCGGGTTACCGTGATGGTAAGCTGCTCGTCGATGGCGATTTGGGCGAAAACATCGCCGCGGGCGACGCGAACTACCTTGATATGCTGAGGCAGGCTGACGCCTACATCGAGCGTTTCGGCCTTGATTTGGCGGCTGAGCCCGAAGCGCATGTGCTGCCTGATGATCCCGACTGTCTTACCCATCCGTTGAGGGAGCTGGATCTGGCTGCTGCAAATGTCACCAATGTGATTTGGGCGACGGGCTACACACAGGATTTTTCCTGGATCAATCTACCTAATGCTTGCGACGCAAATGGTGCCCCTTATCATCAACGTGGCGTGTCGCCAGAACCGGGCCTCTATTTTTTGGGGCTGCCATGGCAATCGCGCCGCGGGTCTACGTTTATCTGGGGTGTCTGGCATGACGCATCACATGTCGCAGATCAGATAGAAATCCAACGCAACTACCGTGACTATAAACCGGAATCGGTTTGAATATGGAACATGAGAAATGAACATCGCTCCGCAAATACAAAATCCGATTGAGGCGCTGCGTGACAACGTATCCACTCCTTTCGAGGAGGCGCGTGCGATGCCACCCGCTGTCTATACCTCTGAAGCTTTTCACGATGCAGAGCTGGAAAGTGTTTTCAAGAAATCATGGTTTTGTGTCGGGCGTGCCAGTGCCCTGGCCAAGGTTGGTGATTATGTCACCTGCGAGTTGGCTGGCCAGCCGATCATCGTTTTACGTGACAAAGATAATGTGCTGCGCGCCTATTCCAATGTCTGCCGTCACCGCATGTCCACCTTGCTACAGGGGCGCGGCAATACCAAAACCATTGTCTGCCCTTATCACGCATGGACTTACAATCTTGATGGTAGCTTGCGCGGTGCACCTGCGATGAATGGCAACAAGGCCTTTTGTAAAGATCACTACAGCCTGCCTGACATTGCCTGTGAGGACTGGCTTGGCTGGGTGTTCATTACTCTGAACCCTGATGCCCGGCCCGTCGCCGAAGAGCTGAGCGAAGTTGCCGAGCTTGTCGCTGGTTACGATATGACCAACTACACCGAGACCTTCTTTGAAGAGCATCTGTGGGACACCAATTGGAAAGTGTTGGCTGAAAACTTCATGGAAAGCTATCACCTGCCAGTGTGCCACGCAGGTACAATTGGCGGTCTGTCCAAACTTGATGAAATGATCTGCCCGCCCGGGCGCAAGGCGTTTAATTACCACACCATCCTCAAGGATGAATCCCTGCGCATCGCCATGGCCCACCCCAGCAATGACCGTTTGAAGGGCGATGAGCGTCGAACGACCTTTTTGCTTGCGATTTATCCAAGCCTGATGATCACTTTGACGCCCGGGTATTTCTGGTATCTGAGCCTGCATCCAAAGGGGCCGGGGCAGGTGCAAATCCGTTTTGGCGGCGGCATGTCGGATGACTACCGGAACGATGCAGAAGCGCAGCAAAACCTTATCGACCTGAAAACCCTGCTAGACGAGGTCAACGTTGAAGACCGCGGATGCACCGAGAAAGTCTATCACGGACTATCTGCGGATGGGGCAAGCCCTGGGCATTTATCCCATCTTGAACGGCCAAATTTCGACTTCGCACAATATCTGATGAGCCAGATGGACCCATCACACCAACCCATCTTTGAAAAAGGGGCCTAGCCATGTCATATCTGTCAGCACATTTGCAAAATATTGCAGCTTTGCCGGCGGATCGCCCCATGACAATGCCTGGTGTGTTTTATACGTCCCAAGAGCAATTTGAACGAGAAGCAGCAACCGTTTTGCGCCGCGGCTGGCATTGTCTTGGTCGTGTTGACGAGATTCCGAACGAGGGTGATTTTTTTGTGATTCAGCTGTTGAACGAACCGCTCATCGTGGTTCGGCAACACGACAACACCATCGCCGTTTTAGCCAATGTTTGCCGTCATCGCGGCATGCCTTTGGCCGAAGGCACAGGGAACGCAAAACGCTTTGTCTGCTCTTATCATGCTTGGGCTTATGATTTGAACGGTGGCTTGCTGCGCGCGGCGCGCATGAAAAACGCAGGCTTTGACGCAAAGGCCTGCGGCTTGCATCGACACAACATGCATCTATGGCAAGGGTTCATTTATGTGAATCTGGACAGCACCGCAGCCCCGTTTTTCGAGCCATCCCTTGATACACTTCTCGAAAATTACGAAAGCGCGGAATTCCGCGTCGCTCATGTTGCCGAAGAGGTCTGGAACACCAACTGGAAGTGCCTTGTTGAGAATTTTATGGAAGGCTACCACCTGTCTGTGGTGCATCCGGAAACGCTACACAGTTACACGCCCACAGGATTGGCCCGAAAGTTGGTAAGTGGCGATGGGTTCACGTCCTATGCCGCAAACTATCCCAAAACGATCCCGCCTCGTGGTTTGGGGGCTCCCAACCTGACAGAGGATGAACGGTTAAGGTCCACGCTTTTTGCACTTTTCCCCACCCAAGTTGTCAGTCAGGCCGCGAGCCTATTGGTATCGCTCAGCATTTTTCCACTGAATGCAGGGCAGATCAGAGTCAAATGGACCCTTTCTACCTATGGCGATGATTTGGACGAAAACACCATCGCAGAGCGCATCGCGCTTTGGGAAAAGGTCAATCTGGAAGATCGCGAAAAGCTGGAGCGCATGCAAATCGCGCTTGGCTCAGAACACGCTATTTCCGGCCCGCTTGCCGAAGACGATTACGAAGGCACCATCCGCGATTTTCAGCTGTGGCTTGCCGCACAAGACCGAATTGAAGGAACCTAAATGGCTCACACTCGTATCCGTAAGTTCAACACATCGGACACCTATCCCGAACAAAAGCTTGATAATGACCTATGTCAGGCCGTCGTGACCGAAGCCTCGGGTAAAATCGTCTGGCTGCGCGGACAATGCCCGCAAAATCTTGATGATGCGGCGAATATCGATAGCCACGATCCGGTGGAGCAGACCCATAAGGTCATGCAAAACATCAAGCAGTTGATCGAGGAAGCAGGCGGCGACATCAGCCATCTGGTAAAAGTCGTTGTCTACATCACGGATGTTCGCCACCGGGAGGCAGTTTACCGTACCATGGGGGAATATATCAAAGGCGTGCATCCGGTTTCCACGGGGCTCGTCGTGCAGGCGCTTGCACGCCCCGAATGGTTGGTCGAAATTGACGGCACAGCGGTGATCCCCGCATGACCTTTTCATTGGTCGCGCGCTGCGCCGAAACCGGTATGTTCGGGCTTGCCCTTTCGTCGTCATCCCCTGCGGTCGCCGCACGATGTTCTTTTGCCCGCGCAGGCGTCGGTGCGGTTGCCTCTCAAAACGTGACAGACCCAACCCTTGGCCCGCTTGCACTTGATCTGATGCAAGGCGGAATGTCCGCGCCAGAGGCTATTGCGCGCATACAGTCCGAGGGGAAATATATCGAATACCGCCAAGTCTTGGCCATTGATGCAAAGGGCGGCACGGCGATCCATTCCGGCCCGAACTCCCTTGGTATTTGGACCCAAGCGGAAGGGGTCGACGTTGCTTCGGGGGGTAATCTGTTGGCCAACGACGGTGTGCCTGACGCAATCGTTGCTGGATACACCCAAAGCAAAGGCCATATCGGAGACAGGCTGATCGCTGCCTTGCGCGCTGGGCTTGCCGCAGGGGGCGAAGCCGGGCCCGTGCATTCAGCTGGCATGAAAATTGTTGATCAAGTCTCTTGGCCCGTGGCTGACCTGCGTTGCGACTGGAGCGAGGATTGCCCCGTTGAGGCCATCGCAACCGCGTGGGAGGTCTACAAGCCTCAACTGGACGCCTATATTCAACGTGCCATCGATCCGCGTGAAGCGCCCTCATATGGTGTTCCAGGGGATGATTGACAGCGCCGCATGGCTTGGTCAGCATTAAATCATGCAAACGCGTTTCACACTTAGGCAGCTGGAGTATTTCAAATGCACAGCTGAAACCGGCAGTATTGCTGCGGCCAGTCGGATGCTGAACATTTCGGCTCCATCCATCTCGACCGCGCTGACCCAGCTCGAGGAAGAGTTGAATACGAAACTATTTGTGCGCAAACGCGCACAGGGGCTATCGCTTACCGAAGCGGGGCACACTTTGGCCGCTCAGGCGGCAAAAATCTTGTTTGAGACGTCAGAACTTACCCGTCTTGCCGGAAATGCCTCCCAAACGGTCCAAGGCCAGTTGCGCTTGGGATGCCTTGTGACCTTTGCGCAAATTGTTGTTCCGAAATTGCGCCGCAGTTTTGAAGCACAACACCCTGCGGTCTTTCTCAGCCAGTTTGAATTGACACAGCCAGAGATTTTTGCAGCTTTGCGCCGTGCCGAGATCGATCTGAGCCTTGGCTATGCGATCGACGTCCCCAAAGATCTGGAATTTCATCCGATCAAAACCCTGCCGCCCTATGTCATGCTTGCGGCCAATCACCCACTGTCTGACCGCTCCAGCCTGACAGCACAGGACCTTGTTGAACACCCGATGGTCCTGCTCGATCTCCCACTAAGCTCGGATTATTTTCTATCATTCTTCACTCGGACCGACATGAAACCTTTCATCTCGGAACGCACCAAAGATATGGCCGTGGCGCGCAGCCTTGTTGCGAATGGGTTTGGCTATTCGATTGTCAACTTTCGCCCGGTTGGGACCCTTGCACCAGACGGTAACCCGCTGGTCTTCATTCCACTTATCAGCGACATCCCACACATCCCAGTGGGGGTGTTATCTGCTAGTGGAGCGATGAAACGGCGGACCTGTGCGTCGTTTTTACAGCATTGCATTACGGAAATGACCTAATGAACACATTGGAAATTCTGGATAAGTTGGTTGCCTTTGATACAGTCAGCGCAGCCAGCAATCTACAACTTATCGCCTATGTCGAAGATTTGCTCAAAGCCAACGGTTTTCGCGTTACGCGGTTGCCGTCCCCCTGTGGCAACAAGGCCGGCCTTTATGCTGAATTAGGACCGCAAGTAGCAGGTGGGCTGCTTTTGTCGGGGCATACTGATGTAGTCCCGACTGATGGACAGACATGGACAAAACCGCCGTTCAAACTGACCCAAGAGGCTGGCAAACTATTTGGACGTGGTACGACTGATATGAAGGGGTTCGTGGCCTCGGCCCTTGCGCTTGCTGTCAAAGCCAAAGATCTTCGTCTTCAACGCCCCCTTGCGATTGTCTTGTCATACGACGAAGAAATCGGATGTGTCGGGTTGCAAGAAATTCGCGCCGACTTGGCGCCCTTATTGCGCGCGCCTGCACTTTGCATTGTCGGTGAGCCGACAGAAATGCAAGTCGCCACGGGCCACAAAGGAAAAGCTGCATTCAAAGCCATCTTTCATGGACAATCAGGGCATTCGGCACTTGCGCCCAAATTTACCAACGCGCTCCACCTTGCGGCTGATTTTATGGGAGCATTGCGCAGCATACAGGCTGAACTTGCTGAAGAGGGGCCTTTCGATACAGCCTATGAGGTGCCCTATACAACCTTGCACGTCGGTAAATTATCCGGAGGAACAGCGCTCAATATCGTCCCGGCGCTGGCTGAGATGCAGTTTGAAATGCGCACGCTCGCCTTGCAGGATGTTTCTGTCCTGAATGACAGGATCGACGGGATCGTGAGTAAAATGAACGCCGCTCGGGTTTGCATAAGTTTGGAACGTGGCAACACTTATCCAGGATTAGACGTGGATGCCGCACAACCTTGGGTCAAAAACGTCGCAGAACTGGCACAAAACGGGTTGACCAAGGTCGCCTTCGGAACAGAGGCCGGCATCCTCACCGAAATGGGAGTCCCAACCCTTGTCTGCGGCCCGGGTTCGATGGAAGGACAAGGGCATCAGGCGGATGAGTTTATTGAAACACAACAGCTTACCGCCTGTGATGACTTCCTTGATCGCATGATCCAAAGCTCGCAGTGGTGCGGGGCCCTTCCGTAGCGCGCCCAAGGTGTTTCTGGCTGCGATTGAGGCAGTAAAAATTCACCTATGACGTCCAAATCACCGTATCGGCCGAACGCTTATTAAATGCGTGCTGTGATGAAATCTTAGAAACTCTTTCGCCCCCGCGGCGAAGGTTGGGTTAGGGCGCAGGGTTTCGTTTTGAAATCACAACAAGCATCAGGATCGTGATGATGTAGGGCAGGCTTGACAGGAATTGCGATGGCAATGCCACCCCTTCGGCTTGGGCCGTGAGCTCTCCCAAGGACAAAAGCCCGAACACGAGCGCACCGAATACGACACGCCCTGTCTTCCATGCGCCGAATACCACCAGCGCCACGGCGATCCACCCGCGGCCTGCGATCATGCCATCGGCCCAAAGTGGCGTATAGACCGTCGACGCATAGGCACCTGCCAATCCACACAACGCGCCACCAAAGGCGATTGCGGCGCATTGAATTGCACTGACAGGATAACCGATGGCACGCGCGGCTGTGCTGCTTTCGCCGATCGCTGAAATAACAAGGCCGATCTTGGTCCGCGTCAGCAGATACCATAGGGCAAATGCCCCGATGATGGTGAGCCAGACGACAATATCCTGAGTGAAAAGGGTAGGGCCGATCACGGGGATTTCGGAAATGACAGGCAGGCCCATTTTTGGCAGGCCGCTAATGGTCAGGCTTTCATAGGATTTGCCAAACAAGGCCGATAACCCCAGTCCAAGCACGCTTAGGCCAAGCCCTGCTGCCACCTCATTGGCTTTGACACCTAATACCAACCCCGCAAAAATCATGGCGAATGCCGCGCTTGCACAGGCGGCGACACCAAAGCCCAGAACATGCGATCCGGTTTCATAAACGCAGATAAAGGCAATCACAGCGCCAAGTGCCATCATCCCTTCAAGCCCTAGGTTCAGCAGGCCGGTTTTTTCAACAACCATTTCCCCTAATGCCGCAAGCAGCATGGGCAGGGCGGCGGCAACTGTGCCAGCCAGAAGGAACTCGATCACATTCATGCAGCACCCTTTTGGCTAAATGCGATCCGAAAACGGATCAGGGTGAAAGTAAGCAAATAAAACACCAGCAGCAGACCCTGAAAGACCTCGACTGCGGCAACGGGCAGGCCCGCGCTGACGGTCGCGCTATCGCCGCCGATATAGATGACCGAGATCAGGAAGCTTGATACGACAATGCCGAGGGGGCGCAAGCCGCCCATATAGGCCACGATGATCGCAGCATAGCCATAGCCCGAGGGCACAGATCTTTGTAATTGCCCAAGCGGTCCGGCGACTTCGCTGGCCCCGGCAATACCGGCGGCCAATCCCCCGAGCGCAAGGCAGAGCCAGATCATGCGTGGTGCGTTAAAGCCCGCATAATGCGCTGCGCGAGGGGCCAGGCCTGCAGTGCGGAGCTGGTATCCGACAAAGTGGTTTTGCATCAGAAGATGCGCCAGAACGCTGGCCACCAGCGCAAAGATCAGCGAGATATTGGTGCGGGTTCCCTCAAACAACAGCGGCAAAAGCGCATTGTCGGGGAACATCACCGATTGGGGGAAGTTGAACCCGCGCGGGTCCTTCCACGGGCCCAGCAAAAGATAGTTCAACACCTGAACCGCAATCAGGCTCAGCATCAATGTGACCAGAATTTCGGATGCACCAAATCGGGTGCGGAGCGCTGCGGCGATCATCGCATATAGCATCCCTCCCAACGCACCGGCTAATATCATCGCGGGCAACATGAAAGGGAACGCGCCATCAGGATACCAGACGGGCAGGGCAGATGCGCAAATGGCACCGATGATAAACTGGCCTTCTGCGCCGATGTTGAAAATATTGGCACGAAATCCGATGGCCAGCCCCTGCGCGATTATCAGCAGCGGGGCCATCTTGAGCAGCACTTCAGAAAAGCTGTACCAGCTCAGGAACGGCTTGAGCAACAGCGCAAAAAGGGCGGTTCCCGCAGGTTTTCCAAGCAGCGCAAATAGGATCAGGCTGGTACAACAGGCAAGGCCCAGTGCCAAAACAGGCGCACCGACCATAGCAAGACGCGAAGAGCTGTCGCGCCGGATCATCTGAATCTTCAAGCTGTGGCTCCAATCATCAGCGCTCCGATGTCCTGAGCGGTCGTTGTCGCAGCATCCAGCGGGGCCGACAGGGACCCTTCGTGCAACACATGCAGGACGTCGCAAATCTCGAACAGCTCTTCTAGTTCTTCGGATATCACCAAAATTGCCGCCCCTTCGTCGCGCATGTCGAGAAGCCGCCGCCGAATAGCAGTTGCGGCCTTAATATCAACGCCCCATGTCGGTTGGGATACAAGGATCACGTCGGGCTGCAACATAATCTCGCGCCCCAGAATGAATTTTTGCAAATTCCCACCAGACATCGCGCCGGCTTCGGCATCGGGGCTGGAGGTGCGCACATCGAAATCCCGAATACAGGCTTTTGTGAAGGCGCGTTCGGATTTGCGGTTGATAAAACCACGGCGGAGCATTCCTTTGCGGTGGCCAGTGAGCAGGCTGTTGTCAGCCAGTGACATCTCGGGCACGGCACCGCGGCCCAAGCGTTCTTCGGGAACAAAGCCGAACCCGAGCGCGCGGCGCGCCGCAGGGCCAAGGCGACCGGCCCGTTTGCCCATGAGCGTCACCATTCCCGCGGAAGGAGAGAGCGTTTCCCCCGATATAGCAGCGGCGAGTTCTTGTTGTCCGTTTCCGGAAATTCCCGCTATTCCAATGATCTGGCCCCCGCGAAGGTCTAGATTGACCGACTTGAGCGATGTGCCGAAACGGGTTTTGGCGGGCAGATCAAGATCGTTGAGCGAAAGGCGCATATCGCCGGTGGTCGTCGCCGCAGGTGCTGCCAGTTTCGGCATCTCATGGCCGATCATGAGTGTCGCCAGATCGCTGGCGGTTTGGGTACGTGGATCCACGCGGCCTGTCACTTCGCCTCCGCGCAGCACTGTTGCCTCATCGCAAAGCTCGCGGATTTCATCGAGTTTGTGGGAGATGAACAAAATTGCCATGCCCTTTGCTTGCAAGCTGCGCAGGGTCTCGAATAACAACCGTACGCTTTGTGGCGGCAACACCGAGGTCGGTTCATCAAGGATCAGCAGCTTGGGCTCCAAGAGTAAACAGCGGATGATCTCGATCCTTTGCCGCTCGCCCACTGACAGGCGGTGCACCATCGCCTCAGGGTCGACTTTCAAGCCAAAGTTTTCGCCCAGCTCAGTAATCCGTTTGGCTAATTCTGCCTGCGGACCCGGCACCATAAGCGAGACATTCTGTACAACATTGAGCGTTTCAAACAGTGAGAAATGCTGGAACACCATACCAACGCCCAAGGCCTGCGCGTCAGAAGGGCGGGCCAGTTGAACAGGTGTACCATTCCACAAGATCGCGCCCTCATCAGGCTGCTCAACCCCGTAGATCATCTTCATCAGGGTCGATTTTCCGGCCCCGTTTTCGCCCAGCACTGCGTGGATCGACCCAGAGCGTACCTCCAGATCGATCCCCTTGTTTGCCTGCACCACGCCATAACGCTTGGACACCCCTGACAGGGTCAAAAGCGCGGTTGCGGTATCGTTCATGACGGCAGCGGCGTGGTGACGCCAGCAACATGCCAGTCCATGCCAAGAATTTCACCGTCTGTCATTGCCACACCGTCGGCCACACGTTCGGTGCCTGATTGGTCAACCAGCGGACCTTGGAAAACGGTAAATGATCCATCCTTGATGGCGGCCTGTGTTTTGGTAATGCGAGCAACCATATCGGCAGGGATATCTGCATTCCAATCGGCGGTGTAGACGACCTCATCCTCCATGCCGAGCCAGAAGTTTTCGCCTTCAAATGTCCCGTTCAGATGCCCATCGACGAGATGTTTGAAATGGGGGGCCCAATCGGTGCCGACAACGCCCAGATATTTGGAAGGCGCGTATTTCACCATCGAGGAGTTCAGGTTGTAGGAATAGACGCCAGCCTCTTCGGCCACGGCAATCACGGATGGGGTGTCTTGGGCATTGGAGAAGATGACATCGACACCTTGCGAAATCAGTGCTTTGGCAGCTTCCTGTTCGGAGGCCGGATCAAACCATGAGTTGACCCAGACAACGCTCATCTCGATTTCGGGATCAACGGAACGTGCGCCCAACATGAATGCGTTGATCGAGGTGATCAGCTCGGGGATGGCAAAGGCACCCACACAGCCCAGCTTTTTGGTCTTGGTGACGGATGCCGCTGCCATGCCCATCAAATAGGTGCCCTGCCAGTATTTCGCGGTAAAGGGCGAGAAGTTGGGCTCTGTCAGGTAGCCGGATGCATGGATAATGGACACGTCTTTGTTGCGCTTGGCGATCTGGATACCGCCATTCTGATAGCCGAATGAGCCAAGCAACAGCACCTTGTTGCCCTCAGCGACCAGACCGTTGGCAATACGGTCCGCATCGGGCCCTTCGGCGATGTTTTCCAGAACGGTGACTTCCAACTTGTCGCCGTAGGTTTCTTTCACCGCTTCGACCCCGGCCATCAATGTGTGAGACCAGCCCACGTCAGCGGCGGGTGAGGGTAGAACAACACCCATTTTCAACACGTCCTGAGCCAGTGCTTGCATCGGCAATGCAATTGCGGTGGTCGCGGCAAGTGAGCCTTTGATAAAGCTGCGGCGTTTCATATTTTCTGACATTTATAGTCCCCCATTGGTGTTTTTCGGTAGTATTGTATGAAGTGCAGCTTCGGCTGCGTGAAATAGCGCGTGTTCATCAAGGTGGGGGAATGCCCCATCGGCCCAGACAACGCGCCCGTTGATCATCGTTAAGTCCACAGTGGCACCCACACCGACTTTGGCAATCAGGCTGATCGGATCGTGGCGTGTGCCCACATAGTCAAGCTTGCGCGTATCAATAGCGAAAAGATCGGCCGCCATACCGGGTCTGAGCGCTCCGATGTCTTTACGCCCCAGCAAAGATGCGCCGCCCTCCGTTGCATAGGATAGAAAACGGCTTGGGGTTGGCACGGGATCCTGACGGCCTGATGCCGCCAGACATTGCAGCATATAGGCCGAATGCACACAGTGCATCAGGTTGGAGTTGTCGTTAGAGGCCGCCCCGTCCACACCCAGACCAATCCGCAATCCCAGCGCGTCCATCGCGGGAATATCGGTGACTTCCGCACCCACAAGATACACAGGTTCGGGGCAATGGGATATGCCCGTGCCGCTTGCTCCCATTTGCGCCAGCTCGGCGCGGGTCAGCTCCCAGCCGTGGGCATAGAACGTGTCGGCACCCGCAAAACCAATGTCTTCGCAATAATCCACAGTGCGTTTGCCATGCACCTGTTCGATCACAGGGCTTTCCCCTTCGCCGACGTGGCTGTGCAAAAACACTCCCTTGTCGCGGGCTAACCGGACCGATTCCACAAAGGTCTCTTTGTAGCAATTCACTGGTTGACAGGGGGCCACAACCACCTGCCGCATGGAATACGGGTCAGGATCGTGATAAGCGTCGATCACGCGGGCGCAGTCATTGATAAACCCGTCCGTGGTCTCGAGCATCTCGTCAGGGATTGTGCTCCCTTCCGATTTGGGCAGTGTATTTCCGCCTCGGCCGGCATGAAACCTCATACCCAAAAGCTCTGCTGCTTCGAATTGCCGGTCGATGATCCGGCTGCCAGCATGGCGCGGGAAGCAATATTGATGGTCAAACGCTGTTGTGCAGCCGTGCTTGATCAATTCGGCCATCGCAACGACCGAGCTGTGGTAAAAACAGTCTTCGGTCAGGCGTGAAAACACAGGGTAGATACGGTCGAGCCATTCGATCACTGAATAGCGCGTCCAGTCCAGCTCGGCGCGGTTGCGTACAAAACACTGGAAGAAGTGGTGGTGCGTATTCACGAGGCCGGGGTAGATGAACATTCCCGTGGCGTCGATGATTTCACAGCCTTGCGCGGATGCCGACAGGTCGGGACCGATTGCTTTGACCGCGCTGCCTTCAACAAGCAGATCATGGTGCCATAAAACCGGTTCGGAGGCGGAGGTCACGATGGCCTCGCAGGATTTGAACAAAATGGATTTCAAAGGGAGGCTCCCGGCGGTGTTGCGAGTTCATGAAGGCGGTGGATGCCGGGCATTTCGATAAAACCGGGCAGGGCGCGGATGTCGCGCAGCCACAGCCTGATCGAAGGATAGGGATCAAGGCTGATCCCCCCGTCAGGGGCAAGGGCGGTATTAGGGAAACAGGCGATATCAGCGATTGTGGGCCTGTCACCTGTCACGAACCCGAGGCCGTCGATCCGCTGCTCGCTCAGATGTTCTTCCAATATGCGCAACTGCTTCACGCCGTCCTTGCGTGCTTGGGCAATATCGACATCATAGGACAGAATGTCATGCAAGCGGGCGGCACCCAGAGTGTCGTTGAGGGTTCGTGCGAATGCGAGCCATTGCGCGTCCTGATCGCTTTGCCAGTCTGGTGCTTGGGAGGATACCAGATGGCGCAGTATTTGCGCCGTATCAGTCAGCACAAGGGGACCGTCCACAAGGATCGGCAGCGTGCCTGCGGGATTGAGCGCAAGCAGGTCAGCGGATTTATGTTCTTTTAGCGGATGAAAATTGACCGCTTTCAATTGCAATGGCCGCGATAGCAGCGCCGCCATCAGGCGCACCTTGTAGCAGCTCGCGCTGAGGATATAGTCATACAGGATCATGCCGCGACCACCTGTGCGCCATAGGTATAGCCGATTTTCTTGAGCCATCTGCGATATGCCACGGAGGTTAGATCCGCCTGTGTGGGCGTCTCCATCCCCGGATCAAGGGGGAGTTTTGCAGGTATCTGGTTTTCGAGAATGGACCGGTCCTGCATGAAAATCATCTGCTGGAAGCTGACCAGATCGGACATCGGGGTGGCGTCATCGTAAAGGGCCATCCATGGCCAGACCTCGCACCATTCTTCGGTCAATGGCTGAACAAACAAGGTGATAACATCCCATGCGCCGGGGCGCGGGGGGCAGGTTTTGTACAATACCGATACCGTGGGGGCAGCGACGCGGTACATGTAATCTGTGGTAATACCCCCATCCGCCGATTGCGCGGCCTGCGGTTGGAAGAACTTTACCTTTGTGGCCCAAACCTCATTCACGTCTTCGCGGATTTTCACGTCATACCGCTCAACCTCGGTATGGGATTCCGCGCCCAGAATATCTGTGTGGATGAAGGGAAAATGCGCGATATCAAGAAAGTTCTCGACCGCGCGCAGGGGGGAGCATCGGACTTTGATAGAGCCGCAATCAACCAGCCTGCGGCCCTGTTCTTCGGCTTCGGGAATGGTGAACAGCGGGCGCTCGGGCTGGCCGGGGCTGGCCCATAGATGCCCGTAGCGTTCGACAGCCTGAAGGTTGTTGCCGGCAGCGTCGCGCACCCAGAACGCGCCCGGTTGCCCGCCAAGGGTGATGGTTTTGCCCAGCAGCAGTGTCTCCCTCGGGGTCGTGATGCCTGAACACATGGCAACAGGATACCAATGGTTTTCGATCTCGGGCCTCATGCGGCTTGCTCCTCGATCTGCTTGCGCAGGGTCTCTGCCCAGCGGGAGGTTTGCTTGGGGTTTTGCCGTGCCAGAACATGGATCATGCAGCTTGCCTTGTCGGTGGGTTGCAGTACGACAACAGCGTCGCCCGTATCGATAACGCTTTGGTCCGTCGCCTCCAAAAAGGTGGCAACATCGTCCACCGGCGCGGCAATTTGCAATGACCTCAGGGCGGCAGCATCGGGAAGCAGGGGTGGTTTGGACGTTGGCGCGTTCAGCTCGACCCAGATCAGGCCGCCGCTTTCGATGCAGTCATATGTTGTTGCGCAGATGCTTTTGGGGGGAACAAGATCGGGGTGGGCGGGGATGTAGGAACACCCGCCGTCACTGTCATATTGCCAGCCGTGATAAATACACGACAGCGTTTCCCCGCGCACAAAGCCCTGTGATAACCGCATTCCGCGATGCGGGCAGCGATCCCCCCAGGCGTGTACGGCACCAGACGCGGACCGCCAAATCGCAAGATCCACGCTATCAATCCGTGCAGGCATGGCCATGCCAGACCTCAAGTCATTCCCTAAACCGACTGCGATCCAGCCCACGTAATGCTCCGCATAAAATATTAACGATCGAACGTCGCATGCTGTTGTGCTGACCTCAAGCACCGGAGCTGGGAGAGAGGGGCGAAATCGTAAAACAGACAAGGTCCCCGACAGCCGGCTCCTAAATTTTAATCACTTTTAGATGTGGTAAATTCGATCCGGTCGACATGAATGCTCGCCGGACCCAAACTGCATCCCAAGGCGAGCGCGTTCAACATTTCTTCGTGCCCGAAGGCGGATATGCTAAGATAGCCATCCCGCAGTTTCGTTTGCACATCACAAAGCCCCAATTTACTGGCATGGCGCAAAATCCATGCCGGAAAATCGGGCGCGTCGACGTCTCCGAATACGCAGATTTCGCCGCAAACCGTGCCCGTCGAGCTGTTCATACATAGCTTCCCTTTGTTGTGCCGTGCAAACGAGAGCAGGCTTTACCCCGCGCAGTTCTGACGCTTAGGTTTTGTAATCTTTGTGGTGCTCTTCCAACATCCGCAGATGTGCGGCCCATTCGAGGGCTGTATCATCATCTTCGCCCATGGGGCTGTCGTATTGGGCGGCCACATGTCGGGCCAGATCATCTGGCACCACGCGCAGCGGTTGGCCCATAGACAGGGATGCAACCTGAATTTCGCAAGCGCGTTCAAGGTAGAACATATTGTTGAACATCTGCCCTGCGGTGGCTCCGGTTGTCAAAAGACCGTGGTTGCGCAGAATAAGGGCCTGATTGTTTCCAAGGCTGGCCACGATCCGTTCGCGTTCTGCCAGATCCAGCGCGATGCCTTCGTAATCATGATAGGAAATCCGGCTGTAGAATTGCAGCGCAATCTGGTTGAGCGGTAGCAATCCTTCTTCCATCGTGGAGACAGCAACCCCCGCGCGCGAATGGGTGTGCATGATCCATGCTGCATCGTGGCTGCTGCGGTGAATGGCCGAATGGATGGTGAAACCTGCGGGATTGACCGGATAGCTGGAGGAGCAGACCTTGTTTCCTTCCACGTCGATTTTCACAAGGTTCGAGGCGGTGATTTCTTCCCAGCGCAAGCCGTAGGGGTTGATCAGGAAATGCCCGTCCTCGCCGGGGACGCGTGCGGTGATATGGGTATAGATCAGATCGGTGAACCGAAAATGCGCCGCCAGCCTGTAGGCGGCTGCCAGATTTACACGTGTATCCCATTCGGCAGTGCTCATGTCTGCGGGGGCATTGTCGGGCATCATGTTGTATCCTTTGCAAAAATTGCCTGCGCGGGCAAAAGGGGGGGTAAATGCAATCTGCGGTGCTGTCTGTGTGGGGGCACAGGGCAGGGCCTATAGAATCTGGTACAGGAAATTTGCCGCAATAACAGCTGAATTGCCAGCTGCGGGCAATTCCCATCACCGGAAAATGTCGTTAGCATCGGCCTGTAGCGTGATCTATTTGGCCTGACAAAATGACAAAGAGCGAAATTCAGCAGATCGGTTTTTTGATTTTTCCGGGCTTTCCCATGGCCTGTCTGACCTCGATGATAGAACCCCTGCGCGCGGCGAATGAGATTGCGGGCCAGCTGCGCTTCGGGTGGAAGCTGGTGTCGGAGGACGGCAGCAAGGTCACATCAAGTGCGGAAGTCTCCTTTGAGCCGGATTGCGCCTTGGCCGAGGCTCAGGCGCTGGACGTGCTGTTCCTGCTCAGCAGCCCGGGCAGCAGGTTTGTGCATGAAAAAGCATCGAACGGGATTTTGCGGGGTTTGCAACGACACGGGGTCACTTTGGGTGGCATTAGCGGGGGGGTGTTTCCCTTGGTCCGCTCGGGCGTGATGGAACAACAGCGCTGTTCGGTCCATTGGTGCTATGAGGCGGCCTTTCGCGCCGAATTTCCGCAGGTGGATGCCGCGGATGAGGTGATCGTCACAAGCGGGCGGTGCCACACGGCATCGGGCGCTGCGGCGGCCTTTGATCTGGCGCTGCGCATGGTTGAGGAAGTGTTCGGCGCGGATGTGGCCCATGAGGTGGCATGTTGGTTCCAGCACCCGATGATGCGCGGCGAAGGGGTTCGGCAACGAATACCGATGCAAGAAAGCCCTGACGCGCGCTTTCCCGATCTGGTCGCCCGCGCCGCCGCGTTGTTTTCGCAGCATATCGAAGAGACAACTTCGATTAACGAAGTAGCCGAAGCGCTAGCCGTCACTCCGCGCCAGATCGAGAGGGCTTTTAAAAAGGCCACTGGCCAAAGCCCGTCGCATTACTATCGCGCGCTACGCATGAAGGCTGCGCGGCAGTTGGTGCTTTATTCAAAAGACAGCTTTGCCGATGTGGCCGCTGCGGTGGGATATGCGTCAACGACCCCGTTAAAGGCCCATTATAGCGCGGCCTTCGGGGTTTCGCCCCAAGAGGACCGCGCCCGCATCAACAGCTTTCGGGTGCGCGATAATATTCCGGTCCCGTCGGTTTAGGGGCTGGGGGGCTGTGCCCTGTTAAAGGGCGGATTTCATCGCGGTCAGGATGGCGTGATGCAAAGAACCCGCAGAGGCACGTGGCCCAAGGATCCGGATAAAGCCTTGGGCATCGGCGCAGATTACAAAACATCCCAGATGATGGATTGACGTGCGCGTTGCGTCGCCGTGCTGCATGGCGCGGATATTCACATTACACAGCAGCTCCATCACCAGCCGGATGCCGTCGCCCGCCAGATCAAAACCACACCACGCATCGCTTTGCTCTGTCACCGACGCGTTGTCGCCCAAGCTGGATTTGACCTGAGCTTCGATGTCTTCAAAGCTGTCGAAATCCGCGGCAACCAACCATTGATCCGGTCCGGTCCAGATTGCGGAAAAGGGCGTGCCCAAGTACGCTTTGCCTGCGAGGGGCGGCGTGGCCTTCAGCAGGGATTGCAGCGCGCTGGCGCACCCGGTCTCTTTGCCAAGGCGGGCCGCAACAGAGGCAAGCGCTTGATTGGTGACCTCGGTGCATGTCACACTGGCAACTTTGTCGACCCGTGGCTCGGTGCCGCCAAGGGCGGTGATGGCTATCAAATCATGCACGGAGGCGTTCTCCTTCTGGGTCAACGAAATGGGCCGAAACGATTTGCACCTCTACGGTGAGGTCGGTCACGGGCGATACCAGACGCATGTGTTCGCCGTGCCGCGCGCCGCCGCCTTTCAAAAAGCCCAGACCGATCATGCTGCCCACCTCGGGCGAGAAGGCCGCAGAGGTGACATAGCCTTGATCATGGGCGGCATCTACGGGGCCGCTGGCATTCATCAGGTGGCCACCGGCGGTGATTTTTTGTGTTGGATCAACGGGTTTGATCCCCACTTGCATAAGGGCATCGGGTTCGTTCAGGCCGGCGCGCTCGGAAAGTTTTGCACCGATGCTGTCTTTTGTCTTGCTCACCATCCGCCCCATTCCAAGGTTCAGCGCGGTGGTGGTCCCGTTCAGCTCGTTGCCTGCCGCATGACCTTTTTCGATGCGCATCACACTCAAGGCTTCGGTGCCGTAAGGGGTGACGTTGAATTCCTCGCCCTCGCGCATCAACCTGCGCATCAACGCATCGCCGTATCTGGAGGGCACAGCGATCTCGAAGGCCAGCTCACCCGAGAAAGAGATGCGGAATAGCCGCGCACGCAACCCGCCGCAAACGGTGATGTTCGCGCAAGCCATAAAGGGAAAGGCTTCATTGCTGATGTCATGGTCGGCATCCACAATTTTTTGCAGCAATCTGCGAGAATTCGGGCCCGCGACCGCATATTGCGCCCAACCTTCAGTGGTCGAGATCAGCTGCACATCCATATCGGGGAACAGGCATTGGCGTAGAAATTCGAGATGCTGGAACACCTTGCCCGCATTCGCCGTCGTGGTGGTGACCACAAAATGATCTTCGGCCAGACGGGCCGCAGTGCCGTCATCCATGGCGATGCCATCCTCGCGCAGCATGAGGCCATAACGGGTCTTGCCGACGGGGAGCTTGGCAAAGCCGTTGCAATAGACCTTGTTCAGGAAGGCGGCGGCATCGGTGCCCTGCACATCAATTTTACCCAATGTGGTGCAATCACAAACCCCGACAGAGGCGCGCGTGGCTGTTACTTCGCGGTCGACACTTTCGCGCCAATGGGTTTCACCGGCGATGGGGAACCATTGCGCGCGCATCCAGTTGCCGACTTCGACAAACACGGCACCTTGCTCCTTTGCCCAGTGGTGCGAGGGCGTGAGGCGGGTCGGGTGGAAATCTGTGCCGCGCGCACGGCCACCCAAGGCGCCAATGGCCGTGGGTGTATAAGGGGGGCGGAATATCGTGGTGCCGACCTCGGGGATGGTCTTTCCCGCCAGTTCGGCCATGATTGCAAGGCCGCCCATATTGGATGTTTTGCCTTGATCGGTTGCCATGCCCAATGTGGTATAACGCTTGAGGTGCTCGACCGAGCGGAAGCCCTCTTGATGGCTGAGCTTTACATCCTTCACGGTCACATCATTCTGCTGGTCCAGCCATGCCCGTGAGCAGCCCTCTACATACCAGAACGGCGTTTGTTTTACCGGCGCATCCTCGGCCACCGGGAGTGTGGGACCGGCGGCAGTGATGCCAAGGGCTGCCGCGGCTTGGGCCGCGCCCGATACCAGCGCGCCGTGGGTCGAGAACCGGCCCATGGCCGCACCGGCGACCGACATGCCCGGAGGAAGAGTGCCACCCGGAACAAAGGCCGCAAGGCTGTCATCCCATGTGGGGCGACCACGTTGATGGCACGTCAGATGCACATTGGGGTTCCAGCCGCCCGATACACCGATTGCGCCGCATTCCAGAATACGCTCGGAGCCGTCTGGGAGCCGCAATTTGGCAAATGTCAGCCCCAAGCGCCCCATCGTGTCGACGATCTGTGCCCCTTTAAGGACTTCGTATTGATCACTGAAAGGTGCATCCGCTCTTGTGTCCACAACAGCAGTAATCCTGACCCCTGATGCATGTAGATCGGCCGCGGTGCGGTGCCCGTCGTCATTGTGGGTGAAAATCGCCACGCGTTTTGCGGGGGTGGCTGCCCAGCGGTTGACATAGCTCCGCATGGCAGAGGCCAGCATGATGCCCGGCCGGTCGTTGTTGTCAAAGGCAATGGGCCTTTCGGTAGCACCTGCACACAGCAGCGCCTTGCGGGCATAGATACGCCACAGAATTTGACGCGGCTTGCCGCTGGGTGGGGTGGGCAGGTGGTCGCTGACCCGCTCGACCGCGCCATAGATACCGTGGTCAAACGCGCCAATGATGGTGGTGCGCGGCATGAGGCGGACATTGTTCATGCACGCCAGTTCGGCCAGTGTTTGGGCCACCCAGCGGTCTGCGCTATCGTTATCTAGGGCAATCGTTTCCGAGTTTAGCCGCCCACCCATCGCGAAATCTTCGTCCGCAAGAATGACTTCGGCACCCGAGCGCCCGGCCGTCAAGGCCGCAGACAGGCCTGCGGGCCCTGCGCCGATGATCAAAAGATCGCAGTGGCGGAACCCTTTGGCATAGCTGTCGGGATCTTCCATCTTGGACAATGATCCAAGCCCGGCTGCCTTGCGGATGATCGGCTCATAGATTTTCTCCCAGAACGCGGCGGGCCACATAAAGGTCTTGTAGTAGAACCCTGCGGTCAGGAAGTTGGAAAGCCGGTCATTGATTGCCATGGCGTCCACGGCAAGGGAGGGCCAGCGGTTTTGCGACTTGGCCGATAGCCCGTCGTAAAGCTCGATTGTGGTGGCCCTTGTGTTGGGCTCTTTGCGCGCACCGCTGCGCAACTCGACTAGGGCGTTGGGTTCTTCCGAACCAGCCGTCAGCGGCCCGCGGGGCCGGTGATATTTGAACGAACGGCCCATCAGGCGCACGCCGTTGGCCAATAATGCAGAGGCCAGCGTGTCACCCTGATAGCCGGTGTAGGATTTACCATCGAACCGGAAATTGAGCGGCTTGGCGCGGTTGATCTGCCCGCCTTTCAGTCGATTGGGTTGGGTCATTTCGAGCGTCCCATTTTGCGTGCCACATCGCGGGCGATTTCGACATTGGTGATCTCATGGGTGAGCGTGTCGCGGGTGACAACCAACCATGAGCGGTCGCCTCCCTCGTGCCACCACAGCTCGCGGTGGGTGCCGGCCGGATTGCCCCGCAGATAGGCATATGCGTGCCACTCCTGCGCTGTTGCGGTTTCGGGGGCGGGCCGCTCGATTAGGCTAGCATCGCCGAGATAGATGAATTCCGCGCTGTCGCGGGGGCCAAGAAGGGGGTGATCAATAATCATCAGTGCAAATTGGGCTGATTGCCCATTCCTTTTTCGTCAATCATATGCCCGGTCTCGAACCGGTCAAAACGGTAGGCTGTGGCCGTGGGGTGGGGGGCATCGCGGGCCAGAAGATGCGCAAAGGCATAGCCCGACGCGGGCGTGGCCTTGAAGCCGCCATAGCACCAGCCGCCATTGAAATAGAGCCCTTCGATATGGGTCCGGTCAATGATGGGTGAGCCGTCCATGGACATATCCATGATCCCGCCCCACATGCGCAGCAGCCGTGCGCGGCCGATCATCGGCATGATGGCCATGCCGCTTTCGCAGACGTCCTCGACCACGGGCAGGTTGCCGCGCTGGGCGTATGAGTTATAGCCGTCAATATCGCCGCCAAACACAAGACCACCCTTGTCGGATTGCGACACATAGAAATGGCCCGCTCCAAAGGTGATGACACCGGGGATCAACGGCTTGAGCCCCTCCGAGACAAAGGCCTGCAAGACATGGCTCTCGATGGGCAGTCGCATATTTGCCTTGGCCATCAGACGCCCCGAAGACCCCGCAACAGCACAGCCTACACGCGTGGCCCCGATGAACCCTTTCGAGGTCTCGACGCCCAGACATTTGCCCCCTTCGATCCTGAAGCCGGTGACTTCGCAGTTCTGGATAATATCGACACCTTGGCGATCGGCACTGCGCGCATAGCCCCAGGCGACTGCGTCGTGGCGCACGGTGCCGCCGCGGCGTTGGGCCAACCCGCCCTTGATCGGAAAACGCGCATCGTCGAAGTTGAGGAAAGGGTATTCCTTCCTGATCTGCGCAAGGTCGAGGTATTCGGCATCTGCGCCGTTCAGCATCATCGCATTGCCGCGCCGGATAAAGGCGTCGCGTTGCGCGTCCGAGTGGATCAAATTCATAATACCGCGTTGGGAAACCATCGCGTTATAATTCAGATCCTGCTCCAGATTTTCCCAAAGCTTGAGCGAGAATTCATAAAACGGCTCATTCCCGTCCAGCAGATAGTTCGAGCGGATGATCGTCGTGTTGCGCCCGACATTGCCGCCACCGATCCAGCCTTTCTCGATCACGGCGACTTTCTTCTCGCCGTAAATTTTGGCCAGATAATGGGCCGTCGCCAACCCGTGCCCGCCGCCACCGATAATTATAATATCATAATGGCTTTGAGGTTCCGGATCGCGCCAGACGGGTTTCCACCCTTTGTGGCCTGTCAGGGCCTCTTTAATAACTTTGAAACCGGAATAGCGCATGAAATCGGACCTCCTGTTGAGGAGTATTCCTTGATTCCCGCGCTTATGTCGCTTTGAAACCCGACATCCATATGTTCAAATCGGACAGGGGGCGTATTTCGGGTGAACCGAAGGGCGCATTTTAACGGCTCATAATGCCACTGGCTGTCCTGTTTTCAAGGACTCTGCGGCCGCATCGGCGATGAGCTGTGCCTTTAACCCATCCGTGACTGTGGGCGTCGGGGTTTTCCCTGTGGTCAAAGCCTCGATAAAATGGGTCATCTCGGCGTGATAGGCGGCCTCGTAGCGCTCAAGGAAGAAATGCTGTGCGGGGGCGCGGCGGAAGCCTGCTTGGGTTGCCATTTCCACGGTGTTCTCAAGCATGTTTTCGGCGCGCAGCATGCCTTTGGCCCCATGCACTTCGATGCGCTGGTCATAGCCATAGCTGGCGCGGCGCGAGTTGGATATCTGGCAGATTTTCCCACTTGCAGTGGTCAGGGTGACAGCCGCGGTGTCGACATCGCCTGCTGTAGCAATCTCGGGATCGACCAGCGCGGCCCCCACGGCAAAGACCTGCACAGGCTCTTCGCCCAGCAAAAAGCGCGCCATGTCAAAGTCGTGGATCATCATATCGCGGAAGATGCCGCCGGATGTTTTGATATAGCTGAGGGGCGGGGGATTGGGATCGCGCGACAGGATCGTGACGATCTCAACCGCGCCGATCTCACCTGCGACGATGCGTGATTGCACATTGGCAAAATTGGGATCAAAGCGGCGGTTGAAGGCGGTCATGAAGGGCGTGCCATGGCCTGCCACGGCTTCCATACAACTGCGTATGTTTTCAGATGACATATCAACCGGCTTTTCGCAGAAGATGGCTTTGCCTTCCTTTGTGCTGGCTTGGATAATGTCGAAATGCGTGTCTGTTGGGGTGCAGATGATCACCGCGTCGATATCATCTGCTGCCACGATTGCGTCTGTGTCGCGGATCTGCGCGCCGGTTTGGGTCGCGAGCGCCTCTGCGGATTGCGCAAAAGCATCTGAGACGGCGACAATCTTGGCCTCCGTCAACCGCATGATCGTGCGTGCGTGGACCTGCCCGATACGCCCACAGCCCAGAATTCCTACTCTCAACATATTATGTCTCTTTGTCGTTATGGCCCATGGCTGCGAGGACGCGCCGCGTGGCGGTTACCATTGGGTCATGGGTTTCTTTTAAAATGCTGACGCGGTCAAAGCGGGAAGGGTCCGTGTTGACCGCTTCGCGCAGGGCTTCTCCGAAGGCCATGCGCAGCTCGGTTCCGATGTTGAATTTGCAGATAGAGGAGCCGCGGGCGAGGGCGTTGCGTTGGGCCACCGGCACGCCAGAGCCGCCGTGAATGACCAGCGGCACAGGTGTGAGCGCTTCAATGGCGCGGATGCGGGCCTCGTCCAGACCGCCTTCTTTGTCTTGTTGCAGATGCACATTGCCCACTGAGATCGCCATGGCGTCGACCCCTGTATCGGCCGCGAATTTGGCAGCCTCGGCGGGGTCGGTTCCCGCAGAGCTTTCGCCCTGCGCATAGCCGACAAAGCCGATTTCCCCCTCGCAGGAGATACCGGCGGCATGGGCCATCTCGGCGATGGCTGCGGTTTCGTCGATGTTTCGAGCAAGCGGCATGCGTGACCCGTCAAACATCAGCGAGGTAAAGCCACTGTCGAGTGCTTCGCGGCATTCCTCAGGGGTATAGCCGTGGTCCAGATGGGCGACGACCGGCACGCTGGCGGCTTCGGCCAGATGGCGGAACATTTTGCCCAGTATGGGCAGGGGCGTATGGGCGCGGCAGGAGGGTCCTGCCTGCAGGATGACAGGGCAGCCTTCGGCCTCGGCGGCGGCAACAAAGGCGCGCATGTCTTCCCAGCCCAATGTGACCAAACCGGCAACGGCATAGCGCCCTGCGAGCGCGGGTTGCAGGACATCGCGTAGGGTTGCCAGTGTCATTTGAACTTGGCCACCATGTCTTTGATGCCCGGAATCGTTTCGACCTGATAGGCATGGGTCGGCTGGAAGAACTGCACAAGGCTGCGTTGGCTGAGCCCGCCCAGAATGGTGAAGTAATACATCTCATAGCCCGGCATCACCGCGCAGGCGTGATAGCCTTTGTCGATCATGATCGTGGAGCGGTCCATGAGTTGATAGGCATCGCCGGGCACGCCTTCTTCGCGTTGCAGGATTTGCACGCCAGAGCCGTGGTTGGGCTTGAAGCGGAAGTTATAGGTCTCGTCGTGGCGCGTCTCATGGGGGAGGTTGTCGGTATCGTGTTTATGTGCAGGGAAGCCAGACCAGCCGCCTTGGCCTACGGTGAACAGCTCACTCACCAGCAGGCGGCCGACTTTGTCGTGCTGTTTTTGTCCAAGGATGTGTTTGATTTTACGGTGGGTTTTTGTCTCATCCGAGCCGTATTGTACCTTGTCCAGCTCAGCCACACGCACGTCAAACGGATCGAGCACCTTGTCGTATTTGGCGCCAGCGATGAAGGTTTCCGTGTCGCGGGTGGCCACAATCGTGACCTTGGCCCCGACAGGCACATAAACGCCTTCAGGTTCTCCGTCCCAGACATCTACGGTGCGGTTGCCAAGCGCTGTAAACGCGGCCCCTTCCACCGAGACATCAACTGTGCCTGTCGCAGGCACGATGCAGGTCTCATAGCCCGGAACCTGATACTCAAAGGCTTCGCCTGCCTTGAGGGTGACGATGTTGAAATAGTTGAGCGGCACAGTGGGGTCATCCGCATCAACGATGGGTTTGTTCTGGTTATCGTGAGGGGCAATGTGCATGGGTATTCCTTAATCGGCAGAGGTAGGACCAGGGTGGCTGGCCAGAAAATTTGAGAGGTCTTGTGGAAAGGGCATGGCGGGCGCGCAGCCGGGTTTTGCAACGACAATGGCTGCACAGGCAGAGCCTGCGAGCACCGCTGTCTTGAGGCCATTGCCCGCCGCGAGGGAGGAGAGCATGCCCGCCATGAAGCTGTCGCCGGCACCGGTGGGTTTGAGGGCCGTGACAGGGTAGATTCCGGTGCGGAGTTCTTGGCCATTGGCAAAGGTGATGGCACCGTGTTCGCCCATTTTATAGACAACGATCGCCGCCGTGGTTGCGGCCAATGCGCGGGCTTTCTCCAGCCCTTTGGATTTGTCGCCAGCCATAAAGCCGAATTCATCGTCATTGCCGACGATGACGTCTGACATCTCACCTGCTTTGGACAGAACGGTTTCCGCGACCTGCGCGGAGGGCCAGCTGTAGGGGCGGTAGTCGATGTCGAAAATCACCGGCAGGCCAGCGGCGCGGGCCAGCTCAAAGGCGCGAAAGGAGGCGGCGCGCGAAGGTTCGGCAGCAAAGACGGTTCCGGCGGTGACAAGCGCGCCAAAGCGGGTGTAGTCGACCGCCTCAACATCCGCCTGCGTCATCTCGAAATCCGCAGCTCCGTTGCGGTAGATCACCGATTGGTGCCCCTCAACGCGGCTTTCATAGAGGGCCAGAGAGTTGCGCGCTTCGCCGCCCACGGGGGTGACGTGGGTTGTCTCAACGCCGTAGTGCTTCAGCTTGTTCACGCAAAACCGGCCCACCGCATCATCCGAGACGCGCGTCACCAAGGCGGCAGACCCGCCAAGCTTGACGATCCCCGCTGCGATATTGGCAGAGGATCCGCCCATATCTGCGGTGAAATTATCCGCATTCTCAACCGCTTCGCCGGGGGCGGGGAACATGTCCATGCCCACGCGTCCGATAACGACAAAGTTGTTCTGCCTTATGCCGGGAAACACAGCCTTCATCAGATGCCCTTCCGTTGTTTGGCGCGCTCGGCCTCGATCTCGGTGTGTTTTTCGGCGACTTTGGGGTTGTCGGTCACATGGGGTGTGCCGACCTCCCACCATGTGTGGCCTTGAGTGGTCCAGCCCTCATAGGCATCGACGTTCATCAAGATCACGGTTGTCTTGTCTGCAGCTTTTGCGCGTTTGAATGCCTCGCCCAATTCCGCAGCATTCGAGACCGTTTCGGCATTCGCTCCCATGGCCGCGGCATGGGCGTGGAAATCAACGCCGAAGGGATGCGGCACCGTGGGGCAGTCGGCGATCAGGTTGTTGAAGCTCTCGTTGCCGGTGTTGTTTTGCAGCTTGTTGATGACCGCAAACCCGCCATTGTCGAGCAGGCAGATGATCAGTTTTCGGTCAGAGAGGACCGAGGAGTAAATGTCGGAGTTCAGCATCATATAAGAGCCGTCACCGATGAAAATAATAGTGTCTTGGTCGGGTTCGCGTTCAAATTGCGCGATGCGCGCGCCCCAGCCGCCGGCAATCTCATAGCCCATGCAGGAAAAGCCGAATTCAACGTCAACGGTGCCGATATCTTTGGTTTGCCAATGGGCGGTGACCTCGGCGGGTAGGCCTCCGGCGGCGGCCACAACACGGTCGCGGGGGTCGCATAGGTCGTTGACGGCGCGAATGGCCTGCGCATAGGAGTTCGGGCCGCTTCCGACGGCTGTAATCGCATCCGTATAGGCCACCCATTTGACCCGCTCTGCTTGGGCGGCTTGGGTCCAAGGGGCGGGGGCTTGATAGTCGCCCATGGCGCCACTCAAAGCGGTCAGGCTGCATCTGGCATCGCCCACAACGGGCAAGGAGAGGTGTTTTACCGCGTCATGGCGGCCTACATTCATGCCGATGATGGCGGCATCTTTGGCGAAGGCTGTCCATGATCCGGTTGTGAAGTCCTGAAGCCGCGTGCCCACAGCAAGGATGACATCGGCTTGGGCGGCAATCGCATTGGCGCTGTCGGAGCCTGTGACGCCAAGGGGGCCGATGTTGAGCGGGTGGTTTTGCACAAGGTTCGCGCGACCCGCGATGGTTTCGACAACGGGAATGTTATGCGCTTCAGCAAAGGCTGTCAGCTCTGCCACTGCGCCTGAGTATTGCACGCCGCCACCAGCGATGATCATCGGCCGCTTGGCCGCGCCCAGCAGGGCCGCCGCTTGGGTGATCTCTAAGGGATCGGGGCTTTGGCGTCGGATGCGGTGCACGTGCTTTTCAAAGAAACGCTCGGGGTAGTCATAGGCCCAGCCTTGCACGTCTTGGGGCAATCCGATGAAGGCAGGCCCGCAGTCGGCAGGGTCCAGCATCATGGCCAAAGCGGCGGGGAGGGATTGGATAACCTGCGCCGGATGGGTGATCCGGTCCCAATAGCGGGTGACGGCCTTGAAGGCGTCATTCACGCCGAGGGCGGGATTGTTGAAATGTTCAAGCTGCTGCAACACCGGATCAGGCAGGCGCGTCAGGAAGGTATCGCCGCAAAGCATCAGCATGGGCAGGCGATTGGCATGGGCCAACGCAGCAGAGGTCAGCAGGTTTGTTGTACCGGGGCCCGCGCTTGCCGTGCAGAACATAAACCGCTGGCGTAGCCATTGCTTGGCATAGCCTGCGGCGGCAAACCCCATGCTTTGCTCGTTCTGGCCGCGATAAAGCGGCAGCGCTTCGCGCGCATCAAAGAGCGCTTCGCCTAAGCAGGTGACATTACCATGGCCAAAAATGCCAAAGCCGCCGCCACACAGGCGCAACTCGTGGCCATCCACCTCGATGTACTGATTGCTCAGGTATTTGATGATCGCCTGCGCTGTTGTCAGTCGAAGGGTTTTGTCTGTCATGGTCAAATTTATTCCCAAAATACGCCCAAGAAGGAGATTGGTGGTTGCACGATTTAGAATCCAAGGATACGTATTTTGCAACCGGTTGCAAACATAATTTCATAGAAAGCACAGCGCAATGACAGAAATAGGCATTGGTATTGTTGGGGGCGGCTATATGGGCAAGGCGCATGCTGTCGCTATGGCGGCTGTTGGCGCGGTCTTTGATACGGCGCTGCGGCCGCGTCTGGAGATGGTCTGTGCCAGCTCGCCGCAAAGCGCCGAGCGGTATCGCAAGGCGTTCGGATTTGCACGGGCGACCAGCGATTGGGAGGCGTTGGTGAAGGACCCTGACGTGGGAGCAATCATCATCGCCACGCCGCAGGAATACCACCGCGCCATTGCTGAGGCGGCTTTTGCTTTGGGCAAGCCTGTGTTTTGCGAAAAGCCGCTGGGCGCGTCGCTGGAGGACAGCCGTGCGATGGTGGCCGCAGCCGAGGGGCAGGTCAGCATGACGGGGTTTAACTATATCCGCACACCGGCCAGCCAGTTCGCGCGCAAGCTGATCGCCGATGGGGCGATTGGGGATGTCACATGGTTCCGCGGTGAGCATACCGAAGATTTCCTTGCTGATCCTTCCGCGCCAGCGAATTGGCGCACGTTGGGGGATGCAAATGGGACGATGGGCGATCTTGCGCCGCATATGATCAATGGGGCCATGGCGCTGATTGGGCCGATTGCATCGCTCATTGCCGAGGTTGAGACAGTGCATGCTGAGCGGCCCGGGGGCGCGGTGACCAATGATGATCACGGCCAGCTTATGTGCCGGTTCCGCAATGGGGCCATGGGGCAGATGTATTTCAGCCGGATCAGCCATGGCCGCAAGATGGGCTATGCCTATGAGATAACAGGGACCAAGGGCGCGATCCGCTTTGATCAGGAGGATCAGAATGCGCTGTGGCTTTATTCGGCGGAGGAGCCAGAGGCCACGCGCGGCTTTCGCAAAATCCTGACGGGTCCGGCGCATCCTGACTACGCGCCTTTTTGCCAGGGGCCGGGGCATGGCACGGGCTATCAGGATCAAATCATTATTGAGGCCCGCGATTTTCTGCGCGCCATTGAAACCAACACTCCCGTTTGGCCAACCTTCAAGGATGGCATGGATGTGAACCAAGTTGTCGCCGCTGCTTTGGCCTCGTCGCGTGCCAAGGCATGGGTCGAGGTGGACAGCGTTTAAGTTTTTGAAAGGCACTAGAATGACAATAAAAATTGGCAACGCGCCCTGTTCTTGGGGCATCGAGTTTCCCAGCGATCCTTCTTATCCTGCGTGGCAGACGGTCTTGGATCAATGCGCTGGCGCGGGATATAAGGGGATCGAGCTGGGCCCTATCGGGTATATGCCCGAGGATCCTGCGGTACTGGCGCCTGAGCTGGCAAAGCGGGAGCTCGAGATCATTGGGGGCGTGGTTTTTCGGGCCTTCCATGATCCGGAAATGTGGGAAGATGTGCTGGATGCGTCCAAACGCACCTGTCAGGCACTGGTCGCCCATGGGGCCGAGCATCTGGTCTTGATCGACAGTATCTCGCCGCGCCGTGCGCCGACTGCGGGCCGTGCCACTGAGGCCGAGCAGATGGATAAGGCGGAATGGACCGCTTACCGCGACCGTATCGCCACGATTGCCAAGATGGGCCGTGAAGAATACGGGTTGATCCCTTCGATCCATGCCCATGCTGCGGGGTTTATGGATTTTGAGCCAGAGCTGGAGCGCCTGTTGTCCGAGGTGGATGAGAGCATTCTGAAGATCTGCTTTGACACGGGGCATCACTCTTATGCGGGGTTTGATCCTGTGGCCTTTATGAAGCGCAATATGGACCGCATTTCCTACATGCATTTCAAGGATATTGATCCGGTGGTGAAGGCGGATGTTGTGGCCAAGCGCACGGATTTCTACACGGCCTGCGGTCAGGGGATTTTCTGCAATCTGGGGCAGGGGGATGTGGATTTTGCGGCTGTTCGCCAGTGTTTGTTGGAGGCGGGGTTTGAAGGGTGGTGCACGGTCGAGCAAGACTGTGACCCTGCCATGCCCGGCACGCCGCTGGAGGACGCAGCAGCCAACCGTGAATATCTACAATCTATTGGTTTCTAAGGAATACTGACGATGACAAAATTAAAATGGGGTATGATCGGCGGCGGTGAAGGCAGCCAGATCGGGCCTGCGCACCGTTTGGGAGCACAGGCGGATGGGCTGTTTGAATTTGCCGCTGGCGCATTGGACCACCGCGCGCAGGAGGGCCGCGACTACGCCCGGCGTCTGGGCATCGCGGCAGACCGTGCTTATGGCGACTGGCACGAGATGCTGGAGGGGGAGAAGGGGCGCGCGGACCGCGTTGATCTGGTCACCGTTGCCACGCCCAATGCCACGCATTTCGAGATCACCAAGGCCTTTTTGGAGGCGGGGTTCAACGTGCTGTGTGAAAAGCCGATGACGATGACTGTTGAACAGGGCGAAGAGATCGTGCGTGTGGTCGAGGCAACGGGCAAGATTTGCGCGGTGAATTATTGCTATTCGGCCTATCCGATGGTTCGTCAGGCCCGCGCTATGGTGCGCGCGGGTGAGTTGGGCAAGGTCCGGTTGGTGGTCACGAACTTTAGCCACGGGCATCACGGCGATGCGACGGATGCGGATAACCCGCGCGTGCGCTGGCGCTATGATCCGGCGATGGCGGGCGTGTCTGGACAGTTTGCCGATTGCGGGATTCACGCGCTGCATATGGCAAGCTTTATCTGCGATGATGAGGTCGAGACGCTCTCGGCTGATTTTGCCTCGACGATCCCCAGCCGCGAGTTGGAAGATGACGCGATGGTCAATTTCCGCATGAGCGGCGGCACAGTCGGGCGGCTTTGGACCTCGTCGGTGGCGATCGGGCGTCAGCACGGGTTTGATATTCAGGTGTTCGGTGAGACAGGCGGCCTGCGCTGGGCGTCAGAACAGCCGAACCAGTTGATTTATACACCTGTCGGTGGCCGGACGCAGATCATCGAAAAGGGTGAGGGCGGTTTGCACTCGGATGCGCAGCGCCTGTCGCGTGTCTCTATCGCGCATCCCGAAGGCTTCCCGCTGGCTGTGGCGAATATCTATTGCGATCTGGCCGATGCGATCAAAGGCGAGACACGTGACGGGCTGCCCGATGCGGCGGCGGGTGTGCGCTCTATGGCGGCGGTGCATACGGCGGTTGCCTCGGCCAAGGAACAAGGCGCATGGATGGATGCGCGGCCGCCTATGTATCGGGGATAGGGCGCAGGGTTCCGCGCTCAATGATACGACAAGGAAAGAGCCGGGCCTCGGGGTAGCGGTCCGGTTCATCCAGCATGGCGGCCATCAGCTCGACCGAGGAGTTGATGATGTGTTTGATCGGTTGGTGGATCGTGGTCAGCGCGATGCTCTCCCAGCTCGACATTTCCATATCATTCAGACCGATCACGCCGATGTCTTCGGGCACGCCTAAGCCTTCATCCTTGATGGCGCTAAGCACGCCGATGGACAGAACATCATCGCCGCAGAAATAGGCCTCGGCCAGATTGCCCTGCGCCAAGCGCAGCATTTCCTTGCGTCCCGCCTGAAAGGAATATTCCTCTGCGAAGGAATGCGAGGTCTGGATGCCGGCGTGATTTGCCAGCTCTTCGCGGAAGCCTTTGAGGCGGTCCTGAGTGGAGGTCGCGGCTTCGGGACCGCCTAGAAAGGCGACGTTTTTATATCCGCGCGCCAGCAGAGATTGGGCCGCCATGCGCCCTGCTTCTACGTTGTCGATGCCAACCACATGCACCTCGGGGCTGCTGGAATAGCGGCCAAAGGTGTTGACCACGGGCATTTTCTTGTCGCGGAATGCTTTGGAAAAGGCGGGCGGCAGGGTGGAGGAGGCCACGATAACCCCGTCCACAGAATATTGGTGCAGCATTTGCAGGGAATGCTCTGGGTCTGTTTCCTTGCTCAGGTTCACCAGCAGCGGGCGCAGGCCGACATCCTGCAAGCGGCGGGTGAAGAGGTCAAAAACCTCCAGGAAAATAGGGTTGTGAAAGTTGTTACTGACCAGGCCGATCAGTTTTGTGCGGCGGGTTGTCAGGCTGCGGGCGAGAAAGTTCGGCCTGTAGCCGAGGTCTGCTGCAGCCTTTTCCACTTTGCGGCGCATTTTTTCTGACACCGATGCCCCGTCGGTAAATGTGCGTGACACAGCCGAGGTCGAAACCCCCGCCCGTATCGCGACGTCTTTGAGCGTAGCTACCATTCCAGTTCCTCTAGTGAGCGGCGCGAGTTTGCCGTGAGTAGCATTAAAATAGAAGGGGAGGTGCAAAATTTTTCGATTTATTTTGCAACCGGTTGCAAAATATCCGAATCCGTGTTTTCCTTATCTCAATAAAAAGACTCGGGCTTTGTTGAAGGCCACGAGGGAAACTTCCAGGGAGGAAAAAATGAAGTCTGTTTTTAATAAATTGATGCTGACCGCGGCTGTTATTGCTGCGCCAATGATGGCCAATGCGGAGGGGCACGGCGATGACCTGACTTATGTTTTGGTCAGCCATGCGCCCGATAGCGACAGCTGGTGGAATACGGTGAAAAACGGGATTGCGCTGGCGGGAGACCAGATGGGGGTTACGGTTGAATATCGCAATCCACCGACCGGTGATCTCGCGGATATGGCGCGGATCATCGAACAGGCCGCCGCGGCGAACCCTGATGGCATCATCACCACATTGTCCGATTATGATGTCCTCAAAGGGCCGGTGATGGCTGCGGTCGATCAAGGGATTGATGTGATCATCATGAATACCGGCACACCGGAACAGGCCGTCGAAGTCGGCGCGTTGATGTATGTGGGCCAGCCCGAATATGATGCAGGGCTTGCTGCGGGCCAGCGTGCAAAGCGTGACGGTGTAGGCAGCTTCCTATGCGTGAACCACTACATCAGCTCGCCCTCATCCACCGAGCGGTGCCAAGGTTTTGCAGATGGTCTAGGTGTCGATCTGGGCAACCAGATGATTGATGCGGGCCAAGACCCTTCCGAAATCAAGAACCGCGTATTGGCCTATCTGTCGGCCAACCCTGAAACCGATGCGATCCTGACCTTGGGGCCCACATCCGCTGACCCTACCTTGTTGGCGCTGAACGAGAATGGGCTGGCCGGTGACATCTATTTCGGAACCTTCGATCTGGGTGAGGAAATCATCAAAGGGATCAAGGCCGGCACAATCGAGTGGGGGATCGATCAACAGCCCTTCTTGCAGGCCTATCTGCCGGTTGTCGTGCTCGCCAATTATGACCGCTACGGGGTGTTGCCGGGCAATAACATTAACTCCGGTCCCGGCTTTGTGACCGCTGAGGGGCTGACCAAAGTGGAAAAATTCGCCGGTGAATACCGGTAACTTTTTCTGGGACAAGGCGGCCCTCGCTCTATGCGGCGGCCGCCTTTTTTATGAATAACTGCCTGCAAGAGGACTTCCATGTCAAATGCCATCCAACCCGACGAACGCGTTCGGGAAATGTCAAAACTGCGCAAAGCATTGATCCGCCCTGAGTTAGGCGGGATGGTTGGCACAGTTGCGGTTTTCACTTTCTTTATCCTGTTCGCGGGCAGCTCGGGGATGTTCAACGCGCAAGGCGTGATGAACTGGTCCACCGTATCGGCGCAATTCATGATCATTGCTGTCGGGGCTTGCCTGTTGATGATCGCGGGTGAATTCGATCTGTCGGTCGGGTCCATGATCGGCTTTGCAGGCATGATGGTAGCGGTCTTTGGCGTATCGCTGCAATGGCCCATGTGGCTGGCCATTCTGGCGACCTTTGCCATCTGCATCGCCTTTGGCGCGCTAAACGGCTATATTGTGGTGCGCACGGGATTGCCGAGCTTTATTGTCACCTTGGCCACACTGTTTATCCTGCGCGGGTTCACAATTTTCATTCCCCAAACGCTTGAACGTAAAACCATTATCGGCGGCATCCGCGAAGCGGGCGAGGGTGATTGGCTGACTTCGGTATTCGGGGGGACAATCTTTAAGGGGTTCTTTCAATGGCTGGGTGATGCGGGTGTGATTGATGTGTTCACACGGGGCAACAAGGCGGGCCAGCCGGTGGTTGATGGCATCCCGATGTTGCTGGTCTGGGCCATCGGGCTGGTTATTTTGGGGCATATCGTGTTGACCCGCACGCGTTTTGGCAACTGGACCTATGCATCGGGCGGGGATGCGCAGGCGGCGCGCTATGCCGGTGTGCCGGTCAACCGTGTGAAAATCCTTATGTTCATGTTCACCGCCTTTTGCGCCACGGTTTTTGCGGTGTGTCAGGTGATGGAGTTCGGTTCGGCCGGTGCCGACCGCGGCCTGCTTAAGGAATTTGAGGCGATCATTGCGGTGGTCATTGGCGGCGCGCTTTTGACGGGGGGCTATGGCTCGGTCATCGGGGCAGCATTGGGTGCGCTTATCTTCGGGGTGGTGCAACAGGGGTTGTTCTTTGCCGGGGTAGAAAGCTCGCTGTTCCGGGTCTTTCTGGGGTTCATTCTTTTGCTTGCCGTCATTCTGAACACATATATCCGCCGCGTGATCACGGGAGAACGTTGATGCAGCCTATTATCCAGATGCGAAACATCCAAAAGCACTTTGGCTCGGTCATTGCGCTGGCGGGGGTCACGGTCGATTTTTATCCAGGTGAATGTCATTGCCTGCTGGGCGATAATGGTGCGGGTAAATCCACCTTTATCAAAACGATGGCAGGGGTTCATAAACCCACATCGGGCGAGATCCTGTTCGAAGGGAAACCGATGCAATTCGCCGATCCGCGCGATGCCATCGCGGCAGGGATTGCGACAGTGTATCAAGACCTTGCCATGATCCCGTTGATGTCCGTGAGCCGTAATTTCTTTATGGGGAATGAGCCGATGGTGTCGAAATTCGGCCTGCGGTTTTTTGATCATGACCATGCAAATGAAACCACCATGGCCGAGATGCGCAAGATGGGGATCAACCTGCGCGGTCCTGATCAGGCGGTGGGCACATTGTCAGGCGGTGAACGGCAGACCGTGGCGATTGCGCGGGCGGTGCATTTCGGGGCCAAGGTCCTGATCCTCGATGAGCCGACCTCGGCGCTGGGGGTGCGTCAGACGGCCAATGTGCTGGCAACCGTTGATAAGGTTCGCAAGCAGGGCGTTTCAGTGGTGTTTATCACCCACAACGTACGCCATGCGATGGCGGTGGGCGACCGGTTTACGGTCCTCAACCGGGGCTCTACCTACGGCACCGCCCTTAGGGGAGAGATCACACCCGAAGAGCTTCAGGATATGATGGCGGGTGGAGAAGAACTGGCCACGTTGGAAGGGTCATTGGGCGGCACTGTCTGATCTGTATCTGCGTAAAAGGGTAGACGGCCAGCGCGTTTGGCCGCTTTACTGATTTTCATCCTCGACCATGCGCGACATCTCGGGATTGGCGACGCTTAATCGGGGAAGCCCGCCCATTTCGGGCCGGCGCGTCAAGCCGCGTAGCACTGGTTTGTTGGCCGATTTCGCACCGCCTGCTTCGCGCACAACGATATAGGCGCCGCTTGCGATGATAATGCCAGCGCCGACAAAAGTGATCAGATCAGAGCTTTCATCGAAAAACAGCCAACCGAAAAGCGCAGCCCAAATGATCTGGCTGTATTGCATGGGGGCGACCAACGCGGCTTCGGCCAGCGTATAGGCGCGGATCATAAGCGTCATGGCAATCACCGCAAACACGGCTACGCCGAATACCAGCGCCAAATCGGTAAGCGGCATGGGGACGTAAACGAAGGGCAGGAAGAACAGCATGATGGCGAAATTGGCCAGCATCGGATGAAGCAATAGAACCTCGCGCCGTTCCTGAGCGCCGATTTTGCGCATCACCACGGCCGTCAAGGCAATGCTGAACGCTGCCACCAATGCTGCGATGTGGCCCAGCTCTAGGCTGATCATGCCGGGCCGCAGCACCACAAGAACTCCGATCAGGCCAACAAATACGGCCGCCCAGCGGTGCGCGCGTACGACTTCGCCCAAAATGGGCACGGATAGAACGGTGATGATCAGGGGGGCTGCGAAAAAGATGGCATAAACTTCGGCCATTGGAAGCACAGAGAACGCGTAAAAGGCACAAAGCCCGCCGACCACAACCGACAGGGTGCGCACAGAGGTCCACATCGGCGCGCGGGGCCGTAGGTTTGCCTGTGTCGAGTCCGTGACCAGCATTAACACGACCACAGGGAAACTGAACAAAACGACAAAGAAAACAATCTGGAAGGGCGAGTAGCTGAGCCCGAGTTTTTTGATGGCCGCATCATGGGTGGCGTAGACGGCAAAGGACAAAAGCCCCAGCAACATGCCTTGCAGGGTCGTGCTACGGGCAGGTGCGGCAATATCATCGGGAGCGCTGTTGTCTGACATGCAAATCTCACTTTTGCGGGGCATATTTCGGGGGCGGATGATGTGTCTTCGATCTTTGCCTTTTCGGCATTGGCCACAAGGGGGCCTGTGCTCAACCTATTGGCCAGTCCTGTTGGATTGCAAGTGGATAGAAACGGTTAAGAGCTTTCGTATTGTGTTTACAAAACTGTCACCCCGTTGTGACGTTTTGGATCAAGAATAACGGATCAACCGTTTGCATTGGATATCTGGAATGCCCCTGAAATTTATTGGCCTGACCTCGGCCCTTGCCATCACCGCGACAAGTGCCGCAGCTGACATGAACTTTAACCGCATCAGCAGCTTTGGAACGTTTCACAACAATCAGGACCCGACTGCGGAATCCTCGGCCGAGATTATCAGCGCCTCGGGGGACGGGATGACATTGGTCTATTCCGACAGCCCGCTTGGTGTGTTGGGCGTGATCGACATCACCGATCCGGCGGCACCGGTCGCGAAGGGCAACATTGCCGTAGGCGGTGAACCCACAGCGGTTTCTGTTCTGGGTAATATCGCCATGGCGGGGGTGAATACGTCTGAAAGCTATACAAAGCCTTCGGGCATGTTGAAGGCATACGACCTGAAAACTCTGCAACAGGTGGCGGCCTGCGATCTGGGCGGTCAGCCCGACAGTACCGCAATTGCGCCTGATGGCAGCTTTATCACAGTGGCGATCGAGAACGAGCGCGACGAAGATCTGGGGGATGGCGGTTTGGGGCAGATGCCCGGTGGCTATGTGGTCACGGTCGGCATCAAGGACGGCGTTCCGGCCTGCGACACCATGGTCAAGGTGAACGTCAACGGCTTGGCCGATGTCGCGCCGAATGACCCCGAACCGGAATTTGTCGACGTGAACGCGGCTAATGAAATTGTCGTCACCTTGCAGGAGAACAACCATATCGTCGTGATGACACCCACGGGCGAAATCGTGAACCATTTCTCGGCCGGTTCCGTTGATCTGGACCAGATCGACACCACCGATGAACGCGGCGCGTTGCGCTTTACCCAAAGCCAGCACAATCGGCTGCGTGAACCTGACGGTGTGCAGTGGATCGATAATGATCATTTTGCAATCGCCAATGAGGGCGACTGGAAAGGAGGCGCACGCGGCTGGACGATCTTTGACAAAGACGGCACGCAGGTGTTTGAGGCAGGCAACAGCCTTGAGCACGCCATCGTCGAGCTGGGCCATTACCCTGACAAACGTTCGGACGCGAAAGGGGCAGAACCCGAAGGCATGGAATTCGCGGTCTTTGGTGGCACGCCTTATGTTTTCATTCTTGCGGAACGGGCCTCAATTGTTGCCGTCTATGATGTCACCGACCCCGGCGTGCCGGTACTGACGCAACTGCTGCCCTCGGGTATAGCCCCCGAGGGGGCCGTCGCAATCCCGTCACGGGGGTTGTTTGTGACCGCCAACGAGGCGGATCTGATCGAGGACGGCGGCATCCGCAGTCACGTAATGATCTTTGAATACCAAGACGCCCCCGCAACCTATCCACAACTGACTTCGAAAGGTTCAGATGAATTGATCGGCTGGGGCGCGATATCGGGCATGGTGGCTGGCGAAGACGGGTTGATCTATGCGGTGAATGACAGCTTTTATAGTTATCAGCCTACGATCTTTACCATCGACAGCACTGTGTCACCGGCGAAAATCACCGATGCGCTGCCCGTCACCCGCGCGGGCTTTCCTGCGCAGAAACTCGACCTCGAAGGTATCACGCTGGACGGTGAGGGGGGCTTTTGGCTGGCCTCCGAGGGGCGCACGGACCGGATGGTGCCTCATGGTATCTACCATGTGAACAGCAAGGGCGAGATCGACAAAGAAATCAGCCTGCCCAAAGAGCTTCTCGCGGTCGAGCGGCGCTTTGGTTTCGAGGGGATCACGCTGATAGACGGGACGCTTTGGATGGCCGTGCAACGTGAATGGGCCGATGATCCAAAAGGTCATGTCAAGCTGGTCTCCTATACCATCGACACGGGCGAATGGGGCGGGGTTTTGTATCCGCTCGAGACCTCCGATAAGGGCTGGGTCGGTCTGTCTGAGATCGTGAGCCACGCAGGCGATGTATTTGTCATCGAGCGGGACAACCAGATTGGCGACAATGCCGCAATCAAAAGGATCTACCGCATTTCCGGTGATCAAATGCAGCCTGCCGACCTTGGTACGTCATTGCCTGTCGTTACCAAGCAGGCGGTTCATGACCTGATCCCCGATCTTAAGGCTGGTAACGGATATGTGGTGGACAAGATCGAAGGTCTGGCGATTTTCAACGATGGCAGCGCATGGGTCAGTACGGATAACGACGGCGTCGATGACAGCTCGGGCGAGACGTTCTTTTGGCCTTTGGGCAAGATTTGATCAGTGCCAGATAAACCACAAGGCGGTGCGCAGCGCAGGTTGCGCACCCTTTGCGTATCGGGGCAGCTCCGGAACCAAGGTTTGCGCCTTAACGTTCCCCGCGGCGATAGGGTTGCATCAATGCATGGGGCACTCGGGCACGCCGCGCCATAACAACCAGTGCTACAATGGACAGGATATAGGGCAGCATCAAAAACAGCTGGTAAGGGATGCCATCCACCACCGTTTGCAGCCGGAGCTGAAAGGCATCGAAGAAGGCAAATAGCAGCGCCCCTAACAGGGCACGCCCCGGCCGCCACAGCGCAAACACCACCAAAGCCACACAGATCCAGCCGCGCCCCTGCACCATGGTCGGGAAGAATGAATTGAACGCCGACAAGGTCAGGAACGCGCCTCCCACAGCCATTAACGCAGACCCCGCCATGATCGTGAAAATCCGCAGTTTGATGGGATCAATTCCTTGTGCATCCACCGCATGGGGGTTTTCACCGGTCATTCGTACAGCAAGGCCCAGCGGCGTGCGGTACAACACAAAGGCGATCAGCAGGACCAACGCCAAGGCCAGATAGGTAAGCGGCGTCTGGTTGAACAGCACGGCACCGACAAACGGGATGTCTGATAGAACCGGCACAGGATAGGATTGAAATGCCACAATCGTCGGCGGGGAGGATGAGGTAGGCACTGCCAACCGAAAGATGAAATAGGAAAAGCTGGAGGCGAACAGCGTTATACCAAGGCCCGTCACATGTTGGCTAAGCCCCAGAACCGCCGTCATCAGCCCGTGAAGCAAGCCAAAGGCGGCACCGCATAGGGCCGCCACCAACACACCAAGCCACAGATCGCCCCCCGAGAACACGGTCAGCCAACCTGCCATGGCACCAAAGGTCATGATGCCCTCGACCCCGAGGTTCAAAACGCCCACGCGTTCGCATAAAAGCACCCCGAGCGTGCCGAAAATCAACGGTGTGGCAATGCGCAAAACCGCTTCCCACATTCCGATGGAGCTAAGAATATCTACAAGAATGCTCATGTGCGGATCCGGTATTGGGTGAGAAACAGCGCGACCAACATGGTCAACAGCGACAGCGCAACAGTGACGTCTGCGATATAGCTGGGAATTCCCAGCGCCCGCGACATGGAATCCGCGCCCACAAACATCACCGCCGAGAATAACGCCGCGCCAATGACACCAATGGGGTTGAGATTGGCCAACATGGCGATGATGATGCCGGAATACCCATAGCTGGGCGATAGATCGGTGCTGACATAGCCTTTCACGCCCATCACCTCGATGGCACCGGCCAGACCGGCCAGACCACCTGACAGGCAGGCCACTGTGATCAGGGTCCGGCCCAAAGGCACCCCCGCAAAGGCCGCCGCACGCGGGCTAAGCCCGGCCGCACGGGCACGCAGGCCAAAGACAGTGCGCGCCTGAAGCCACCAAACAACGATGGCCGCAACAAGGGCGTATAACAGGCCCGCGTGCAGGCGGGTCCGCTCCATCAATTTGGGCAGCAGCGTATTGTCAGGCACAGGCACCGATTGCGGCCAGCCAAAGGCAAGCGGGTCTTTCATAGCCCCTTCAACCATCATCGAGACAAAAAGGATCGCGACAAAGTTCAGTAGCAGGCTGGTCACCACCTCATCTACGCCAAACTTCAACCGCAGGCCCAACGGCAGCAAGAGCAGGACCATACCCGCAATGGCTCCGGCACATAAGCACAGGAAAATAGCAAGCGGGGCAGGCAGGCTGGCAATTGCGGGGATCATACCAAAGGCCGCGACGGCCAAAGCGCCTAAATAAAACTGCCCCTCGGCGCCAATGTTCCACAGGCGCGCGCGGAACGCTACCGCAGCCGCAAGGCCTGTCAGGATCAGCGGGGTGGCGCGGGTCAACATCTCGGAAAACCCCAATCGCGACCCAAAGGCACCTTTCACGATCAGCGCGTAGGCTTCGAACACATTGGCGCCGGCAATGGCGATCAACATGCCCGCGATGATCAACGCAGCGGCAATCGCGCCAATCGGAGCCAATATGTTCAACATGGTCGAGGAATGCTCGCGGCGTTCAAATCGCATGACGGGTCTCCTGCGATTGAAGTGTTGCGGCGGTGCTCCAATCGCCTGCCATCATCAATCCAAGCAGCTGTGCGTTGGCCTGGGCGGCGGGGATCGCGGGCGACAAACGTCCGTCGACAATGGCACAAATCCGGTCGGACAGGGCCATGACCTCGTCCAGATCTTCCGAGATCAACAAAACCCCCGCACCGCGCCCGCGCGCCTCGATCAGGCGTTCGTGCACGCTGGTAATGGCGCCTTCGTCCAAGCCGCGGGTCGGTTGCGCCGCTACCAGAATATCGGGATCGGGCGACAGCACGCGCCCCAAAATCAGCTTTTGCATATTGCCCCCTGACAGCAGCCTGATCCGGCGATCCGGCGTGGCACCGCGCACATCATAATCACGCAATATGGTTTCAGTCGCGGCCATGGCCGCCTTGCGCTTTACAACCCCGAAGGCCGAGAATTCGGGTGACCAGACGCGTTCCAGAATGGTATTTTCCCAAATGCTCATATCGCCGATGCTGCCCTCGACGTTGCGGTCTTCGGGGATGCGCCCGATCCCTGCGGCGATGGCGTTGGGCACATCATGGCAGGCGGGGTGCGCACCTTTGATCCGTATGCTGCCACTGTCCAAAGGGTACAGCCCGGACACAAGCCCCGCGAGCGCGGTCTGCCCATTGCCGGACACGCCGATCACGCCCAGCGTCTCCGACTGATGCAGGCGAAAACTAACCCCGTGCAGCGCAGCCGAAGGGGCGCTGCGCAAGGTGACATTGTCGGCTTCAAACAGCACGGCACCGGCCTTGGCGGGGGGGCGTTCGGGGCGTTTGACTTCGCGGCCTACCATCAAGGCGGCCAATTCCTGCTTTGATGTGGCCTGCGTTTCGCGCTCGGCGACCAACTTGCCCCCGCGCAGGACGACCACACGGTCTGAGGCAGACATGACCTCATGTAATTTATGACTGATAAAGATCAGCGATAGCCCTTTGGCCGCCATTTCGCGCAGGGTGTGAAACAGGCCTTCGGCCTCTTGCGCGGTTAAAACGGCTGTCGGTTCATCCAGAATGAGGATTTCGGCGTCATTATACAGCGCCTTGAGGATTTCCACGCGCTGGCATTCACCCACAGACAGGTCGGCGATCTGCGCTTCGGGGTCTACGGCCAGACCAAAGCGTTTGGACAGTTCCATCAGCTTGGCCCGCCCCGCTGCACGGTCCGAGCGGAGTTTCCACAAGGGTTCGGTGCCGATCATGATATTTTCCAGCACGCTCAGGTTCTGGGCCAAGGCGAAATGTTGGTGGACCATGCCCACGCCTGCGCGGATGGCGGCGCGGGATTTGCCCGGAGTCAGGGCCGTGCCATTGACACGCACAACGCCTGCATCGGCTGTGTATTGGCCGAACAGGATCGACATGAGCGTGGTCTTGCCCGCGCCATTCTCGCCCAATAGCGCAACGATTTCCCCTTTGTGAAGGTGCAAAGATACATCGTCATTAGCCGTCACCGCGCCAAAGCGTTTGGTGATATGTTCAAGTTCCAGAACAGGGGTCAAAACGCACCTCCGAAAAGAGAAAAAGGATGCTGCCAGCGGTTGTGCTGTTCCAACGTCGCACCCAGACCGAGCAGACGCAAATCCCCGCCAAGGGGTGCGATCATCTGGACAGGCAGCGGCAGGCCCGCATCATCGGTTCCAAAGGGGAGCGTCAGCGCGGGCGCGCCCGTGACGTTGGCCAGCACCGCATAAGGGGCAAATTGCTCCATACGGGCAAGCTGAAGCTCGGGGTCGCTATGATCGGTCGGGAAGGACCCGAGGGGTGGTGGCGCATGCGACAGCATGGGCAGCAGTAATACATCCACATCGTCAAACAGCTGCCACAGGGCGTGGCTGGCACGCACAGCGGCCTCAAGCGAAGACCACAGTGCCGTGGCATTCAACCGGCTGCCCCGCAGGGCAAAGGCTTGGGTGAGTGGCTCGCAACGTGAGAGGTCCAACCCGTTTTCGGCTGACAGGGCAAGGTTGGTCGATATGATACGGTCAAACGCCTGCGCGCTGATGCGGCGGATGTCATCGAGCCGTTGAGCGGGCAGAGGGCACAGCAGATGCCCCGCATCCGCAAAGACCTTTGCCGCATCCTCAAGCGCTGCGGCGCGCGCAGGTGCAATGCCGGGTGTGTCACTGACATAGCCAATGCGCAGGCGGTGCTGATCGGGCAACGGGGCAGGGTCGGGGAAGGGGCCGCGCGCGGTTCCGGTCACCAAAGGCCATAATGCACGGGCGTCGCCTATGCTGCGGGTGATCGCGAATTCTGAGGCGATGCCACCCAGATGGTTGCCAAACTCCGGTCCGCCCGGAACCGCGCCGCGTGATGGCTTGAGGCCAACCAATCCGCAGGCTGCCGCAGGCACGCGGATTGACCCGCCCGCATCTGTGGCATGGGCAAGCGGGACAATTCCTGCCGCAACAGCCGCCGCACTGCCCCCTGATGAGCCACCGGCACTCAAAGTGCGGTCCAACGGGTTGCGGCACAGAGGACCGGCCGCAGGCTCACTTGACAGGGACAGGCCGAATTCGGGCACAGTTGTCGCGCCAAAAGGGCGAAACCCCGCAGCGCGAAACCGCACCGCAAGGTCGCTATCAGCATCAGCGGATGAACCGCCAAGCGCGGCAGAGCCTGCGCGCATGGGAATACCGGAAAAAGGACCGCCCAAATCCTTGACCAACATGGGCACACCAGAGAACGGCGCGTTTTGCAAGCTGCCCTCGGGAAGGGCAGCCTCAGAGCCAAGCCAGCAAATCGTGCCGAGATCGTCAAACTGTGCCGCGCTGGCACGGGCGAGTTTCATAGCGTGTTCGCCGCTCAGCGCCCCGGCAGAAATCGCCGCAGCCAATGCGGTTGCGTCGTCAGGTGCAGAGCCATCGCAGGCAGTCATGGCGTCGCGTGCCGTTGTGGCACGCGACATATCCTTGTTGGTCATTCATTCAGTCAATCAGGCAGGCTCGTCAAAGTTGCGGGCAACCTCGAATTCACCGGCGATGATGGCCGCACGGACTTCTTGCATCTTGGCCAATGCCTCGGCGGGGACCTCATCTGCGACAAAGCTGATGTCGCTGCCGCCATCTTTCATCAAGCTGAGCGGTGTATAGTTCTTGCCCACAGGCTTGCCCGAGGTTGCATCCGCCAATGCAGCATCCAGAAGCGGGCGGAAGGACCACATTGCATTTGCAAAAACGGTCTCGGGGTAGCGAGAGGTGTAATCAATCAGGGATCCAATTGCCTTGATGCCACGCTCTTGTGCTGCGTCCGCAGTGCCGATGCGTTCGCCGAACAGGATATCAGCACCCCCGTCGATCTGTGCCAGACCTGCTTCGCGTGCCTTGGGCGGATCAAAGAAGGTCCCGATAAAGCTGACCAGATGCTTGGCCTCGGGGTTGACCGCGTGCACGCCTTCTCCAAAGGCGTTGATGAGCATGTTCACCTCGGGGATGGGGATCGCACCCACGGAACCAACCGTACCGGTTTTGGTCATCGCCCCTGCCAACATGCCCGCCAGATACGCCGCTTCAAAATTCCACGTGCCGTAAACACCAAAGTTGTCGCCCGCTGCTTCACCGGATGAGCCCATCAGGAACGAGGTATCGGGGTAGTCGGCGGCGACAAGCCTGGCCTCACGCTCGACCGCATAGGATTCACCGACGATCAGCACATTTCCGGCCTCGGCGAATTCCCGCATGGCGCGGGGATAATCCGTGCCTGATACCCCTTCGGAGAAGGTATATTCGATAACGCCTTCCGCATCTGCTGCGACCATGGCGGCATGTAAAACGGAATTCCACGCGTTCTCGACAGGGGAGGCGTGAATACCTGCGACCTTTACCGGTGCGGTCTGTGCAAACAGCGAGGGTGCAAACAGCGTGGCGGCACCCAAAGTGGCACCGGTGTTCAACAGGCGGCGGCGATTGATCAAATTCCGTGTCATCGTGGATAGCTCCTTTTGGCGCGGTCTGCGTCATGTATTATTCAGATTGGTACAGCACCCAGTGGGAACTTCGCTATACACTCTGTCAAGAAGACTATGGGCCTAGGTGGCTGTGAGGCGCTATTGGCGCGATTTTTTAATCATTTGATCAAAAAGGGTGCAGCGGCGCATAGTCGGATGGGTCTACCGTGGGTGATCGCCCCTCAAGGGACAGCTGTGATATCGCAGGGGCCGTTTGCGAGATGACCTTGCCGCGGCGGATGACTTTGAGGCGGGCAGGGCGCAGGCGGATCGCCTCGGCGGTATCTTTGGCCTGCAACAGAACCATGTCGGCATGGCAACCTACCTCAAGCCCATAGCCCTCAAGCCCCATGATTTTGGCCGAGTTGGTGGTCACCGCTTCGAAAAACGCGGTTTTATCAGCACCCGATCCCATTTGCGTGGCATGGACCGCCATATGCGCCACATCCAGCAAATCACCGCTGCCCATGGAATACCACGGATCAAGAACGCAATCCTGCCCAAAGCCGACTGTCAGCCCCGCTTGCATCAGCTGTTCAATCCGCGTCAAACCGCGCCGCTTGGGGTAGGTATCATGGCGCCCTTGCAGCATCATGTTGATCAGCGGATTGGGGATGACCCGCAAATCCGCCTCGGCCATGAGGGGGATGAGTTTGGAGACATAGTAGTTATCCATTGAATGCATAGACGTCAGATGCGATCCCGCCACGCGCCCTTGCAGGCCAAAGTGTACCGTCTGCTGGGCCAGTGTTTCGACATGGCGTGACATCGGGTCGTCGGATTCGTCGCAATGCATATCCACCATCAACCCGCGATCTGCAGCGATCCGGCACAGGGCCTCGACCGAGCGTGCGCCATCAGCCATTGTGCGTTCGAAATGCGGGATGCCGCCCACGATATCCACGCCCATATCCAACGCGCGCTCCAGTGCGGATTGGGCATCCGGCCCGCGGTAATACCCGTCCTGAGGAAAGGCCACCAATTGCAAATCAATATAGGGGGCGACCTGTTCGCGCACATCCAGCATTGCCTCAACAGTGACAAGGCGCGGATCGGAGACATCCACATGGCTACGGATCGCCAGCAATCCCTTGGACACCGCCAGATCACAATAACGCATGGCCCGTTCGACCAATGCCTCATGGGTCAGCATCGGGCGCAGCTCTCCCCATAGGCCGATGCCTTCAAGAAGCGTGCCCGAAACATTCATGCGCGGCAGCCCCAACGACAGGGTGGCGTCCATATGGAAATGCGGATCGACAAACGGCGGGCTGACGAGCAGACCTTTCGCATCAATCACCTCACCGGCTTGCGCGTCCAAGGCAGGCTCAATCGCGGCGATGGCGCCGTCGCGGATGCCGATGTCGATGCCCTTGCGCCCGTCTGGCAGGGTGGCGTTTTGAATAAGAAGGTCAAACATGGCAGGTCCTTTATCGGGCGGGAGGGCGTTGGCCTATTCCTTGGAGCGTTGAAAGATCAGCGACAGGATCCCCAATGCGGCGGAGCCGACAATCAGCAACAAGGACACAGCGTTCAGCACGGGGGTCGAGCCAAGCTTGAGCTTGTCAAACATTGCAATGGTCAGCGGCGCGTCGGACCCTACCAGCATCAGGGTTGTGTTGAAGTTCTCAAAACTCATCAGCATAGACACAACGCCCGCGCCAACAATCGCAGGCAGCAGAAACGGCAATGTCACCTGCCGGATCGCGCCCCATTTGCTGGCCCCCAGATTAAGCGCCGCTTCTTCGAGGCTGTGATCGAATTTCTGCAAACGCGCAGAGATCACCAAGGTCGCAAAGGTTGTGATAAAGGAAAACTGCCCCAAGATCACAAGGATCAATCCGGGGCGTAGCCCGTCGAACCACAGGCCCGTGGCATCCTCCAGCGTATTAGCAACCGCGCTGGCGAAGACGAGGATCGAAATGCCCAGAATGACGCCGGGGATGATCAGCGGCAACAGCATCAGGATATACAAAAGCCCCTTGCCGCGGAAATCATGGCGCACAAACAAAAATGCGTTGCAGGTACCTACGGTCACCGACAAGGCAGAGACCCAGAAGGCGACAAATGCCGACGTGCCGATTGCCCGCAAGATCGAGCGTTCGTGGAAGACGCCGATGAACGGCGCCTCATCCCCAAAGAACCACGCCCAGGTAAAGCCTTCCCATGGCAGGGACGGGAATACGCTGTCGTTAAAGGCAAAGGCACAGACCACGGCGAGCGGCAAGCCGAGGTAGACGAAGAATAACGCCACATAGGCGCGGTAGGACCATTTGATTGCGTTGGATTGTGGGACTGTCGGGATCATATCAGCGCCCCATCGTGTTGGTTAAGGATTGGCGCGATAGCTTTAGCCCAACAAACACCACCGTCGACGACAGCGCCAGCAACAAAAAGCCAAAGGCCGATCCTAGCTCCCAGTTAAAGCGGGTGATGAATTGCGTATAGATCAGGCCGGTAAACCACAGGCTGTCTTTTCCGCCCAGAAGGATTGGCGTCAGGTAGTTGCCCAGCGACAGCATGAACACCACGATACAGCCCGAAACGATACCGGGCATGGCGTGGGGGATGATAATCTCGCGCAGGATCGAAACGCCCGACCCGCCCAGATCATATCCCGCCTCGATAAGGCTATCGTCCAGACTGTCGAGGGTTGTGACAAGCGGCACAATCATGAACAGGATCGAGGTATAAACCAATCCGACCATAATGGCGGCATCGTTGTAAAGAAACTCGATCGGTTGGGACAGGATGCCGATGTATTGCAGGAAGTTGGACAATACGCCGGTTTCGCGCAACAGGATCATCCAGCCGAAAGTACGGACCAGTTCGGATACCCAGAAAGGGATCAGGCACATCAGAAACAGCGTGGTCTTTGTGCGGCCACGGGTCAGCTTGGCAATGTAATAGGCAATGGGAAATCCTAAAACCAACGTCAAAGCTGTGGTTGATATGGACATGATCGCCGTGCGCGCAAAGGTGCGCCAATATAGCGGTTCGGTAAAGAAGACCGCATAATTGCCCAATCCGGTCTCATATTCCCGCACGCCTGTCTTTTCGCTAAGCGAGACTGCAAATAGCCCGATATGGGGCAGGATGATCAGGGTCACCAACCACAGCAACAGGGGCGATAGCAGCAGGTAAAACCCGAGCTTGGAGCGATCCGACATCATCAGGACCCCTCCGCGATAAAGCAGCGCGCTTGCGCAGGGTTCCAATTGGTGTGGATGGTTTCGCCCTTGGTAAGCCCCATGAAATCGCCGGTCTGCGGCAGGGTCGCCTGCAAGGTTTCGCCCGACTTCGGGTCGCGCAGCAGCACAACCGAATTGGCCCCGTTGAACAAAACGCTTTCGACGATCTGGGCACTGGCATTGGGGTGTGCGGCGGGGTCAAAGGGTGTCTTTGACAGCTCGATCGCTTCGGGGCGCACAAAGGCACGGGCGCGTTGGCTCACCGTGGGCACAGGTGCCCCGGCATGGGCCCGCCGGCTGAGCCCGCCGTCGGTCACAAGCTGGACCATGGGGCCGTCTACTGCCGTAACCTTGCCTTCGAACTGGTTTGCGTCCCCCACAAAACCCGCGACAAATGCATTTTGCGGCTCGTAATATAGCTCCTTGGCGGTGCCGATCTGGTCGAACTTTCCCTTATTCATCACGGCGATATTATCACTCATCACCAGGGCTTCGGACTGGTCATGGGTGATGTAGACAAATGTGGTGTTGAACTCGGCCTGTAGGGCCTTCAGTTCGATCTTCATGTGCTCGCGCAGCTTGAGATCCAGCGCGCCGAGCGGTTCATCCAGCAACAGCACATCCGGCTCCAGCACCATACATCGCGCAATGGCGACGCGTTGTTTCTGCCCGCCTGACAGCTGGTTGACCTGACGGTTCTCGATGCCGGGCAGGCCCACGCGCTCTAGCACGCGGCCAACGCGCTGTTTGATCTCGGCCGCAGGCACGCCGCGCTGGCGCAAGCCAAAACCGATGTTTTTGCCGATATCCATCATGGGAAATAGCGCGAGATGCTGAAAAACCATCGACACGGGGCGCTTGTTTGGTCCCACATCAATCATGGATTTGCCTTTGATCAACAGATCCCCACTGGTGGGAAACTGGAAACCGGCGATCATCCGCAGCAATGTGGTCTTACCACAGCCTGACGGCCCGAGAATGGAAAAGAAAGACCCTTGCGGAACCTCGAAATTCACATGATCAACCGCGCGGAAGTCTTTGAAATCTTTGATTAAGTCACGGCAAGTGAGGTCGGGGGTAGAGGTCATGATAAGGGCTTTCTACAATTGCAAAGAAGGGCGCTGGATGTGCGCCCCTCTTTTCTTTATTTATTTCAGTAGTTTATTTGGCTGCGTTGATGCGGTCCAGCGTTGCGCCTTCGAGGGTTTCAAGGCCCGCTGGCACTGGTGGATACCAATTGATGTCTTCAATCGCCGCTTGGTCAAAGCTGGCCTGATAGCGCGCTTTGAGGTCTGCGCTGACCCCTGTGTCGCCGTCCACAGCCGCGGTAAAGTTACCGGCGGTGTTGGTGATCATCGAAGCAATGTCGGGGCGCATCACAAAATTGATCCAGTCATAGGCGGCATCATCCGCACGGCCACGTGAGGGCAGAACGAATGTGTCGATCCAACCCAAAGCACCCGCTTCGGGGGCGACAAAGGTAATATCGGCGTTATCGGCATTCAGCTGCCAGCCACCGGTATCCCATGCCATTGCGGCCACAACTTCGCCCGAACGCAACAGGTTCTGGACCTCGTCGCCGCCATCCCAATAGGTCTTTACGTTGGGCTTGCACTCGGTCAGCTTTGCTTCGACTTGGGCAAGGATATCGGCGTAAGCATCCGCATCGCCGTAGGCCGCGAAGGGATCAAGGCCCATGGAAAAGGCAAAACCGATCAGCGTTGGGCGTTTGAGGCGGTAGGACACTTTGCCTGCAACCGAGGCGTCACACAGATCGACATAATCGGTGACTTGCGGCGCGTCGGCGGTGTTTACGATCAGGCCGCTGGTGCCCCAGACATGCGGCAGGCCGTAAACCTCGCCGTCAAAGGTTGAATTGCTGGCGGTGGCATCCAGCATGGAGGGGATGAACTGTGCCGCGTCGATGCGTGACATGTCGATGGGTTTGTAGATCCCGAACTCTTCTTGCGCGCTGGCGATCCGGTCCTGGCTGGGTTGTGCCAGATCAAAGCCGCCGCCATTGGTGGCGCGCAGTTTCGCAATCATTTCCTCGTTGTTGGATGTGGTTACTTCGACGCTGTGGCCCGTTTCCTTTTCAAAGGCGGCAATTACGTCTTCGGGGGCGTAGCCACCCCATGTCAAAAGGCGCAGGGTTTCGGCAGATACTGCAGTGCTCGACAGGGCTGCAATCAGTGCGGAAGTAGCGACAAGTTTAATCTTCATGATAAAATCCTGATTCTAGGTGGAAATCTGACGCCAGTAAGGCAGTCACATTTCCGTTTGTCTATAGGTGCGGGTTGTGAAGCTTTTGCGACATGCGGGGGAGCGAGCTGCACTATGCGCTGTAACTAGCGAATTTCATTTACATAGCAATGCGATCCGGTCACGGCAGTGTGCCGCATGATCAGTAAGGGCTGATTGCGTGAATCATAGGCGGTCTCAGAAATATCAAGCATTGCGTGTGGTTCTGATGGTTCGAGCTCTAGCAGGGCGCAATCTTCGGCCGTGGCCAGCCGCGCGGTGATCCGTTCGCGCACGGCAGACAATTGCAGCCCATGCTGGTCAAGCAGCCACTTGTAAATCATCGGTGGTGCGACCTGAGCATCGGTCGGAAAATCGGGGGCAAGTTTTAATGGTAGAACGCAGCGGTCCAGCATCACAGGCCGCCCTTGCGAAATTCGCAGCCTTTTGATGCGGATAACGATGTCTGTCTCGCTCAGGCGCAGCTCCTCGGCTTCTTCGGAAGTGGGAGGGGCGTGTTCAACCTTGAGAACGCGCGCTTCGGTATTAATGAGCCGTCCGTCCAATGTGTGCAGCCGGTAGAAACGGTAGAACCGCGAAATCGTGTGATGCGGTGTGCGGCCGGTTACAATCGTACCTGTCCTGCGCCGCCGCATGATCACGCCCTGCTGGGTGAGGTCGTCCATCGCGCGGCGAATCGTGCCGTAGGACACGCCGAAATCTGCGGCCAGTTCGACCTCGGGCGGCACCGAAAACCCCTCGGGCCAGTCTCCGACAATGATATTTTGCAGAATTTTGTCTTTAATCTGCTCATGAAGTGGCCTCGATTTTTGCTCACCTATCATTTCTATAGAGTTTTGTGACATTAGGGCGTCCTCGGGCTTGCCGCGTGATGGGTTTTCTGAATTCTATATAGATATGACAGATAAACCTAGATGTGAAATTCAAAGCGACCGGATGGCCGAAATGCTGGCAAAGCTTATTGCCTGCGACACGTCTTTTCCGCCCGGATCGAATTATCAGGCCTTCTCGGACCTGTTGGAGCTGCTTTTTGCGCCACTTGGCGGGAAGGTTCAGCGGGTAGAGGTGCCAGCCGCGCTTTGGCAGGCACCGGGGGTCGAGGGTCGGCGGGTCAATCTTATTGTGCGTCCGGATATGGGGCCTGCGGACGCCCCTGAGGCCTTGATCTATTTTCACACTGATACGGCACCGGTCGGGGATGGCTGGACACGGCCCGCGCTGGCGCTGTCGGTTGAGGGGGAGCGTTTGTTCGGGCGCGGTGCGGCGGATATGAAGGGCACGATTGTGTCGGTCTTTGATGCGTTGATGCGCCTGCGGGATGAGGGGAGGTCGCTTGCGTTTCGTCCGGTGCTTGCGTTCTGTACAGATGAGGAGGGCGGAATTTATCCCGGTATCCGCTATCTGGCCGAGACCATCAAACTGCCTGATATTTTGTTGAACCTGAACGGCTCGGCCGAGCCCCGCATCTGGGCGGGGTGTTTGGGCTCACTGGATCTGGTGCTGAACCTGCAGGGGCGCACGGCACATTCTGGAACGCCGGAAAAAGGGATAAACGCAGTTGCCGCCGCGACGGATGCGTTGGTCGCGCTTGGTGCGTTCGGCCAAACACTCAGGGCGCGGCACACGCAAATGCCGCCACCGCCTTGGGCTGACGGGCCGCTATGCGCGCAGCTGTCGGTGACGGCCATTCACGGCGGGGACAAGGGCTCTGCTATTCCCGGGGCATGTCAGGTGACCCTGAATCGCCGTTACCTGCCCGAAGAAAACGCCGCCGATGTTACGGCAGAGATCAAAGAACTGCTTGAGGCCGCGCTAAAAGACAGCGAGCTGTTGGGGTGGGACCTTACCGAAGTGGGGCACCTGCCACCGGTGAGCGACCCTGACGGCCCCGCTACAGATCGCTGGACACAGGCGCGCGCAGCTGCATTCGATGTGCCGTTGCATGATTTCACCCGCTACGGCTCTGGCACGTCCTCGGATTTCGGTTGGGTGCAACGGGCGGGCATCCAACACATGCTGCTGGGCGGTCTGTCACGGCCTGACCGTAATGTGCATGCCGCGGATGAATTCACCACCTTTGACGACCTGATTGATCTGTCCAAGGCCATCGAGAACTTCTTTGACGCGCAATTCGAACTCAAGACCCCTTAAGGACCGGAGAGTCCGCTTCCAACCACAATTCTGAATCCCGACAGGAAAGAGAAATATCATGACAAAACATACTCCCAACCGCCGCAGTTTCTTGCAAATAAGTGCCAGCGCGCTGGCTCTTGCTGCGTCTTTGCCTGCACAGCAGGCCTTTGCCGCGACTTCGGGCGGCACGTTGCGGGTGGCATTGAACATCACGCCTTCGGTTCTCAATCCGATGCTGGCCCGTGTGAATTCCGAATATATGCTGGGCGAGCTGCTTTATTCCGGCCTGACGACACTTGCGACAGATATGTCCGCACAACCTGATCTGGCGATCGAATGGGCCTCGAACGAAGACGCATCCGAATGGGTCTTTACCCTGCGCGACAACGCTGTTTTCTCGAATGGTGATCCGGTAACGCCGGATGATGTTGCGGCATCCTTTGCCAAATTGCTCGATCCCGAAACAGGCGCGCCGGGCCGCCGGAACCTTGGCCCGATTGAAGCGGTGGCCGCGACAGGGCCGCATGAGGTCACGATCACCACCTCAAGCCCCTACGCCGATTTGCCCGTTGCCTTGTCCTATCCGACTGCGAAAATCATTCCGGCAAGCATCGCCAATGGTGACTTTGAAAGCCTTGCCACCACGCCTGTCGGATCGGGGCCGTTTTTGTTAAAAGAATACCTGCCGGACCAAAAGGCGGTTGTGGTGAGGAACCCCGATTATTTCCTGCCGGATCAGCCCTATCTGGATCAGATCGACATCCTGACCTTCCCTGATGCGGCTGGTGCAGTCGCGGCTGTACTGGCCGGTGAGGTCGAATTGGTGTTGGAGGTCCAGCCAACGGATTATGCCCGCATCGAAGCCGCCAAAGGCGTGACCGGTTTACGCACAAAATCCGGTCGCTTTCTTGATATCGTGATGGACAATGCGCAGCCACCCTTCAACGACAAACGCGTGCGCGAGGCATTGTCGCTGTCACTGGACCGCGAGGCAATTGTTGAGCTGGTGGCCGAAGGCTATGGCACGCCGGGCAATGATTCACCGGTCAGCCCGTCGTATCAGTATTATGTGGATGCACCGCTGAAACAATACGACCCCGTACGGGCAAAGCAGCTGCTGACCGAGGCCGGCTATCCGGATGGCCTGTCCATTGAGTTGGTCGCCTCGGTCAAGCCGGGCTACCGCGCCTCATTGGCCGTTGTTGTGCGCGAGATGGCAAAAGCTTCGGGCTTCAACATCGAGGTGCAGACGCTCGATCATTCCACCTATCTGGATCAGGTCTGGAAGAAGGGCAAATTCTACATCGGTTATTACAACATGCAGCCAACAGAGGGCACGATCTTTAACCTGCTGTTCACCTCCGAGGCGTCCTGGAACGAGACCAAGTGGAACAATGCAGATTTTGACGCCTTTGTCAGCCAAGCGGACCGCACCACAGATGCGACCCAGCGTGCCGATCTATACGGCAAGGCGCAGGCGCTGATGCGTGAAGACGTGCCTGCGATTGTGCCTGCGTTCTTTGACCTTCTGGGCGCGCAGGCCGATTACGTCCAAGGCTATGAGCAGCACCCGCGCGGCGCCAATTTCGCCCTGCGCAAAGTGTCCTTGGCCGCGGATGCGCCGACGCGCTGATCCGACGCCCGAGTCTGTGGCCAACAAAGGCCGCAGACATTTTGTTGTTCACCAAAGGAGTCGCAGATGTCGGCCAGCTTCCTTTTGAAACGCCTGTTCTATCTGGTGTTGACTGCCTTTCTTGTCACGCTCATCATTTTTGGCGTGACCCAGGTTTTGCCGGCCAATGCGGCGACGATGATCCTTGGGGAATATGCCACAGACGAAGCTTTGGCGGCTGTCAATGCGCGGTTGGGGTTGGACCAGTCTGCGTTGGTGCAATATTGGTCATGGCTCTCCGGGGTGCTTCATGGGGATTTCGGCACCTCCATGCGCACGGGGCAACCGGTCGGCCCGACGATCCTTGCCGCACTTGGCCGGTCTTCCATTCTTGCGGTACTGTCTTTGGTGCTGGTGAGCCTGCTGGCAATCCCTTTGGGGGTTCTGGCGGCCGCACGGCGGGGCAAAGCGGCCGATCTGGGGATATCACTGGTCAGCTATATCGGTGTGTCGCTGCCCGAATTTGTGCTGGCGACTTTGCTACTGGTCTGGCTTGCGGGGCCATCTGTCGGATTGTTTCCCGCGTCGGGCTATACGTCATTCGCTGAAAACCCGCTGGACGCGCTGCACCATATTGCACTGCCGGTGATTACCCTCACCATCGTACTGACCGCCCATATCAGTCGCATGGTCCGTTCTGAAATGGTCGATACGTTGGGCAGTGATTTTGTCCGTGCCGCCCGCCTGCGCGGTATCCCGCGCCGTCAGGTTCTGTTTCGCCATGCGCTGCGCAATTCTCTTTTGCCTGCCATCACGGTCATCGCCCTTGATATCGGGTATCTGATTGGCGGGGTGATCGTGGTCGAGGAAGTCTTTTCTTTTCCGGGGATCGGTCGCCAGCTCATTCTCGCGATCCAGAACCGTGACCTGCCGATGTTGCAGGCGGGCGCGCTGATCATGGCGCTGACCTATGCCTTTGCGAACCTGTTCGCAGACCTTGTCTATGGCATGCTTGATAAAAGGATCCAGTACCAATGAAGGGTTTCATATCTTTGCTCAAAGCGCTGCTGCGGACGCCGCACGGGGTGTTGGGGCTGGTGGGGGTTTGCCTGCTGATGGTCATCGCGGTATTTGGACCCTCGGTCGCGCCGCAAGACCCCGAAAGCTTTAACTATGGCGCGCGTTTTGCCTCTCCGTCGGCTGCACATCTGTTGGGGACGGACTGGTACGGGCGGGATTTGTTCAGCCGCGTTCTGGCGGGAGCGCAATCAACCATATTGTTGGCGATTCTGGCCACGGTGATCGGAACAGTCTCGGGGACGTTGGTGGGCATTGTGTCGGGTTATATCGGCGGGCGCACAGATGAGATCACGATGCGGATCATTGACGCGCTGATGGCCATTCCGGGGTTGTTGTTCGCGCTGATGATTATCGCGGTTCTGGGCTCGTCCTCGTTGAATGCTGTGATGGCCATCGGCATTGCCTTTGCGCCGGGCATGGCGCGCATCGCGCGCTCGGTTACCTTGCAAGTGCGTAGCACCGATTATGTCGCCGCGGCGCGTTCGCGCGGAGAAGGGGGGGCATGGATTGTGCTGGCCGAAATCCTGCCCAATGTCATTGCCCCCGTGATTGTCGAGGCAACGATACGTGTTGCTTTTGCGATTATGACTCTGGCCACGCTGTCGTTTCTGGGGCTGGGCGCGCAGCCGCCTGCGCCTGAATGGGGACTGATGATTGCCGAAGCGCGGGATCACCTGTTCCGTAGCCCTTGGCCGGTGATCGTTCCGGGCGGTGCCATCGCATTGGTTGCGATTTCTTTCAATCTTTTGGGTGACGGGCTGCGCGATGCTCTGAACCCGTGCGCGTGAGGTAAAGACAATGACAACAGCATTACGTCTGACCGACTACGCCTTAAGCTATACCAGCGTTGCGGGTGATGTGCGCATCCTTGACCGGATCAACCTATCCATTGCCCGCGGCGAGGTCTTGGGCCTTGTGGGAGAAAGCGGTTCGGCGAAATCATCCTTGGCCAATGCGATCATGCGCGATCTACCCGGCGTGGTCGCCCGCGAGACCGGCAAGATCGAGCTGGCGCAGGACGATCTGACGGCCATGACGCAAAACCAGCTGGACCAAGTGCGCGGACGGCGCATTGCAATGGTGTTCCAGAATGCGGCAACGGCGCTCAACCCTGTGCAGACTTTGGGAGATCACCTGCTGGAGACGCTGGCAGTCCAGGAGCCCGGGCTGGATGCCGGTTCACGCCAAAAGCGCGCGATCGAGCTGATGGCGCTTGTCGGTTTGCCCGATCCCCAAGGCATGATGTCGCGCTATCCACATCAGGTGTCGGGCGGCGAGAAACAGCGCGTTGTTCTGGCGCTGGCCTTTGCTGCTGACCCGGAACTTATCCTGTTTGACGAGCCGACCTCGGCCTTGGATGCCACCACGGCTGCGACCTTGCTGGATCTGTTTCGCGATCTGCAAGCGAGCACCGGAGTGGCGGCATTGTTCATCAGCCATGATTTAGGGACGGTGGCAGGGATCGCGGACCGTGTCGCGGTGATCTACGGTGGCCGCATCGTTGAAGAGGCCCCCGCAGATGTGCTGTTTGCAAATCCGCGCCATCCCTATACCCGATCCTTGGTTGCAAGCCTGCCGCGGCCTTCCGATAGCCGCACAAACCGTAGCCTGAACACAACCGCTGCCAAACCCGCACCGCGCCTGACAGCACCGCCAAAATGTATATTTGCGCAAAGCTGTAGCGCTTTCAAAGCAGGTGTATGTGACAGCGAAGTTGTCGATCTCAAACTGCAAGGCGACCGTTTGCTGGCTTGCGCGCGGGGCGGGTTCGAGGGCGCAGATATATCGCTCCAGCGCGCGCCGGTTCGACCGGTGGCACAGGACGCACCGATTTTGACGCTCAAAGGGCTTAAGGTCAGCTATGGACGGGATAAGTTGCTTCACCGTGTTCTGGGGCGTGAGACGGAAAAGGTGCAGGCGGTTCTGGGTGCGGATCTGACTTTGCACCGTGGTGAGACGCTTGCGCTGGTGGGGGAGTCGGGTTGTGGTAAATCCACGCTGGCGCGTGCCTTGGCCGGTTTGGTGCCTTTTCAGGGGCAGCTGGCGTTGGACGGTGAGGTGATCACCAAGCTCGACACCGCTTACCGCTCCCGGGTTCAGATGATTTTCCAAAACCCCGATAGCTCGCTCAATCCGCGCCATACGATTGAAACAATCCTGTCGCGCCCGCTAAGCCTGTACCGCAATGACGTAAGCAAGGGCGCGCGCCCCGCTGAGGTGGCTGCTATTCTCGAGCGGGTCAGCCTGCCGGCAAGCTACGCCACCCGCTATCCGCATGAGCTTTCGGGCGGCGAAAAGCAGCGCGTGGCAATCGCCCGCGCCATCGCAGCGCGCCCCGAAGTCATCATCTGTGACGAGGTCACATCGGGCCTTGATGCGGCCGTTCAGGCCTCGATCGTGGCACTGCTGCGCGATATTCAGGCCGAAAGCGGCACGGCGCTTATATTTATCACCCATGACTTGGCTATCTTGCGCCATATCGCCCATAAAATTGCGGTGATGTATCTGGGCGAAATCGCCGAGCAGCGCCCGATGGCGGGTATCGACCAGGGCCCGTACCATCCCTATACCGAAGCGCTTTTGTCCTCTTCGCCGTCACTGGATCCCTATAGCGCGACCCGCCGCGTGCGCCTGACAGGCGCATTGCCGAACCGGACCAAACGGTTGCAGGGCTGCCCCTTCGAGAGCAGATGCCCCCACCGTCTGGGTGATGTCTGCAGGACGCTCGCCCCTCCGGTAAGCGCGGCAGGAGACCACACAATCCTGTGCCATATCGACCCTGACGGGCTGCGCAAATTGCCGCCTGTCTGGACATTTAACACTGCCGACCTTGAAACGGAGCATACCGCATGACCCCCGAAGACATCCTTTCCCATGTTGACGACAAAGCGTGTCTGCAACGTCTGGCCGACCTGGTGCAGCACAAAAGCTATTCGGAAACCGAAGGCGAGCGTAGCTTGGCTGTTAAAGTGTTCGAGACACTGAAAACTCTGGGTCTGGAAGCCGAGCTGCAAACCGTCGAGGGCCAGCGCGTCAATGCCATTGGCCGGCTTCGTGCATCGGGTTCGGGGGGCAAAAGCCTGTTGTTCAACGGCCACCTTGATACGAACCCCGCGACCTCGGGCTGGACCGTCGACCCATGGGAGGCGTTCATGGATGATGAATTCATCTATGGTATCGGCGTGTCGAACATGAAGGCAGGCGATGCGGCCTATCTTTGCGCGGTCGAGACATTGCTCAAGGCGGGGGCGAAACTGCGCGGTGATGTGATCCTCAGCTTTGTTGTGGGCGAGCTGCAAGGCGGGATCGGCACCGTCCGTATGATCGAGCAGGGTGTGCGCGCGGATTACTTTATCAACTCCGAGCCGACGGACCTTCAGGCGTTGACCCTTCATGCGGGCGCGTTTTCATTCGAGATCAATCTGCAAGGCGACACGCGCCATGTCTCCAAACGCCATGAGGCCTGCGATGCGCTCGCTGCGGCGGCGGCATTGGTGCCGCGGATCAACAATATCACCTTTTCCGGCGTGAAAGGGGCCGAGCATAAATCAATCAACCGCGGCCATGTGGGTGTGATGCGCGCGGGCCTCGGGCCAGAGTTCCATGAATGGCGCCCGCCCCAAGTAGCCGATACCGCCAAAATTCTTGGCACCTGCCGTTATGCACCCAGCCAGACAATTGACAGTGTTATGGCCGATCTCACGCTGTTGCTGGATGCATTGGTGCTGGAATTTCCGGGGTTGAAATACAATGTCGGCTCGCATGATCTGCGCAAGAACAAGCCACAGATGCCGCCCTTTGAGGTGTCAAAAGACAGTCCCATCGTCAAAAGTCTGAACCGCGCCCATGAACAGGTGCGCGGTGAGGCACAGCCCACCGGAGCGATCCAACCGCCCAGCTTTTTCGGCACGGATGCGGCGCATCTGGCAGCGGCCGGCATGGAGGGCATCGTCTGTGGACCGGGCGGCGAGTTTAACACCATGCCGGACGAACGTGTGCGCAAGCGCCAATTCCTTGACTGTGTGCGGATGTATATTCTTGCGATTTGTGACATTTGCGGGCTGGAGGCGTAGCAATGGCACCCGAACCCTACAGGCGCAGATTGGCTTTGCTGAGGCAAGCCATGCACGAGGCGGATGTGGGGGCATATCTGTGTGACCATGCCGAGATGCTGCAATGGCTCACGGGGTATACGGTTTCGGATACGTTCTATCGCGGGTGCGTTGTCCCGCTTGAAGGGGAGCCGGTTTGGGTCTTGCGTCGTATCGACGAGTTGCCGTGCAAGGCGGCCACATGGCTGAGCGATATCCGACCCTATGCGGATGAAGCAAACGCTTATGATCACATGGCCTGTGCGCTTAAAGAGATCGGTGCCACAAGGGTCGGTGCCGACTTCAATAGCTACGGTTTCACCGTCCACGCATGGCACAGTCTGTCCAGACGTCTGCCGGATGTGGAGTTCGTGGATATCGCGGGCAGTGCAAATCTGCTGCGTGCGGTAAAGGACGAGACCGAGCTGGGCAAGCTGGCTCAGGCATGCCGCATCGCGGATGGGGCGATGGCGGCGGTTGCGAAGGGAATTGGCGTGGGGATGCGCCCACGGGATGCCTCTGCGATTGCGTCAAATCACTATCTGACCAATGGCAGCGATGACTATTGGGTCGGGCCTGTTTCGATCTCGCGTCGTGCAGCGCAAGGGGGCCACGATATGGGCTTCCTGCATACCATGCTGCGCGAGGACAGGCTTGCTGACGGAGATATACTGCATGTGGAGCTTGTCCCGCGCGTCGGCGGCTATTCCGCGCGGATTATGCGCTCGATCAGTGTGGGGACACCTGATCCGCAAATGATCACGGTCATGGCGCGGTTATGTGCGTTGCAGGATGCGCAATTCGCAGCGATGCGGCCAGAGGCCGTGGCGCGCGATGTGGACGCAATCCTGCGCGCGCCGTTGTTAGAGGAAGGCCTGCGGTCGGATTTCTCCAATATCACCGGCTATCAGCTTGGACTTTATGCAAAAACGCCCCGATCTTCGGACACGTCCTTGTCGTTTCACCCTGCCGCAGATTGGCGTTTGCACGAAGGGCAGGTCTTTCACATGTATGCCACCGCGCAGGGTCTTGCACTGTCCGAAACCGTGGTTGTCACGCCAGAGGGGGCAAGGCGCATGACTGCCACGCCACGCCGCATTCTGATCGCTGCGCAGGATTATAGGAATGAAACAGGAGATATGGCGTGACGGATGACGGCAAGCCACAGGATGCAGCACCGGTTCCTGTATCCGCTTTGATGCAACAGCTTGAGGGGCGCGGGACCGTTCGGGATTTCAAACCGGACCCCGTGCCACAGGCGTGGTGCGATGCGATCGTGGCGCATGGGATGCGCGCGCCGACCTCGTCCAACAGGCAGGAGTACAGCATCATTCAGGTCGATGATCCTCAAGTCCGGCAGCGCCTGTCAGATCTGTCGAGCAATCAGCAGCATATCGTCGAATGCCCAGTGTTTTTTGTCATTTGCGCAGATCAGAACCGGATGGTGAATGCACTTGGCCTGCATGGGGCCGAATATCCTGCCTTCGGGCTGGAAGGGGGGCTGGTTTCGACAATTGATGCGGCATTTGTCGGGCTCACGATGTCCTATGTGGCGGATTCAATGGGGCTTTCGAATGTGATGATCGGGGCGATGCGCAATAACCCCGTCGAGGTGGCCAAACTGCTGGGGCTGCCACCGCGCTGCTATGCTGTCTTTGGCCTATGCGTGGGTTGGGCTGCGACGCCGCCCCGTGCCAAGCCGCGCCATGCTCCGGATGCGGTGTTTCACCGTGAAACCTATAGTTCTGCCGCTCATGAGGCCGCAGTCATGCGGTATGACGCGGATCTCGCCGCCTATTATCGCGCCCGCGGGACAGAGACGATTGATGCAGCATGGAGCGGGGTGATGAGCCAGAAGTTCGGCACCAGCACACGTACCCAATTGCGCGCCCAGCTGGGCGCGTTGGGCTTTCCGTTTGAGTGATCTGCGGTTTGGCGGGGATATGGGTGTATAGGCACGCGGGTGGACTCAGCCGGCCGGCCTTGGCCGTGCATCTGAAAACCGGTCCGAATTGCCGCCATTTCACGGTCTGGAATTGCGGCAAAATAAAATTAGAACCGCTTGTTATCACAAGTTTGTGAACGTAATGTTTGTTATTGAGTGACTGCTCAAAAATCCGTATGCCTTTCGAAGAGACCCGAAAATACAACCAGGCATCGGCAGGCGCTTGGGGATGAATAATCTGCCCGTGGTGCATTTTTTCGGCCGTGAAAACATGATCTTGCCGTCGAAAGTTCAATCGGGGGCAGGGCAGTGGCAGACGGATTTAGCCACTCGATCCAACTGAAAGGAAAACACGCGATGACCGATTATACCCCTCCCAAGGTCTGGACATGGGATTCTGAAAGCGGCGGCGATTGGGCCAAAATCAACCGCCCTATCGCTGGGGCCACCTTTGATGCGGAGCTGCCTGTGGGCAAGCACCCGATCCAGCTTTATTCGATGGGCACGCCCAACGGCCAAAAGGTGACGATCATGCTCGAAGAGCTGTTGGCCCTAGGCAAAACCGGTGCGGAATATGACGCTCATTTGATCAAGATCGGCGAGGGGGATCAATTCTCCTCGGGTTTTGTTGCGCTGAACCCTAATTCGAAAATCCCCGCCATGCTGGACCGCGACACCGGCCTGCGCGTCTTTGAGAGCGGTTCGATCCTTTTGTATCTGGCCGAGAAATTCGATGCCTTCCTGCCAACAGATCTGGCACAGCGTACCGAAGTCATGAATTGGGTCTTCTGGTTGCAAGGCTCGGCCCCGTATTTGGGGGGCGGTTTTGGCCATTTCTACGCCTATGCGCCGGAAAAGTTCGAATATCCGATCAACCGCTTCACGATGGAGACCAAGCGCCAGATGGATGTGCTGGACCGTGAGCTGGCCGAAAACCGCTATCTCGGCGGTGATACCTATACCATCGCCGATATGCTGACATGGCCATGGTACGGCAATCTGGTGTTGGGCGAAGCTTATGACGCAGGCGAGTTCCTTGATGTGGAAAGCTACACCAACCTGCGCCGCTGGGCCGAAGAAATCCTTGCCCGCCCCGCCGTGCAACGGGGCCGTATCGTGAACCGTACCCGCGGCCCACTGAACGAGCAGCTGCACGAGCGTCATGACGCCTCGGATTTTGACACCAACACCCAAGATAAAATTGCAGGGGCTGCGGAATAGCCTCTGTGTGATACCTCTAACAAGACAGGATACCGTTATGCTGAAATTCTACTACCACCCGACACCCAACCCCTTGAAAATCGCGCTGTTTCTGGCTGAAACCGAACTGCCGTTCGAGCTGGTTCCCGTGGATACCGCGGAAGGTGTACAGCACACGCCCGAATTCCGCGCCATTAACCCCAACGGCAAAGTGCCCGCAATTGACGATGATGGTACGGTGGTTTTCGATAGCACGGCGATCTTGCTGTATCTGTCGGATAAAACCGGCAAATTGGGCGTGGCCCCCGAAGACCGGGCAGCGTTGCTGTCATGGCTGATGTTCATCGGTACAGGTTTGGGCCCGTTTTCAGGTCAGTCTGTGCATTTCAACCTCATGTGCCCCGAAGATCTGCCCTATGCCAAAAACCGCTTCTTGCGTGAGGCAGAGCGCCACTATCAGGTGTTGAACGATCACCTCAAAGGTCGTGAGTTTATTGTGGGCGACAGCTATTCCATCGCGGATGTTTCTGCTTGGGGCTGGGCCATTCGTGGCGACCGTGTGCTTGGCGGTGAGGGGCTGGCACAATTCCCTGAGGTGGATCGCTGGTTCAAGGCGATCAACGCACGCCCCGCAGTGGCCAAAGCGCAAGAAATCGGCAAGGGCGAGACTTTCAAAGCCCCCGGTGACGAGGCGTCCTTGCGGGCCTTGTTCCCTTCCAACTACTAAAACCTGCCCGCCCCTAGGGAGTGACTTAGGGGCGGGATTTCTTTGTTATTGCCGACACTTGCGTTCGGGCAATGCTGTGCTTGGCCTTTGGTCAGGCCTGAGCGATTTCTCAGAAAGTTTATCCCATCATGGCCGGCACCGGCAAAAAACGACAGTTTCATTATGCGTGGACCGTTGCCGTCATCTGCGGGATCGCGGTTCTGTGCGGTCTGGGATTGGGGCGGTTTGCCTTTGGGATGATGTTGCCGTCGATCTCGCGGGATCTGGGTCTGACCTATAGCCAAGGCGGCGTTCTGGGATTTGGCAATCTGACGGGATATCTGGCCTCTGTCCCGCTGGTGCCGTTTATCCTGAGCAAAATTGGCACGCGGGTCACGGTTACGGCAGGTTTGCTGATCATGGCTTTGTCGATGGCGGCGATGGCGCTTACCCATAGTTTTACTTGGTTGACGGGGTTGTATTTTATCACAGGGCTGAGCAGCGGGGCGGTGGTGTTGCCCTCGATGAGCGTGATGGCGAAATGGTTCGCACCCTCCCATCGTGGCCTGTCCTCTGGCATGGTCATGGCAGGGCCCGGTTTCGGGATCATCCTGAGCGGTTATGCGGTGCCCCGTCTGGTGCCGGTAGGAGAGATGTCTGCCTGGCAGGTCGGGTGGCTCGGCTTTGCGGCGATCACTACGGCTGTGGCGGTCATTGCCTTTGCCTTTATCCGCAACACTCCGGCCGACCGTAACCTGCGCCCCTTTGGCCGTGCCGCAACACAGACAGGTGCGGTGTCGCAGGCCCTGAAAGGCGCGGCCAAGCTCAACCTGTTGATCCGGCTCGGGATTGTCTTTGGCATCTACGGAGCGACCTATATGTTATATGTGACATTCATCGTCACCAGCATGGTCGACAGCTACGGTATGGAGGAATCCCAAGCAGGGGCGCTTTGGTCTTGGTTCGGGTTTCTCAGCATTTTCTCGGGCCTGTTGTTTGGTGCGCTATCGGACCGGATCGGCCGACGGGCAGGCATGGCGGTGGCCTTCGGCGTTCTGGGGCTTTCTTTTGCGCTTGTGGGGTTCGAGGTAGGGCGCATGGGGCTTTATCTGTCGGTGGTTTTATTCGGCATTTCCGCGTGGAGCATTCCGGTGATTATGGCGGCCTCAGCCGGAGATTATTTTGGCGCGACGGCTGCTGCGGGCGCTTTGGCGGCTTTGATGCTGATTTTCTCGGCCGGGCAGGCGGTTGGCCCGATCATAGCCGGAGTTCTGGCCGAGATGCTGGGCGATTTTTCTCTTAGCTATATCGGCTCGGCTGCGGCGTCACTTGTTGCGATTGTGATGATTGCAGCCATCCGGCCACCACGGGTGATCGACTAGGCCTGCCTGCCGGCGCAGGCGGGCTTTTGCGTCCTTATGTCTGTGAATTGGTATCCTGCGCATTTTGACAGGTTTCGCGGATAATGCGCGCAATGTCTTTGAGCTGCCTTGCCAGCGGGTTGGTGTTTCGCCACACCATACCGATCGTGCGTGAGGGTCTGGGGGCGGGCAGGCGTACAACGGACACAGGCGCGGATCGTGTTTCAATCGGCACGGCCATTTCCGGAATAAGCGTCACGCCAATCCCCGCGCCGACCATCTGGACCAGCGTGGACAATGAGCTTCCCTCCATCAGATCGCGCGGCAGGACCGATGAGGCGTTACAAAACGAAAGCGCCTGATCGCGAAAACAATGGCCTTCTTCAAGCAGCAACAGGCGCATTTCACGTAACAGATGCGCATTGGGCACCGCTTTGCCCTGATCCTCGACCGAGCGGACAAGGACGAATTCCTCTTCAAACAGCAGTTCTTCATGCAGGGCCGGCTCGGACACGGGCAAGGCCACAATGGCGACGTCAAGGTTACCACCCACCAGCCCCTCGATCAGTTTTTGTGTCACGGCCTCGCGGGGGCGGACATCAAGGCCGGGGAAATCCCGTGTTAAGCATTTGATTAGATGTGGGAGATAGTAAGGCGCGACCGTTGGAATGATTCCAAGTCGAAGATGTCCGAACAATGGTTGGTGTGAGGCGCGTGCAAGATCGCCAAGTTCTTCAACGGCTTGCAGGACCTCGCGCGCGCGGACCAGAAAAGTCTCGCCAAAGCTGGTTATGTGAAAATGCTTTGGCCCCCGTTCAACAAGAGGCATCGCCAGCATGTCTTCAAGTGCTTTGACCTGAACAGAAAGGGCGGGCTGCGATATTCCGCAGTCGTCAGCGGCATTGCCAAAATGACGGTGACGGGCCAGAGATTCGAAATAGCGGAGCTGTTTGATGGTAATATCTATCATAGGCTTTAATTATCAGAATTATTAGAAAATGCAATTTTTACATATCGCTCAACTGATGTATAGATTCGGACATACGAAAGAAAGATCACGATTATATGTTCGGTATCCGGTAGAATTCGGAAAGCGAAAGCCGCATATATCTCGGGAGCAATCTTTCGGGATGCGAAACTGAAACAGCGATTGGAAATACAATGGACGGCAACGGTTCAACGGGCAAATGCCCAGTTATGCATGGCGGGAACACCGTCAATAGCTCAACTTCTAAGTCTTGGTGGCCTAATGCGCTGAATCTGGACATCCTGCACCAGAACGACACAAAAACCGACGCGATGGACGCGGATTTCGACTATGCCGAGCAAGTGAAAAAGCTTGACGTTGACGCGGTCAAAAAAGATCTGCACGCGTTGATGACCGACAGCCAGGACTGGTGGCCTGCTGACTGGGGTCACTATGGTGGCTTCATGATCCGTATGGCATGGCACTCTGCCGGTACATACCGTTTGGCCGATGGTCGCGGTGGCGGCGGCACAGGTACACAGCGCTTCGCGCCTCTGAACTCCTGGCCTGATAACGTAAGCCTCGACAAGGCGCGCCGCCTGTTGTGGCCCATCAAAAAGAAATACGGCAACAAGTTGAGCTGGGCGGACCTTATGATCCTCGCCGGTAACATCGCCTATGAATCCATGGGTCTGAAGACCTTCGGTTTCGCCTTTGGCCGCGCGGATGTCTGGCATCCCGAAACCGACACCTACTGGGGTGCGGAAAAAGAATGGCTTGCGGATAGTGATGCGCGTTATGGCGATCTGGATAACCCTGCAACCATGGAAAACCCGTTGGCTGCTGTTCAGATGGGCCTGATCTACGTGAACCCTGAAGGGGTGAACGGCAAGCCTGATCCAGCGCGTACAGCGTTGCACGTGCGTGAAACATTCGCCCGTATGGCGATGAACGACGAAGAAACAGCTGCTTTGGCAACTGGTGGCCACACTGTTGGTAAATGCCACGGTAACGGCGACGCAGAAACACTTGGTGCGGAGCCGGAAGCGGCTGACATCACCGAGCAGGGCATGGGCTGGGCCAACCCTAAAGGCACAGCAAAAGCCAGCGGCGCAATCAGCAGTGGTCTTGAAGGTGCTTGGACAACCGAGCCTACCAAATGGGACATGGGCTATTTCGAGCTGTTGTTCGGTTATGAGTGGGAGCTCAAGCAGAGCCCTGCAGGCGCCCACCAGTGGGAACCGATCGACATCAAGGAAGAGCATAAGCCCGTTGATGCCTCCGATCCGTCGATCCGTCACAACCCGATCATGACCGACGCCGATATGGCGATGAAAGTTGACCCGATCTACCGTGAAATCTGTGAACGCTTCATGGCGGATCCTGAGTATTTCTCGGAAACTTTCGCTCGTGCATGGTTCAAACTGACACACCGCGACATGGGTCCAAAAGTGCGCTACATCGGCCCCGATGTACCACAAGAAGACCTGATCTGGCAGGATCCGATCCCTGCGGGCAACACATCCTATGATGTTGCAGCCGTAAAAGCGAAAATCGCAGCCTCCGGTCTGAGCCAGACCGAAATGGTTACGACTGCTTGGGACAGTGCACGGACCTACCGTGGCTCGGACATGCGCGGCGGTGCAAACGGTGCACGTATCCGTCTTGCTCCACAAAAAGACTGGGAAGGCAACGAGCCTACACGTCTGGCCAAAGTATTGGGCACGTTGGAAGCCATCGCATCCGAAACAGGTGCAAGCATTGCGGATGTGATCGTGTTGGCGGGTAACGTCGGCGTCGAGCAGGCAGCAAAAGCTGCAGGTTTCTCGATCGAGGTTCCATTTGCTCCGGGCCGTGGTGACGCAACTGACGAGATGACAGATGCGCCTTCCTTTGATCCGCTGGAGCCTGTCGCAGACGGTTTCCGCAACTGGTTGAAGAAAGACTATGCTGTCAGCCCCGAAGAAATGCTGCTTGATCGTGCACAGCTCATGGGCCTCACCGCCAAAGAAATGACTGTTCTGCTGGGCGGTATGCGCGCAATGGGCACCAACTATGGTGGCACCGCGCATGGCGTATTCACGGACCGGGTTGGCGCGCTGACGCCTGACTTCTTCGTGAACCTGACCGACATGGCATATTCTTGGCATCCGGCAAAAGACGGCTCTTATGAGCTGCGCGACCGTAAAACCGGCGCCGTGAAATGGACTGCAACGCGCACCGATCTGGTGTTCGGTTCCAACTCCATTCTGCGCTCTTACGCGGAAGTTTATGCCCAAGACGACAATGCCGAGAAGTTCGCAAATGACTTCGTTGCGGCATGGGTCAAGGTAATGAACGCGGATCGCTTTGATCTGACTGCCTAAAAACTCCGCCCCGCGCCTTGGTTTCTCAAGGCGCGGGGCATTCCCTTTGGCCCGTGGGGCAGCCCTTTGAGGCGTGCAAACCGGCCAGTGCCAGCGATGTTTCAACACAGCTAGCCGTGCAAATCCCCATCATATTTGCCTTCCTCGCTGATTGATAAACCTCAATCCGCTGTGCCATCTACCCCTTCATTCAACTGTCATTTCTAGGCTCATTGCTGCAAAGCAATGCCGTGCCTTGCAGGCTGCTTGCTGGCTGTGCGCCGTGCATCATGTGCCTATGCCTGTGCTCGATATAGGGCGGCACAAAAAAACGGCGGCTCTGGCTTGATGCCGAGCCGCCGTTTTATGCTGCGCGTCGCTGGTGTTAGTCGCCTTGGGGTGTCTCCGGCTCCTTGGTGTTTTCCACGCTCTTGATTGTCACGGGTTGTGTGCTGCCATCCTTGGCCTCCCCGAAATAGATCGTCTGATGCGGGAAGGGGATTTCAATGTTGCGGCTATCGAACTCGGTCTTGAGATAGCCGTTAAAGGCACGGCCCACGCCGAATTGCTTGCCAGGATGGGTTTTGATCCGCGCACGCAGCACGATGGCGCTATCGCCAAAGGATTGCAGGCCGAACCATTCCAGATCATCCATGACGAACGCGCCTTGATCCTTGTCTTTCTTCAGGCGGTCAAAGCATAGCAGCATCGCTTCGCGTACATCGTCGATATCCTCACGATAGGCCACGCCCATGTCACAGACGAAATAGGCATAGTCGCGCGAAAAGTTGGATACCATATCCACCGAGGAAAACGGGATCAAATGCACGGTGCCGTTCACATCCCGCAAGCTGACTGATCGCACTGACAGTTTTTCGACCGTGCCTGTGGTGCCATTTACGCTGACCACATCGCCCACGTTCATGGCGTTTTCGAACTGGATGAAAACGCCTGTGATGATGTCCTGCACCATAGACTGTGCGCCGAAACCAACCGCAAGGCCAAGAACCCCGGCCGAGGCCAGAAGGGGTCCGATGTCCAATCCGATCTCGGAGAGCACAAACATCAACGTCAGCACGACGATCGTGATCGTCGCCGCATTGCGGAGTAGCGTCAAAAGCGTGATCTCGCGGTTTGAGGCCACTGCGCCATATTCGGGGTTAAGACGGTAATCGACCCACGAGGTCGTCGCCAACCAGATGCAAAAAGCCACGGCGATAATGATACCAACCGCCACAGCCACTTTTGTGGTTGCCACGCCAAAGGGGCTGCCAGCATAGGCGGCGAGGTCGACCAAATCTACGGCGTTCAGTACAAAAATCGCGGCAACAAACATGATGAACAGGCGGAGTGTGCCAAAGACGCGGCGCAAAAATCCGTTCATGCGCGGCTCAAGCAGTGGCAGCTTTTCTGCCCATTCGGCAGGCAGGGAAAAGCCACGTTGCTTCATTCGGGCCAGACCGCTGGTCACGAGGGACGCGGCGACAATGATCCCGATCACTTTGCCCGACGCAAGCGCGGCATCAAAGACGACTTTGTTGGGCTGTGTCATGACCAGCACGAACATCATCGTGAGATACAGCAGAGCAAACCAATGCCAACGGTTGGCCAGAGCAATCCAAAGCTGTGCGAACACGCCATGTTTTTTCCGGACAGGGGCAGATGTGCGAAAGGCCTCGGATTCGGTTATACCAGCCTCGGGCAGGGGGTCTTGTTCGGGATGTGTCACGCCGCTGATCCATTGTGCAACAGGCGCACGTTTGCGGAACACAACCACGATCAGATAGCACAAAACGATGAGATACAGCAGCGCGGCCACGCCAGCACCTGCCGAGACCGAAGCGCTGCGGTTAATGATCGGGACCACCAATAGCTGCCCGTAGCCCAATATTGATATGACAATGGACAAAGTCCGGTTCAGGCTTTTTGCAGGCCCTGTTTCAATCGGAAATGGCCGCAGACCGGCCGAGTTTGGCGCGAGTACGATGCGCACGGCAACCTTGGCCAATTCAACGATGAGAAACGCGTTAAGGTACATCGTCTGCCGGATGCCGATGGCGCCAAACTCACCCACTGCAACAACGGTGAAAAGATAGCCCAGCCCCCATGCAAGCACGACGATGACCACATCCAGCAGATTTGAGCCGATGAACAAAAACACCGTATTGATGGCACCCGATTCATGGGCGCGCCGCCCCATTCTGAGGTAGATAGGGATGGCAAAGCGGCGCAGAACCAGGAAAACGGCGATGGTGATCACGATCACTAGGGCAAGATTGGGCAATGCCTCAATGAGAACCTGAAGCTCGGACCCGTTGAGCCCGTCAAAGACGTTGGTGCCGCTGTTCAGGTTGGTCCACAGGCTGGTGATCCGGTCGCTTGCCTGCTGGACAACGTCCTGAGTGAAAAGCGCAATTCGCCGCCCGATCGAGATGCTTTCACTTGTCTCGGTCAATACTTCATCGACGACCTCTGTCGAGGTATTGGCCTGTGCCAATGTCTCGAGCTCGGAAATCAGCGCAGCGCGGGCATCGTCATCCTTGAGCGTGTCGAGCAGGGTTTCGAGCGTATCGCTGGAGCTTGTCGATTGGTCGGTTGTTTCGCTCTGGGTCTGTTGGGCAGAAGCAGGGGCAAGAGTGAACGTTATGCAAAAGAGGGTAAGAACAATTGCTGCCAGTGTCCGTTTGATCACGTCGAGATATTCCATGCGCAAGTCCATTATTTGTTCGTGTCTGGAAGGGAGGGCATGTGCCCCCGCGTTCTAGGCGAAGTAAATTGTAATATTTTGATCTAGGGCGTTGTTACCGAACAGCAAGCGGCACGGTGGTGCGGGGCGCGGGACCATAAAAAAAGGGGCTGCACCGCAGCCCCCCTTCTGTATCGATCTGACCGTTGATCAGAATTTAAAGCGTGCGCCCACAAAGGTCACGTCAAGGTCATTGAAGTTTCTGGAGTCCCCGTCCAACTCGAACGTGCGGTAGCTTGCGTAGAGTTCGAGGTTGGCATTGTCGATATTCTGTACAACCGCCACACCGAACGAAGAGGAATCTGAGCCGGCAAAGGCAAAATCATTACCTTCGTAATAGTCAGCCGACAAATGCGTGCGCCCGACAGAGAAGAAATCGCGCTGGAAGCCGGCCTTGATATAGGCATATTCGCCATCGTCGATCTGCTCTTGTCCGGCAGCCACTGTCAGGCTCAGCCCTGTTGGTTTGTGCAGCACAGAGGTAGAGCCAAGCAGGAATTCCTCATCCGAGTCGCGGAAGGAATAGCCAAGGCGACCGGCAAGCTTCACGTCGCCAAAGTCTTTATCGTAGGTCAGGCCGATGTCGTAGAATTCGCCATTCACGCCACGGGCCAGAACCTCTGTGCCGGCTGAAAAGCCCAAGCTGAGGCCGTTGAAATTCGGCGTGTCATAGCGGGCGCGGAAGCGGCGGCTGCCGTCAAGGGCGCTAAAGGCGCTGCCGACGGATACGCCCGACAGAACACCATCGGACAAGCGGAACACCTGGCCACCGGCCTGATCATTGATGCTGGAGTAGGCGATAACGCTGGTGCCGGAAAAATCGGCTTCGGCTGTGCCATCGGTGGCGATGCTGCCCTGACCGAAGGAGAATTTACCGATGCGTTTGCTGTTATAGATCAGTTCGAATTTGCGCAGCTCGGTGCGGGTGTAGTCAAAGTCGAAAGAGTCGTTGCTGCCGCTGATGCTGCTTGAGCCGGTGAGGCCGATCGCAGTTTCAAAGTGGAACCGGACCTCATCACCGTTGTTCAGCCCTTGTTTGATGACCAGACCAAAGCGCGAGTTTGAATTGTCATTGTCGGTAATCGTGGTGTTTGTGTTGGGGCCGTCATCCACACTCAGGACACCGATGTTGAACTGGCCGTAGAATTCTACTTCAGGACCGTTTGCATCTTGCGCTGCGGCAAGGCCGGGCATGAGCATAAGGGCAGGGAGTGCCATTTTGGTGAGGGGGCGGAGGCTTGCCATTTTTTGTTCCTTTGCTACCTTGAAATAAGATTTCTATAACATATGTGCGCGGTTGTTGGCGGACTTGTCCAATCACAACACCTCCGCATTGCGCGCAGGCGCGTTACTTATTGTTACAGTTGAAACCTTACCGGAAGTTGTCGCGGATATATTTTGTCCGCAACTAGGGGTGGATTTACAGGCGGGCGATGCTTTGGGCAATTTGCGTTGCAATATCGCGCGCCGCTGTTCCACCACGTTCGGCCGTAACCCGTAGCCCCAATAGATCAGACTGGTATCTACAGGCCAATTGCCGCGGATCGGATGCCGCCGTGATCTCGCCTCTTGCCTGAGCCTGTGCAAACAGATCGGCAAACAAGGCTTCCATTTTCTGGAAATACTCGTTTGCTTTTTCAGCAAGCGGATGGGCGTGGGCCTGAAGTTCAAGCAAAGTCTTGGAGAGCATGCAGGCCTTGGCCGGTGCTTCATCATTTTCGATCATAAGCGCGGGAAACATCTGGAGCGCCTTGAGCGGGCCATGGTCCTGCGACAATGCCGTGATGCGTGCGACACCGTCATTGGAGTATTTTTCCAACGCCAGCGCAAACAGCGCATCCTTTGATCCGAAGGCCGCATAAAAGCTGCCGGGCTTCATGTTCAGCTCTGCTTCGAGGTCTTTGAGGGACGTGCCCGCCCACCCCCGTTGCCAGAAGAGATCTCTGGCACGGGCAATCAGGTCATCGCGATCATAATTCGGTTTACGGGGCATCGGCCTTCCAAAAACTTTTGAGTGATTGCTCAATTATATACTTGAGTGATCGCTCAATAAAGCCTAAATGTCAAACATACCCATCGAATAAGGATATTTGACATGACTTTCCCTTCCCACGACGAGACAACAGCACCCGAAGGCTCCAAGGCGCTGCTTGAGAACTCCAAAAAAGCCTTTGGCCGTCTGCCCGGTCTGCACAAGGTTCTGGCCGAAAGCCCTCAGGCGTTTGAAGGGTATCAAATCCTGCACAAACTGTTCTCCGAGACAGATTTTGACGCAGAAGAGCTGACCGTTGTTTGGCAGGCGATCAATGTCGAAAACGAATGCCATTACTGTGTGCCTGCGCACACCGGTATCGCGAAGATGATGAAAGTCTCTGACGAGATTTCCGACGCCCTGCGCAACGAGACAGCATTGCCAACAGCCAAGCTTGAAGCACTGCGCACTTTCACCGTGCAAATGATCCGTGAGCGCGGCAACGTCAGCGAAGCGCAAATGAAAGCGTTCTTTGACGCAGGCTATGGCCACCGTGCGGTTCTGGATGTGATCCTTGGTATGGCGCAGAAAACCATGTCGAACTACGTGAACCACGTGGCAGAAACACCTGTGGATGAAGTATTCCACCCACTGCTGTGGAAGCGCGGCGATGCACCTTTGAAGGTGTAAGCCAAAAAAAGACACCCCGCATGGCAACAGGCGGGGTGTTTTTCTGACGGCTTGTTGCGCCCGACCTTTCTAAGGGTCGGGCGCTATTTTGTTTAATTGGTTGCAAAACAATACAGCAGGCCGGCACCGCCGGTTTTGGGCAGGTCATTCGCGCTGCACCCCGCAGAGCCATGGGCCGAGTTCCACGAGACCATGTTGCGCCCGCTGCTCAGGCCTGCGCGGTCATGGTGGCCGACAATGGCAGAACCTTCGCCGCCGCTGGTCCAGTTGCTGCAGGTCGTATCACCGCCCGCTGTTGAAAAGTTACCGGCGGAATCCGATCCTGTCAGAATGTCATGTTCGTTCGGTTTTGAGCCGCGGCCGTTGATCTGGTTGCCGTTTTCATCCAGCGCAGTAACAAGGCTGATGTTATTGTCGGCACTGTGCAGCGCATCTACGTCCTTTGCGATCAGCACGCCTTTGGCATTATGCCACGGGCCTTTCCCGATCCGGCTGCGCGCGTCGATACCGTCGGTGACAACGGCTTTGCCGCTGCTGCGGTCGATAATCATGCTTGTGCTAAGATAGGCAGCCCAGTCCTTGGAAGATCCGGCCGCTTGGGCGAGGGTTGCGCAATGGGCATCCGCACCGGCCAGCCCGCCGAAATTGGCACCATCAGGGCCAGGGGTGCTGGTAATAAAGAATGACATTTTATCGACATCGCTTGCCGATTGGGCAAAGCCGGCACCCGCAGCGGCGCAGAAGGCAACTGTTGCAGTGGTGAACAGTATATTTTTGATATTGCTCTTGGACATGAAGTCGCTCCCGTTGGTTTTATAGCCATGACGCTAGGTTACCAGAGAGGGCAGGTCCAGTGTGATACACAAAGGACTTGCGCAGCATTGGAAATGACGCGAGGGCACAGGCAGATAGGGCGATCACAAAGCAGGGAAGCTGTTGCGGCCTGTATTGACCAACCGCGCCGATCCGGCGAATGTCGCCGCCTGTGATGTGCGTTGCCGGTGCTTCGGCGCTTGCAATCTGGAGGCGACAGGGTTGAACGACAAGAAAAGCTATAAGGGCAACGGGACCTTCGGGGTGATCGGCTTGGGCAATTTCGGCAGTACAGTCGCCAATGAGCTGCAACGCTTTGGCAATCATGTCATCGGCATTGATATCTCGGAAAGCCGCGTGGCAAACCATGCCAGCATGCTGTCTCAGGCGATGATCGTCGATGCGCGCGATGATGCCGCTTTGCGAGAGGCGGGGTTGGGCGAATGTGCCATCGGAGTTGTCGCCATGGGTGGCGATCTGGAGGCCAGCATCCTCGCGGCGATGAACCTAAAGCTGATCGGCGTGCCAAAGGTCTGGGCCAAAGCCTCGAGCAAGACGCACCACCGCATTCTTAGCAAGCTGGGCGTGGACAGGATTATCCATCCCGAAGTCGAAGTCGGCCAGCATATCGCCCAAGTGCTGCATAACCCGTTGGTGCGCGACTATGTCAGCCTTGGTAACGGCTTCCATGTGGTCAACTTCCGGGTACCCGAAAGCCTCGAAGGCAAAAGCCTCAAAGACCTGCCGCATACCAAGAAATTCGATCTGCGCTGTATCGGGGTAATGCGGGGGACAGAATTTGTCGGGGATGACGGGGCCGATTGCCGGTTAGAGCATGAGGACCGGTTGTTGCTATTGGGGCACCGCAAGAATTTGCGTAGCTTCGCAGGAAGCCTTTAGGCATGGCCGTACGGCCCAAGGGGGTCTTGAAACGCCTCAAGGCATTGCGCATCGCCCCGCCTGTGATGCTGATGTTCTTTTACGTGGTTTTCATTATCATCGGTGCGCTCCTGCTATGGTTGCCGGTATCGCATAACGGCGATGTCGGGCTGTGGGATGCGGTATTTACCTCGACATCCGCTGTCACGGTAACGGGGCTGGCGGTGGTGGATACCGGCACCGCCTTTACCGGCTTTGGTCAGGCCGTCATTGCGGTGCTGATGCAGTTAGGCGGGTTGGGGTTGATGACCTTTGCCGTTCTGGTGCTGGGCGCGTTGGGCATTCAGGTGGGGATGGCGCACCGGCTGATCCTGCGTGAAGACCTGAACCAGACCTCACTGTCCAACCTGACCTATCTGTCGCGCATTATCCTGATCATCGCGCTGATATGCGAAGCCATTGGAGCGCTGTTTTTGGCGTTTGTCTTTGTGCCGGAGTTCGGCTGGAACGGGGTCTGGCAGGCGGTGTTCCACGCAGTCTCGGCGTTCAACAATGCGGGTTTTTCGCTGCAGGCTGACAGCCTGACACGCTGGGTGGGGAATCCGGTGGTGAATATCGTCATTCCATTGCTGTTCATTCTGGGCGGGCTGGGTTTCATCGTTGTCGGCGATATCGTGCAAAAACGCGCGTGGCGTAGGCTGACGCTGCATTCCAAGCTGATGTTGGTGGGCACCGCTGCGTTGATTGTCTGGGGCACGGTCATGTTTGCGCTGTTGGAATGGAACAACCCTGCAACGTTAGGGCCGCTGGGCATCGGAGAAAAGCTCTGGGCGAGCTGGTTTCAGGGTGTCACGCCGCGTACAGCGGGGTTCAATACCGTTGATACCGGCGGGATGCATGACAGTACCACGATGCTGACAATGACATTGATGTTGGTCGGCGGTGGTAGCACCTCCACCGCGGGAGGGATCAAGGTGACGACGCTTTGTGTGTTGCTGCTGGCAACGGTTGCTTTCTTGCGCCGCCGGACCAGCCTGCATGCTTTTGGCCGCTCACTGGGGATCGAAGAGGTGATGAAGGTGCTGGCGCTGGTGACAATTTCCATGCTTTTGGTGTTCACAGGCCTGTTTATCACCTCGATCAGCCATGATGGTGAATTCGTTGATCTGGCATTCGAGGTCACATCGGCCTTTGGCACGGTCGGCCTGTCGCGTGGCGTCACCCCCGAGCTGGACGCGGTGGGGCGCAGTTTCATTATCCTGATGATGTTTTTCGGACGGGTCGGCCCGCTGGCCGTTGGTTTTTTTCTGGCCACGCGCGCTGTGCCACGGGTGAAATATCCTGCCGGTCAGATCTATCTGGGGTAGGGTGATCAGGTCGGGGTGGCAAAACAGGCCATCATAAGCAGTATACATATGTATACTGTCGACCTTTCCAATCGGCTGGTTTATGAGGGGTCAAATCCACAGTCCAAGGGAATCTTTCATGTCTGATATCATCTATACAAAAGTTGACGAAGCACCCGAGCTCGCGTCGGCCTCTTTCCTGCCGATCATCAAGAAATTCGCCGCAGCCGCCGGTGTTTCGGTTGGCACCAAAGACATCAGCCTTGCAGGCCGCATCCTTGCAGCTTTCCCAGATCACCTTAAGCCTGAGCAGCGCCAGTCCGATGACCTCGCCGAGCTGGGCAAGCTGGTCAAACAGGCCGAAGCGAATGTGATCAAACTGCCCAACATCTCGGCCTCTGTGCCACAGCTTGTTGCCGCGATCACCGAACTGCAATCCCAAGGTTTTGCGCTGCCCGATTACCCAGAGGCCCCCGCGACAGATGCCGAGAAAGCCGTGCGCGCCACCTATGACACGCTCAAAGGCTCTGCTGTGAACCCTGTGCTGCGCGAAGGTAACTCTGACCGCCGCGCGGCCAAAGCTGTGAAAAGCTTTGCCCAGAAAAACCCGCACCGCATGGGCGAGTGGACGGCTGACAGCAAAACAAAAGTATCTTCCATGTCGGGCGGGGATTTCTTCTCGAACGAGGTGTCGGCCACATTGGCATCAGAGACCGGCGCGAAAATCGTTCTGGAAACCGCAGCAGGTGAGACCGTTCTGAAGGACGGCCTGTCTTATCCTGCGGGTACTGTGGTTGATGCAACCTACATGAGCGCGGCAGCTCTCGAGAGCTTCCTGAACGCGCAGATCGAGGAAACCAAAGCGGATGGCACGCTGTTCTCGCTGCATATGAAAGCAACAATGATGAAGGTCTCTGACCCGATCATCTTTGGCCATGCGGTAAAGGCTTTCCTTGCTCCTGTGTTTGAAAAGCACGGTGCCGCGATGAAAGAACTGGGTGTGAACCCCAACTCCGGTCTGGGTGATCTGTTGGCCCGCGTCAAAGATAACGCTGACATCATGGGCGACATTGACGCCTGCATGGCGGCCCGTCCGCCGATGTATATGGTCGACAGCGACAAGGGCATCACCAACCTGCATGTGTCCTCGGATGTGATCATCGACGCCTCCATGCCCGCGCTGATCCGCGCAGGCGGCAAAGGCTGGGGCCCTGACGGCAAAGAGCAGGACTCCAATTGTGTGATCCCTGACAACTCCTATGCGCCAGTCTATGACGAGACGATCAACTTCTTCAAAGAAAACGGCAAACTGAACCCGGCCACTGCGGGCACAGTGCAAAACATCGGTCTGATGGCGCAAAAAGCCGAAGAATACGGCAGCCACCCGACCACATTCGAGCTGCCAGAAGCTGGCACCGTCAAGATGATCCTTGACGATGGCACAGTGCTGCATTCGCATAAGGTCGAAGCCGGCGACATCTGGCGTTCTGCTTCGGCGCGCAAAGCACCGATTGAGGATTGGGTGAACCTTGCCATTGACCGCCAAAAAGCCGAAGGCTGCCGCGCGATTTTCTGGCTGGACGCAGACCGCGCCCATGACGCCGAGCTGATCGCCTACGTTAAACCAATCCTGGAAGCCAAAGGCGTGGCCGATAAATTCGAAATCATGGCCCCGCGTGAAGCCACCCGCGCGTCGCTTGAAACCATTACCAAGGGCGAAAACACCATCGCGATCACCGGCAACGTGCTGCGTGATTACCTCACCGATCTCTTCCCGATCCTTGAGCTGGCCACATCTGCAAAAATGCTGTCGATTGTGAAGCTGATGCAGGGTGGTGGTCTGTTCGAGACCGGCGCGGGCGGCTCGGCCCCCAAGCACGTGCAACAGCTGGCCGAAGAAAGCCACCTGCGTTGGGACAGCCTTGGTGAGTTCTGTGCATTGGGCGAAAGCCTCAAGTTCCTTGCCGATAGCAAAGGCAACGAAAAAGCCCGCGTTCTGGGCGAGGCGGTTGATGCCGCAACCCAAGGTATCTTGGACAATGACCGTTCGCCTTCGCGCAAAGTAGGTGAGCCGGACAACCGCGACAGCCACTATTGGTTCGCCCGCTATTGGGCCGAAGCCTTGGCCGCCCAAGGGGATGACGCCGAGCTGGCGGCGCATTTCGCGCCCGTGGCAAAGGCCTTGGCCGAAGGCGAAGCCGCGATTGTTGCCGAGCTGGCAGCGGCACAGGGTGCGGCTGCGGATCTGGGGGGGTATTACCACACGGATGCAGCAAAAACTGCCGCTGTGATGCGCCCCTCGGCGACATTGAATAGCATCATCGGCTAATCCAAGCGGTGACGCCAAAGACTGTGAAGGGCCACGTGCTGTACCGGCGCTGTGGCCCTTTTCATTTTTCAAGAAGGGCCTAGGCCATCATGATCGGATATGCGGGCCTGTTTGCTTCTGCACTGATTGCTGCGACGCTGTTGCCTATGGGCTCTGAGGCGGTGCTGGTCGCCTTGGTGCTTCAAGGAGAGCACAGCATTGCGGGGCTGATGTTTGTGGCCACGTTGGGCAATGTTGCGGGCTCGGTGATCAACTGGGCGTTGGGACGCTTTGCGCGCCGCTATCAGGACCGTGGTTGGTTCCCTGCATCGCCCGCACAGATGGCTCGGGCCGAAGGCTGGTACCTGCGCTATGGGCTATGGTCCTTGCTGCTGTCATGGGTGCCGGTAATCGGGGATCCGATCACTGTTGTTGCAGGGGTTTTGCGCACGCGATTTTGGGTATTTGTGCTGCTGGTGACGCTTGCCAAAGGGGCGCGTTATGGCGTTGTGGTGTGGCTTGCCCTTGCGTGGGGCGCATGACGCTGCGTGACGCAATACGCTGGGGCACGACTTAGAGATAGACAGGGCCAAATATATTTGGCTTATTTTTCTCAGGCATAGCGTGGGAGGCGCAGTGCCTGAGGGAGGTTGTGATGCGCTTTGACTATGTCATTGTCGGCGGCGGTTCTGCGGGGTGTACCATGGCCGCGCGTCTGTCCGAAGACCCGTCCGTGTCGGTGTGCCTGCTTGAGGCAGGCGGGCGCGGCGATCATATGGCGATCCGCATGCCCGCCGGCGTGGTCGCGATGTTGCCGGGTTATGGAAAGATATCGAATTGGGCATACAAGACGGTGGCGCAGGCGGGGCTGAACGGGCGGCGGGGCTACCAGCCGCGTGGCCGTGCGTTGGGCGGCTCAAGTGCCATCAATGCAATGCTATATGTACGCGGCCAACGCGGGGATTACGACGGCTGGGCCGCATCGGGCTGTGAAGGCTGGGATTGGAACAGCGTCCTGCCTTATTTTCGCAAGTCGGAGGCCCATGAGGATGGCCCAAGCGCGCTACATGGCGGGGCGGGGCCGCTACAGGTCAGCCACCAGAAATCACCGCGCCCGATCAGCCGCGCCTTTGTAGAGGCAGCCAAGCAGTTGCAACACCGCGAGGTGGTCGATTTCAATACCGGCGACAACGAAGGCGTGGGCTTGTATCAGGTGACGCAGTTCCACGATGCGGATCGCAACGGCGAGCGGTGCTCGGTCGCGGCAGGGTATCTGCATCCGGTGATGTCGCGTGCAAATCTCACTGTGATCACCGGCGCCCATGCCACGCGGCTGGCGTTGGAGGGCAAGCAGGCCACAGGTGTGCATTACCGCGCCGATAAACGCGATCAATACGTCGGGGCCAATCATGAGGTGATCCTGTGCGGTGGTGCGTTCAATTCTCCGCAATTGTTGCAATTGTCAGGCATCGGCCGCCCGCAGGATATTACCCGCCACGGCATCGACATGGTCCACGAATTGCCCGGTGTAGGCCAGAACCTGCAAGATCATCTGGATTTCACTTTGGGTTATAAAACCAAAGACACCGATAACTTTGGCATCGGCCTGCGGGGGGCGGTCAATCTAGTCAAACACATGCGGGAATGGCGCAAGACCGGTAAGGGGTTGCTGTCGACGCCATTTGCGGAAGGCGCTGCATTTCTAAAAACCGATCCGGCAATCGATCGCCCCGACATCCAGATTCATTTTTTGATCTCGGTGGTGGATGATCACGCGCGCAAATTGCACGCAGGATATGGCTATAGCTGCCATGTCTGCGTGTTGCGCCCAGCATCGCGGGGCAGCGTGACCCTCGCCAGCAGCGACCCCTTGGCGGCCCCTGCGATTGATCCTAACTTTCTGGCCGAAGACAGCGATTTGCGCTGTTTGATCAAAGGTGCCAAAATGTCGCGCGAGATCATGAAGGCTCCGCCACTGGCACAATACGAGCAGTCAGAGCTGTTCGGGGTGCGTGACGGTATGAGTGATGCGCAATGGGAGGCGATCATCCGCGCCCGCGCTGATACCATCTATCACCCTGTGGGCACCTGCAAGATGGGCGTGGATCCGATGGCCGTAGTTGACCCGCAGGCCCGCGTACACGGGATGCAGGGGCTGCGCGTCGTGGATGCGTCGATCATGCCCACCGTAACAAGCGGCAATACCAATGCCCCCACGGTCATGATTGCCGAACGGGTGGCAGACCTTATCAAAACACATTGGCCTGAAAGGGCTTAATCAACATTTACGGAAGGCGATCCCATGCTTGGACAAATGATGCACATGCCGCTCACCATCGGTAGCCTGATCGACCATGCCGCGCGGTTTCATAGCGCAGGCGAGATCGTCTCGGTCGAGACTACGGGTGGGGTCGAGCATTCCAACTGGGGGCAGGTGGGGCAAAATGCTCGCCGTCTGGCCAGCGCCCTGCGCAAACTGGGGCTCGAGCAGGGGGCGCGGTGCGGTACCATTGCGTGGAACAACCGCCGCCATCTGGAGATCTATTTTGGTGTCTCGGGGGGCGGCTTTGTCTGTCATACGATCAACCCGCGTATGGGTCCGGAACAGATGGTCTATGTGATCAACCACGCCGAGGATCAGGTGCTGTTTATCGACGCGACTTTTGTGCCCGCAGCGGCCAAGCTCGTGCAGGCACTGCCCAAGTGCAAACATATCGTCATGATGGGTCCGCGTGATGCCGCCGCCGCCGAGGCGGTGCCGGGTCTCAAATTCTTTGACGAGTTGCTTGAGACCGGAGATGCCTTTGAGCCTTGGCCCGAACTGGATGAAAACACCGCATCCAGTCTGTGCTATACCTCCGGCACCACCGGCGATCCCAAGGGGGTGCTGTATTCTCACCGCTCGACGGTGCTGCACACCTTGGGCGGCAATATGCCGGATGGGTTGAATATCTCGGCGATGGATACGGTGCTGCCTGTGGTGCCAATGTTCCACGTCAACGCGTGGGGCGTGCCCTATATCGCTGCTGTCACAGGCTGCAAATTGGTGCTGCCGGGGCCAAACCTTGACGGGGTGAGCCTTGTGAACCTCATCGACGAGACGAAAACCACGCTGGCGCTGGGGGTGCCGACGATCTGGATGGGGCTGTTGGCCGCGCTTGAGCAGACGGGTTCGAAATTGCCCAGCCTTCAGCGCACAGTGGTGGGGGGATCGGCGCTGCCGCCGTCGATGATCCCGAAATTCGCGGAATACGGCGTCGATCTGGTGCATGCTTGGGGCATGACGGAAACGTCGCCGTTGGGGGCGATGAACCAACTGCTCCAGCGCCACACGACTCTGCCAGCCGATCAACAAGCCGAAATCCGTATGGGGCAGGGGCGGCCACCCTACGGTGTTGATCTGCGTCTGGTGAACGCGCAGGGTGCAATCCTGCCTCATGACGGCGTCACGCAGGGCGATCTGCAAATCTGCGGGCCGTGGGTTGTCGATACCTATTTTGGCATGGAAGCCCCCGCGCTGACCGGTGACGGTTGGTTTGACACCGGCGATGTGGCTACGATTGATCCCGAAGGCTTCATGATCATCCGCGACCGGTCAAAAGACATCATCAAATCAGGAGGCGAATGGATTTCCACGGTCGTGTTGGAAAATATCGCCATTTCCCATGAGGCCGTCGCGAATGCCGCTGCCATCGCCGCGCTGCACCCCAAATGGGACGAGCGCCCCGTACTGGTGGTGATCAAGGCAGGTGAAGTCAACGAGGCCGAGTTACTGGCGTTCTATGAGGGTAAAGTCGAAAGCTGGCAAATCCCCGACCGCGTGATCTTTGTTGATGCGCTGCCCATCGGCTCGACGGGTAAGGTGCAAAAGAACAAATTGCGCGAGGCATACGGCAAGGTGCTGCTGGAGGCCTGAAACCCGATGCCCCCAGTGCTCCCGCTAGGGGGATTCTATGAGAGATTCTTTTTCCCAACCGGCTCTTGGCGCAAGATGCGGCGGAGGTTCTGTTTTTTCGGTATCTGAATTTTAGTGGCGATCGCAAATCCTGCCCCCTCCGGATCAGGTAGCTGTCTCCGGCCATTGCCGTAGGTTTACTGGATACACTCGATCATCTCTATTGCTGGCGAAGGTTTCAGCACCTCAGAGAGCGTTTGTTTTATGGCTTGGAGGCCGGCAAGATATACCCCGGCCAGGCGGACGAATAAACCCTATAACAAAGGGTATATCGGATGTGTCTGAGTGATTATATGGTGCCCCCACACGGACTCGAACCGCGGACCTATTGATTACAAATCAATTGCTCTACCAGCTGAGCTATAGGGGCACTGGGCGGTCGTTTAAAGGCAAATTTCGGGGGGCGCAAGAGGCATTTATCATCCTTTTGCAGGTTTTATCCCTCTGATACATACAGGAGGAAGTTGAACACAAAATTGGACAAGATGACGATGAAACTGGTCTTACATGTCGGCACGCATTTCACGGAAGAAGACCGGATGATCAAATGTCTTTTGCGCAATGCAGATGACTTTGCCAAAAAGGGCGTATCAGTGCCCGGGCACTCCCGGTATCGCGGTATCTTGCGCGAAACTTTGAACGCTATGGTTAACTCTCAGCCGTCAGAAATGGCGCGGGATGTGCTGCTGGATGCGATTCTTGATGATACGCAGGCAGAGCGGGTGATCCTGTCGGATGCGAATTTTTTCCGCACGCCCAAAACGGCCTTTCAGGAGGGAATGCTTTACCCTGCAGCACCGGTACGGATGATGCGCATCGCACAGGTGTTCGAGGGGGATGAGGCAGAGATTTTCATGGCCATCCGGAACCCCGCAACCCTGTTGCCGATTCTCGCGGCCAAATCCGACGCGAAAGATCCGGCAGCCTTCTGGGGTGGGCGTGATCCGCGTGATGTGCGTTGGTCCGAAATGGTAGGATTGCTGCGCGAATCTGTGCCGGATATGCCGATCACCATTTGGTGCAATGAGGATACACCGCTTTTATGGGCGCATATCATTCGCCAGATGGTAGGGCTGGAAGACTCTGAAAAGATCATTGGCGGCTTTGATTTGCTCAGCTCGATTATGACGGCTGAGGGGATGAAGCGCTTTCGCGCCTATCTCAAGGATCATCCGGTGATGAGCGAACACCAGAAGCGCCGTGCGATCGCGGCTTTTCTAGATAAATACGCCATGGATGCCGAAGTGGAAGAGGAGCTCGACATGCCGGGCTGGACGGACGAGCTGGTCGATGAGATGTCGGAGATATACGACGAGGATGTCGCGCGGATCGCGCAGATGCCTGGCGTGCGGGTGTTGATGCCCTAAGGTGTGCGTCGGGGTATAGTTTTTATTTAGCAATGAGATGCAGGCCACACCTAAAGCTTTGCCTTAGGTGTGGTGAGGTTTAATTTCGCCGGATAACGGCGGAAATTGCGCTGGACAGGGCAAACATTGCAGCAGCCGTCGCAACGATGCTGGGCCCTGCGGGGGTGTCAAAGGTGAACGCAGCGCCAAGCCCGCCAAGCGCGGCAAGGCTGCCAGCGGCAAGCGCATAGGCGGCCATGGCTTCGGGGGTGCGGGCCAAAGGGCGGGCCGTGGCGGCGGGGATGATCAGCATAGCGGCGATTAGCAACGCGCCCACAACCTTTATCGCCACCGCAACAGTCACCGCCAGGGCCAGCGTCAGTATCAGCTGTTCGCGGCGTGGTGAAATACCGCTGGCCGACGCCAGATCCGGCGAGAGCGTCGCCGTAAGCAGCGCCTGCCAGCGCCAGAGCAGCAGGGCCAGTACCAAAGCGGCTCCGCTCCAGATCACGGTCAGATCATATGTGCTCACCGCGAGAATTTCGCCAAACAGATAGCTTTCCAGATCAACGCGTACCCCATCAATGAGGGATACCGCGACTAATCCCAACGCAAGCGCCGCATGGGCCAAAACGCCCAACAATGCGTCCGAGCTTACCTGACGGTTGGATAGCGCGCTGATGATCAATGCCATGGCCAGCGCCACAGCCAAAACGCCTGCAAATACGGGCAAATCAGTCGCCAGCGCCAGTGCGACACCCAAGATCGCCGCATGGCTGGTCGCATCGCCGAAATAGGCCATACGCCGCCACACAACAAAACACCCCAGCGGAGCAGCCGCCAAGGCAACGCCAAGACCGGCAAAGGCCGCGCGTACAATAAAATCGTCAAACATCAGGCAGCACCCTCATGCGTATGCTCGTGGTTGTGGGAGTGATCATGGTCATGATGATGGCGGTACAGGGCCAGCGCCCCTTGGGTGCCGCTGCCGAACAGGGCGCGGTATTCAGGGGCATCGGCCACAACTTCGGGCGTACCTTCACAGCAGACATGGCCGTTAAAGCACAGCACACGGTCCGAGGCAGCCATCACCACGTGCAGATCATGGCTGACCATCAATACAGCACAGCCGTGGCTGTGCCGGACAGCTTCGATTTGCCGGTAGAATTGCGCAGCACCCGGTTGATCAAGCCCTTGTGTCGCTTCATCAAGAATCAAGATGTCGGGATTGTTCAACAAGGCGCGGGCCAGCAGCACGCGCTGGAACTGACCTCCGGATAAGGCGGCTAGTTGACGGTCGGCCAGCTCTGGCACGCCAGCATCCGCGAGGGCGCGGCGCGCGATATCGGCGTTGACCCGTGTGGGCAGGTTGAGAAAACGCGCCACCGTCAGAGGCAAGGTGGCATCAATAGCAAGGCTCTGCGGTACATAGCCGATGCGCAGCGCAGGGGCGCGGTGAACTGTTCCGGCCGCAGGGCTTACCGCCCCGATAAGCGCACGCAGCAGCGATGATTTGCCCGAACCGTTTGGCCCGACAATGGTGACGATTTCACCGCGTTCTACTTTAAAGTTCACATCGCGCAGCACTGTATGCCCGTGATAGGCTAGCCGCAGGTCGCGGGTCTCGAGAAGCGCGCTCATGCAGTGGGACCGATGCAGTCGGGGCATAGGCCGGTGGCTTCGACCACCGTATGCTCAATGATAAACCCCGTGGCACGGGCGGCATCACCCAGCCGTCCCTGAGCGATTTGAGTGCCTGCTTCGGCCACGGTCTGGCAATTGCGGCAAATCAGAAAGGCCGGAGAATGCGCCGCACCCGGATGCACGCAGGCCGTATAGGCGTTGAGCGCTTCGATCTTATGGGCGAATCCGGCTTTGACCAGAAAATCCAGTGCGCGATAGGCCACAGGGGGCTGGCTGCCCAGACCTTCCTCGGAGAGCCGCGCCAGCACGTCATACGCCCCCAGCGCCCGATGTTCGGCCAGCAGAATTTCGAGCGTCCGAAGGCGCACGGGGGTCATCCGTAGCCCTTGTTCGGCGCAATGCGCCTTTGCTTCGGCCAGAAGGGTGGATTTGCACTCATTATGATTGGTGCATTGGAAGCCGATAGGATCGGTCATGCGAAGCCCTTTGCGACAGGATTAAATTTTAGGGATTGATATGTTATAACATACATTTTAGCAAGAGCCCGTCGCAACCATAAAGGATAATTCAATGCGCCGCCTGATTGCCGCTTGCTGCCTCACAGCTATGCCCGCCTATGCCGAAGATGCCCCGAATGTAGTGGTTGATATCGCACCTATACAATCTTTAGTAGCCCAGATCATGGAAGGTGTCGGCGAGCCGTCACAAATTATTCCGGCAGGTGCATCACCGCACAGTTATGCGATGCGGCCCTCCGAGGCACGCGCGCTGGAGGCAGCAGACCTTGTGGTGTGGGTTGGGCCGTCGTTGACCCATTGGCTGGAGGAGCCGATCGAGACATTATCACCGGATTCCACGCAACTGGTTCTTATGCAGCACCCGGGCACGCAAACATTGCCGCTGCGCTCGCCGGAGTCCTTGGTTGTCGAGGATGATGATCACGCAGATCACGACGATCACGCTGATCATGACGACCACGCAGATCATGACGATCATGCGGATCATGACGGTCACGCGGACCACGGGGACCACGCGGCTCACGACGATCATGCGGACCATGACGATCACGCAGATCATGACGATCATGCGGATCATGATGACCACGCGGAGCATGACGATCACGCAGGCCACGATGGCCACCACCACGTGGGCAACATCGACCCTCATGGCTGGCTGTCGCCAAGCAATGCGGTGCTTTGGGCTGGCGTTGTTGCGCAGCAGTTGGTCCAGATGGACCCTGATAATGCGGAAACCTATATGGCCAACTGGGACAAGCTAAGTGCGGAAATCACCGCTGTCTCGGAGCAGGTTGCGACCGATCTGGAGCCCTACGCAGATGCGAAGTTCATCGTGTTGCATGATGCGTTCCAATATTTTGACAACGCCTATGGCCTTGAAGCGGCTGCCTTTATCGTGCCCGGCAATGGCCAGTCACCTGGTCCTGCCCGTGTAAAAGCACTCCGCGATCATCTGGCAGAACATCCAGCCGTTTGCGCCTTTACCGCGCCGCAAGAAAACGAACAGCTGTTGCGCACCGCGCTTGAGGGGCAGGCGACACGGGTGGCCGTGCTTGACCCGATTGGCAGTGATGGTGGTTCCTATGCGTCCCTGCTGCGCGGCTTTGCTGATGCGATGGTTGGCTGTTTCGCTGATAAATCCTGAACCAATCTGCGCTGCGGCGGGCATCGGGCCTGCCGCAGCGTTTTTATGACCGGTGTTCTCTTTCGGGTGGTGAAAGGGCGGCCAATGGATCTGATGCCAATCTGATTTCAGGTGTTCGTTTTCACCTATGCCGATGTAGCGGTTTCCCGAATAAAATATGGCTCCGCCCGAAGGCGAAGCCAATGTTGTGCTGAAATACTTCTTTAAAGAATGAGGTTAGACGGCGATTTTACCGCCACCTTGCTTGGTCACGACAACCACAGAGGGGCGCGGTGGCATCGCGTGGTCAAAGTCGGGCCAGCGGGTTGCCGGATCTTCAAATGTGCTGTCGCGCTCGAAACCGGGGATGTCTTTTGTGCCATCCGTGCCGGGGTGTTGCACGGCGACAAACAGGGTTTCGCTGTCGTCGGTAAAGTAGGGGCCGCACATCTCGCCGCCGATGGGGCAGCGGAAGAACAGTTTCGACGTGCCGCGGGCCTCGCCTTCGGTTTCCACCGCATAGAGCCCGTCCGATTTACCCGTTTTGCCCCAGTTGGAGCCTTGGTCCGTAGAGACCCAAAGGCGGCCATCCGCATCCATTGCCGCGTTGTCAGGGGAGCCGAACCAGCCGTTTTCGGAGGTTTCAGGGTTCCAGACCGCGCCGACTTCGGCCACGGACGGATCGCCGCAACGCACAAGGATCGACCAAGTGCCGCGTGTGGCACCGTGATCGCCGCCGTCTTCCTTGACCTCGATGATATGGCCAAAGGAGCTTTCGGGGCGCGGGTTGGCCGCGTCCACCTGATCGGGTTTGCGTTTGGAGTTGTTGGTGAGCATCAGATAGACCGAGCCATCGCCGCGCGGTTGCGCGTCTTCGGGACGGTCCATAGGTGTGGCACCCAGCAAATCGGCAGCAATGCGCGTGTCGATCATCACATCGCCTTGGTCGTTAAAGCCGTTCTCGGCGGTCAGTGGCCCCTCACCATGCACCAGCGGCAGCCATTCAACAGTGCCGTCCTCGTCAAAGCGCGCCACGTAGAGGATACCGTCGCTCAGCAGTTTTGAGTTGGCGGCGTTATCGTCTGACAGCGTGCCATTGGAGACATATTTATACTGATAATCAAAGCGGTTATCATCGCCGGAATAAACCACAAGGCGGCCGTCAGAGGCCAGCGTGGTCTCACACCCTTCATGGCGGAAGCGGCCAAGGGCGGTGTGTTTGACGGGCATGGCGTCAGGGTTGCGCGGGTCTACTTCGACAACCCAGCCAAAGCGGTTCGGCTCGTTCGGCTCTTTGTCGATGTTAAAGCGGTCATAGCGGGTGCCCCAGTTGTACCAGCGGCCCGGCACGCCGTAGCGGTCCATCTGCTTGGCCTCTGGCTGGGCGCTGATGTCGGGCTTGCCGTCCGCATCCAGCTTGTCGGTCCAGAAATACCCGTGGAAGTTTTCCTCGGCCAACAGGTAGGTGCCCCAAGGGGTCATGCCACCGGCACAGTTGTTGAGCGTGCCAATGATGGTCATGCCCTCGGGGTCCTCGTTTGTCTGCATACGCGCATGACCTGCGGCGGGGCCGTCGATGGTCATTTTGGTGTTCAGCGGTGTGATGCGACGGTTGTATTTGCCATTGCGCTCAACGCGCCATTGGCCGGTGGTCTCTTTTTCGATCTCGACCACGGTGCCGCCGTGCGCAGCCATTTCAATGTCGATCAGCTCGGGCGTCATGCCGGTGAAATCGACCTTGTCCTGACGGCCAATGCCGGAGAACATGACTTCTTCGTTGGTGTATTCGTGGTTCACACAAAGCAGGCCGCGGGTGCCTGCGTCATTCAGCGCGGTAAAGCCGACATAGTCGTTGTTATAGCCGAACTGCTGCAGCTGGGCCTCGGCGGTTTGGTTCATCACGTCGAATTCTGGCGCGTCTGCTGTGATTGGGTCGCCCCAGCGCAACAGGATTTCCGCGTCATAGCCTTCGGCCACGTGGTGCATCGTGTCATTGCCCCAGGCCAGCTCGGTAAAGTTATAGCGTGAGGTACCCGCTGCGGCCGCCTGTTTTGGCGCGATCATCGCGGAAGTGCCAAAAAGTGCAGTCGTCGTGGTGACCGCCAGCGCGCCCTTGAACATGTCGCGGCGGGAATAGCGCGCTGCCACAACCTCGCCGATGGTGCGGCTCAGGTTCGGGTTTGTCGGGATATCGTCAAACGCCTCGTAGGCTTCGGCTTTGTTGCCGATGCTTGGGTCTTGAATGATGTCTTTGCGATTCATGGCGTGCTCCGGTGCTGGCGAGATTAACAAGTTGTTAGCCTTCTGGCGCGATTCCGTCACAAATTTATGACGCTAATGTTGCGCTATCGTAACGGGGGCAATTTTTGGAAATTGTCCGGGCGTCAGCCTGCGAAACGATCCAGCAGGTCGGGAATATGTTTGCGGAACTTAAAGAACCCCGCCGTGGCAAGCGGCCATGCGGCGCTGTCAATGGGGCGGCGGTGTTCGGACAGGGGGAGCGTGGCGGCAATTTCTTGCAGCACAGGGCGCATTGATCCGACAGGGGCGTGGGGCGTTATAATATGGTCAATTTCCTCGGCCTTGGCCCAATCGGTGACGGCCTGCGCATCATCCAGAATCTTTGCATCTGGCCTGTGGTCGTTCAAAAGCTGTTCGCGAAACTCAGTCACCATCGGCGCTATGTGCCACGGGCTTTGCCCTGTGGTGGCATCGAGATAAGCGGTTGCATGGGGCGTCAGGCCAAGCTGGTCCATGGCCCCTGTGTCAATATCGTCGGAATGCAGCAACAAACCCACGCGCCCTGTTGGCGGGGCGGTGATCGGCGCAATTTCGGGGATGTTTTTTCGGTCAACAATGGCACCGCTCTCGGGCGGTGTGGCTGCGCAGGCAAGGCCCGGTGTATCGGCAAACCGGCCATTGGTGAATTTCGCGATGTTTTCGGGGTCGGCAAGGTATGTTTTGCCCTGCGTTTGTATGCCCGCAACCCAACGCCAGCTCAGCGTATTGACCGCCGCATCGCCATCCAGCAGGTGGCGCAAGAAAAAATCAGCGCCCAGTTGCCAAGGAAGGTCCAGCGTAAATATCCAGATCGAGGCGAACCACATGCGCGCATGATTGTGCAGATATCCCGTTTGCACCAATTCCTGCGCCCAGTGATCAAACGCCTCGATGCCGGTTTGCCCCAAACAGGCCTCTTCCCAACGCTGGCGCAGACCCGATTGCGTTTGCACCTCATTGTGCAAGCGCTCCAGATCGCTGCGGTAGCTGTCCCAGACGGCGGGCCGCTGCTCCATCCAGCCTTTCCAATAGGGGCGCCACCAGACCTCCATCAGGAATTTATCGGCCTCGCGGGCGTCCATCCGTGCCAGAATGGCACGGCTGACATCTGCCTCGTCGATCACTTTCATACGAAGATACGGCGACAACCGTGAGACAAAGCCTGCATTCTCTGGGCCGGGATCGTAGTTCCGATTGCGGGCGTATTGAACGCCTGCATGGGGCGCAAAAGTGCGCAGTCGGGCGCGGGCTGCGGCTGTGTTGGGCGGGAAGCAGTTGTTCATGGGCGGTCAGCTAGGGCTGGACCAGCGGGATTCAACCAAGGATCGTGTCTTTTGAGGTCTTGAAGCTCCCCACGGCCAAGACTAATCTTGTGGTAACGCTTGGTCGGGTATGGTCCCGCTCAATACGACACAAAGGCAGAGCATATGAACGATCCCGTAGAAACCTATATGAATCTTGTTCCCATGGTTGTGGAGCAGACCAGCCGCGGTGAACGCGCCTATGATATTTTCTCCCGCCTTCTTAAAGAGCGTATTATTTTCCTGAACGGCCCTGTGCATGACGGCATGTCACAGCTGATCGTGGCGCAGCTGTTGCACCTCGAATCCGAGAACCCTTCAAAAGAAATCTCTATGTATATCAACAGCCCCGGTGGCGTTGTGACCTCGGGTCTGTCGATCTATGACACTATGCAATATATCCGCCCGAAGGTATCGACGCTGGTGATCGGGCAGGCGGCCTCGATGGGGTCGTTGCTGTTGCAGGCCGGTGAGCCGGGGATGCGTTTCTCGCTGCCCAACTCTCGCGTGATGGTGCATCAGCCATCTGGTGGTTACCAAGGGCAGGCGACGGACATCATGATCCACGCGCAAGAGACTCAAAAGCTCAAGACGCGCCTGAACGAGATTTACGTCAAACACACCGGCAACTCGTTGAAAAAAGTCGAGGAAGGTCTTGAGCGTGACAACTTTATGTCACCGGAAGAGGCTAAAGACTGGGGCTTGATCGACGAGATCGTAGAGAACCGTGGCAAAACCGAAGATCCGGATGCGCCAGCGCCCAAAAAGGGTAAGTAAGTCACAAAGGCGCGCACTCCGGTTTTCGCGATTGCAGGACCGGAGGGCGTGACCTAGAATGTAGCACAAACCGATTAGCGGCGTATGCCCTGCACGCGCCCACATACACGCATTAGACCTGAAAGGGCTCCCATGGCCAATTCATCCTCCGGCGATAGCAAAAACACCCTTTACTGCAGCTTTTGTGGCAAAAGCCAGCATGAGGTGCGCAAGCTGATTGCAGGGCCAACCGTGTTTATCTGCGACGAATGTGTCGAGCTGTGCATGGATATTATCCGTGAAGAAACAAAGGCATCCGGCCTGAAAGCCACGGATGGCGTTCCAACGCCAAAAGACATCTGCGAAGTGCTTGATGATTATGTTATCGGGCAGGCGATGGCCAAGCGCGTGCTTTCGGTGGCGGTACACAACCACTACAAACGCCTCAACCATGCGCAAAAAGGCGGCGACATCGAGCTGGCGAAATCCAACATTTTGCTGATGGGCCCGACGGGCTGTGGTAAAACATTGCTGGCCCAGACTTTGGCGCGGATTTTGGATGTACCCTTCACCATGGCGGATGCGACCACGCTGACCGAGGCCGGTTATGTCGGTGAGGATGTCGAAAACATCATTCTCAAACTGCTGCAAGCTTCCGAATATAACGTTGAGCGTGCGCAGCGCGGCATCGTCTACATCGACGAAGTAGATAAAATTACGCGAAAATCCGAAAACCCTTCGATCACCCGTGACGTATCGGGCGAGGGTGTGCAGCAGGCGCTGCTGAAACTGATGGAAGGCACCGTTGCCTCTGTGCCACCGCAGGGTGGGCGCAAGCATCCACAACAGGAATTCCTGCAAGTGGACACCACGAACATCCTGTTCATTTGTGGTGGTGCTTTTGCTGGTCTGGATAAGATTATCGCTGCACGCGGCAAAGGCTCGGCCATGGGCTTTGGTGCCGATGTGCGCGATCAGGATGCACGCGGTATCGGTGAGATTTTCACCGACCTTGAGCCTGAAGATCTGCTGAAATTTGGTCTGATCCCTGAATTTGTGGGTCGCTTGCCGGTTCTTGCAACGCTTGAGGATCTGGATGAGGACGCGCTGGTCACCATCCTGACCCAGCCTAAGAACGCCTTGGTCAAGCAATACCAGCGCCTGTTCGAGCTGGAGGACACGCAGCTGACCTTTACCGACGACGCGCTGAGTGCGATTGCCAAACGCGCGATCGAGCGTAAAACCGGTGCCCGCGGTCTGCGGTCGATCCTTGAGGATATTCTGCTTGATACAATGTTTGACCTGCCAGGTCTGGACAGTGTCAAAGAGGTTGTCGTGAATGAAGAGGCGGTGACATCGGATGCCAAGCCTTTGATGATCCACGCAGAAGCGGAAAAAGAGCCTGCCACGGCAGGGTAAGATCAGATCAGTGAAACAATTGGGGCAGGCCGTTTGGTCTGCCCTTTTTTCATGGAGAATGGAATATGAGACGCATTTCATCGGGTGGTGAGTTCGAGGCGAAAGTCGGCTATTGCCGCGCTGTGGTCGCGGGCGGTTTTGTGCATGTTGCGGGCACCGTGGGGCAGGGCGATGATGTCGTGGCCCAATGCCGCGATGCGCTGCGTGTTATCAAAGAGGCGCTCGAGAAGGCTGGCTCGGGCATGGAGCGTGTTGTGCGGGTGACCTACATGCTGCCCGATCGCGCCGAATTCGCGCCTTGCTTCCCGATCCTGTCAGAGACGTTCGGCGCTCACCCGCCCGCAGCCACGATGATCGAATGTGGTTTGATCGACGACAAATACCGCATCGAGATCGAAGTCACGGCGCTGGCGGGGGAGGGTTGACCTCCAATTCTTGAGCGCAGCGCATCGTGCGGCGCTGGACCTTGGGCCGTTTATTGGTCATAACCCTGATAAGATTAGCAGGAGTCTCTCATGGGCATTCTCAACAAATTTCTAAGCGCGGTCACATGGTGGAACGGGCAAACCCTGAACACGCAGCTTTTCACATGGCGCAAGGGCGAACGTGTGGGCGATGATGCGCAGGGCAACATCTATTACCGCAATGCGGATGACTCAAAGCGTTGGGTGATCTTCAATGGTGAGATCGAGGCGAGCCGCATCAACCCTGATTGGCACGGCTGGTTGCACCGGACCTTTGATGAGCCACCCACGGACAGCCCTCTGGTCCATAAAGAATGGGAAAAACCGCATCAGGAAAACCTGACCGGTACCATGCTGGCCTATGCGCCCAGTGGTTCGATCCGGCGGGAAAAGCCTGCGGATCGCGGCGACTACGAGGCGTGGAGCCCCGAGTGATGAAGACCGCCCTGCGCCAGATTGCCCTGTTGGGCGCGCTTTGCGTGGCCACGGCTGCTGCGGGGCAGCAGACCAGTAATGCCAAAGGCGCGATTCTGCGTGCCTTGGATAAGACGTCTGGCACGACGATTGACCTGTCTGTGCCCAGTGGCGCATCCGCCAGCGTCGGACGGTTGCAGATTGTTATGAACGAATGTCGCTATCCTGCGGGCAACCCGTCGGGCGACGCGTATGCCGAGTTGGAAATCTCCGAAACCGGACGGGCAGGCACAGTGTTTTCGGGGTGGATGATTGCCTCGGCACCGGCGCTGAACGGGCTTGAGCATTCACGCTATGATATTTGGGTCATGCGCTGCATCACTTCGTGAGGTGAAGCGTCTGTTGCCGCATGAAAGCGGGCTTGGCGGTTTTTGGCATCGGCAAGTTTTGCATGATACCGGGCGCGCGTGATCTCGATCGCGCCCAATGACGCAAGATGGTCAGTGATGAATTGGGTGTCAAACAGGGTAAATCCGCCCTGCTTTAGACGGTCCACCAAACAGGCCAGCGCGATTTTCGAGGCGTTTGTGCGCCGCGAAAACATGGATTCGCCAAAAAATGCCGCCCCGAGCACCACACCGTAGACCCCGCCAACCAGCATGTCGTCCTCCCACACTTCGAGAGAATGTGCCTGTCCGCGGGCGTGCAGTGCGCAGTAAAGGTCACGAATTTCGGCGTTGATCCAAGTGTCTTCGCGGTCCGCGCAGCCATCCAGAACGGCTGTGAAATCGGTATCTGTGGTGATGGTCCAATTGCTGCGCCGCATCGCGCGGGCAAGCGAGCGGGAGATATGAAAGCCGTCGAGCGGCATAATCCCCCGCATGCGCGGATCGACCCAGAAGATTTCCGGGTCGTCGCGGCTTTCGCTCATGGGAAAGATGCCGACGCTATAGCCGTGCAGCAATAGCTCGGGTGTCAGCTCTCCCATGAGGGTCAGGCTTCGCCGAAGGTGGTTTCCAGCCAGTGCTCAAGCCAGTGGATGTTATACCCGCCGGAATGGATGTCTTCCTCTTGCAGCAGGGCATGGAACAGCGGCACCGTGGTGTCCACACCGTCCACGATCAGCTCGCCCAAGGCGCGGTTGAGGCGCGCAAGCGCTTCGGGCCGGTCGCGTCCATGTACGATCAGCTTGCCGATCAGGCTGTCATAGAAGGGCGGGATCGAATAGCCACCATAAAGCGCGCTATCCATCCGCACACCAAGCCCGCCAGGCGCGTGGTATTGGGTGATCTTGCCAGGGCAGGGGCGGAAATCAGGCAGTTTTTCTGCGTTGATGCGCACCTCGATGGCATGGCCGTTGATCTCAAGATCGTCTTGTTCAAAGGACATCGGCAGGCCGGCAGCCACACGGATTTGTTCACGCACCAGATCAACGCCAAAGATGGCTTCGGTGACAGGGTGTTCCACCTGAAGGCGGGTGTTCATTTCAATGAAATAGAACTCACCGTTTTCATACAGGAATTCGATTGTACCCGCACCGATGTAGTTGATGTTGGCACAGGCATCGGCACAGATTTTACCAATACGCGCGCGTTCCTCGGCGGTGATTGTGGGGCCGGGGGCCTCTTCAAAGACCTTCTGATGACGGCGCTGAAGCGAACAGTCCCGTTCACCCAAATGCACGGCGCGGCCTTTGCCATCGCCAAACACCTGAATCTCGATGTGGCGCGGGGTGGTGAGGTATTTCTCGATGTAGACTTCGTCGTTGCCGAAGTTCGATTTCCCCTCGGCACGGGCCGTTTGATAGGCGCGCTCCATGTCCGCGGCCGTTTGAGCCACTTTCATGCCCTTACCGCCGCCACCTGCTGTGGCTTTGATAATAACCGGATAGCCGATTTCTTCGCCAAGCCTTTGCGCATCTTCGAGGGTTGCAACACCGCCGTCCGATCCGGGCACGCAAGGCACGCCAAGCGCCTTCATCGTGTCCTTGGCGGTGATCTTGTCACCCATCATGCGGATGTGTTCGGCTGTAGGGCCGATAAAGGTCAGATCATGATCTTCGAGGACCTGCACAAAACCGGCATTTTCCGACAGGAAACCATAACCGGGGTGGATCGCTTCGGCTCCGGTGATTTCACAGGCGGCAATGATCGCTGGCACCGACAGATAAGATTGCTGAGAGGACGCAGGCCCGATGCACACGCTCTCGTCTGCCATGCGCACATGCATTGCATCGCTGTCAGCGGTGGAATGCACCGCGACCGAAGCAATGCCCATTTCACGCGCGGCACGGATGACGCGCAGGGCAATCTCGCCACGGTTGGCAACAAGGATTTTGTTGAACATGAAGTGTCCTCCTTATTCGAGGATCACAAGCGGTGCGCCAAACTCAACAGCGGCCCCGTCTTCGACCAGAATGCGTTTGACGGTACCTGCGCGAGGCGCGGGGATGTGGTTCATGGTTTTCATGGCTTCCACGATCAACAGGGTGTCACCTTCGGACACTTGTTTGCCCACGGTGATAAACGGAGCCGCACCGGGTTCGGGCGACGTATATACGGTGCCAACCATTGGTGATGAAACCGCGCCCGGATCGGAGGATGGATCAGCTATAGGTGCAGCAGTGTCAGGGGCCGCCAACGGGGCAGGCGCAGGAGAGGTCATCGCAGGTGGCGCTGCTTGAACAGGGGCTGCTGCGACAACCTGCTGAGGAGGCTTGCGCGAGACGCGTACGTTCAGGCTGTCGTCCTCGGCGTAATCGCGTTTGACCTGCAGTTCTGTCAGATCGTTTTCATTCAGCAATTCCGCCAAAGCGCGGATAAATGCGACATCGCTGTCATGTGTATTCTTTGTCATATGGGTCCCCGACCGTTGCGAAGTGGACGCGTGAGGTGCGTCGTTTGTCAGGGCTTATATGGTAAGGAAGAAGGCATGGAAAGGCGCGACTTTACCATAGGTGATCAACTCTGAAAGCGACACCTGATCAATGGGGGAAAGCCGGGCAGCGCATCGCCGCCCGACAGGTTTTTCACAGCGGAATAATGCTAAAGTCCGAGAGGTTGAATGCGTTAGCGTCCAGATCGGCAAAGGTCACATTCTCGACCGTCAGCAAAGAGCCGCGGTCGATGATTGCGTCGCTTGTCAGGTTGAAAAGCGCGCTCAGATCAATAACTGCATCGCCGCCGCTGAATAGCGTATTCTCGAGGACATCGGCATAGCCCACCCCAGAGGCCTGCAGCGCGGACAGGTCGATCACGTCATCAGAATCAAAATCGGTGATCGTGTCGCGGCCCGAATTCCCGTTGAAAATAAAGACATCTGCACCGGCACCACCGCTCAGCAGGTCATGGCCTGCGCCACCGTCGATCGTGTCATTCTGCGCGTCACCATAAAGTTTGTCATTACCGGCACCGCCTTCAAGCACATCCGCGCCCGAACCGCCCCAGATCTGGTCGTTGCCATTGCCGCCATAGACGTCATCGGCACCGGTGCCGCCAAAGAGGCGGTCGTTGTTGTCGCCGCCGTCGATGATGTCATTCCCGCTGCCGCCATCAACCAGATCATTCCCCGCACCGGCAAGGATCAGGTCAGCGGCCCCATTGCCATAAAGTTGGTCTTTGCCTGCGCCGCCATCCAGCGTGTCACGCCCTGCGCCGCCCTGAAAGCTGTCATCGGCGCTGCCGCCGATCAGGTTATCGTTTCCGTTGCCGCCGCGCACATCTCCGGCTGTGCCGCCAGTGCCGGTTTCCTCGCCGAGAATCGCCGCGTTATAGGTGTCATTGCCTGCCCCGAGGATCACATTGCCAAGGCTGCCACCGTTGAGCACGGTATCATCACCATCCCCCATCAAAACGCCACCGGTGATGGTGCCAAGGGTCAGCGGGCCGCCATCAATGCCCGGAATGACTTGATTGACCAACATATCATTGCCCGCTCCCATCCGGATCTGCCCGTTAAGAGAGCCAGTGTTGAAAAAGCTGTCAAAGCCGTTGCCAAAACGCGCCGAGCCAAAGATCGTGCCGTCGTTGAAAAAATTGCGCCCACCATTGCCCAGCAGGTCAACCGCATAGGCAGAGCCTGCAGCCTTGCTGATCGAGCCGCCCAAAGTATTGGCGATCTCGATGTTTTCAGGCGTGTCTGCGGTGATCGGTCCGGTAAATGTTCCGCTGTTGGTGATGAGGCCGCCAAAGACCGAGAAATCAAATCCGGGGAGGGTTTCAGTGCTTGGGATGTTGCCTTCGAACTGGCCGGAAACTTCGTTAAATATAATTGGCATTGTCGCCTCCTTGGGAAATAATTTCGCCACATTAATGCCGTATTTACCATCGCAGCTAGAAAAAAATCTTATTGTTTCATGTTGGTAGACAAATAAGGCTCAGGGGTGGAACTATGAGTGGGAGAGGGGGCAATGGGCGGGGGTATGGCCTGCGCATTGAGGGGCGCGCAGAATCACTGCGCCGCAAGCGCCCTTTCATATGGGCATTGGGTGCTGCGGCTTCACCAGCTTGCGCGCATGAAAAAAAAGACCCGCAAGAGCGGGTCAATTTATGTAATGCAATGCTTTGTGGTGCCGTCAAATGGCTAGGTATTCCGCCCGCAGGGCTTCGTTCTCAAGCACTTCTTGAGCAGAGCCGTCAAACACCACGCCGCCCGTATCAAGGATCACGGCACGATCCGCGAGCTTGAGTGCACGCACGGCGTTTTGCTCCACGAGGATGGTGGTGATGCCTTGGGCTTTGATGATGCTCAGGGTCTTTTCGATCTCATCGACGATCACGGGGGCTAGGCCCTCGTAAGGTTCGTCCAGCAGCAGCACTTTGATGTCGCGGCACAGGGCGCGGGCGATGGCCAGCATTTGCTGTTCGCCCCCCGATAGCGTTGTGCCTTCTTGCTTTTTGCGCTCACCCAGACGGGGGAACAGCTCATAGACACGCTCAAGCGACCAGCCAAGGGGCGGGGCGATCTGCGCAAGCTTGAGGTTTTCCTCAACCGTGAGGCCCGCGATGATGCGGCGGTCTTCGGGCACCAGGGCAAGGCCCGCGGCGGAAGCCTCGTAGCTTTTCATCTTGTGTAGCGGCTGGTGGTCCAGCCAGACCTCGCCGTGGGTCAGCTGCGGATCACCGATTTGCGCGATGGTGCGCAGGGTTGATGTTTTGCCCGCGCCGTTCCGGCCCAGCAGCGCGAGGATTTCGCCCTCATGCACGTTAAAGCTCACGCCTTGCACGATATAGCTTTCGCCGTAGGAGGCATGGATGTCCCAGACCGACAGGAAGGCGGGGGCGGTTGACGCGTGATTGGCGTTTTTGTCGAGTGTTTGCGTATTCATAACAATGTCCTTTGTTGGGGGAGGCGGGCAGGGGTTACACTTCCTGCGTCTCTCCCAGATAGGCTTCTTTCACCTTTGGGTGGCCTTTGATGTTGTCAGGCGTGTCTTCGACCAGCGGGGTGCCTTGGGCCAATACGGTGATCCGTTCGGCCAAGGAAAAGACCACATGCATGTCGTGTTCGATGATGGCGATGGTGATGTCCCGCTCTTCCTTGATCTGTTTGAGCAGGTCGATGGTGTTGTTGGTATCGGCCCGCGCCATACCGGCGGTCGGCTCATCCAGCAGCAACAGGCGGGGTTCCTGAGACAGGCACATGGCGATCTCGAGGCGGCGTTTGTCCCCGCGTGACATCGAAGATGATTGCATGTCGCGCTTTTCATAAAGCTTCATGTCGTTCAGCATCTTTTTCGCTTTTTCAACGACATCCGCCTCACTGTCGACGCTGCCAATGGCATGCATCGAAAACCCGCCATCGCGTTTGGCAAAGCAGGGGATCAGCATGTTTTCCATCACACTGAGATCACCAAAGATCTCTGGTGTCTGGAAGACGCGCGAAATGCCCATCTGGTTGATCTCGTAGGGTTTGCGCCCCAGCACGGATTGCCCATCGAACATGACGGACCCTGTGTCAGGGATCAGTTTCCCCACCAGCACGTTCAGCAGGGTGGATTTACCGGCCCCATTGGGGCCGATGATCGCGTGGACGCTGTTTTCTTCAACGTTGAGGTTCACGTTCCCCAGCGCTTGCAACCCGCCAAAGCGCTTGTTGACGTTCTTGACTTCGAGAATGCTCATGTCTGGCGCTCCTTATTCGGCAGGGGTTGTTTTGCCCGCAGGCGTGTCAGCATCGGTCTTTTTGCGGCGGAACAGGTTGCCGACGCGTTGGCCGCCTTCCACAAGACCACCAGGCAGGAAGATCACCACCAGCATGAACACAGCGCCCAGCGTGAGGTGCCAACCTTTGCCCACGAAAGGGTAGACGATTGTCACAAAGACATCCTCGATCCCGTCGGGCATAAAGGCAAACCACTGTTCCAGAACCGCTTTGTTGATTTTGGAGACGATGTTTTCCATGTATTTGATGATACCCGCGCCCAGCACAGGCCCGATCAAAGTGCCCGCACCACCAAGGATGGTCATCACGACGACTTCACCGGAGGCGGTCCAGAACATGCGCTCTGCGCCCACCTGAGTGTCCATTGCCACCAGCAACCCACCTGCAAGGCCAGCATACATGCCGGAGATCACGAAAGCCGCCAGCGTGTAGGGCTTGGAGTTCAGGCCGGTGTAGTTCATCCGCTGTTGGTTGGATTTCACCGCGCGCAGCATCATGCCAAAGGGCGAGCGGAAGATGCGGATCGACAGGTAAAAGGCGATCAGCATGACAACGGCGGCAATGTAGTAGCCTGCATTGAAGGTGAAGACCCAGTCTCCGATGGACAGCTCATGGCTTGCTTTCATATCCAGACCAAACAGATTGGCAGTCGGGGTCCGGCCATTGGTCACCGCGCCGTCAAGGATACGAGGATCGTTGACATTGGGTTGAAGGCCCGTCTCACCGCCCGTGATGGGGGTCAGCACGGAATAGGCCAGCGCATAGGACATCTGGGCAAAGGCCAGCGTCAGGATGGAAAAGTAAATTCCCGAACGGCGCAGCGAAATCCATCCCACCAGAAGCGAGAACAGGCCCGCAACGATGACCGAGATGATGATCGCAGGGATCACATTCATGGTCAGCAGTTTCATCATCCAGATTGCAGCATAGGATCCCACACCCAGAAACGCGGCATGGCCAAAGCTGAGATAGCCGGTGAGGCCAAACAGGATGTTAAAGCCAATGGCGAAGATGCCAAAGATCACAAGGCGTTGCATCAAGTCGGGGTAGCCCGCGTTGAACTGCGCCATGGCAGAGCCTTCGGGGAAGGGGTTCAGGATAAAGGGGGCGAGGACACAGAGGGCCGCAACAATGGCCAGCAGTCCTGCATCACGTTTTGTCAGTCCAAGCATGGTCTAGTCCTCCATCACGCCGGCACGGCCCAGCAGGCCACGGGGGCGCGTCAGCAAAATGATGATCGCAACAAGGTAAATGATGATTTGGTTGATGCCGGGAATGACCTCTAGCACGGCACCCATAGAGGCAAAGCTCTCGACCACACCCAGCAGGAACCCCGCCAGCACGGCACCGGGCAGTGAGCCCATGCCGCCGACAACCACCACAACAAAGCTCAGAACCAGAAAATCCATGCCCATGTTATAGTTGGGGGAGTTGATCGGCGCGTACATTGCCCCCGCCACACCGGTCACAGCGGCGGCGATGCCGAACATGATGGTAAAGCGTTTGTCGATGTTGATGCCCAGCAGGCCCACGGTTTCACGGTCCGCCATGCCCGCACGTACAACCATCCCGAAGGTGGTGAACTGCAAGAAGGCAAAGACAGCGCCCACAACCACAGCGGCAAAGCAGAAATAGATCAGACGCCAGTAGGGGTAGATGATCGTATTCGGGTCAAAGCCCAGCATCGCGCCAAAGTCGAAGGAGCCGGCAAAGGCGGCAGGCGCAGGCGTGGGGTAGGGGTTTGCACCGTAGAAATACTTGATCAATTCACCCAGCACGATGGCAAGGCCGAATGTCACAAGGATCTGATCCGCGTGAGGGCGGTTGTAGAAGTGCTTGATCAGCCCGCGCTCCATGATGAAGCCGACGGCGATCATGACAGGGATGGTGAACAGGACCGAGAGGGGCACAGCCCAGTCAATCATCCATTCCCCTGTGCTTTGGCCAAACCATTCGGTGACATAAAGAATGTCGTCGAATTTGGGATTGCCAAGGAAATCCGTGCCCGTAGGCTCGGTCGCCTTATGGCTTAGCGTCAGGATTTTGGAAAAGGTCACAGCGCAGAAAGCACCGATCATGAACAAAGCACCATGGGCGAAGTTAACCACGCCAAGGGTGCCGAAGATTAAGGTCAGCCCCAAAGCGATCAACGCATAGGCGGATCCTTTGTCGAGGCCATTGAGAATTTGAAGAACGAGTGCGTCCATGGTCTGTCCCATCTGTCAAACGTGCCGTACGCCCAGAGGCGGTTGGGGATTTGCGGGCTGTTGGTGGTGTATGAGGCGAGATGCAGGGCAGGCGCATGGCCCGCCCCGCAGGGGGCAGCCGATTAGGCGCCCGGGTTACAATCGCCCAGCGAACCGCCAGCGAACTGTGGGTGATCCACATCGTACATGACTTGCTCTGCCGGTGTAACTTCAACGATTTCAACAAGATCGAATTCGTTTTCTGGGTTCTCTTTGCCTTTCACAACCAGCACGTCTTTGAAGCACTGGTGGTCTTCGGCGCGGTAGAGTGTCGGGCCGTTGCCCAGACCGTCGAATTCGAACCCGGCCATGGCTTCACCAACCGCGCATGGGTTGAACGATTTGCCGCGTGTGACCGCATCCGCATAGAGCAACGTCTGCACATAGCATGTATGCGCCGCCTGCGAGGGCGGGAAGCCGTATTTGGTGCCGAAGGATTTCACAAAGGCGTTTGTACCGGAGTAGCGCGAGCCCAAAGCGTTCTCGAGCGACCAATCCCAGTTCTGCGAACCGATGATGCCTTTGATGTTGGCACCCGCACCGCGGGCCATCAGCTCGGAGTAGAGCGGCACAACGATTTCGAACTGTTTGCCATTCACCGTCTGGTCACGCAGGCCGAACTGTACCGCGTTTGTCAAAGAGTTGACCATGTTGCCGCCGTAGTGGTTCAGCACCAGCACGTCTGCGCCGGACTGGATTACCGGCGCGATATAGGAGGAGAAATCTGTCGCTGTCAGCGGTGTTTTCACAGCTGACACAGTTTCCCAACCCATAGCCTCGGTAGAGGAGCTTACGGCTTCTTCTGTGGTGTAACCCCAGTTATAGTCCGCTGTCAGGTGATAGGCTTTGCGGTCTTTGCCGTATTGGTTGGCAAGGATCGGCGCAAGGGCTGCACCGGACATGTAGGAGTTAAAGAAGTGACGGAAGCCGTTGGCTTTTTTGTCTTTGCCCGTGGTGTCGTTCGAGTGGGTCAAACCCGCCATGAAGATGACGCCAGCCTCTTGGCAAAGCGCTTGAACAGCAACGGCCACACCGGATGAAGATCCTCCCGAGATCATCACGGCGCCGTCTTTTTCAATCATCGACTTGGCAGAAGCGCGTGCGGCGTCTGATTTTGTCTGTGTGTCGCCGGTCACATATTGGACTTTCTTGCCTAGGATGCCTGTCCCGTCCAGCGCCTTGGAGCTGAAGGTTTGCAGCATGCCGCCGTCGCCTTCGCCGTTCAGGTGCTCTACGGCCAGCTCGAAGGCGCGCAGCTCGTCTGCGCCTTCATCGGCGTAGGGGCCTGATTGTGGCACGTTAAAGCCGAGTGTGACCGTGTCACCCTGCGGTGCGTTGGTGTAACCGGAATGGCCATCGGCACGCAGATACGTAGGCAGGGCCAGACCGGCACCGGCGACTGCGCCGGTTTTGATCAGACCGCGACGTGTCGGATTGAAGATTGACATAAGTGTCCTCCCGAAAAAGTTAAAACTGGCACCTTACCTTCTTGTGGGCTTTGGCGCCGGCACGTGTGTCGTGCGGGTTCAGTATTGGAGGGGGAGGGTGGTGGCGCAACATGTGGGTTGATTGGGATGGCGAATTTGTAAATAAATAAACTACGGTTCTGAAAAGGGTGTAAAATTCATGATATTGCAACGCAGAAAGCCATTGATTTCGGGTGTGAAAAGCGAAAGCAGCCGAAATGCCCGTTGAAACCCTCACCGGGAGCAGAATCCGCGAGCGCCGCGAGATGCAGGCGCTCCGGCAGGCCGATCTGGCCCGCGCGATCGGGATATCGGCCTCATATCTCAACCTGATCGAACATAACCGCCGCAGAATCGGCGGTAAGCTATTGCTTGATATTGCCAGTGCGCTGGAGGTCGAACCGCAGACCCTGACCGACGGGGCCGAAGCCGCCTTGTTGGGGGTGTTGGAAGAGGCGGCACAGGCGGCTGGTTTGCCAGATCGTGAATTGGGACAGGCCGAAGCATTCGCAGGCCGCTTTCCGGGCTGGGCCGAGGCGCTTGCGGCCAGTCAACGCCGTGTGGCGGGGCTCGAGCGGACGATTGAAACCCTCAGCGACCGCATGGCCCATGACCCGCATCTTGCGGATTCCATACATGAATTGCTGACCACTGCTGCCGCTGTCCGATCAACGGCAGAGATTTTGGCGGATGACGGGGCGCTTGAACGGGAGTGGCAAGACCGCTTTCACGCCAACCTTGATGTCGACAGCCTGCGCCTCGCTGAAAGTGCGCAGGCGCTGGTGGGGTATCTAGAGCAAACCAAAAACGCCTCGGCACCCGGCAATTCACCACAAGAAGAAGTCGAGGCCTTTCTTGCGCGCCATTCTTTCCATTTCCCCGAGCTGGAGGCCCCGGCAGCGCCTCGGGCCATCGACAGTTTACTGGTGGCACAGGCACGCGGGCTATCCGAAGCGGCGCGGTTTATTCTGCGCGGGGTATTGGAGCAGGTGCGTCTGGATGCTCAGGAGGTGGCCTTGCCTGCATTGGAGCAGGCCGTGGCCCAGGAGGGGCGCGATCCCGTACGGATTGCGCGGCGGCTTGGGGTAGGGGTGCCTGCGGTGCTACGGCGTTTGGCGGCACTGCGCGATTTGGGGGCGGGGCTGGTTGTGTGTGACCGCTCTGGCACGGTGATCTTTCGAAAAACCGTAGACGGTTTTTCGGTGCCGCGCTTTGACAGTTGCTGCCCGCTTTGGCCGCTGTTTACAGCTTTGGGTGCGCCGGGGTCTGTGCTTTATGCACGGATCGGGCAACTGGGACGCGGACGCGTTCAATTTGATGCATACGCATGTAGCGATATTGGCCGCGCTCAGGAATACAATGCACCGGCACCCGCGCGGGGGGTGATGTTGTTGCTGCCCGCTCCGGCAGGAGACGTGAGCGTTGATGTCCATGAAGTGGGGGCGACCTGCCGGATTTGCCCCCATGCCAGCTGTAATGCCCGCCGTGAGCCGTCGATCCTGCGGGCGGATCAAGTGGTGCAAGGGTTTTGACACCTGCGTGATAACGGGGCATCGTGCACTGCGCACAGGCTTTGGATGATCCGGCGAAGACCGGACAGGCAAAGCCGCGCCTTTGGGGAGGAGAGGGAGTTATGAGTAAACACGTGGTATTGGTTGAAGATGAAACCAACATCGCCGAAGCAATCCGGTTCTTACTGGGGCGCGAAGGCTGGCGTGTCGAAACATTGGCCAACGGCGATAACGCTGCTGCGGTTATCCGCGCGGCAAAGCCGGATTTGGTGATGCTGGACGTGATGCTGCCCGGCAAGACCGGTTTTGAAATTCTGGCCGAGTTGCGCAGCGATGACAGTCTTGAAGGGCTGCCGGTGCTCATGCTGACCGCGCGCGGTCAGGCCCGTGACCGCGAAATGGCCGAGCAAGCCGGTGTGAGCCGCTTTATGACCAAACCGTTTTCCAACGAGGAAATCATCGCAGCCGCGCGCGAGTTGACTGCGGATAGATTGGCCTGATGGCGCAAAAGCCTCTTTTCCTTGAGCGGCGTAGCTATCGCCGGCGTCGCGTGATGGATGCCCTGCGGATGCTGCCGTTCCTTTGTGCGTTTCTTTGGGTTGTGGTGCCTGCGATGTGGCCCAGCGGGCCGGACGCAGGAAGCGATACCTCATTATCGGGGGCGCTTTGGTATCTGTTTTCAATCTGGGGGCTGGCGATTACGGCCTCCTTTGCCCTGTGGCGCAGGCTTAGCGATGGGGGCGACGAGGCCGCCGAATCCTACGAGCGCGGGCAACCCCGCTGATGGTGTCGCTCAATGAGCTGATTGCGGTTTGCCTTGCCTATGTGGCGGGGCTGTTTCTGGTGGCCTTTCTGGCCGAACGCGCTGCATTGCGCGGCACGACCAGCAGGCTGCTGCGCTCGCCCTTGGTCTATACGCTGTCTTTGTCGATCTATTGCACCGCTTGGACGTTCTACGGTGCCGTTGGGTATGCGGCGCGCTCGGGGTTGGAATATGTGACGATCTATCTGGGGCCCAGCCTTGTGATGATCGGCTGGTGGTGGGTGCTGCGGCGTCTGGTGCGGATCGGGCGCGCACAGCGGGTGACTTCGGTGGCGGATCTGATTTCCGCACGCTACGGCAAATCCAATCTACTGGCGGTGATGGTCACGATCATGGCTGTTGTGGGCGTGACGCCTTATATTGCCTTGCAACTACAATCAGTTACCTTGTCGGTGTCGATTTTTGCCACGGCAGATGTCAGCGCTGGGCATTTGGCGCAGCGGCTTGATAATACGGTGGCCTTTTGGGTCGCGGCGGGGCTTGCCTTGTTCACGGTGGTGTTCGGGACCCGCAACCTTAACGCAAACGAGCGGCACCATGGCATCGTGATCGCGGTCGCCGTTGAGGCGGTGGTCAAACTGGTCGCGCTGTTGGCTGTTGGTGTTTTTGTGGTTTGGGGCCTGGGCGGTGGTGTGGCCGAGACGGTCGCGCGAATTGATGCCTCGCCCATCGGCGAATGGCAAACCGATGGCGGGCGGTGGAGCGCGCTGATCGTTCTGTCGGCGGCGGCGTTTGTCTGCCTGCCGCGTATGTTTCAGGTCATGGTGGTCGAAAACGAGGACGAGCGGCACCTGCAAAGCGCCAGTTGGGCCTTTCCTATGTATCTACTCGCTATCAGCCTGTTTGTGGTGCCCATCGCGGTGGTCGGGCTTGAGCTGTTGCCTGAAGGGTCCAATCCGGATCTGTTTGTGTTGACGGTGCCTTTAAGTCAGGGGGCCAGTAATCTGGCGACACTGGCGTTTCTGGGCGGATTTTCTTCGGCGACCTCGATGGTGATCGTGGCCACGCTGGCACTTAGTACGATGGTGTCCAACCATATCGTCATGCCTTTGTGGTTCAAGCTGAGCAAGGCAGGCGCGCAGCAATCAGGCGATGTGCGCAGCGTGGTGATATTTGCGCGGCGTTTGTCGATTATGTTGATCATCTCGCTTGGTTATTTCTATTATCGTGCCTCTGGTGGATCGGGTGCGCTGGCTGCGATCGGGTTGATTTCTTTCGGCGGTGTGGCCCAGTTCTTGCCGGTGCTGTTGGGCGGTATTTTCTGGCGCGGTGCCACGCGGTTGGGGGCTGCAACGGGGCTAAGTATCGGCTTTGCGATCTGGATGTATACGATGCTTTTGCCCAGCTTCGGACCCGGTGTTGCCCTGTCGGGGGATGTGTTTGAGCAGGGCTTGTTCGGGATTGCGATGCTACGCCCGCAGGCGTTATTCGGGATCACGGGGCTGGACCCCACAGTGCATGCCGTCTGGTGGAGCCTTTCGCTCAACACATTGTTCTTTATCGTTGTTTCCCTGTTTACCTTTCCCACGCCGATGGAGCGGGTGCAGGGTGTGCAATTTGTGAATGTCTTCGAGGAATCCTCGGGCTCTGCCCGCGGCTGGACCGCGACACAGGGCGGTGCGGATGATCTGATGGTGATGTCTCAACGCATTCTTGGTGCTTCCGAGGCGCAGGCGTTTTTCGCCGAGCAGGCGTTGCTACAAGGGCGGGTAGACGGGCGGCCCGCCCCTTCGCCCGAGTTTGTGCAGGCGCTTGAACGGGAGCTTGCGGCGGCTGTCGGTGCTGCGACGGCAAACGCGATGGTGGGGCGGATTGTCGGGGGGCAGGCGATTTCGGTTGAGGATTTGATGGCGGTTGCCGACGAATCCGCGCAGATCCTCGAATATTCCGGCCGGCTTGAGGTCAAATCCCGTCAACTGACCGAAACCGCCACCGAGCTGCAGCGGGCGAATGAAAAGCTCACGCAGTTGTCGCTGCAAAAGGACAGTTTTCTAAGCCAGATCAGCCATGAACTACGCACGCCGATGACCTCGATCCGGTCATTTTCCGAGATTCTTCGCGATATGGAGGGGCTGAGCCCCGAAGAAAAGACCCGCTATGCGTCGATCATTCATTCCGAAACGATCCGGCTGACGCGGTTGCTGGATGATTTGCTGGATTTGTCGGTGCTTGAAAACGGTCAGGTGTCGCTGAACGCAGGCTGGGTGACTTTGCACAAAGTGATCGAACAGGCGGTGACAACAGCGCAGGCCAGTGCGCCGCGCCGCATCGAGATCAAGCGCAGGCCGCGCAACGAGGACATCGAGCTGTTCACAGATGGGGACAGGTTGGCGCAGGTTTTCATCAACCTTGTGACAAATGCGATCAAATATTGCGATGCGCGCCATCCGGTGCTGTCTATTTCGGTGCGACGCGAGGGCGATGATGTCGTCGTCGCCTTCAGCGACAATGGCAGCGGTATTCCCGCTGATTCCCATAATATCATTTTCGAGAAATTTGCCCGTTTGGGCAGTGGCGGCGGCGATGGTGCGGGGCTTGGGCTTGCGATTTGTCGTGAAATTGTGACGCGCTTGGGCGGCGATATCCAATATGTCACCCGTGAAAAAGGCAGCCGGTTCGAAGTCTGCTTGTCCGGCGCGACCGCAGGCGTGCTGAGTTAAGGTTTATCGGCCGTATAAAGGCGCTGGTAACCATTCCGCTTTACCAAGATTGATAACACCTGACATGTGCATTGGCCCCGCTGGGCGGTGACACTTTGGATGGCTGGGGCGACGGATAAGGGGATGCGGCACAAATGAGTGCGGAGCAGATTACATCACTGTTACAACGCAAGGCGCGCACGGGGCGCGAAGCCCATGCAGCGCGTGCGATGTCACTGGGCCGGGCCCTGCGTCTAACGGCGGCTAAGCAGGCGGATCAATTGATGGGTCTGGCCATGGGCACATTAAGCGTGACGCAAAAGGCAATCGCGTCGGAGCAGCTTGAAAAGCAGCTGATGCCGGATTCGTTGATGTTGCTGATGGACGGTCCGGGCGAGCAGGTGGCGGCGGCAATGCTTGAACCCGCGCTTGTCACCGGCCTGATCCAGCAGCAGACCATGGGCAATGTCAGGCCCGCACCAGAGCAAGAAATACCGCGCCCCACAACGGCCACAGATGCGGCGCTATGCGCGCCGTTTGTCGAGGCGCTGATGACACGTGCGGCAATGATGCCCGAGTCACCTCGTGATCGGAACCTGTTGGAAGGCTACCGTTTCGGGGTCTGGGCGCGCATTCCGCGGCAATTGTTGCTGGCGCTGGATGCAGGCGCCTATGAGGTGGTGGAAATGACGCTGGATCTGGCGGCGGGTACGCGGTCGGGCAAGCTTGTCCTTATCCTGCCGGAGCCTGTGGCGGAGGTTCAGCAGGTCGATGATGAGGCAACGGAGGAGGTGTCGAAACGGGCTGTGACCACCAAGTTGGATAAACAGGTGATGGAGCTGCATGCGGATTTGACCATCGCGCTGACCCGGCTGAAAATGCCGATACAAAAGGTGTCGAGCCTGAAAGCGGGCGATGTTGTGGACATCAACCTATCCTCCATGGCGCAGGCCCTTGTGATTGACACCAATGGCAAGGTGATCACCCGTGGCACATTGGGTCAGATCGACGGCATACGCGCCCTTCAGGTGGAACAGCAAAACACCAACAAAAATAATGAGCCGCGCAGACGCGCCTCTGATCGGGATGAATTGGACCTGCCTGATGTCACTGCGGGGCAGGGCGGCGACCCATCCGGTGATGAGGATGATTATGACGTAGATCTGCCCAGCCTGTCAGACGTGGATATCTTTGGTGACATTGATGATTTGCCTGACATGCCGGATATGGATGAACTATCGGCCGAAGCTGACGCCCGCATGGCAGCGCGCGACAGCATAGGCGATGGTGGGCAAGACAGAAGGGAAAATCAGGCCAGCTGATTTCCTGTGTGCCTGTTATAGCAGGGTGCCTTTATGGGGCCTGCTGCTCAAGGTAGGGACGTATATTTTCCAGATCATAACCGCCGGCCTGTGCCGCTGACAAAATCTCGTCAGGGGACATCGTGCCGGCATGGGCCAAAGCCCATGCGATGCAGGACCGTGTGCCCGAGGCGCAATAGGCCAGTGTTACGCCTTCAAGGTCCGCGCCGATGCAGCGGTTCCGTTCGACGTTTTCCTCATTCATGGTCTGATGGGTCAGGGGTTGCTCGGCAAATTCCAGACCTGCAGCTTCGGCAGCCGCTTTGATTGCGGCAGCCTGCAAAGCGGGGGGCACTTCGGCATCAGGGCGGTTGCACAGAATACGGGTGATGCCTGCCTCTTTCAACGCGCCCATCTGGTCGGGCGAAATTTGCGGGGCGACGTAATAGCGGGGGGTGAGTTGACGGATATCCATGGTTGATATGCTTACTGCGCCGCTGTGGCTGTGTCTAGCCAGCGCCGCGCCCTAGGTGCGAGCAACATGCCCGCCGCCATAGCGGCCAAAAATATAAAGCCGCCGACACCGCCATAGCTTAGCGAGGCGATTGCCGGACCGGGGCAGAGCCCCACAAGGCCCCAGCCTGCGCCAAACATCATCGCGCCGATGATCAGGGAGCGGTCCGGTCCCGCTGTGGGGCGCGGGGGAAACTGCCCGCCGCTGAGCGGTCGGCGCCCGCGGGTGCAAGCCCAGGCGATGGCCATAGGGATCATCGCACCCCCCATCACAAACATCAGCGTCGGGTCCCATTGGCCGAAAATATCCAGAAACCCCAACACCTTTTGCGTGTCGGTCATGCCTGACAGGTGTAAGCCTGCCCCGAACAGGCCTCCGGCCAGTAAGGCAATCCAGACCCGCATCACAAAAGCACGCGCATCGCGGCGACACTCAAGATGCCGGCACCGATATAGAATGCCGTGGCAACCATACCCCGTATGCTGAGCCGCGAGATCCCGCAGACCCCGTGCCCCGAGGTGCAGCCGTTGCCGATCCGCGTGCCAAGACCTACAAGAAGTCCGGCGGCGATCAAAAGCACGATATTGTTTGTCACATTCGTCTCGCCGTGCACGCCCGTGGCGAACAGGATCGCAGGCAGCGCCACTGTGGCCACCAGAAAGGCCAGCCGCTCGGCCGTATCAATGCGCGCAGAGCCGTCAAGCAGATTGCCAAGGATACCGCTGGCTCCCATGATGCGCCCGTTGCCCAGCAAATAAAGCGCGCCACCAGAGCCGATCAGCAAGCCGCCGATCAGGCCCCATATCCATTCCATTGGCATGAGTACGTCCTTGTCGATTTCAGTATTTGCCGTGCGGTGGTAAGGGGTTAACCCAAAGAAATTCCGACAATGACCATCATCAGGCCAATGACAGAGATGAACAGTGCACCAAGGTTTACGGGAAGCACTTTTTTCAATTCTTCGCGCATGGCTTCGTCATCAAGGCCCGCCTTTTTGGCGCGGCCGACGCGTAAGATACAATAGATCAATATGCCAAGGCCCAGCATTGAAATAGCGGCGCCGGACCATACGATGATGTCGAAAAGCGAAGATGTTGTTTGTTGTTCCATAGCCGCCCCATAGGATAATCACGCGCCAGCTTCAAGTCTGGCTTGCGGGGGCGCGGGGGGCACGCTAGCAAGGCGGCTCAAAGCACCACGCGGATGCACGATGCAACCGGCGTACGCGCGCACGACAAGGAGCCACCATGAGCGATTTCAGCACAAACCCAAGTGTTACCGAAGATGCAGGCGATGCGACCTATAAGGTCACGGCCAATGAGCTGCGCCAGTTCGTTGAGCGGATCGAGCGGCTGGATGCCGAAAAGAAAGACCTTGCCGAGCAGCAAAAAGAAGTCATGGCCGAAGCAAAATCGCGCGGCTACGACACCAAAGTGCTGCGCAAGGTGATATCGCTACGCAAGCGCGAACCTGACGACATTGCCGAAGAAGAAGCAGTGTTGGACATGTATAAAGAAGCGCTTGGCATGTAGCCTGTCGGGCAGAGGTGAAACGGGCCTTGCACCCGCGCGCCACCGCCCATAGAAGAACACAAATTTTTCGCCCGCGCATAATGGCGCGGCCAAACGCTATGGAGCACATATGCAGGTCAAAGAGACGCTGAACGAAGGTCTGAAACGCGGCTATAACATCACCGTGACAGCCGCCGAACTGGAAGCCAAAGTCAACGACAAGCTGAAAGAAGCGCAGCCTGACGTCGAGATGAAGGGTTTCCGCAAGGGTAAAGTCCCAATGGCGCTGCTGAAAAAGCAATTCGGCCAGCGTGTTATGGGCGAAGCGATGCAAGAAGCCATCGACGGTGCCATGAACGACCACTTCGAGAAGTCCGGCGACCGCCCTGCGATGCAGCCTGACGTGAAGATGACCAATGAAGATTGGAAAGAGGGCGACGACGTCGAAGTTTCGATGTCCTATGAAGCACTGCCCGAGATTCCCGAGCTGGACATGTCCGGAATCAAGCTCGAAAAGCTGGTCGTGAAAGCGGATGACGCCTCCATCGACGAAGCACTGGCCTCGCTTGCCGAGACAGCTCAAGACTTTAAAGCCCGCAAGAAAGGCTCCAAAGCCAAAGACGGCGATCAGGTTGTCATGGATTTCGTGGGCAAGGTTGACGGCGAAGCGTTTGAAGGCGGCTCTGCCGACGATTACCCGCTGGTTTTGGGCTCCAACTCCTTCATTCCCGGCTTTGAAGAGCAGCTGGTCGGCGTGAAAGCTGAAGAAGAAAAAGAAGTGACTGTGAGCTTCCCTGAGGATTATCAGGCAGAGCACCTGAAGGGCAAAGAGGCTGTGTTCTCTTGCACCATCAAAGAAGTTAAAGAGCCTGTTGCGGCTGAAATCAACGACGAGATGGCCACCAAATTCGGTGCCGAAGACCTTGCTGCGCTGAAAGTGCAGATTGGTGAGCGTCTGGAAGCGGAATATGTTGGTGCATCGCGCGCCGTCATGAAGCGTGGTCTGCTCGACGCGCTGGACGGCATGGTTGATTTCGATCTGCCACCATCCTTGCTGGATGCAGAAGCCGGTCAGATTGCGCACCAGTTGTGGCATGAAGACAACCCTGAAGTCGAAGGCCACGATCACCCCGAGATCGAAACCACAGACGAGCACCGCAAGCTGGCCACGCGCCGCGTGCGTCTTGGCCTGTTGCTGGCCGAGCTGGGTCAGAAAGCTTCCATCGAAGTAACCGATGCGGAAATGACCCAAGCGATCATGAACCAAGCGCGCCAGTACCCCGGTCAAGAGCGTCAGTTCTTTGAATTCGTTCAGCAAAACCAGCAAATGCAGCAGCAGATGCGTGCACCGATCTTTGAAGACAAGGTCGTTGATCACATCGCAGAGCAAGCTGAAGTGACTGAAAAAGAAGTTTCCAAAGACGAGCTGCAAAAAGCCGTTGAAAAGCTTGAAGAAGAGTAAATCCTGATCCATCAGGATGTAGAAAGGGCCACCCGATCGGGTGGCCCTTTTGCGTTTCGGTGCCTTGTATCAAAGGGGCGCGATTATCCTTTGCGCAGGCCTGTTTCGACTAACATTCCGCGGCGCTTGGCCTCGTAATAATAGCCGCGGGCATACCATTTGATCGCGGTTGCCTCATCCCCATCCGACAAAAGCCATGCACCGCGCAGGTATTTGCCTGCAAATTCGAGATTGGTATCCGCATCGAGCAGATCATTCGGTTTGCCACGAAACCCCATGGTGCGGGCTGTTTCAGGCAGGATTTGCAGCAAGCCGTAGTAGGGACCGTTACGGGCCTTGGGGTTATGGGTGCTTTCGCGGATGGCCAGACGGTGCACAAGGCTGCGGGGCAGCTCGTAATGATCGGCCCAATGGTTAATAGAGGCACGCAGTTTTGGCGTCTCATTCGGAAAAAGGGGGAGTTTTGAAGCAGGAGGGACCGGCGCAGGTTTTTCGCGGCTGGCACATCCGGCGAGGGCGCAGGCGCCCGTTAACATGAACTGACGGCGGGCGATGCGTTGCATAGCAGAAGGTCCTGAATTTTTTCCGTTGATCTAGCTACAGGCGCGCAGGGATATGCTGCAAGGGCCCCCGCCGGTGATCGGCAAGGGCCCGCGCACAGGGGTTATCCTTTCCAAAGGGCGGTTTGGGGATGGAATTGGGACCATGCAAACCAGAAGGCTTCGTGGCTGCCCAGATCACTGCCGTCTGCGTCCACGGCACGAATTCCGCCTGCGTCGAGCTTGAGGCGCACGTTCTCGTAACCGATTTGCGCACCAGAGCGCAGGGCCGCCAAGGCTTTGCTGCGCTGGAAGGCAATCGGTTTGCCCGACGCGGTAAGCACGCCGATGATGTCTTCTTGTACGGACAAGCGCGGATCGACATTGCCGATGGGAAATATCGGGCCGTTGGCGTCACGCCCTTCGCGGAAGTTGAAGTTACGCCCCAGTGCCAGCCGTTCGACCAGAACAGTTGTATTGGGGTGCTGTTTTTTCCATGTGCCCCAATCAGTTGTGATGACTGTGGCCTGTTTGAGGGTCAGATCACGTTTGGCCAGCGGGCCGGTGAGCGCTTTCCCAAGGAAAGTATCGAATACCGAATAGCTGGTAATGTCATACATGACCTTGTTGGAGCGGCTCAGAAGGCCAGTGGTGCGCAGAATAGGGCGTTTGATACCGACGGGCAGCTCGTCGGTGAAATAGGCCTGTGCCGCACCGCACAGGGTGCAGTAAGGGATGCCAAGGTCGCGACCGCCAAGCGTGTCATTGACCATCTCGCGCACTTCCATGATCTGGCGGGGATAGGCGCGGGCCTCGCCGTTGATTTCGATGCCGAACACAACATCGCTGTCCTTGAGCCATTTCGCTTCGGCTGCGGTGCTGACTTCGGGGTTATCGGCGGCGGGGATGCAATTGCAGGTCTCGTCGGTGGTGTCATAGGCCCGGTCGTCGATGTTCACGCCGCCCCAAGAGACAAACCGCCAGTCAACATCACCTTTGACAAAGATACGGTCCCAGCCAGGAACAAAATGCGTGAAGATTGCACGTTTCGTTTTGAGGTAGCCAGGCGGGGCAGGGATATCCCATGCGATCAGTTGATCGGTGATTTCGCCCCAGCGGTTCGGGGTTTGGATTTCAAATTGCAGCAGGGTGCTGGCGGTGTCGGCAAGGGCTGTGTCGAATTCCTGACGCCATGTGAAACGCATCATATCGGCGATGATCCACGCCAGACGCGCATCGCCGGATTCTGCGATTTCGGTGAGGGCCAGTTGTTGATCGCGTCCCCAGTCCGACTGCCTTAGGCTATCGACAAAGACGGTCTTTACCGCCCGTTTGACGCTTGGGGAAAGCGGGCCACTGACCAAAGCGGGCGGGGTGCCGAATTCTTCGATGATGTAATCAGGAAGAGACGCGCTGGTCTGGGCTTGCGCTACTGGCGCAAGGCTTATGGTGGCGGCAACCGCGACTTGCAGCAGCTTTAGCAGATTTAGTTTCATGTGGGCCCTCCAGATGGTGATGGCGCTGGCTCTTTGAGGCCGTTGCGCGTTTGCGAGAGCATTGCGCAAATTGGGGGAGGGCGGCTAATAAAGTCTGTTCAGCTTTGTGTGAGTGGATGAAACGAAAAACGCCGCGCAGTGGCTGCGCGGCGTTTAAAATTGTAAAAGATCTGAGGCTTAGTTGCCTGCTGTCTCTTCCTGATCGCCGGAAGCTGCAGGAGCTTCGTCGCCGTCTTCGTCAGCGGCAGAGCCGATGTCGTCAAACAATTCGGAAATCTCGAATTCAGCTGCGGCTTCTTCTTCCGCTGCGAGTTCCTGAATGGATTTGCCTGCGGCTTGAAGCTCGGCCTCTTCGGGCGAACGTGCAACGTTCAGCTCGATTGTGGCTTCGACTTCGGGGTGCAGAACGACGGAAACTTCGTGAATGCCGAGGTATTTGATCGGAGCGATCAGAACAACCTGCTTGCGGTCCACTGTGAAGCCTTCGGCAGTTGCTGCTTCGGCTGCGTCACGGGTGGTGACAGAACCGTAAAGCGCGCCTGCGTCGGATGCAGAGCGAATCACAACAAACTGCTGGCCGTTCAGTTTGGCCGCCATGTCTTCGGCTTCTTTTTTGGTCTCGAGGTTTTGGGCCTCAAGCTGGGCTTTTTGGCCCTCAAAAGCTTCGACGTTGGCTTTGGACGCGGTCAGCGCCTTTTTCTGTGGCAGCAGGAAGTTGCGTGCGAAGCCGGGTTTGACGTCGACGACATCGCCCATCTGGCCCAGCTTTGCGACACGTTGGAGAAGGATAACTTGCATGTTTTCTACTCCTTATTTCACAGCATAGGGCAGCAGAGCGAGGAAGCGGGCGCGTTTGATGGCACGGGCCAATTCACGCTGCTTTTTCGCAGAAACTGCAGTGATACGGGAAGGCACAATTTTGCCGCGCTCAGAGATGTAGCGTTGCAGCAGACGTGTGTCTTTATAGTCGATGGCCGGTGCGTTGTCGCCAGAGAAGGGGCAAACTTTGCGGCGGCGGAAAAATGGTTTTGATGCCATGGTTTAGGTCCTTTTTCTCAAGCCAAAATCAGCGACGTTCACGGCGCTCGGGGCGCTCGTCACGTTTTTGCATCTGAACCGATGGCAGCTCTTTGTGCTCATCCATCTTGATGGTCAGGACGCGCATAACGTCGTCGTGCAGACCCATCAGGCGTTCCATTTCCTTAACGGCAGGTGCCGCTGCGTCGGTGCGCAGGAAGATGTAGTGACCCTTACGGTTCTTGTTGATTTTATAGGCCATTGTTTTGACGCCCCAGTACTCGTGATCCACGAGTGTCCCGCCGTTGTCCGACAGAATGGTGCCAAAATGTTCGATAAGGCCTTCGGCTTGCGTGTTGGAAAGATCCTGACGCGCAATCATAACATGCTCATATAGCGGCATGTGTGCTCCACTTATTTCAAGGCGCATTTCAAAGGTAGGGCATGTATCCTTTGCGGCCCCACCACGAGAGACTGCGCGGTTAAATCGATTTGCAAAGGAAGTGCCCATATACACGCTTTGACCGCATACGCAAGCAGGCAGGTCGCAGATCACCGTAGCCGCCCTGACAGCGCCTATGTAGTGCCGCTTTATCGCCCAATTGTCACTTTAATGATTTGTTAACCAAACGACGTGGCCCAGCTGCGCGCACCATCTGAGAGGGATAAGAATGACAATTACTTCGGAAAATGCATTAAGCCAAAGCGCCATGATCGGTGTTCCTTATATGCTTGACGGAAGCCGGATGTTGATGCGGATGCTGTCGCGCGGTGCCGCGATGACAGCGGCCTTCATGGCGGTGCTGGTCTGGTTGGCGCCCGGTGCATCGTGGGAAAGCGATGTGATGTTGTTCAAATTGGGACTGTCGATCACGGCCATCTTTGCCAGCGTCGCGTTCTGGCAGGGTAGCCTTCCGCCATTGTCGCCATCGGTTGAAATTGACGCGGAGAATGCCGAGCTGCGTTTGGTGCGTCTGGATCAGCACCGCGATAGATCTGTGATCGAGCGCTGGGGGTTTGATGCGTTGCAAACCGTTGAACTGAATGGCCGCCGCATTGCATTTTGGGCACCGGGCGGGCGGCTTTTGGCCGAGATCACACTAAGCAATGCCTATGCTCATGCGCGGCTGCTGGCCGCTTTGCGCGCTGAGGGCAAGCTTAGCTGAACAGATTGTGAAGGGTCGTGTTGTTCACCTGCGCACTAAATATGTGTGCCGTTGTGGGGTTGAGAATTACGGGTGATGCGTCAGACTGGTGGCAATGTTCATAACGGAGTACGCCCCATGAAGCCGCTTATCCTTGCCGCATTGATGTCTGCCACCGCCTCTATGGCGCTTGCCGCCGAGAAATATACACTGGACCCGAGCCATTCACAGGTCGTGTTTAACTATAGCCACCTCGGCTATTCAAAGACCTACGGTATGTTCTCAGGGTTTGAGGGCGAGATCATGTTTGATCAGGACGATCCTGCGAACTCTTCCGTGTCGGTGTCGATGCCGACCAAATCCATGTTCACCGGCTGGGAGGCGCGTGAGGGCCACTTTATGTCCGATGATTTTTTCGCGGCCAGCGATGATGATGTGATCACCTTTACTTCAACAGCCATCGAAGTGACTGGTGAGGATACTGCGTTGATCACCGGTGATCTGACGATGAACGAAGTGACCAAATCTGTGGTGCTGGATGCCAAGCTCAATCAGGCGGGGACCCATCCGACAGCGAACAAGGAATGGGCGGGTTTTGACGCGACTGTTACGCTGACGCGCAGTGATTTCGATTTGGGGAAATTTGCCCCCTACGTGTCCGATGAGGTGAATGTGGTCATCTCGATCGAAGCCGAGAAAGCTGAATAAGCTTTAACATCACATTACGATCCGGGGCCGCGCAGTTTATTCTGCGCGGCCTTTTTGTTTCGGACGTTACTCCGTTTCGCTGCGCGTGGCGGCCAGTGTGATTGAGACATCCACAGCAAAGGCCAACGAGCTTTCGTCGTCCATATTTGCACCAATGCCAAAGTCGCGGCGGTCCAGCGTGAGGTTGGCGGACATATTCGCATCTTCGCCTTGAACCGAAAGGCGGAAGGGCATCACAAGCGGCAGTGTCTGGTCTTTGATGGTCAGGGTGCCATCGGCGACAAATCCGTCGATGCCAGTGATCAGGTCGGCCTTGAATGTTGCGGTTTCAAACGTGCCTGTGTCGAAAAAGTCGGGGCCCATGGCCTGATCTGTGACCGAGCCGAGGGTGAGTGAACTGGTGGCGATGATCACCTCTACCGTGCCGGACAGGCCACTGACGATGGCGGGGTCATAGCTGATATCGGCGGTCCAATCGGCAAAGCTGCCTTCGACTGTGCTGCCGAATTGGGTTACGGCAATCTCGATGCTGCCTTCCTGTACAGTCCAGTCAGAGGCGACCTGTGCAAGTTCAGCGGTGGGGGTGTCAGAGGAATGTGGAGTGTAGTAGCCCAGCAGGCCGGCACCTGTGAGGGTCACGGCCCAGACGGCAATGGCCGCGAGGAGGGGTTTGCGGGTGTGGTGGGCTGTGACCGGCGTATGTGGCGCAACGGCTCCGCGCCACATGCGCGGCAGGGTCGCGTCACGGTCGATGAAATGGTGTTTAAGCGCGCCTGCGATATGCAGCAGGATCGTCACCAGCATGACCTTGCCAAAAACCTCGTGAAGCCCGCCTGAAATAGCCTCAACCGCTGCAGATTTGGGGACCATTGGCAGGTCTTGCCCAAAGGGCCACCAGATCGGCGCAAAGCCCGAGGTGGAAGCGTGGTGGATCCATCCCGACAGCGGCGCCAGCACAAGCGACCCATAAAGCAACCAATGGGCGGTTTCCGCCAACAGCGTTTCGGCCTTGCGGTCGGGATGCAGGGCAGCGGGTTTGGATTGGGTCATGGCCCAGATGATCCGCAAAAGTGCGACAAAGAACACGGTAACGCCCAGCGTTTTATGTAAGGAGAACATAAAGGCTTTGCGGGTCAGCTGTTCGGAGGTGTCGTAGGGCAGGTCGTTGGCGATCAGCGCCACAGGGATCAGGGTCATCACCAGCAGGGCGGTGAGCCAGTGAAAACCGCGTGTGACGGTGCCATAAGTGGTTTGGGTGTTGCTCAGGGCCATGGTGCTCTCCGATCTGGTGTGACCTTACACATAATACATATCTTGTGGGGGCAGTTAGGCAATCTGTGATGGCGCACGATATGTGTGCGGTCTTGTGAGGGATGGCGCGCTTCGCTACACCCGTGCGCAAATCACTAGGAGGCAGTTTAATGAGCACAGCATTCGTATTTCCGGGACAGGGCGCACAGACCATCGGCATGGGGCGCGATCTGGCGCAGGCTTATCCTGCCGCCAAAGCTGTGTTTGACGAGGTTGACGAGGCTTTGGGCGAAAACCTCAGCGCGCTGATCTGGGAGGGCGATATCGAGACGCTGACGCTGACCGAGAATGCGCAGCCTGCGCTGATGGCGACCTCGATCGCCGCGATGCGGGCGCTGGAAGTCGAAGGCGTTGATGTGACGCGGGCGTCATTTGTCGCTGGCCACAGCCTTGGTGAATATTCGGCGCTTTGCGCGGCGGGTGTTTTCACGCTGGCTGATACGGCGCGTTTGTTGCGTATTCGCGGACGTGCGATGCAATCAGCCGTGCCTGTAGGGCAGGGTGCAATGGCAGCGATTTTGGGTTTGGCAGCCGATGAGGTTACCAAGCTGGCCGAAGAGGCCGCAGGCGATGACGTTTGCCAGCTGGCCAATGAAAACGACCCGACACAGAACGTGATTTCGGGCAGTGCCGCGGCTGTGGCCCGTGCAATTGATCTGGCCAAAGCTGCGGGGGCCAAGCGCGCCTTGCCTTTGCCGGTATCGGCACCGTTCCATTGCGCGCTGATGCAGCCTGCGGCGGATGAGATGGCCAAGGCGCTGGCTGGTGTGACGTTGAATGCGCCAACTGTGCCATTGGTCGCAAACGTATTGGCACATAGTGTCGATACCGCCGCGCCGATTGCCGATTTATTGGTGCAGCAGGTTACAGGGCGTGTGCGCTGGCGTTCGTCCATCGAGTGGATGGTCGCGCAGGGCGTGACCGAGTTTTGGGAGATCGGCGCGGGCAAGGCGCTGTCGGGGATGATCCGGCGTATTCACAAGCCAGCGGTGCTGCGCAATGTTGGTGCGGCTGCGGATGTGACGGCTGCGGCCGAAGGTTGAGCCGGATAAGAGATTAAAAGGAATAAGATATGTTTGATTTGACAGGTAAAAATGCGTTGGTAACCGGCGCATCTGGCGGCATCGGTGCGGATATTGCACGCGCGTTGCATGCACAGGGGGCCACTGTTGGCCTGTCCGGCACGCGCACGGAGCCTTTGGAGGCGCTGGCCGCCGAGTTGGGCGAGCGGGCGCATGTGTTGCCTTGCAACCTGAGCGATCTGGAGGCGGTCAAGGCGCTGCCCAAGCAGGCTGCAGATGCGATGGGGTCGGTTGATATTCTGGTAAACAACGCCGGTATCACACGCGACAACCTGTTCATGCGGATGTCTGACGAGGAATGGCAGTCGGTTCTGGATGTGAATCTGACGGCGACTTTCCAGCTGTGCAAAGGTGTGATGCGCGGCATGATGAAAGCGCGCTGGGGCCGGATTGTGAATATCTCATCGATTGTCGGCGCGACAGGTAACCCCGGTCAGGCAAACTATGCGGCCTCCAAGGCGGGGTTGATCGGCATGTCAAAAAGTCTGGCCTATGAGGTGGCGAGCCGTGGAATCACGGTTAATGCTGTGGCCCCCGGTTTTATTGCAACTGCGATGACGGATAAGCTGACCGATGATCAGAAATCAGGAATCATGGGGCAAATTCCGGCGGGCCGTATGGGCACACCGGATGAGATTGCCAGCGCTGTGGTATATCTTGCCAGCGCCGAGTCGGCCTATATTACAGGGGCCACCTTGCATGTGAACGGTGGCATGGCCATGTTGTAGCGACTGCTTGATAAGCGTTTGCGTACCCCGCAGCATATGCTAAAGGGGGCGCACATTAAATCAGTCGGGGCATTGTATGTGCCCCGCGCCTTGTGCAAGCAAGGGACACGAGCCGCCCTGAAAAGGGCACCTTCTGACCCGATCGGTAATCCGGTCCGGCGGAACCCCAAAAGGGGCCATAGGGCCCAATGAGTGAGGACTAAAGTATGAGCGACGTCGCAGACCGCGTTAAAAAGATCGTTGTTGAGCACCTTGGTGTTGAAGAAGACAAAGTAGTTGAAAACGCTTCGTTTATCGACGATCTGGGCGCAGACAGCCTCGACACTGTTGAGCTGGTTATGGCCTTTGAAGAAGAGTTCGGCATCGAGATCCCCGATGACGCAGCAGAGAACATCCAGACTTTCGGTGACGCTTGCAAATTCATTAAAGAAGCTTCCTAAGTAAGCCTCTTTCCGGGTCCGCTCGGCAGAAAAATTCTCAAACGGCGCCATGATCTGCGGATCGGCGCCGTTTTTGATTCTGGTGTCCTTTAGGGGTTGTTGCAGAGGGTGTGCTGCGGCAGTTTTGACCTCTCGCTGCGCTGCAGCTTTCTATCATATATGAGCCAACTCCCGTTTATGTCCCGCACAATACCTACAATTAATACCCAACGCCTGACCCTGCGTGGCATGCGTACTGAAGATTTTGCGCGCTTTGCCGATATTTGGGCCAAGCCTGCTGTGGTCGCCTATATCGGTGGTGCGCCTTGGACAAAGGCGCGGAGTTGGGATGCATTTTTGCGCAATGCCGGACATTGGCAAATCACGGGGTTTGGACAATGGGCCATCCAGATCCACGGCTCACCCGAGATGGCGGGGCAGACGGGATTCTTTTTCGGATCACGCGGCCTTGGGGAGGATTTCGATCCCTATCCCGAAGCAGGATGGATTCTGGCACCGGAGGCTCAGGGGCAGGGGTTTGGTCTGGATGCCGCACAGGCGGCGCATGATTGGTTTGACCGCGTTGTGGCGGGCAGAACGGTTTGTTTGATCCGGCCAGGTAATGAAGGTTCGTTAAAGATTGCGCGAACACTGGGCTATGCACCGCTGCGCGACGGCAAGATCGATGATGACGATGTTATGCTGATGACCCGCAACGGACCGCCAGTTTAGATTTCAGGCAAAGGTACAGGCACCACAGAATATTGACCGATATGGTCGGGGCCGGCCAGTAACTGAGCGTAAGCTAGGGATAACGTTCGTAGTTCCTTCCAGCCGCTCTTGATCAATTGCGCCGCCACGCTGTATAGCAGGCGAAAGCAGATAGTCACCAAAGGGCAGGACATATGCGCAGAGTTGTCGTCACAGGATTGGGTCTGGTCACGCCGTTGGCTGACGGGGTTGAGGAAACGTGGAAGCGAATCCTTGATTGCCAATCAGGCGCGGGGCCGATTACGACCTTTGATGCGAAGGATTGTGTGACGCAATATGCCTGTGAAGTTCCCTTGGGCGATGGCACTGACGGGACGTTCAACGCGGACCACTACATGGCTCCGAAAGAGCGGCGTAAGGTTGATACCTTTGTGTTGTTCGGTGTCGCGGCGGCGCAGCAGGCTGTTGAAGATGCAGGCTGGATGCCGACGGACCGCGAGAGCCTTGATCGCACAGGTGTGTTGATTGGCTCTGGTATTGGCGGGCTGAATTCTATTGCCAACACCGCCAATATGATGGCCGAGAAAGGCCCCAAGCGGGTCAGCCCGTTCTTTGTGCCCGGTGCGCTGATCAACCTGATTTCGGGTCAGGTGTCGATCCGCTACGGCTTCCGCGGGCCGAACCATTCGATCGTGACGGCCTGTTCCACAGGGGCACACGCCATTGGCGATGCCAGCCGCATTATCCAGCACGGCGATGCCGATGTGATGATTGCAGGCGGGTCCGAAGGGTCGATTTGCGAGATCGGCATTGCAGGGTTCAACGCCTGTAAGGCGCTGAGCACCAAGCGGGGGGATGACCCCAAGAAAGCAAGCCGCCCCTACGACAAAGACCGTGACGGATTTGTGATGGGTGAGGGTGCCGGTATTTTGGTGCTAGAAGAATATGAGCACGCCAAAGCGCGTGGTGCCAAGATTTACGCCGAAGTGATCGGCTATGGTATGTCGGGCGATGCCTATCACATCACGGCACCATCTGAAGATGGTGACGGGGCCGAGCGCGCAATGCGGGCTGCTGTACGTGATGCGGGGCTGGCACCGAGCGACATTGATTATATCAACGCGCATGGCACATCTACGATGGCTGATACGATCGAGCTGGGCGCTGTTGAGCGGTTGTTGGGGGATCATGCGGAGAACGTTGTGATGTCCTCTACAAAGTCTTCGATCGGGCATTTGCTGGGGGCTGCGGGTGCGGCTGAAGGTATTTTCTCGATTCTTGCGATCCGTGATCAGATCGCGCCGCCGACGATCAACTTGGACAATCCAGCAGTTGAGACAAAGATCAACCTTGCCCCGAATGCGCCGGTCAAGCACGATATCAAGATCGCGCTGAGCAATTCATTTGGCTTTGGCGGCACCAACGCGAGTGTGATCTTCAGGAAGGTCGACTAAATGTGGCGGCATGTGGCGGCGAACGCGATTACCTTTTTGATGGTCGCCCTGTTTCTGGTGGGCGGGCTCATCATGTGGGGGAAGTCCGAATATGACGCGCCCGGGCCGCTGACACAGGCGGTTTGTGTGCAGGTCAAAAGCGGCACCAACATGCGCAGCGTGAGCAAAAATCTGGCAGAGCAAGGGGCGGTCAGCTCGGCTTCGATCTTTCGGATTGGTGCGGATTACGAGAAAAAGACGTCCCAGCTTAAGGCTGGCAGCTTTTTGGTCGAGCCCGAAACTTCGATGCAGAGCATTGTGGATATTATCACGCGGGGCGGTGCAAGCACTTGTGGTACCGAGATTGTGTACCGCGTGGGTGTCAATAATGTGAGCGTGCAGGTCCGTGAGTTGGATCCGGCGACAAACCGTTTTGCGGAGCTGGCAGAATTCACGCCCGGTACGGATGCCGTACCCGCAGCATACACCGAAACGCGCGACGAGGCTGATGTGCGTTTCCGTGTTGCTGTGGCAGAGGGTGTGACCAGCTGGCAAGTTGTGAACGCATTGCAAAGCATGGATATCCTCGAAGGTACGGTAGCTGCGACACCGGCGGAGGGATCGTTGGCACCTGACAGCTATGAGGTGCGCAAGGGCGATGATCGTGCGTCGTTGATTGCGCGGATGCAATCGGCGCAAGAGACGCTTTTGGCGGCCGCTTGGGAAGCGCGCGACGAAGACTTGCCAATCGACAGCCCCGAAGATTTGCTGACGCTGGCATCGCTGGTGGAAAAAGAAACCGGTGTTGCAGACGAGCGCCGCCAAGTGGCGAGTGTATTTGTGAACCGGATCAATCAAGGGATGCGGTTGCAGACTGACCCGACCGTGATTTACGGCATCACACGCGGTGAGGGTGTATTGGGCCGTGGCTTGCGCCGGAGCGAGCTGCGTGCAGAGACCGAATATAACACTTATGTCATCCCCGGCTTGCCACCCACACCGATTGCCAACCCCGGACGTGCCAGCCTGATGGCGGCTGCTCAGCCGGACGAGACGCCTTATATCTTCTTTGTTGCGGATGGGACGGGCGGACACGCTTTTGCGGTGACCTTGGACGAGCATAACCGCAACGTGGCCGAATGGCGCAAGATCGAGGCGGAGCGCGCCGCACAAAGCGGCAATAACTAAGCCGTTGCGCCGCAACGCGCGGTGCTTGGCGAATTTGTTCAAATCTAAATGATACACCAGATCCCATGCTAGGAGATTTGGGGAGCGGCCCTGATACATAGTCAGGGCCGCTTTTTCATGTCTTTCGATTGGAGGAATCCAAGCGAAAGGACCGAGAACATATGACTACCCAACCGGTGCCACCGCTGGACGAGTTGGCGGAAGCAGAGGCGTTGTTTGCCTCTGTTCACCGCTCGCTCGCCGAGCTGAGAGAAGCATTAGAGAGCCTGAAGGAACGGGCCAAAACCGGAGAGGAAATCGATGCAACTACAGCGTCAAAGACGGTGACACAGCTGTCCGAGACCGTTGCGCGTTGTCAAAAAGCGGGGCTAATTCTGAATGACTGCCGAAATAAACAAGCGGGGATCGTGCGAGGGGGATATGCCCTCGACATGGACCAAGCGCGGGCTGATATCGGGTGCAAGCTGGATCGGCTCCGCTGTTCCATCGGTTCAGGAGAGTTTCCTGAATGAGCTGGATGAGGGAGAGCTTCGTGCTCTCCCTTACTTATTCGACTTTTGGGCCATGCCGCATCAATTGCCCCCTGAGGGGGAATGGCGGTCGTGGGTCATTATGGGCGGGCGCGGCGCGGGCAAGACCCGTGCGGGTGCGGAGTGGGTTCGCAGCGTGGTCGAGGGCGCGCGGCCATTGGATGCGGGACGTTGCCGGCGCGTGGCGCTGGTGGGGGAAACGATTGAGCAGGTCCGCGAGGTTATGATCTTTGGGGATAGTGGCATTCTGGCCTGTTCGCCTGCGGATCGGCGGCCTGATTGGGAGGCCAGCCGCAAGCGGTTGGTCTGGCCCAACGGGGCGGTGGCGACGGTGCATTCGGCGCATGATCCCGAAGGGCTGCGCGGGCCGCAGTTTGATGCGGCTTGGGTGGATGAGATTGCCAAGTGGAAGAAAAGCCAAGAAACATGGGACATGTTGCAGTTTGCTTTGCGGTTGGGTGATCAGCCACAGGTTTGTGTGACAACCACGCCGCGTAATGTGGGGGTGCTGAAGGCTTTGCTGAAATCCCCCTCGACGGTGGTGACCCATGCGCCCACAGAGGCCAACCGCGCCAATCTGGCGGCATCGTTTCTGGAAGAGGTGCGTGCGCGGTATCGCGGCACGCGCTTGGGGCGGCAAGAGCTGGATGGCGTATTGCTGGCGGATGCAGAGGGGGCGTTGTGGACCTCGGATATGTTGGAGAAAGCGCGGGTGTCTGATGTGCCGACGCTGGACCGGATTGTTGTGGCCGTGGACCCTGCGACCACATCGGGGGTCTCTTCTGATGAATGCGGGATTGTGGTGGCGGGGGTGCAATGCAGCGGGCCGCCGCAGGACTGGCGTGCATTTGTGTTAGCGGATTGCACGGTAACGGGGCTTGGGCCGAATGGCTGGGCGCGTGCGGCTGTGGGCGCGATGGAGCGTTTTGGCGCGGACCGGTTGGTGGCGGAGGTCAATCAGGGGGGGCAGATGGTACGGGAGGTGATCCGGCAGGTGGATCCTTTGGTCCCCTATAAGGGGGTGCATGCGTCGCGCGGTAAGGTCGCGCGGGCGGAGCCTGTGGCGGCGCTTTATGAACAGGGGCGGGTGCGGCATGTGGTGGATCTGGACGGCTTAGAGGATCAAATGTGCCGGATGACCCGTCGTGGCTATGAGGGGGGCGGATCACCGGACCGCGTGGATGCGCTTGTTTGGGCCTTACATGAGTTGATGATCGAGCCAGCGGCGAAGTGGCGACAGCCGGGGGTGCGGTCGCTGTAGAGGGATTGAAAGGGGGGCAATGGCCCTCCTTTTTTGTTTGGGCCGCGATGCACCATGCAACGCACGCTCTGGTTCTTTGGACTTAAATCTTTGGTGGCAAATTGCATATCGAGCCACCCAAGCAGCGGGATGGCCAGCGGATCAGGGCATAGGAGATGCGGGTGTTTGATTTTCTAAAGCGCGGAACGGAAGATGTGGTGGAGGCCAAGGCCTCGGCCACGGGACGTGTGGTGGGGGTGCAGACCTCGGGCCGCGTGGCGTGGAGCCCGCGCGATACCGTGTCGCTGACGCGCACGGGGTTTGCAGGTAATCCGGTTGGTTTCCGGTCGGTCAAATTGATTGCAGAGGCGGCGGCGGCCTTGCCGTTGGTGTGTCAGGATTTAGCGCAGCGTTTTGACACGCATCCTGTATTGGCGCTGATGGCGCGGCCCAATGGTGCACAGGGGCGGGCGGAGCTGTTGGAGGCGCTTTATGCGCAGTTGCTGTTGTCTGGCGATGGGTATGTCGAGGCGGTGGGCGGCGGTATGGGGCTGCCGCAGGAGCTGCATATTCTGCGCTCGGACCGTATGTCTGTGGTACCTGGGGCCGATGGGTGGCCGGTGGCGTATGAATACACGGTGAGTGGGCGCAAGCACCGTTTTGATGCTACGCAAGGCACGCCGATTTGCCATGTGCGAAACTTCCATCCGCAAGATGACCATTACGGCTTTAGCCCGATGCAGGCCGCAGCAACGGCGGTGGATGTGCATAACTCGGCGTCGCGCTGGTCCAAGGCGCTATTGGACAATGCTGCGCGGCCGTCTGGTGCGATCATCTACAAGGGGGGCGAGGGTCAGGGGGCGATGAGCAATGACCAATATGACCGCCTTGTCAGTGAGATGGAGAGCCACCACCAGGGGGCGCGCAATGCCGGGCGGCCGATGTTGTTAGAGGGCGGTTTGGATTGGAGGCCGATGGGGTTTTCGCCCTCGGATATGGAGTTCCAAAAGACCAAGGAGGCGGCTGCGCGGGAGATTGCGCTGGCGTTCGGGGTGCCGCCGATGCTGTTGGGGATCGCGGGGGATGCAACCTATGCCAACTACCAAGAGGCGCACCGTGCGTTTTACCGGCTGACGGTATTGCCCTTGGCGACGCGGGTAACGGCGGCGTTGGCACATTGGCTGTCGGGGTTCACGGGCGAGGTTGTGGAGCTGAAGCCAGATCTGGATCAGGTGCCAGCGCTGAGTGCCGAGCGAGATGCGCAATGGGCACGGGTCGCTGGTGCGGATTTCCTCACGGAAGGTGAGAAACGCGCGCTGTTGGGGCTGCCTGCGGTGACCGGTGGTGAGTGAGATGCCGGTGGAGCGGTTTCAATGCGCACCGGGGATGCAGCTGCAGGCCCACGAGCGGATCAGCAAGATCCATTTCGAGATGCTGTCGGATCGTTTGGACCGGATTGAAATCATGATGGAGCGGTTGGAGCGTCGACTTTGGCTGACGGTTTACGGGGTTGCAGCGGTGATCCTTGCGCAGGCGGCAGAGTCTTTCTTGCTACGACCTCCGCCGGTGTTGTGAGAAAATAACAGGAGACTACCCATGGATATGAGTGGAAATAGCTTCGCGCGCAGCGCGGAGAACGGGGAAGCTTTGCCCGCGCTTGAGCGCAAGTTCATGCAGTTTGATGAAGTCGCAGAGGTAGACGGAGGCGTTGAAATCAAAGGCTACGCCAGCTTTTTTGACGCGGTGGATCAAGGCAATGACGTAGTGCAGCGCGGGGCCTATGGCGCAAGCCTGATGGCGCTGAAAGCCGCAGGGCGCGGGGTCAAGATGTTGTGGCAGCATGATCCGGCCCAGCCCATTGGCGTTTGGGATGAGGTGCGCGAGGACAACAAGGGTTTGTTTGTAAAAGGCCGGATTTTGCAATCCGTCGCAAAGGGACGCGAGGCGATCGCGTTGATTGAGGCGGGCGCAATCGACGGGCTGAGCATCGGCTACCGCACCGTAAAGGCGGCCAAGAATACCAAGGGCCAACGGCTCTTGCAGGAACTGGAGCTTTGGGAGGTGTCGTTAGTGACCTTTCCGATGCTGCCCAGTGCGCGGGTTGGGGCGAAGGCGGACGGTTTCGTGCCGCTGGGAGAGATCCTGCGTGAGATGGCGGGGGTATTTGATGCGGCGGCAGCCGAAATCATGCCCTTGATCAAGCAAGAAAAAGGGAACGCGAAATGAGTGATAGCAATCACGATGCTGCGGGTTTGTCCCCGGCTGAAGATATGCGGCGGGCTGTGAGTGGCTTTGTAAGACAATTCAAAGGGCTACAGGCCGATATTGAGACTAAACTTCAACAAACAGAAGAGCGAATGACCATGCTGGATCGTAAGACACTGACTGCTGTGCGTACTCCTTTGGCGGGGGATACAGATATGGGCGCACCGCACCAGAAAGCTTTTAACGCCTATGTGCGTACTGGTGATGATGACGGGTTGCGCGGCCTTGAGATGGAGGGCAAGGCGCTGTCTTCGGCGGTGAACTCGGACGGTGGATATCTTGTTGATCCGCAGACCTCCGACATTGTGAAATCCGTGCTGAACACCACCGCGTCGATCCGTGCGATTGCGAGCGTGGTACATGTGGAAGCCACGTCTTATGATGTTTTGGTGGATCATTCGGATGCGGGCGCGGGGTGGGCAACCGAGTCGTCGGCGATTGGCGAGACCGACACCCCGCAGATCGACCGCATCACTGTGCAGCTTCACGAACTGAGCGCGCTGCCTAAGGCGTCGCAGCGGCTGTTGGACGATTCAGCTTTTGACATTGAGGGCTGGCTGGCGGGCCGCATTGCGGACAAATTCGCCCGTGCGGAGGCGGGTGCATTCATCAACGGTGATGGTGTGGACAAGCCAAAGGGTTTTCTTGATCATCCGAGTGTCGACAATGACGTCTGGGCCTGGGGTAATCTGGGTTATGTGCCGACGGGCATTGCCGGTGAGGTCACACCAGATGCGATTGTGGATGTGGTTTATGCGCTGGGTGCGCAATACCGTGCCAACGCCTCTTTCGTCATGAACTCCAAGACAGCCGGTCTTGTGCGCAAGCTCAAGGATATGGATGGCCGTTTCTTGTGGACCGATGGCCTGGCAGCGGGCGAGCCTGCGCGTCTGATGGGCTATCCCGTTCTTATCGCCGAGGACATGCCGGATGCATCTGCAGGTGCGATGGCCATGGCATTTGGTGATTTCAACGCGGGTTATACCATCGCCGAGCGTCCTGATCTGCGCATTCTGCGTGACCCCTTCAGCGCCAAGCCACATGTCCTGTTCTACGCGACAAAGCGTGTGGGCGGTGATGTGAGCGATTTCGCGGCCATCAAGCTTTTGAAATTCGGCACGGCATAAGCGCCATGCCGAAGCCAGAACAGGGTTTTGCATCTGTTCCGGCCCGGGCGTGTGCCCTGACGAGGCCTTCGCATTGTCTAGCTGCTCCCCTCCGACCGAACAATGCGCGGGGGGGCATACGCCCGGTCAAGGGGAGCCGTCTGATGGGCGGTAATGGAAAGAAGTTGAGAGAGGCTTTGGGATGTTGATCGAAGAAACAAACATACCGGATGCGGTTCTGCCGTTGGCGGCATTCAAGGCGCATTTGCGGATGGGCACAGGATTTTCAGATACGTCGCTTCAGGATGCGGTGTTGGGGAGCTTCCTGCGGGCGGCCTTGGCTGCTGTTGAGGGGCGCACGGGCAAGGTGTTGATCGAGCGGGAGTTTACCCTGTCTCTTTCCGAGCTGAAACAACAGGATACAGTGATGCTGCCGGTGGCACCCGTGACTGTAGTGGACAAGGTTGTGTTGGTGGCGCGGGGCGGTTCCGAACAGGTGCTGGATGTAGGGCTGTATTGGTTGGAGCGGGATAATCACACTCCGCGCTTACGTTCGACTGCTGCCTCTTTGCCGGAGCCCGAGGCAGGCGGCGCGTTCAGCGTTCGGTTTTTGGCAGGCTATGGCCCCGAGTGGGACGATATACCTGCGGATTTGCAGCAGGCCGTGATGATGTTGGCGGCGCATTACTATGAATATCGTCATGACACGGCATTGGGTGGGGGCTGCATGCCTTTTGGTGTTACCTCATTGATCGAACGTTTCCGCACATTGCGATTGGGTGCAATCGGAGCGCAACCATGAGCGCCCCGCGGCTGAACCGCCAGCTGGTTCTGGAGACCCCCGATATGCTGAGCGATGGGGCGGGCGGATCTATACGCGGTTGGGTGCCATTGGGCATTTTATGGGCACAGGTCACGGCGCGCAGCGGCCGCGAAACCATGCAGGCCGGCGCACCTGTGAGCCGGATGGCTTTTAAAATTACTGTGCGCGCTGCACCTGAGGGGAGCGATGAGCGGCCGGCACCACAGCAGCGGTTTCGCGAAGGGGACCGGATTTTCGCCATCGAGGCAGTGGCAGAGGCGGACGCCGAGGGGCGCTATCTGACCTGTCTTGCCGAACAGGAGCTGGTGGTATGACCTATGCGATTTCGGGAGCATTGCAGACCGCGGTGTTTGAGGCGCTGAGTGCTGATGCGCTGCTGTCAGGGCTGGTGGGTACAGCGATCTATGATGCTGTGCCGGTGGGTAGTCTTCCGCAGCTTTATATCCGGTTGGGCTCTGAGACTGTGCGTGATGCATCCGACATCAGCGGCGATGGTGCAGAGCATGTGCTGACTGTGTCGGTGATCACCACAAACCCGGGGTTTTCGGGGGCGAAAGCCGTAGCCGCAGCCGTGAGCGATGCGCTGCATAATGCGCCGCTGACACTGAGCCGCGGGAGGCTGGTATCATTGCGTTTCGACAGGGCGGCGGCGCAACGCATCGACGGGGCAAGCGGTCGCCAGATTGATCTGCGGTTCCGGGCGCGGGTGCAGGACGACTAATTCTCAACGCCTTTTGGCACACTACAGGAGTACGAAAATGGCTGTTCAAGCAGGTAAGGACCTTTTGGTCAAAGTAGATATGAGCACCGATGGCAACTTCGAGACCATCGCAGGGCTGCGTGCAACGCGGATCAGCTTCAACGCAGAGGCGGTGGATGTGACGGCACTGGATAGTGCAGGCGGCTGGCGTGAGCTGCTGGCCGGTGCGGGGGTCCGCTCTGCCGCGATCAGCGGTTCGGGTGTGTTCCGTGACGCGGCGACAGACGAACGCGCGCGACAGTTATTGTTTGATGGGCTGACACCGAATTTTCAGGTGATTATCCCTGACTTCGGCACGGTGCAGGGCGCGTTTCAGGTGACTTCGCTGGAATATGCAGGCCAGTTGAATGGCGAGGCGACTTATGAATTGTCGCTGGCTTCGGCGGGTGAGTTGCAATTCATCCCTGTGGTCGAGGTTGTCGTGGATGACACCACAGATGCGGAAGCCGGTTGATCATGGGGAACCGCTGGAGGGGAGAGGTGATGTTGGTTGTGGAGGGCCAGCATCACCGGATGCGGCTGACCCTTGGGGCGTTGGCCGAGCTGGAAGAAGATCTGGGCGAGACCTCTTTGATGGCGCTGGTGCAACGGTTTGAGACAGGCGGCTTTAGCACGCGTGATGTGCTGGCGCTTTTGGTGGCTGGTCTGCGCGGGGGCGGCACGATGATGGATCCCGATCAGCTTGCCGGTGCCGAGATCGAAGGTGGGCCGATGCGGGCGGCGCAAGCTGCAGCCGAGCTGTTGGCGCGGGCGTTTACGGTGTCCTCGTGAGCGCGGGTTTTGACTGGCCTGCGTTGATGCGCGCAGCCCTGCACGGGCTTGGGTTGGCACCGGATGTCTTCTGGTCACTGACGCCCGCCGAGCTGGGGCTGATGTTGGGGAATGACACATCATGCTCACCGATGCTGAGTGATGGATTAGCGGCCCTGATGGCGGCTTATCCGGACAAGAATAAGGATCACTGTGATGATAGATGATGACGGTTTTGAGGATCTCGGGACAGATGCGCAATCGTTGAACCAAACGCTGGGGCAGACGAGTGTTCTGGTATCGGGGTTTGATAGTGAACTGCGCCGGATGGGCACATCGCTGAGTGCGACGGGCAAAGATGTGGCCACATTGGAGCGCGGTTTGAGCCGCGGATTGCGCAAGGCGTTTGATGATGTGGTTCTGGATGGGGGCAAACTGTCGGATGCTTTGACGACTGTTGCGCAATCGTTGTCCAACAGTGCGTATAATGCGGCGATCAAGCCGGTGACTGATCATGTTGGGGGCCTGATTACCCAAGGGGTGACCGGATTGGTGCAGGGGATTCTGCCCTTTGCGAACGGGGCTCCGTTCAGTCAGGGGCGTGTGATGCCTTTTGCGGACGGAGGGGTCGTGTCGCAAGCTACGCATTTCGGGATGCGCGGGGGGCTGGGTGTGATGGGAGAGGCCGGCCCTGAAGCAATCATGCCACTGGCGCGCGGACCTGACGGGAAACTGGGTGTCCGGGCGGGCGGCAGCAATGCATCGTCTCCGACAATTGTCATGAACATCTCGACGCCTGATGTCGCGGGCTTCCAACGCTCGCGCGGGCAGATCTCGGCGCAGGTGAGCCGCGCGTTGAGCGCTGGTGAGAGAAATAGATAAGCGGGAGACAGGCGATGAATTTTCATGAGGTGCAATTTCCGGCCAACCTGAGTTTTGGTGCGTTGGGCGGACCGCAGCGGCGGGTTGATGTGGTCACGTTGGCCAATGGTTTCGAAGAACGCAACACGCCTTGGGCACATTCGCGCCGCGTCTATGATGCGGGGCTTGGGCTAAGGTCGCTTGATGACGTTGAGGCGGTGATCGCGTTCTATGAGGCGCGCTATGGTCAGATGTACGGGTTTCGCTGGAAGGACTGGTCGGATTACAAATCTGCCATCCCGTCCGCCGAGATTGATCGCGGTGATCAGCAGATCGCGTTGGGGGACGGGGTCACGACGCAATATCAGCTCATCAAAACATACCGCTCGGGCAGCCATACCTATGCGCGGCCAATTACTAAACCGGTCGCAGGCAGTGTAGTCCTTGCCGTGGAACAGGACGACAAACAGGAGCTTGTCGACTATACGATTGATAACACCACAGGTGTGATCACGTTTTTTGATGCGCCTGATCCTGATACCCGTGTGTTTGCAGGGTATGAGTTCGACGTCCCTGTGCGTTTTGACAGCGATAGCCTTCTTACCAACATTGCCAGTTTTCACGCAGGTCAGGTGCCGGATATTCCGGTGCGCGAGGTGCGGGTATGAGCGTTGCTTTCAATGAGGATCTTGCTGCGCATCTGGCCTCCGGGGTGAGCACGGTATGCCATGCATGGGCTATTATACGGACCGATGGCACAGTTTTCGGCTTCACGGATCATGATCAGCCGCTCAGTTTTGCGGGGTTCGAGTTTCGCGCGGATACGGGGCTGAGCGCATTGGCACTGTCGCAATCTACGGGGTTGTCGGTGGATAACACCGAAGCTTTGGGGGCGCTGTCGGATAGTTCGTTGCGCGAGGACGAGATCGAGCAAGGGCGGTTTGACGGCGCCGAGGTACGTGGATGGCTGGTCAATTGGGCTGATCCTTCACAGCATTGGCTGAATTTTCGCGGTCATCTGGGTGAGTTGACGCGCGCAGATGGCGGATTTCGTGCGGAATTACGCGGGTTGACGGAAGGGCTGAACCGCCCGTTGGGGCGAGTGTATCAAAAGCCCTGTGCGGCGGTACTGGGGGATGGCACCTGCCGCTTTAATCTGGGGCAAGGCGGCTATTCCTATGCGTTGCCTGTGCAGAATGTTGAAGGTGCGCGAAAATTCGTTTGGGAAGATTTTAAAGGCTTTGACGACGGATGGTTCACGCGGGGCCGGTTGGAGATATTGGACGGGCCTGCGGCTGGCCTTTGGGGGACGGTCAAATCCGACCGGATCATCGGCACGACCCGTGTGCTCGAGCTTTGGGAGCCGATCCGTGGCGAGATTACGAGCGGGGCGCAGGTGCGAGTTGTGGCGGGGTGCGACAAAAGAATGGAGACCTGCCAGGGTAAGTTCAACAATTTCGTGAATTTTCAGGGCTTTCCTGATTTGCCGACCGAAGACTGGGTGGTGGCTGTGCCCAGTAGCGGCAATGCAAACACAGGCGGGTCCTTGAGATGAGCGGGGCACAGATCAGTGCGGCAGCGCGGGGCTGGATAGGCACACCTTACGTGCATCAATGTGCCGTGCGCGGTGCGGGAAGCGATTGCCTGGGTCTTGTGCGTGGTGTGTGGCGTGAAATCTATGGGAATGAACCTGAGGCCGTACCTGCCTATTCGATGGACTGGTCTGAACCGCAAGGCGAGGAGCGTCTGTGGGACGCTGCCACAAGACATCTGACGGCCAAACCGGTGAGCGAGATGGCGCAAGGTGATGTGCTGTTATTTCGCATGCGCCACGGGGCAGTGGCCAAACATTTGGGGATTGTGTCCCAGACCGATCCTGTTGTGCGGTTTGTGCATGCCTATGCGCGACATGGCGTGGTCGAGAGCGCGTTAAATGCGCCGTGGCGGCGTCGGGTCGTGTCGTGTTTTGAATTTCCCAAGGAGGACACCTGATGGCGACGATATTTTTTTCAGCAGCCGGTGCTGCCATTGGCGGCTCTGTCGGCGGGACGCTTGCGGGGTTGTCCTCCGTTGCGATCGGGCGGGCTGTGGGGGCTACTTTGGGCCGTGTTGTGGATCAGAAAATACTTGGCAGTGGCGCGCAGGCGGTCGAGACGGGCAAGGTTGACCGTTTTCGTCTGACCAGTGCGGGCGAGGGCGATCCGATGCCCCAAGTCTATGGGCGTATGCGTCTGGGCGGGCAGATAATCTGGACCTCAGATTTCACAGAGGTGACCAATACCAGCGGAGGCGGCAAAGGCAGCTCCTCGCAGCCTAAAACCACCGAATATAGCTATTCCGTGAATCTGGCCATCGCGCTATGTGAAGGCGAGATCATCCGCGTGGGCCGTGTTTGGGCGGATGGAGAAGAGATAGCGCCTGATGATCTGAATTTGACAGTCTATACGGGCAGCATGGATCAGGAACCTGACCCGCTGATGGAAGCGATCGAGGGAACCGGCCTTGTGCCTGCCTATCGCGGAACAGCCTATGTTGTGATCGAGGCGCTGGCCCTACAAGGTTTTGGTAACCGCATACCGCAACTCACATTCGAGGTCATCCGCCCGGAGCAGCGCGGCACGCAGGGGGCAAGCCATGCGTTGTCATATGGTGTGCAGGGCGTCGCATTGATCCCCGGTACGGGTGAATACTCATTAGCGACAACGCCTGTCAGCTATGAGGGCGGCAATCAGGCGCGCTGGAGTGCGAATATTAATTCTCCTTCTGGCAAGACGGATTTTTCGACATCACTGGAGGCGTTGGGGGATGAATTGCCGGAATTACAAGCTGCGTCGCTTGTTGTTTCCTGGTTCGGTTCTGATCTGAGGGCGGGGGAGTGTACCGTGCGGCCAAAGGTCGAGGACCCCGAATTCGACGGAGACGAGATGCCGTGGCTGGTTTCCGGCCTTAGACGGGATACCGCCGAGCATATTGCATCCGGAGAGGATGACCGCCCCATTTACGGTGGGACGCCAGCGGATAGATCTGTCGTCGAAGCCATTCAGGCAATGAATGCAGATGGCAAGGCGGTGATGTTTTACCCGTTCATCCTGATGGATCAAACGGAGGGTAATAATTTACCCAACCCCTATACCGGAGAGGAAGGACAGCCTGCGTTGCCATGGCGCGGGCGTATTACCACAAGCCTTGCGCCGGGTATGGGCGGGTCCACTGACACTACGCTGGCTGCGGCAGATGAGGTCGCTGCGTTTTTTGGCGCGGCGCAGGTCTTTGACTTCAGGGTCGAGGATGGGCATGTGCAGTATAACGGGCCGCAGGAATGGAGCTTGCGTCGGTTTATCCTGCATTACGCGATGCTTTGCGTTCAAGCGGGGGGTGTGGATTCATTCTGCATCGGTTCCGAAATGCGGGGGCTGACGCAAATTCGGTCGGCGCGAAACAGCTTCCCTGCGGTGGAAGCGTTCCGCACATTAGCGGCTGATGTGCGGAGGATTGTGGGCCCTGAGACCAAGATCAGTTATGCAGCGGATTGGAGCGAATATTTCGGCTATCAGCCGCAGGACGGTACAGGCGACCGTCTGTTCCATCTGGATCCACTTTGGGCCGATCCCGAAATCGATTTTATCGGGATTGATAACTATATGCCCTTGTCCGATTGGCGGGATGGTGTGGCGCACAGGGATGCGCAGGACTGGGATGCGATTTATAACCTTGGCTATCTTCAATCCAACATTGAGGGGGGAGAAGGCTATGACTGGTATTACGGCTCCCCCGAAGAACGCGAGGCGCAGATCAGGACGCCCATCACAGATGGGGAGTATGATGAGCCGTGGATTTACCGCTATAAGGACATCCGCAATTGGTGGAGCAATTTGCACCATGACCGGATAGACGGTGAACGCGCAAATGAGCCAACGCTCTGGGTGCCGGGCCTCAAGCCGGTCTGGTTTACGGAATATGGCTGTGCTGCCGTTGATAAAGGTACAAACCAACCCAACAAATTCGTCGATCTACGCTCGTCCGAGAGTAGCTTGCCGCATCATTCGGATGGTGCACGGGACGATTTGATCCAGATGCAATATCTACGCGCGATGGTCGACTATTGGGCACAAGAAGAGAACAACCCCCAAGGCATCGAATATGAAGGCCCGATGATCGACATGGGCCGTGCCTTTGTATGGGCGTGGGACGTCCGGCCCTATCCTTTTTTTCCAAACTCGGACGATCTGTGGAGTGATGGGGCAAGCTATGCGCGCGGCCATTGGGTGAACGGGCGCACATCCTCGCGGAGTCTGGCATCTGTTGTGGCCGAGATTTGCGCGCGTGCCGGTGTCGAAGAGATAGACACAAGCGGGCTGTATGGCGTGGTACGTGGCTATGTGGTGACAGATATAAGCGACGCGCGGGCCTCGTTGCAGCCTTTGATGGTGCGCTACGGGTTTGACGCAATTGAACGTGATGGGAAGTTGGTATTCCGTATGCGTGACGGCCTGCGCGAGACCCCGCTTGATCCGCAGCAGTTCGCCGTCAGCGGTGATCTGGACGGAACCACCGTACAGGTGCGTGAGGCGGATGCTTCACTGTCCGGCCGCGTGCGGGTGCGGTTTGTACAGGCTGACGCCAGCTTTGACGTGATATCCGAAGAGGCGGTGTTGCCGGACGAACAGACCCATGCGGTTGCTACATCGGAATTCTCGATGCTGCTGACGCGAACCGAAGGGCGACAGGTTGCCGAGCGTTGGCTGAATGAAGCGCGTATCGCGCGTGAAACGATACAATTCGCACTGCCGCCATCGCAGATGCCGGTGCGCGCTGGTGATATTGTCTCCTTACCAGCGGATCAGGGTGAGGGTGGATCGCTTTACCGTGTCGACCGTGTGGATCAGGCGGAATATCAACAGATCGAGGCAGTGCGGGTGGATCCCGGGGTTTATGATCCGTCACCGCTTGTTGATGATCTGGTGAAAATACGCAGCTTTGTGGCTCCGCTGCCTGTCTATCCGCTGTTTCTGGACCTGCCTTTGCTCAGCGGTGAAGAGGTGCCTTATGCGCCCCATATCGCGGTGACGGCGAACCCTTGGCCGGGGAGCGTTGCGCTATATTCAAGCCTCACCGACCAGAATTATAGCTTGAACACTGTCTTGCCTATCCGCGCGACGATCGGGACCACGCAGACAGATATGTTGCGCGCCAGCGCAGGACGCTATGATCACGGAGAGCCGCTGCAGGTGCGGTTGATAAGCGGTACGCTTGAGACTGTGGATGAAGCAGCTCTTTTGTCGGGTGCAAATCTGGCGGCGATCGGGGATGGTAGCAGCGGCAATTGGGAAGTGTTCCAGTTTCGCACGGCAACTTTGGTTGGGCCGCAAACATACCAGCTGGGCGAACGTCTGCGAGGGCAGGCGGGATCGGACGGGATCATGCCGGATGTCTGGCCGGAAGGATCGCAGTTTGTGCTGCTGGACTCTGTGCCGACTCAGATTGAACTCAGCCGGAACTTGCGTGGCGTTGCGCAGAATTATCGCATCGGACCTGCTGCGCGCCCTTTGGATGATCCATCCTACCGACAGTTCGAAGAAGCCTTTGACGGGAACGGCTTACGGCCTTATGCGCCCGCGCATGTAAGGACCACACTGGATGCGGAGGGGACGTTGTCGGTGTCATGGATCAGGCGGACACGCACGGATGGCGACTCGTGGGATGCCGTTGAGGTCCCTTTGGGAGAAGAGAGTGAATCCTATGTTGTGCGAATCCTGAAGGATGACGAAATCCTGCGCGAAGAGGTGGTCCGGGCCCCTGTGTATAGTTATCCGGCGGCAAGCCGTGTTGTTGATGGTGCCGAGACGCCCTTTTCAGTCGCGGTGGCGCAGATATCGGCCAGCTTTGGCACCGGCCCATTCAAACAGCATGAGGTTACCTCTCTGTGAGACAGATCGGCCTAGCTGATTTGCAGCACGCGGCACGCGCTGTTCTGGGGATGCCGGTGCCACAGCGGGAACGCTTTTGCGACCTTTTGCTGTGGCGCGCGCATGTTGCTGACAAATGCGTTAAACGTTTGGGGAAATTGCACCCCGAGTGGGGCGATGGGCGGCTAGGCTCTGTGGCGTTGGCTTGGTCTGGGGCACGATCCAAAGCGCTGGGCGGGGCAGAGCTTTGTCTGGGGATCGAAATTGTTCTGGCGGCCGTAGCGCGCTGGCGCTGCGGTAGAAAACTTTGACTTTTTAGGTGCCGCGGGTTTGCATGTGGCGCGGCTGTGCTAAATATAGGCTGCAAGCCTGTACAAAGGAGCCGTTCATATGGCCAACCCTCATAGTCAAATCGCCACCGTTGATCCGGTCTGGGATCAGATCAAGCGTGACGCGACCCAGGCCGTAGCGGATGAGCCGCTGATCGGCGGATTTGTACATGCTACGATCCTGCACCATGCGACGCTGGATAAGGCGCTGTCATACCGGATTGCGGCAAAACTGGCCTCGAACGAGATGTCGGTGATGGTTCTGCGTGAGGTTGTCGATAAAGCCTATGCCGCCGAGCCCGAGTTGGTAGCTGCGTCGCGGGCGGATCTGGTTGCTGTGTTTGAACGCGACCCTGCATGCCACCGGCTGTTGCAGCCAATTTTGTATTTCAAAGGGTATCAGGCCATTCAGGCGTACCGCGTCGGCCATTACCTGTGGCGCAATGGCCATCGTGATCTGGCCTATTTCTTTCAGATGCGGGTTTCGGAAATTTTTGGTGTGGATATTCATCCGGGTGCGCGGATCGGCATGGGGATCATGATAGACCACGCGCATTCCATCGTAATTGGCGAGACAGCGGTCGTTGGCGATAACGTGTCGATGTTGCACTCTGTGACCCTCGGGGGGACAGGCAAGGAAGAACAGGATCGCCACCCCAAGATCGGTAATGGCGTTTTGATCGGGGCAGGCGCGAAAGTGCTTGGCAATATCAAAGTGGGCGATTGTAGCCGTATTGCTGCAGGGTCGGTGGTTCTGGAAGAAGTGCCGAAATGCAAGACTGTTGCCGGGATACCTGCAAAGATCGTCGGGGAAGCGGGGTGTGATCACCCGTCAATTTCGATGAACCAGCTATTGGGGCCTTGGACGGCTTAGATGGCCCGGCCTTTGGATATGTGAAGGCGGAAATTGTGAATTGAAAGAAGCCGGAGCATTGCTCCGGCTTCTTTTGTTTGAGGAAGTCCTCTTTAGTAGCAAGGGCGAGGGGCTTTGCCCCTCACACTCCCCAGAGTATTTCTGGCTAGAAGAAATATCAGGCCAGCATCGTCATTGGCGCTTCGAGGTTGTCCTTAATAGCATTTAGCAGTTCGGCACCCATTGCGCCGTCGATCACGCGGTGGTCGACTGACAGGGTGACGGACATCACTGTGGCAATAGCCAATTCGCCGTCTGCGCCAACAACAGGCTTTTTGCTGCCTGCGCCGACTGCAAGGATCGCACCATGGGGCGGGTTAATGACAGCGTCGAAGTTGTCGATCCCGAACATGCCAAGGTTCGAGATGGCAAAGCTGCCGCCTTGATACTCATGAGGGGCCAGTTTGCGTTCACGGGCGCGGGCTGCGAGGTCTTTCATTTCTGCCGAGAGAGCGGAAAGTGATTTCATTTCTGCGTCTTGCAGGACCGGTGTGAACAGGCCGCCTTCGATTGCGACGGCAACGGCCACATCCGATGGTTTGAGCTTGAACACTTTGTCTCCGGCCCAGACCGCATTCGCATCGGGAACCTGTTGGAGCGCCAGAGCGCAGGCTTTGATAATGAAGTCATTGACCGACAGCTTCACGCCGCGTGGCTCAAGCTGTTTGTTGAGCTGGGCGCGGAAGGCCATGAGCGCGTCGAGCTGGATATCCCGGCGCAGGTAGAAATGCGGCACGGTCTGCTTGGCCTCGGTGAGGCGCGCAGCGATGGTTTTGCGCATACCGTTGAGGGCGATTTCTTCGTATTCGCGGCCTTCGTACATTTTGGCAATCGCATCGCCGGAGGGGCTAGAGGCTGCCGCTGCTGTGGGCGCTGCAGAAGCAGGGGCTGCGGCGGCTTTGGGCGCGTCAGATTTGCTGAGGCCTTCAACATCGGCTTTGACAATCCGGCCATGGGGGCCGGAGCCTTTGACACCAGCCAGATCAATACCTTTATCCGCTGCAATGCGGCGGGCCAGAGGTGAGGCGAAAATGCGGCTCCCGTCAGGTTTTGACGGCGCAGCAGGGGCAGGGGCCGCTTTGGGCGCTTCTGCCTTTTCTTCGACGCTTGCTTCGGCTTTCGCTTCAGGCTTGGCCGCAGGGGCAGCACCGATATCATCCGCGCTTTCGCCATCTTCCAAAAGCACAGCAATCGCGGCGTTTACCTTAACGCCTTCTGTGCCTTCGGCGATCAGGATTTTCCCGATGGTGCCTTCGTCCACGGCTTCGAATTCCATCGTGGCCTTATCGGTTTCAATCTCGCACATTACATCGCCGGAGGAGACGGTATCGCCTTCTTTGACCAGCCATTTGGCCAGCGTACCCTCCTCCATAGTGGGTGACAGGGCGGGCATGAGAATTTCAATAGGCATTTTGTCCGCTCCTTATTTATATGTAACGCGTTTGACGGCGGCGATTACTTCGTCGGTCGTCACGAGTGCGTGTTTTTCAAGATTGGCCGCGTAAGGCATGGGTACATCCTTGCCGGTGCAGTTGATCACAGGCGCGTCGAGGTAATCGAACGCTTCCTGCATCACGACCGACGAGATGTAGCTACCGACGGAACCTTGAGGCCAGCCTTCTTCGACAGTCACCAGACGGTTTGTCTTTTTGACCGATTCCAGAATCGCTGGGATGTCCATCGGGCGGATGGTGCGCAGATCGATGACGTCAGCCATGATGCCTTCTTCGGCCAGCTTGTCTGCGGCTTCCAATGCATAAGTCATGCCGATGCCGAAGCTGACGATCGACACATCGTCGCCTTCACGCCAGATGCGCGCCTTGCCAAACGGCACTGTATAGTCGTCGATCTCCGGCACATCGAATGTGCGACCATAGAGAATTTCATTCTCAAGGAAGATCACGGGGTTGGGATCGCGGATCGCGGTTTTCATCAGACCTTTATAGTCTGAGGCAGAGTAGGGCATGACCACTTTGAGGCCGGGCACCTGCATGAACCATGCGGCGTAATCCTGAGAGTGCTGCGCACCCACACGGGCGGCGGCACCGTTCGGGCCGCGGAACACCATTGGCGCACCCATCTGGCCACCGGACATATACAATGTCTTGGCGGCCGAGTTGATGATCTGGTCCATTGCCTGCATGGCAAAGTTGAAGGTCATGAATTCAACAATCGGCTTGAGCCCACCAAAGGCGGCACCCACACCGATACCGGCAAAGCCGTGTTCGGTGATTGGTGTGTCGATGACGCGTTTCGCACCGAATTCATCCAGCATCCCTTGGGTGATCTTGTAAGCACCCTGATATTCGGCAACTTCTTCACCCATGATGAAGACAGCCTCGTCGCGGCGCATCTCTTCGGACATGCCGTCGCGCAACGCTTCGCGCACGGTCTGTTGCTTGAGCGTTGTCCCCTCGGGCCAATCGGGCGACGTGTCAGGTGCGGGGTGATTGTGGCCCTCTGCAGGGGGCGCGTCGTCGGTTTTTGCCTCTGCGGGGGCCGCTTCTTTCTTTGCTTCCTTGGCAGGGGCAGCGGTGTCGATGTCATCCGCGCTTTCGCCTTCCTCGAGCAGAATAGCGATGGCGGTGTTAACTTTGACGCCTTCGGTGCCTTCGGCAATCAGGATTTTTCCGATGGTGCCTTCATCAACGGCTTCGAATTCCATCGTGGCCTTATCTGTTTCGATCTCGGCCATGATGTCACCAGAGGAGACAGTATCGCCTTCCTTGACCAGCCATTTGGCCAGCGTGCCTTCTTCCATGGTTGGGCTCAGGGCGGGCATTAGAATTTCAGTAGCCATGTCTCAAGCCTCCTGCGGGATTTCATCGGCGTAAATATCGGTCCACAGCTCATCAAGATGCGGCTCGGGGCTCTCTTTGGCGAATTCGGCGCTTTCGTTGACGATGGCCTTGATCTCTTTGTCGATCGCTTTGAGGTCGTCTTCGGTGGCGTGTTTGCCGGTCAGCAACATGCTGCGGATCTGTTCGATCGGGTCACGCTCGTCGCGCATTTTCTGCACTTCTTCGCGTGTGCGGTATTTGGCTGGGTCCGACATGGAGTGGCCGCGATAGCGGTATGTCTTGATCTCCAGAATGTAGGGACCTTTGCCCGCGCGGCAGTGTGCCACAGCTTTTTCGCCGGCTTCCTTGACGGCCAGCACATCCATGCCGTCCACTTCTTCACCTTGAATGCCGTAGGCTGCGCCACGTTCCCAATAGCTGTTGGAGTGGGTCGAGCGTTTCGTCGAGGTACCCATCGCGTATTGGTTGTTTTCAATGACAAAAACCACTGGAAGATCCCAGATTTCGGCCATGTTATAGGCTTCATACACTTGGCCCTGGTTGGCCGCGCCATCGCCGAAATAGGTAAAGGTGACGTTGTCGTTGCCTTTATACTTGTCCGAAAAGGCCAGACCGGCACCCAATGGAACCTGCGCCGCAACAATGCCGTGGCCGCCATAGAAATGCTTCTCTTTCGAGAACATGTGCATGGAGCCGCCTTTGCCCTTGGAATAGCCGCCTTCGCGGCCTGTCAGTTCGGCCATTACGCCGTTGGGGTCCATGCCACAGGCCAGCATGTGACCGTGGTCGCGGTAGGATGTGACGCGCTTGTCGCCTTCCTTGGCTGCGGCCTCTAGGCCGACAACAACCGCTTCTTGTCCGATATAAAGGTGGCAAAACCCGCCGATCAGGCCCATGCCGTATAGCTGGCCCGCTTTTTCCTCAAACCGCCTGATCAGCAGCATGTCGCGGTAATACGCGGTAAGCTCTTCTGCAGAGACATTGGATTTGGCTGATTTGCCGCTCGGTTTCTTAGCTGCCATTAGGCGCTCCTCCCGTTACATATCCGGCGCGGATATGAGAAATAGTTTAACGTTAAACTAAAGGGTAGCCTATGGGGTCGTCAATGGCGAGAGCGGCACAAATAAAGCGCGAAGGCGCAGTTCCGCGTGTTTTTTGGGTTTGCTGTGATGCTTAACGGATCACGATTTCGTCGGAACGGACCATACCCAAAACCGAACGGGCCTGTTCGTCCAGTAAATCAAGGTCCAGATAATCATCAGACAACCGCAGGGTGAGGTTTTCCATTTTCGCGACTTCGGTGCGAACCTCGTCGAGTTGGGCGTTCAAGGCGTCAGCTTCGGCAAGGATTTCTGCGCGGCGAAACAGGCCGAAGTCGCCCTGAATCGCCGCAAACATGAAATACAGGCTCAGCGCAAAGGCGATAGCAAAGAAAAGTAGCGGCCCGAGGCTGGGTTTGCTCATGATAGGATGCCTGTATGATCTGCTCAATAATTCGCCTCTTGTCGGGCGATGAAATCACTATGTCACAAGTGATTCGCAAAGGGAATCCCTTATCGAATCACTTGTGGAATTTTTTTGCTGATCAGGGCGCGATTACCCGCCGAGCGCTGCAACGCCGGGCAACTCCTTGCCCTCCATCCATTCCAGAAATGCGCCACCGGCGGTGGAGATATAGGTAAACGCCTCGGATGCGCCTGCCTGATTAAGTGCTGCAACAGTATCGCCGCCACCCGCAACCGAGGTGAGCGTGCCTTGCGTGGTCAATGCCGCCGCATGTTGGGCCGCTGCAACCGTAGCGGTATCAAACGGGGCAATCTCGAATGCGCCCAGTGGGCCGTTCCAGATGAGCGTTTTCAGCCCTTCAAAGGCCAGATGCACCAGCTTTACCGTCTCGGGGCCCGCATCAAGTACCATCTGATCCGCCTCCAGCACGGTATCTGGCCCCAATTGTGCAACCGTATGCTCTGCACCCGCTTTGAATTCGCGTGCGACCAACCCGTCTACGGGCAGCAGGACGCGGCAACCGGCCTTGTCAGCCTGCGCCATGATATCGCGCGCCGTATCGAGATAATCATCCTCGCACAGTGACGCGCCCAATTGCGCGCCTTGGGCGACCAGAAACGTGTTGGCCATGCCGCCGCCGATGACCAGCAGGTCCAGACGGTTTACCAGATTTTCCAGCAGGGCGATCTTGGTTGATACTTTTGCACCACCAACAACCGCGCCCACGGGTCGCTCGGGTGAGGAGAGCGCTGCCTCCAGCGCAGATAGCTCTGCTTGCATCAAACGGCCCGCGCAAGACGGCAGATGCTGTGCCACGCCTTCGGTTGATGCATGCGCACGGTGTGCGGCGGAAAAGGCGTCGTTGCAGTAAATATCGCCCAGTGCCGCCAGACGTTTGGCAAATTCGGGGTCATTTGCCTCTTCGCCCGCGTGAAAGCGGATGTTCTCGACCAGCACAACGTCGCCTTGTGCCGCGGCAACGTCCTCCAAGGCTTCCACAAAAGTCACCTCACGCCCCAGCGCGTCGCGCAGGGCAGGGAGCACTTGGCCCAGGCTCATATCCGGATTGACCTTGCCCTTGGGGCGCCCGAAATGCGCCAGCAGCACAGGCGTGCCGCCCTTTGCCAGAATATCCTGCACCGTCGGTACAATCCGCGTGATCCGCGTGGCGTCTGTCACTTTGCCGCCTTCAACAGGCACGTTAATATCCACCCGCACCAGCACGCGTTTGCCGCTGACATCCATATCGTCGAGTGTTTTCCAGCCCATGTGATCCGTTCCCTTGCGATTTTTGCGTAAACTTCACCAATTGTTTTGCCGTTATCTCGCCTCGGGTCAATGCACCCGCTTGGCAATTGTGTCGCCGAGCCTTAGGTAGTGGCCAAGATTTTATGAAGGAGAGCGGCATGGCCGAGATCAAAGACCCGGAAAACACAATCCTGATGGAGCTCAAAGGCGGCACTGTCACCATCGAGCTGCTGCCCGATGTGGCACCTGCCCATACCGCGCGCATGAAAGAGCTCGCACGCGCTGGCGCCTATGACAACGTGGCCTTCCACCGCGTCATCGACGGTTTCATGGCCCAGACCGGCGATGTGCAGCACGCCAACATGGAAAAAGACTATAACCCCGGCCGCGCAGGCACAGGCGGTTCCGACATGCCCGATCTGCCCGCAGAATTCTCCAAACTGCCCCACGCACGCGGATCGCTTGGTGCGGCACGTTCGGCCAACCCGAACTCGGCCAACAGCCAGTTCTTCATCAACTTCAAAGACAATGACTTCCTCAATGGTCAGTACACTGTCTATGGCAACGTGATCTCCGGCATGGAACATGTTGACGCCATCGCCAAAGGCGAGCCACCTGCCAACCCTGATCGCATGATCAGCGTTAAGGTTGCAGCAGATGCGTAAGCTCGCAGCAAGCGCAGCCCTTGCCGCGTTGATCGCAGGCCCCGCCGCCGCTACCGGCCTCCAGATCGAGGTCGAAGGCGAGGCGAATGGCATGATCACCATCGACCTGCTCGATGATGTGGCACCTGCACACGTTAAACAGATCGCAACACTTGCGGCAGAAGGCCAATACGACGGCGTGGTGTTTCACCGCGTGATCGACGGCTTCATGGCGCAAACGGGCGATGTGGAAAACGGCCGTCTCGGCGCAGACCTGCGCCGCGCAGGCACAGGCGGGTCCAACTTGCCTGACCTCAAGGCCGAATTCTCGGATGTGCCTTTTGAAAAGGGCGTGGTTGGCATGGCACGGGCGCAAAGCCCCGACTCCGCCAATAGCCAGTTTTTCATCATGTTCGACGCAGCGCCCTTTCTGAACGGTCAATACACGGTCGTTGGCCGTGTGACTGGTGGTCAGGACGTTGTGGATGCGATCAAATTGGGCACCGGCGGCAATGGTGCCGTGATTGGTCAGCCCGATGTGATGAAGAAAGTCACCGTAACGGAGTAATCCGCAGCGGTTCACTCTGCAAACGGGCAACCGTTTGAAAGGGAAAAATCAACCGGCGGTGGGGCTCTCACCGCCGGTTTTTATTTGGAAGACAGGCGAATGCCCTCTGCTTCCAAGTATCCGTTTTACGAGGTTGAGCAGGCATTACAGGGTGTTCTGAAGCCCCTGCGCCATCCGTTCGAGGCGGGATGGGGCAATGTCGCCAACGATCATATAGCTGAACTGGCCGTCTGACCAAGAAACAGATGGCAGGCCAGAAAGAACTTCGGCCCTTACGCCCGCTTGCGGATCTGAACCAATGTGGACCGCGCATAAGGCGATTGGCACACCATTTTCAGACAGATAGGCCATTTGCACCAGTGGCGTGTCATTAAATCCAAGAACCTGTGCGCGCAACAAACTCAGGCCATCCAGATTACGAACAGCGTCGATATCAAGGGAGCGGCCCAATGCGGCAGAGCTACGTTCAAGCTCTTGCGATAGAACTGTAGGATCGGGCGCAATATGTGACAGGGTGTCCGTGACGTAGAGTGCTTGATAAATCGCGACCTGTTCGCGCCATGTCTTGGCGGTGCCGGGGCGGTTCGTGATAAGAACACCCAAAAGAATGGCGGCGATCAAAGTGGATGCGGCAAAGCCGATCTTTGCAAAATTTGCCCCGATCATTTTACGTGGTTTCGCCGCGGGAAGTGCGGCAGCCAGTCCAGCGATGTGGTCAGGCGAAGGGGCAGACATGAAAGCGTCACGAATTGGGGCAGCCTGTTCCCTGTCAAACGCAAGCAGCCGTGCTTCCAGCTCCTGATCATCGGCGATCTGTTCCTCAAGGGCAGATGCGTGATCGGGTGGCAAGTTGCCGGCAATGTATGCGCGTAGCTGGCTGTCGCTGAAGCTCATTGCGTGACTTTCTGCTTCGATGTGGCGGAGCCGTCAGAAAAACGGTTTCCGAGTGTTTTACGTGCGGACGAAAGGCGGCTCATGATGGTGCCAATCGGGATATCCAAAATTTCTGCTGCTTCACGATACGCGTAGCCTTCGACAAGAACCAGTACCACAACACTTCTTTGTGCCTCGGGCAGGTGCATTACCTCTGATAACACTTCAGCGAGGAAAATATTCGTTTCCACCGGCAAAATATCTGACGCGATGTCTGCGCCGACCGATCCATCGAGTGATTGCGTTTTGCGAACCGCCTGTGCGCGTTTTTCATTGTACCAGACTGTTCGACAGATGGTCATGAGCCACCGCGTCGTACCATTCGTGTCATAAACCTGATCCACACGTTCGAGTGCGCGCAAACACGTGGTCTGGGTCAAATCGTCGGCTATGTCGGTTCGGCCAGACAAAGACATTGCAAATCGCCAAAGGGACGGCAGCGAGGCTACGATTGCGTTCCGCACAGTGTTTTCAGAAATTTTGGTCATTTGAGGCGAATAAATCCTAAAGGTGGCGTGTTCTTATCATGACCCGGTTCAAAAGCTACGGGCGATCAATTTTTGGAGGACCAGATGACAAGAACTTTACTTAGCGCCGCATTCGCACTCTGCCTGACAGCCACGGGGGCATTGGCACAGGATTGGACCTTAAACCCGGATACATCCCGTCTGGCATTTGGATCCGTCAAAAACCACAACATCGGTGAGGTCCATACATTTGAAGGCCTGAACGGGACGGTATCGCGTGATGGCAATGTCGTCGTTGAAATCCCGCTTACGGGCGTTTCGACAAATATTGATATTCGGAATGAACGGCTGGGCGAGCATGTTTTTGCGGGCGCGCCAACGGCTACTTTGACCGGAACGATCGACATGGCAGAGTTTAAATCTCTGCGCCCGGGTAAATCTGACATTATTGAAATGGACGCTGTGCTGTCGTTTCTGGGTCAGGATGTAGATGTATCTACCGAATTGTTTGTCGTTCGCACATCCGCGCGCAGCGTGATGGTCACAACAAATGACATGGTCATGCTGACGACCGAAGACCTTGGCATTGATGCAGGTATCGACATTTTACAACAGCTTGCGAACCTCGAAGACATTACGCGCGTAACGCCCGTCACAATCCGGTTTGTGTTCGAAAGATAAGGCGTTAGCCATCCTTTGCGGGTGGTTTATTTTTTCAGGAAACGGCGACTTTCGAGGTCGCCGTTTCACTTTTCCAATGGCGCTTAAGGGCGCATAGGGCTGCTTTGCCTCTGTCAGGGGAATGTCAGCTTGTGCGGGCAGGGCCGGATTATTCCGCTAGTCCGCCTTCGAGAAACACGCGGGCGCGGGTGGTCCAGCCTTGGGGCAGGCCGTGGGCACCATCATGCAGATCAATGCGCACCGGCGCGCCCGTGCAGGATGCCTCCCACGTGCGAGTGCGGTATGTCTCGCCCACTTCGATTTCGTCGGGATGTGACCGGCAGCCGTTCGCTGCGCGGGCACGCTCCAGCGCGGTCCAGACGCTACCTTGGTGCCAGTCGCGGATGGCACGGCCTTCCAGCGGCACTTGATTGTCAGCCCAGCCATGCACTTGCATCACCGGCAAGCCTTCCAACCCGCTACAATCTGTGGCGTTGGGAACGCGCAGGGCACCTGCAACGCTGACCATGCCTTGCAACTTGTCGCCTGCCTCACAGGCCAGCAACCAAACCATTGATCCGCCCGCAGAAAACCCCGAAGCATAAAGCCGGCTTGTGTCCAGATTACCGCGTTGTTGTGCTGCGGCCAGAACCTCAAAGGTAAACGCCACATCGTCGCGGCCCGAACCATCCCGACCCGGAAAAAAGAACCGCGACGGCCCGCGTCCTTCGCGGGTCTGCCCATTGGGGGCAAGCAGGGCATAGCCTTGATCCAGAAAATCCTTTTGCAATCCGCCGCCGCGATGGATCGACGATCCGTTGCTGTTGGCACCGTGGAACCACAGCATAACAGGGTGGGGTCCTTCACCTTCGGGAAGCTTCAAATAGTAGCTGCCATTTTCGATCTCGCAGGGGGCATCCGGCCCGCAATCTTGTGCCGCAACCCCGTGAGCAGCCCAAGCCGCGAGAAAGGCCATAACAAAGCGCATCATGTAATCCTTTTGTGGTTCGCTTTTTGTGGCAGAATGGAAAGCACAGCCAACCACTGCCGTTTGCCCCGACACTGAACACGGCCCACAGGACACTCCAATCACTTTTACGGGAGGCCCGGGCAGTGAGCCGCCGTAAATTTCTGACCTATTCGGGGGAAATATATGTTGAATGGAAAACCGCATATGCATAACACGCCCCCTCCATCCTTTGCCCCACCGATAGTGAGAATCTGCGACATGACGACGATCAAACTTGCGATGGGTAGTATTATCATCGGTTTTGCGGTCCTCGGCCTCAAAACCTTTGCCTATTGGATGACCGGTTCGGTCGCGCTTTTGTCGGATGCATTGGAAAGTATTGTAAACGTTGCGACCGCATTCGCGGCACTCATCGCGATCCGTATCGCGGCGATCCCTGCAGATGACAAACACCCCTTTGGCCACCACAAGGCCGAATTTTTCAGCGCTGTTCTGGAAGGGGTGCTTATTATTGTGGCGGCATTGCTGATCCTTCACGAAGCCTATCAGGGCTTTATGCAGCCCGTGGCCCTTGAAGCGCCGGTTGCAGGGATTCTCGTGAACCTTTGCGCGACCATTATCAACGCGCTTTGGGCATGGGTTCTGATCTCGCGCGGGCGCAAGCAGAAATCGCCTGCTTTGGTGGCGGATGGCAGGCATCTTGTTTCGGATGTTGTGACGTCTGCCGGGGTGGGGGCAGGGATCGTGCTTGCGCTTGTGACGGGGTGGTGGTTTCTTGATCCGCTGTTGGCGGTTGTCGTGGCAATCAACATTCTGTGGTCCGGCTCAAAGATCGTTAAGGAATCGCTGAGCGGTTTGATGGATGAAGCCGTGTCCGAACAGACCCTTGCCGGTATCAGGGACATCATCGCGGCCCAGTCCCACGGTGCAATGGAGGCCCACGATCTACGCACGCGCCATGCAGGGGTTGTCACCTTTATTGATTTTCATCTGGTCGTGCCGGGCCAGACAACCGTGTTTCAAGCGCATGAGATTTGCGACAGGATCGAGACCGCGCTGATCGCCTACCTCGAAGATGCGAATGTCACGATCCACGTAGAGCCTGAGCATATGCTTAACCCCACCGGCGCGGTCGTCTTTGACTAGGCGCAGTCACCGACCACCAGCAGTTCGCCTTTGAAACGCAAAACGCCGCGAGCCCAAGCACGCGGCGTTTAGTCATTCATAAGTAGCCTTGCTTAGGAAGCAGGGTTGGCTTTCTGAGCAGGGGCCGATTTGGCACCGGGGTTCAGCGGATCGTCCTGACGCTGGACGGAACCTTCAAAATGCGCACCGCTCTCTATGGCGATTGTCTTGTGGATGATGTCACCCTCAACACGTGCAGTGGATGTCAGGCGAACCTTGAGGCCGCGCACACGGCCCACGATACGACCGTTGATGACAACATCATCGGCGATTACTTCACCTTTGATGGTCGCGGTCTCACCGATGGTCAGCAGATGGGCACGGATGTCGCCTTCGACTGTGCCTTCAACCTGAATATCGCCGGTTGTTTTCATGTTGCCAGTCACATGCAGATCGGCTGACAAAACAGAGGCCGGTGGTTTGGCCTTGGGCGCGCTGGCCTTGAACTCGCTCGGCTTTGCGGTTGGAGCTGCCTGAGTAGGCACTGCCGGCGCTGCAGAGGTTGCCGCATCGGTACCGGTTGCCGGATCGTTGATTTTGCTTTTAGAAAACATCGTTTGCTGCCTTGATATAAATCATTGGATTGACGGCCTTACCACCTACGCGCACTTCATAGTGTAGATGCACGCCGGTGACCCGTCCTGATGCACCCATATCACCAATTCTATCGCCGCGCGATACTCTTTGCCCGACTTTCACACGCATTTTTGACATGTGTGCATAGCGTGTCTCGATACCGAATTCATGCTGGATCTTAACCAGACGGCCATAACCCGAGCTCCAGCCCGCGTGTGTCACAACACCGTCCGCTGTCGCATAAAGCGGCGTGCCGATCCCTGCGGCGAAGTCGACACCTTTGTGCATGCGGCGGCCGCCGGTTTTTGGATCACGGCGAAAGCCGAACTGCGAGGTGAACCGGAAGTTGTCTTTTACGGGATTCGCAAAAGGGGCCTTGGCGGCTGCCAGACGGTACAGGTTCAGCTTGTCCATCTGGTTGATCAGGCGGTTCGCCCGCAGTGTATCCGCGCTTGGCTGTTCGCCACGGGTGGTAAAGCTGAGCGGGGTCAGCGGGCCGCCCTGACCGGAATAACCACGACGCACGGTATCAAGGATGCGGTCGGTGGACATGCCTGCGGCACGGAACATACGGTCAAGAGGCGCAACCGAGACAGTCATCGCTTCTTCGAGCTGGCGGAAAATTGTGTCGTTCTGTTCCTGCATCTCGGCGATTTTGGCGTTCAATTCGTCAGCGGCCAAAAAGGCAACCTCGGCATCGGCAACAACCTGATCGCGCTCCTTTGCCGTGCGTTCAAGCGCTTCGGCCAGAAAATCCATCGGGGCGGTCGAGGCGGCGACATGCAATGTGCCATCATCTGACGCCTGCAATTGGGCGATTTGCTTACGGGCGATTTCGCGATCTTTCATCGTGTCACGCAAAGTGGACTGGATCACGTCGATACCGGTTTCCAATTCGCGGCGCCGGGTTTCGGAGTTCAGCAGCTCGGATTGCATGACGGAAATCTGGGCGAGGGCAGCGTTAAAGCGTTCCTGGGCGGCCAGCGCCTCTTCGGCGCGGGTGTCGCGTTGGGCGCTCAGGTCGTTCAGGCGCGCCTGATATGTGTATTGGTCGCGCTTGGCCTGTTCGCGGAAATTGCCCGAACCGATGCTGTCCATCAAAATAACCGCTGTGGCGATGATGGCCCATGCAACCAACGCGGCCGAGCCGGCCACTGCAACCAACTGGGTGATGGGGCGCAAACGGATAAACCGTGTGTCATTGTCAGATTTCAAAAATACGCGGCGTTCCGGGAAGTATTTTTCCAGAATGGCGTTGGTTTTAATCGCGAGCTGTGTCCGCACGTCTTATTGTCCCTTCGATACCACCCAGACCCGCGTGTCCCTCACGGTTCTGTTAACGCTCTTGCAATACTTTCCTTGGCACCATCCGGCAACCCTTGTGGCCGGGTAGGACATTTGACCGCCCGTTTTAGGGGTGATTGGGCAAAAAACCGCCTACTTCAGCGCCTTGAAGCGCGGCATTTAGGTGGATTGGGCCAGTGGCCAATAAAAATCAGGGGGGATGCCGGCCTCTGCGCGCTTCTCTTCGTTGAACGGCGGTTTGAGCTGCCCGTGGAAATATTCACGTACTAGCGCATGGAATTTTTCTGTGGGGTCCAGCTCGTGACGCCCGCATAGAAAGTGGAACCATTTGGAACCATAGGCCACGTGGTGGACCTCTTCGGCATAAATAATTTCCAACGCTTCCACTGCGCGGGTGGCCCTGGCCTGTTTGAAAATCTTGATCATGCCGGGCGTCACATCAAGGCCGCGCGCCTCCAGTACCATGGGCACAACGGCAAGCCGCCCCATGAAATCTGTTGCTGTATCTTCGGCCGCACGCCACATGCCCGCATGGGCGGGCAGCGCGCCGTAAAAGCTGCCCTCGGCTTCAAGGCAATCACACATCAGATTGAAATGTTTGGATTCCTCATCTGCCGCTTTGACCCAGTCGTCGTAATAGCCAATGGGCATTTTGGTGTCCGAAAACCTTGCGATGATATCCCAATGCAGGTCCACCGCGTTCAATTCGATGTGGGCTACGGCATGCATCATGGCAATGCGCCCCTCGGGGGTGCCGGGCTTGCGATTGGGAACGTCGCGCGGGTTAAGCAGTTGGGGCGCGTCGGGGCGGGCCGGCTGCATCGGGGGCGTGGCGGTTCCGATTTCGGGGATTGCACCATCGGCCCGCGCCGCACGCCATTCGGCTGCGTATTTATGGGACAGTGCCGTCTTTTCGCGGCCGTCAGCGGTGCGCAGCACGGCATCGGCCATCTGTGCCAGCGGGATCATAGCGCGCGCACAGCCTCCAGCACTTCTTCGACGTGGCCTGCCACTTTGACCTTGCGCCAGACCCGCGCAATTTGCCCGTCCTTGTCGATCAAATAGGTTGCCCGTTCGATCCCCATGGATTTGCGGCCATACATGTTTTTCTCGACCCAGACGCCATAGGCCTCGGTCACAGCGCCTTCGGTATCTGACAGCAACGGCACCGTGAGATCATGTTTGGCGGCGAATTTTTCATGCTTCGCCATGGTGTCGCGCGACAGGCCGAATACCTTGGCGCCGGCGGCTTCAAACGCCTCGAGATGCTCGGAAAATCCGATGTTCTCCTTGGTGCAGCCGGATGTGTCGTCACGCGGGTAGAAAAATAGAACCACCGGCGTGCCCGCCAGCGCACTGAGCGTAATATCGCCGCCACCTGTAACCGGCAGCGTGAAATCGGGGGCTTTTGTGGCAACTTCGGGCATATCTGACCTCTTTATTGTGAAGCGTCCGGCCTTGGAGCAGGCCATTTGTTCTGTCATAATAGGACGCGGGCGCAGATGTCCAACCCGTCGCTGTAGAAGTTTCACGATTGCGAGTGCTCAGAGCCCGATGGCCCAGACCGATCCCGCCTTGCCTGCGTCCCAATCGCCCCCGCAGCGCCGCCGCAAACGCGGATGGTTCTTGCTGTGCGTGGGGGTGTTCAACGCGCTGTGGTCGCTGTTGGTCTTGCTGGTGCTCATCGCGGTGGCTGCGGTCTATTTTCTGTATGACCGCCCGATTGATCTGCCCGATTGGGCCGAGGCCCAGATCGAGGCGCGGCTTGAGGAGGAATTCCCGCAGGTCAGGGTGACATTTGGCGAGATGCGCCTGCTGATGGAGGAGGGCTGGCGCCCGCGTGTGCGTCTGCGCGATGTATCTGTGTCCACCGCCGAGGGGCGCGAATTGATCCGCCTGTCAGAGGCGCGAACGCGACTGTCTATGCCGGACCTGCGGCGCGGTCAGGTGAAAGCGGCCGAAGTCATTGTGACAGGGGTTTTCTCGACCCTGATCCGCGAAACCGATGGCACGATTTCGATCATGTCCGATCTGTCCGGCACACCGCGCAACCTAAGCATCGACAAGCCGGGCGATATTGTGACCCGCCTTGATGAAATTCTCCAACAGCCGGGGGTAGCGGCGCTGGAGCGCGCCGAGCTGCACGGCATGACATTGCAATTCGTCGACAGGCGGGCGGGGCAGGCCTTTACCGTGGATGGCGGGCGGCTCATCGCGCAGCGCGAGGACGGGGCCTTGGTGGTTAACGCCGATCTTGCTGTTCTGGGCAGTGCAAATGCCGCCACGACGCTTTCGGCGAATTATAATAGTGTAGTGGGTGAAACCACGGCCGAATTCGGGGTCCAGATCAAGGATGCGCAAGCCGGCGACATCGCCAGCCAAAGCCCGGCCTTCGGCTGGCTTGGCACGCTCAGGGCACCTTTGTCGGGGGCTGTGCGGTCAGGTGTGCGTGAGGATGGCACTTTGGCACCAGTCAATGCGACCCTGCAAATCGGTGCGGGCGCCTTGCAACCCAATGATGGCACACAGCCCATCCCCTTTGATGCCGCGCGCAGCTATTTCACCTATGATGCCGCGCGCGAGCTGCTGCAATTCGACGAGCTGTCGGTGCAAAGCAAATGGATCACGGCCCACGCCGAAGGGACGGCCTCGCTGGCCGGTCTGCGCGGGGGCGATCTTGAGGCATTGGTGGGGCAGTTCCGTGTGACCCAATTGCGTGCCGATCCGATGGATTTTTATCCCGAACCGATTGAGCTGGAAGGGGCCGAGATTGATTTTCTTCTGAAAACCGCGCCTTTCCAATTGGATATCGGGCGTTTGGATGTCTTTGATCAGGGGTTGACCCACCATGCCAAAGGGGTGCTTAGCGCGCGGCCCGAAGGCTGGGAGCTGGCACTGGATGCCCATACGGATACCATCACGCCCGAGCGGATTGTGGCGCTGTGGCCCGAAGCGGTCAAACCCAAAACACGGGTCTGGCTACATGACAACCTTTTCGAGGCCGACATTTCCAATGCGGATTTCGCTTTGCGTTTGGCACCGGATTCGCCGCCCGACAGCTATCTTGCCTTCGACTTTCAGGATGCAAGCGCGCGGGTCATGCGTAATCTGCCACCCGTGTCGGGCGCGCGCGGTCACGGGACTATCAAAGGCAAGAAGGTCGTGATTTCGGTCGACCGTGCGCAGATGGAAGCAGCCGAAGGCGGCACATTGGAGATAGAGCGTTCGGCGTTCATCATCCCCGATACATCCATCAAACCGGGCACGCCCGCGATTGTCGAGCTCAACGCCCAAGGCCCTTTGCATGCGGCGCTTTGGGTGCTGGACCAACCTCCGATGGCCGTGATGAGCCGCTCGAACCTGCCTGTCGATCTGGGGCAGGGCAGGGTCAGCGCAAGCGGCACGCTGGCCTTTCCGCTGCGCAAGGGGGGCAAACCCTCTGACGTGAAGTTCGATGTAACGGGTGATTTGACAGGGTTAGACAGCACCACGTTGATCAAAGGCCGCCGCCTGCGATCACCGCGCATGGCGTTGGTCGCCAGCAATACCAACCTTACGCTTTCGGGCTCTGGCACATTGGAGGGGGTGCCGTTTGACGCCACATGGAAACAGCCAATCGGCGCGGGATCGGACAAAAGCAAAATCACCGGTACAGCACAGATCGCGCCCGATGCATTGCAGGCCTTCAATGTGAACCTTCCCTCGGGCATGTTACAAGGACAGGCGCAGGCAAGTTTCGACATTGCCTTACAGCGCGGGCAGGCACCACGGATGACGCTCCGCTCAGGGCTGCGGGGGGCGGCGCTGCAAATCCCGCAATTGGGCTGGCGCAAAGGCACAAACGAGGCGGGCGCGTTGGAGATGGACATCAGGCTGGGCAATAGCCCCGCCGTGACAGCCATGAAACTCAGCGGCGCAGGGCTTGAGGCTCAAGGCGCGATTTCACTGGCGCAGGGCGGGGGGCTGGACACGGTCGAGCTGAACCGCCTTCGGCTGGGCGGCTGGCTGGATGTTCGGGCGGCTTTGGTTGGTCAGGGCGCAGGGCGGGCACCGCAAGTGGTGGTGCGTGGCGGCACGCTTGACCTGCAGCGGGCGACATTCGGCGGGGCTGGTGGCGCAGGTCGTGCGGGGGCAAACGCCAGCAATGCAGCAGCACCACCCATGCGCGTAGTGCTGGACCGGCTCCAGATCACTGACAAAATCTGGCTGCAGGGATTGGCGGGCTCGTTCAAAACAACGGGCGGCATTGATGGCGCATTCGAGGCGCGGGTGAACGGGCAGACAGGCGTATCAGGTCGCGTGATACCGCAGGGCGCGCGCACGGCGGTGCGGCTTACCTCCACCAATGCGGGCGGTGTATTGCGCTCGGCGGGCTTGTTGCAACAGGCCCATGGCGGCACGCTTGATCTGTCGTTGTTGCCAGTGGGCAGCGGTGGTGCCTATGACGGCAAGCTCGACATCAAAGATGTTTCTGTAAAGGATGCACCGTCAGTGGCGGCATTGGTCAATGCGGTATCGGTTGTGGGGCTGATCAATGAGATGAATGGCGACGGTATCTATTTCGATGATGTCGAAGCAGACTTCCGCCTGACCCCCGGCCGCATCACGGTCAGCAACGGCAGCGCGGTGGGCAAATCGCTGGGCGTAACCATAGACGGGGTGTTTGCCACGGATACCGGCCAGCTCTCGATGCAGGGGGTGGTGACACCTGTCTACCTGCTCAATGGCATCGGTTCGGTTTTTACCCGCAAGGGCGAGGGGCTGTTCGGGTTGACTTTTGCCCTCACCGGATCGGCCAAATCGCCTCAGGTTGCGGTGAACCCGCTGTCGGTGCTGGCACCGGGCGGTTTGCGCAATATCTTCCGCGGCCCGCAGACCGAACTGCCCCGCGTCGAGGGGGAACCGGAACCCGCGCCGGAACCGAAAAAAGAACGGCGCGTTGAACAGGACCGCCGACAACGCTAAAGGCGGGGCAACAAAGAGGTGTCTGCCCATGAAGCTTAGCGATTTTGATTTTGACCTGCCCGACGATCTGATCGCCGTGCGCCCCGCACAGCCCCGCTCTTCCGCGCGGTTGTTGGTGGCCGAGGGGGACAATATCCATGATGCGCAGGTGTTTGATCTGACCAAATGGTTACGCAAGGGCGACCGGCTGGTGTTGAATGATACCCGCGTGATCCCCGCGCGCCTCAAAGGGTTGCGCCACCGCGATAGCGCACAGGGGCCAGTGGCCGCCAAGATCGAGGCAACCCTGCTGGAGCCGCAAGCAGAGGCAGGCGTTTGGTCTGCGCTGGTCAAGCCGCTCAAAAAGCTGCGGCCGGGCGAAGAGATTGTGTTCTCGGATGATCTGACCGCTACTTTTGAGGCCATAGAAGAGGGGCAGGCCTATTTGCGCTTCAACCTCACGGGGGAAGATTTCGATACCGCATTGAACGCCGCAGGTGCGATGCCTTTGCCGCCCTACATCGCTGCAAAACGGCCCGCGGATGATCGCGATCACACTGACTATCAAACCGTTTGGGCCAAAAACGCCGGTGCGGTGGCCGCGCCTACAGCCTCTTTGCATTTCGACGCAAAGCTGTTGGAGACATTGGCGCAGATGGGGGTCGATTTTACTTATGTAACCCTTCACGTGGGGGCGGGCACATTCCTGCCTGTGAAAGTTGACGATATTTCACAGCATAAAATGCATGCCGAATGGGGACAGGTGAGCAGCGCCGCCGCCGCCCAGATCGCCCAGACCAAAGCGGCAGGTGGCCGTATTATCCCCGTGGGCACCACCGCCCTGCGCCTGATCGAGACAGCCGGTCGCACGGGCGCGATTGCCCCTTGGGAGGGGGACACAGACATTTTTATTACGCCGGGGTTTACCTTTAACGTCGCTGATGCGTTGATGACCAACTTCCATTTGCCCAAATCCACATTGATGATGCTGGTTTCAGCGCTCATGGGGGCACAGACAATTCGGCAGATTTATTCCCATGCCGTTAGGGAAAACTATCGGTTTTTCTCTTACGGAGACGCATCTCTCCTGATACCGCGGCCGGAAACGGGCGGTACTGAGTCGCATTAAGGCCGGACCGGATGCGCAGGCATCTGTAGGCAAGGAAAAGAAAGAAGAGGAAAGCGCGCAATGTTACAGTTTCTCGGCAGCGCGTGGGCGCTTCTTTTCGGGATGTTCCTGCTTATGCTGGGCAACGGTATGCAGGGTACCTTGTTGGGTATTCGCGGTGAGATCGAAGGCTTTGACACCTTTTTAATGTCCATCGTGATGTCCGCGTATTTCGTCGGCTTTCTGGGCGGGTCGCGGCTTGCTCCGCATATGATCCGGCGTGTGGGGCATGTGCGGGTATTTGCGGCGCTGGCATCGGCGATTTCTGCGGTGATGATCCTTTATCCTACTTTCCCCAATGTCGCGCTTTGGGCGCTGGGGCGTGTGCTGATCGGGTTTTGCTTTTCGGCGGTGTATGTCACCGCAGAAAGCTGGATGAACAACGCAGCTGACAACACCAACCGCGGGCAGGCACTGTCGGTCTATATGATCGTGCAGACCCTGGGCATCGTTACAGCGCAGGCGCTGCTGCTGGTCGGCGATCCGAGCGGTTATGTGCCTTTTGTAATCCCGTCGGTATTGGTGAGCATCGCAATCACGCCGATCCTGCTCTCCATCAGCCCGACACCCGCTTTCGAGACGACCAAACCCATGAGCCTGCGGCAGTTGATGAAGTTCTCGCCGCTGGGCTGTGTGGGCATGTTTATTTTGGGCGGTATCTTTTCTGCGCAATTCGGCATGTCGTCGGTTTACGGATCGCAGGCAGGGCTGAGCGTTGCGCAAATTTCGACCTTTGTTGCGACATTCTTTATCGGAGCGGTCGTGTTGCAATACCCTATCGGTTTCATCTCTGACCGGATGGATCGCCGGTTTTTGATTATCGTCGTTTCGATCATCGGCGGGGCGGGGTGTATTCTGGGCATGTTGTTCGGCGATGTGTTCACGCTGCTTTTGCTTTCGGCCTTTGTGGTCGGCGGCATGGCGAACCCGCTGTACTCCCTGTTGATCGCGCACACCAACGACTTTCTTGAGCATGACGATATGACGGCCGCTTCGGGCGGGTTGATCTTTATCAACGGGCTGGGCGCAATTCTGGGGCCGATTGTCACAGGTTGGATGATGGGCACATCATTGGGGCCGGGCGGGTTCTACCTGTTCACGGCGGTTCTGTTTGGCGCGATGATCCTTTATGCTGGCTATCGTTCGACTGTACGTGCTTCTCTGCCTGTCGAAGAAACCGGATCTTATGTTCCGATGGGCCCGACCGCGACCAGCGTTGCTATGGAAATCGCGCAGGAATACGCCATCGAGACAGAGCTCGAAGAGGAAGAAGCCGAGCCGGAAACCAAGGCCAGTACGCTTGAGCCCACAGAGTAGAGCCGCACGATCGGCGTGTTTTCGCCGCGCATTGGAAACTTTGAACCATGTGATTGAAATGGTTGCGCTAACGTAACCGTTTTGTTGCAAATCGTGTGTAGCCATTCGGCCTGCGCTATCCTTTACTTAGGGTAATTCTCATATGCCGACGAAGGAGATGGCAATGATAGGTCCCGAGCAGGTGCTTGAATTCTGGCTTGACCGTGTAGGTCCAAAAGGCTGGTACAAGGCGGATGACGCAGCATTGGATGATGAAATCCGTTCGACGTTTATGCCGGTGTGGGAGGCCGCGCGTGACGGCGGTCTGGGGCTATGGCTTACCTATCCGACGGGCGCATTGGCCTATCTGATCGTAACGGATCAATTTTCGCGCAACATGTTCCGCGGCGAGGCCGAGGCGTTTTTGCTGGATCCGCTGGCGCTTGCGGTGGCAAAATCGGTTATCCATAAGGGGTGGGATTTGCGCATTGACGGCGCGCCGCGGCAATTTTTCTATCTTCCACTGATGCATTCCGAAAGCCTTGCCGACCAGGAACGCTGCGTGCGCCTGTTGGTTGAGCGGATGCCGGTAACAGGTGCCGATAACCTGCGCCATGCGCAGGCTCACCGTGAAGTGATCCGCCAGTTCGGCCGCTTTCCTTACCGTAATGCCGCGCTTGGCCGCACGCATACGCGCAGTGAGACAGATTACACTGCGGATGGGGGTTACGCCCTGACACTGCGGCAGTTGCAGGGCAACGTCGCGGCCTGAAATTGTCTTTGAAATGATGTTTGACGCCCGCTGGCTTGCCCGCCTGCGGGCGTTCTGCGTGGCAGATTGCTATGGCAGCATTGCCGCACGCCGCGAGATGGTTTAACGGTAAACTATATTTTCTAGGACATATGCGAGGACTCCATGGCCGAGACATCTTTTGATCTGATTGTAATTGGTGCGGGGCCGGGCGGCTATGTCGCTGCGATTCGCGGTGCGCAGCTTGGGATGAAGGTTTGTATCGTCGAGCGTGAGAACCTCGGCGGTATCTGCCTGAACTGGGGATGTATCCCGACAAAGGCGATGCTGCGCTCATCCGAGGTGTTCCATCTGATGCACCGCGCCAAGGAATTCGGCCTGAAGGCAGACGGGATCGACTATGATCTGGACGCTGTGGTCAAACGCTCGCGCAAAGTCGCGGGGCAGCTTTCAGGCGGCATCGGCCACCTGATGAAAAAGAACAAAGTGACCGTGGTCATGGGCGAGGCGACAATCCCTTCCAAGGGCAAGGTCAGCGTCAAGACCGATAAGGGCACCGAAAACCTGACCGCCAAGAACATCGTGCTGGCCACCGGCGCGCGTGCGCGTGAACTGCCCGGCCTTGAGGCCGATGGCAAATTGGTCTGGACCTATCGCCACGCGTTGCAGCCTGTGCATATGCCCAAGAAACTGCTGGTCATCGGCTCAGGCGCGATCGGCATTGAATTTGCGAGCTTCTACAACACGTTGGGCGCTGACACGACCGTGGTCGAGGTCATGGACCGCGTGCTGCCGGTTGAAGACGAGGAAATCTCGGCCTTCGCCAAAAAGGCGTTCGAGAAACAGGGCATGAAGATCATGCAAAAGGCGATGGTCAAAAAGCTCGACCGCGCCAAGGATAAAGTCACCGCGCATATCGAAGTGGGCGGCAAGGTCGAGAAACACGAGTTTGACACTGTGATCAGCGCCGTGGGCATCGTCGGCAACGTCGAGAACCTCGGCCTGGAAGAGCTGGGCGTCAAGATTGACCGCACCCATGTTGTGACAGATGAATACTGCCGCACGGGTGTCGATGGTCTTTATGCCATTGGTGACATCGCTGGTGCACCTTGGCTGGCGCATAAAGCCTCCCATGAGGGCGTGATGGTTGCAGAGCTGATGGCGGGCATGCATGCGCATCCGGTCAAACCAGAAAGCATCGCGGGCTGCACCTATTGCCACCCGCAGGTGGCCTCGGTTGGCTATACCGAAGCCAAGGCAAAAGAGCTGGGCTATGACATCAAAGTCGGGCGCTTCCCCTTTATCGGCAATGGCAAAGCCATCGCATTGGGCGAAGAGGGCGGCATGATCAAAACCATCTTTGACGCCAAAACAGGCGAGCTGTTGGGCGCGCATATGGTAGGTGCCGAAGTGACCGAACTGATCCAGGGTTATGTGGTGGGCCGCCAGCTCGAGACCACCGAAGAAGACCTGATGAACACGGTCTTCCCGCATCCGACCCTGTCGGAGATGATGCACGAATCCGTGCTGGATGCTTACGACCGCGTGATCCACATGTAAGCCGGACGCTCCGCAAGATAATGCCAAAGGCGCGCACTCGGGACCGGGTGCGCGCCTTTTCTTTTCAGGCGGTTATTCAGCCATTGCCGCAAAGCCGGTAAAGCCGCTGACGGCCGTATCTCCCAGCATTTCAACCGCCCCGTTTTCCAGATCAATTGTATAAATCCCTGCGGTTTCCTCACCCTCAAGGGTCAGCAGCGCCACAGCGGTGTTATCACCCGCCTCGACCGATACGATATCGAACCCGCCTGCGGCGGAGATATCCAAAGGCTCGCCATCTATCATCAATGGGGCAACTGTGCTGAGGGTGCCTTTGTTGTTTGCAAGGCTGGCAAGGATATCAAGCTCGGAATCCAGCACATATTGGAAGGTTTCCGCCTGCTTTTCACCGTCTACGGCATTGGTATAGGCATTGGCAAAAATATGCGGCGTGGCCCCTTCGCTCTCGTCACCCTCTGCATAGGCAAGATCGGTAAAGCGTTTCACCGCATTCGCTTTTTCATCTCCAAAATCTGTGGGGAAATAGACGACATTCGCCCCATCGGTGGAAACCGCACGCATGGCGTCGATCGCATTGTTGAAATCCAATGCAACGGCGGCTTTCTCGTCCATGACAACATCCGCGCCGAACCGCGCATTGAGGTCGGTCAACGCACCCGTTGTGGTGTCGATGGTATAGATTTTTCCTTGCTTGGAGAATCCGATCAGCTCTCCGGTGACGGGCCGGTAGGCGATTGCATCCACATCCCCGCCCATCAGGCTTAGCATTTCGGCACCGTCAGGGGCGTTCATATCGGTAAACATCATCAGGCTAGAGCCATCCTGGGTCAGCCCGTAGCCCGTGATTTGGGAAGGGTCAGCGGCTGTGGCCGCACCTGCGGACAAGCCAACAAGAGCAAAAGCAGTAAAGGGTTTTAGCATTCCGGTGTCTCCGATTTTTGAAAGGCACAAACTGGTGCCGTGTATGGCAAAACCCGTCAGTTGCGTTTGTGTTCCGCTGACCGGATAGGGCGGGCGGGATCCCGCCGTTTGTGCTGGAAAAGCTTTGGGCGGGCTGCCATACTCAACCCATGGTAAGTATTAATCGCGTCGTCATGGGCCCTGCATCACGCCGCATGATTCAGGATCTCAAACCCCACCGTCTGCAAGTGGCCGAAATATCGGGCCATTACGGGCAACAGTTTGATTTCAAAAGCTACGAACAGTTCCGCTATCCCGAATATGACATTTGTGCCGGTCCTTACCTTGATCCCGAAACGGGCAGGCGGCGCAAGTTTGACCTGATCCTTGCCTATCAGGTGTGGGAGCATCTGGACCGGCCCTATATCGCCACCAAACATGTGCGCCAAATGCTCAAGAAAGGCGGCAAATTCTGGGTGGCTGTGCCATTCTTTGTGCCGTTTCATGCGGCTCCGATGGATAATTCACGCTGGTCGGCACGCGGGCTGAAGAACCTGTTGATCGAATGCGGCTTTGAAGAGGATAAAATCCAGTCCTACCAATGGGGAAACCGCCATGTGGCCATGCGCGACCTCGAAGAAAAGTGGCCTCCCGAGTATATCGAGGGTGAGGACGACATCGAGGATGATCCGATGATGCCGATCTGCGCTTGGGCCATGGCCGAGCGTAGCTAAGGGGAAATAGATGAGCAAATCCGGCCAGTGGCCGCTGATCCTTGCCCTTTGGGGGGCGGGGCTGGGCGCGGCGATGCAATATGCCAAACTCTCGGTGATTTACGATCTTCTGGGTGATGTGTACCCCCAAGGCGGTGTGGCGCTGGGGTGGCTTGTCTCGATTATTGGCGGCATTGGCATCGCATTAGGGGTGGTGGCCGCCATGCTGGTGGCCCGCGTTCGGTACCGGCGCGCATTGTTGGGCGCGCTTTGGTTGGGCGCTGTGATTTCGCTGGGGCAGGCGCTGTTGCCGCCGCTGCCGGTGATGTTGGCGCTGCGCGTGTTGGAGGGGATTTCCCATCTTGCACTAGTTGTGGCCGCCCCGACATTGATCGCACAAATTGCCACGGACCAGCAGCGGGGCCTTGCGCTGACTTTATGGAGCACGTTTTTCGCTGTCGCTTTCGCCGTGATGGCATGGCTGGGCCGGCCCTTTGCCCTAAGTGCCGGTATTCCCGCGTTGTTTGCGTTGCATGCGCTTTATATGGGGGGCTTTGCGCTCTATCTCTCGGCTCGTTTGCGCGGCCTTGTAGATGTCGAAGCGCCGCCCGCGTTTTCAATCGTTCAGATCATCAAGACGCATCGCGGCATCTATCGGTCGGCGCGTGTGGCGGCACCTGCTGCGGGGTGGCTGTTCTATACGTTCTGCTTTGTCTCGATCCTGACGGTGCTGCCGCCCTATCTTGACCCGTCGGTACGCGGCGCTGTGATGGGGGCTATGCCCTTGGTGAGTATCGCAATTTCCATGACGCTGGGTGTATTTCTGCTGCGTCGGTTGGCGGCGGTGTATGTGGTCATGTGGGGTTTTGGCCTATCGGCGCTCTGTGTGCTGTGGCTGTGGATCGTTCCTGCCGCGCCGCTTGCCTGTCTGGCGCTTGCGGGGGCGATGGGACTGATCCAGGGCTCCAGCTTTGCCGCGGTGCCCCAGTTGAACGACAGCGCGAGCGCACGAACCGAAGCAAATGGCGCGATGGCGCAGATGGGCAACCTTGGCAATACGCTTGGCACGCCGGTGATGGCCATGGCGCTTGCGGGCTGGGGCTATCTTAGCCTGCCGGTTCTGGCCGGTACGGCCTTTGTCTTGGGTCTGGTCGTGCACGGGTTTCTTGCAGCGCAGCGCAGAAAGCTGCAGTGTTTATGATTTGTTCACTTTTTTGCATTGGAGAATCCCACCGCGACACCTATGTCTGGTAGGAATAACCGGGGGTGCACCATGGCCGAGCTGAAGAACATCGAAGTGCGCGGCGCGCGCGAGCATAATCTCAAGAACATCGACGTGGATATTCCGCGCGACCAATTGGTGGTGATCACGGGGCTGTCGGGGTCCGGGAAATCCAGCCTTGCCTTTGATACCATCTATGCCGAAGGCCAGCGCCGCTATGTCGAAAGCCTAAGCGCCTATGCGCGCCAATTCCTTGATATGATGCAGAAACCTGATGTGGACCATATCTCGGGGCTGTCGCCTGCCATCAGCATCGAGCAAAAGACCACCTCGAAAAATCCGCGCTCAACCGTGGGCACCGTGACCGAGATTTACGACTATATGCGCCTGTTGTTCGCGCGTGTGGGCACCCCCTATAGCCCCGCCACCGGCAAACCTATTGAGGCGCAGCAGGTACAGGACATGGTTGACCGGATCATGGGCATGGAGGAGGGGACCCGCGCCTATCTGCTGGCCCCGATCATCCGCGACCGCAAAGGCGAATACCGCAAAGAATTCCTTGAACTGCGCAAGACCGGCTTTCAGCGGGTCAAAGTGAATGGCGAATTCTACGAGCTGGACGAGCCGCCCACGCTGGACAAGAAATTCCGCCATGACATCGACGTGGTTGTCGACCGCATCGTGGTCCGCGAGGGGCTCGAGACACGGCTGGCCGACAGTCTGCGCACCGCGCTGGACCTCGCCGACGGCATCGCAATCCTTGAGACCGCCCCAAGCGAGGGCGAGCCGGAGCGTTTTACCTTTTCTGAGAAATTCGCCTGTCCCGAAAGCGGCTTTACCATCCCAGAGATCGAGCCGCGCCTGTTCTCGTTCAACGCGCCCTTTGGGGCATGTCCCTCCTGTGACGGTTTGGGCAAAGAGCTTTTCTTTGACGAACGTCTTGTGGTGCCGGACCAGAACCTGAAAATCTATGACGGTGCGCTGGCCCCGTGGCGTAAAGGTAAAAGCCCCTATTTCAAACAGACGATCGAGGCCATCGCCAAGCATTACGGCTTTAGCCAGAACGCAAAATGGAAAGACCTCGATCCGAAGATCCAAAAGGTCTTCCTTTATGGGTCGGGCAAGGAAGAAATTCAGTTCCGCTATGACGAGGGCGGCCGCGTGTACGAAGTCAGCCGCGTGTTTGAAGGGGTGATCCCCAACATGGAGCGCCGCTACCGCGAGACAGACAGCAACTGGATCCGCGAAGAATTCGAACGCTACCAGAATAACCGCTCTTGCGGCACATGCGAAGGCTACCGCCTGCGCCCTGAAGCGTTGGCTGTGAAGATCGGAAAAGGCGACCATCTGCTGCATGCAGGTCAGGTGGTGCAGATGTCGATCCGCGAGGCATGGGAATGGTGCAATGTCGTCCCAGAGGCCCTAAGCCCGCAGAAAAACGAGATCGCCAAAGCGATTTTGAAAGAAATCAGAGAGCGCCTTGGATTCCTGAATAATGTTGGATTAGAATATCTTACGCTTGCTCGTTCAAGTGGTACATTAAGTGGAGGAGAAAGCCAGCGCATCCGCCTTGCCAGCCAGATCGGTTCCGGGCTGACGGGTGTTTTATATGTGCTGGATGAGCCTTCCATCGGCCTGCACCAGCGCGACAATGACCGCTTGCTGCTGACGCTCAAGAACCTGCGCGATCAGGGCAACACGGTGATCGTGGTGGAGCATGACGAGGAAGCCATCCGCGAGGCGGATTACGTCTTTGACATCGGACCGGGGGCCGGGGTGCACGGCGGCCAAGTGGTCAGCCACGGCACACCAGAGCAGGTCTCGGCCGATCCCAATTCGGTCACAGGGCAGTATCTGACCGGTGTGCGGGAAATCTCGGTGCCGCAGAAGCGGCGCAAGGGCAGCAAGAAAAAGCTGCAGGTGGTCAAAGCGACGGGCAACAACCTGCAAAATGTCACCGTGGACTTCCCGTTGGGGAAATTCGTTTGTGTGACAGGGGTTTCCGGTGGCGGTAAATCCACGCTGACGATCGAGACGCTGTTTAAAACCGCCTCGATGAACCTCAATGGCGCGCGCCAGACGCCTGCGCCTTGTGAGACGATCAAAGGGCTCGAGCATCTGGACAAGGTGATCGACATTGACCAACGGCCCATCGGTCGCACGCCACGCTCAAACCCTGCGACCTATACAGGTGCCTTTACTCCGATCCGCGATTGGTTTGCAGGCCTGCCAGAGGCCAAGGCGCGGGGCTATAAGCCCGGCCGCTTCAGCTTTAACGTCAAAGGCGGGCGGTGTGAGGCATGTCAGGGCGACGGGGTCATCAAGATCGAGATGCACTTCCTGCCGGATGTCTATGTGGAATGTGAAACCTGCAAGGGCGCGCGCTATAACCGTGAGACGCTCGAGATCAAATTCAAAGGCAAAAGCATTGCGGATGTCCTTGATATGACGGTGGAGGATGCGCAAACCTTCTTTACTGCGGTGCCGTCGATCCGCGAGAAAATGGATGCGCTGATGCGCGTGGGGCTTGGCTATATCAAGGTGGGGCAGCAGGCGACGACCCTGTCGGGTGGTGAAGCGCAGCGCGTGAAGCTGAGTAAAGAGCTGAGCAAACGCTCCACCGGTCGCACGCTTTATATTCTGGATGAACCGACAACGGGTCTGCATTTCGAGGATGTGCGCAAGTTGTTGGAAGTGCTGCATGAATTGGTCGATCAGGGGAACTCGGTCATTGTGATCGAGCATAATCTGGACGTTGTGAAAACCGCTGACCACATCATTGATATCGGTCCCGAAGGCGGTGATGGTGGGGGCCGTGTGGTGGCCACTGGCACGCCGGAAAAAGTGGCCGATGTCGCCGAAAGCTATACGGGGAAATACCTCAAGCCCATGTTGGCCCAGAAAACTAAAACGGCCGCTGAATAGCGGCCGCTTCCGGCGGTTGGGGGGAAGTCGATAGTTTTCCCGACGGCAACTTTGCCCAGCACCTGAAGCGATGCCGTCTTTGTTGCTGTCTGACCGATGACCCGATTTGCGGTCGTGTTTGCGGTACGTATGTGGGGTAGCTTGGTTGTGGGTAAAACTATCTGCGCGTTGAAACACTTGCATGACATCCGGCGATCAGCGCCTGTGTGATCCACAAAATATATAGTTTAAATAATTGTTTTTGATCCAAAAAAATGGCCGCCAGAAGGCGACCATTTTCGGGGAGGGATCGTAGGGAGTGTCGTTAGTTGCTGTTCGCGATGATCGCGGCAGCGCCCAACAGGCCAAGGATTTTGGCTGTATCGTTGTTGTCCGAATGGCGGCGGTGGTCATAGTCGCGATGACGCTTGCTGCTATGTTCCCGCTGGTGGCGGCGCTCTGCTTTGCGGCGTTCCTTATGGCGCTGGCGCTGGACCTTTTTGTAATGTTTCTTGCCGGAAACCTGAATGATTTCGGCGGTTTGGTTGCTTTGGCCACCTGTCTGTACCGACTGGCCTACAGCGTAGGTCGCGGGAACGAATTGCGCGCTGGGAGAGGCGGCAAATGATGCAGTGGCAGAGCCAAAGGCGATGGCAGAAGCTGTAATGATTTGTACGATACGCACGGGGCTATTCCTTTTCGTTGTTATCAACTTAACCCCGAGGTGGGCATCCGGTTCCGTCATTCCTAGGGAACCCACACAAGCGTGATAGCGGCGTGATCTGCTGGCCTGAGCGTCCAGCGTGTTCCTGCCTCTTCTGGTAGCAGGCCTAGGGGGCCTGTCGCCCGCGCGCCGCAAAGCGGGGCAGCATGGCGGAAAAATCCTGACCCTTTCCATCTTCGTGTTCGACGAACTGTTGATACAGTGCCAGTGCCAGTGCGCCCATGGGGGTGTCTGCATCCACGGCCTCGGCGGCTTGTTGGCTCAGGCCCAGATCCTTGAGCATCAGCTCGGCGGCAAAACCGGGGGCATAGCCGTTGTCCGCAGGTGATTGCGGACCCACACCGGGGGCAGGGCAATAGGCGTTCATCGACCAGCTATAGCCTGACGAGGTGCTGACCACGTCAAACATCTTTTGACGGTCAAGGCCCAGCTTGTCCGCGAGGCCAAAGGCTTCGCAAGTGGCGAGCATCGTGGCACCAAGGATCATGTTGTTGCAAATCTTGGCCGCTTGGCCGGCACCTGCCCCGCCGCAATGCACGGCTTTTTGCCCCATGATATCAAACAGCGGCAGGGCCGAGGCAAATGCGGTATCGCTGCCGCCGGCCATAAAGGTGAGCGTGCCACCTGCCGCGCCGCCAATCCCGCCTGATACCGGCGCATCGACAAAGCCGGCCCCGGCCGCAGTTGCCTGCGCGTCCACGTCACGGGCGCTTTGCACATCCACGGTCGAGCAATCCACCAGTGTGGCACCGGTTTTCATCGCTGGGATTAGCTGATCGGCGACGCGGCGCAGGATGGTGCCGTTGGGCAGCATGGTGATGACGAAATCCGCCCCTTCGCAAGCGGCCTCGGCTGTGGCCACAGATGTGACGCCCTTGGCGGTTGTCCCTGCGACGTCAAACCCCAGAACCGTGTAGCCCGCAGCGGCCAGATTTGCTGCCATAGGGGCACCCATATTGCCCAGTCCGACAAATCCGATTGTATAGGTGGTCATAGCTTTCTCCGGTCAAATGAAAGGGTGTCTTTGCCCAACGGGGCCAGCATTCGGGACAGGGACGCGGGGGGCACATTACGGTCGGCGTATTGCCAGGACGGTTTGCGGTCCTTGTCGATGATCGCGGCGCGAACGCCTTCAAGGAAATCGCTGTGCTGTGCGGCGCGAAAGGTAAACCGGTATTCGAAATCCAGCGCCTTCTCGAGGGTGAGGGACGGGCCGCGCAGGCGGTGAATAATCTCGACCGCGCAGGCCAGCGATAAGGGGGAGTTGCGCCGCATCTGTTTCAGGCTGTTCCGGCTAAAGTCGCTGTCATCTGCGGCTAGCATCCGCTCGATATCGCCCGCGGTTTCACCGGCAAAGAAGCTGTCGATCTGGCCCTGAAGCGCTTGCAACGGCCCTTGAGGCGCTGGTTGGGCGCTTTCATTGATGGCCCCCACATCGCCGCTGGTCTCAAGGTGTTGGATCAGGGCGGGCCAAGCGTCTTGCGGGATGTAGCTATCTGCAAAGCCCGCGTAAATTGCATCACCAGGCCCCATGCGGGTTGCTGTTGCGCTCAGGTATTCGCCCAACCGCCCGGGGGCCAGCGCCAGCATCAGTGACCCGCCCACGTCGGGCACCAACCCGATGCCACATTCGGGCATCGATATCTGGCTGTCTTCGCCCACAATACGGTGCGACCCGTGACAGCCGATGCCAACACCACCGCCCATGGTAAACCCATGCAAGAACGAGACAATCGGCTTGGGGTAGGTGAAAATCAGGTGGTTCATCCGGTATTCATCGGCCCAGAACCTTTGCCCGTAGGCATAATCGTCCTTGGTGCCCGTGGCGTAAAGCTCGGCGATGTCGCCGCCTGCGCAGAACGCCCGCTCGCCTTGAGCGTCGATGATGACCAAATCCACCGCATCGTCGTCGTGCCAGCGCATCAGCGCCCCATCAATCGCCATGCACATCTCATGGGTAAGCGCATTGAGCGCTTGCGGGCGGGTTAGAGTGATCCGCCCCGCTTTGCCTGTAATTCGGATATTAATGTCGCTCATGATGATGTGTCCCTAGCGGTTTTTCAGCATGTCGCGGGCGACGATCACGCGCATGATTTCATTGGTGCCTTCCAGAATTTGATGCACGCGCAGATCGCGCACCAGCTTCTCGATCCCGTAGTCGGCCAAATAGCCATAGCCGCCGTGCAGCTGCAAACATTGGTCCACGACTTTCGATCCGGTATCGGTCACGAATTTCTTGGCCATGGCGCAATATTTCGTGGCGTCGGGCGCGCCTGTGTCCAGCTTCCATGCAGCCTGCCGCAATAACACCCGCGCGGCCGCCATCTCGATTTCCATATCCGCGAGGCGGAATTGCAGGCCTTGGAACTGGTCAATGGCTTGGCCAAAGGCCTTGCGTTCCCCCATATAGGTGATGGTTTTTGTCAGCGCGGCCTGCGCTGCGCCTAATGAGCAAGCGGCGATATTCAATCGCCCGCCATCAAGGCCCATCATCGCATATTTGAAACCTTTTCCGGCTTCACCGACCAGATTTTCATGCGAAATGTCACAATTGTCGAATTGCACCTGCGCCGTGGGTTGGCTGCGCCAGCCCATTTTATCCTCTAATCCGCCAAAGCTGAGCCCCTCGGTGCCGTCTTCGACGTAGACAGTCGAGACACCAGCGGCTCCAGCACCCCCCGTGCGCACCATACAGACATAAGCATCGGAGTATCCGCCGCCCGAGATGAACGCTTTGGTGCCATTCAGGCGGAAACCATCGGTGGTCCGCTCGGCGCGGGTTTTGAGAGCGGCCGCGTCTGATCCTGATCCCGGCTCGGTCAGGCAATAGCTGAGCACGGTATTCATGCGCACCACATCCTCCATGATCCGCGCCTTTAGATCATCAGAGGCAAAACTATCGAGCATCTTGGCGCACATATTGTGGATCGACAGAAAGGCCGCGACCGAGGGGCAGGCTATCGAGAGCGCCTCAAACACCAATGTTGCGTCAAGGCGTGTGAGGTCTGACCCGCCGGCTTGCTCTGACACATAAAGCCCGCCAAATCCCAGCTCTGCAATCTTGGGCCACAGCTCTTTGGGGATGGTCTCTGCCTTTTCCCATGCTTGGGCATGGGGCGCGATGTGCTCTTGGCCAAAGGCATAGGCCATATCAAAGATCGCCGTCTGCTCGTCGCTCAGCGCAAAATCCATCCTCGGTTCCTCCCGTTTGGTGTGATGCTAGGCTGTAATCCTTGCAAGAGTTTGTCAGCACAGCAAAACCATGCGGGGCAGCACCTCCCGATTGCTGCCCCGCCATTTGTCTTGAGCGCTTATTCCATCACAGGAATAGAGAACTCACCGCCTTCTTTGATGCCCGAGGGCCAGCGCGCTGTCACGGTTTTAGTGCGCGTGTAGAATTTGAACGCATCCGGCCCATGCTGGTTGAGATCACCAAAGACGGATTTCTTCCAGCCGCCAAAGGTGTGATAGGCCAGCGGCACAGGGATTGGTACGTTGATCCCCACCATGCCCACGTTGACGCGGTTGGCAAAATCACGCGCCGCATCGCCGTCGCGGGTAAAGATGGCAGTCCCGTTGCCATATTCATGATCCATTGCAAGGCCCAATGCCTCTTCATAGGTTTGCGCCCGCACACAGGTCAGCACGGGGCCAAAAATCTCGTGCTTGTAGATGTCCATGTCTTTGGTGGCGCGGTCAAACAGGTGCGGCCCAACGAAATAGCCGTTCTCATAGCCCTGCAGTTTGAAATCACGCCCATCTACGACCAGTTCGGCACCTTGGTCGATGCCGGTTTGCACCAGACGTTCGATGTTGGCCTTGGCCGCGGCGGTCACAACGGGGCCGTAATCCACGTCATTGCCAGAGGTGTATGGCCCGACCTTGAGGTTTTCGATGCGCGGCACCAGTTTTTCGATCAGCCGATCTGCGGTTTCTTCCCCCACGGGAACAGCGACGGAAATCGCCATGCAGCGTTCACCAGCCGCGCCGTAGCCTGCGCCAATCAGCGCGTCTGCGGCCTGATCCATATCCGCGTCGGGCATGATGATCATGTGGTTCTTGGCACCGCCAAAACACTGGACCCGTTTGCCCTGCGCACAGCCGGTGGCATAGATGTATTCAGCAATCGGCGTGGAGCCGACAAAGCCCACCGATTGGATTGTCTCGTCATAAAGGATCGCATCCACGGCTTCTTTGTCACCGTTGACGACCTGCAAGATACCTTTGGGCAGGCCCGCTTCCTCAGCCAGTTCCGCCAGCATCAAAGGCACAGAGGGGTCGCGTTCGGATGGTTTGAGGATAAAGGCGTTGCCACAGGCAATGGCGGGGGCGAACATCCACATGGGGATCATGGCGGGGAAGTTGAACGGCGTGATGCCCGCTGTTACCCCCAGCGCCTGACGCATGGAGTACATATCAATGCCGGGGCCGGCGTTGTCGGTATATTCGCCTTTCAGCATCTGCGGCGTGCCGATGCAGTATTCCACAACCTCAAGGCCGCGCTGCACATCGCCTGCGGCGTCTGGCAGGGTCTTGCCATGCTCGCGGCTTAGCGCTTCGGCCAGTTTGTCCATGTCGCGGTTGAGCAGGTCCACCAGCTTCATCAACACCCGCGCGCGGCGCTGTGGGTTGGTAGCGGCCCATTTGGGCTGGGCTGCGGCTGCATATGCAACGGCCTGTTCCATTTCGGCCTTATTGGCCAGCGGGCATTTTGCCTGCACTTCGCCGGTGGCGGGGTTCATCACATCGGCAAAACGGCCCGAAGTGCCTTTGACATGCGCGCCGTTGATATAATGGGTGAGCTCTTGCATGGAAATCTCCTGTTGGTGTTGAAGATACTCTAGTCTTGCAAAAAGATACGGGGTAGGGGCAAGTTGTCAAAATCATCTTGCATTTTTGTGGGTATATTGAGGGCGATATGGAAAATTGGGATGATCTGCGGCTGTTTCTGGCTGTGGCACGTGAACAAAGCCTGTCTGGCGCGGGTAAAATCCTGCGGCTTGATCCTGCAACATTGGGGCGGCGCATGGCGCGGCTGGAAAAAGCGATGCAGGTCACACTGTTTGCAAAATCGCCCCAAGGCTATGCATTGACCCTCGCGGGGGGGCAGTTGTTGGAACGGGCCGAGCAGGTCGAACAGGCCATGCGCCGCACAGCCGTAGGCGAAGATGCAGCAAGCGAGACATTGCGCGGGCAAATCCGGCTGGGCGCGCCCGATGGCTGTGCCAATTTTCTGTTGCCGCAGGTCTGTGCCGCGATCGGCCGCGAAAACCCTGATCTGGATATCCAGATCGTCGCCTTGCCGCGTGTGTTCAACCTGACGCGGCGCGAGGCAGACATGGCAATCGGGGTGAGCGCGCCCACGGCGGGGCGGTTGGTGGTGCGGCAAATCAGTGAATACCACCTGCATCTGGCCGCCTCAAAATCCTATCTGGCGGAACATGGCCCCATTGCGAACCTTGAAGCGCTCGCCGCGCACCCGATGGTGGGCTACATCCCCGATATGATCTTTGATCGCGAGTTGGATTATCTGGCCGATCTGGGGGCAGGGCGCGTGGCGCTGGCGTCGAACTCGGTCGCGGTGCAGGTTAATATGATACGTGCAGGTGCGGGCGTGGGCGTTGTGCATGATTTCAGCCTGCCTTATGCGCCCGGGGTGCAACGGATATTGACGGAGGCGGTGCATCTGACGCGGGCCTTTTATCTGATCCGACATGCAGATGACGTGCGCAATCTGCGGCTTGCCCGTTTTGCGGATCTGCTGACTGCGGGGCTCAGATCGGAGGTGCTGCGGTTGGAACGTCTCGCATTAGAGGGGCTAGACCCTTGACAGGGCGACAGGTTGCAGAGGACCATGGGGCTACACAACGCCTGAGCATGGGAGGATGATCAATGTTGGTGTCGCATATCCTGAAGTCCAAAGCCGATGAAACGGTGGTCACTGCACTGCCGTCCATAACAATCGCACAAGCCGCGCAGATGCTGTCAGAACGGCGCATCGGGACGCTGATCATCTCGCGCGACGGGCGTGCGCCGGACGGTATCTTGTCAGAACGCGATGTCGTGCGCCGGTTGGGAGAGGCGGGGCCTGCGGCCCTTGATGAGCCTGTTGTCGATGTTATGACCAGCAAACTGATCACCTGCACCCGTGATGTGCGCGCGGATACCGTGCTTCAACAGATGACCGAAGGCCGGTTTCGTCATATGCCCGTGGTCGAGGACGGCGCATTGGTCGGGCTGATCTCGCTTGGTGATGTGGTCAAGGCGCGGCTGGCCGAGCTTGCGATGCATAAGGACGCGCTTGAAGGGATGATCATGGGCAATTAGGGGCTCTTGCATCCCGAGGCCCCGCATGCTTGCTTGGCGCTCTAAAATAGTATGACTACAGGAGCGCCATTCATGCGCATTGGCCTTTATCCCGGCACGTTTGACCCGATCACCTTGGGGCATATTGATATCATCACACGTGCGGCCGGTCTGGTCGATAAATTGGTGATCGGTGTCGCCATCAACCGCGACAAAGGGCCGTTGTTCACATTGGAAGAACGGGTGGCCATGATCGAGGCCGAGTGTGAAACGCTTTCAGACCTGACAGGAACCGAGATCGTCGTGCATCCGTTCGAGAATCTTTTGATCCATTGCGCAAAAGATGTGGGGGCCAGCATGATCATCCGCGGTCTGCGCGCGGTGGCTGATTTCGAGTATGAATATCAGATGGTTGGCATGAACCGGCAGCTCAATACCGAGATCGAGACCGTGTTCCTGATGGCCGAAGCACAGCATCAGGCCATTGCAAGCAAGCTAGTCAAAGAGATTGCCCGCCTTGACGGGGACGTGAGCAAATTTGTCACGCCCCGCGTCAATGCCGAGCTTTTGGCGCGCTTTGGAAAATAACGCTTAGGCGTTTGCCATCACCGCAGCTGTGTCGAGCATCCGGTTCGAGAAGCCCCATTCGTTATCGTACCACGCCATAACGCGGACCATGTTGCCTTCCAGAACGTCGGTCTGGTCGAGGGCAACGATTGTGCTGTGCGGGTCGTGGTTAAAGTCGATGGAAACCAGCGGCAGTGTGGTGGTGTCCATGACGCCGTTCATGCCTTTTGCAGCTTCAACAAAGGCTGCATTGACCTCTTCTGCGGTCACGTCGCGGTCCAGTTCGACAACCAGATCGACACAAGACACATTGGGTGTCGGTACGCGGATGGAGGTACCTGCAATGCGGCCTGCAAGTTCGGGCAGCACAAGGCCAACAGCAGTGGCGGCACCTGTTGTGGTCGGAATCATCGACATGGCCGCAGCGCGGGCGCGGTACAGGTCCGAATGGGCCGTGTCATGCACAGGCTGGTCGCCGGTATAGCTGTGTACTGTTGTCATATACGCACGCTTGAGGCCAAAGGCGTTGTGCAGCGTGTGGGCAACGGGGGACAGGCAGTTTGTGGTGCATGATGCGTTGGAAACGATCACGTCTTCGGCTGTCAGAATGTCGTCGTTGACACCGAAAACCACGGTTTTCACGTCTTTGCCTTTTGCGGGCGCGGAAATCAGAACCTTGCTGGAACCGTTTTTAAGGTGCTGACCGGCTTCTTCGGAAGAGCGGAAGAACCCTGTGCATTCCATTGCGATGTCCACATCGGACCAATCCAGCTTGGCTGGGTCACGCTCGGCTGTGAGGCGGATCGGACCACGGCCCACATCCATTGTGCCATCGGCGAATGTAACTTTGCCAGGGAAGCGGCCATGCACGCTGTCGAATTCAAACAGATGGGCCTGCGTGGCAGGGGCCGTCAGGTCGTTGATGGCAACAACCTCGATATCGTCGCGGCCATTTTCAAGAAGCGCGCGCAATACGTTACGGCCGATGCGGCCAAATCCGTTAATACCAACCTTGATTGTCATTTTGCACCTGTGTTTGAGATTGTTTGCGCAAACATAGGCTGGCAGGAAGCAGACTACAACCCACAGCAGGCGTTCAGGACAGTTACAAGTTTATGTCACGGACGGATTGGCCGCACCTTAGCGCCAGAAGGCGAGCCACTCGATCAGCTCGGCCATCTTTTTGGCAAGAAAAAGCACGTGTCCGGTGCCGAAAACGAGGGTGTCGGCAACAATGGCACCGATAATGATCAGGCCCAGCACAAATGCAATCCGGTTGGTCATGACGCGCCTCTTGCGGTTTCTTGCTCCCTTCTAGGGGAGGCGCGGCCACACGACAAGCCTTAGGCGAGGGCGTTACCCCAACTTACCCATCGCCACGGCCATGTCGGCCATACGTACCGAGAAAGCCCATTCATTGTCATACCATGCCAGCACGCGCACGGTGCGGCCCGCCACAACAATGGTCTGGTCGGGCGCAAAGATCGAGCTGTGTTCGGTATGGTTGAAGTCGATGGAGACTTTTTGGTCGGGATCATAGGCAAATACCCGCCCCATCGGGCCTTGGGCCGCTTTTTTCGCAGCCAGGTTGATCTCTTCGACGGTGACATCGCGCGAAGCGGTAAAGGTAAGGTCAACGGCGCTCACGTTGGGGGTGGGCACGCGCATGGCGGTGCCGTCCAGACGGCCCTTAAGCTCGGGGAGGACTTCGCCCAATGCTTTGGCAGCCCCTGTTGAGGTGGGGATGATCGCCAAAGCAGCAGCGCGCGCGCGGTAGAGGTCGGCGTGGCGCCGGTCGAGCGTGGGCTGATCGCCGGTGTAGCTGTGGATGGTGGTCATCAGTCCGCTTTCGATGCCCACCGCATCATGCATCACCTTGGCCAACGGCGCGAGACAGTTCGTGGTGCACGACCCGTTCGAGATCATCTTGTCGGTTGCGAGCATTTCGTGATCATTGACGCCAAAGACCACCGTGCGGTCCACATTGTGACCGGGCGCGGACAGCAGGACCTTTTTCGCGCCTTGCTCGATATGCGCTACGGCTTTGTTGCCATCGTTGAATTTGCCTGTGCATTCCAGCACCACGTCGCAACCATGCCAGTCGAGTTCCTCCATGTGATAGGTCGACATGACTTCGATATCGTTCTGGCCCAGATTGATATAGCCGTCGTCGATACGGATATCATTTGGAAAACGGCCATGAACGGAGTCGTATTTAAGCAGATGCGCGGCGGTCTCGATCGGGCCTGTCGCGTTCAGCTTGATGACTTCAATATCTTCGCGGGCGGTTTGGGCAATGTGCGACAGAGTGCACCGGCCGATGCGGCCAAAACCGTTAATGCCGACTTTGATTGTCATGAGGGGAGGCTCCTTGGGGCTTCATTGGGCATTGCTATAGCGTTGAGTTGCACAAAGGTTCCAGATGGAAAATCCCATTATTTCCGAATGTTAGCGTTAAACCTTGAGGTTAGCGTTAACAGTTTGCTGCAGGCATTTGTTGGCATTTGGGCAACCATGCTTTAGCAAGCTTAATAAGACCAATTTGGAGTTGAATAATGAGCGGATTGATTGCCCTGTTTGATGATGTTGCAGCCATTGCAAAGGTGGCCGCATCGTCGGTGGATGACGTGATCGGGCAGGCGACCAAGGCCTCGGCCAAGGCGGCGGGCGCGGTCATTGACGATGCTGCGGTGACGCCGAAATATGTTGCCGGCTTCAAGGCCGAGCGTGAGCTGCCGATCATCTGGCGCATCACCAAAGGCAGCCTGCGCAACAAGCTGTTGTTCTTGTTGCCTGCGGGGCTGGCCTTGTCGGCGTTTGCGCCATGGGCCATCGCACCGCTGCTGATGTTGGGCGGTGCCTATTTGTGTTTTGAGGGGGCCGAAAAGGTCGCCCATGTCTTGGGCTGGAGCCATGGCCACGAGGACCATCCGGGCAAGGAAAAAGTGGTGGAAAACCCCGCTTCGCTGGAAGAGGAAAAGATCAAAGGCGCGATCAAGACCGATTTCATTCTCTCAGCTGAAATCATGACCATCTCGCTTGCGGCGATCCCCGAAAGCAGTTTTTGGATGGAGGCGGCCACCCTTGCCGGTGTCGCGCTGATCATTACGGTCGCGGTTTACGGTTCGGTTGCGCTGATTGTGAAAATGGATGACGTGGGGCTGGCCATGGCCAATGGAAGCCGCCTTGCGCCGCTGCGCGCCATCGGGCGTGGGTTGGTGCGCGGGATGCCAGGGTTCCTCAAAGGGCTGACAATTGTCGGCACGGCGGCGATGCTTTGGGTAGGTGGCTCGATCATTGTGCATGGCCTCGAAGAGTTGGGCATCGCAGGGCCTGCGCATGTGATCCATGACGCCGCCTATGCCGTGGGTCACGCAGTGCCTGCGGGCTGGACTGGCTTTACCGAATGGCTGGTTAAGGCGGCGATTGACGGTGTGCTGGGGCTGGTTCTGGGGATGCTCCTGATCCCGCTGGGAGAGAAGATCATCACGCCGATCTGGCGCCGTGTCTTTGCAAAGTAAGACGTAAGAATTGAAAGCTGGCTGCGGAAACGCGGCTGGCTGTCAGGCGCTTGTTTCAGGCGTCTGGCGATGATTTCCGGTCGAACAGGGAATAGCTGACAGTGGCGAATGCAAGTGCGGCCATGCCAAGGTGGCCGTAGACGAGGTAGTTCCAAAGAACCTGACCAATTGTGCCGCCGGAATAAAGTGTCAGGATCGCAGAAACACCACCAGTCATGATCGCAGTAAACAGATAGGCCATGGGTACGCTCCGTAACATTGTCCGGTTAAACAACTACTCTGCGCCTTAATCGTTAATCAGCGATTAAAATGGATCAAGGCTGTTGCAGGGTTATGGGGCGGATGTGGCTTAACCCCGCCTGAAATGTGGCAGAAGTGGTACGTTTTGGCTGATAAGGGGAATAATATGTTTCCGGTCCAGAAACGAAAAACGGCGGCACCCTGATCTGGGCACCGCCGTTTTTGTTTATCCGAGCATCGCTCAGAGCAGGGCTTTTGCTTTGTCCGCGATGTTCTGTGCAGTGATGCCGAATTTCACAAACAGCTCATCCGCTGGGGCGGAGGCACCGAAGCGGTCCATGCCGACAAAATCGGCCTTGCCCCATTTGCCGCGCTCGCCCAGCAACCACTGGTCCCAGCCTTGGCGTACGCCAGCCTCGACAGCCACGCGCACAGGGCCGCCCGGCAGGACGCGCTTGCGGTAGGCATCGTCTTGCTGGGCAAACAGCTCCATGCAGGGCATGGAAACAACCCGCGTGCCGATCCCTTCGGCCTGTAGCATGTCGCGGGCTTCCATGGCGATGCTGACCTCGGAACCGGTGGCGATCAGGATCACCTGACGTTTGCCTTCGGCATCGGCCAGAACATAGGCACCCTGTTCGGTGAGGTTCTTGGTCTTATGTTCGGTCCGCACAACAGGCAGGCCTTGACGGGTCAGGGACATCACCGAGGGCGTGCCTTCCTGCGTCAGCGCCAGTTCCCATGCTTCTGCGGTCTCGACCGTATCGGCAGGACGGAAGACCAGCGTGTTGGGCGTTGCGCGGCTGATGGCCAGATGCTCGACCGGCTGGTGGGTTGGGCCGTCTTCGCCCAAGCCGATGCTGTCATGGGTCATGACATAAACGACCGGCACCTGCATCAGCGCGCTCAGGCGCATGGCGGGGCGGGCGTAATCGGTGAAACACATGAATGTGCCGGAGTAGGGGCGCAGACCACCGTGCAGGGCCATGCCGTTCATCGCAGAGGCCATGCCATGCTCACGGATACCCCAATAGACATAGCGCCCATCGCGGCTGTCGAGGTCGAACACACCCAGATCGGATGTCTTGGTGTTGTTGGAGCCGGTCAAATCCGCCGAGCCGCCGACGTTTTCGGGCATCAACGGGTTGATCACTTCCAGCACTTTCTCCGAGGAGGACCGTGTGGCGGCTTTTACACCTGCTTCCGAGGCTTGCTTTTTGAACGCCTTGATTGTCGCGCTCAGCTTTTTGGGGGCTTCACCGGCCAAGGCGCGGTTGAAGGTCTCGCGCTTGGTGCGGGACATTTTGTCGAAACGCTCTTCCCATGCGGTGCGGGCCTCTGCGCCGCGTGCGCCGATGGCTTCCCATGCGGATTTGATGTCGGCGGGGATATCGAATGGCGCTGCGGTCCAGCCCCAAGCCTCTTTGGCGGCAACCATTTGCGCAGGATCGGTCAGCGCGCCGTGACCTTTTGAGGTATCTTGGGCGGCATGGCCAAGCGCGATATGCGTCTTGCAGGCGATCATGCTGGGGGTGTCGGTCTTGCGCGCAGCCGTCAGGGCGGCGTCGATCTCATCGGGGTTGTGCCCGTCGATTTCCTGCACGTCCCAACCTGCGGCTTTGAAGCGGGCAACCTGATCAACGGTATCCGACAGGGTGACGGGGCCGTCGATGGTGATGTTGTTATTGTCCCACATGACAATCAGCTTGCTCAGCTTGTGGCGGCCGGCAATGGCAATAGCCTCTTGGCTGACGCCTTCCATCAGACAGCCGTCGCCTGCGATGACATAGGTATGGTGGTCTACGACAGATGCACCGTAAGTGGCGCGCTGCATTTCCTCTGCCATGGCGAAACCGACCGAATTGGCGATGCCTTGGCCCAAGGGGCCTGTTGTTGTCTCGATCGCATCGGCAAGGAAGTTCTCGGGGTGGCCCGCAGTGCGCGCGCCCATCTGGCGGAAATTCTTGATCTCTTCGATGGGGAATTGCACATCGCCCACAAGGTGCAACAGCGCATAGATCAACATCGACCCATGGCCCGCGGACAGGATAAACCGGTCACGGTCAGGCCATGTGGGGTTCTTGGCATCGAATTTCAGGTGGTTCTGAAACAGGACTGTGGCCACATCGGCCATGCCGATGGGCATGCCTGTGTGGCCTGAATTGGCCTCGGCCACAGCATCAAGGGCCAGCGCGCGGATGGCGGCGGCCTTGGACCAATGATCGGGATTAGCGGACTGAAGGGCTTTAAGATCCACGCGGGCGGCTCCTTATAGGGTTTTCAAGCTTTGAGCGTTGCATAACAGGGCGGTGGGAAAGTTCAAGCAGCGCTGCGGGCTTGCGGCCGTGCCTGAATAGATGAAGTTTCCGCGCCAAGGCGCTGTTCTCAAAGGGGGGCAGTATTTTATTTCAGCTTTGGATAGGATCACAGGAATATTGAGCACGAAGTGATTCGTCCGCGAGGGCAGATCAAAACGTGGGAAAGTGACTGAGAGGACATATGAGCGATATCGAAGAGCTGCAGCGGCGGATCACAGCCGCAATGGATCAGGTCGCATTCGGTCTGGATAAATTGGGCACAGGCGCCACTGGCCCTGACCCCGAGACATTGCAACAGCTCGAGGACGAGCGCACGGCAAATGCCCAACTGCAAGAGCGGGTGCGTAGCCTGCGGACCAAATCAGATGCCGAGATTGCCACGTTGCGTGCCGGATTGGACGAGGGCGATGCGCGCATGGCGCAGCTTGATGTTGAATTGCAGCGTGTTCGCCGTGCCAATGCCCAACTGAGCGATGCCTGTGCCGCCCTGCGCGAGGCCAACGCCGAAGGCGTGGGTGATCCTCACCTGATCAACAAAGCGATGCTGGCCGAACTCGAAGCACTGCGCGCAGCCCGTGCCGCCGATTTGGCCGAAGCCTCGACGATCCTTTCAAGCCTGCAACCGCTTGTGGAAGCCGCGAAGACATCTGACGCCGAAGGAGACGCATAATGCCAGAGGTGAAAATTTCCATTGGCGGACGCCAATTTGACGTTGCCTGTCAGGAGGGCGAGGAAAGCTACCTGCATTCCGCCGCCAAGATGCTGGATGACGAGGCCCAAGTGCTGGCCGATGCAGTGGGCCGCATGCCCGAGGCACGGATGTTGCTGATGGCGGGCCTGATGCTGGCTGATAAAACGGCCAGCGTTGAAGATAAAATTGCCGAAGTGCGCGCCGAGCTCGCCGAGCGTGAGGCCGAGCTTGAAGGTCTGCGCAACGTGGTTGTGGAGCCAGAACGGATCGAGGTGCCGGTGGTGCCGCAGTCCGTGACGGACACGCTGGCGGAAATCGCTGCACGCGCCGAAGCCCTAGCCGCATCGGTGGATGACAAAGTCGGCGGATAAACGCGCGGCGCTAGCTGTTTTCACCCTGTCAACGGGATGGATGCGCCAAGATTTGACCAGTCGCCCTGATTTCAAGGCGGCTGGTTTTTTATTTCAGGCCCCGTTTGCGTTGATGTGCATGCAGCGCGGAAAAGGCTGACGGCGGCGTGAGTTGTCTAGCAAAACAGGCAAGGCAAACGCCGCAAGAAGCGGCGGGCAGGCATCTGCATGCAGGGATTGCACCTCGCAAGCCGCATCAGCGTACGTTTGGCATGATCAAGCCGTGTCAGCGCGTGGGGCAGGCCGGCACCGGCTTGCATGCTCAGAATTTTAATCTGGGTGTTCAGCGCGCGCTCGATCGCGGCAACCTCATCACAGGTGAGCTTTAGCGGGGCGGTTTTGTTCAACATGCGGATGTTCCTTGTGGCTTGCCACGCCAGATATCTGCAACCGGCTGTATGTTTGGTGACCAAGTCACCTAAATCCGCAGATTGGGAAAAACTCTGCAATCTTCCCGAGGCGGGAAATGAAAACAGAAAAAGCGCGCCTGCGGTTCACCACAGGCGCGCTTTTGCAATATTCGGAGAAGAGGGGCTTAGCCGTTGGCTTCGCGAATCTTGTCGGCGGCTTCTTTGTCGAACGCCACACCGTTTTCGTCAAACAAAGTGTCGATCTCACCAGACAGGGTCATTTCGGTGATGATGTCACAACCGCCGACAAATTCACCTTTGACGTAAAGCTGTGGCACGGTGGGCCAGTCGGAAAAATCCTTGATGCCTTGGCGCAAGTTTTCATCGGCCAACACGTTCACATCCGCATAGTCGATGCCCATATAGTTCAGCACGCCAGCCACACGCGAAGAGAACCCGCATTGCGGCATTTCCTTGGTGCCTTTCATGAACAATACCACGTCATTGGTGGTTACGGTTTGTTTGATGGTCTCTGCTACTTCGGTCATTTGTTACGGTCCTTGTGTTTCTTGGATTGGAAAGCGGCGTAATATCGCGCGCTATAGGTTTCATCATCTGCCAAAGGCTGGATGTCGGTTTCTGCGGCACTGGTGGCATCGCGCCGCCGTGTCCAATTGGTATTTGACCGCTCAAGGCTCTCGTTGCGGCGCTGGGTGCGGTGGATTTCGGCCATGTCGATGGCCTCCATCCCCAATTCCGGCGCAGGTCGGGTGCGGCGTTCGGGTTGGCGGGTGGACAGCGGGCGATAGATGCCCCGTGCCGCGCGGTACTGCTGGGCGCTGATCACGATGACAGCCAAAACAGCCGCCCCCAATATCCACAGCCAGGGCATTGTTACTCTGGCACCTTCGTGGTCAGCGCCAAAGCGTGCAATTCCCCGTTAGAGCCGTCCATCTTGCCCTTGAGAGCGGTATAGACGGCGCGTTGTTGTTGCACACGGTTTTTACCGCGAAAGCTTTCATCGGTGATCATGGCGGCCATATGCACGCCGTCGTTGCCTTCTACGACGATCTGCGCGTCGGGAAAGGTCTCGCGCAGCAGGTCTTCGATCTCATTGGCTTGCATGGGCATAGGGATGGTCTCCGTGACGGTTTGCTTGGCCTAGATGTAGTAGGGCAAGCCCCCGCGTGCAAGAGAGCACAATCCCGTCTTGCGCATGGGCGCGGATTGTTCGACGCTGGGCTTGTGGGGGATAAACACCGATGCGGGAGGGATCAGCAGCATGAAGAGTCTCAATGGCGCGCCCGAACAGGCGCTTGCATGGATCGGCGCGGGCAAAGCCGCGGCACTTGCCACTGTCATCGAGACATGGGGCTCGGCGCCGCGGCGTGTGGGCGCGCAGATGGTTGTCTCTTCCGCGGGAGAGATGGAAGGCTCTGTCTCTGGCGGGTGTGTCGAGGGCGCTGTGGTGCTCGAAGCGTTAGAGGCATTGGAGGAGGGCGCGGTCAGGCTATTGGAATACGGGATCAGTGACGGCGATGCTTTTGCGGTTGGTCTGGCCTGTGGGGGGACAATCCGTGTGCTGGTCGAACCCATAGGCGAAGGTGGTATGCCGCTTGATATGCTAAAGGCTTTGGTTGCCGCGCGCGCTGCCCGCGTGCCGGTGGCCTATGTCACCGCCTTGGATGGCAGCGCACGCCATTTACAAGAACAGGGGCATGAGGACCGCTTTCGCGCCGACCGCTCGGGGCTGGAGGACGACGGGCAGAGCTTTGTCGCCATTCACAACCCGCCCTTGCGGCTGGTGGTGGTCGGGGCGGTGCATATTGCACAAGCGTTGGTGCCTATGGCGCAGATCGCGGGGTTTGACGCGATTGTGGTGGACCCGCGCGAGGCTTTCGGCTCGGTTGCGCGCTTCCCGGACGCCAAGCTGGTCAATGACTGGCCTGATGCCGCGCTTGAGGCGATTGGTCTGGATACACGCACGGCGCTGGTGCTGCTGACACATGATCCGAAACTGGATGATCCGGCACTGCATGTGGGGCTGCGCAGCGGAGCCTTCTACATCGGCGCGCTGGGATCGACCCGCACCCATGCGGCGCGGGTGGCGCGGCTGGACGAGGCAGGATTTGCCGCAGATGCTATTGCGCGGATCAACGGCCCTGTGGGGCTCAACATCAAGGCGAGCGGTCCCGCCGAAATTGCCGTGTCGATTCTGGCACAAATGATCGAAGCCCTGCGCGCCCCATGAAGTTCGGGCCCGTTCCGGTGCAACAGGCTTGCGGTGCGGTATTGGCACATTCTGTGGCGTTGCCAGAGGGGCGGCTGCGCAAGGGGCATGTGCTAACCGCCCGCGACATCACAGCCCTCGAGGCGGCGCACATCACGCAAATCACCGTGGCCCGGCTTGAGCAGGGGGACGTGAATGAAAACGCTGCCGCAGAGGCACTGGCGCAAGGCCTGATCACAGGCAAACGCGGGTTCGAGGCGACGCGGCCCTTTACCGGACGGGTGAACCTTATTGCACAAGGCGCAGGTGTGGCTGTGCTGGATACGGATGCCATAGGCGCGGTGAACGCCATTGACCCGATGATCACCGTTGCGACCGTGCCCGCCCATCACCAGCTGCGTGGCGGGGATATGGTCGCAACGATCAAGGTGATCTCTTATGCGGTGCCACAGACCGCGCTGGCGCAGGCGGTGAGTGTCGCGCAAGGTGCCATAGGTCTGGCCGCCGCGGTTCATAGGCAAGCCACGTTGATTGTCAGCGAAATACCGGGTGGTGCGGGGGACAAGGGGCGCGCCGCAATCGAGGCGCGGCTGACTGCGCTTGGCGTGGCGTTGGCGGCTGTTGTGCTGGTGCCCCATAGCGAACAGGCGCTAAAGGCGGCAATCGAGAAGGCGCAGACATCGTTGGTGTTGATCCTCACCGGTTCTGCCACCTCGGATATTCATGATGTGGCCCCTTCGGCGCTGCGCCATGCGGGTGGGGAGGTGACGCGCTTTGGTATGCCGGTTGATCCGGGTAATTTGTTGTTTCTGGGACGGCGCGACACGCCCCTGTCGGGGACACAGCAGGTGATCGGATTGCCGGGCTGCGCACGCTCGCCTGCACTGAACGGGGCGGATTGGGTGCTGTCGCGTGTGATCTGCGGGATAGAGGTTACATCGGCGGATATTGCAGCGATGGGCGTGGGTGGTTTGCTGAAAGAAATCCTTACACGACCGCACCCGCGCCAGAAGCATGAATGATATAAGGTTCGCGTGAGGGGCGAAATTTTTTGTTCTCATAACGGCGGTGTCATGCTTAACTCGTTAACACAACACAAGTTGACCAGTCTGGGAGGACATACATGACACAGGTTAATATGACCGTGAATGGCAAATCCGCCAAGGGAGAGGTGGAGGGCCGAACCCTGTTGGTGCAGTTTTTGCGCGATACGATGGGGCTGACCGGCACACATGTGGGCTGTGACACCAGCCAATGCGGCGCTTGCGTGGTACATGTGAATGGCGAAGCCGTGAAATCCTGCACGATGTTGGCGGTTGAGGCGCAAGGTGCCGATGTGGCCACCATCGAGGGGCAGGCCGCCCCTGACGGGACGCTCAACACCATCCAGCAGGCGTTTCAGGATCACCACGGTCTGCAATGCGGGTTCTGCACTCCGGGGATGGTTATGTCTGCGGCGGCCCTGTTGAAAGACAACCCCAAGCCAAGCGAAACAGAGGTGCGTGATTATCTTGACGGCAACATCTGCCGCTGCACCGGTTACCACAACATCGTCAAAGCGATCATGGCGGCCTCTGGGCAGGACGTCAGCGCAATCGCGGCTGAATAAGCGCCGTAGCCCGCGGGGAGGCGGGGTGCAGCACGCGGTATCATCCGCATCAGACAGGATGTGCAGATCAGGCGCATCATCACGGGAGGAATGATAATGCCAAAGGACAGCGGTATCGGCGCCAGCAGCAAACGGCGCGAAGACATCCGGTTTTTGACCGGAGACGGCAATTACACAGATGACATTAATGTAAACGGGCAGGCCTATGTCTATTTCCTGCGCTCGGACATCGCACATGGCACGCTCAACAGCGTGGACACCTCGGCGGCCGAGGGCATGGAGGGGGTTGTTCGCATCTTTACCGGCGCGGATTTCGAAGCCGTAGGGTCGGTCCCTTGTGGCTGGCAGGTCACCGACAAGCACGGGGAGCCGATGCAAGAGCCACGCCATCCTGTGCTGGCCCATGGTAAGGTTCGCCATGTGGGCGAACCCATCGCCGCCGTTGTCGCCGAGACGCTGGAGCAAGCCCGCGATGCTGCCGAGGCGATTATGGTCGATATAGACGAGCTACCCGCCGTGGTGGATATGAAAGAAGCCGTTAAGGCCGGTGCCCCCAAGGTGCATGACGATCTGACCAGCAACCTGTGCTATGACTGGGGCTTTGTCGAAGAGAATAAGGGCGCTGTGGACGAAGCGTTCAAAAACGCCGCCCATGTGACCACGCTGGAACTGGTGAACAACCGTCTTGTGGCCAACCCGATGGAGCCACGCGTCGCCGTGGGTGATTATGCCCGTGGCACAGGGGACCATACGCTTTATACCACCAGCCAGAACCCCCATGTGATCCGGCTGTTGATGGGGGCCTTTGTGCTGGGCATCCCCGAGCATAAGCTGCGGGTTGTGGCCCCTGATGTGGGCGGCGGCTTTGGCACCAAGATTTTCCACTATCAGGAAGAAGCGTTCGTCACCTTTGCTGCCAAAGCATGTAACCGCGCCGTGAAATGGACCTCAAGCCGGTCTGAGGCATTCATGTCAGACGCCCATGGCCGTGATCACGTCACCAAGATCGAGCTGGCGCTGGATGCGGATAATAACTTTACCGCGCTGCGCACAGATACTTACGCCAATATGGGGGCCTATCTTAGCACCTTTGCGCCATCGGTGCCCACATGGCTGCATGGCACGCTTATGGCGGGTAACTACAAGACGCCGTTGATCTATGTGAATGTGAAGGCAGTATTTACCAACACCGTGCCTGTAGATGCCTACCGCGGCGCTGGGCGGCCCGAGGCGACCTACCAGCTTGAGCGGTTGGTGGACAAAGCGGCACATGAACTGGGTGTGGACCCGATAAAACTGCGGCGGCAGAATTTCGTTATGGAGTTCCCCTATGCCACGCCTGTGGCGGTGGAATATGACACCGGCGATTACGTGGCGACGATGGACAGACTTGAGGAAATGGCCGACATCGCGGGCTTTGCGGATCGGCGCAAGGCAAGTGAGGCCAAGGGGCTGCTGCGCGGCTTTGGCGTGAATTGCTACATCGAGGCCTGCGGCATCGCGCCTAGCAACCTTGTCGGGCAACTTGGCGCGCGCGCTGGGCTGTTTGAAAGCTGCACCGTGCGGGTCAACGCGACCGGCGGTCTAGTGGTGATGACCGGTAGCCACAGCCACGGGCAGGGGCATGAGACCTCCTTTGCCCAAGTGGTTGCTGATATGATCGGCATTCCTGAGGACATGGTCGAGATCGTGCATGGGGATACGGCCAACACGCCTATGGGCATGGGCACCTATGGCTCGCGCTCGCTTGCGGTGGGGGGATCGGCCATGGTTCGGGCGACCGAGAAAATCATCGCCAAGGCTACCAAGATCGCCAGTCACCTGCTGGAAGCCTCGGAAGCGGATGTTGAGCTGAAAGACGGTGCCTTCACCATTGCGGGCACGGATAAATCCGTGGCTTGGGGGGATGTCACGCTGGCGGCCTATGTGCCGCATAACTATCCGCTGGAAGAGATCGAACCCGGTCTGGAGGAAACGGCCTTTTATGACCCTAGCAACTTTACCTACCCCTCCGGTGCCTATGCCTGCGAGGTGGAGCTGGACCCCGAGACCGGCGTGGTCACGATTGAACGGTTCTGGGCGGCGGATGATTTTGGCAATGTCGTGAACCCGATGATTGTCACAGGGCAGGTGCACGGCGGGCTGGCCCAAGGGATCGGTCAGGCTCTGCTGGAAAACTGCGCCTATGACAGCAACGGCCAACTGCTAAGCGCGAGCTATATGGATTATGCCATGCCGCGCGCCAGCGATTTGCCGATGTTCGATGTGGACCATTCGTGCCAGACCCCCTGCACCCACAATCCGCTGGGCGTGAAAGGCTGCGGCGAAGCGGGGGCCATTGGCTCTCCGCCCTCGGTGGTGAACGCGGTGCTGGATGCGATGCGATCAGGCGGCAAGGACATCGGGCATATCGACATGCCGGTATCGCCTGCGCGCGTCTGGGAGGCGATGAACAGCTAAGCCCATGGGCGCGGTGCGTTGCACTTGCGTGCTGAAACGGATTTGAAAGCGGGCGGAGGGGGCCAACAGCCACCCTGCGCTGCGTGAAAGGAAAACGATATGTATAACTTTGATGTGGAAATGCCGACAACCATTGCCGATGCGGTGTCGGCGCTGGGCCGCGATGAGGCGCAACCCTTGAGCGGGGGGCAGACGCTGATCCCGACGCTGAAGGCCCGTCTGGCCGCCCCCTCAGTGCTGGTGTCATTGACGGGTATTGCCGAGATGAAAGGCATCCGCAAAAACGATGCCGGCGAGATTTGCATCGGCGGTGCGACAACACATGCAACTGTCGCGGCAGGCGTGCCGGAATACCCCGGCCTTGCGTCGCTTGCCGCGCGTATTGGTGACCCTGCGGTGCGCAATCGCGGGACTATTGGCGGCTCGGTTGCGAATAATGATCCATCCGCCTGCTATCCGGCGGCGGTGCTGGCCTCGGGGGCGACGGTCGTCACGAACAAACGCGAAATCGTGGCGGATGATTACTTTCAAGGGATGTTCGATACCGCGCTGGAGGAAGGTGAAATCGTGACCGAGATCCGCTTTCCCGTCCCGCAAGCGGCTCATTACGAAAAACACATCCAGCCCGCCTCGCGGTTTCCGCTGGTGGCGGTCTTTGTGGCAAAATTTGCCGATGGCGTGCGGGTTGCCGTAACCGGCGCGTCAGAGGAAGGCGTGTACCGTTGGACCGAGGCCGAAGAAGCATTGAGCGCCTCTTTCACAGCTGATGTGGTGGCGGGCCTGTCTGCAAACGGATCCGATATGATCAGCGATCTGCACGGCACGGGCACCTACCGTGCGCATTTGGTCGGCGTCATGACCAAACGGGCGGTTGCTGCGATTGCAGGTTAGACCAGTGAACCCATAAAACCAAAACAGCCGCGCAAGTTGCGCGGCTGTTTGAATAAATGCGGCTGGTAACGCCAGCACAGCGGTTTTGCGCTGTTATTTCGGCAGTGGCCCGATCAGCATGACCATCTGGCGGCCTTCCATTTTCGGGAAGTTTTCGACCTTGCCGTGCTCTTTGGTGTCAGCGGCAACCCGTTCCAGCAATTCACGACCAAGGTTCTGGTGCGCCATTTCACGGCCACGGAAACGCAGGGTGACTTTCACCTTGTCGCCGTTTTCGAGAAATTTATAGACGTTGCGCATCTTCACATCATAGTCGTTCGTATCCGTATTGGGACGGAACTTGACCTCTTTGATCTCGATGATCTTCTGCTTTTTGCGCGCTTCGGCTTCGCGCTTTTGCGTCTCGTATTTGAATTTGCCAAAATCCATGATCTTGCACACGGGCGGGTTGGCGTTTGGCGAAATCTCGACCAGATCAAGGCCAGCCTCGTCTGCCATGACCATGGCGCGGGCAGGGGACACAACGCCGACGTTCTCGCCATCGGCGCCGATCAGGCGAATCTCAGAGGTGCGGATATTTTCATTGACGCGCGGGCCGGTGTCTCGTTGCGGCGGTGCGTTATGGGGTCTGCGAGCGATGATGGTCGTCCTTTGATTGTTGTTTTAACGATTACACAAAGTAAACACCTGCGCCGTGCCCTTCAAGGTGTAATTGATGCAAGCTTTGGGCAAACTCGCGCGTTTTCCCCTTGAACCGGTCCGGCTGGCAGCGCATTTCAGCACCAATGTTAAGCATCTGTGAAGAATGTTACAGAATGCATCAACTGAAGGGAATAAAATATGAAGAATCTAGTTTGGATCGTTATTGCAGCGGTTATCGCGTTCGGGGGCTATCTGCTCTATTCCGGTCGCAGTGTGCAGGATGTCGCCGCTGACGTGAGCGAAACAGCAACAGCCGCCGCGCAGGCGACCAGCGAAGCAGCATCCGATGTGGTTGATGCTGCGGCGGAAGCAACCTCTGATGCAGCGGATGCTGTAGCAGATGTCGCAACCGATGCGGCCGATGCCGTGACAGAAGCCGCAGAAAGCACCGTTGACGCGGTAAGCGAAACAGCAACAGACGCTGCCGATGCCGTGGCTGACGCAACTTCTGACGCTGTCGATGCCGCAACAGATGCGGGCACAGCCGCTGCAGATGCAGCCGCCGAGGCCACAGATGCCGCAACAGGCGCAGTTGATGATGCCGTTGACGCGGTAACAGGCGCGGATGCTCCTGAGGCGACCGTTGACACCGAAGTTGACGCCGCGGTGGAAGCCGAAGCAGACACAGCAGCCGATCTTGGTGATGCAACTGCGAACTCTGCGATTGATACAATCACAGGTGCCGGTGAGAATGCAGCAGAAGAAGCCGCAGACGCAGCAACAGCTGTAACCGACACGGCAACAGCTGTAACCGACACGGCAACCCAAGCAGCAGATGCAGCCAATGAAGCCGCAAACGAAGCAGCGGCCGATGCTGCAGCTGCGGCGGTTGATACAGAAACTGTTGCGACCGAGATCGCAGAAGGCACCGCAGATGCGGCCACCGAAGCGGCTGTTTCCCAGTTGCTGACCGTGGACGGCTTTGATCTGGGTCAGGTGACAGAGCTTGTGAACAACTCCGAGCTGGGTGCAGTGCAAAAGACTGTCCTGACACAGGGTCTTCAGTCGGCGCAGAACAACCCCGAATTGCTGTCAGCAGCACTCGAGAAAATTCGCCTCGCGCTTGGCATGTAAGTCAACGTCGTAGCGATGCGATTAGGGCCGCTTCCCGAAAGGGAGGCGGCTTTTTTCATGGGCTCAGGGTAAGATTACTTGTGCTGCCAAGGCCGCGCCGCAGGCACCATATAATCACCGCAACGCTCACCAACAGCCATAGCCCACCCCATATGGCCGCAGTGCCGCCGAAGTTATCTGCCAACATCTGTGCATCCGATTGGACACGGCGCCGTGCGATCGTGTCATCATAGATGTCATAGGGCACATAGATCATACTGCTTAACCCGATCACCCGCAGGGTCATGTCATTGGCCGCATGGCCAAGAAAACGCGCCATCGCGATCAGTGCCGCCGCGCCGATGGTGCAAAAGGCCACTGCAAACAGATCGCGCACATAGAAAACCGTAACCAATGCCATCACTATACCCAGCCCCGCGATCACCATGCGGTCCATTTGGCTGCGCAGGGCGGTCATTAACAGCGCCACCCCCAACAACAACGATCCAAGATACCCCGCCGAAAGGATCACGAACACATTGCCGCCCCGCGTGATGGCAAAGCCGCCCTGTTGCGGCGATAGCGAAATCTGCGTGACCGAGCCGCCGGTCAACCAAGCGGCAAGCGCATGCGACAGCTCGTGCAGGAAAACGACCAGAATCTTGAGGGGTATGACCACAGGCGTTTGCCACAGGGCAAATATAACTGCCGTCAGGGCCAGGAGCTGCCAGTGGGATTTGAGATAAGACATCGCCCAATAGCGCCTGAGCCGGCGGGCGATGTCAATTCTTGTAGCCGGATTTAACCGACGAAGGCTTTTTCAACCACATAGTGTTGCGGGTCCGAGTTTGCGCCTTCGACAAGGCCAAAACCTTCGAGGATGCGTTTGATGTCTGTGTTCAGCCCCATGGAGCCGCAAACCATCGCGCGGTCTGTCTCGACGTTGATGCCTTCAATGCCCAGATCGGCAAATACTGTGCCATCTTCCAGCAGGGTGGTGATACGGCCCATCTTTGGGCTTTGTTCCCGCGTGGTGGTTGGGTAGTAGCGAATCTTGGCAAGGTTTTCGGTGCCGATCAATTCCTGCATCATCTCGTCGGCCTTCAGGTCTTCGATCAGTTTGCGGGAATATTCCAGCTCGGCCACATCGCGGCAGGTGTGGGTGACGATGACTTCGTCATAGTTTTCATAGGTCTCGGGCTCGCGCAGCAAGGATGCGAATGGTGCAAATCCGGTACCTGTGGAGAAGAACCAGATGCGTTTGCCAGGCAGCAGCGCGTCATGCACCAGCGTGCCAACGGGCTTGGGGCGCAGGATGATTTCATCGCCGACTTTGATGTGCTGCAGCTTGGAGGTCAGCGGACCGTCCTGCACTTTGATCGAATAGAACTCCAGCTCGTCGTCCCACGCAGGGGAGGCGATGGAATAGGCGCGCAGCAGCGGCTTTACCTTGCCGGTTTCGGGGTGCGGGTCGCCCATCAGGCCGATCATCACAAACTCACCCGAGCGGAAGCGCATGCTTGCAGGGCGTGTGACGCGGAATGAAAACAACCTGTCCGTCCAATGTGTCACGGCAGTGACGGTTTGGGCGTCGGGCAGGGTGGGGACGGCTTTTGCTGTCTGTGTGTTCACTGTATTTTGCTCGGTCATGGTTGCTCCGCAGGGCTTGATCCCGCGGTCCTTGTCATAGGTAATGGGAGGATGACACGCAATACGCGGTGCGATTATCCGCGCAGACGTGCCTGATAATGATGCTCTTTCCAGTTGGCACGCGCGAGCCATTGTGGCTCTGGCTGGCGGGCGGCAAGATCATCGTCGATTTCGACTTCGTCAAAACCACAGCGGCGGGCCATGGCATATTGGTCGGCCAGAACATGACCACGGGCGCGCAAACGGCCGGTAAATCCGCGCAAGCGCAGGCCGGAAGCAATGGTGAACCCGCGTCCATCCGCGCTGGACGGGAAATCAACGCGGATCATTTGCAGCCCGTCGGTGAGTGGGATGTCGTCGGGCATGATGTCCGAAGGCACATCCAGTGCAACGCTGTCATTTGCGGCACCGACGCTGCAAAAATTGCCGGTCCAGTCATCTGCGGCAAAGCCGCTATCGGTTACAATCACGCTCATGTCCGTGCTCCTGAGTTCATCGGGGCAGTTACGCCCAATGCAAAATGCATGCCGTATTTATCTATGGGATGACTGCGCCATTGGGGCGCAGCCGGTGTTCGGTCAAGCGGCATTTGATTGCGCTTCGGGGTAAAGGGCCGCTTTGAACGGCGCTGCACCAAGGCGTTTATAGCACTCTATGAACGTCTCGTTGCGGTCTTCGCGCAGCTCAAGATAGCCATGCACCAAACGCTCGATCGCGGGTAGGATTTCCTCGGATGAGAAACCGGGGCCTGCGCGTTCGCCGATATTTGCGTCTTGTGTGGCGTCCCCGCCCAGTGTGACCTGATAGTTTTCAACACCCGCACGGTCGAGGCCAAGAATACCGATATGGCCCACGTGGTGGTGCCCACAAGCGTTGATGCAGCCCGAGATCTTGATCTGCAGCGGACCTACGTCATGCTCGAGCTTGAGCTCGTCAAACCGCATGGCGATTTCCTGGGCCACAGGGATCGAGCGGGCCGTCGCCAGCGCGCAATAATCCATGCCGGGGCAGGCGATAATATCCGAGATCAGGCCGATGTTGGCCGTGCCCAGCCCCTGTGCACGCAGCGCGGCATAGACCGACGGCAGATAGCTTTTGTGAACATGCGGCAGGATCACGTTTTGCTCGTGGCTGATCCGGATATCGTCATGGCCATAGCGCGCGGCCAAATCCGCCATCAGGTGCATCTGCTCAGCCGAGGCGTCGCCGGGCGTTTTGCCGTGGGCCTTGAGGCTGATGGAGACGATGGCGTAATCTTTTTGCTTATGCGCGCTCAGGTTTGTGTCCGCCCACGAGCGGAACAACGGGTCGTTCTGATAGGCGGCATCATAGGCGTCCGTGGGCGCGACCTTATACTGAGGCGCGGCAAAATCTGCCTCGATACGCGACAGGGCTTGTTGGTCGATGCCGGTGAACTGCGAGCGGACCAAGGCATAGGCCGCATCCACGCGGGCGCGGATGTCTTCGATGCCGTTCTCGTGCACGGTGATCTTGATCCGTGCTTTGTATTTATTATCACGGCGGCCCAATACGTTATAGACGGCGACAATCGCCTCCAATGTGGGCAGCAGGTCTTCGGCGGTGACGAAATCATACAGGACTTTGCCGATCATTGGCGTCCGGCCAAGGCCACCACCGACGATGACTTCAAAGCCTTGCTCGCCGTCACGTTCGACGATGCGCAGGCCGATGTCATGGGCACGCACAACCGCGCGGTCATGGGCAGCGCCCGAGACAGCGATCTTGAATTTGCGCGGCAGGAACTGGAACTCAGGATGGTCGGTGGACCACTGGCGGATCAGCTCGGCAATCGGGCGCGGATCGGCGATCTCATCGGCGGCAGCGCCCGAGAAGTGGTCAGCGGTCACGTTGCGGATCGTGTTGCCCGAGGTCTGGATCGCGTGCATGTTCACTTCGCCCAAAGCATCCAGCATATCAGGCACATCGCGCAGCTCAGGCCAGTTGTACTGGATGTTCTGGCGCGTGGTGAAGTGGCCATAGCCCTTGTCCCACTTGGTCGCGATATCGGCAAGCTTGTGCATCTGGCGGCTGTTGAGCGTGCCATAAGGGATCGCCACGCGCAGCATGTAGGCGTGCAATTGCAGGTACAGGCCGTTCATCAGGCGCAAAGGCTTGAATTCATCCTCGGTCAGCGAGCCGTCGATGCGGCGCTCGACCTGAGCGCGGAATTGTGCGTTGCGTTCCTTGATAAAGGCGGCGTCGAAATCGGTGTAATGGTACATCAGAATTGCTCCTGTTTGCCGTGGGCATAGTTGGAAGGGCCTTTGGCGCGAAACGCCTCGCGGAAGTGGGTGGTGCGGATTTCGCCGTCGGTTGTATCGACCTTGATCAGGTACACGCCGACAACTTCGGATGCCTGAGCGGCTGCCTCGGCCATTCGGGTATTGGCGGTTTGCTCTTCGGTAAACACTTCGGCCTGGGCCAGATCGCGCACCCATTCGTTACCGTTCAAATAGATAACATCACCCTCAAGCAGCGCGTTGGCGGTAATGACGGAAGGAGAGAACGGCTTGGCCATTATGCGAATTCCTCGATTTTGATGGTCGGGGCGGCGGCCAATGCGGCGCGCGGGGCCAGCCCGAGAAAGGTGAGTGCGGGGCCGTCCAGCTTTGCAGCCTCAAGGGCGGCGGGCAGGGCGTCCAGCGTTGTTTCCAGCACACGTTGATCCACGCGCGAAGCGTTTTCGATCACCGTGACCGGCGTATGGCGGTCGGCCCCGTGCATCAGCAGGCGGCCTTGGATGAAACGGGCGGATTTCTTGCCCATGTAGATTGCGGCGACTTCGCCGGGCTTGGCCAATGCGTGCCAGTCGTGATCGGCAAAGCCGCGTGTGTCATGGCCGGTCAGGAACCGCACCGACGCATTGCGCCCGCGCCGCGTAAGGCTTTGCCCGATGGTTGCCACAGCGGCAGAGGCCGATGTGATTCCAGGCACGATGTGCCAGCCGATGCTATGGGCGTCAACTGCATCAATTTCTTCGTCCAAACGGCCAAACACGGTTGCATCCCCGGATTTCAGGCGCACGACCTGCGCGCCTGCCTGTGCATGCTCAACCAACAGCGCGTTGATATGTTCCTGCGGCGTATGCACGCCAAAGCCTTCTTTGCCGACGTCGATCATGGTGGCCTCACGGCGGGCCAGTTCCAGAATTTCCGGCGTGATCAGACGGTCATAGATAACCACATCCGCCTCATCCAGCGCACGGCGCGCCTTGAGGGTCAGCAATTCGGGATCGCCGGGACCACCGCCAACAAAGGCGACATGGCCTTCGCGTGCGGTTTTGTTCAGGTGGATATTCAGCAAGCTTTCGAGGGCGGGCAGAACCTTGTCCTTGCCCTGTGCGATCGCTTTGGGGCCCGCGTCAAAATAGAAGGCGCGCCAGAAATCGCGACGCGCACGGCCAAAGGACAGTGCGTAGGACGCTTTGCGGAAGGTTTTGCCAATACGCGCCAAGGTGCCAAGGCTTTGGGGCAGGCGCTCTTCTAAGTCGGCCTTGATTGCACGGGCCAAAACAGGAGCCGCACCTTCGGTGCCAATAGCGATGGTAACAGGATCGCGGTCTACGATGGCAGGCGTGATGAACTGGCTGTCTTCGAGGTTGTCGACGATGTTGACCATGGCACCACAGGTCCGCGCCAGATGGGCGGTGCGTGCATCCTCGGCCTCGTCTTCGTTTGCGCCGTAGAACAGCGTGGCGCAAACCGCATCGCCGTAATCCATGGCACGCCCGACCAGCGTGAGCTGACCCGCAGCGTGCCATTGGGCAATCTCGGGCGCAGCGTCAGCTGCAAAAACGGTGATCTTTGCGCGGGTTTTCAGCAACAGGCGCAATTTGGCGAGCGCAGCATCGCCGCCGCCGGACACGATAATACGTGCGGCATCGGTTTGTACGAAGATAGGAAAGTGATCCATGTGGCCGTCCTTATTGCTCATGTACCAATATAGAACTTTGTTCGTGTATTTCGCTATATGTCCCGCTACATAAGGACATACGTTCTGAATGGGCTGGCCGTTAGAACGGCGCGCCTGAAAATGAGGAAATTGTGGAATGAATGTCCGTATAGATGAAACAGACCGGAAAATTCTTGCAGCCCTACAGCAGGATGCAAGCCGCTCACTGGACGATATTGCCCGCGAGGTCGGCTCTTCCAAGACGCCGGTGTGGAACCGGATTCGTAAAATGCGCGAGGCGGGGATCATTGGTCAGCATACGGTGGTTCTGGACGCTGAAACGCTGGGGTTCGAGGCCTGTTTCTTTGTGTTGATCCGTACATCTGAGCATGAAGCCGATTGGCAGGCGCGTTTTCTCAAGGCCTTGCAGGACCGGCCCGAAGTGCAAGAAGCCCACCGTCTGGCGGGGGACATCGACTATATCCTCAAGGTGCGGGTCGAGAACGCGCGCGCTTATGACAAATTCTATCAGGCGCTGATTTCAGAGGTGCGGGTGCATAACGTCACGGCGCTTTTGTCGATGGAACAGATTAAATCGACGACCATGCTGCCGCTGTGACAGCAGGTCAGGTCAGGCGGTGACGCTCAGCTTGTCCAGTTTGTGAAAATGATAGCTGTCGGCAAATTGCGGTGTCGCGGCAAGGCGCAGGTCTGGCAAGGCGTCGAACAAGGCGGGCAGGGCGATCTGCATCTCCATCCGTGCCAGCGGTGCGCCCACACAGAAATGCAGACCGCCGCCAAAGGCAGCATGGGGGTGGGGGCTACGCTCCGGGGCAAAGCGGTGAGGGTCGCTGAACACGGCCGGATCACGGCCCGCCGCTGCGAGGACCAGCCCGATGCGACCGCCCTCGGGCAATGTCACATCCCCCAAAGTCACATCCTCATAAACATAGCGGTCAAACATATGCAGCGGTGGCGTATAGCGTAGTAATTCCTCGCAGGTGCCTGCAATTTTATCGGGCATCAGCATCGCCATAGGGGTTTTGTGATCAAGCAGGCAAGCCACGGCATTGCCCAGACTATGCACCGTGGCCTCATGGCCGGCATTGAGCAGTAGCACACATGTTCCGATCAGCTCGGCAGTGCTGAGCCGTGTGCCGTCCTGTTCGGCGGCGATCAATTGGGTGATCAGATCATCTGCGGGGCGCTGCCTGCGTTCTTCGATATAGGCGGTGAGAAAGTCGGCGAATTCCTGTGCGGCTTGGGATGCGGCCTCTTCAATGGCGCGGTTGCGGCCCGCCTGATAGACGGCAACCATGGCCGACGACCACCGAAGCAAATCGGGCGACATCGCCTCGGGCACACCCAAAAGCCGTGCGATGATGCGCACGGGCAGCAGGGCGCAGAATCGCGGGATCAGGTCAAAGGGCGCATTGCGCGGTAAACTGGTCAAAAGCTCGGCGGTGACGGCCTCGATGTCGGGTTTTAGGCTGGCGATGCGCCGCGAGGTAAAGGCACGCAGCACCAGACCGCGCAGGCGAGTGTGATCGGGGGGCTCAAGTTCGAGCATGGAGTGCTGTTCGACCGCGTGAAAGGGCACCATGTGATCGGGAACTGGCTTGCGGGCGGCTTCGGGTACCGCGCGGCCCAACCGGCGGTCGCGCAGCAATGCTTGCACGGTGCCCGCATCAAAAGCGGCAGGCATGCCGTAGTCTTCCCAGAACACAATCGGCCCCGCCGCACGGGCGCGGTCATAAAACGGATAGGGGTTCTGGATGAACGCGGGATCATGGGGCGATTGGGACAGATGTTTCATAGCTCGCATGCAAACGCTGTTAGGCGGGTGAAGGCAAGAGGCCCTGTGGCGGGAATGTATTAGACTCGCCAGCGGCGGTCAGAAAACTTTGGCGGTTGGCCCGGTGGTTCGGTGATTCCCCTCAAACGGTGCTGCATGGCGCTGTCGGTGCCCGGTATTGCGGCGCAAACTCGGGGCCAAGAATGCATAAACCCGAATGTTAGCGCCCTGAAACAACAATATTTTCACCCGCAGCGTAACCTGCTCTTGCGCTGTTTCTGCGCAGGTTGGATAGTGCGCTCACATACGCGTGAAGGCGCGGTTATAAAAAGATCCCGGGAGGAACTAAAATGAAGTTTATCACTGCGGCCGTTCTGGCCATGACCATGTCCGCTGGTACTGCTATTGCGGCCTGCGATGACGGCGAAATCGTTATCAAGCTGAGCCACGTAACCAACACCGACAGGCACCCGAAAGGCATCGCTGCGGCGCTGTTGGAAACCCGCGTCAACGAAGAGATGAACGGCAAGGCCTGCATGGAAGTTTTCCCGCAGTCCACGCTGTACAACGATGATCAGGTTCTCGAGGCGCTGCTGCAGGGTGACGTGCAAATGGCGGCCCCTTCGCTGTCCAAGTTCGAACAATTCACCAAGAAATTCCGCATTTTCGATTTGCCATTCATGTTCAAGAACATCAATGCAGTTGACGAATTCCAAGCATCCGAAGCCGGTCAGGCGATGAAGGAATCCATGACGCGCCGTGGTCTTTTGGGTCTGGCGTTCTGGCATAACGGTATGAAGCAGATGTCGGCCAGCAAGCCGCTTTTGTTGCCCGATGATGCAGATGGTTTGAAATTCCGCGTGCAGAACTCGGATGTGTTGAAAGCGCAGATGGCCGCGATGGGTGCCTCGCCCCAGCCGATGGCATTCTCCGAAGTATACGGTGCCTTGCAGACAGGCGTTGTGGACGGTCAGGAAAACACATGGTCCAACATCTACGGCCAGAAGTTCTTTGAAGTGCAGGACGGCACAACCGAGACCAACCACGGTGTGCTTGATTATATGCTGGTGACCTCGACTGACTTCATGGACAGCCTGCCTGATGATGTGCGCGAGCAGCTTGTGACCATCGTGAACGAAGTGACCGCAACGCGGAACTCTGAATCGGCAAGCGTGAATGCGGCCGCCAAGGCGGAAATCCTTGCCGCAGGCGGCGTTGTGCGTGAGCTGGACGCGACACAGCGCGAAGCATGGGTCACGGCGATGAAGCCCGTTTGGGAGGAATTCCTGGATGATGTAGGTCAGGAAAACATCGACGCGGCTCAGGCGATCAACGCCAACCACTAAGACCTTTAACTTGAAATGCACCCCGCCTGATCTTTCGGGCGGGGTGACGCTTTTGCGCAGCAGCGCGCCCCTTGTCTCAGGAGTGTTTCATGGCCCACGCATATGAAGCCAAAACGGCCCTAGGCCGCATCGTCAACGAGATCGAAGAATCCGCAATTGCCCTTCTTCTTGGTCTGATGACAATCATCACATTTATCAACGTTGTGTTGCGCTACGGCTTTAACACCGGTTTGATCTGGGGACTTGAAGCAGTCACCTTTCTGTTCGCGTGGCTGGTGCTGTTCGGCGTGAGCTATACCGTCAAGGTCACAGCCCAACTGGGGGTGGATGCCGTGATCAACCTGTTCAGCCCAAGTGTTCGGCGTATCCTTGCGCTGGTGGCCGGTGGGGTCTGTATTTTGTACGCCGTGCTGGTTTTCAAAGGCGCGTGGGACTACTGGGCTCCTTTTGCGGGGCTTGATGCGACCTCGGGGCGCTGGTTCCCCACAGGGTTTGCCAACAGCCGTGATCAGGCGTGGTACGAAGTCATTGATATCCCCTTTCCTGAATGGCTCACCTTTATCGAGCCGCTCATGAACGAGGGCGAAGCATATGAAAAGCTGCCGCGCTTTATCCCTTATGCGATCCTGCCTTTTGGCATGGCGCTTTTGCTGTTTCGTTTTATCCAAGCATTTGTGCGGGTCTGGACCGGCGAGTCCTCCAGCCTGATCGTCAGCCATGAAGCCGAAGACGACATCAAAGATGTCGCCCATTTGAACGCAGGGGACTAACCCAATGGAAGTTGTATTCCTTTTTACCATGGTGATCGGCCTGATGTTGATCGGTGTGCCGATTGCCATCTCATTGGGCACTTCGTCCATTATTTTCCTGCTGGTGATCGGTGATACCTCGCTAGCCTCGATTGCGCAGACGTTGTTTCAGGCGATGGCGGGGCATTACACGCTGCTGGCGATCCCGTTCTTCATTCTGGCGTCTTCGTTCATGTCCACAGGGGGTGTGGCGCGCAGGATTATCCGCTTCTCTATTGCGCTTGTGGGGCATTTGCCCGGCGGTCTGGCGATTGCGGGTGTTTTCGCCTGTATGCTGTTCGCCGCTCTTTCAGGCTCGTCGCCTGCGACCGTGGTGGCCATTGGCTCTATCGTGATCGTGGGTATGCGTGAAGTCGGGTACACCAAGGACTTTGCCGCCGGTGTTATTGCCGTGGCGGGTACGCTTGGCATCCTGATCCCGCCCAGCATTGTGATGGTGGTCTATGCCTCTGCCACAGATGTGTCGGTGGGGCGGATGTTCCTTGCCGGTGTTATTCCGGGACTGTTGGCAGGCACCATGTTGATGGTGACGATTTATATCATGGCGCGCGTGCGCAACCTGCCCAAGGGCGAGTGGCGCGGCTGGGGCGAAGTCTGGACCTCTGGCGTTGAGGCCGGTTGGGGGCTTTTTCTTATCGTAATTATTCTGGGCGGTATTTATGGCGGTATCTTCACCCCGACCGAAGCGGCGGCAGTGGCGGCGGTCTATGCCTTCCTGATCTCAACATTCGTGTACCGCGATATGGGGCCTTTGCATGTCAAAGGCGACGCACAGAACCTCGCGTTGTGGGAAAAGCCCAAAGCGCTGCTGACGGTGTTCTTCCACCGCGATGTGCGCAACACATTGTTCGAGGCGGGCAAGCTGACGGTGACGTTGATGTTCATCATCGCCAACGCACTGATCCTCAAACACGTGCTCACCGACGAGCAAATCCCGCAACAGATCTCTTCTGCGATGCTCAGTGCGGGCTTTGGGCCGGTCATGTTTCTTGTGATTGTGAACGTGATCCTGTTGATCGGCGGACAGTTTATGGAGCCGTCGGGCCTGTTGGTGATTGTGGCGCCATTGGTGTTCCCCATCGCGATCGAGCTGGGTATTGATCCTATCCACCTTGGCATCATTATGGTGGTGAATATGGAAATCGGGATGATTACACCGCCGGTGGGGCTCAACCTGTTTGTGACCTCGGGCGTGGCGAATATGCCGATGATGAAAGTGGTGCGTGCCGCATTGCCTTTCCTTGCGGTGCTTTTCGTCTTCCTGATTATGGTGACCTATATTCCGATCATTTCCACATGGTTGCCGACCCTTGTTATGGGCCCCGAGATCATCGTGAAATAGTATGAGACCGCCGTGCAGGCATTGTCTGCGCGGCATATCAAAGCCAATGAAAAGGGGCGCAGGGTCAATTGATCCTGGGCCCCTTTTCTATGCGGAGTGTACTGTGGTGAAACCGTTCGGTTCAGCTATCGGCGAGGGCGTGAATGATCGGCGCGAAATCGTCCGCCTTGAGGGAGGCACCGCCCACCAGCGCGCCATCGACGTTTTCGGCTTCAAATATGGTCGCAGCGTTATCCGGTTTGACCGACCCGCCATAGAGCAGGGGGATCTGATCGGCGATCTGCGCACCAAAGCGCGCGACAAGCTTGCTGCGTATAAAATCATGCACCTCGACAATCTGCGCCTGTGTCGGGACCTTGCCAGTGCCAATGGCCCAAATCGGCTCATATGCGACAACGGTATTATCCGCGGTGATCGCATCGGGCAGGGAGCTTGCCAATTGGCCCGCGATCACATCCAGCGTGGCGTTTGTTTCGCGTTCCTCCAGCGTCTCACCAATACAGATGATCGCAGTCAGCCCCGCGTGCCATGCCGTGGATGTCTTGTGGCGCACATCGCGGTTACGCTCTGCGTAGGCTTCGCGGCGCTCGGAGTGGCCAAGGATAACATAGCGGGCACCTGTGTCGGCGATCATCTCGCCGGAAATATCGCCAGTATAGGCACCGTCGGTTTCTGCGTGGCAATCCTGCGCACCGATCTGGATGCCGCTGCCTTCGGTTGCGCTACAGGCGCTGAACAAAAGCGTCGTTGGCGGGCAGATGACCACATCGGGTCCTCCGTTTGGGAGGATGCTCTGCAATTTGCGGATCTCCTCAAGGCTTGCGGCGGTGCCGTTCATTTTCCAGTTTCCAGCAGCCAATTTGCGTCGCATGGGCAATCCTTTGATTTGTTAACTATGTTTAGCACCCGCCCCAGAGCATTTCAACGACAGGGTTGGCCTTGGCCGCTGTCGGGGCTAGAAGCGCGGCGAGTGCGTAACGGAGTGTCTCGAATGATACCGACAATTGATCTAGCCAAGCTGAATGCCGGCAATCCAGAGGCTTTGGCCGCGATGAAGGAGGCCGCCACAGACATAGGGTTTGCGACAGTCAGCAATACAGCGTTGGACGGCGCGCGCGTGCGGGATGTGATCGAAACCTACCGCGCGTTTTTCCATTTGCCCGAAACGCAAAAACTGCCTGTTAGCATGGCAGACACAGGGGCCAATCGGGGGTGGGGGGCTGCAGGCTCCGAACAGGTCGATCCCGATGCGAATCCCGATTACAAACAATATTTCGACTGCGGTGTTGATCTGGCCGAGGGCGATCCCCTGCGGGAGATGGCGGTCTATGCGCCCAATATCTGGCCAGCAGAGCCTGCCAATTTTTCCGAGGTCCTGCGGGCCTATTATGCGGATGCGCGGGGCGTGGCACTGGATGTGTTGCGCGGTGTGGCCCAGTCGATTGGTGCGCAGCGTGATGTCTTTGATGCGGGATTTGCCAAACCGATGGCGCTGCTGCGCGGTAATTACTATCCCAGCAGACCTGATTGGGCAGGGGCCAAGGATTTCGGCATCGCCACCCACACAGATTACGGCTGTCTGACGTTGCTGGCCACAGATGGCTCACCGGGGTTGGAGGTCCGTAAGCGCGGTGGCGGCTGGATCGCGGTGCAGGCGCAGCCGGGGACATTTGTGATCAACTTTGGCGAGATGATGGAGCTTTGGACAGATGGTGCCGTACGTGCCACGCCGCACCGCGTTGTGGGCGGATTGGCAGAACGCATATCAGTGCCGCTGTTTTTCAACCCGTCCCATGACACCAATGTGGCCCCGTTCGGCACGGACCAGATCCAGCTAGCAGGCGATCATCTGGCTGCACGTTTTGGCGAGACCTATCTGCACCTGAAAAAGGATCAACCCGCGGGGAGCTAGGCCTCTAACGCATCTAGCGCTTCGCGTGCCAGCGCGCAGCTTTCGTCGGGGTCGTCCAGATAGACATCCGGCAGGGTCCAGTAGGGCATCGACGATTTGCTGCCGTCCTTGCGGGTGTAGAGCCATTGCTCGCCACCCAGGTCACGCATCTTGTCGGCAAATGGCCCTTTTGCAGCTTTGATCATGATCTGCCCGTCCTCGCGCTGCACAGCGAAAATGGTCGGGCCACAATACAGCCCTAAAGCGCCGAACATGCGGCGGGTGTTGAAATCGGGAATATTTTCAAAAAGGCTACAGCTGAAAGCGATATCAGCCGCGCTGACGCTCACTTGGCGAACAGGGCTTCGTCGAATTTGATGGATTCGCCACAACCGCAGGCCTCAGAGACATTGGGGTTGTTGAATTTGAACCCGCTCTCGAGAAGCGTTGTTTCATAATCAATCTGCGTGCCGAACAGAAACATCTGGGCCATAGGGGCAATCATCACACAAGCCCCGTCTGTGGTGACGACCTCATCATTCGGATCAGCCTCATCCACATATTCCATGGTGTATTCCATGCCCGCACAGCCACCTTTTTTGACGCCGATGCGCAGGCCTGCGTGGCCCTTGTCGGCCATCAGCTTGCGAATTTGCACAGCCGCTTTATCGGTGATGGTAACTGCTTGTTTGCCTGGAATGCCGAACATGTCTGTTCTCCTTTGGCCATAAGATAAGAGGGCGGCAGAGCAATCTCAAGCCCTGCCGCCGCCCAATTGGGGCAGTTTCGTTACAAGCCCATGCAATTGGCGTAATATGTGACGGTCGCAGGCCAGTCGGAAAAGACACCACTTACGCCTACATCCTGCGCCAGAGCGTCCAGTACCTGATAAACGGCTGCATCGCTTGTCATGGCATCCGAAATACTCTGGTAATACCAGCCACCACCGTCGGTCAGCGGGCCAGAGCGTTCCATCGACCATGCGATGATCTTGAGCCCGGCTGCTTTTATCTCTTTGGCATAGGTCGAAGGCACGATTTCGCCGTTCTCAAGGGTCAGCAGCATCCAGATCGGAGGCGCGATATATTTCACGCCACGATCGGCAAGCGACTGCATGCTGTCGGGGTAGGTGGCCGGATCGTTAACGTCAAAGCCTTCGACGTCATATGTGTTATCCAGATATACCGCCTGCGCACCGAATTCGGGCTCGTTCTCGATCCAGTACAACACATCTTCGAGGTTGAAGGACTGCAACCAGACGTCAGAGGCCGGCACGCCAGCGGCTTTGTATTCGTCCACCAGCTTTTGCGCATAATCTTCCTGGCTCAATCCATTATGCGGCATCTCGACGGAGGGGGATTTCAGTTCGGGGGTGAATTTCACGCCGAGCGATTTGAACAGTTCGATGCTTTCGGCGTGGGTCATCTGTGTTGCACCGGCGGTGTAGAGATCGGTGCGGAAGGGCGCGATGCCGCCCTGATAGGCTTCAACCGTGGTCGCCGTGGTATCGGCGCTGTCCATTTTCGGGGTGAGTGTTTTAAACTCGGCCAAAGTCAGATCCGAGGTGCGGCATTCGGCGCCTGCCTTGGTATCCCCGTCAGCAGGGGTGAAACCGGCAGTGCATTTCGGCGCCAGATCGGTCAGCAAAATGTTGGTGGTGGTGTGTAGATCGTTCTGGGCATGGCGGCAGACCAGCTGGTGGTCGGCGGTGAAAGTGACATCACATTCCATAATGCCCGCGCCCATGCCGGCAGCGGCGATGTAGCCCTCGGCGGTATGTTCGGGGAATTGCAAGGGTGCGCCACGGTGGCCGATCGAGAAATCCGTGCGCTTGGGGGTCTGGGCGCTGCACGAAGCCAGTTTGGTCTTGAGCGGGCCATCGGGTAGCTTGTTGACCAGATAGGCAGGGCGTGCGCCATAGGACATACCGCCATGTGCTGCGTGATCGTCAGCTAGGGCTGCCACGGGCAGGAGCGTGAGTGTTATTAGCAGGCTAGGGGCAAGGCGCATCAAGGTTCTCCGATTGGGGCGATATCAAACAAGTGATAGTCCACACGAAGCGTAACTTTTTTGCGGCCCTGCAATTAAGGTTTTGCAAAGATTTTGCATCGGATTTGTAACGAATGCTACATGAAGCCCAATTCTAGCCGCGCTTCGTCAGACATCATTTCCATGCCCCATGGTGGCTCCCAAACAAGGGCTACGTCAACCTGTTTTACACCGGCAATCGGCTCGACCGCGTCGGCAACCCATCCGGGCATCTCACCGGCGACGGGGCAACCGGGGGCGGTCAGGGACATTTTGATGTCCACAGCATTCTCTTCGTTGATCTCGATTGTGTAGATCAGGCCGAGTTCGTAAATATTCACGGGGATTTCAGGGTCATAGACCGAACGGCATGCCTCGACGACCTGCTCATACAGCGGGTGGTCCGTGGTTGATGGTGCAATCAGCGGCGTGCCCTCAAGAGGGGGGGTCGTATTATTCATAAGCGTCTCACCTGTAAACTTGAGGTTTTATATAGGGATTGGCCCGAGCGGCGTCTAGGGGGGCTCACCCCTCGTTGATGTCACGTTTGATGATACGCGCGCCGCTCGACTGGCTTTTGAACACCCGCTTCAGACCGATCCATGCCAGCAAGGATAGCGCAGCAAATAGGGCCAGCAAGGCCGCAGTGTTGGAAATCACCCCAAGGGCAACCACGGCCGTCATTGCCAAAGCCCCCAATGCAAACCCCAGAAACACCGATGCGGGGATCATCAGCTCGATCGCCGCAAGGATCAGCGCCGCGGACAGCCAAATCCACCAGATATGCAGATAGGCCTCCATCAGCCGCGCCCTTTGAGCAGTTTGAATGCATCGCCAAAGGCTGCGAGGGCCTCGGAGGGGACGATGACCGTGTTGCTGCCCTGACCGCTGCTCATGGTCCCCAGCGCCTCTACCTGTTTGAGCGCGATCTGATATTGCGCCGCCTCCAGCCCGTTCTCATTGATCGCGGTGGCCACGACCTGTGTCGCGTAGGCTTCGGCATCGGCCAGCACGCGGCGGGCCTTGGCTGTCTGCTCTGAGGCATAAAGCTCGGCATCTGCGGCCAGTTCAACCGCACGTTTGGAGCCTTCGGCCTCGGTCACCTGAGCGCGGCGCGCGCGTTCGGCGTTGAGCTGTTGCATCATCGCGGCGCGGGTCGCGGCATCCAGATTCACGTCCAGAATTTCAGCGCGGGTGACCTCGATCCCCCAGTTTTCAACGGCCTCGACCACGTTTGTCTTGATCGTGGTGATCAACGCCGAGCGGTTGGCCTGTACTTCGTCCAGATCCATCTTGCCGATTTCCGCACGCACAATGCCGGCAACAGTGGTGGCAATGGCGCTATCGATGTCGCGGATACGGTAGACCGTCTTTTCCGGCTCAATGATGCGGTAGAACACAGAAGTATCGACCTGCACCAAGACGTTATCGCGGGTGATGGCGTCTTGGGATGCGGTGGGCAATTGCCGCTCGAGGATCGAAATCTCATGGGCGACTTTGTCAAAGAAAGGTACAATCAGGTTGATCCCCGGCCCAAGCACCGAGCGGAGGCGGCCAAACCGCTCGACCACATGTTGTTCGGATTGCGGGACGATCTGAACCCCTTTGAAAACAACAATGATCAGCACGCCGGCCAAGAGCAGCCAGCCGATATTGCTTGCTAGGATATTTATTAGAACTTCTTCAATTGGCACCGCAGGTTTCCTTGTGTTTTGTATCTTTTCAATGTGGGGTAGAAATGCGCTGATTGCAACACGACTGAGGCTGCGGTAGGGCAGCGCAACCGCAAATAATAGGCCCGACATGACAGCATTTTCATATCAGACCCACGCCACCGATGGACGCGCGCGCACCGGCGTAATCACAACGCCGCGCGGCGAAATCCGCACACCCGCGTTCATGCCCGTGGGCACGGCTGCTACCGTCAAGGCAATGATGCCGGAATCTGTCGCCGAGACGGGCGCGGATATCTTACTGGGCAACACCTATCATTTGATGCTGCGCCCCACGGCAGAGCGGATTGACCGCCTGGGGGGGCTGCATAAGTTCATGAACTGGGACAAGCCGATCCTCACGGATTCTGGCGGGTTTCAGGTGATGAGCCTTGCCAGCCTGCGCAAACTGACCGAGCGCGGCGTGACCTTCAAAAGCCACATCGACGGCAGCAAACACGAGATCACGCCAGAGCGGTCCATGGAGATCCAAAAGCTGCTCGGCTCGGATATTGTGATGTGTTTTGACGAATGCCCCGCGCTGCCTGCGGACCGCGACCGGATTGCCAGCAGTATGGAGCTGTCGATGCGGTGGGCCAAACGCTCACGCGAGGCCTTTGGCGATCGCCCGGGCCATGCGTTGTTTGGTATCCAGCAGGGCGGGTTGGAACAAGACCTGCGCCAGCAAAGCGCCGAGGCGCTGCGCGAGATCGGTTTTGACGGTTACGCTGTGGGCGGGCTTGCTGTGGGCGAGGGGCAGGAGGCGATGTTCGACTGTCTTGACTATGCGCCCGAGCAGCTGCCGCAGGACAAGCCGCGCTATTTGATGGGCGTGGGGAAGCCGGATGACATTGTGGGTGCTGTTGCGCGCGGGATTGATATGATGGATTGCGTGCTGCCGTCGCGTTCTGGCCGCACAGGGCAGGTGTTCACCCGTCACGGCGTGCTCAACATCAAAAATGCCCGCCACGCGGATGATCCGCGCCCGCTGGATGAAAACTGTGGCTGCCCGGCATGCCGGAATTACTCACGCGCCTATCTGCACCATGTCTTCCGCAGTCAGGAGATGATCAGCTCGATGCTGCTGACATGGCATAACCTGCGGTACTATCAGGATATTATGGCAGGTATGCGCGAGGCGATTGCAGCAGGGACCTTCACGGCATGGCAGTCCGATTTCCATGCTGGCCGCGCGCAGGGTGATATTGATCCACTTTAGACGTGGCGCGGCTTTTGGGTGTTGGTATCCTAGGCCTCCGCTATGCCGAAGCCTGCGAGGCACGCGCTTAATCTTTGCTGTAACTGCCGTCAGAATCATGGACTTCTCGGCCTGATAAGGGGGGCGAGAAGGCGCAGATCAGCCGCAAGTCACCTTTGATGGCGCGCAGAATATGTTTGTCGTGATTGTCGAGCGCATACATCGTTCCGGGCTGAATGGGGTGTTTCTCTCCTGTGGCAAGGTTTTCAACCTCGCCAAGCCCCTCAATGCAGTAATTTGTCTCAAGATGGTGTTTGTATTCGAGGTGTAATTCCGCGCCTTCCTTGACCAAGGTATCATGCAGGGAATAGCCCATTTTATCCTCTGCCAGAACAAGGCGGCGGCTTTCCCAGCCCTCACCACGGGCATGTCGCCATGTGTTTATGATGTGGGCCAGTTTACGAACAATCATCTGTTTTCCAACGTGTTTTTCAGGTGAGGAAGGCTGTGGGTCTTGGCGTGTGGATTTAACGTACCCCTGTCTGCAAGAGGACTCCGAAAAACGCCGTTTGCAGCGGTTGTGGTTTTGGTCCTAGCTTGAGACGGTCACGGAATATCCAAACGCTGCACGTTCCTTGGGGGGCAGGGTGATGCTGTTCGGGCGCTGTGCGATTTGCGGACCGTCCCCCACATAGGATGCGGTACCGTGCCATGGTTCGATACACAAAAATGGTGCGCCTGTGGGGCGCCAGAGGGCCAGATCGGGCAGGTTGTGGAAGGTAAAGGAGAGCGTGGGACCGGATTGGGGGCCATAGCGCAGGTTGTCTGTGCCATTGGGAAATACCAATGCGCCATCATCAAACAGGTGTTCAGCTATTTCCAGATCACCATGCTCAAAGAGGGAGGCGAGAGGCGCGGGGCGCAGCAGCCCGTCTGGAGTAATCGCACGCCTTTGCGGCGATCCTCCCCCTGCAAGTGTAACGTGGTGGGGCTGCTCCTGAGCATGAGGCAGGGGCCAGCGGAACGCGGGGTGAAAGCCGAAACCGAAGGGCATCGGTTTGGTATCGTTGTTCTGCACTTCGGCCTCTACATGCAATGTCTGCCCCTCAAGCCGGTGGGTGATGCGCAGGGCAAAGGCAAAAGGATATACCGCGCGGCTGTCTTCGGTATCGTATAGCGCATGGGTGCATGCGGTCGCATTCTGCGCCTCGAGGGTAAAGATACTGCGCCGGGCAAAGCCGTGTTGGGGCAATGTGGCAGAGTGATCGCCCACGGCCACGATATCATCTACCGCGCGCCCCACGATGGGAAACAGCACCGGCGCACGCCCCGTCCAGAATGCTGCATCACCATCCCAGAGGAAATCTTGGCCTGCTGCATTGCGCAGATATTGCATTTCCGCACCCAGATCGGCGACGCTGAGATTAAGGTGGTCATTGACGAGAACTGGCATAAAAACTCCGCTGCTGGATGGGGCAGGGGTAATTTGTCACGTAAGCCTGTGCCGTCAACAGTTCATCTGTGCCCTTTGTATGTTCGGGAAGGGGATTGGTGATCGGGGGCAAGTTTCAGTGCTGATGCGTCACTTTCTTTCGAACTTGGCCGAAATCGCAGTTGCCGATCACGGGGCTTCGCGCCATGTTAGGGAAAACGCCTGTAGAAACGCAGGTAACTATTGAAACAGGCAGGCAGGGTGCCCACATCCCTAGCCATACAGGAAACGACCCGATGTCGCCTCAAAGAGGGACGGGGCCGTTTTGCCAAGTTAAGGAAATGAGCATGCAAGAGCCATTAAACGCGAGCTATCCCGTACTCCCATTGCGCGATATCGTCGTCTTCCCCCATATGATTGTGCCGCTTTTTGTAGGCCGCGACAAATCCGTGCGCGCCCTCGAAGAGGTCATGGCCGATGACAAACAAATCCTGCTGTCCAGCCAGATCGACCCGGGTGTGGACGATCCTGACAGTGACGGTATTTATAAGGCCGGTGTGCTGGCCAATGTTTTGCAGCTGTTGAAGCTGCCCGATGGCACGGTCAAAGTGCTGGTTGAAGGGCAGGCCCGTGTTCGTATCACCGAATACCTCGAAAACGACAGTTTCTTCGAGGCGCGTGCCGAATATCTGACCGAAATGCCCGGCGATGCGGATACCACCGAGGCGCTGTTGCGTTCGGTCGGGGAAGAGTTCGCACGCTATGCCAAGGTCAAGAAAAACGTGCCGGATGAGGCGCTGACATCAGTGACAGAAGCCTCAGATCCCGCGCGGCTTGCGGATCTGGTGGCAGGGCATCTTGGCATCGAGGTCGAGCAAAAGCAGGACCTGCTGGAAACGCTGAGCGTTTCTGACCGGCTGGAAAAGGTTTACGGCCTAATGCAGGGCGAGATGTCTGTGTTGCAGGTTGAGAAAAAGATCAAAACCCGCGTGAAAACGCAGATGGAGAAAACCCAGCGCGAATATTACCTGAATGAGCAAATGAAGGCCATTCAGAACGAATTGGGCGATGGCGAAGACGGCAAAAACGAAGTTGTCGAGCTGGAAGAGCGGGTGGCAAGCACCAAGCTGAGCAAAGAGGCCAAGGAAAAGGCCGATGCCGAGATCAAAAAGCTCAAAAACATGAGCCCGATGTCCGCCGAAGCCACAGTTGTGCGCAATTACCTTGATTGGATGTTGTCCATCCCATGGGGTGTGAAGTCACGCGTGAAAAAGGATCTGGCCAAGGCCGAGGCCGTGCTGGATGCGGATCACTACGGCCTTGAAAAGGTCAAGGAACGCATCGTCGAATACCTTGCGGTACAGCAACGCTCCTCCAAGCTCAAAGGCCCGATCATGTGTTTGGTTGGCCCTCCGGGTGTGGGTAAAACATCGCTGGGTAAATCTGTGGCAAAGGCCACAGGGCGCGAGTTCATTCGCATCTCTCTTGGTGGTGTGCGTGACGAATCCGAGATCCGCGGCCACCGCCGGACCTATATCGGCTCTATGCCCGGTAAGATCATTCAGGCGCTGAAAAAGGCGAAAACCACAAACCCGCTTATCCTGCTCGACGAGATCGACAAGATGGGTCAGGATTTCCGTGGCGACCCTGCATCGGCCATGCTCGAAGTGCTTGATCCGGAACAAAACGGCACGTTTGTCGATCACTACCTCGAGGTCGAATATGACCTGAGCAACGTGATGTTCCTGACCACGTCCAACAGCTATAACATGCCCGGGCCATTGCTTGACCGGATGGAGATCATCCCGCTGTCAGGCTATACCGAAGATGAAAAGCGCGAGATTGCAAAGCAGCACCTTGTTGCCAAGCAGGTCAAGAACCACGGCCTCAAGGCCAAAGAGTTCGAGATCGAGGATAGCGCGCTCACCGGCATGATCCGTTACTACACCCGCGAGGCGGGCGTGCGGAACCTTGAGCGCGAGATCGCAAAGGTCGCGCGCAAGGCGTTGACCAAGATCGTGCGCAAGGAAGTCGACAGTGTGACCGTCACCGGTGACAATCTGAACGAATTCCTCGGGGTGCAAAAACACCGCTATGGTTTGGCCGAAGAGGAAAACCAGATCGGTGTGGTCACGGGCCTTGCCTATACCTCTGTGGGCGGCGAGTTGCTGCATATCGAAGCGCTGCGCCTGCCGGGCAAGGGCCGGATGAAAACAACCGGTAAGCTGGGCGATGTGATGAAGGAAAGCATTGACGCGGCAAGCTCTTATGTCCGCTCGATCAGCCCCTCCATCGGGGTGAAGCCGCCGGTGTTTGACACGATCGACATCCACGTGCACGTCCCCGACGGGGCAACGCCCAAGGATGGCCCATCGGCAGGTCTGGCCATGGTGACGTCTATCGTTTCCGTGCTGACCAAAATCCCTGTGCGCAAGGATATCGCCATGACAGGTGAAGTCAGCCTGCGCGGGAATGCCATGCCGATTGGCGGATTGAAGGAAAAACTGCTTGCTGCCTTGCGGGGCGGGATCACCACGGTCCTTATCCCCAAAGACAACGAAAAGGATCTGCCGGACATCCCCGACAACGTCAAAGAAGGGCTGACGATTATTCCGGTCAGCCATGTCTCTGAGGTGATCGAACATGCGCTTGTTTCCAAGCCGGAACCGGTCGAATGGGACGAGGCCGCCGAAGAAGCAGCAGCAGCGGCGGCTTTGCTGGCCAAACGCGGCTCCGGTGATGGTGCCACAGCGCATTAAGCAGCGTGATGTTGCACCTTGAATTAATGAAAGGCCCTGCATCTGATGCGGGGCCTTTTTCCGTTTTCATGGGCCTATCGCGGGATTTATGGGCAGCTTGAATTAGTGTCGGCACACAAATGCCACGCTAAATATGGGGAATCGCAGGCTGGACTAGCTATTTTTCCCTGTTTTGCGTATCGTTAACAAAATGATGAAATTCATTGAGTAACGAGAGCGGGAAATAAAATGGCTACAGCAACCAAGACTTCGAGCAAATCAAAAACCACAGTCAAAGCGCCAGCGGCTGCGGCGGTGTCCAAAGTCGACACCGATAGCGCGCCAAAGGCCGCAACGGCATCTCCTTCTGTTGTTGAGACATTGGCTCCGGTGGTGACCGACGAGCTGCGCAAAAAAGAGCTTTTCGAGCTGGTTGTTGAACGCTCGGGCATGAAGAAAAAAGACGTAAAGCCCGTGGTCGAGGCGATGCTGGCCGTACTGGGCGATGCTCTGTCCGAGCAGCGCGAGATGGACCTGCCGCCGTTGGGTAAACTGAAAATCCAGCGTGGCAAAGAATTGTCTGACGGCCGTGCGCTGGTGCTTAAACTGCGTCAGAAAAACTCCCAACTTAACCGCAAAACAACGCCGCCTGCGGCTGACTGAACCTACGGTCCGGCAGGGTTTGAATTTACAAATGCTCCGCCCTTGCACGGGGGGGAGCATATGGGTATTGCAGCTGCCGAGGGTGATTAGCTCAGTGGTAGAGCGCTTCGTTCACATCGAAGATGTCAGGAGTTCAAATCTCTTATCACCCACCACTTATCTATAAATAGCTGGATGAGGTGCTTTGCATTGAACGGTTTTATTTATTCAAAGCAACGCTTTGTGGTTCTTTCCTGCAGCGGTAGGTGCTGAAATGAGCGATTTTCCAGAACTTTATATATTGCGCCACGGCGAGACCGAGTGGAATGCGCAAGGCAGGATGCAGGGTGCACTTAACTCACCTTTGACGCCTACCGGGCGGGAACAAGCCGAGCGGCAAGCAAGCATTCTTGCGCAGTGTGATTTGTCGGGATTCGATATTATCAGCAGCCCCCAAGGGCGGGCATTCGAGACGGCGGGAATCGCTTTGGCACGTCAGGTCAGCCATATCCGGACCGACGACGGCTTGCGCGAAATTGGTGTCGGGCTTTGGGCGGGCAGGTTGAGAAGCGATTTATCGCAAGGAACGGACATTACCGAGGGGCCAGACGGTGCTTTGGCACTTTATGAAAGGGCTCCGGAGGGGGAAGGTTTTCCCGCGCTCGAACAGCGGTGTGAGGCGTTCCTGGAAACGATATCACGTCCTAGTGTGTTGATAACACACGGAATAACATCTCGCATGTTGCGCTGTATTGTCACCGGCGTGGGGCCTGCGGGGCTTGAGGATATTGGTGGCGGGCAGGGCGTGGTGTTTCATTTGAAAAATAGGTTACAAAAACGTCTTGAATGAGGTTGCCAAGCCGAAAAGGTTAGTCTAAATCACGCCATATCGGGTCGTTAGCTCAGTTGGTAGAGCGCTTCGTTTACACCGAAGATGTCGGGAGTTCGAGCCTCTCACGACCCACCACTATCCCCTTATGGGGTGCGATAAATGCGCGGTTGTAGCTCAGCTGGTTAGAGTACCGGCCTGTCACGCCGGGGGTCGCGGGTTCGAGCCCCGTCAACCGCGCCATTTTATCAATTTCAGTTAAATTCAACTATCTAATGCCATACGGCAGCAGCCTTTGCTTTGGATTGTCGCAAGTTGTGCACATGCTGTGCACCGACTGTACACCGGTAGGGGGCTGACGTGCGCTGCGAGGGGTTGATCCGGGATTCGAGGGGGGGGGGCGAAGGACACGCAGACGTGAAGTCTGGGGTTCGTGGTTTTTGAAGAGTATTGGCTCCCGAGTGCTATGTCCGGTTCATAGCTCTGTTAGTCAAAGGTGAAATCCATGTCCTCCGAACTCTCTATCCTCGCTCTATACGCTTTGCTGGTTGTTGTGACCATTTTGCTGAACGTTTTAACCGCCATGGGGCAGGTGGGGCTGTTGACCCTCGGAGGGCCGCGCGATGGGATGGCGCCGCTTACGGGTATGGCAGGGCGGATTGCGCGGGCGCTGGATAACTCCGTTGTGGCGATGGCGCTGTTTGCGCCTGCGGTGCTGATGTTGACCCTTCAGGAGGCGCTGACGTCCGGCACCTTGCTTGCGGCGCAGGTGTTCTTGATTGCGCGCGTTCTGTTCTTGCCGATCTATGCGTTTGCAGTTCCTGTCCCGTTCTTGCGCACGGTTGTGTGGCTGGTCGGATTTGCGGCGACCATCTATTTGTATCTTGTGGCGCTGTAGCGGGATTTTTACTGATTTTTCGGAAAGAAATTCCCGATGGGCAACTTAAGCTCTTGACGGTCACCACCCCTTGGAATATTCCGCACAAACGCTCTGAGGGCATCGCCCGATGAGACGCAGCGCGCGGTTGTAGCTCAGCTGGTTAGAGTACCGGCCTGTCACGCCGGGGGTCGCGGGTTCGAGCCCCGTCAACCGCGCCACTGCTGCTTTGAAAAGCCTCCCTTCGGGGAGGCTTTTTTGATTTCACAGGGTTTTATGGTGCAGGGGCGAATCCAAGGGTTGTCTCGATGCGGGAATCAAGCTGGCTGTGCATCCACGCTTTGTCGGCATCGTCCCATGCTTCGGGGGCAGGGAGGCGGTCGGCGACGGCTGCGGTCCAGCGGTTGCCCATGCGGCGTGTGACCGGGGCATAACCCTGCTCGGTGTAGGTCAGGTGAAAGGCTTTGCTGAGATCCGCAAGAAAGGCTTGGGGGGCAGCGTTGAACGCATCCAGCGAGACATAGACTACCGAAGCCCCGCGCGTGGGCAGGCCCAGCAATGCGCGGTGTTTGAGATTGCGCATGGCGAATATGTTTTCATAGCGTGCGCCGGTGACCGGGTGGCGGTCCCATTGCAGCTCTTCTCCCAATGGTTTGAGGCGCGGGGCGATATTGTCGAAATGCCCCATGTCATCGACGCAGGATATCCATTCGTGGCGCAGGAAAGCCGGAAAATCGAGCCGCTGGATCTCTGGCGCGGCGTGCCATGGACGCTTGTATAGGGAATGTGCCCATTTATCGGGGGCACGCAGGGCGCAGATCGTCAAAAAACTGGGTGGTAGGGCGATCATGGCGGGCACGGCATGTTTCCATCCCAATGCCTCGGTGCGGCGAATGCGCAGCGCGTCCTGCACGGTTTTACGGATCACATTGGTGCCACAGCCGCGTTCGCCCAGAACCTGAAACCGGTCAACTGGGGTGTCATGTGCCTTGTGGATATGCCATCCGGTCCGCGCCATATCGGCGGCGAGAACCGTTGCAAAAGCGTCAAAGCCGGCAGGGTTGGAAGTTTGGGTCATTGTCATTTAACTTCTCTCGCGGCTTACTGCGTCAACAGCCCGCACTGTGCTTAATTTGCGGCAAAAAGAAAAGAAGGAAGAGGCATGCAAACAGCAGCCGCAGTGACAATGGTGCGCGATGATGCGTTTTTTCTACGCGCATGGTTGCGCCATTACGGAGAAACCCTGGGGCGACAGAATTGTTATGTCATCAACCACGGCTACGGCGAGGAAGTGGCAGAGCTGGCCAAAGGGTGCAACATCATCGGCATCCCCGGTGATCCGCATAAAAACTTCGACGTAAAGCGGTGGGGTTTGCTGAACAATCTGGTAGGCGGTCTGCGTAAATATTATCGCCATGTAATTGTCGGGGATGTAGATGAATTGGTTGTGGTCGACCCCGAGGCGGGGATGAACCTGTTGCAATTCCTTGAGGCAGCCCCCGAAAAGCGGGTGCTGACGCCTGTGGGGTTGGAGGTTATCCACCGCGTTGACCTCGAACCGGAAGCTGTGGGGGATCACATCATTGGCCCGCGCCGCTATGTGCGCCCTGCGCCGCATTACTCGAAACCTTGCGTAATCTCGGCTGCGGCAAAAGTTTCGCGAGGGGGGCATTTCACCCAATACCCCAAGCTGCACACGCCGGATGCGCTGTATCTGTTCCATCTCAAGTTCTGTGATTTTGATCAATACGCAGGTGCGATGGACCGCCGTAATGCCATCACCCAAGACATGGGCGATGACATCAAAGGGACCTCTATCGGGCGGCATTGGTTTGGCGCAGAGCGCGGTGAAGACCGTGCCATGTTCGAGGATTTCGCCAAGCTGAAGCTGGAAGAAGAGTTTGACCTCGGGCATCTGCGCAAGCGCATGCACCGTTCGTTCAAGCCGCGGGGCGATACGGGGTATTATGAGTTCAACCGCCCCGATCCCGGTACGCAGTACCAGTTACCGGAGCGGTTTGTCGGTGTGATCTAGCCGCGTTTGTCGCTGACGATCGCCTGCATCTGTTGCAGCGGCAGATAGCCGCGAAGCAGCTCGTCCTGCATCACGAATGTCGGCGTTCCGTTGATAGCCAAGGCACCGGCCAGCGCGCGGGTTTGTGCAATCTCGGCGGTGACGTCTTCGCTATCCATACGCGCTTCGATGGCTTCCATGTCCAGGCCAAAGGTGCTACCCAGGCGGCGCAGGGCAGGCAGGGTGATGTCGCCCTGAAAGCTCATCAGCGCGTCACCGATTGCCTTGTAGCTGTCGCCGCCAGCGAGCTGTTTCACCGCAACGGCGAAGCGCGAAGCCAGAACCGAGCCATCCCCGAGGATGGGCAGCTCTTTGACGATCAGCTTGATGTTGCCATCTGTTTCCAGCAACTCGGCCACCTCGCTATGGGCGCGGCGACAATAGCCGCAGCGGTAATCCAGAAATTCGACCAGTACGATGTCGCCGTAGGGGTTGCCGCCCACGTAGGAATAGCCATCGTCAAAAAGCGCATCGGCGTTTTGTGCCACCAGATCAAAGTCGGCCTTGGCCTGTTTTTCGGCTTCGCGGGTTTGCAGGACTTCGACGGCCTGCATGATGACTTCGGGATTATCGAGCAGGTATGACCGGACCTCGGCGCGGAACAGGGCGCGCTCTTCGTCGGTCATCGGGGTCAGGTCCTGAGCAAAGCCAGCAGTCGCAACAGCAGTCAGCAGGGCGGAGGTGGCAAGAAGGCGTTTCATATCGGTCTCACTTTTGATGGGCGGCACGTTACGGCAGCAATCAACACATCTGGGCCGCACTGCCAAGGGGAAGCTATTGACGAACCCCTTGCGATCAGATGAAACCGCACTGATCCCAGTCTAGGAGCGGTGCCATGCGAAATTCAACCCGATCACAAGTCGATCCCTTTATTGTGATGGATGTAATGCAGGCTGCCGCGCGTGCCGAAGCGCAGGGGCGTCATATTATACACATGGAAGTTGGCCAGCCGGGCACCGGTGCCCCCAAGGCTGCGACACATGCGCTCACCCGTGCGATGGAGGAGGGGCCGCTGGGGTATACGGTTGCTTTGGGGGTGCCGGCGCTGCGGGCGCGTATCGCGCAGATGTATGGTGAATGGTATAACGTAGACCTTGATCCGGCACGGGTTGTGATCACCTCGGGGTCCTCGGCGGGGTTTGTTCTGGCCTTTACGGCGCTGTTTGACAGCGGCGACCGTGTGGGAATTGGCGCGCCGGGTTATCCCAGCTATCGGCAGATTCTGGGGGCTTTGGGCATGACGCCGGTGGATTTGCCCGCGGCGGCGGAAAACCGGTATCAACCCGTGCCGCAGGATTTTGCAGGGCTGGATCTGCGTGGATTGCTGGTGGCCTCACCGGCCAACCCGACGGGCACCATGTTGGATCACAGCGCCATGAGCGCGCTGATCGGGGCGTGCCATGACACAGGCGCGTCGTTCATCTCGGATGAAATTTACCACGGTGTGGAGTATGAAAAGAAGGCTGTGACCGCGCTTGAGGTCACTGACGAGTGTTACGTCATTAACAGCTTTTCCAAATATTTCAGCATGACAGGCTGGCGCGTGGGCTGGATGGTGGTGCCCGAAGATCAGGTGCGCGTCGTGGAGCGGATTGCCCAGAACATGTTCATCTGTGCGCCTCATGCCAGTCAGGTGGCAGCCCTCGCAGCGATGGATTGCGAGGATGAGTTGCAGGCAAATATGGATGTCTACCGCGCCAATCGTGCGCTGATGCTGGAGGGGCTGCCCAAGGCGGGGTTTGCCAATATCGCGCCGCCGGACGGGGCGTTTTATGTCTATGCCGATGTGAGTGATATCACCGATGACAGCCGCGGACTGGCCGCCGAGATACTTGAGCGGGCAGGGGTTGCGGTGACGCCGGGGCTGGATTTTGACCCCGTTCGCGGGCATCGCACCTTGCGGTTTTCCTATGCGCGCGGCACCGATGACATCCGCGAAGGTCTGGCGCGACTCAAGGCGTTTATGGACGCGCGCTGAAGCGCTGGACCGCTGTGCGCGCGTGGTGATAAGCTGCGCCTAACCCCCGCGACCGGAGCCGTAATGAAACGATTTTTTGTAAGTCTTATCTGTGCCTTGTCCTTTGCAACGCATGTGGCATCTCAGGATTTGACCGCATTGGCGCGGGTCGAGCCATCGCAAAGCGCGATCAAGGATGGCTGGTTTGGCCGTACAGATATCACTTTGCAGCTCAGTCAGGGCGTGCCGTTTCGAGTTTTCACACTGGACGCGCCCGCGCGGTTGGTTGTCGATTTCCGGGAGGTCGATTTCAGCGGCCTTGAGGCTTCTGATCTGTTGCAGGACGGTGGGCAGATTACGGGGCTGCGGTTCGGGGCGTTTCAGCCCGGTTGGTCGCGGTTGGTGGCTGATTTGGCCGAGCCGATGCTGGCCACGCAGATCGGTATGCCGGTGGACCCCAACACCGGGCGCGCGACCCTTGGCATCACCCTCAAAACCGTGAGCGCCGAAGAATTTGCCAAATCCGCCGGCACCCCGCCTGATCCGAATTGGGCACCTGCCTTTCTTGCTCCGCCCAAGCCGGCAGTGGTGGATGACGGTCGCTTTGTTGTGGTGCTTGATCCCGGTCACGGCGGCGTCGATCCGGGGGCCGAGCAGGAGGGGCTGAATGAAAAGCACCTGATGCTCAGTTTTGCGCAGACGCTGGCCGATGTGCTGCGGCGGCGTGGCGTTGAGGTGGTTCTGACGCGTGAAACCGATGTTTTTGTCGCCCTCGAGCGCCGCGTGGCCATCGCGCATCAGGCCAATGCTGATGTATTTATCTCGCTGCACGCCGACAACCTGAGCCAAGGCGGCGCGCGCGGTGCCACGGTTTATACCCTGTCTGAGGATGCGGCAGATGCGGCCACAGCACAGCTGGTGGCGCGGCATGATCGCTCGGACGTGTTGGCGGGGGCAGATCTGACCGGTTCGGAGGATCAGGTCGCTGAGATATTGCTGGATTTTGCCCGCGCTGAGACGGGGCCGCGCTCGGACGCGCTTGGCCGTGCTTTGGCGGCAGGCATGGAGGATGCGGGCGGCCCGATGAATCGCCGCGCTGAACGGCAGGCGGGTTTTTCAGTACTCAAATCTGCCGATATTCCCTCTGTACTGATCGAGATCGGTTTTCTGAGCTCAAAGCGTGATTTAACCAATATTAGTGATCCTGTCTGGCGGCAGGGTATGGCCGAGGGGATTGCCCAGGGCCTATTGGACTGGCGCGACGCAGACGAGGCGCGCGCGCCGCTTGTCAGGCAGTAACCGCAAAGCTTTGATGCGCTGGACCCGGACGGCCAGATATCTGATGGAAAAGTAAAAAACTGGGCGGGAGTCCGCGCTTTTTCCCCATGCTTGCCTTTTGACCATTGCACACGGCTCGCGTATAGAAGGGGGAATTAAACAGCCATCACAGGAGCTGTCGCGCGTGTTTCGGATGATCCTTTCTTTCTTCGGGGGTATTTTTACCACCCTGACCATGTCTATTGGCATGGTGGCGCTGACCATTGGCGCGGTTTTCTGGATGTACGGGCGCGATTTGCCCAGCCACGAATCCCTTGCCTCCTACACGCCGCCGACAATCAGCCGGATTTATTCGGGGCAGGGCAAATTGATCGATGAATTTGCCACTGAACGGCGTCTGTTTGCCCCTGCGGATACGATTCCGCCGTTGGTGAAACAGGCGTTTATCTCGGCTGAGGACAAGAATTTCTACGAACACGACGGCTATGACCTGCGCGGCATCGGTGCCGCGGCGGTGGATGCGGTCCGTTCGCGTGGACGCGACGTGCGCGGTGCTTCGACGATCACCCAGCAGGTGATGAAGAACTTTTTGTTGTCCGGTGACCGCCGTGCCGAGCGTAAGATCAAAGAGATCATCCTTGCGGCCCGTCTGGAAGAAACACTGCCAAAGGAAAAGATTCTCGAGCTGTATCTGAACGAGATTTTCCTGGGCCAGAACTCATACGGTGTGGCCGCGGCCAGCCAGACCTATTTCAACAAGACCTTGGCACAATTGGCCCCGCATGAGGCGGCAACTCTTGCCAGCCTTCCCAAAGCGCCGTCCGATTTCCACCCCGTGCGCCGCAAGGAACGTCTGTTGTCACGCCGCAACTTTGTTCTGCGCGAGATGAAAGAGAACGGGTATATCACCGAAGCCGTATACGAGCAGGAACGCGATATGCCGTTGCGGTCTGTTCAGAATGGCGATTTTGACAGCTTTAAAAAAGAATTGCCGCCGCGGGACTATTTTACGGATGAAATCCGGCGTCAGCTGTCCGAGGATTTCGGCGAGGGTGAGTTTTTTACCGGTGGTCTGAGCGTGCGCGCGACCATCGACAACGAGATGCAGCCCATCGCAGCAGATGCGTTGCGCCGCCAGCTGGAACAGTTTGACCGTGGGTCAGGTGTCTGGCGCGGCACCCGTCAGACATTGCCTGCCGAAGCATTGGTAGATGAGGCAACATGGCGCGATGCGTTGCGCAAGCTGCGCGTGCCCCGCGATATCATGCTTGAAACCCAATGGTTCCCTGCCGTGGTCCTCGAAGTAGGGGCCAAGGGCGCGCGATTGGGCATCGAAAGCGTGGAAACGGCTGAGGGGGGCAACTGGGTCCCGCCGAAGGATATGCAATGGGCCCGCAAACGTCTGTCGAACGGGCAGTTGGGTGCGCGCGGTAATCTGGTTGAAGTCGGCGATGTGGTGCTGGTGCGCCGCATGGTGGCAGATGCAGATGGATCGTTCATCCGCTGGACGCTGCGGCAGGTGCCCGAGGTGCAAGGTGCATTCGTGGCAATGGACGTGAACACCGGTCGCGTGATCGCGATGCAGGGCGGGTTCAGCTATCAGGCTAGCGTATTCAACCGCGCCACACAGGCCAAACGCCAGCCCGGTTCAAGCTTTAAGCCCTTTGTTTTCGCCGCAGCGCTGGATAGCGGATATAGCCCTGCAACTATCGTTGTGGATGCTCCGATCGAGATCAACACACCTCAGGGTGTATGGCGGCCCAAGAACTCTTCGAACCGCTATTACGGGCCCACGCCGCTGCGCACGGGGATCGAACAGTCGCGCAACCTGATGACCATTCGACTGGCTCAAGAGGTCAGCATGAATGTGGTTGGCGATTATGCCGAACGGTTTGGTGTCTATGAAAACCTGTCGCCCGTTTTGGCCAATGCCTTGGGCTCGCAAGAAACGACATTATACCAGATGGTGGCGGCCTATGCGATGTTTGCCAATGGCGGTGAACGGGTCACGCCAACTTTGGTCGACCGCGTGCAGGACCGCTATGGCCGCACTGTATACAAGCATGACACCCGCACCTGTGACGATTGCAAACAGGCGACCCTTGCGCCGGGGGTAGCACCGCGGGTCGTTTCAAACCGCGAGCGTGTGATGGACCCGGTTACGGCCTATCAGCTGACGTCGATGATGCAGGGTGTTGTCGAACGCGGCACCGCGCGCAAATCCGTGAACCTGAGCGTGCCGACAGCCGGTAAAACCGGCACCACAAACGATTCCAAAGACGTGTGGTTTGTAGGCTTTACCTCAAACATCGTGGCAGGCTGTTACATCGGCTATGACCAGCCGCGCAGCATGGGGCGCAGCGCCTCGGGCGGTGGCATGTGTGGTCCGGTGTTCCAGCGCTTTATGTCCAAGGCTGTACAGAAATACGGCGGCGGCAACTTCAACGTCCCTGAAGGTTGTGAGTTCATCAAGATCGACCGTTTCACCGGTGCGCGGCTTGGCTCGGATGCGTCGGGCGACAATGTTGTGTCAGAATGTTTCCGCGAAGGCGAAACCATCGATTTCGGTATTACCTTTGATGGCGGTTTCGCCATGGGCGCCGATCTGCCGCTGGTTGAGGCTGTGGGCGGTGCAAAAGCCAAAGAGGTCACAACCTCTTCGGGTAAGAAAGCCATTGTTGGCCCGAAGGCGGGCTTTGGCTCTCTGAGCTCTGGTGGACTCTACTAGCCTTGTCGCCAACGCGGCACTGGTCTATCACGTGAGCGGCTCCTGTCAGCGGGGGCCGCTCTTATTATTCCGGGACAAATCATGCGCGCAGAAGTACAAAGTACCGTCGAGAAAATCCGCAAATCGCTGGAGCTGTTGGGCCAGCGGCTCAACGTTGAGACGGCACCCTACCGGTTGGAGGAATTCAACGCACGGGTCGAGGACCCGACGCTGTGGGATGATCCGGCTGCGGCGCAAAAACTGATGCGCGACCGGCAGGGGCTGGTGGATGCGATGGCGACCTATGACGGCATCAAGGGTGAGCTTCAGGATAATATCGACCTGATCGAATTGGGCGAGATGGAAGAAGATACCGAAGTTGTCGCCGAGGCCGAGGCAGCGCTTTCCGCGCTGGCAGAGAAGGCGGCACAAAAAGAGCTTGAGGCGCTTTTGGATGGTGAGGCCGACAGCAACGATACCTTTTTGGAAATCAATTCGGGTGCCGGCGGGACCGAGTCCTGCGATTGGGCCAGTATGCTGGCACGGATGTATGTCCGCTGGGCCGAGAAGAAAGGCTATACCGTCGAGCTGCAATCAGAGAGCGCAGGCGAAGAAGCCGGTATCAAATCGGCGGCGTATAAGATCAGCGGCCATAACGCATATGGTTGGCTGAAATCCGAAAGCGGCGTGCACCGTCTGGTGCGTATTTCGCCCTTTGACAGTGCCGCCAAGCGGCACACCTCCTTTACCTCGGTAAAGGTCTATCCGGTTGTGGATGACAACATCGAGATTGAGGTGAACCCCAGCGATATCCGCATTGATACCTACCGTTCTTCGGGGGCTGGTGGTCAGCACGTGAACACCACCGATTCCGCTGTGCGGATCACCCACGCGCCCACGGGCATCGTTGTGACCAGTTCGGAAAAATCCCAACACCAGAACCGCGATATTGCGATGAAGGCGTTGAAATCGCGCCTGTATCAGATTGAGCTGGATAAGCGTTCGGCGCTGGTGAATGAAGTGCATGAAAACGCGGGGGATGCCGGATGGGGTAACCAGATCCGGTCTTATGTTCTGCAACCCTACCAGATGGTCAAAGACCTGCGCACCAATTTCGAGACCTCCGATACCAAAGGTGTGTTGGACGGTGATCTGGACGGGTTGATGGGGGCGACATTGGCCTTGGCTGTATCAGGCAAAAGCCGTGCGGAAGCGCAGGAAAGCTGAGGTCCTGCGCCGCCCTATGGCCTTAGCGGGGCATCATGGCCGGAAACAGCTTTTGCAAGTAGCCGCGTGTGTCTGTGAACATCTCGTAGAACAGGGTCATCGGAGTGGGGTGCGGCAGGTTTAATGCCGCCTCGGATTCGCCAACGGTATATCTGATCACTGCGTCATGCTTTTTTGCCAGATGCTGCATACGCTTGTTTTCTTTCAGGCAAAGCATGCTGATCGACGCGATGTTGCGGTTCTGGGAGGCGGTCAGGACGCGGTCTAACAGGGCATCGCCGATTCCTTTTTCCTGATAGGCAGGTTCTACCAGAAAGGCGGCCTCGGCTTTCTTGGGCCATGTGTTCGGGACCAGCCGTAATTCGGCGATGCCGTGCAGTTCCTCACCGAAGAACGCGCCATAAGCTGTTGTATCCGCTTCCAAAATCCCTTCGGCATAGGTTTTCAGAAACGCGTCGCTGACCGTGCCACAAAACCGCATCCGACGGGTCGGCTGATCCAGATTCTGGAAGAAATTGACCAATGTTGCCTTATCGGACTGCCACAAGCGGCGGATAATGGTTGGTCTATGATTGAACTGCGGGGTCATCTCGGGGCTCTTCACTGTTTTATTAGCTGTCTTGGCCTCCCGTGGAGTTGACGTAGTGCTGCGCTGCGGCAATGTCTAGTCCTCATGAATAATTAACCATGATTAATCGAAAAGCTGCCGGTTCAAAGGCGATACGCTGGTAAAGGATTGCGTGCTGCGCGTTTTGAGTGCTTGTTGAGCGGTATGGATATTCTTGAAATGGATGCGCTGGCCCAGTCTGCCGCGCTTGAAAAGGGCGAATTATCAGCTGCTGCGCTGATGGAAGCCACGTTGGACCGGATCGATGTGGTCAACGGAAAGGTCAATGCGATTGTCAGCCTGCGTAGCCGCGCGGAAAACATGGCCCTTGCGTGGGCTGCGGATGGTGCCCCGCGTAAGGGGTGGCTGCATGGAATACCGATTGCGATCAAGGATCTGGCCAATGCGGCGGGCCTTCCCACCTCGATGGGGTCACCGTTATTTGCAGGGCAGGTGGCGCAGGCTGATGACACGTTTGTGGCGCGATTGTGTGCCGCTGGGGCGCTTGTTATCGGCAAGACGAACACGCCGGAGTTCGGCTTGGGCAGCCATACGTTCAACCCTGTGCATGGGGCCACGCGCAACCCTTACGACCTGACGCGCAGTGCGGGGGGATCATCAGGCGGCGCAGCGGCCGCTCTTGCTTGCGGGATGTTAAGTGTGGCGGACGGATCTGACATGATGGGCAGCCTGCGCAATCCGGCAGGGTGGAATAACGTCTACGGGATGCGCCCCACATGGGGTACCGTCCCGTCCCAACCCGAAGGGGATATGTTTCTGCACCAGTTGTCGACATCCGGCCCGATGGCGCGCAGCCCTGCGGATCTGGCGGCGCTGTTGGACACGATGACAGGCGCTGATCCGCGGTTGCCATTGAACACCCACAGTGCGCCCACGTTGGCGGGGATCAACGCGACCCCCGAAGGGCTGCGCATCGGTTGGCTTGGGGATTGGGGCGGGGCGTTTGCCTATGAGGAGGGGATTGCCGAGGTATCGCTAGCTGCTTTGGACCGTATGGGCGGGCTTGGCCACCGGATCGAGCCACTAGCGGCACCCTTTGATGCGGACCGGATGTGGCAATCTTGGACAGACTTGCGCTCTTTTGCTGTGGCGGCAGGGTTGGGAGCGTTGGTTAAGGACCCTGCGCGCCGCGACCAGTTAAAGCCCGCCGCCCTTTGGGAGGTCGAGCGTGGGCTCGCAATGTCGGCGCAGCAGGTACAACAGGCAAGCGCGATCCGTTCGGATTGGTTCCGCCGTGCCACGAGCTTGTTTGATGCATGGGATGTGCTGGTACTGCCGTCGGCGCAGCTGTGGCCGTTTGACGTCGACTGGACCTACCCAAAGGAGATCGCCGAACGTGCTATGGACAGCTATCACCGCTGGATGCAGGTGGTGATCCCTGCGGGCCTGATCGGTTTGCCTGTGGTGAATGTGCCTGCGGGGTTCGGGCCGAATGGCCTGCCTGCGGGGCTGCAACTGATCGGGAAGCGCGGTAGTGACGCTGATTTGTTGCGTTTGGCACAGCAATGGCACCTGACGACAAGCTGGCCGGAAACCCGCAGGCCAATCCTGTGAATAGCCGACCCCTCCTTGCATTTGCCAAATCCTCGGCCGGGAAGAAAGGACGGGTATGAGCCAAATCAGAACAAGGCCCCTATCCGCAGATGATGCCGAAGCGGCCGCAGCTATCTACTTTGATGCGGTGCATAAGGGGACGGCCGATGTCTATTCGGATGCAGAGCGCAAAGCATGGGCAGGCAGCGCGCCCGATCCAGTCGCATGGCAGTATAAGCTTCAACGCATAGAGGGGATTGCCGCACAGAGTGACGGCGTGATGATCGGGTTCATGACGCTGGATGCAGGGGGCTATATCGACCTTGCTTTTGTCAGGTCAGACTATGCCCGGCGCGGTGTCGGTCGGTGCTTGTATCAATGGGTCGAAGCACGCGCGGTGGCGGCGGGTATTGAGAGGCTCACGACTGAGGCCAGTAAAGCAGCCAGACCTTTCTTTGCAGCGCTTGGATGGCAAGTTGATCAGGAGCAGGTCGTCATCATGGATGGGGTCGGTTTGACCAACTACAAGATGTCAAAACGGCTGGGAACAAAGGCCTAGGGTGCGAAACCCGACAAGCGGACCCCGCACCCTAGGAAAAACAATCCGTTACGTGCCGCGAGACAGGGCCGCAACGCCAGTGCGGGCGACATCAATCAGGCCCAGAGGGCGCATGAGATCAGCGAAGGCGTCGATCTTTTCGGGCGCACCTGTGATCTCGAAGACAAAGCTTTCCAACGTGCTGTCGACCACATTGGCGCGGAAGATATCGGCAAGCCGCAGGGCTTCGACACGTTTGTCGCCGGAACCTGCGACCTTGAACATCGCCAGCTCGCGCTCAACAGATGCGCCTTCCACGGTGAGGTCGTGGACCTCGCGCACAGAAATGATGCGGCCGGTTTGTGCCTTGATTTGCTCAATCACCTGCGGCGTGCCGCGCGTGACGATGGTGATGCGGCTCAGGTGGCCGGTGTAGTCCACTTCGGCCACTGTGAGGCTGTCGATGTTATAGCCACGGCCCGCAAATAGCCCGATCACACGGGCCAGAACACCCGGTTCGTTCTCGACCAGCAGCGCCAAGGTGTGGCGTTCTTCCACGTCCGAGAAATTGGGGCGCAGGTTATAGGCGGAGTGGCTGTTGGAGCCTTTTTTGATGTTTAGAGCTGACATGTCTATGTCTCTTTTCTTTGCTATATTGGCGAGGAGGAAGGGCTGGTGAGGCGGGCCTCAGACCAGCAATTTCCCTGCGGCATCAATCGCGGTCTGGGTGTTCACATCGCCCATGATCATCTCGTTATGCGCCTTGCCCGACGGGATCATCGGGAAGCAGTTTTCATGTTTGGTCACCAAACAGTCAAACAGAACAGGCCCGTCATGGTTGATCATTTCCATGATCGCATCATCCAGATCATCAGGGTCAGAGCACAAGATGCCCTTTGCGCCAAAGGCCTCGGCGAGTTTTACGAAATCGGGCAGGCTCTCGGACCAGCTGGATGAGTAGCGCTCGCCGTGCAGCAGCTCTTGCCACTGGCGCACCATACCGAGGCGTTCGTTGTTGAGGATGAACTGTTTCACGGGCAGGCCGTATTGCATGGCGGTGCCCATTTCTTGCATGTTCATCAGCCACGATGCCTCGCCGGCGACATTGATCACCAATGACTCGGGATGCGCCATCTGTACGCCAATAGACGCAGGAAAGCCGTACCCCATGGTGCCAAGCCCGCCAGAGGTCATCCAACGGTTGGGATCTTCAAAGCCGAGATATTGCGCCGCCCACATCTGGTGCTGGCCCACTTCGGTGGTGATATAGCGATCGCGGCCTTTGGTCAGCGCCTCAAGGCGGGCAAGGGCGTGCTGTGGTTTGATCACAGAGCCTTTCTGCTCGAACTTGAGGCAGTCAACCGCGCGCCATTCCTCGATCTGCTTCCACCATTTGGCAACCGCGGCCGAGTTTGTCTTGCGGCCACGCGATTTCCAGACCTCGAGCAGGTCTTCGAGCACATGCCCCACGTCGCCCATGATCGGGATGTCCACGCGGATCACCTTGTTGATCGAGCTTGGGTCAATGTCGATATGGGCCTTTGTGGAGTTCGGGCTGAATTTGTCGACAACGCCGGTGATGCGGTCATCAAAACGCGCGCCGATGTTGATCATCAGGTCACAGCCGTGCATCGACATGTTGGCTTCATAGGTGCCGTGCATGCCCAGCATACCCAGCCATTTATCACCCGAGGCCGGATAGCAGCCAAGGCCCATCAGCGTGGAGGTGATCGGAAAACCTGTCGCCTCGACCAGTTCGCGCAACAATTGCGACGCCGCAGGGCCGGAGTTGATGACGCCGCCGCCTGTGTAGAAAACCGGCTTTTCGGCGACTTCCAGCGCCTCTACCAGTTCGGTGATCGCCTCCATGTCGCCTTTGAGTTGGGGTTGGTAATGTGATTTTACCGAGGCCTTCGCGGTATAGTCGCCATTGGCGAACTGCACATCCTTGGGAATATCCACCAAAACGGGCCCGGGGCGGCCAGAGGTGGCAATGTGGAATGCCTCGTGGATCACACCCGACAGTTTGTCGGTCTCTTTCACCAGCCAGTTATGTTTGGTGCAGGGGCGGGTGATGCCAACGGTATCGGCCTCTTGGAACGCGTCCGAGCCGATCATGAAGGTGGGCACCTGACCGGAAAGCACCACAAGCGGGATGCTGTCCATCAACGCATCTGTAAGGCCCGTCACCGCGTTTGTGGCCCCTGGGCCAGAGGTCACCAACGCCACGCCGGGTTTGCCGGTTGAGCGGGCATAGCCTTCGGCGGCATGAACTGCCGCTTGCTCATGGCGGGCAAGCACGTGCTTGATATTGTTTTGCTGAAAAATTTCGTCGTAGATCGGTAGGACAGCGCCGCCGGGGTATCCGAATATCGTGTCCACACCCTGATCAATCAGGGCTTGAACGATTATTTTGGCTCCGGTCATTTGGCGTGTCATTGTCTTGCTCCGTGCGGCGGTTTGGTTTGTGTGTCTGGCATAAAAAAGCCCCCGAGTGTGTCGGAGGCGCATGGGGTCGAATATGGTGTACCGTTACCGGCCCATGCGCGTGTGTCTCATAATGACGACTAGATCGTTCATGCCCTCGGGCTCCTTCATGCGTGGGGCGACATTATGAGGGGTTTTCAGGGGCGTCAACCGCGAATTGGCTGAATTTATGTCGCTGGGTGTGTGTTTTTTGATATTTTATTTCACAATTACGGGGTCTGGAGATAATTTTCGGGAATTTTAGGCGGGATGCAGGGGGTAGGGAGCGGATTTAGCGGTCATTCCCCTATGTGATATTGCACTTGTGCCTCCGGTTGGTTGCTGATTAGGCAGCGCAAACAAAAAAGATATGACAGGCTACACAAAGGGGTGATCCAGCCTAGCTATCTGCGAAGTTCGCGATAATTTGCGATCAGACTCATATATCGGAATTCCATCCATGAAACTGACCTCTCTTGCTACGCTGGTTGCGCTGCTCATCCCTAATCTTTCGACCGCACAGCAGGGACCACCACCGGTAACCACTGCGCTGCCTGTGATGAAGCAGGTGGTCGAGCAGGATTTGTTCACCGGTAGGTTCGAGCCAAAAGACGAGGTCGTCGTGCGTTCGCGCGTGTCGGGGTATTTGCAATCGGTCCATTTCACGGATGGCAGTGTGGTCGAGAAAGACCAGCTATTGTTCACGATTGATCCCGCCCAGTTCGAGACAGCATTGCGTCAGGCAAAGGCGGCCATTTCGGTGGCGCAGGCCACATTTGATTTCGCCAACGAACAGTTGGAGCGGGCCCAATCGCTGATCAGAAACGGTACCGTCCCGCAAAGCACAGTAGACGAGCGGCGCGAGGCGTTTTTGTCGGCGCAGGGCAATCTGGAAGAAGCCCGTGCAGATATGGAACTTGCGCAGCTGAACCTCGACTATACCCAAATCCGCGCGCCCATGGCGGGGCGGATCGACAATAACTTTATCAGCGTGGGCAACCTGATTACCGAAAATACATCCGAGCTGACGTCGATTGTATCGCTAAGCCCGATCCATTTCCTGTTTGATATCGACGAGCAGTTCTTCCTGACCTATTCGCGCAATGCATTGCAGCGCGGTGAACCTTTGTCAGAGGGGGGTGGCCACCAAGAGGTGAGTATCTCTTTGTCGGACGCCACGATCCCGCCGGTGAACGGCGTTCTGGATTTTGCCGAAAACCGGATTGATGACGAAACGGGGACCATTCGCTTGCGTGCGGAAGTGCCTAATCCGGATGACATCCTCACGCCGGGTCTGTTTGGTACCATCACCGTGCCGGGGTCATTGCCTTATGAAGCGACCCTGATCCCAGACCGCGCTATTGCCGCCGATCAGAACCGCCGTCTTGTGATGGTTGTGGACGCAGAAGGCAAAGTCGCGCCGCGCCCTGTGGTGCTTGGACCGATCATCGACGGCTACCGTGTGGTCCGCAGCGGGCTGGGGCCGGATGATGCGGTTGTGATCGACGGTCTGGCCCGTGCACGCCCGGGTGCAACAGTCGATCCACAACGCGTAGAGCTTCCTGCTGTGGCGGAGAAATAGAGTGGGGCGCTTTTTCGTTCATCGCCCGATCTTCGCCATTGTTCTATCCATTTTTCTGACGATTATCGGTCTGATCGCCTATGTGATTTTGCCGGTCGAACAATACCCTGCAATCGCGCCACCCTCTATTGTGGTGAGCGCCAGCTATCCCGGCGCGGATGCCGAAACCATCGCGGCCACGGTGGCCACGCCTTTGGAGGACGCGATCAACGGCGTTGAGGATCTGCTGTATCTGTCGTCCTTTTCAACTGCCGACGGCGGGCTGAGCATCACGGCGACATTTGCGCTGGGGACCGATCTGGATCAGGCGCAAATCCTTGTGCAGAACCGCGTGGCTTCGGCCGAGACGCAATTGCCGACCGAAGTGCAGGCCCTCGGGGTGACGACAACCAAATCATCGCCTGACCTGATGATGGTTGTTCACGTGCTGTCGCCAGACGAAACATTTGACCAGCTTTATGTATCAAATGTTGCCCGCGTGCAGGTCCGCGACAGGCTCATCCGGCTGGACGGGGTTGGCAATATCAACATCTTCGGTGAGCGCGAATATTCCGCCCGCGTCTGGCTGGACCCTGGCAAGCTTGCCTCGGTCGGGTTGACGGCGAGTGATGTGGTCACTTCGCTGCGCGAGCAAAACGTGCAGGTTTCGGGGGGGGCATTGGGGGCTGCGCCGAATGTGGGATCGAACGCATTCCAAGTGGCGATCACGGCGCAGGGGCGTCTTGAAAACCCGGCACAGTTTGAAAATGTGATCGTGAAATCCACGACCGACGGGCGCATTGTTCGGGTGGGGGATGTTGCGCGGGTCGAATTGGGGGCGGAATCCTATTCCACCAATTCCTATCTCAACAACAGCCCTGCGGTGGCATTGGGGATTTTCCAACGGCCCGGTTCAAACGCTTTGGCAACTGCGGATGAAATCCGCGCCACAATGGAAGAAGTGTCGCAATCCTTCCCCGAGGGGCTTGAGTACCGGATCGTCTATAACCCGACCGAATTCATCGCAGCCTCGATCGAGGCGGTGTATCACACCCTGTTTGAGGCGATCATTCTGGTGATTGTCGTTATCATGGTCTTTTTGCAAAGCTGGCGCACGGCGATCATTCCACTGTTGGCTGTGCCGGTGTCGTTGGTCGGGACGTTTGCGGTGATGTACGGGCTTGGCTATTCGCTCAACCTGCTGACGCTGTTCGGTCTGATCCTTGCGATCGGGATTGTGGTGGATGACGCGATTGTTGTGGTCGAGAATGTCGAGCGTAACCTCGACGAGGGTGCGACACCGCGTGAGGCTGCGTCAACGACCATGGATGAGGTGCAGGGCGCCATCATCGGGACATCGCTTGTGCTGATTGCTGTCTTTATTCCGGCGGCCTTTGTGCCGGGGGTTACAGGACAGTTTTACAAGCAATTCGCGGTCACGATTTCAGTCGCGACCGTGATCTCCACCATCAACTCTTTGACGTTGTCGCCGGCTTTGTCAGGGGTGCTGTTGAAGGCACGCAGCGACAGAAAGGCAAAAGAAAACGCCATGGTTCGCATGGGGCGCGGTGCGGCGCATGTGTTTAACCGGGGCTTTGACGCGCTGACGCGCGGCTATGTGGCCATCATCCGGCTGCTTGTCAGTACCACCGGCATGATCGCGATTGTGCTGGCAGGCTTTGCTGTGCTGCTTTGGGCGACCTATTTTGTGAGCAATAAGGTGCCGGGTGGGTTCATTCCGCAGGCCGATCAGGGCTATGCCATCGTTGTCGTGCAATTACCCGAAGGTGCATCCTTGCAACGCACGGATGATGTGATGAAAAAGGCCGTTGATATCGTGCTGGCGACGCCGGGCGTGGCCAATGCGGTGTCCTTTGCGGGCTTTTCCGGAGCGACCTTTACCAATGCCAGCAACCAAGGCGTGATTTTCACGCCCTTCAAACCCTTTGAAGAGCGTGGCGAGGCGGGGCTGGATGCTACGGCTATCGTGGGCCAGTTGTTTGGTCGGTTGCAGCAAATCCAGGAGGCGTTCATTATCGCCATCGCGCCGCCCACAGTGCGCGGTGTCGGGACCGGCAGCGGGTTCAAGATGCAGATCCAGAACACGCAGGGGGCTGATATGGCGCCCGCCCTTGCTGCGGCACGCCAGATGATGGGGGCAGCGCAATCGTCGGATAAGGTACAGCGCGTGTTCACGACTTTCTCGACCAGCTCGCCGCAGGTGTTTCTGGATATCGACCGTGTGCGTGCGCAAATCCTCAACGTGCCAATCGGCGAGATATTCAACACGTTGTCGATCAACCTTGGCTCTACGTTTGTGAATGACTTCAACGCCTTTGGCAGGTTGTTTCAGGTGCGCGCGCAGGCCGATCAGGAGTTTCGCCTGACCCAAAACGACATTCGCAGCTTGCGGGTCCGTTCGGCCACGGGGGCGTTGGTGCCTTTGGGTACGCTTGTCACCGTGCGCGAAACAGCAGGGCCTGCGCTTGTCCAGCGCTACAACCAGTTGGTGTCGGTGCCGTTGCAAGGCACGGCCAAGCCGGGTGTGTCAACGGGCGAGGCGCTGTTGGCGATGGAGGCATTGGCCGACCAGACATTGCCTGACGGCATCAGCTATGAGTGGACCGAGCTGGCCTTTCAGGAATCCAACACAGGCAATACGGCTGTCTATATCTTTGGCCTCTCGGTGTTGTTTGCCTTCCTGTTCCTTGCGGCCCTGTACGAAAGCTGGGTGTTGCCGATGGCGATTATCCTGATTGTGCCTATGGCGGCATTGTCCGGCTTTACAGGGGTGCTGTTGCGGGGGATGGATAATAACATCCTGACCCAGGTGGGGCTGATCGTCCTGGTGGGGCTTGCGGCGAAAAACGCGATTTTGATCGTGGAGTTTGCCAAACAGGCCGAGGAAAACGATGGCAAGGGACCCGTGGATGCAGCGATCGAAGCCTGCCGCCTGCGGTTGCGGCCGATCCTGATGACTGCGTTTGCCTTTATCCTTGGCGTGGTGCCTTTGATGTTGGCCACAGGGCCTGGTGCCGAGCTGCGGCAGGCGCTTGGTACGGTTGTGTTCTTCGGGATGTCCGGCGTGACCTTCTTGGGATTGTTCCTGACACCGGTGTTCTATGTGGCGCTGCGGCAGATTTTTTCGCGCAAGAAAAAAACGGCGGCAGCCTAGGGTCCCTCGGCTGATACCGGTGTAAATTCGGCAACGCCCGCTCCCTTCGGGGGGCGGGCGTTATCATATGTTTCGGTATAAGAGAGGCAGGTGGGCAGGTGAGGCGTGCGTCAGACGCCGGTGCCCTGTAGCACGCCATGCTCAAGCGCATAACGCGTCAGCCCTGCAGTGCTGGAGATGCCCAGCTTGCGTTTGATATTCTTGCGGTGGGTTTCGACTGTACGCACAGAGATATCCAGCTTGAGGGCTACTTCCTTGTTGGATTGCCCTTGGGCCAGTTGCAGCAAGATGGTTTGTTCACGTCCGGTGAGCACCTCGCGCGCGCCGCCGTCTTTCTGGGTCAGCGATCCTTTGGCACCGGTGCAAAGATACTGTTCGCCGCGCATGACTGTATCAATGGCCAACTTGATCTCGTCCGTGGGCACATCCTTGAGCAGATACCCCTGCGCGCCGTGGTTCAATGCGGTGGCGATATATTCGGGGCTGTCGTGCATGGAGAGGACAACGATCCGCGTTTCGGGCCGTGTTTCAAGGGCGATCTCGGTCGCTGACAGCCCGCCCATGTCGGGCATGTTGAGGTCCATCAGGATGACATCGGGCAGCAGGCTGTCGAGTTGATCAATCGCGTTGCGGCCGCTGGTGAGGGTCCCGACGACCTCGACGTCATCATAGCTTTCCAGAATGCTCTGGATGCCTTCCGCGACCATGGGGTGGTCATCGACGATCATGATGCGGGTGCGTTGGGTCATGTAGCGGCCTTGTTGGTTGTTGCTTCTGCCTTGGTCGAGCCGGGCTGTAGCATATGGCTCAGAGGGGCTGTTGCCTTTACTGTCACGCCTTTGCCAAGGATGGGATGCAGGTACAATGTCCCGCCCAGTTGGTCCATGCGTTCTTGCATATTGCGCAGACCAAGCCCTTGGGTATTTGCCTTGGGCTCGAAACCGCGGCCGTTATCGGTGATGGTTAGCGTGGCACCGTGGCGGTGCCCCCGCAAGCTGACGCTCACGCGGGTGGCCGCAGCGTGGCGTTCGATATTTGTCAGTGCTTCCTGTGCAATGCGGTAAAGCGCGATTTTCGCATCCCCGTCCAACCGGTTTCGGAAGACCACGGTTGAAAAGGCCACATCAATGCCGGTGCGCAAGGCGAATTCTTCGGTCAAAGTGCGCACGGCGGGACCAAGCCCCAGATCATCCAGCACGCCGGGGCGTAAATCGCGGCTGATCCGGCGGACTTCGGAAATCGCCTCGCCCAAGGTGGCGATGCCCTTGGCCAATGGCGCATCGGCGCTGTTGTCGCCGCGATCCAGCCTGCGGCGCGCATTATCAAGGGCATAGCGCACGCCGACAAGGATCTGACTGATCCCGTCATGCAATTCACGCGCCACACGGCCGCGTTCTTCTTCTTGGGCATCAAATACACGTTGGGTGAGCTTTTTGAGCTTGGCATCCGCCAGCCGCCGTTCGCGCAGGTTCAGGCCCATGCCGGTGGCAAAAACCACCAGCAAGGCGATAAAGGTGATGGCCCCGATATAGATAAAGGTGCGCTGCACCCGTGCTTCGACCTCGGCGCGCGAAGAGGCGACCGAGGCAAGCACATCGTCGATATAGACCCCTGTGCCCACGGCCCAACCCCATGACGGCAAAGACGTAACATAGACGATCATCCGGGCGACTTCGCCGGTGGACGGTTTTGACCACATATACGTATGGTAGCCGGCCCCATCGCGGGCGATCTCGATCATGCGGTCAACAACCGGCGTGCCTTCGGCATCGGTTTCGCCTTTGAAATTGCGACCGATCCGCGAGGTTTCGCGCGGCGATACAATGGCGGTGCCGTCATAGTCATAGACAAAAAACTGCCCATCCTCGCCATAGATCATCGCCGAGAGGATCTGTGCCACGCTTTCCTTGGCTTCGGCATCATCAGGCGCGGCGCTGCCGTAGATGAAATAAAACCCATTGCGCGCTTGGGTAACATAGTTGCGCAATTCGGCCTTTTTGGTCTGGATAAGCTGCGTTTCCAGGGCGGTAATCTCACGTTCTGCCAAGGCGTGCGATTGCGCCGCGACCACAAGTGCGATGGCGGCGACCGCCACGACCAAAGGAACGGTCGCCAGAAGCGTCAGCTTTTGACCATAGGGGATCGACAGAAGGAAACGGCGCGATGTCATCACGATTCGATACGACGAATCTGGGGGGTGAGCAAAGGGTAAGGTGGTAAATTATAAAAAACAAAAAAGAGAGTGGCCCCGAAAAACCCTATGAAAATATAGCTGATGCTTAAAAAAACGACGGTAATGGCGGGCAAAGAGGCGTGGACTACGCAGTAGTAGGTATTTTCAAACGCACGCGTACGGGTAAGGTTCACATACTTGAAACATCTCGCACGAATTCTAACCGATTCTGTGCGGGTGAAATAAATCCAGGGAGGATACTAATATGGATCGTCGTTCATTTTTGAAGACATCTGCAATGGGCGGTACAGCCGCCGCAGCGACAACGCTCGCAGCACCAGCTTACGCACAAGGTAAGCGCACGTTGACAATGGTTACATCATGGCCACGCGGTTTTGCCGTGCTGGACGATGCGGCCACATATTTCAACAACATGATCAACGAAATGTCCGACGGTACGCTGACCGTTGAGAAAAAAGCCCCCGGCGAGCTGGTAGGCGCGTTTGAAGTGTTTGACGCTGTGTCCTCGGGCCAAGCAGACATGTATCACTCTGCTGATTACTATTTCATCAACCAGCACCCGGCCTATGCCTACTACACAGCCGTACCTTTCGGCGGTACAGCGCAGGAAATGTTCAACTGGTACCACCACGGTGGCGGTCACCAGCTGCACAACCAGCTGGGCGAAATCTTTAACCTGAAATCCTTCATGGTTGGTAACTCGGGTTCCCAGTCCGGTGGCTGGTTCCGCAACGAGATCAACTCCGCAGCCGACTTCAACGGTCTGAAGTTCCGTATGCCAGGTCTGGGCGGCAAGGTTCTGGGTAAACTGGGCGCATCCGTTCAGAACATCCCCGGTGGCGAGCTTTATCAAGCGCTGTCTTCGGGCGCATTGGACGGTCTGGAGTGGGTTGGCCCATTCGCGGATGAGCGTGCCGGCTTCCAGGAAGTTGCAAAAGTCTACTACACTGCGGGCTTCCACGAGCCAGGTTCGTCGCTGAACTCTGCTGTGAACCTTGACGTGTTCAACGACCTGTCACCAGCACATCAGAAAATCATCGAATATTCCGCGATGGCCGCAACTCACACCCAATTGGCAGAAACACTGGCCAACAACGGTGCGGCGCTGTCGCGTCTGCAACAGCAGGGCGTCAAAACCATGCAGTTCACTGACGATGTATGGGATGCGTTCGGTCAGGCTTCTGCTGAAGTGCTTGACGAAAATATGAGCGATGATCTGTTTGCCGAAACACGCAACAGCTTTGAAGCATCGCTGACTTCTTCTGCTGAATGGCTGCAGAAGTCCGATGGCCTCTATGTTGAGCAACGCGAGCGCGTCCGCGCCAACCTCAAGTAATCGAGAACAGGATCATCGGGAGAAACCTCCCGATGATCTTCCGGTTTTCGGGATCAAGGCCGCGCAATTTGCGCGGTCTTACACTCTAGGCATAACCAAGGGGCAGGCCAAAGCCGCCCCTGATCGGTGCAAAGCGCGCCGATGAACCAACTCCGGGGAGGGGGACACATGGCTGACGATATTGTATGTTCGGGATTTTTCCGTGCAGCCGAGGGCGCGGACCTCAGCTGCCTCGATAAATTCCAGGACAGCGGATTCCACCAGTTTGTGATAGGCAACGTGCTGGAAGCCTTTTACAATTTCTTTGCTGCGATCTTGCAGCCGGGAATGTGGCTGAACTGGTCTGATCCGCAGGCGATGATGCGCTTTATCTATTACGGCGCGTCGATCGAGCTGTTTTTCGTTCTCGCCACCGCATTGGTGATCATCACTGCCATCGGCATGCGCAAACGCGCGTTCATGTGGGGCATGGTGCGCGGGTTGGAAAGCTTCTCCAACGGCGTTGGCCGGCTATTTGCATGGGCAGGGCTTTTGATGGTTCTGCAACAGATCATCATCATTTTCATGCAGCGGATTTTTACACGGCCCGATATTTCGATCGGTTTTGGTATCCCGCTGCAATTCGACATCAGCTGGTTTGCCGAAGAGCTAAAGCTGTATAACGCATTGGTCGTGTGCATGTGCGTGGCCTACACGTTTGTGCAGGGCGGCCATGTACGGGTTGATCTGTTCTATGCCGGTGCGAAATTCCGCACCAAAAAGATTGTGGATATGTTCGGCGCTGTGTTCTTCATGCTGCCTTTTGCTTTGGTAACATGGCTTTATGGCTGGTTCTTCTTGTGGCGTCATCTGGTTACACCGAACCCGTCGGCCTCTGACAAGCTGGAGCTGCTGCTGCGCAAGGCGCGCCTGCTCAAGTGGAACGTAGAGACAATCGGCTTCTCGCCCAATGGTTTCAACGGCTACTTTTTGTTCAAAATCCTGCTTTGCCTATTCTGCGTAATGGTCATTCTGCAGGCAATTGCGATCTTCTACCGCTCGTGGTGCGAACTGTGTGAAGGCGAAGAGAGCGCTGGTAAATATCTCGACAAGGATACCCTTGGCGAAGGCGAAGAAGCCTATGAGGGGGCACACTGATGTTTTTTGGTCTGGATGGGGTCGAAGTTGGCCTGATTATTGTATTTGTCTGCCTGTTCGGCGGCATTTTGTCGGGCTTCCCGGTGGCATTCGCCATCGGTGGGGCAGGCATGATTTCTTTCGGTATTATCGCGGGCTTGGACAGTGCGGGTCTGTTAATCCACCAAGCTGTCGATACGTCTTCTGATGCGTTCCGCGCATTGGTTAATTCGGGCATCAAGGAGGATACGATATCGTCCTTCAGGTATCCTGACTTACCCAGGGTCGCGGAATCCGTGTTCCCGCAGGGCTGGCAGGTTGCCATGGACCGCAACGTGTCCTTTGTTGTGAACCGCATGAACGAGCGTGTTCTGGCGGGGCAATCCATCGAGACATTGCTGGCTGTGCTGATGTTCGTTCTGATGGGTATCACACTTGAGCGTTCCAAGATTGCGAATGATCTTCTGACCTCGATGGCCAAAGTATTCGGCCCGCTGCCGGGCGGTTTGGCCGTGTCGGTTGTGGTTGTGGGCGCGTTCCTTGCGGCTTCTACCGGTATCGTTGGTGCGACTGTTGTGACGATGGGTCTGCTCGCCCTGCCTACAATGTTGCGCAACAACTACTCACCCGAGCTGGCAACAGGGGTCATCGCGGCCTCGGGCACATTGGGGCAGATTATTCCGCCTTCGATCGTGATCGTTCTGTTGGGGACATTGGCAGGTGATTTGTACTCCTCCGCACAAGAGGCCCGCGCGGCATCCTTTGGCTGTACCGATGCGTTGACCTATCTGGGTGAGCCAGCGGTTGTATCCGTGGGCACATTGTTCCAGGCGGCGCTGCTGCCCGGTATCATGCTTGCCTTGCTCTATGCGCTTTATGCGCTTGGCTATGCGGTGTTCAACCCAAGCAGAGCACCGGCCGTGCCGATGGGTTCGACCAATGCAGAACCTGTATCGCGTTCGGAAGCTTTCACATGGTTCGTTGGCGCGCCTGTGCTGGTTATCGTCGGGACAATCGTTCTGGGCAACCTCGGGATTGTCGGCTCGCAAGATACACGGGTTTCCAGCTTTTCGGACATCGGTGAATCCGCCACGCTGCGCACAAATGTGAATGACCAGTGTAAGGCGGCGATGATCGAGCTGCACGGCCAAGAGCGTTGGGACCTTGCGCTGGAACAGCAAAAGGTGATCGACGATGCCGGCGGTCTGGCGGTCAGCGAGCGTTTGACCGACGAACAGTTTGCCGAAGCACAGGCGGAAAAGATCGCCAATGCTGCTCCTATCGGGACAGGTATTGCGATCATCATGATCCTGCTGACGCTGATCATGACCACTGCACGCGGTGTATCGCCTTCGTCTGACGCCAAGCCGCTGTTGATCGGTGGGATCGGTGTCGTGCTGCTGTTGTTGGTGGATATCGTACTGGTGAGCCCGACAACGACACCGGGCACCATGGTTGTTCTCATGGCGCTGCCGTTTGTCGCGGTGATGTACGGGGTCGTCTATGGCACCAAACTTTGCGGCAAGAACGAACTGATCCGCGTGGTGTTCCCGCCACTGGTTCTGATCGTTGCTGTGCTGGGTTCGATCCTTGGCGGGATCACCAACCCGACACCGGCGGCCGCACTTGGGGCAGGGGGCGCGATCATGCTGGCGGCCTACCGCAAGCTGACGGATCTGGACCGTTCCCCCAAGGTCATCATCTGGTCCACCATGGCGATCATCATCTGTATTCTTGTGGGCGTGAATTTCGATCTGCGCATCAACCAAGACGATGTCAGCTTTGAGAACTGGGTGGCGTTCTTTGTCTCCTACGGTGCCTACCTCTATGCGGTGTTCGGTCTGCTGTTCAGCTGCTGGATCCTCTACACCAATGGTGTGTTGACGCCGGTTGTCCGCGAGACAGCAAAAGTGACCTCGATGGTATTCACCATTCTGATCGGGTCGCAGCTGCTTAACCTTGTGGTCATCAGTTTTGGTGGTGAGCATTACATCCAGCAGTTCCTGAAATCGTTTGATAACGAATTGCAGGTCTTCCTGATCGTGATGCTGGTGCTCTTCGTGTTGGGCTTCGTGCTCGACTTCCTCGAGATCATCTACATCGTTGTGCCTATCGTGGGTCCGGTGATCTATGGCGGGTCTTTCGATCCAAAATGGGTGACCATCATGATTGCGGTAAACTTGCAGACCTCCTTCCTGACCCCGCCCTTCGGCTTTGCGCTGTTCTATCTGCGCGGCGTTGCACCGGCGAGTGTCACGACACAGCACATCTACCGCGGTATTATCCCGTTTGTGTTGATCCAGGTGGCCGGTCTTGCCCTACTGTGGTTCTTCCCGTCGATCGTGACGATCATTCCGGACCTGATCCCGAATTGATAATCGGCTAAGTTAAAAATCAAAAAGGGCACCTCCAGGGGTGCCCTTTTTACGTTTGGGGTGGTTTTAGCGGCCGCTATATCAATTACGTTGGGCGTAAGACATTGCTGGCCTGCATCAAGGGTCCTAGCACAGGCGCGAAAACAGCAGTTTGCAGTACACCAATTTGACAAAGCCAATAGGCAAGCCGAAACCGAGGCCAAAATTAAACGGTTGAATGGAAACAGGCGACAGTAGCCTATACTGCGGGCATCAATCCCGCGCAGTCATATCGGGCGTTTAGGCCGCCCGAAAACCATCGTTTGTGAACCTGCCTCGAAACCGGCAACTGGTGTATGCAAAGCGTTCAGCACAGGCTGCCCGCAGGTTCATCAGCGGCGCGGCGTGAGGTCTGGCAGCGAGATATTGGCCACTTGTTCAGCGATGGGATCATTGTTGAGCGGGTGATCCTCAGAGGTGAAGTTTTCGGGATCGCGCATCGGGTTCCACTGGCCGCCCATAAACACCTCAAGGCCGGAAAATTTAGCTTTATACCCCATCTTGGGGCTGCCGGGCACCCAATAGCCAAGGTAGACATAAGGCAGGCCCGCGCTGCGCGCGATGTCGATGTGGTCAAGAATGATATAATTCCCTAACCCGTCGCGCGGGCGATCGGGGGTATAAAACGAATATACCATGCTGACCCCGTCGCCCAAGACATCCGTCAGGCAAACGCCAATCAACTCGCCGGTTTCGGTATCGGTATATTCGATGACGCGGCTGCGGATCGGCGTTTCCTCGATCATGGCGGCGAATTCGAACACATCCATATCGGCCATACCGCCGTCTGCGTGGCGGCTGTCCAGATAGCGGCGGAACAGATCGTATTGATCCTCGGTGGCCCAGGGTGACGTGGGGCGCCGTGTGATGCCGGTGTTGCGGTTCAGGGTGCGGCGCTGGCTTTTTGTGGGTTTAAATCGCGCCACATCAATGCGGGCAGACAGGCAAGAGGCGCAATCCGCGCAAGACGGACGATAAAGTACATTCTGGCTGCGCCGGAAGCCTTGGGCCGACAGGCTGTTATTGAGCTTTTCTGCATTCTCGCCCTGCAAGGCCGTAAACAGCTTTCGCTCCATCCGGTCTTCGAGATACGGGCAAGGTTGCGGCGCAGTGACGTAGAATTGGGGAGCAATGGGAAGAGTGTGGCGCATAAAAACGAAATGTCCGGCTGGGGGTACTAACAAGATAACGCTCGGAGGCCACTTCGCAATCCCCAAAAATAGCGAAGTTCCGGCAGTGCCTTAGCTACGGCGGTTAAGAGCCACCGTGCCCAGGACCAGATCGGTCAGGCCCTGACGGCGCTCGGTGCTGAGCATCAGCACAATCGAGACAAGCTGTAGCGGTGCAACGGCCAATGAAAAGCTGTAGCCGAGCGTGTGCATAACCGCATAGCCAAGGTCAAAGAGCCGGTCATCGGGACGGCGCAGTTCAATTGCCATCAGGCGCATACCCCAAGTGGCCGATCCGCGCGCAAGGGTAACGACACGGTAGGCAAAACCGATCACCAGATAAAGAAATGGCAAAAAGAACAGACCCACAAAGGCCGTGAACGGGATCACCAACAGCGTGAGACCTGCGATAATCACGGCATCCGCAACCCATGCCAACAGGCGTTTGCTGGGGACACCATCGTAGAAATCGGGCTGGAGTTCTGGGTCAGGGGTCATGTGGTTCTCTTGATAGGAATGGGGACGAAAAGGGCAGATGCACCCTCCACAGGTGGGAGGGTGCGTTGGTGATGTCAAGGCGGTTACTTTTCCGCAGGGGTGTCCTTGCGGCGCGCGCGCTCGTCCATGAAGGCGTCGAATTCTGACTTGTCCTTGGCTTCGCGCAGGCGTTCAAGAAAACCCTCAAAGCTGCTTTGCTCTTCTTCGAGGCGGCGCAGCGTGTCGGCCTTATAGGCGTCAAAGGCGGCGTTGCCGGTGGGGCGGCTCATGTGTACGGCATGGCGGCTGCATTGGCGTGTGGCAGATGAAAACATACGTTTACTCCAGATCATATACCCCAGCAGGGCAAGGCCGATCGGCCAGAAAAAGATGAACCCCAGCACCATTGCCGCGATCCACGCGCCTTTGCCCCGCGCATCAAGCCAGCTCTCGGTGCGTTTGAGCCAGCTTTCACTATGCGTGCTGCGGGAAGTGTAGGAGGCAGTGTTACTCAATGTGGTCATTTAGGTCCCTTTCGGAATGCGGTGTGCTGCCACCGTGGGTGGGGCGCTTCACCGGTGAAAGACCTCAATGTTAATGCCCTTCACATCATTCAATTTGGGAAGCTTGCAGTTTTTTACAAGGATGAATGTGAATGTTTTTTACATTGCGGAGAATACAATTATAAAAACAGGGTGTTGAGGCTTGTGGTGGGCAAGAGAAAAGCCATTGACGGCACAGCAGTGAGGGGCAACTGTGCGGTATGACTGAAAAAACACTTGCCGCATTGCTTACCCGTTGCTCTCGTGCCGACGCACAGGCTGATGCCGATCTGCAATTGGCACAATTCGATGCTGATCTGCGCCCGCTTATCGGTGCGACAGCGGCTTTGGCCCCTTATCTCGCGCGGCTTGTCGTTCAAGAAGGCGCATGGTTGCAAGAGGCCGTGCAGGCCCCCAAGGCCGCGCTTGCGCAGGTTTTGGCCATGCCCGGAACGCTGGAGGGGCCGGGATTGCAGGCGGGCTTGCGACAGGGCAAGCGGCGTGTGGCGCTGCTCTCTGCTTTGGCCGATCTGGGGGGCGCATGGTCGCTGGAAGAGGTGACTGGCGCGCTTACCGATTATGCGGATGCCGCGACCCAGGCAGCGCTGCGCGAGGCGGTAGGCGCGCAGATCAAGCGTGGCAAGCTGCCGGGTATGACGGCGCAAGATGCGCAGACCGGGGGTGGCATGACAGTGCTGGCCATGGGCAAGATGGGCGCGGGAGAGCTGAATTATTCGTCCGACATTGATCTGATCTGTCTGTTTGACGAAGACCGCTATGGTCTGGAGGACTTCCAGACGGCCCGCGCGGGGCTGATCAAGGCCACCCGCGCCATGGCCGCCAGCCTGAGCGAGATCACCGGCGATGGCTATGTCTTCCGCACCGATTTGCGACTGCGTCCGGATCCATCTGTGACCCCTGTTTGTGTCGGTGTGCTTGCCGCCGAGCGGTATTATGAAAGCCTTGGTCGCACATGGGAGCGCGCGGCCTATATCAAGGCTCGCGCCTGTGCCGGTGATCTGGCCGTGGGGGCGGATTTTCTGGAAACGCTGACACCTTTCGTCTGGCGTAAGCATCTGGATTTTGCCGCCATTCAGGATGCCCATGACATGCGCCTCGCGATCCGCGCGCATAAGGGGCTGGGCGGGCCGATCACTTTGCCGGAACATAATATGAAACTGGGCCGTGGCGGCATCCGCGAGATCGAATTTTTCACCCAGACACGTCAGTTGATCGCGGGGGGGCGTGACGCAGAACTACGGGTGCGCGGCACCAAAGAGGGGCTTGCATTGCTGGCTGCCAAAGGCTGGGTGCCCAAAGATACCGCCCGCGAGCTGAGCAGCCATTACACATTCCACCGCACAGTCGAGCACCGGTTGCAAATGGTCCGCGATGCGCAAACCCATAACTTGCCGCAATCGCCCGAAGGCATGGCGCGGATTGCCGCGATGATGGATATGGACCAAAGCGCGCTTGAGCATGAGCTGCGTGAGCGCCTAAGTGCGGTGCACGAAATTACCGAAGGCTTTTTTGCCGACACGGCCTCGCCCGTGGCCGAGCCTGCGCATGTTTTCGACGAAACCGTGGTTGCGCGCTGGCACAGCTATCCGGCGCTGCGCTCTGAACGCGGGGCCGAATTGTTTGCACAGCTCAAGCCCGAGCTTTTTGCGCGGTTGGCGCAGGCCGATAAACCCGCCGAGGCGCTGCTGGCCTTTGACGGCTTCCTTGCGGGGTTGCCCGCGGGGGTGCAGGTATTCTCGTTGCTCAAGGCCAACCCGCAGCTGGCGGATTTGCTGATTACAATTGTAACAGTCTCGCCCATGCTGGCGGCACATCTGTCGCGCAACGCAGGTGTGTTGGATGCGGTGATCGGCGGGGATTTCTTTGCCGACTGGCCCGGGCAGGCGGCGCTGACCAACGAGCTGTCGGCCCGGCTTGGCGCACTGGATGATTACGAGACACAGCTCGACAGCACCCGTGGCTGGGCGCGCGAATGGCATTTTCGAGTCGGCGTGCATCACCTGCGCGGGCTGACAGATGGCGCAACAGCGGCTGCACAATACAGCGATCTGGCGCGCGCGGTGCTCTGTGCACTTTGGCCTGTGGTGATTGCCGAAATCGCGCGCCGTCACGGACCGCCGCCGGGTAAGGGGGCAGTGATTGTCGGCATGGGTTCACTAGGAGCGGGGAGGCTGACGGCGCAATCCGATCTGGATATGATTGTGGTCTATGATGCGGACGGGGTCGAAGCCTCGGAGGGGCCGCGCCCGTTAGCCTCACGGCAATATTACGCGCGGCTGACCCAAGCGATGATTACCGCCATGAGCGCCCCCATGGCCCAAGGCCGGCTGTACGAGCTGGATTTGCGGCTGCGTCCTTCGGGCAATAAAGGGCCGGTGGCGACATCGGTAGATGCGTTCGAGAGTTATCAGCGGACCCAAGCATGGGTGTGGGAGCATCTGGCACTGACCCGTGCGGAGGTGGTTGCCGGCCCTGCCGCGCTTGGAAAGACGGTCGAGGCATTGCGCCAAGAGGTCGTCCGCATGCCCCGTGACAAAGCCCATGTCTGCCGCGAGACTGCGCAGATGCGGGCACGGATCGCTGCTGCGAAATCCGCAAGTGGTGTGCTGGATGCCAAGATCGGCGCGGGACGCTTGCAAGATATCGAACTCTTTGCGCAAGCAGGCGCATTGATCGGGGGCATGGTGGCCTGCGATATCCCCGCAGGGCTGGCCGCGGCGGCACAGGCGGGATTGATTGATCCACAGGGTCAGGCGGTGCTAGATGAGGCTTATGCGGTGTTGTGGGGGCTGCAATCGGCCACGCGATTGCTGTCATCCGTGCCGCTGAAGCTGGACCAGTTGCGCGATGCGACGCTGCATTTTTTGCTGACGGCAATGGCACCGTTCGGGGAATGCGATACAAGCCACGGTCTGGAGGCGCAGTTGTTACAGACCTATGCGCGCGCGGATGCCGTCATCAGCGCGGCACTTGCCCCCTATATTACAGGAGCTGATTGATGGATAAATCCTCGCCCGATGACCCGAAGGGGCTTATCTTTGAAGCCTACCGCATTGAGGGGATCACAAAGCCCGAGTGCCGCACGATCTTTCTGGATTGGGCGCTGAGTTTGACACAGGGGCGCGACACCCATGCGGCACTGCGTAGCTTGTTGGCGGTATATGGGCAGGATGCGGCACATCCGATGACCGACGTGCTGACCGAAGGGCTGCACACAATCGCCACGCCGCGCCGTCGTGGTGGCTGGCGCAGCCGCAAACGGGACTGATCCTGCGGGGGCGATCAGCGCGCCCGCCTAGCAACTAAGTCTAAAGAAAGGGATAATACCGCAAATTTACGCCAAGTACGGCGCTATTTTGTCTCAAACCCGCCTCAATCACCGGTGAAAAGCGTTCCAGTAACAAAGTCACGGTCGCTGACCCCGAGGAGTAACGAGATGAAGATGATCAAATTTGCATGCGCTTTGAGCATTGGCGCGTTTCTGAGTGCTTGTGGTGTCAGTGATGTTGTGACCCGCAGCGTGCCGTTCCAGTCTCAGGAAACGCGCATCGTTCAAGGCACCAGAATTCACGACAATATTGCGTTGAACCTGCGCGAAGATACGTCAGTGCGCCGTGTAACAGACAGCACCCAAGCCGCCCGCACGATCCTGCCCGAGGCGATCCTGCGTCAGATCAATGTGGCCAAGATCAACGTCAGCGTGCCAACCAGCCTGAAAGTATCGGAGGCAAACCGTTATTACCCGCCCGGTGATATCGTGTGGCGTGGTGATGCGATCGGCAACCGCCATGAGCAGGTCGCGCGCATTGTGTATGATGCAATGACCACCGGCACAGCCAGCTTTCAGGGGCCGAATCCTGTGATCCTTGATATTCAGCTCGTGCGGTTTCATTCCTTGAGCGAAAAAGCCCGTTATACAGTCGGTGGCGTGCACCATGTTGTATTCAATATGGCCGTACGCGATGCAACAACCGGCCAATTCCTGTCCGAACCGCGCCGCGTGGACACGGATCTTGCCGCATTCGGTGGCCAGCAGGCAAAAACCGCCGAAGCCAATGGGCTGACGCAAAAGGTCCGTATTTCCGGTCACTTGGGTGAAGTTATCCGCCAGCAACTGATGCGCCCCGAGACCTATTCAAAGGCGACGCCTGCCTTTTACCAGCGTGTAAGCGCACTCTAGGCTTTCACTTGGCTGATATACCAATTAGGGAAGGGCGCTATGACAGCGCCCTTTCCCACATCCGCCCCGCTTCCCGTTGTACGCCTTATGCCAAAGGCGAATGCACGTGCCATCCGGCATGGTGCTCCTTGGGTTTACGCAAATGAACTGGTCACGGACCGTCGCACCAAAGGCCTTGCCGCCGGAGCGATTGCGGTGCTTGAGGACAGCCTTCGCCAGCCTTTGGGCGTGGTCACGGTAAACCCGAATTCAAAAATCATCTGCCGGATGCTGGATGCCGACCCCGAGGCGGTGATTGACCAAGCGTGGATGGCCACCCGTTTACGTCGCGCGCTTGGCCTGCGTGAACGGTTGTTTGATGCGCCTTACTACCGGTTGGTCCATGCCGAAGCAGACGGATTGCCCGGTGTGATCATCGACCGCTTTGGCGATACTTGCGTGATCCAGCCGAACGCGGCGTGGTCTGATGCGCTGATCGAGCCGCTGACGGCGGCGTTGATCGAGGTGACGGGTGTTGTGAATGTGCTCAAAAATGCCTCGGGCCGCACGCGCAGCCTTGAGGGGCTTGATGACGTGAGCGGCGTTCTGGCAGGGGCCGCACCAACTGAGGCCGTGCCGGTGCAGATGAACGGGGCGACCTATATGGCCGACCTGACCGGTGGGCAAAAGACCGGCATTTTCTATGACCAGCGTCCCAACCATGCCTTTGCAGCCGATCTGGCGCGCAAAGGTGCGCGGGTGCTTGATGTCTTCTCTCACGTTGGCGGCTTTGGCCTTGCGGCTGTGGCGGCGGGCGCATCTTCGGCGCTTTGCGTGGATGGATCGGGGCCGGCGTTGGCCTTGGCCGAACAGGGTGCGGCAGCGATGGGAGTGGCGGATAAGGTCACAACCAGTCAGGGCGACGCGTTTGACGTATTGACCGCCTTGCGCGCCGAGGGTGCCGAATTTGACGTTGTGATCTGTGATCCACCCGCTTTCGCTCCGGCTAAGCCCGCGCTTGAGGCGGGTTTGCGCGCCTATGAGCGTATTGCCCGACTTGCGGCGCCATTGGTGGCCGAGGGTGGTATTCTGGGTCTGTGTTCGTGCAGCCATGCCGCTGATTTGACAGCCTTCCGCAGTGCCTCGGTGCGCGGGATCGGGCGCGCGGGGCGCAGACCGTCGCTGATCCACAGCGGTTTTGCAGGTGCGGACCATCCGCAGTTGCCGCAATTGGCTGAAACCGGATATCTCAAATCGCTGTTCTTCCACCTGTAACGCGATGAAGATGTTACTGGATGCCTGCGTGATCTATCCCACTGTGATGCGGGAGATGTTGCTGGGCGTTGCACGCACAGGGGCCTACACGCCCCTGTGGTCTCCCCGCATCCTTGAGGAATGGGCCCTTGCCGCGCGCAAACTGGGCCCGCAGGGTGAGGCCATTGCACGCGGTGAAATTGCCATGATCGAGGCGGCCTTTCCCAAGGCAAGCGTTGCACCGCATGCGGGGCTTGAGGCGCGGCTGTGGTTGCCTGATGCGAATGACATTCACGTTCTGGCAGCTGCTGTGCATGGCAATGCCGAGGGTATCATCACCATGAATGCCAAGGATTTCCCGCGCGGTATTCTGGCCGAAGAGGGGCTAAGCCGGAATGATCCGGATGCCTTTCTGCTGGGCCATTTCCATGCAGCACCCGAAGCCGTGAGCGCAGTTGGGCAGGCTGTTCTGGCCGAAGCACGGCGTTTGTCGGGTGAGGATTGGACCCTGCGCGCGTTGATGAAAAAGGCGCGTCTGCCGCGTTTGGGGAAGGCTTTGACAGCTTAATAAGTCGCAATAGCTTTGCGCTTTAAGGTTTTGTTTATTCTTGCCATTTTACCTGCATTTCGGTGAGGGCAGCAATCCGTTCTTCTGTTTTTGGATGGGTCAATAACCATGCTGGGGCGCGGCCTCCGCTGGATTTTGTCAGGGCGTCCAGCTTTTGAAAAAGTGAAATCTGCGGGCCTATGCCAATACCTGCCTTGGTCAAAAGCGCGGCCGCATAGGCATCTGCCTCGAATTCATCGCTACGCGACAGTTTGGCCGCAAGCAACGAGGTCAGCGCATTGGCGATCCACATACCGATGCCCGGGATGATCCGGCTCAGCACCATTCCAAGGGCCACACGCATGGCGTTTTGCCCCGAGAAATCAATCATCCGGCGGCGCGAATGCCCAAGCGCCACATGGCCCAGCTCATGGGCGATGACGCTGGCCAGCTCTTGCGCTGTAACCTCTCCTGTGCGGAACTTGTTATAGAACCCGCGGGTAATGAAAATGCGGCCATCAGGGGCAGCAAGCCCGTTCACGGGTTCGATTTCGTAAATGTGGACTTTGATCCGGGGCAGGTCGAGCGCATGTGCCAGCTGCTTGCTCATCTCGGTCAGGTTAGGGTCGGCCAGCACGGTGGATTTCTCATCCAGCTCCCGGGCGGTGCGCCAGACCGAAAACCGGTACATGGCAAGGCCGTAGAGCACGGCAAGCAGGATGGGGATGGTTTTGATCATCCGGTTTCGCCGCTGAGCGGGGTTGAGCTGGCGGGCGGGGCAACCTCGAAAATATCCAGCGTATCAAACCCCGCAAGGATCGCATCGACTGCAATAGTGGCGAGGATAATCCCCATCACCCGCGAGATCACGGATGCACCGGTATCGCCAATCAGCCGGTGCACGATATTCGCGGCAAGCAATAGACCAAGTGTGAGACACAAAACCAGCACCAGCAGCACAGCTGTGGTGGCCTGCTCGGCAACGGTGTTGGTGCTGTTTTCGGTAAGAATGACGATCGCCAGCATCGCACCGGGAGAGGCGATCGACGGCATGGCGAGGGGAAACACCGCACCCGAGAGATGGTCCCGTTCGGCATCGGCAATCTCGGTTTGGGGTTTGGAGTCGCCGAAAATCATAGAGAGCGCAAACAGGAACAGGATCACGCCACCGGCAATCTGAAACGAGCCAAGCCGCAGCCCAAGCGTTTCAAGCACCACTTGACCTCCCACAAGAAAGGCCAGCAGCACCAGCGTGGCAATGGCAATAGCGCGGATGGCGAAACGGCGGTGGAGGTGTTTGGGCACGCTTGAGACCGCAAACAGATAGACGGGTATCGTGCCCACGGGATCAATCACCACAAGCAGGGTGATGAATTCGCGTAGGTTTGAAACCCAGTCTATGTCAAATGGCAGCATCAAGGAGTTCCTCAGGGCACGGGATATATTTTCTTTGAAAGCCAGAGGCAGGTAGGTGGGAACTCGGGATTTCGTGGGTTGCTATATAACTAGCTATTCCGCCGCAGTTTTGCAACGAAACAAGGCGCACGCACGGCTGTTATTGCGTGAGGGCCTTCATGCCGCGTGACAGCCCTTCGAGGGTCATGGGGACCATGGCGTCGCTGCCAAAAATTTCCTGCACCATGGCGATGGATTGGGTGTAGGGCCAGTATTTTTCAGGCACCGGATTGATCCACAGATTGGATTTCCATTGCTCGCGTGCGCGGTTCAGCCAGACCGAGCCTGCCTCGGCGTTCCAATGTTCATTCGCGCCGCCAGGATAGGCGACCTCATAGGGGGACATGCTGGCATCGCCCACAAAGATACAGCGGTAGTCGGCGCCATAGGTGCGCAGGATCTCATAAGTCGGGGTTTGCGCGTCCCAGCGGCGGCGGTTGTCGCGCCAGACGCCGTCATAGAGGCAGTTATGGAAGTAGAAGACCTCCATATGTTTGAATTCGGAACGTGCGGCGCTGAACAGCTCTTCAACCACCTTGATATGCGGATCCATCGAGCCGCCAACGTCGAGAAAAAGCAGAACCTTGACCGCATTGCGCCGCTCCGGGCGGGTTTTGACGTCGAGGTAGCCTTGCTCGGCGGTCGAGCGGATGGTGCCGCCCAGATCAAGCTCTTGGTTGGCGCCATCACGGGCCCAGCGGCGCAAACGTTTGAGGGCGACCTTAATGTTGCGCGTGCCCAGTTCGACACTGTCATCAAGGTTTTTGAATTCGCGTTTATCCCAGACTTTGACAGCGCGGCCATGGCGGCCTTCTTTCTGGCCGATGCGCACGCCTTCGGGATTATACCCATAAGCCCCGAAGGGAGAGGTGCCACCCGTGCCCACCCATTTGTTGCCACCCTCATGACGGCCTTCTTGTTCCTTGAGCCGCTCTTTGAGTGTCTCCATGAGTTTCTCAAAGCCGCCAAGAGCTTCGATCTCGGCTTTTTCCTCGGCGCTCAGATGTTTTTCCGACATCTTGCGCAGCCACTCCTCGGGGATATCAACCGCTTTAAGAACCTCGTCCAAGGTGATGTTTTTTAAGCCGGAAAATGCAGCGCCAAAGGCGCGGTCGAATTTGTCGATGTTGCGTTCGTCTTTAACCATGCTGGCGCGGGCGAGGTAATAGAACGCCTCGACGTCATAGGTGGCAAGCCCCGCGGACATGCCATCGAGGAACGCCAAAAATTCCCGCATGGAAACGGGAACTTTATGGGCGCGCAGCTGCTCGAAAAACGGCAGGAACATTAGCTGATCAGACGGTCAATGATCACAGTCGCGAACATGCCAACGATAAGGAAAGCCATGCCATAACCTACGGCGTATTGGGCGATATCCTTGCGGTTGCCGTTGCGTTTGCGGGCGGTTGTTCCCCCGATGAACGCGCCCAGTGTCGCCAGCACGATTACTATCATTACAATGCCCTTTTAAGTTACAGGTGTCCTTTCAGCGGGCTAAGCGATGATATCTCGCGCAGCTTGGCCCGGACGGCCCAATCAGAGCCAAATCCGTAGCGTGCCCATCCCAAACTGTCCAGTCGGACGGCCTCTGCTTCGGCGGTGCGGTTTTCAAGATCCAGCGCTTCGGCGCGCAGCAGCAATAGCGTTGACAGCAATGCGGCATTTTCATTTGCGCGCGCGGTTTCAATGTGGGGTGCGATCAGGCGCATGGCTTGGGTGCCTGAGCCTTGGCTGATGGCATAGGCGGCCAGCTGTGTCGCCACATAGGCTTGATGCAGCCGTGTGCCGGGGGTCGCAGCATAGTATTTCTTGGCCATTTCATAGTGTTGCTGCGCGGCTTTGGGGTTTTTACGTTGTAGAACCCGGCCCATGGCATAATGGGCAAAGGCACGGCGTTGATCCTGCCAACCCATTACGCCGGCAATGCGGAGCGCCTCTTGGGCGGCGGCTTGGCGTTCGCTGTTTTTGGAGGCGGGACCAAGGGCGGTTTCAATGGCGCGTTTCCACGGGAGCGGTGTACGGGTGAGAAAACGGGCGCGGGTGTGTTCGCCCTGCGGGTTAATGTCGCGTAGGATATGGGGCAGGGTTGCCGCCACCTGTCCGCGGCTCATGCCATTGTGCAGCTTGGGTGAATAATAGGTCCGCAGCATCAGCATATCAAAACCGGTCAGAACCGTGTGCACATTATCGTCGTTGAACACGGAATCCGGCAGGCGGTACAGATCGTTGAGCGGCCCAAGCGATTGCGCCAATTCTTCGTGCAGACAATCGCGCACTTCTTGCGGGCTTACGTCATTGGGCAGGAAGATCGCCAGCTTGGTCCGTTGCCGCAGCTGGGACCAGTTGGCCTTTTTGGTGCGGCGGGCTTTTCGATATTCCTCCATCGTGCTGACGTTGGGGGCCACAAAACACGCGGCCTGTGGCAGCATCTTGCGGATGTCTTTGCGCGATACCGCGTTGATGGTGACGTTGGCGGGCTGCGACGCGCTTACCTGACTGATGTTGATCCGCGCTTCGTTGCGCAGGCGTGACAAAAGCCGGTTAAGGTCATGTTGCAGGGAAGGGGGCTGGTTGCCGATAACCGACACTGTGATCGGCCCTTCAAAGCGGGTCAGGATCGGTAATTCGCGGCCGCTTTCCAGCTTGAAAGACAATTCGATAAAATCGAGGGCCAGATCGTTGTTCGAACGCACAGGGCTGACCGGCGCACCATGGGCGAACACTTTGACCGGTGGGAAGGCGCTATCATTGTGGGTCATCAAGCGCGACACATCTCCCCCTGTGGTAGGGGTACATGCGTTCAGCGCAATCGAAAGCGCCAATGCGATGCGGGATTTTGCACTGCGCGATCTCATGCGCCGGCACCGGCGCAAACGGGTGCCGCAAAAATAGTTGAAAAACGCGATTCTACTGCGCGCACATACTGTGCGTTTTGGATACTCATAACTCTGCCTGCCTGCCCTTGTGAGCTTCAATTGGAGATCTTTTCGTCCCTCAACCTGTTCTCGGTAGGGAGCAATTAAGGCAAAATCAGGGCAAATTTTCCGGATTGAGGCACACCAGAGGTTGTGACGTGAAAAAGCCACAGTTTGAATTGCGGTCAATCACGAGCGGAAGAGGGCCGTTTGGGCGAATTATCAGGTAAGGCAAATGAGGCACCGGGCGCAACGCAGCCATAGCGATGGCCAACGGTGCGCGGGCGATGCAGCGGCGCAATTCGGATCAGATTGACGGGATTGCGCCGCCGGGCGCGGTTTTACCTGCCGCCACGCGCCATAAAGGCCAAGCGCTCGAAAAGATGCACATCCTGTTCATTCTTCAAAAGCGCGCCGTGTAGTTTGGGTAGGGCAGAGCTACCATCCGCTTTGAGATCCTTTGCCTCCATGTCTTCGGCCAACAGGAGCTTGAGCCAGTCGATGACTTCTGACGTCGACGGCTTTTTCTTCAACCCTTGTTGTTCCCGAATCTCGTAAAACTGGGTGAGCGCGGTGGTCAACAAATCTGCCTTGATGCCGGGGTGGTGCACTTCGACAATCTTTTTGAGAGTCTCCATGTCGGGGAATTGGATGTAGTGGAAAAAGCAGCGGCGTAAAAATGCGTCGGGTAGCTCTTTTTCGTTGTTGGAAGTGATGATGACGATAGGGCGGACGTCGGCCTTGATCGTTTGGCCCGTCTCATAGACAAAGAACTCCATCTTATCGAGCTCTTGCAGCAGGTCGTTGGGGAATTCGATATCGGCCTTGTCGATCTCGTCAATCAGCAGAACGACCTTTTCGCCCGCCTCGAATGCCTCCCACAGTTTGCCTTTGCGGATGTAATTGGACACATCATGCACGCGGGCATCGCCCAGCTGGCTGTCGCGCAGGCGGCTTACAGCGTCATATTCATACAGGCCTTGTTGGGCGCGGGTGGTGGATTTGATATTCCATTCGATCATCCGCAGGCCCATTGCGGCGCTGACTTGTTTGGCCAGTTCTGTCTTGCCGGTGCCGGGCTCTCCTTTGACCAAAAGCGGGCGTTCGAGCTGTACCGCTGCATTTACCGCAATCTTCAGGTCATCGGTTGCGACATAATCTGCGGTGCCTTGGAATTTCATATCGTGATCAACTCTCTGTGTGATTTGGGGTGTACCCCCTTGCATTCATAATAGCGCAGGATTGAGTAGTGACAATCTTACTTGCGTTGTATAGAGACCGCGCCATGAGGATGTCGTTAGGAGGGATTCCAAATGACGCTGTCGAAAACCGTCAAGGGGACTGACAAGGTGAATCAGCAGAACAATTTACCGGATGATTATCGTCCAGCCGAAGACGAGCCGTTCATGAATGACCGGCAAGTAGAATATTTCCGACGCAAGCTTTTGGATTGGAAAACCGAATTGCTTGCGGGAAGTCGTGATACCATCGAGACGATGAAGGATGGCACGCGCAACATTCCGGATGTGAATGACCGCGCCTCCGAGGAAACGGACCGCGCACTTGAATTGCGTACCCGTGACCGCGCACGCAAGCTTGTCGGTAAGATCGACGCCGCACTGCGCCGCATCGATGAGGGCGAATTCGGCTACTGCTCGGTGACCGGAGAGCCTATTTCGCTCAAACGTCTGGATGCGCGCCCCATCGCAACGATGAGCCTTGAGGCGCAAGAGCGTCACGAGCGCCGCGAGAAAGTCCACCGCGACGAGTGAACGCGGAATAAGAAAACAAAAGATCTGGGCGCTGCAGTGTAGACTGTAGCGCCTTTCGTTTAAGGGGGGCGGCGTATGGGCCTGAACAATGCATTGGTGCTGGGGGGCGGGATCGGAGGTCTGGCCGCGGCGGTGGCGCTTGCACGGTGCGGCGTTGCGGTGACCATTCTGGAGCAGGCCGACGCCATCCGCGAAGTTGGCGCGGGCTTACAGGTCAGCCCGAATGGGCTGGCGGTGTTGCGCGCGCTGGGGCTTGATAAGCGATTGCTTGATAAGGGCGCTGTGCAGGGACAAGCCGTTGTCATGCAAGCCCATGACCGTGCAGGCGATGTCGCGCGGCTTGAGCTTCGGCAGTTGCCTGCCCCACAGCAATATTATTTTATGCACCGTGCCGATCTGGTCGAGGTTCTGTTGCGCGCCGCGCGCGAGCAAAACGTGAGCTTTGAGTTTGGCGCGCAGGCGGTCAAGGTATTGCCCGGCGATGTTCCGATAGTCGAGCTCGCCGATGGCACGCTGCGGCGTGCAGAGCTGGTGGTGGGCGCAGATGGCATTCATTCACGCGCCCGCGTTGCCCTTAACGGGCCGGATGCGGGGTTTTTCACGGGGCAGGTCGCATGGCGGGCTGTTGTGCCGAACCGGTTTGACCATGCGAATGTGGCAATGGTGACCATGGGACCGGGGCGACATCTGGTGAGCTATCCGTTGCGGCAGGGGCGTTTGATCAACCTTGTCGCGGTAGAAGAGCGCAAGACATGGGCGGAAGAAGGGTGGAACCACCCCGATGATCCAGCAAATTTGCGCGCGGCCTTTGACAGTTTCGGAGGGATGGCCCGCGATATGATCCATGCCGTCGAACAACCCACCCTATGGGGGTTGCACCGTCATCCTGTGGCCGAGGTCTGGCATGGGGGAGGTGTGGCGTTGTTAGGGGATGCGGCCCATCCGACCCTGCCGTTTCTGGCACAGGGGGCGAATATGGCGCTCGAGGATGCGTGGGTATTGGCGCAAAACGCCATGGCACTGGACCGTTACGCCGCCCTGCGCAAGCCGCGGGTAAAGCGGGTAATCAAAGCCGCAGAAGGCAACGCATGGCGTTATCATCTGCGGCCGGGTCCAGTCCGGTTTGCGGCCCATACCGTTTTGCGGTTAGGAAGCCGGATCGCGCCCCGCAGAATGCTGGGCGCGTTTGACTGGCTTTATGGTCACGATGTGACTGCGCGTTAGCTTGCTGCGCGTTTGACCATGCCGAACAGATCGCGTGGATCATCAGGATCGGCCAGCATATCAAGCGGTGTGAAGAAGTCGGTTCCTTCGATGGCTTCGCGGACATAGCAAAGAGCCGAGAAATCCTCGATTGCAAAGCCGACACTGTCGAACAATGTGATCTGGCGTGCATCAGTGCGGCCTTTGGCCGTTCCGGTCAGAACTTCCCAGAACTCGGTCACGGGATGATCGGGGGCAAGTTGTTGGATCTCACCTTCGATCCGCGTCTGTTCAGGGTATTCGACAAAGATGTCAGCGCGGTGCAGAATATCGCCGGCCAGCTCGGTCTTGCCGGGGCAATCGCCGCCGATGGCGTTGATATGCACGCCTGCGCCAATCATGTTGTCGGTCAGGATCGTTGCATATTGCTTGTCAGCAGTGCAGGTCGTGATGATCTGCGCGCCCATGATCGCGTCCTCGGCGCTGGCGCAGGATACAACCCGCAGACCGGAGGCTTCGAGATTGGAAGCGCATTTTGCCGTGGCCGCAGGGTCAATGTCGTAGAGGCGGACTTCTTCAATTCCGACAATGGCTTGCATGGCGATGCTTTGGAATTCGGACTGTGCGCCATTGCCGATCATTGCCATGACTTTAGACCCTTTAGGGGCAAGTACCCGTGCCGCCAATGCGGATGTGGCAGCGGTGCGCAATGCGGTCAGGATGGTCATCTCGGAGAACAAGACAGGATAGCCTGTGGCCACATCCGACAAAAGGCCAAAGGCCGTGACCGTCTGCAAGCCGTCGGCGGTATTGTCAGGGTGCCCGTTGACATATTTGAAGCCATAAACCTCACCGTCCGAGGTCGGCATCAATTCGATAACACCAACTTCGGAATGGGAGGCAACGCGGGGCGTTTTGTCAAACAGGGGCCAGCGGCGGAAGTCGGCTTCGATCCGGTCGCAGATGCCCTGCATCATAGGCGCAAGGCCCACGTTGTTGATCAGCTTCATCATCTGATCGACACTGACGAAAGGGACGAAGGCGCGGGGGGAAGGGGTTGTCATGATAAGGCTCCTTAGTAAGCGCGGGTTGGACGGTCAAAGACGTTGCGACCAAGGGCCGAAGCGGCCAAATCGACCATCAGTTGGGCGGTGCGGCCACGCTCGTCCAAAAACGGGTTGAGCTCGACCAGATCCAAAGAAGACAGCAGGCCGCTGTCGTTGATCATTTCCATTACCAGATGGCCTTCGCGCACTGTGGCGCCGCCCGGAACGGTGGTGCCAACGGCAGGGGCCGCCGCTGGATCGAGGAAATCAACATCAAGCGAGACATGCAGCAGGCCATTTGTTGCGGCGACACGGGCAAGGAAGGACCCCAGCGGGCCGGTGATGCCGGTCTCGTCGATCTCGCGCATGTCGACGCGGGTGATCTCGGTTTGCTGCAAGGCTTCGCGTTCGGATGGATCAACCGAGCGCAACCCGATCATGGCGATCTGGTCAAAGGGCAGTGGCGCGGGCAGGGCAGGCCAGTCTTCGAATGTTTCGCGGCCTGTGAGGTAGCCCATAGGCGTACCGTGCAGATTGCCGCTGTCGGTGCTGTCGAGCGTGTGGAAGTCGCTATGGGCGTCCAGCCAAAGCACAAACAGCGGGCGCTTTTGTGCTTCGGCATAGCGCATTGCGCCCAAAACAGTACCTGAAGCCAGCGCGTGATCGCCGCCCATTGTGATGGGCATACCGCGCGCGAATGAGGCCTCGGTCGTGTCGGCCAGTGCATGTGTCCATGCGATCGTTTCGGCAAGGCGGTGCAATTTAGGGTGCGGGATATCTTCGTAAGGGGCAGGGCCGATGTTGCCGATATCAGTAACCTTATGCCCCAGACTTTCCAGTGCTTGGGCCAAACCGGCGGTGCGGTAGGCATCAGGTCCCATGATACAGCCACGGCGAATTTTGCCGCAGTCCAACGGAGCGCCTTGTAAAATGCAATGTTGCGGGGTCATGGGAGTCATCCTTTGTTACGTGTTTATTAGGTGTAATCCGTGCATATGTTCGATAAATAGAGTGCAAAGTGTTCAAAATGAGTTTAAATTATCCAAAACGGAGCTCAAAATGGATGAAATGGACGGTAAACTGATTGCGGCGCTCCGGCATAACGCACGGGCATCGCTGTCTGATCTGGCGGTGATCCTGGGGCTGTCCCGGACCACCGTGCGCGCGCGCCTTGCGCGTTTGCAGGACGGCGGAGAGATTGTGGGGTTTTCCGTGATTACCCGTGCGGATGTGGCACGTGATCCGGTACGCGGCCTGATGATGATCGGCATCGAGGGGCGCGGGGCAGCGCGGATCAAACGCCAGCTGGGCACCATGGCAGAGCTGCGCGCGGTGCACTCCACGAATGGTCAGTGGGATTTGATTGTAGAAATCGGCACAGCCACGTTGGAGCAATTCGATAAGGTTCTGGACCGTATCAGGCAGCTCGACGGGGTTGTGGCTTCGGAAACGAGCCTGCTTTTAAGCACGCAAAAAGCGGGTTAGCCGCGGCGCGCGGCCTGAACCCAGATTGCCATCAGCACGAGTGACACAATAGCGTTCCACCCCGCCATGCTGATCCCTGCCATTTGCCACGCGATATCATCACAGCGTACCAAGGGTGCCGCAAGAATTTGATCCATCAACTGCTGGGCGCTTAGCCCGCTAACGCCGCCTGCTGTGCAAGTGGTCGGGCCTTCCCACCAACCTTGCTCAACACCCACATGATACATGCCGATGATTGCCGTGGTCAGCGCGGCTGCCGCACCGGCCCAGGCAAGTTGCACCTTGCGGGAGATCAGGATCAGCGCACCGATAATAATTGCCGCCGCATGGGGCCAGCGTTGATAGAGGCACAGCTTGCAAGGGGCCAGACCGCCCAGATGCTGAAACGCAAACGCCCCGCCAAGCACAGCAACTGAGCCAAACGTGGCGAGGGCAATATAGTTTTTGTTTTTTTCCATCGGCTCAGAACAGTTTGATGACCATAAACCCGCCAATCAGCAGGGCCAGGGCGAGGGTGAACATCAGCGGCAGGCGCTTTTCGATAAAATCCCGTACAGGCGCGCCGTATTTATACAGCAGCAGCGCAACGAGGAAAAACCGCAAGCCGCGCGCAAGGATCGAGGTCGTGATGAAAGTAAGCAGCGGCATGCCGGTCCAACCGGACATGATGGTGATGACCTTATAAGGAAAGGGTGTGATCCCCGCCGCCAGAACCGCCCAAAATCCCAGATCGTTAAATCGTGTGGCGAATTCCTCCATCGCATGGCCTTTGCCAAGCGCTTCGAGAATCGGAGCCCCCAAAGTGTCATAGGCAAGCGCGCCAATCGCATAGCCCATAACACCGCCCAACACGGATGCGACCAAGGCCACACCAGCAATTATAAAGGCGCGGCCAGGGCGGGCGATGATCATCGGGATCATGATGATGTCCGGCGGAATCGGAAACATCGAACTTTCCAGAAAGCTTACCAATGCCAAGACCCAAAGGGCATGACGGTGCTCGGCAAGGCTCAGGGTCCAGTCATAGAGGCGTTGGATCATGCGGGCGCTCCGGAATTTACGCTTTCTCAACATCATGTCGCAGGGTCCCCGTCAAGAGACAGGCGTAAATCCTATGGTCAGAGTGTCGAATATGACTTGCCCCTGTCTTGCGGTCAGGCTACATCGTCGCCAGTGCCCAAGTGGCGGAATGGTAGACGCAGGAGATTCAAAATCTCCCGCCGCGAGGCGTGCCGGTTCGAGTCCGGCCTTGGGTACCAACCTGATCCTTTTCAGGTTTTCCGCAAATGTTACACTCCCTTTAAATTAACAAATTCCTATTCACTGCATCGCAGGGCTTCTGGTCAGCACAGGCTCGGGTCGGAACGGGCGGATAGCAAAGTGCCACATTATTGACTTTGTTAATATTTGATTCGGAAGAATGTGGCGAATTTACATAAGAATTCACGGCTAATTACGCTGCCCAAAGCCAATTGGTTCGAATTCGTGAACATGATTCCTGAGGAATTTTCGGAGGATAAGGGCTTGTCACCTCTGGAGGAGCAGGGCCTGATTGTTAACAGATCACGAACAATAATAACCCCATGATTGAGTGTTGAAAAAACCGGCGCAGGGTTTGAATCAAGTATTATTGGGATTATGCGCGTTCTTGTGACGGGTAAACGGTCAACAATACAATCTAGGCTAGAGTGCTGAATCTAGCTTTTCGATATTCATTAACTTTATGTTGAACCAAGTTGTGACACATTTCGGTCTTTTTTCCCTTTGTATCCAACAGATGAAAAGCTATCTCTTTAGCAAGCCCACTGGGGGGTGACGACAAAATTTGGTCCGGGGGCGGCCGCACACTGACTGCATTTTTTGGTGCAGGAGACGTGTAGCGCCGCATATTTGCGACTGCTGCTTACGGGCTAAGGTTCTCTTTTTTTGAGCCTTAGTTTGGCCATAATTCGGTCCGTCTCTCCTTTCAAAAGGCACAGCTGTGTTGGTTGCTTGTGGATCAGCAATAACTCTTCGGAGTTAACACGCGAAGAACGGAGAAGACGAATGACGAAGACTAGACCATCAACGTATCGTTCCGAGTGGTGCATTTTTGCGCCCGTTTCCGACGTTCAATCGCGACGCAATCTTCCAAAGTTTGACCAACAAAATCCGGCCGCGACGCGCGCCGCGCGCATTGCCGCATAGGAGCATATACAATGATCAGAACAATTGACTTCAACAACCTTGCCACTGGTGAAACCGTAACAGACCAATTTGCAGACCTCGGTGTGCAGGTAAGTGCCAATGCGGCCGGCAATGGTGTAGATCAGGCAATGATTTTCGACACGAATGCCCCGACCGGTGGTGATTCCGACCTTGCCACGTCAAACCTTAATAATGTGTTAATTATTTCCGAAGACGGCGATAGTTCTGATCCTGATGATAATGCCGCTGGCGGTTCACTAACGTTTTCGTTTGATGATCCGGTCACAATTAAATCTCTGACGTTCCTCGATATCGAAGAGACGGCAACAATACGATTCTTTGATGCCAATGGCGATCTGATCAGCGAACAGTTCGTAGAGCCGACGCAGAATAACGGCCAATCTGTTGTGCAGCTTTCGGTGCCTGGCACGTCCAGCTTCGAAATCGTCCTGCAAGGCTCCGGCGCGATTGACAACCTTGTGTTTGAAGAGGTCAACGAAGCCCCGGTTGCCGTGGATGATGTGGAAACCACCGAGGAAGACACGTCAGTCGTTGTTGACCTTCTAGGCAATGACAGCGATCCGGACAACACGCTGGACGAGCTGACGATCTCGGACGTGACGGTTGATCCTGCGGAAGGCACCGTTGTGGACAATGGCGACGGCACTGTGACCTTCACACCTGCGGAAGACTTCACCGGCGAAGCGACGATCACCTACACCGTGACTGATCCTGACGGCCTGTCCGACGAAGGCGAGGCGGTTGTGACCGTGACGCCAGTGAACGACGCGCCGGTTGCCGTAGATGATGCAGATGTGACCGACTTCAACACGCCGGTGACTGTTGATCTGCTGGCCAATGATTTCGATATCGACACAGATGCGGCTGATCTTTCGGTGGTTTCTGCAACTGTTCCTGCCGATCAGGGCACATTGACACCCAATGATGACGGTACATTCGAATTTACGCCTGCCGACGGGTTCGAGGGTGAAGCAACTATCAGCTACACCATTTCCGATGGTGAGCTGGAAGCCAGCGCGATCCATATTGTCACAGTAGGCAATAGCCAAGGCCCCGAAGCCTTTGACGATGTGGCCACCACAGAGGAAGAAACCCCTGTCACCATCGACTTGCGCGGCAATGACTTTGATCCTGATACCGCTGTTGAGGATCTGATCATTTCTGACGTGACCCTTGTTGATCCGACACAGGGTGAGCTGGTCGATAATGGCGATGGCACAGTGACCTTTACGCCTGCGCCGGAATTCAATGGCGATGCGACAATCACCTACACCGTCAGTGATCCCGAAGGGAACAGCGACGAAGGTCAGGCTGTGGTTACGGTCACGGCTGTGAATGATCCTCCGGTTGCCGTGGATGACGTGGCCACAACCGAAGAAGACACGGCCGTTGTCGTGAACCTGACCGGCAATGACAGCGATCCAGACAACACCGTCGACGAACTCAGCGTGATTGCGGTTTCGGTCCCGGCCGAACAAGGCACCATCGAGAACAACGAAGACGGCACAGTGACCTTTACGCCTGCGCCTGATTTCAACGGCGACGCAACGATCACTTATACTATCTCTGATCCCGATGGTCAGCTGGATGAAGCCGTTGCGATCGTGACGGTCACTCCGGTTAACGATGCGCCGGAAGCTGTTTATGATACAGATGAAACGCCATTCGAAACACCTGTGACGATTGACCTGTTGGCCAATGACACAGACGTTGAAACGCCTGATGCGCTGACCGTGGTTTCCGCCACTGTCGCCCCCGAAGAAGGCACGCTGGTTGAGAATGCGGACGGCACATTCGAATTCACACCGGCCGACGGTTTCGCCGGTGTGGCGACCGTCACCTACACGATCTCGGATGGTGAGCTGGAAGATACGGCCAACCACTTTATTACCGTCGCAGAAAGCACAGGCCCCGAAGCCTTTGATGATGCCGCTACCACAGATGAAGACACGCCTGTTGTTGTCGATCTGCGTGGCAATGACTTTGACCCGGACAACACGTTGGATGAGCTTACGATATCCGACATTACCGTTGATCCTGCGCAAGGCAGCGTTGAGGACAATGGCGATGGCACAGTAACCTTCACGCCGGCGCCTGAATTCAGTGGCGAAGCGGTCATCACCTATACGATCACCGACCCGGACGGGCAAAGCGATGTGGGCGAGGCGATCATCACCGTCATGCCGGTGAATGATCCACCCGTTGCAGTAGATGATACCGCCACAACCGACGAAGACACGCTGGTCAACATCACCGTGCTTGACGATGATACCGATCCAGAGGGTGATTTCCTCACCGTGACCGAGGCGACATCGGATGATGGTACCGTTGCGATCCTGGATGATGGCACGCTCGACTTCACGCCAAACCCGGATTTCTTCGGCGAAGCGACGATCAACTACACGATCACAGACAGCAACGGGGGCTTTGACGACGCCATTGTCACTGTGACCGTGGCGCCAGTGAACGACGCGCCGGTTGCCGTGGATGATGCGGAAACTACCGAGGAAGAGACACCAGTGGTTGTTGACCTTCTGGGCAATGACAGCGATCCGGACAACACGCTGGACGAGCTGACGATCTCTGACGTGACGGTAGACCCTGCAGAAGGCACCGTTGTGGACAATGGCGACGGCACTGTGACCTTCACACCTGCCGAAGACTTCACCGGCGAAGCGACGATCACCTATACCGTAACGGACCCTGACGGCCTGTCCGACGAAGGCGAAGCGGTTGTGACCGTGACGCCTGTGAACGACGCACCGGTTGCCGTGGATGACGCGGAAACCACCGAGGAAGAGACACCAGTGGTCGTCGACCTTCTGGGCAATGACAGCGATCCGGACAACACGCTGGACGAGCTGACAATCTCTGACGTGACGGTAGACCCTGCCGAGGGCACCGTTGTGGACAATGGCGACGGCACTGTGACCTTCACACCAGCCGAAGACTTCACC
>NZ_JBDWCI010000004.1:0-1039 GCF_039977885.1 Sulfitobacter sp.
CCATAGTAGTGAGACAGCACGCCAAAGGAATGGCCATAGCCGAAAGTGCGATATTGCAGCAGATCACGTTCATCGAGGAATGTGTTGATCTGCTCCGTAACCTCGGCACAACTTACACCCGGCTTGAGCAGACTGATGCCCAACTCATGTGCTGCAACGTTTGCCTCCCAGATTTTCAAGCTGGCATCATCCACCGTTTTTACAAACAGTGTACGTTCAAGCGCCGTGTAATAGGCGCTGATCATGGGGAAGGTGTTCAGGCTGAGAATATCGCCAGCCTGTAGTTTGCGGCTTGTCACAGGATTATGAGCGCCATCCGTGTTGATGCCCGACTGGAACCAAACCCATGTGTCGCGGTATTCGGCATCTGGAAAACGCTTTGCGATTTCCAGCTCCATCGCGTCTCTGCCGGCCATGGCAACATCTATTTCGCGGGCACCTATCTTAATTGCATCTTTGATCGCATATCCGCCCACATCGGCGACTTGCGCACAGGACCTTATGAGCGCGATTTCAGCATCCGACTTGTACATTCGCTGGTGCATCGTCATGGGTGCCACATCCGTCGTAGCACTTGGCGACAGGAAGCTTTTCATCAGTTCAGACTGCGCGAGGGTAAGGTGATCGGCCTCAAATCCGATGACCTTTCCCTTGCCTGTGACCGATTGAACCGCGCGCCAATAGTTGTTCCGCTGCCAATCGGTGTAGGTGATGTTATCGCCGTGACTACGCCGCCACGGCTGTGCGGCGTCGATGCCCGCGCTGATGGTCACGTCCTGCGTCAGCGTCACGACCAAGGCATATGGACGCCCAAAAGCGCAGTACAGAAAGCCCGAATAGTAGGCGACGTTGTGCATGGAGGTTAGAACACAGGCATCCACCCCCTTTTCCCGCATGTCCGTTCTCAAACGTGAGAGGCGATCTGCGTACTCTTGCGGTGCGAAGGGAAGGGTTTTCTCACCCTGATGAAAACGGTAAAATTCTGGACGATCCATTTCTGGCTCCTTCATCATCATGCCAAAGCACAATCCGAAGAAGG
>NZ_JBDWCI010000005.1:0-122564 GCF_039977885.1 Sulfitobacter sp.
CAGCGCTTCCAACGCCACCTTGGCCTTGAATTCTGGATGATGTTGCTTCCGTTTCGACATTCCTGATCTCCTTCGTGTTGAAGATCAGCAGACTACAAATCGCAGCTTACGTCAGTGTCCGAATTTCGGGGGGTAGCTCACTCCTTTTGGACTGTCGCGAAGGCGGGCGGACCAGAATTATTGGTTTTCATGGTCCGCTTAGGCGATTTCGCAAAATCCTCTCTGCAGAGCGGCGAATTCACACTTTCCGCCCCTTATGTCGATTAAAGCGAACGATCCAAACCGAACGTTGATTAACATCGGCAATACGTTGGTGCGATGCATCAGACAGGATAGCTGCTGCGAGCGTAGCACTAGCACGATAAAGCCACCGACAAGAGTTGCAGGCTTTAACTCGTCGAGGGATTATTCAAGTAGATCGTCATCTCCTCGTGCCTTATCGCGCTTTTCCGCGAGTCTTTTCGCCTCGGCATATTCCAGTGTGCCACGAATGAGGCGGTGCTGGTAAAAGTCGATGATTAATTCGTTTTCCTCTTCTGTGAAGACCAAGTCGGAGCACAAATCCTCCATTAGCTCGCCGCTCTGAGATTGGGACATCTTGGCGTAGTGCTTTTCTGTGATCTGCTCGTCCGAATGACCGAGATTCATCGACCAGGCTTTGCGCTGCTGATGTGAACGGCACATCTGAGCGCCCAGTGCTTTTAGAGTGTGTCGCGCGGAATGCGGCGTGTAAGCTTTGCCAACTCGCTCTGACGCCTTTGCAAAGGCATCTTGCAAGGGCTTGCTCGATGCCAAAGGCTCGACCGGAGTATCGCTCGGCGTCCGCGCCACGAGTTGTCTGCCATCTGGAAACAGGGCACAGTGGGGTTGAAACCCGAGGTCTTGCAATTCCCTCACCCAAGACAAGAAAATCTCTTGAAACGCTCCCGTCCGCGGAAACCACTTAGCGCGATAAGTCTTGCCGTTCTTGGCTGGAACTTCCCTTGCATCTTGCAAAACAGATCGGCTGTCAAAGTCAACGTGCTTGATCCGAAGCGCGGAAAGAGCTGCTGCCCTGAAGCCCGAAATAAAGGCAAAGGCAACGATTGCGCGATCACGGCGTTGGATCACACTCTTTTCGGGCATCATCTCAATCATGCGCCACGCCTCGCTGAGCGTTGGGTACTCTTTACGCCGCTCCTTTGACTGCGGAGATGAAGCGCTGCGAGGGAGGGCAAAGTAGTCCGGTATGCTAGAACTTAAGCGGCGGTAGCCCTCCTGCCCATGAAGCCATTGGAAGAATGCTTTAAGGTGCGAAGCTCGGTGACGAACAGTGGAATTGCTGAGACCGCCTTTGTCCTTCGACTGGGCCAGCAGGCGAACCAGGTGATCACGATATTGTCCGGCGTGCTTCGGCTTCACCTTGCTGAACTGAATACCTTCCAAGAAGGCTTCAAAGTCGCGGATGCTGACCAGATGCGCTTGCACTGTTTTTGGGTCATATTTGCCTGCGAAAACTTGCCATTCATGAACCACCCGATCGTTGATAGTGAACCATTTCACTCCCCGAGAACCCGCTTCCTTCCCAATACCAGCCGAAGAGTCCACTTGGCTTTCGTCTATGAGCGCCAGCGGCGTGTTTGTATTCAGGCATTCTTCAACTTTGTCGCACTCCGTCGCACCCAGTAACTTTAGCATAGTCGCCCCGCAGTCGCAGCACGTCGCTTGGACCAAGCTAGCGCGACCTTCCTTGCGTGGGAACGAGATAGTGCTGAGGTCGGGAAAAACCGCATTTCCGCACGCAACACATTTGAACTCTCCCTGCCGCAGATTGCGACGCGTACGCTCTGCTCGTTCCGTATGAAAGCGCTTGAGTTCGGCCCCACGAAAGAGTTGAGGCAGCGACCCATCCGACGGGTCTAAGCCTGAGCCCACCCAGTTTGAAACTGTATTGCGATGCACGCCGAAAAGCGCTTGAACTTCGACAACCGAATAAACCTTGGCGTGCTGTGGACGAATTTTCCGGTAAGAGCGGCTCATTTCTGACCTCCCGCATTGCCAGTTTTCAAACGGTTCGTTCGGACCACTTTCCCTTTGGCCCCCTTCGGCAAAGAATTCTCGTGGGTGACTAGGTCTGACAGTCGCCAGCGCGTGACACTCACCGAGAGCTTGATAGGCTCCGGCAGTGCCCCCTTCGCCGCCCAGCGCCACACTGTCTGGCGGCCGACGCCGTAACGGTGCGCTACCTCCGCGTCTCGCAGATAACGCTCACTTGGCGCTTCATTGACCGGGTTTGCAGAAGTAGCTTTCTGCTGCTTTTTGCGACTAGGCTTTGCTTTCGGAGGCGCAGGCTTCAAATTCCCGTTCCGGCGGAAAGTTTGCTGAGGTAGTCCGGCAATAGCAAAAAGATCGAGGTTTTCGCGCGTTTGGCGTATCTTTTTCGGCATTTCTACACCTCACGCGTTCTGAGACGGGTCGACGCGATTTATCGCCACCCATGCGTTCAGGTCGGATCCGCGATAGATGATCTTGCGGCCCAATCGGTAGAACGCCGGGCCTTTCATCTTGTGACGCCATTGCGCCAGCTTTTCGCGGTCTCCGATGATGTTAAGTTCGGGATCGCCCAAGACATAGTTGCGGTTATTTTCGAAGAGATTGGACACGTTCTGCTTTCCTTTCGTTGCAGCGAGTTTCAACGAATGGATACGCTCAGGTCAGGAATGCCAGGCAGCCCCGATCTCTAAATCGGGGACCCTAAGTCATTGACTAGCAACAAATGAAATTTGTTCACGATCGTCCACGTAGGGCTTATTCGAACTCCTCGGAGAGTGACGGCTCAATTCCATGCGGATTTGTTCAGCGAGAAAGAGCATATCAAATGATTGAAGCGCGCTGTCCCCAAATAAGTCCATCGCCATCCCCAAATGAACAACACCACGGTAGGTTCCCCAAATCTTCCTAAGGGTGTCGTGATCGCGCGCGCCGAAAATCTTTTCCTGCTGTGAGAAGTGGCGTACTTGCTCTAGTATCCCGATCTCGGTTTGAAGACCCTCGAACTTTCCCTCTTTGATCGTAAGTAATACCCGCATCCCAATGTGTTCAGCGATATTGAGCTTTTTCTCCCGCCCCCGACTTCCTTCATACTCACGCTCAATCTGAGAAAACTCAGCGGCAGCCGCGCGACGTGCCGGAGCCTCAAGCATGCTACGCCTGAAAAACTCCGCGTTGGCGGACATCCACTCTTCGCTGCGTCCATCCACGATCAGCTCGTCTACTTGTGTCGCCACTTCCTGTTTCAGATTGGAAATCGCGCGAAGTCGTTGTCGGTTGTCAGGCGCGCTCAGCGCAATCCTAAACATCTCGATGAACTGAACCTGCGTATCGCTAATAAGCACCGTTTCCATCGACGCGGCTCCTAGATGGACGTGTTTGCGACGTATTGAGACCAATCCCGCATCAATGCACGTCGTTTGTCCAGCAGGTCAGAACGGGCGTAGGCGCGCTCCACATCAGACCCGACCGAGTGCGCCAAACTCTTCTCAGCAACTTCGCGCGGCACATTGGCAACCTCGGACGCCCAATCGCGAAACGTGGATCGAAAGCCGTGAACTGTGACCCCCTCCACATCCATCCGGCGCAAAAGCATGAGCATCGACATATTGGACAAAGGTCTGTGGCGCTTTTGGCCTTCGAACACAAAATCAGACCTTAGCTCCTTTAGGGGCTCAATGATCGAGAGCATCTCATCCGTCAGCGGTACGCGATGGGCCTCGCCGGTCTTCATGCGATCCGCTGGACACGTCCAAAGCTGCGTCTCGAAATCGATCTCTTCCCACCTTAGTCCCAGGACTTCCCCTGTTCTTGATCCCGTCAGACAGGTGAACATTAAGGCTTTTGCGGCCATCGCTTTGCGTGTTCGCAAATCCGCATAGAATTTTGGAACATCCTGCCAGCCCATCGCCCTGTGATGCTTCACCTTTGCTTTGACCCTTGGCAAGGCTCCTGCATCCTTGATCGCAGTGACCGGGTTCTCGCCAGTGCGAAATCCTTTTGAACGCGCGACGTCCAATACAGTCTTGATCCTTTGCGCCAAACGCTTTGCGGTCTCGTGTTTCTCGGTCCAAATCGGCGCAAGGCACATCATCACCTCGGGCTGGTCAATGCTGTCGATCGGCATGCGCCCGATTTTTGGGAAGGCATAGTCACGCAACGTATTGATCCATTGTTGGCCGTGTTTGGCATTTTTCCACGTGGGCATCCGGTCAATATGAACCTGCTGCGCCACCTCTTCGAAGGTTGGCACCTCTCGACGGGCGTTAAAACGTGGATTTAATCCTTGCTTGGCCATCCGGCGATATTCCAGCGCCCGCTCGCGTGCTTGGTTCAACGGAACAATATCAGCGCCCCCAAGGCCAAAGTCAGTACGCAGCGGTGCCCCTTTTTTATTTTTCTGGCCTTTGACGACCACGCGCACGATCCAACGGCGTGCACCTGATGGATCTACCACGAGATAAAGGCCGTTACCGTCCCCATGACGCCCAGCGCCAAGATTCTCGACCAGCTTCTTCGTCAATTTACCAGACAGGGCCATTCAAAAAATACCACATTCCGTACCACTCAAGGAACGAATATAGACACTATCGAAAGAAACTCAAGGCAAGCGAAGACAGGCGCTAAGTTCATGCAAACAATATAAAAAGGCCACTCAAGGCGAACAAATCAAAGCGATGAAGAAGGGGATCTGGCGGAGGCTCAGGCGGCCCTTTTGGTATGCTTGGATATAGCTTGATATATAATATATCCATATATATCAGAGAATTAGACACTTATTTGCATCAAGGCATAACATTCACTACCATCTAATAACGTATTTTATGGCGGATAGGATGGCGGATAAGAATGCCCAAGATTGCAAAAACAATCCCAAACTCACAGTTTAAGAACTTGGCGCACAACCCTGCGCATGGAGATCGCCCCACTAGCTACCCGACAGGGATCGTTGCAGGGTTATACATGCAAGTCACAAAGAGCGGCTCTAAAAGTTGGTTTCTACGCACCAAAATCGGAAGCCGTAGGCCTGAGATCGGCTTGGGCGGCTATCCAGCAGTTGGGGTGGCGCTAGCAAAAACTAAGGCCTTAGAAGTGTTGGAGCAGATACGGCAAGGGATTGATCCCGTGCAGGCCCGCAAAGAGGCCCGTGAAGCGCTCACAAGTCAGGGTATACTTTTCTGCACCGTGATGGAGCAATACCTCAAAGGGAAGCTGGCAGAATTTGACAATTCCAAACATCGCAAGCAGTGGCGAGCCACTTTAGACAGATACGCCCTGCCCTCGCTAGGCAATATGCCCATCTCAGATATTACCGTGCAACACATTCAGAGCACACTAGAACCGATTTGGCACGCCAAGACTGAGACAGCGTCTAGGCTCAGAGGGCGGATTGAAAACGTGTTGGCATACGCCACCGTGCAAGGCTATCGCAGCGGCGACAATCCTGCACGCTGGAAAGGCAACCTAGACACCGCCCTACCCAAGCCCTCAAAGATCGCGAAGACAGTTAATCAACCTGCGCTTTCATTAGCAGACGCCACACAGTGGTTCTGCGACTTGCGCGCTCGATCAGGCACAGCAACGCGAGCGCTTGAACTACTCGCGCTGACAGGTATGCGCTCTGGCGAAGTACGCGGCCTTACATGGGAAGAAGTAGACCTGAAAGGCGGCACAATCACGCTACCCGCCCAACGCATGAAAGCAAACAAAGAGCATCGCATCCCCCTCACAAATGCTATGAGAGGACTTCTAAGCGGCCTCACAAAGCAAGACGGGACTAACTATGTGTTCCCCGCCCAGCGCGGCGGCATGTTGTCAGACGCAGCCTTAAGCGCCTGTATGAAGCGCATACATGAGGCAGCGGGTGGCGCGCTTTATCTAGACCAACGGTCAGGACGTCCCGCTGTACCACACGGCATACGCAGCACTTTTCGAGATTGGGCCGCAGAGCTAACCGACTACCCCAGCGCAATGGCTGAAATTAGCCTTGCTCACTCTGTCGGGTCGGACGTTGAACGCGCCTACCGTCGCGGCGATCAGCTCGAAAAAAGAAGGGCTATGATGTCGGATTGGGGGCAATTCCTACAAGGTAAGTGATTCGTTTTTGCATTCACATTTTCAAAAAAAATGCAAATACTATCGGTGCGACATATTGCCACACCGCCTGAAGTGCCTTATTTTTATAGCGCCGCTCAAATGCAGAGTTTGATATAGTGTGTTATACTACACTTGGCGATTAACGTGCGACGCCAAAGGAAAAAGCCCCCGCTGTGTTGGCGCACAGAGAGGGCTGAATTCAGATTAGACCCGCTATTCAAGCAGTCTGAAATCTCCTTAGCACATTTTTGATAAGGAGGTCAAGTTTTGACCGACGAACTACAACAGCTAACGTCAAAAGACGTTCGCGCCCTGCTGGGCGGCATTTCTGACATGACGCTTTGGCGCTTAGAGCAGGACCTAGAAGCAGGCTTTCCCAAACCTGCCCGAATTCGCTCGCGTCGTTACTGGTCCGAAGCGGCACTTGCGGCTTGGATTGCTGGACAGGGAGGCGCTCAGTAAAATGGAAAATGAAAAGAACGCCACTGGTGGGCAAACCAATGACGCTCAGAAAGTTATTTTTAGTAACCTTGAGTATATCAATCCCACCCCTGCAAGTCAAAATGACCGCGAGCTTGAATTCTTAGACGCCATGAAAGCGGCAGGTTGCGCCCCACAGGGCAAGCACCCGATAGCAGACAATTTACTACACCGCTTTGATATAGTCGGAGATCACAAGGGCAGTAACAATGGAGCCTATATGCTTGATTATGCGAGTGATGGCTTCGCCTTTGGTTGGTTCCAAAACTGGAAGTCAGGCGATACCGTCACTGCATGGCACAGCGGTGCAGGAGCGACGCTAACCGACCCCCAGCGCGAAATATTGGCAGAAAGAAGGGAATATCAGAGAGCAACACAGGATCGCGCACGCGAAGAAAGGCAAGCTGAAGCCAAGACCAAAGCCCAAAGCATTTGGGACAACGCAGAAAAAGCAGGTCATTGCGCGTACCTTGATCGCAAGAAAATAGACATACACTGCGCACGCTTTTCCAACGGCGATCTGATCATTCCCATTAAGGTGGGAGGCAATATTGCGAGCCTGCAATTCATCAAAGCCGATGGTAGCAAGCGGTTTCTGTCTGGCGGGAGAGTTGCTGGTGGGTATTGCGATCTCAGCACAAAAGACGACAACTTCAGCAAATGGGTCGTCTGTGAGGGCTTTGCCACAGGGGCAAGCATCCGCCAAGCAACAGGCTTGCCAGTCGCAATCGCCTTTAGTGCGGGCAATCTAAAGGCCGTAGCAGAGAAGATACGGAACAAATGGCCAATCTGTGAGATAATCATTGCTGGCGATGCTGATGCGCATGGCGTTGGAAAGCTGAAAGGCGACGAAGCGGCAGCAGCAGTTGCAGGCATAGCCATATACCCCCAAAGCGGCGACTGGAACGACGTGCACACCCGTGAAGGCTTAGGGGGCGTAAAAGCAGCACTCAACGCTGAGACGCCCTCTCTGACAGTCAGCGTAGCAGACTTTGAAGGCACAGTCGCGCCAGATAGAAAATGGATCGTTGAGGATATGATACCTGATCGCCAAGTGACATTGTTCACAGGTGATGGCGGGACGGGCAAATCTCTGATCGCCATGCAGCTTGCGACAGCAGTTGCGTTGCGTGAGGAAAAACCTCTCCAGACTTGGCTGGGACGCCCCATTATGAATGGAAGCGCTCTATACTTTGGTGCTGAAGACGAACAAGACGAAATGCACCGTCGCTTAGAGGACATTGTTGCCGCTGAAAAATGCAGCTTTAATGACCTTTCACAACTACGCATTTGCTCACTAGCGGGCGAAGATGCGCTGCTCGCAGTCGAAGGTGCAGCAGCCGCACCCCTTTCTGCGTCACCCCTCTACGACAAGATAACGAGGGAGCTTTTGAGGTTCTCCCCCAAGGTGGTTGTGCTCGACACCCTTGCAGACATGTACCCCGCTAATGAGAATGACCGCGCTAAGGTTCGGCAGTTTATTGGGATGCTGAAGTCACTAGCGATTACGTATGACTGTGCCGTAGTGTTGCTGGCTCACCCATCCAAGTCAGGCATGGAAACAGGGCGCGGCGATAGTGGATCAACAGCTTGGAACGGCTCGGTGCGCTCGCGGCTATACCTTACACATGAAAAGGACAGCGATGGACATATCGATCCCAATGGCCGCATCCTCACTAATATGAAGAACAACTACGGCCCTCTTGGTGCATCGACTAAACTATTTTGGGATAATGGCGTCTTTTCCGCGAGGGCTGGAGAGACACCTCTGGATAAAAAGGCGGAGACACAAAAGGCTGAACGGGTATTTATGGCGTTGATACGTAAATTTGCAGAACAAGGCCGTGACCTCAATTCATCCTCTGGGTCCAACTATGCACCAAGGCAATTTGCTGAAGACCCAAGCAGTGAAGACATTACGAAAGCGATGTTTAAAAGAGCGATGAATAATCTATTTGCGCAAGGAAAAATCAAGAACATAGAAGGCAAACGCTCGAAGCAGCTTGTCGAAGTCAGGTGCGAGGAACACCTCTCCCCCAACTAGCGAACAACTCGCCTACAACTGGGGGTGCATCTACTGCGCACCCCCTTTACATCTCCCCTGCACACCTCTCCCCCCTTATACCCCCCAAGAGATGCGCCGCCCTTGAGCGGCTGGCGCACCCTTTAAGAACAACGCCCAGCGCTGGGCTAAATGTTTGAATTTTCCCTGATGCGGGAATTAACAGCACATCGCAACCTGCTTTCAGGTGCTCACACAAGTACAGCGCTGCAAATAACTCATTGACTGCAGAGAATATTAATTAATCTTTTTGGGTGGCGAATTCTTAGCCACAACGCCTTTCCACACAATATAATAACCATTCGGATGGAGAGACTTATCTACACAACTTGCTACGCGGTGCTCAGGTTTATTAACCTCACTGGGCAAGCCATGTTTGTGCCGTTGACCACATGGACAGTCAAAAACTGCAATTGGATGCTCGGAAAAATAATTTGCCTCAACTTCATAAGTAGTCATCAAATGATACCATAGTGCTTTTTAAAAACATTAGCGCCAGCATAAGAGCCGACCAAAACAGTAAAGGCCATTTTAGACCACAAAGCTAGCCCCTTAGCCTGAAAATATGGCGCACATAGATACCTCGACATTACCAATGCGCAGGAAAAGGACTGCACCCCACAGGCAAGAACGGGTCTATTGGCGGATAAGATGGGGGGTAAGAAAATCATGCACCCATTAACTTAACAAAAACAACGAGTTACAAAAATACTGGCGGAGGCTCAGGGATTCGAACCCTGGGGACGCTCTCACGCCCGTCGGTTTTCAAGACCGGTGCAATCGACCACTCTGCCAAACCTCCGCTGTGGGGTGTTCCTAAATCGGTCAAAACGATTCTGCAATCGGGCAAAATTCACGCGCTGCTGTGGGGAAATCTGCCGATGTGGTGAGCGATCTCTTGTCTGGCGGGGTGATCGCAGGCTAGACTACGCCAAATGCTCCGCAAAGGGGCCATAAGCCATGTCCTGAAAACAGGCATGCACACAGGCAAGGACGAGGGAATATGGGCAGTCTCAAGATGCAAGGTCGGGCACGCAGAAAACTGCGCGGCGTTGCGACAACAATTCTGGTCGCAGGGGTTTTGGCCGGCTGCGATGATCAGGGTAAATTTGCACTGCCCTCTCTGGGTGCGAATAGTGCCACCGCAAGCGCCCCTGCCCCTGCGGGCCCGACGGTCGAACGCGACATCGAAGCCCCCGAGGTGTTTTCGGTCACGGACGAAGGGCTCTGGGACGGGCGGCCCAGCTTGGGCGGTGTCTGGGTGGCTCATCCGGATGTAACCGACCCCGAGCGGGTCATCATTCGCAATCAGGCTAACGGGCAATTCGTCGTCGGCGCCTTGTTCCGCCGCGAACGCGACATCCCCGGCCCTAGCTTGCAGATCTCGTCAGATGCGGCGGCCTCGCTTGGCATTCTTGCCGGAGCCCCGACCAAATTGAACGTAACAGCCTTGCGCAAGGTTGAAGAGCCCGCCGAAGCCGCCGCCCCACAGCCAGGCCCAAGTGTCGAACCCGCACCGGAAGTCAGCGCAACGCCGCTGCCTCCCGCCGCCGCCAGTACTGCGGCAACAGCAGCGGCAGCAGCGCCGGTCGCAAAACCGACCCCCGCACCGGCACCAAAGCCGCCCGTTCAAAGCACAAGCCTGTCCAAACCCTTTATCCAGATCGGTATTTTCAGCATCGAAGAAAACGCAGAGCGCGCGGCCAAGCAAATGCGCGGCGCTGGATTGTCTCCTACAATCAAGAAAAGTACCATCAGCGGCAAGACGTTCTGGCGTGTGGTTGTTGGCCCCGCCGCCACCAGCGCGGAACGTGCCAAGATTTTGTCGACCATCAAAGCAGAAGGCTTTACCGACGCCTATGCTGTTTCCAGCTAACTCATAGAGGTGCCTGACATGCGCGGATTGAAACTCACCCTTGGGGCGGTTGCCCTCCTTGCCTCCTCGGTGAGCGCGCAGGCGTTTGAAACCGGTGCCAGAGCGGCCTATGTTCTGGATTATAACAGCGGCACCGTGTTGATGGCCAAAAACGCCGATCAGCCCTTGCCGCCTGCATCAATGTCCAAGTTGATGACGCTGTATATGGCCTTTGAGGCGATTGATAACGGCATTCTGGATCTGGATCAGGAACTACCCGTCTCGGAAGCCGCGCAGGCCTATGGCGGCTCGACCATGTTTCTCAAGGCCGGCGAGCGGGTCAAGGTCGAGGACCTAATTCGCGGTATTATCGTGCTGTCGGGAAATGATGCCTGTGTCGTCATTGCCGAAGCCCTTGCCGGCACCGAAACCCGTTTTGCCCAACAGATGACGCAACGCGCCCAGCAATTGGGCATGACAAATTCCACATTTGCCAACTCCAACGGGTGGCCTGCAACGAACCACCGGATGTCGATGCGCGATCTGGGCCTTGTCGCGACCAAACTGATCAAGGATTACCCACAGTACTATCCGATGTTTGCGCAAAAAGAATTCCTGTTTGATCCACAGGAATCCTCAAACCGCTTCAACCGGAACCCGCTTTTGGGTTTGGGTATTGGGGCCGACGGGCTAAAAACCGGCCACACTCAAGAGGCAGGTTACGGGCTTGTCGGTTCGGCCATACAGGGCGACCGGCGGATTATATTTGTCCTGTCGGGCATGGATTCGACCCAAGCACGTGCACGCGAATCCGAGGCCGTGACCAACTGGGCCTTCCGTCAGTTCGCCGAGACAACGCTGGGCACAGCGGGTCAACACATCGCGCAGGCTGACGTCTCTATTGGGGCCGAGCGGACTGTGGGTCTTGAACTGGCCGAGGATATCTCACTGCTGTTGCCAGTGACACCGCTCACGCCTTTGAAAACAGAGGTCGTTTATCAAGGCCCTGTGAAAGCGCCGATTGCCAAGGGCGATCAAATTGGCGAACTGATTATAAGCCCCGAAGGCCTACCGGAAAAGCGCGTGCCGCTGGTTGCGGACAGTGATGTCGCAAGCCATGGCTTTATGGACCGTGTGATGGCTGCGGCCATGAACCTTGCCTCTCGCCTGAGTGACAAAGCGCCGGCGCCCGAAGCTTCGTGAGCGCCAGCGGCTTGTTCATCAGCTTTGAAGGCATAGACGGCTCTGGCAAATCCACGCAGGTGGCCTTGTTGGCCGAACACCTGCGCGCGCAGGGCCGCGATGTGATTGTCACCCGCGAACCGGGCGGTTCTGACGGCGCTGAAGAAATCCGCGCGCTCGTGCTGCAAGGCGATCCTGACCGCTGGTCCGCCGAGACCGAACTGTTGCTGTTCACCGCTGCGCGCCGCGATCATCTGGAGCGGTTGATCCGCCCCGCCCTGAGCGCGGGCAAAGTGGTAATCTGTGATCGATTTGCCGATAGCACCCGCATGTATCAGGGCCTGAGCCGTGGCAATCTGCGCAATACTGTGGACACGTTGCATGACCTTATGATCGGGGTAGAACCCGATGTGACGGTTCTGATTGATATGGATCCCGTCGAGGGGTTGAGCCGCGCCAAGGCCCGACAGGGCATCGAGGAGCGGTTCGAAGACTTCGGAGCCGATCTGCAAACTGCCATGCGCGCGGGTTTTCTGGCGCTGGCAACAGAATTCAGCGCCCGTTTCCGCGTGATCGACGGGGCGCGCGATGTAGACAGCGTTGCCAAAGATATCCGCACAGCGATAGAGACCGAGCTTGCGAAACGGGCTTAAAACCTGCCCACGCCCGAAAACACGCCGGAATTTTCCTAAAAGTTGCTTCCCCTTACGCGGGGCATTTCAAACCCGCCCGATCCCCGCTAAACCGCTGGTATGAGCGATGATACCCCTCCCCAACCAGAACGTCTGACCGGCGCGCCGCATCCGCGTGAAACGCCGCATCTGATCGGACAGCAGGCCGCAGAAAATGCATTTGTTGCGGCGTTCAATTCGGGCAAACTGCATCATGCGTGGCTGATCACCGGCCCTCGCGGCGTAGGAAAGGCCACGCTGGCATGGAAAATCGCCCGCTTTTTGCTGGCCACCCCTGCCGCGGATGAGAACAGCATGTTTGCGCCCGATCTGCCCGACACCCTCGAAATTTCGCCCGACCACCCTGTGTCGCACCGCATTTTGGCTGGTGCCGAGCCGGGCGTGCATCTGGTGCGTCTGGGCGGCAAGGGCAGCACGGATTCTGATCGCGCCAAGAATTTTGCAGAAAAGAAATATTCCGCCGTTATCCGCGTAGATGAAATTCGCGTGCTGAACAGCTTTATTCATATGAGCGCGACCGAAGGTGGGCGTCGCGTGGTGATCGTGGATGATGCGGATTTGATGAACCCGAACGCCTCTAATGCGTTGCTCAAAATGCTCGAAGAACCGCCTGCGCGGACCTATTTTCTGCTGTTGTCGCACCAGCCATCGGGCCTGTTGCCCACAATCCGCTCGCGTTGCCGCACGTTAAGTTTGCGCACGCTTGAACCTGCCGAAGTTGCCGAAGCCATGGCGCAGGCCGATGTACAAGCCGCCAATGCCGATGCGCTTGCGGCGCTTTCGGGGGGATCGGTTGGCGGCGCCATGCGGCTATCGCTTTTGGGTGGTGCGGCACTTTATGCCGACTTGGTGGCCTTGATGGGGACCCTGCCCCGTATGGACCGCGGGCGCGCGCTCAAACTGGCCGAGCTCGCCGCCGCGCGCGGTGGCGAGGCCAAGCGCGACCTGTTGTTCACCTTGATTGATCTGCTGCTGAGCAGGCTCGCGCGCACCGGTGCCATGGGCACGCCCCCCGCCCCGCAAGCCGCACCACAAGAAGCCGAAATTCTTGCCCGCCTGTCACCTGATCCGTATCAGGCCCGTATCTGGGCAGACCTCGCAGCCGAGATCAGCAGCCGCGCGCGCCACGGTATCTCGGTCAACCTTGACCCTGCCGCACTGGTTCTAGATACCTTGCGTAAAATGGCAGACGCGGCACCCCGCTGAGCGCCCCGACGGAGCCCCCATGACCGACACACCACAGATCACCGACAGCCACTGCCACCTGGACTTTCCCGAACTTATCGAGGAATTGCCCGATGTTATCGCCCGCGCGCAGGAGGCCGGTGTGGCCCGCATGGTCACCATCTGCACCAAGCTCAAAAACGAAGCAGCCGTGCGCGCCATCGCCGAAGCACATGCGCCGGTTTTCTATGCTGCCGGCACCCATCCGATGTCCGTCGCCTCCGAGCCGATGGCAACGCTTGAGCAGTTGATCGAGATCGCGCAGCACCCCAAAATGGTCGGCATCGGTGAGACCGGCCTTGATTACCACTACACCGCCGAAAGCGCACAGGTGCAGCAAGAGAGCCTGCGCATCCATATCGCCGCCGCGCGCGAAACCGGCCTGCCACTTATCATCCATAGCCGCGATGCGGATGAGGATATGGCCGCCATCCTGCGCGAAGAGCACGCCAAAGGCGCATATACCTGCGTGATGCATTGTTTCTCTTCTTCGCCGGAACTGGCCCGTGCCGCGCTGGATTTGGGGTTTTACCTCAGCATGTCGGGCATCACCGCATTTCCCAAAAGCAACGATTTGCGTGATATTTTCGCGAGCGCCCCGCTGGAGCGCGTTCTGGTAGAAACCGACAGCCCCTACCTTGCGCCGCCGCCCCACCGCGGCAAACGCAATGAACCCGCCTTTACCGCCTATACGGCCCGTCGTGCGGCAGAAACCTTTGGCGTGGATTACGCCACCTTCGCCGCCCAGTCCGAGGCCAATTTCGAACGCCTGTTCACCAAGGTTGCCGCCTATGAGGCCCCTGCATGAGCGATGTGATGCGCATCACCATCCTTGGCTGCGGCTCATCGGGTGGCGTGCCACGGCTGGGCGGCGAATGGGGCGCATGTGACCCGAATGAGCCGCGCAATGCGCGGCGTCGTTGTTCTGCACTGGTCGAGCGGATCGGCTCGAACGGCACGACAAGCGTTCTGATTGACACGTCACCCGACATGCGCGCGCAACTGCTGGATGCCGGTACCAGCCGCCTGGACGCGGTGCTATACACACATGCCCATGCGGACCATGTTCACGGGATTGATGACCTGCGCATGATCGTCATCAACATGCGCGCGCGCCTGCCGGTTTGGGCCGATGCCCCCACCCGCGCGTCGCTGATGGAACGCTTTGGCTATGCCTTTGTTCAGCCCGAAGGATCAATGTATCCGCCCATCCTCGAAATGAACCTGATGGATGGTGATGTCGAGATTGACGGCCCCGGCGGCCCCTTGCGGTTCACCCCGTTCGAGGTCCCCCATGGGAGCATAAATGCCCTTGGATTTCGCGTGAACGATGTGGCCTATCTACCTGATGTACAGACCATTCCCGAGGATATCTGGCCCATAGTTGAAGGGCTGAAATGCTGGATCGTGGACTCATTGCGCCGCGAACCACACCCAACACATAGCCATTTGGCACAGACCCTTGAATGGATCGAAAAAACACGCCCTGCGCAGGCGGTGCTGACCAATCTCCACACTGATCTCGACTATGCCACGCTTGATGCCGAAACACCTGAACACATCCACCCTGCCTATGACGGGATGCAGATTGAGTTCGATCTAGAATAGTCCCCCGCCCCCTTTCAAAACCGGATTTTATATGCAGACCCTTCTTGACGTTATCCTTCCGGTTTTTCTGGTCATCGGTTCGGGCTATTTTGCCGTGTGGCGCGGGCTGTTTCCGGTCGCAGGTGTGGACGGTGTCCTGCGTTTCGCCCAAAGTTTTGCTGTGCCCTGCTTGCTGTTTCAGGCGATCTCGAAGCTTGACCTCAGCTCGGCCTTTGATGCGCCATTGCTGATCAGTTTCTACACAGCGGCAGCCGTCTGTTTCACGCTCGGCATCCTTGGTGCGCGGTTCTTTTTCAAACGCGACTGGGAGGATTGTGTTGTCATCGGCTTTTGCGCGCTGTTTTCCAACACGGTCCTGTTGGGCCTGCCGATATCCGAGCGCGCCTTTGGTCCCGACGGGTTGGCGGGGAACTATATGATCATCGCCATGCATTCACCGTTCTGCTACGGCCTAGGGATCGCGGTAATGGAATTCGTGCGCAACCGCGGCAAAAGCAAAGCCGCGCTGGCGCGTTCGATCATCAATGCGATGTTCCATAATCCACTGGTGATCGGGATCATGTTGGGCTTTGCGGTCAATCTCAGCGGCGTGGCCTTGCCGCTGGTGATCGACGATGCTGTATCGCTCATCGTGCGGGCAGCCTTGCCCGCCGCCCTGTTTGCATTGGGCGGCGTGCTGATCCAGCACAAGCCCGAGGGTGATATGAAAGCCATCGCCATGGTTTGTGCCCTGTCGCTCCTTATTCATCCCGCGATTGTCTGGGGCATGGGCAAGGGTTTTGGCGTGCCAAGCGATTTGTTCCATTCCGGTGTTCTGACGGCAGCCATGGCACCAGGATTTAACGCATATATTTTTGCCAATATATATGGGCGCGCAAGACGCATTGCCGCGTCTTCCGCCTTGATTGCAACCGCTGCCTCTATCCTGACAGTCTGGATGTGGCTGGCTTTACTCGGGTAGGCACATCACCACCGATTGCGGCATCCGCAATACGGCCGCCACCGGCAGCTCGTTCGGGTCTGCGTCCGGTGCCATCGAAAGCGCCAGCTGCGCCACTTTTTCCGGCGTGTTTGCCAGCATCAGGATTTGCAAACAGTCCTTGATCGCCTTGAGCCCCAGCGTCAGGCGCGGAGCAACATTTGGCGGTGTCTCGGGCACGGCAGCGGCAAAAATGCTGTCATCGCGCGCCTCGATCCGGTCGGGGAAAATCGACGCCGTATGGGAATCGTCCCCCACACCGAGGAAAGCCACCGCAGGCGGCCATGCCATCGTATCAAGGCCCGCAGTCCAAGTAGCAAGAGCCGCATTCGGGGCCAGATCGGTGCCAAAGCTGATGTAATGGCACGGACGGCCTGCATCGGCGAAAAGCCCGCGTAGCATGCCCTCGGTCGAAGCTGCATCTTCGACAGGTACCAGCCGTTCGTCACTTGCCACTGTATAAACGCGGTCCCAGTCAATATCATCGCGCGCCAACACCAGCGGCAAAATCGCGCGCGGAGTGCGGCCACCCGGCACGACCCAGCTGACCCGCTTGCCCGGTGAGATATCACAGGCCGCTGACAGGGCATCCCCCATGAAGGCAGCAGCAGCCACAGCAAGCGCTTCGGCATCGGGAAGGGTTTGGATATCTACCATAGAATTAGCCTTTCAATCGGTCTGGCGCGATGCGCCACATAGGATGTTTGCGCTCACATTACGGCGGCACGTTCATGGGGGCAACGTCGTTTGCGTTCAATCGTTCCGCAGGCTGCGCCATTGCGCAACCATCTGCGCGGGATCGCTGTCGGTGGCGTTGAAAGAATACAGCCTGGCCAGAGCTGCGCAATCCAATGTGATATATTGATGGGCACTGCCCATGGCGGGTACCAGATCAAACGCCATCCCTGCGGCCTGTGCAAGGGCCGCCATTTCTACCGGATTTGATACTCCGATATTCAGGACGTCCGGCAGCGTTTTGTGGTTCTGAGCCAGTTCACACAGGACCTTGGCCAAAGTGTGCGGCCCGATATAGGAGCGCAGCGGCGTGGCCCCACCATCGAAACTGTCAATGCGCAACCTCTCGCCCGACTTCAGCGCCGCACCATTGCCAAGCAGCGCATCCGCCCCCGCCACATTCCCGATGCGCAAACAGCACAACATCAAGCCCAGCTCACGCGCATGAACGGCGCAGCGTTGTTCCATCTCGTATTTGGCGCGGCCATAATCATTGGCAGGCGCAGGGCAATCATCCTCATGATATGGGCTGTCGCTTTGCATCCCGTAAACCGCCGAACTGGAGGCCAGAATAACCGTTTTTGCCCCCAGCGCCTTGGCCGCCTCAAGGCTGTTCAGACCAATGGCCACATTTTGCTCAAGCTTTGCGCCTGCACGCGGAACAACACCGCTGAGCACAAGCAGAACATCAAATGGCCCTGCTTCACGCAGTTGCGCGGGGGCCGGCCCCTCCAGACTCCACACAACATCCGACACATGTTCCGGATCAGGCCGCCGTGTCTGATAGGTGAATTCAATCTCTCGGCCGCAGGTCTCAGTATCCCAAACAGGGCGCAGCATCGTGCCAATGCGGCCTGAGCTACCCAGAACCAATACTTTTGTACCCACCTGCCCTGCCTCCGGTTGTTGTGGTAGCACATAACGCAAACGGGTTTTCCCGTCTACGCGGGCTGCACGAGCTGTTCGGCGCTTATTAAACGGATGCGCGCAAGTCTGTGCTTGCGCTTTACATTATTCATCAGGCCAAGGATCATCTCGGTGCGCCATATGTGATGGCTGGTCAAAGCGGATGTCGACACTTCGGGCATCAGCGCAGCGGCCGGACACAATACACACAAAATATTCAATGAATTCAAAATGGTGCGGGTGAAGGGACTCGAACCCCCACGCCATAGGCGCCAGAACCTAAATCTGGTGCGTCTACCAATTCCGCCACACCCGCACAGGCCGGATTGCACACGTTGCGAACCCGACACACAAGTCACTAACAAAACGCAATCAAAGAGGCGAGACCAAAAAAGCACGCGACATGAACATTTTCTTGTCATATTGTCGAGATAACCTGAGGTAGGTTAGATTATAAGTGAGACGCACCATGAAACCGAATACGGTCATGCGCGTAGGCGGAAACAATTCGCAAACGGGCCAATACGCGCCTTATGCTTCCCGTGATACCGGGTTGCTACAAGGTGCAACTCTGCTGACACTCGATGGGGAAATGCCCGTTGAATTCGTAAGTGTCGGGGACAAAGTCATTACACGCGACAGCGGCATCAGCCGCATTCAGCATATCCAGCGCTCGACGCGTCTGGTCCACTCTATCGCATTGGCGGCAGGATCCTTGGGCCACACGCGCCCCGAACGGGATGTTACACTGGCCGGTGACCAGATGTGCCTCGTTCGTGACTGGCGCGCGCAGGCGATGTTCAGCGCGGACCGCGCATTGGTGGCTGCACGCACGCTCGTGGATGGCGAATTTATTCGCGACCTCGGCATGCAAGAGCAAACCTTGATCCAGATCTTCTGTGACGCGCCGCATATCCTTTATGCCGACGGGCTCGAAGTGAGCACTGCCGACGGGGCACGCGCCCGCGGCCAGGTTCTGCACGCCGCTTAAGCCCCCTGCCCCTGACCCAACGGGACTTATTCGAGGGTGGAGCCAGAGGCCTAAACCACTATCGAGAATCCCCTGCCTTTTTGGCGCGCCCCATCTAACCGGCGCGCCATTGCTTTTTGTGACCCCCGCAACCCGTGTTCAAAGGCTTAATATTAATTTTCATTTCGATCATTATTTGACCTAACCGCCCATTTATTAATCTAAGGGTATTAATTTCACCGCCAGCACCGTACCACTGTCATGCCACATATGGATTCTCTCAAAAGCGGGTGAAAACACTGTGTTGCAAAGCCGAGGGAGCAATCATGAAAAAGATCGAAGCGATCATTAAGCCGTTCAAGCTCGACGAGGTGAAGGAAGCCCTTCAGGACGTTGGCGTTCAGGGCCTTTCTGTCATCGAAGTCAAAGGCTTTGGCCGTCAAAAAGGACATACCGAACTTTACCGCGGCGCTGAATACGTTGTGGATTTCCTTCCCAAGGTCAAAGTCGAGATTGTTCTGGACGATGATCAAGTCGATGCCGCGATCGAAGCCATTGTGAATGCTGCCAAAACCGAGAAGATCGGTGACGGCAAGATCTTTGTCTCTCCCATCGAACAAACAATTCGCATCCGCACCGGTGAAACCGGCTCGGACGCGCTGTAACCCTTTCCGTGACCATTCGAAAAAGTAAAAGGACAACGCCATGAGCGCTAATGCAGACCTGATCAAACGGATCAAAGACGAGGACATCGAATACGTCGACATCCGTTTCACCGATACACGCGGTAAGTTGCAGCACGTCACAATCGTCAACGATCTGGTTGACGAAGACTTCCTCGAAGAAGGCTTTATGTTCGATGGTTCCTCCATCGCTGGCTGGAAATCCATTGAAGCATCCGACATGAAACTGATGCCCGATGCGTCCACAGCATATGTTGACCCCTTCTATGCCGAGAAAACAATCTGCCTGCACTGCTCGATCGTAGAGCCCGACACAGGCGAATCCTATGAGCGTGACCCACGTGGTACAGCGCAAAAAGCCGAAGCATATCTGAAGTCCTCGGGCATCGGCGATGTTGCCTACATGGGTCCAGAGGCCGAGTTCTTCCTGTTCGACAACGTCAAGTTCTCCAACAGCATCAACAAAGTGTCCTACGAAGTTGATGCATCCGACGCGTCCTGGAACACTGACACGGATTATGAGATGGGCAACATGGGCCACCGCCCTGGCCTCAAAGGCGGCTACTTCCCCGTCAACCCAACTGACGAATCCCAAGACCTGCGCGCCGAGATGCTCTCCACCATGAAGCGTCTGGGTATGAAGGTCGACAAGCACCACCACGAAGTGGCGTCCTGCCAGCACGAACTGGGCCTGATCTTTGGCTCACTGACGCACCAAGCGGACGAGCTGCAGAAATACAAATACGTGATCCACAACGTGGCACATGCATACGGTAAATCCGCAACCTTCATGCCAAAGCCAGTCTACGGCGACAACGGTTCCGGCATGCACGTGAACATGTCCATCTGGAAAGACGGCAAGCCATTGTTCGCAGGCGACAAATACGCCGACCTGTCACAAGAAGCGCTGTATTTCATCGGCGGCATCCTGTCCCACGCAAAAGCACTGAACGCTTTCACAAACCCATCCACAAACAGCTACAAGCGTTTGATCCCGGGCTTTGAAGCACCCGTTCTGCGCGCCTACTCTGCACGTAACCGTTCGGGTTGTGTACGTATCCCATGGACAGAATCCCCCAAAGCCAAGCGCGTCGAGGCACGTTTCCCTGATCCGGCAGCAAACCCATACCTGTGCTTCTCGGCTCTGTTGATGGCCGGCCTTGACGGCATCAAGAACAAGATCGACCCCGGCGAAGCCATGGATAAGAACTTGTATGACCTGCCTGCAGAAGAGCTGGCCGGCATCCCGACTGTCTGCGGCTCCCTGCGCGAAGCACTCGACGAGCTGAGCAAAGACATGGACTTCCTGCTGGCCGGTGATGTGTTCACCAAAGACCAGATCGAAGGCTATGTTGAGCTGAAGATGGAAGAGGTGCATACGTATGAGCACACACCTCACCCAGTTGAATTCGGCATGTACTACAGCTGCTAAGTAATTAAATAAACTTAGAAAAATTTATGGCGCATCCGTAGTACGGATGCGCCATTTTCGTATTTTGACCCTACAGTTTCCGCATTGATGTCAAAATTCGCCACCAGATTGTATTGCGGAAACGCGCCTTAACAAGACGCGCGATAGTAGGGACAAAAAATGGCGACCAGTTTTGAAGAGCGACTTTCGCGACTAGAGAGCAAAAGGATTGAAGCCGGCGGAGCGCCCTCACGCGACCTACCCGATTATAGTAATCAAGGTGGTAGCGGCGGGACCGAGCCCCCCAAGCGTCCCAAAAAGGAAGGCCGCAAACTTCCATTGATCTTGTTCGCCATTGCCGCGTTAGCAGGCCTTCCCTTGGGCGCATATTTCATCACCGCTCACTTATCCCAAAACCCTGATCTGGTCGCCGCGGTTCAGGAAAAGACAGCTGTTGCCGCTGATAGCGCCGCGTTAATGAACATCGCTTATGGAGCCCCCAAAGACGATGAACAGCGCGATGCGCGCCGGTTAATGAACAGCGTTTCTTTACGTTTTAATACCGGAACGATGACCGATGAAGAAATCGAGTATTGGGGCAGTGATGAAGGGCAACAAAAACTTGCAGAGCAACAGAAAAAGGCGATGAATCTTGAGGGTATGGAAAAGTTTGCCAAAAAAATTTACGGCGTCGATTAAGCTGGCAAAGCCCCGACGCGCCGCAAGCGCAAAGTTGCAAACCTAAAACAATGCTTTGCAGAACCTTATGGGATTGGTAAACATATTCAGTCCTAAACAAAGGTAAGCCCATGCGCTCTTTCAAATCTATCGCAATTTTCACGACATTCTCAGCCCTGTTTGCCGGCCCAGCCCTTGCGGCCCAGTGCGGAAATAATGCGAGCGGTTTCAATGCGTGGAAGGCAGCGTTTGCCTCCGAAGCACAAGCAGCAGGCGTGGGCCAGCGCGGCTTGCAGGCATTGGCCAGCGCGCAATATGCCAACGGCACCATTCAAGCGGACCGCAATCAGAAGTCGTTCAAATACACGCTCGACAAATTCATGCAGATCCGCGGTGCCAACACGATCATCAGTCAGGGCCGCAAACGCAAAGGGCAAAATGCCGCTTTGTTCAACTCCCTCGAACAGCAATACGGTGTGCCTGCGGGCGTTTTGTTGGCAATCCACGGCATGGAGACCGGATTTGGCGGCTTTATGGGCGACTCGGCGGTTGTTTCTGCGATCACCACATTGGCCTATGACTGCCGCCGCACGGATTTCTTTGTGCCGCATGCCATCGGCGCACTGAAACTGGTTGACCAAGGGTCGATCACCTCCAGCACCAAAGGGGCCAAACATGGCGAGCTGGGGCATACTCAATTCCTGCCCGGTAACGCGCTGCGCTACGGTGTCGATGGCAATGGCGATGGCCGCGTCGATTTGTATAACCGCACCGATGCAATGGCATCGACCGCCAACTTCCTGCGCCGCAAGGGCTGGAAGCCCGGCCAAGGCTACCAAGAAGGCCAGCCGAATTTTCAAGTAATCAAACAATGGAACGCGGCCACCGTGTACCAGCAGGCGATCGCCATCATGGGTGCCAAGATCGACGGCTAACGCCCCAATAATCCTGCACGACGCGTTCGAGGCCCCGCTTGCGGGGCCTTTAGTTTTTTATGACATAGGTGTGGATCGAGAACACGACCACATCGCTGACAGGCATCCTCACAAGGCATTGCCGCTCGGAGCGGGTAAAGGGGGCGGCCTGCTCCTCTGGCACGATACGCCGTATGCCAACTCCACGGGGCTGGAACAGCTCGGCATCCTCATACCACAGCTTGTTAAACCGCCACAAAGGCTGGCCCACCCGTACCCCGTCAAACAGGCGCTGGACGCGTTTGGCCAGCTGGCTGTCGTATTCTTCGACGGGGACATGAATATCGATCAACGGTTTACCTGCCTTCTCGGCCAACCGCCAACTGGCAGGAAAGCACAAAACCGCGCCAACAAGCACATGCGCCTCCCCCTCTTTGCGCATGAGACAAATATCCTCCTGCACCAACTGCCCCAATGTATGCAGAGGGGCGTCACGCCGCACGACCACATCACGGCCATCGGGACAACGCACAACATCCCCATTCACATCAAACCCGAGGCCGGGCAAAAGGCCCAGCGCCTGATCCAGCACCTCGCATGCGGCCTGCTGCGCAGAGGGATCAAGCCAAAGCACCTCGTCTTTGCGTGTCTTTAACAGTTCCAAGCGGCGCTGCATCTGCGCGCCATAGGCCTCATCCACCCGCAGCCAGTCATGTGCATCCGCCGGGCCAGTGCCGGGCAGACGGGGCGCTCCTTGCATTTCAGGTGGCAGAGCGCTTTGAACAATCACCGTCATAGAGGAGACCCTTGCCGCTACTGCCCCAAGGCTTGGGCCAGATCCGCGATTAAATCCCCCGCATCCTCAATCCCGACCGAGAGACGCAGCAACCCTTCGGGAATACCGGTATGCGGCTCAATCGTGTGGCGGTGCTCGACAAGGCTCTCCACACCGCCCAGCGACGTGGCCGGATGGAAAAGCTGCAAACGCGCCACAGCGCCCAGCGCCGCCTCCGCTCCGCCTTTGACGACAAAAGACAAAAGCGGGCCAAAGCCGCCCTGCATCTGGGTGCAGGCCAGCGCATGGGTGGGATGGTCCGGCAGGCCCGGATATAGAACCGCCTCAACCCGAGGATGATCGCTCAGGTATTCTGCCAGCTTTTGCGCGTTGGATGACATCCGCTCCACCCGCAGCGGCAGCGTGCGCATTCCGCGCAGCAGCAGCCACGCCTCGAACGGGCCCAGAACGGCACCCGCAGTATCACGGTCCAGCCGGATCGCCTGCCAGATGGCCGCCCCCGCATCCTTACAACATAACGCACCGGCCAATACATCAGAGTGACCGTTCAGCGCTTTGGTGGCCGAATGCATCACAATATCCGCGCCAAAAGACAGCGCGCGGGCAAGCACCGGTGTGGCTGTTGTCATGTCCGCAACCAAGAGGCCGCCCCTGTCATGAACCGCTTGCGCACAGGCCGCGATATCAACCACGCGCAGCCAGGGGTTTGACGGGGTTTCGATCCATGCAAGGGACGGGCTGTGATCGGCGCAGGCCTGCGCAAAAGCCGCGCTATCAGATGCTTCGACCTCGATCAGTGTAATATCGCGGCGGGTGCAAAAATCGCGGATCCACGCCGTGGTACCCCAGTAGATCTGGCTTTGCAGCAGCACGCTGGCCCCCGCAGGCAAGGTCCGAAACACCGCTGCCACCGCTGCCATGCCAGATGGAAACACCAGCGCTTCCTCGGCCCCTTCAAGCTGGGCCAATACATCTTCGGCCATTCGTGCATTGGGTGCATGAGAACGGGAATAGACGTTGCCCCCGACGGCAGGTGCATAGGTATCATCGCGCACAAATGTGGTCGCGGGATGGATCGCGGGTACGACACCTCCTGTGCCATCATCAATCAATCCATTCGCCTGCGCAGCAAGGGTCGCGGGCTTCAACGGGCGTGTCGGTTTATGGGACATAGCAGAGGCTTTCGCTGGAGATTCATCGTATCTAAAGATGGTGTATGGTGTGAGTGTCGCCGGTGCAAACACATCCTCACAGCAGCGTGAGCCCTGTGTCATCCTATTGTACAATGAATGGCGGTGTCCCACCTTGGGCGAAACTGGAAGGAGACGACCCATGGCAGTAGAACGTATTTCATTCCCCGGCCACGACGGATCACAACTCGATGCGCGGCTGGATCGTCCTGACGGGCCGCATCTGGCGACCGCGATCTTTGCGCATTGTTTTACCTGCGGCAAAGACATCGCTGCCGCCCGCCGGATCGCTGCGCGTCTGGCGGCGATGGGGATCGCCGTGTTGCGGTTTGATTTCACAGGGCTTGGCCATTCGGGCGGAGAATTTGCGAATACCTCTTTCAGCAGCAATGTTCAGGATCTGGTACAGGCAGCAGAATGGGCAGCGGATCAGGGCATGGCCCCTACCCTGCTGGTTGGCCACTCACTGGGTGGTGCGGCAGTAATCAAAGCCGCGAGCATGCTGGAAGGGATCAAGGCCGTGGCCACCATCGGTGCTCCTTTTGACCCCGGCCATGTGCAGCATCATTTCAAGGATGCCATCCCCGAGATCAGCAGCGCAGGTGCCGCCGAAGTCAATCTGGGCGGGCGTAGCTTTACCATCGGCAAAACCTTTATCGAAGATACCGGAAACGGGGCGTTGGGTGATGTTTTGGGCAAACTGGGCAAGCCATTGCTGGTCCTGCACGCCCCGCTTGATGCGACAGTCAGCGTCGACAGTGCCGCACAGATCTTTATGGCGGCCAAACATCCCAAAAGCTATGTCTCGCTGGATGATGCCGATCATCTGGTTTCGCGCCCAGAGGATGCTGAATATGCTGCTGATGTGATCGCCACATGGGCAGGCCGTTATCTCGACATTACCCAACCAACGGCAGACGCTGACACGCCCGAAGGCATTGTACGCGTCTCTGAGGCCAGCGAAGACGGCTTTTTACAGGATATCTCTTCTGCCGGGCATGGGCATATGCTCGCTGATGAGCCCACAAAATACGGGGGCACCAATCTGGGCATGTCGCCTTATGGTTATCTGTCAGCGAGCCTTGGGGCCTGTACCTCGATGACAATCCGCATGTATGCACGGCGCAAAGGCTGGCCTCTGGTCCATGTCAGCGTCGATGTGAGCCATGATAAAGTCCATGCAGAGGATTCTGCTGACGCAAATGATCAAAAGATCGACAGTTTCAAGCGTCTGATCACCCTAAGAGGCGATGATCTGGATTCAGCACAACGCGCGCGCCTGCTTGAAATCGCTGACCGCTGTCCTGTGCACCGCACACTCGAGCGCAGCTCGAAGGTCGAAACCTTATTGGCCCAATAACAGCGCGCGAACCGCTAACTCGCCGAAATACACCGGACCGGACAGGCATTTGCCATCCGGTCCGCTGCATGACCGCCTGATCAGTTGATCAGGGCCTTGACGATCAAGGTCGCCGCTGCCGCAAGATAGACGTCATCGCCGTTCACGATATAAACTTCGTCTTTATTCGGACGGCGCAGACCGCGCGCGCTCCAGTCATTCACCACGACGACCTCACGCTGCTGAAAGCGGTGCCCGACAGATTTCTTCTGGCTGGTTTTGCGCTCGACTTTTACGTTTTTCTTGGACGATTGCTGGCTCTTGGATGACTGTTGGCTCTTGTTGCTTTGCCCCTTGGTGTTGCGGCTTTGATCTTTTTTGGTCACGGTGGTTTTCTCGACTGTCTTTTCCACCGTCACTTTCGATCCCCGGTCAGAGGCCCGATCAGCCATTGCAGCCATAGGTACAAGAGATACCGACGTCGCTGCCAGGACAAGAATAGTTGCGTAGCGTTTAATTGGGTTCTGCATGGGTCCATCCTCTGGGTTATGTGCCTATTCAACGCATGGGCTGCAGCACTCCGTCGAAATTTTTTGAATAAATTTATCTCGGCGGATTGCAGCGGAAAGGATCAACTCTCCCACAACAGCGCTCAATACAGGTGGAATTGCCCCTTAAGACCGCTCCTGCCTTGTCCTTCACGGCTGCACAGTCTATTGCGCCCCTGTCCCTTGCACAGTCAAAAAAGGTGTGTCCGATGATCCCCCGCTATTCCCGCCCTGACATGGTCGCCATCTGGTCGCCGGAAACGAAATTCCGCATCTGGTATGAGATCGAGGCTCACGCCTGTGACGCGATGGCCGATATTGGCGTCATTCCACGCGAAAATGCCGATGCTGTCTGGAAAGCCAAAGATGTCGAATTCGACGTGGCCCGCATCGACGAGATCGAAGCCGTCACCAAACATGACGTCATCGCCTTCCTGACCCACCTTGCCGAACATGTTGGCTCGGATGAGGCGCGCTTTGTGCACCAAGGTATGACCTCTTCGGATGTGCTGGACACAGCGTTCAACGTACAGCTGACCCGTGCCGCCGACATTCTGATCGCGGATATGGAGCTGTTGCTGGCTGCGCTCAAGCGCCGCGCGATCGAGCATAAAGACACTGTTCGTGTGGGCCGTAGCCACGGCATCCACGCGGAACCCACCACAATGGGCCTGACATTTGCGCGCTTCTATGCGGAAATGGACCGCAACATGAAACGCCTGCGCACAGCACGCGATGAAATCGCCACCGGTGCGATCTCTGGCGCGGTTGGCACATTCGCGAATATCGACCCTGCAATTGAAGAGCATGTCTGCGAAAAGCTGGGCCTCACACCAGAGCCGATCAGCACGCAGGTGATCCCGCGTGACCGCCATGCCGCCTTCTTTGCCACGCTGGGCGTGATTGCGTCATCGATCGAGAATGTCGCGACCGAAGTGCGCCACATGCAGCGTACCGAAGTTCTGGAAGGTGCGGAATTCTTCTCGGCGGGTCAAAAAGGCTCCTCTGCGATGCCGCACAAAAAGAACCCTGTGTTGACCGAAAACCTCACCGGCCTTGCACGGACCATTCGCATGGCTGTGATCCCTGCAATGGAGAACGTGACCCTATGGCACGAGCGCGATATCTCGCACTCCTCCGTTGAGCGCGCGATCGGGCCCGACACAACCATCACGCTTGATTTCGCCCTGCACCGCCTGACCGGTGTGATCGACAAAATGCTGATCTATCCCGACAACATGCTGGCCAACATGAACAAATTCAGCGGTCTGGTCATGTCCCAGCGCGTTCTGCTGGCCCTGACCCAAGCAGGCGTGAGCCGCGAAGACAGCTATAAGCTGGTTCAGCGCAACGCGATGAAGGTCTGGGACCACGGTAAAGACTTCAAAACCGAATTGCTGGCCGACGAGGATGTTCTGGCCGCACTCAGCGTTGAGGAGATCGAAGAAAAATTCGACATGGGCTACCACACCAAGCATGTTGATACGATTTTCAAACGCGTCTTTGGCGACTGAAAATATACATAAAACACAGCCAGCGCGCGGAAAATAACGCGCTAGGCCAAAGCGATGCGGCGCGATTTCACTTGAAGTCGCGCCGTTTTGTCATTGTCCGTTTCTCTGCTGGTCACAGCCCTTTCCTGACGGAAACGTGAACGCCACCACAGGGCGGCGCCCTTTGTGAATGCAAATTCAGAACTATCTTGGATCAAAGACAGGAAATTTAACAACGGAGTCCGTATTATGATGCGTTTTCTTCTTGCTGCAACAATCGCGCTCGGCGTGCCCGCAACTTCATTTGCGGCTGGTGGTGACGACGACTTCCCGCCCAAACCGAAATGCGAACGCGGCTTTGTCTATGACAAGAAAACCAAATCATGCGTGAGCACCAATGGGCACTCGCTGGATACGGATGGTCTTTACCAAGAAGTTCGCGCCCTGTCCTATGATGGCCGCTATAAGGACGCTCAAGAATTGCTGGCGCAGATGCCTGCCGACGATGACCGCACCCTGACGTATCTGGGCTTTACCAACCGCAAACTGGGCAACAGCGAAGCGGCAATGACATATTATGCCCGTGCTTTGACAGTGAACCCCGCAAATATCCTTGCGCGTTCCTACATGGGACAAGGCTATGTCGAAGAAGGCAATATCTCTGCTGCGCTGGAACAACTGCGCGCCATCCGCACCTATGACGGCGAAGGAAGCTGGGCCGAGGCATCGCTGCGCACTTCCATCGCCTCGGGTAGAACCTTCAACTACTAATCGACAGCCATGGCAACGAATTGCACGCGTCCCTTCCAACAAGGGGCGCGCGTTTTTTTTTTGCGCCCCTGAGCAGCCTTTGTTTACCTTTCACCGGCATAGATAGGGAATACCAGTGCCGGAGACTTTCCCATGACCATGCTCACCACCATAACGCCCTCGCGTGCTGCGCCGCCGGCTCGCATCATCCCCCATCCCACGCTCAGCAAACGCGCCAAAGCAGCCATTGTAGTAAGGTTGTTGATCAATCAGGGCGCGGATGTGCCTTTGGAAGAACTGCCTGAAGAGCTACAGGCACAGCTGACGCAACAAATGGGTGCCATGCGGGTGGTCGACCGCGTAACCCTTGCCGCCGTGGTCGAGGAATTCACCGAGGCGCTTGAATCGATTGGCCTGTCCTTTCCGGGTGGCATCGCGGGCGCATTGGAGGCCCTGGACGGAAAGATTAGCGGTGCAACCGCTGCGCGCCTGCGCAAAGAGGCGGGTGTGCGCGCTGCGGGCGATCCGTGGAAACGCCTGCGGGCGCTGCCGCTAGAGGAGCTACAAACCATCGTGGAAACAGAAAGCACAGAAGTCGCTGCCGTTCTGCTGTCCAAACTTGACGTGCCCGTTGCCGCAGGGCTGTTGGGGAAACTCTCTGGCCCCCAAGCGCGGCAAATTACCTATGCGATCTCACTCACCAGTGAGGTAACGCCGGATGCAGTTGACAGGATCGGGCTGTCACTGGCTGCACAGCTGGACGGCCAGAAGGTATCGGCATTCGAATCCGATGCTGCCGCGCGTTTGGGCGCGATCCTCAATTCTTCCTCCACACCCACACGCGATGATGTGCTTACCGGCCTTGAGGAATCCGATCTTGAGCTGGCCACCGCCGTGCGCAAAGCGATCTTTACCTTTGGCAACATCCCCGCGCGCATTACCCCCCGTGACATCCCGCGTATCCTGCGCGATGTGGATGGGGCCGCCCTTATCACCGCCATGGCCGGTGCCGAAGATGCCGGTTTTGCCGAAGCGCGTGATTTTATCCTTGAAAACATGTCCGGCCGGATGGCCGACCAGCTGCGCGAGGATATGGCCGAAGCCGGAAAGATCAAGCCGGCAGAGACCGACGATGCCATGTTTGCCTTTGTCTCTGTCATCCGCGACATGGAAGCCCGCGGAGAGCTGGTTCTGATCGAGCCGGATGAGGACGAGGAGGAAGACAGCTAGGCCCTTGTTGCAGGGGCTGGCACCCTTTATGCCTTGAGGACACCTGTCCCTTTGCATTGGGCTTTTATGTCTGCCCCTTTCTCTTTGTCACTGCGCCTGCGCCAATTGGGGCATTACACCAGCAATCTGGCGATTGTGGGATTGATCCGAACCGCAGCACTATTGCCGTATCAGAGACGCCTGCAGTTTATGGGCGCTGCGGTCGAAAGACTTATCGGCCCTCTAGCCGGTTACCGGAAACGCGCGAGGGAAAACCTCGCGCTTATCTACCCCGAGCTGGATATCAATGCCAGAAAACAGATCGCCAACCGCTGCCTCAACAATTTCGGCCGCAGCTTTATTGAAAACTATTCGCCCGATGATTTCCTGAAACGCATGGCAGAAACGCCGCTGACCGGCCCCGGCGTAGCGGCGTTAGAACAGGCCGCATCACAGGGGCGGCCCGTCATTCTGGTGACAGGGCATTACGGAAACTATGAGGCCGTGCGTGCGGTCCTTGCCGCCCGTGGCATCCATGCTGGGGGCCTCTACCGGAATATGAAAAATCCGTATTTCAACGCCCATTACGCCAAGACCATGCAAACATTCGGCGGGCCCGTCTTTGCGCAGGGGCGGCGCGGGACAACCGGATTTGTGCGCCACCTCAAAGAGGGCGGGCAGTTGGTGTTATTGTTTGACCAGCATGTGATCGGCGCGCCGCGTTTTGATTTTCTGGGACATCCGGCGCAGACAGCCACCTCTGCGGCAGAGCTTACCCTGCGTTATGACGCGCTGCTGATCCCCTTCTACGGCATCCGCCGCGCCGACGGGATCAGCTTTGACGCGCTCATCGAGGCTCCTGTCCCCCACAGCACAGCAACCGTCATGACCCAAGCCATCACAGACAGCATTGCCGCGCAAATACGCCGCGACCCGACCCAATGGTTCTGGGTCCACCGCCGCTGGCGCTCAGATCCGGAAGATTAGTTAAGACGCGCAGCCGATACGATCGGACCCGCGTTGGCCTCTTGAACCAGTACCACAACAGGATCATCACCCGTCACGCCCTGAACCGTCAGATCCAACGGCCCTGTCCCGTTCCAGCCCGTCACAACCGTCTGCCAGTCATGGGCAATATTGTGGTACTCAAGCGTCTTGCCACGGTTCTCACCACGGGTGATCTTGGTCTCTTTCTTTTCGTACATCCGCAGAACATGCACATCCATCGCCGTTGATTTGCCCGACGGCACACTGCCCTGAATGCGTAAAGTGTCACCTGCGCGTTCGGCATCAAGCGTCATACGCGGTGCTTTGCTTTTGTGGTCCTCGATCGCCTCGGCCACCTTCATAGGCCGCGCCCCGACGATATCGGTCACCCCGTTCACAACCATTTCCGGAGTATAAATCGTCCGGCGCCCCGCAGTGTTGGCATAGGCACGCTGTCGTTTGGCGAAATCGGGATTGCCAAATTCGTCCTTCCAGCCAATGTAGTCCCAGTAATCCACATGCATGGCGATGGCGATGACATCATCACGGTTGCTGATGTCTCGCATGATGGCGTCCGCCGGAGGGCACGATGAACAGCCTTGCGACGTGTAAAGCTCCAGCACAACCGGAATTTGCTCCGCGGCAAGCGGTGCAGAAAGGCCGATCAGTGAGGCGGTCATCAAGGGAAGTATACGGTTCATGTGATTCCTGCTTGGCTATGTCAGTACCTAAGACCTAATCGAGCCGTAACGCAAAAACCAATCAAGGTTTCGAGAGTGCCGTGTGAAAAGAAATTCGGGGCCGTATTGAGAAAAATTCGGTGTACAACGGTATACAAAGGGCGTGTTTGATATTGAAAACCCGCCCGATATAGGCCATTGAAGGCGCAACATCCCCTGTAGCCACCTCATGACTGGAGCCACATATGACAATTATCGTCGGTCAGGACACCGCCAAAGCCCGCAAGACGCTTAAATCGGGCGATCAATCTATCGCCTACTACTCGATTCCCGCAGCCCAAGCTGCCGGTCTGGGCGACTTTTCGAACCTGCCTGCCGCGCTTAAGGTTGTGTTGGAAAACATGCTCCGTTTTGAAGATGGCAAAACGGTTACCGTTGACGATATCAAGGCCTTTGCCGAATGGGGTGCCAAAGGCGGCAAGAACCCACGCGAAATCGCCTACCGCCCTGCCCGCGTCTTGATGCAGGATTTCACCGGTGTGCCAGCGGTTGTTGACCTTGCTGCGATGCGTGACGGTCTGGTGGCGCTGGGTGGCGACGCCGAGCAGATTAACCCGCTCAACCCTGTTGATCTGGTCATTGACCACTCGGTCATGATTGACGAATTCGGCAACCCACGTGCGTTCCAGATGAACGTGGACCGCGAATATGAGCGCAACATGGAGCGCTACACCTTCCTCAAGTGGGGCCAAAAGGCGTTTAACAACTTCCGCGTTGTGCCCCCCGGTACCGGCATCTGCCACCAGGTGAACCTTGAGTATCTCGCGCAAACCGTCTGGACCGACAAAGACCAGAACGGCGAAGACGTCGCCTATCCTGATACGCTGGTTGGTACTGATAGCCACACCACCATGGTCAACGGCATGGCCGTTCTGGGCTGGGGCGTTGGCGGGATCGAGGCCGAAGCCGCGATGCTGGGCCAGCCGATTTCGATGCTGATCCCCGAAGTTGTTGGCTTTGAGCTGACCGGTGCCATGATGGAAGGCACCACCGGTACCGACCTCGTGCTGAAAGTTGTAGAACTGCTCCGCGAAAAAGGCGTGGTTGGTAAATTCGTTGAATTCTACGGTGCGGGTCTGGACACGCTGCCACTGGCGGACCGTGCGACAATCGCCAACATGGCGCCTGAATACGGTGCAACATGTGGCTTCTTCCCGATCGACGGTGAGACACTGCGTTACATGCGCACCACAGGCCGTGACGAAGACCGCATTGCGCTGGTCGAAGCCTACGCCAAGGAAAACGGCATGTGGCGCGACGCAGATTACGCGCCCGTCTACACAGACACGCTGAGCCTTGATATGGGCACCATCGTGCCTGCGATCTCCGGCCCCAAGCGCCCGCAAGACTATGTTGCGCTGACCGGCGCAAAAGAAGCCTTTGCAAAAGAGATGGAGCAGACCTTCAAGCGTCCGATGGGCAAAGAAGTGGCTGTTGAGGGTGAAGATTACACCATGGAATCAGGCGATGTCGTAATTGCCTCCATCACCTCATGCACCAACACCTCCAACCCTTACGTGATGATCGGTGCGGGCCTCGTGGCACGCAAAGCCGCAGCACTTGGGCTGGATCGCAAGCCATGGGTTAAAACATCGCTGGCACCGGGCTCTCAGGTGGTATCCGCCTATCTTGAGGCCGCTGGCCTTCAGGAAGATCTCGACAAGATCGGCTTCAACCTTGTCGGTTATGGCTGCACCACTTGTATCGGGAACTCTGGCCCGCTGGAGCCCGCGATCAGCAAGGCTGTGAACGAAGGCGATCTGGTTGCGACTTCGGTCCTGTCGGGCAACCGTAACTTTGAAGGCCGCATCTCTCCTGATGTGCGGGCCAACTATCTGGCGTCGCCTCCACTGGTGGTGGCCTATGCGCTGGCCGGTACGATGGACATCAATCTGGCCACCGACCCGATCACGCAAACACCGGACGGCAAAGACGTTTATCTGAAAGACATCTGGCCAACCACACAAGAAGTGGCCGAGCTGGTCGAGCAGACTGTGACACGCGAAGCATTCCAGACCAAATATGCCGACGTGTTCAAAGGCGACGAGAAGTGGCAGGCCGTTGAGACGACCGACGCCAAAACCTACGACTGGCCTCCTGCCTCGACCTATGTTCAAAACCCGCCTTACTTCCAAGGGATGAGCAAAGAACCAGGCGTGATCAGCAACATCAAAGATGCCAAGGTTCTCGCAATTTTGGGTGACATGATCACGACCGACCACATCTCTCCTGCCGGATCGTTCAAGGAAACGACCCCTGCTGGTCAGTATCTCGTCGAGCGTCAGGTTCCTGTGCGTGAGTTCAACTCATACGGTTCGCGTCGCGGCAACCACGAAGTCATGATGCGCGGTACCTTCGCCAACATCCGCATCAAGAACGAAATGCTGGACGGCGTTGAAGGCGGTTATACAAAAGGCCCCGATGGCGAGCAGACCTCGATTTTTGACGCGGCAATGGCGCATCAGGAAGCTGGCACACCGCTGGTCATCTTTGGTGGTGAGCAGTACGGCGCGGGTTCCTCACGCGACTGGGCGGCCAAAGGCACAGCCCTGTTGGGTGTGAAGGCTGTGATCTCTGAAAGCTTTGAGCGTATTCACCGCTCCAACCTTGTTGGCATGGGTGTTATCCCGTTTGAATTCACAAACGGCGACACGCGCAAGACGCTGGGCTTGACCGGTGAAGAAACGGTCAGCATCTCGGGTCTGGACACGATCAAGCCACTGGAAGAAGTGCCTTGCACGATCACCATGGCAGATGGCACCGTCAAAGAGATCACCATCAAATGCCGTATCGATACCGCGATCGAGATCGAATACATCGAGCATGGCGGCGTTCTGCATTACGTACTGCGCGATCTGGCCAGCAAAGGCATCGCAGCGGAATAAACCCGCGTAAAGAATAAAAAAGGCCCCCGCTGCATGCCGCAGCGGGGGCCTTTTTTATTGGCGCGGGGCAGGAATCCCTCCTGCCCCGTGCCTTCGTCGAACTGCTGTTTTTACTTCAACGAAGCAACGCCCAATGAAACGTCGAACTGGTCACACCAGATGTAGACTTCGTTGAAGTCGTCAACATTCACCGAGGCCGGCACTACGAACACCTGAAGGCCGGTGTTGTTTTCCAGCTCCCCCAGATCGGCGGCTTTTACATATTTTCCGTCCTTGCCGAAACCAACGCTGGGTGCCGGTGCGCCATCAAGGCTGAAATTGGTGTCCAGAATAACAACCGCGCCGCCGTTTTCGGTTTTTACGATGGAAACACCACCGGTTGTGATGTGGTCATTTGCACCGGTGAACGAACCAGTCGTAGCCGTCTCACCTGCAGAGGCAGAGCTTGGTGCAAAGGAAGAAATAGCGAAGAATGCAGCGGTTGCAGCAGCAGCAAAGAGAGTTTTCATGTTTGGAACCATCCTGTGTGTTTGAGTTATTTCCGGGTCGTGAGGGAGACATACAGTTTGGAACCAATCGGTACAAAACACATCTTCGTGAATTGTGAACCATATGGTCTATAACTAAGATAATAGCATCATCAGAGGATACCCACATGGCCCGCCCTAGAGAGTTTGACACGAAAGTAGCGCTCACTGATGCGATGAACGTCTTTTGGCAGCACGGCTATGAAGCGGCGTCATTGCCAGCTTTGCTTGAAGGGATGGGGTTAACGCGGGGCAGTCTATACAAAGCCTTCACCGACAAGAAAACATTGTTTATTGAAGTACTTAACCGCTATGAGGCCGAGGCTGTCGATCCAGCGGTGGCGCTGTTGACGACAGGGCCTGCTGACGGAGCCGCGCGCATAAACGCGCTGTTTGACGGTCTGGTCGAAGCAGTGGAAAGGGGCGATCAAAGGGGATGTTTGCTTTGCTCTGCTGCGGCAGGTCCCTCGGCTGTTGATGCAGATATCTCGAAGGTCGTGCAGCATCAGTTGCGCAAAATGGGTGATGCCTTTCATGTCGCCCTCATCCAATCAGTGCCACAATCACGTGCCGCCGCACTGGATTTACGCAATCTCGCGGGGCTGTTGTTATCGCAATATGTCGGCCTGCGCGTCATGGTCCGCTCAAACGCCCCGATTGATGCCATCCGGCACAGCACAAAAGCCATAGCCGACATTCTGGAGGCGTTGTAAGCGCGGCTCAGCCCTCAGAACGTAGTGATGGCGATATTCTTAAGGAACTCCTGATGCCCTGACACGGGATGGGGATCAAGCGCCACGTCTTACAGGTACGAGCAATGTCACAGCCGTAATTTCCGGCTTTGAATATAACGGTGCCCGCCCTGCCCTAGCCCTGTCGATCCTGTCCAATGCCGTGATCAGCGCTACCTCGGGAACCGCAGAGATGCCCGTGATTTGCCAAGTCGGTCGGAAAGGGTTTTGTACCGTTCGACCTAGTTTTTGCTCAATGCCGCCTCGAAGGCCGGTAGAAACCGCTGTTCATAGTCACTGCCGACCAAAGGCCCCGTAAAACGGTATAAAACCGTCCCGTCCCCATCCAGAATGAAAGTCTCGGGGGGGGCTGTCACACCCCAATCAACGGCCATGCGCCGCTGGGGGTCAAATCCGATGCCCGCGAAAGGGTTATCATCATTCACGATATACTGCGTCGCGGCCCGTTCTGTATCGCCAAAGTTGATGCCAATGATATTTACGCCCTGCGCTTGCATCTCCAATAGCCGGGGATGCTCGGCGCGGCATGGCGGGCACCAGCTGGCCCAGAAGTTTACAAGCGTCACCTCGCCTGTCGCCAACATCTCCGGCGTGGCATGGGTAAAGCCTGCCAGCGCGCGTTCTGGCACGCCGGGGGCCGGTTTGCCGATCATCGTCGACGGGATGCCATTGGGGTCATCGCGGTACATCCCCACCGCAGCCATGGCCACAAACGCCACAAAAATCAGCGGTGGTGCGATCATCATCGGGTTAATTTTTGCCATTGCGCCCTGTCTCCTCTTCGATCTTGCGCAGTGCGGCGCGTGCCTTGCCACCGCGGCGCAACGTCAAAACAACCAACCCCGCCAGAAGCACAAGCGATAGAACGTAAGCGCCCAGCACTTCGGTGGCGTATTTTCCAAGCTCGGGCATCAGTCAGAACTCTCCAAACGGACCGTCAGCGCGCGCGCGCGCCGCAGCGCGATTTCCGTCCCCGTTCGGTACAGAACAAGCGCCAGAAATAACAATGTGAAACCGGCAATCGACAAAACCAGCGGTTGCCAGAACACGTCCGAGATATTTTCCTCTTTATCAAGGCTCAGCGTGGCGCCCTGATGAAGCCCTTGGGACCAGAAAAGAACCGCATAGCGCGACATCAGCGCGAATACCGATCCCACAAGACAAAGAACCGAGGTCAGATCGGCAGCGGTATCAGGGTCTTCGACCGCTTCCCAAAGGGCGATATAGCCAAGATAGAACAAAAACAGGATCAAAAACGAGGTCAGTCGGGGATCCCATGCCCACCATGTGCCCCAAATCGGCTGCCCCCAGATGGCTCCCGTCAGCAGGCCAATAACCGTCATCACCAGCCCCACAGGAGCCGCAGCGCGGGCGGCAAGCGCGCTTACGTGATGGCGTCTGACCAACCAGATGAGCGATGCCACCAGCATCATGATCCACGCATTGATGGCGATCCATGCGGCAGGCACATGGATATAAATGATCTTGATGCTCGCGCCTTGGCGGTAATCCTCGGGCGTCAGGAAAAATCCCCAGATCAAGCCCACACCAATCCCCACTGCCGCAGCCGCCCATGCAAAGGGCTGTAGCTTTGCGCTCAGGGCCAGAAATTTGACCGGATTTGCATATTCCCAAAGTGACATATCAGGGTTCTAAAGCTCCATATTCAAAGGGGCAAGCGCGGCACGCTCACCTGATCGTCATCCGCAAAGCGGCCGCTGCGGCAAAGGGCAACAGCGCAATTGCCCCCAGCGAAATACCCGCCAGCATCAAAAGCGGCGTCTCTGCTGCCATACCTATCGCGCCACGCCTTGCCGCCTCGGCGCCAAAGATCAGCGTCGGCACATAGAGTGGCAGCACCAGCAATGACAACAACAGCCCCCCGCGTTTGATCCCTACCGTAAGCGCCGCGCCGAACGTCCCGATCACCGACAGCGCAGGCGTGCCCAGAAACAACGACAGCACCAGCCATCCCATTCCCTGTACGGGCAGATTCAGCAAGATGCCCAGAACCGGTGCTGCGACAACCAATGGCAACCCCGTCGTAATCCAATGGGCCAGTGCCTTGGCCGCCAGCGCCGCTTCAAGCGGCAGCGGCGCGGTGATCAACACGTCTAACGTCCCATCCTCGAAATCCAGCGCCAGCAGGCGGTCGAGTGACAACAAACACGCCAGTAGCGCGCCTAGCCACAAAATACCCGGGGCGATGGAAGACAGCAGCGCATTTTGCGGGCCAACGCTGAAAGGCACCAGCGTCACAAGGATCAGGAAAAACGCCAACCCAAGGCCAAAACCCCCGCCTGCTCGAAAGGCCAGCCGCAGATCGCGGAGCAACAGCGCAATCACAAGAATGCCTCGTCGCTGGCACCGTGCAGATGTTGCGGTGCAGCGCGCAGATCGGTCACGTCCAGAACTCCAGCCTCGATCCCCAGATCAATATGCGTGGCCAGCAACGCCATGCCCCCCGCCGCCAGATGCGCGCACACAGCATCTGCAAACATCGTAACGGATGCCGCATCGAGCGACACCGTCGGCTCATCCAACACCCACAAAGGCCGTCCTGTCACCAACAATCGCGCCAGTCCCGCACGCCGCTTTTGTCCCGCCGACAAGGTGCCCGCCAGACGGTCTGCCAAGGTTTCAAGCCTGTATGCCGCCAAAGCTGGCGCAATTTCGCGCTTGCCGTAAACCGACGCCCAAAATGTCAGGTTTTCCGCCACGCTCAGCATCGCCTTGAGACCATCGGCATGGCCAGCATAGGCCACCTGATCCGCGGCACCCGTGATATTGCCCGATAGCGGGGATTGCAGCCCGGCAATGGTGCGCAGCAATGTCGTCTTGCCCGATCCATTGGGGCCGCGCAGCACCAACGCCTGCCCCGCCTCCAGCGTCAAACTGACCCCGCCCAATACCGGCACGCCGCCGCGGGCTACGGCTACATCTGTCAGTTGCAGGGTCATTTCGATTAGATCGGAAGCATGGCAAGGGCGATGCGACGGCCCTCACTCAGCAGGACATTATAGGTACGTGCCGCCGCAGGAGAGGCCATCGCCTCAATCCCGACACCTGCTGCCTCAAGTGTCTGCCGCAGATCCGCTGGCAAATGCGCGATCTCTGCGCCCGTGCCGATAAAAATCACGTCGCTATGGGCCGCTAGCTCTTCGAGCGCCGCAATATCGTCCAGCCCGCCCCATCTGCGCGTGCCGGAAGGCGCAGTGATCACAGGCCCCTGAATAACCTGTCCGCCAATGCGGAAAAACCCGGGGCCATACCCCTCAACAGGTTTGGCATCATTAAAGACAATCTCATTCAGGCGCACGGTCTTATCCTTTCCACACTGGCAATCCTACGATAGCGGATGCTGCAATCACGAGATAGGCCACCTTGCGAAAAACAGCTGATTTGGACGGGTCAAATAGCCGCGCACCCATCATATTCGCCAAAAGACCGGGGCCCCCGACCAAAAGCCCCAATACCGCAATGGTCCAATTCATCATCCCCAACATCCAAAGCAGCGTAAACATGATCAGATCAAGCGCGAGCAGATACAGAAGAAAATTTGCCCTGATCACCGAAACCGGCAGCTTGCTTGCCATATACAACATGATGACAGGCGGCCCCGGAAGACCTGCAAAGCCGGTCATGAAACCACCAAGAGCACCCGCGCCGACTGTCAGTGGACGCGTCAGCCCGCTTTTCAGACGCCACCCCGATATGGTGAGCGCTAGCAAGATGATGACACTAACGGATACGACCCAGCCAAACAGCGTCTGATCCATCGCACTCAGCGCCCAAATGCCGATAGGCAATGCCAGCAATGCGCCCGAAATCAGCACGACAACCTCACGCGGTGCCCCTTCGCGCCACGCCGAAGGGGCATTGGGCAACGGGCTGATCAGCTCGGCGCAGATCACAAAAATGATCGCCTCGACAGGTGTGAGGACCGAGCTTGCCACCGGCATGATGATCATGGCGGAGCCAAAGCCCGCAAATCCACGCACCAGTCCCGCAACAAATACCGCCAGTATCAGCCAGATCAGGCCATCAGCCCCAAGGGCCATGGCCCATGCATCAGGCATCAATGTTGGCGTATTGATTTCCCGCGTTCGCGTCTTTTTTGGACCAGTCCCGTTTCACGCCAAAATATAGCAGCGCGGCAGAGGCAACAAAGATCGAGGAATAAGTCCCCACAATCACACCCCAGATCATCGCAAAGACAAAGCCGCGGATCACATCCCCACCCAACACAAACAGCGCAATCAACGCCAGCAAGGTGGTGAAAGAGGTCATGAATGTACGGCTAAGCGTTTCGTTGATCGAGATGTTGAGCACTTCTTTCAACGGGCGTTTTTTGAATTTGCGCAGGTTTTCACGCACACGGTCAAACACCACCACAGTATCGTTGAGCGAGTAGCCGACAATCGTCAACAATGCCGCGATAATGGCAAGGTCAAAGCGGATTTGAAGCTCTGAGAATACACCAATGGTGAGGACCACGTCATGCACCAGCGCAAGCACAGCGCCCGCAGCAAACTGCCATTCGAACCGCAACCAGATATAGATCAACACGGCACCAATCGCGAGCGTGACAGCCAGAATCGCCGTGTTGATCAATTCGCCTGAAACTTTCGGCCCGACCGATTCCACCGAGATAAACTTGATCTCGGGGCGTACCACTTGCAGTGCCGCCTCGACCGCGTCGATGGTCTCGGCGCTGACGGCTTCCTGTTCGTCCTGCGCCTGAATGCGGATCATGGCGACATGTTGGTCTTCGCGAAACTGCGGATCAAAAACCTCGGTGATGTTGATATCGCCCAACTCGAGGCCGGCCATGGAATCACGGTATTCTGCGACATCTACGGGCAGCGGAGACTCCGTTCGGATCGTCGTACCGCCTCTGAAATCGATGCCATAGTTCAATCCCTGAACCAGGAATGACGCCGAGGCCACGATGACCATGACAGCGGAAATCCCCAGCCACAGTTTCCAGCGGCTGAAAAAGTCAAAATTAGTGTCCTGCTTTACAAGTCTGAGGCGCATATCAAAGCTCTATCGTTTTGGGACGGCGGCGCTCAAACCAGATAACCACCATCAGACGTGTTACATAAATTGCCGTGAAGACCGACGTGAGAATACCAATTCCCAGCGTGATCGCAAACCCGCGCACCGGACCAGAGCCAATGGCAAAAAGGATCACAGCCGTAATGAAGGTCGTGATGTTGGCATCCAGAATGGCGCTAAGCGCGCGTTCATATCCCAGCGAAATCGCGCGTGCTGGCCCTTTTGCCGTGCGCAGTTCCTCGCGGATACGTTCAAAAATCAGCACGTTGGCATCCACCGCCATACCCACCGTCAACACGATGCCCGCAATCCCCGGCAAGGTAAGCGTGCCACCGATCAGGCTCAGCAAGCCGAACATCAACCCGACGTTGATGATCAGGGCCAGATTGGCAAATATACCGAACAAGCCATAAGACGCCCACATGAAGAACAGCACAGCGGCGAATGCGACGCCTGTCGCAATTTTGCCCGCCTCGATACTGTCCTGACCCAATTGCGGGCCGATGGTGCTTTCCTGAAGGAAATCAAGCTTGGCCGGCAAGGCCCCCGCCCGCAGCAGAACGGAAAGTCGGGTGGATTCTTCGACGTTAAAGTTACCCGTAATAATGCCGGAACCGCCCGGGATCGCGCTTTGGATTGTCGGGGCGCTTACCACCTCGTTATCGAGTACAATCGCGAAAGGAGATCCGATGTTCTCGGCAGTGTATTCACCAAATTTGCGTGCGCCGGTCGTGTCAAAGCGGAAATTCACCGCAGGCGCACCGTTCTGGTCAAAACTGGGCTGCGCATCGACAAGCTCCTCACCTGTGACGACAGGCGCGGTTTCGATCACATAGAAAAGGCCCTGTTGATCAAGCGAAGGGACCAACGCGTTGCCGATGCCCGGTGTGTCATTCTCATTGGTGGAAATCCGCACGACGGGGTTAAACGTCAGCTGCGCGGTTGTGCCGATGATTTCCTTCAGCTCCGCCGCCGATCCGACACCGGGAACCTGAATTAGAATCCGGTCCGCGCCTTGGCGCTGGATCGTCGGTTCGCGTGTGCCGACCTCGTCGATACGGCGGCGCACAATCTCAAGGCTTTGCTGCATCGTGCGCTCGTCACTGGCAGCTTTCTCTGCGTCGGACAGAACAACCGTGATAACACCGCTGTTGCCACTGACCTCGATATCGTTAGAGCCGACACCGGTTAGGGTCTGCACAGGCGTGGCCAAGCCTCGCACAACCTGCAATGCCTCGGCCATCTTGTCGGGATCGCTCAGGCGGACCCGCAATTCACCGGCTGGCGCTTCCTGACGGCGCACGGGCGTCAGCCCGCGCAACCCGTCGCGCACTTCGGGCCACATCGCCTCAAGACGGGCAGCATATACATCCTGCACCCGCACCTCGGCCAAAAGATGGGCACCGCCGCGCAAATCCAACCCCAGATTGACAAGCCCGTTGGGCAGCCAATCGGGCCAAAGTGCGCGCTGTGCTTCCAGCTCGGGCGTGGCGCCGGACAGCTCGATCGCCTTGACCGCGTCGTTATGGCTCTCGACGGGGCCATAGAATGCATTGGGCATCGCAAGCAAAAGGCCGACCGCACAGGTCAGCCAGATGGAGAAGCGTTTCCAAAAGGATATCTGGAGCATGAACCGCCCGCCTTTTACTATGTCGTGTGGTGCAGGATTAGGCTGCTGGTTCGGTCTTGTTGACCACAGTTGCGATCGTGCTGCGGATCACACGAACCTTTACGCCTTCTGCAATCTCGACTTCCAGCTCGGCATCGTCGTCTTTAACCTTGGTGACTTTGCCCATGATCCCGCCTTGGGTCACAACCTGATCGCCACGGCGCAGTGCTGCAACCATCGCCTGATGATTCTTCAGTTTTTTCTGCTGCGGACGGATCAGCAGGAAATACATGATCGCAAAGATCAGAATAAGGGGGATAAATTGCTCGATACCAGCCATGAAAGTCGTTCCTTTAAGTGCCGCGCGGCGCGTTTGGCCTGCGTGTCTGAAGTCCGGCAGAACCTATGCCTCGGTTAACGGCTTTGCAAGTCGTCGCACCCCAAATACAGCAGCACCCACACAGTTTTACCATCTGTGCGACGGCCCCCTCTATTCTGGCATGAAATAATCAGCCATAAGGCGGCGCATACGATTCAGTTACACAAAGGACAGACAGATGCATGACATTCGTGCCATTCGCGAAAACCCGGATGCTTTTGACGCCGCATTGGCGCGGCGCGGTGATGCGGCGCTGTCGTCCCGAATCCTTGAGCTGGACGGGGCCAGACGCGCCAAAATTCAGGCCGCCGAAGCCGCTGCCGCTGAGGCCAACCGAGCAGCAGGGCAAATCGGACGTATGATGGCCAATGAAGAATTTGAGCAGGCTGACCATCTCAAAAGCGTCGCGTCCTCAAAGAAAAAGGAAGTTGCGGCACTACAGGCCGAAGCCAAGGAGCTGGATGCCCAGCTGACTGATATGCTGGCCCGTATCCCCAACAGCCCCGCCGAAGACGTGCCCGAGGGCGCGGATGAGACCGACAATGTCGAGGTCAAGCGTTGGGGCGATGTCCCCGCCTTTAACTTTAAACCGCGTGAACATTTCGAGCTCGACAGTGTTGCCGCCTCGATGGATTTTGAAACTGCGGCAAAAACTTCGGGCGCGCGGTTTGTCATGCTCAAACGCGGCGTGGCACGCATCCACCGTGCGCTGGCGCAATTCATGCTCGACACGCATGTGGACACCAACGGGCTGACCGAGGTGAACACCCCTGTTCTGGTGCGTGACGAGGCCATGTATGGCACGGATAAGCTGCCCAAATTCGGTGAAGACAGCTATAAAACCGAAGAAGGCATGTGGCTGGTGCCCACCTCCGAGGTGCCGTTGACCTATACCGTCGCGGGTGAGGTGCTGGAAGCTGGCGATCTTCCGCGCCGGATGACCGCGCACACCCTATGCTTCCGCTCAGAAGCAGGATCGGCGGGGCGTGATACGTCCGGCATGTTGCGCCAGCACCAGTTTGAAAAAGTGGAAATGGTCTCGGTCACATTGCCCGAGGAATCTGACGCCGAGCAAAAGCGGATGCTGGCCTGTGCCGAAGGCCTGCTTGAGGCGCTTGGCGTGCCCTACCGCACGGTAATCCTATGCACCGGCGACATGGGGTTCGGCGCGCGCCGCACCTATGACATCGAAGCGTGGCTACCGGGTCAGGATGCCTACCGCGAGATCAGCTCGGTCTCGACCACCGGTGATTTTCAGGCCCGCCGCATGAACGCGCGGTTCAAACCCGAGGGCGGCGGCAAGCCGCAGTTCGTGCACACCCTCAACGGGTCCGGCCTTGCCGTCGGTCGCTGCCTGATTGCGGTGCTGGAAAACGGCCAGCAGGCGGATGGCACTGTGGTCCTGCCCGCGGTGCTTGCGCCCTATCTGGGCGGCAAGACCACGCTGGGGCTGGACGGCACGCTGGTTTAGGACTCTTCCCCGTCTGTGGGTGGTTTGCCAAACAAATGCGGCATAAGATTTTGCAATGAACGGGGGCGGTAGTCATGCCGCCCCTTGATCCGCGCCTCAGCGCTTGACGACAGATCAATCGGATGCCCCGGCCCTGCGCGCCATTTCAGCAGATGCCCTGCGATCTTGTACAACCACGGCGGCTGGCTCAGTGCGAGACTGTTGGACAGCGGATCGGGCGCTGCATCAAGCAAATCATCCGCAGCAATCTCAAGCCCAGCGTCCTGAGCGCCCTGCGCAATCCATGCCAGCGTTTCGCACACAAGCGGCCGCGCTGTTTTCACTGAGCCGCCCACCATGGAATGCGTGCCGACAAACCACTGTTGCTGATAGGGGCGTGTGGCGCTCCGGTCGCCCTTGTTCAGGCCCCCGTCCTCCCGCGAGGCCTCCAGATTGCTCCATAAGGTCGGCTTAAAGAACACCCGCCGTTCGTCCAGCGCCACAGCATGGCGCGCTGCCTTGACCAGCGAGGTAAGCGTGAGATCGTGAAAGCTGTATTTCTTATTCCACAACGTGGCCACCGGACCCAGCAGCGGCGCAGGCAGTCCGAGCGATCCCACCGTATCCCAGACGCCAAGATAGGCGATCTGCACCTTATGATGATTGCCCGGCATCCCCGGCCACGGGTGGGTCAACCGCCACGACAAATCGGCCTCCGACGTCGCCGCATGAGGTGACAGCGACCGGCGCGTTTGCATAACATGCAGCGCGTCAGGATGGTTTTCGGCCCCGCGTTTGCGGTACAATCTGAACGCTTTCTCGACGTTTTCGGCTGTCGGGTCAGCGACAATCCCGCATTTACGGATCATGCCCACCAACGAACGCGCAGTATAGGCACCGCGTGAAAAGCCGAAAACGAAAATCTCGTCACCCGCCTCATACTGCGCACAAAGGGCTGTGTAGGCCCGTTTGATATGCGCATCCAACCCCCAACCGAACGCTCCGCCGCCAAGCTTCATCAATGCCTTGGCCAAAAAGCCAGGGGCTTCGTCGCCTGTGCCGACACCTTCGAAATAATGGGTATGCTGGGCATTGGTTCTGGGGGTACTATCAAACAGGCGCACCACATGGGTGGGCTGTTCGATTGTTGGCGAGTTCCATGTGCCATCGCAGAAAATAGCGATCCGTGCCATTGGCAAAATTCCTTTGTGCTTTATCTTATCGCGCAACCCGAGTGTTCACCAGAAAGCGCCAGATGTCACGTATACCAACCGCCATTTTGGCATTTATCTCGGCAATGCTGTTTGCACTGTCGCCTCTGTTAGTGCCTGGTTTTGGCGGATTTGACCCCGACCGCTTTCCGATTCCGCAGAATAATCCCCCTGTTCAACCGGCGGGCTATGCCTTTGCGATTTGGGGGGTGATTTACCTATGGCTGATTGCGGGTCTGGGCTTTGGTCTATGGAGGCGCCGTGATGATCCGGCATGGCATGCCATGCGACTTGCCTTGATCCCCTCGCTTTTGACCGGAGCGGTATGGTTACCTGTCGCATTGCAAAGCCCCATCTGGGCCACCGTGCTGATCTGGGCCATGCTGGTTCCAGCCCTGCTGGCCCTGTTCCGCAGCCCGCGACAGGACCGTTGGGCAGCGGCCCTGCCTGTGGGGCTTTATGCCGGCTGGCTCAGCGCAGCGTCCTGTGTTTCGCTAGGGCTTCTGGCGGCTGGATACGGATATGCGGATGAAACCACGGCTGCATTAGTGGCGCTTTTTCTGGCGCTGGTGCTTGCCTCCGGGGTGCAAAACCAACTGCGCCGCGCGCCCAGCTATGGCATTGGCGTGATCTGGGCACTTGCTGCTGTCGTTGTACAGAACCTGACGCAAGATATCACCGTCGCAGCGCTTGCCGCAGGGGGGGCGCTGGCCATGATCCTGCCGACCTTCAAGGCGTGGCGCGCCAGCCGATGACCGGCACGCCATCCACCTGCTGATTATCTGCTGCCGTCATTGCGGTTGGCGCCTGTGTGCTTACGCAGCTTGGAAGGCGCGGCCTTTTTGCGGCCCTTATAGGGGTTCGCATCAGATTGACCGCGCATCCACAGCCGGATCGGCGTGCCGGGCATGTCAAAATCAATGCGCAAACCATTGACCAGATAGCGGCTATAGCTGTCTGGCACCTTATCAGGGTGGCTACACATTACCACAAACCCCGGAGGCCGCGTTTTCGCTTGGGTCATGTAACGCATCTTGATGCGCTTGCCCTGCGGTGCAGGGGGCGGGTGCGCCTCCATCATACCGGCAAGCCAACGGTTCAATTGCGCCGTGGTCACGCGGCGGTTCCACATTTCATAGGCACGCATGATCGCCTGGTGCAGACGGTCAAGCCCCCTGCCCGTCTTGGCGGACACTGTAATCAGCGGCGCGCCGCGCAGCTGTGGCAACAGCCGCTCGAAACTCTCTTTGAGCTCTTTCAGCTTGGCCTGACGGTCTTCCTCGATGTCCCATTTGTTCACGGCAATAACCACGGCCCGGCCTTCGCGTTCGGCCAGATCGGCGATGCGCAAATCCTGTTGCTCAAACGGGATCTCGGCATCCAGTAGAACAACCACAACTTCCGCAAATTTTACCGCTCGCAAACCATCGCTGACGCTCAGCTTCTCGAGCTTTTCCTGAACCTTGGCTTTTTTGCGCATGCCCGCAGTGTCAAATATGCGCATCGGCACGGGGGCTGTATCAAACCCTGCCGCCCATTCAGTCGTCAGCGAGATCGCATCGCGGGTGATCCCCGCTTCGGGGCCGGTCAACAGCCGGTCTTCTTTCAAAATCTGGTTGATCAACGTGGACTTACCCGCATTGGGGCGTCCGACAACAGCCACTTGTAACGGGCGCGCGCGGGTGGGCACGCGCACGGCGTCTTCGTCGTCATCCTCATCGACATCCACATCAATTTCCGGCGCATCCTCGGTCGCGCGCTCCGCGAACTGGTCGGCAAGCGGCATCAGCTGCGTGTAAAGATCGCTCATGCCTTCGCCATGCTCCGCTGACAAGCGGATCGGCTCTCCGAGGCCCAGCGAAAAGGCTTCGAGCACACCGGCATCAGCGGCTTTGCCTTCACCTTTATTCGCCGCAACGATCACATGGGCCGAACGTTTGCGCAGGATGTCGGCAAATACCAGATCAGAGGGGGTAATACCCGTCCGGGCATCCACCATAAACAAGCAGATGTCGGCCATATCAACCGCGCGTTCGGTCAAACGGCGCATCCGGCCCTGAAGGCTGTCGTCGGTGACCTCTTCCAGACCGGCGGTATCAATCACGGTAAAGCGCAGATCGGCAAGCCGTGCCGCCCCTTCGCGCAAATCACGTGTCACACCAGGTTGGTCATCAACCAACGCAAGGCGCTTGCCGACGAGGCGGTTGAACAGTGTGGATTTACCCACATTAGGGCGGCCCACAATTGCGAGGGTGAAGGACATCAGGATGCTCCGAAGCGGTCTATAGACACGCGCCATACCGCAAAGCGCTGCGGGGCGAAAGCCCTAGCAGAAATCCCCGCCTCCGCTGATCGGTCTTTAGCGGTAAGCCAGCAGCTCGCCGTTGGCGTTAACCACATATAAAGTCTGGCCTGCAACCACCGGATCCGAGGTCGCACCACCGGGCAGTTCGGTGCTGGCCAGCAAGGCCCCATTGGTCGGGTCATAGCTGCGCAGCAATCCATCGCTGGAGGCAATGATCACACGTCCGCCCGCAACGATCGGGCCGTGATGGGTCATTACTGCACCCTGACGGCGCGGTTTACGTTTGATAAAGTTGGGCAGTTCAACGCCCCAGATTTTGGAGCCATCCGAGGCATCCAAACGCATCAATTCATTAAGCTCGCTCACCGCGAAAACACTATCGCCCGCTGGCCAGACAGGGCCGACAGCCCCCTCCCGCGCGGTCCAGATACGGCTGCCCGAATCCAGCTCAAGCGCGGCGATGCGGCCCGATTGGTTGCCCACATAAACGGTATTTCCCGACACCACAGGCGGTGCAGTGATATCCGAGGTATTGCTCAGGGCGCGGCCAGCGCGTTTACCCACAACGGACGTATCCCAACGGCTCAACCCGCCGCGGCGGAACACCCCCTGAACCTCGCCCGATCCGAATGCAAAGACTGCGAATTCATCGGTCACAGCAGGTGCCGGCGCACCAAGAACATTGCCCAGAGACTCAGACGTGTTGAGCTCCCATGCCACAGTGCCATCATAGCGGTTAATCGCAAAACCGGTGTTATCGCCTGCCAAAACATAAATCAGATCGCCGGAAACCGCCGGTGCGCCAGTGCTGCTGCCGCCCAGTTGTTGCGTCCAGCGCACCGCCCCTGTGGTCGCATCAAGCGCCGTCAGCACGCCAAAACCGGTGGCGGCATAGACCGTATCGCCAAAGACAACGACGCCACCTCCTGTGGCATCGCCCTCTTTATCGCGCGGCGGCCGCAGATCGGCCTGCCATAGCGTCGCCCCTGCGGTTGAGGTTGCAGTGATCACAGACTGCGAATCCAGCGTGAAAATCCGCCCCTGCGAGACAACCGGCGCTGCGGTGATGCGGAATTTGCGGCTGTCGCCATTGCCGATATTGGCAACCCAGCGCAGCGTTGGTGCCGCGGCCAGCGCCGGATGGTTGACACGCGTGGCAGGCGTGCCCGTCGTCTGTGTCCAATCCGCGTTTACCCGTGTGGCAGGTAACGAAATCGCCCGCGTCTGATTGCCTGCGAATGCAACCGGACCGCTTTGGTCAACGCCACCATCAGACAGGACCGAACGAATGTCTTCGCGCTGCCCCGGCAGAACAACCTCCGGCTCGCTACAGGCTGCCAAGAAAGCAGCGCCGCCCAGAAGGCCCGCAACAACAGCGCGCCGTGCCGACCACTGCTTGCGCTGCATGGAAAAGCTGAAATGTGTCATGGCCTGCTCACTCTGGTCTGGTTCTGCACCCTTGCACCGTCTAGGCGGCACACACAGGCGCGGCATCGTTATCCGTTATTAATATTCGTCGGGGCCGATGTCAGATCTGGCTCACCACCCAAGGCCACAATCACCTGCAATGCACGTTGTTGCAAGTCCGGCGTGACTTCGGCATCGCTCAGGATGCTTTGGTAGATCTCGATTGCGGCTGTGGGGTCTTCTTCCTGAATTGCGATAAGCGCGAGCTGTTCGCGGGCCAGCAAACGCAGGCTTCCGCCTGCGCCCTCAAGGGCCTCAAAGCCCTGCTTGCGCGCAGCGGCATCAAGCGTATCTGCCTGAAGCGTCAATGCCTTGAAGCTCGCGATCTGGCGGTAAACTTCGGGGACATCCCCGTTCAGCGCCACTGCATTGAGGTTTTCCACCGCACTTGCGCGGTCTTCGGCGGATAATTGCTGGGACGCGGCCAGCAATGACAAAACCGCACCGGCTGTGGGGTCGGGCGCATCGAGCGCATCGATTGCCGCAGCGCTTTGCGCCGGATCCTCATTATCGAGCGCGGCCAGAACGGCATCGCCCAATGCTTCGGCTTGTGCGCGTTCCTGCCCGTTGCGGTATTCTGTAAAAGCGGCACCACCAACGATTGCCAGCACCACAAGCACCCCGATCCAGCCATATCGCTTGAGCTTTGCCATCATCTGGTCGCGGCGCAGTTCCTCGGTGACTTCTTCGATAAATCCGTCGCTGTTGCTCATGCGGGCGTGGCCTTTAGCAGTTGTGTTTTGCCTCTCATAACGAAGCCGCCCGCCCAAGCCAAGACCGAAGGCCTTTTCAAAAGCACTTAGCGGTTGCAGCCACACAGGCTGCCTGCGACGATTTACTGCGGGGAAATCCGAATAAATGAACTGGTCGGTTCACTTTTGTTACGCTAGAACTGATCTCAATATCGGGCATCCCCCTATTTTCGGGAGGCTCTTGACTAATTTTATGAGGCTTTGATGCGCATTTTTCCCGTTCTAGCTGCCACCGCCTTGGCTGTGATTTTATACATGGCTGTGATTGAACGGCCTACATTAATGGCACTGATTGGCTCTGCCCCCGAGGCGGAGGAAAATCCTGAGGCCGAGGTCAAGCCTGAGGACGGGGCCGCACTAGCAGGGAAAAAGAAGGTAAAGGTCGTTGTTAAAACGCTTTCTGCCGAACAGATCGACAGCGCCGTCGTGCTGCGCGGTCAGACCGCCGCCGCACGCCAGGTCGAATTGCGCGCCGAAACCACAGCCGTGGTCGTATCCGAGCCGCTGCGCAAGGGCACCCATATTTCCGAAGGCCAAACCATGTGCCGCCTCGAAGAAGGCACGCGGCAATCCGCATTGGCCCAAGCCCGCGCAGAACTGGCCGAAGCAGAATCGCGCGTCCCCGAATCCGAAGCCCGCGTGGAAGAGGCCAAGGCGCTTCTGGCTGAAGCCAAGATCAATCAGAATGCCTCGGCCCGTCTGAATGAGGACGGCTTTGCCTCGACCACCCAGCTTGCCAGCTCGGACGCGGCCGTGGCCGCCGCCGAGGCAAGCGTGAGCTCAGCCCAATCTGGCCTGCGTGCGGCCCGCTCGGGAATTGAGGCCGCAACTGCCGCTGTCGCCGTGGCCCAAGCCGAGTTGGAGCATCTGGTGATCAAAGCCCCCTTTAGCGGCCTGTTGGAAAGCGACACAGCCGAGCTTGGCTCGCTTTTGCAGGCGGGGGCGCTTTGCGGCACCATTATCCAGCTTGATCCGGTCAAATTAGTAGGCTTCCTGCCCGAGACCGAAGTGAACCGCGTGCGCGTGGGTGCAATGGCGCGGGCACGTCTGGCCGCAGGGGGCGGAGAAGTGATAGGGGCCGTGACCTTTATCTCGCGCTCTGCCGATCCGGAAACACGCACCTTCCTGACCGAAATCAACGTGCCAAACCCCGAGCTGAAAATCCGCGACGGGCAAACAGCAGAAATCCTGATCTCTTCGGACGGTGCTATGGCCCATCTGGTGCCACAAAGCTCACTTACCCTGAATGCCGATGGCACGCTGGGCCTGCGCGTGGTGACCCCCGACAACATCGTAGATTTCTATCCGGTCGAGATTATCCGCGACACCGCTGACGGCATTTGGGTGACGGGCCTGCCCGAGACGGCGGATGTGATTGTGGTAGGGCAGGAATACGTCATCAAAGGCGTTGAGGTCGCGCCAACCCCGTGGGAGGTCACACAATGACCGGCATCGTCGATTGGGCCGCCTCGCGCGCCCGAATGGTGCTGGCCTTTATCCTGCTGAGCCTTGTTGTGGGGGCTTTTGCCTACACCACCCTGCCCAAAGAGGGCGAGCCGGATATCGAGATCCCCGCGCTGTTTGTGTCCGTCCCCTTCCCCGGCATTTCCGCCGCTGACGCAGAGACGCTGCTGCTCAAACCGATGGAGACCGAGCTGAGCGATCTGGACGGTCTCAAAACCATGTCCGGCACTGCCGCCGAGAATTACGCGGGCCTCGCGCTTGAGTTCGAATTCGGCTGGGACAAGACCTCGATCATTGCGGATGTGCGTGATGCCATGGGCACCGCCGAGGCGCAGTTCCCTGAAGGTGCCGAGACCTACAGCATCAACGAGATCAACTTTTCCGAATTCCCGATCATCATCGTCAATATGACCGGCCCTGTCCCCGAACGCACCATGGCGCGCTATGCCAAACAGCTTCAAGACGACCTTGAAGGCATGGACGCCGTGCTAGAGGCCGGCATCGCGGGCAGCCGCGACGAAATGCTGGAGGTGCTGATCGACCCGCTCAAGCTCGAGGCCTACAACGTCACCGCGAACGAGCTGATCGAGACGGTACAGAACAACAACCAGTTGATCGCCGCAGGTGAGGTCGAAACCAGCAATGGCGCGTTTTCGGTCAAGATCCCGTCGAGCTTTGATGACCCGCAAGACGTGTATGACCTGCCCGTCAAAACAAATGGCGACCGTGTTGTCACCCTTGGCGATCTGGCGCAGATCCACCTGACATTCGAAGACCGCGAAGGCACTGCACGCTTTGACGGGCAGTCCACGGTCGCGCTTCAGGTGGTCAAACGAAAAGGGTTCAACCTGATTGATACGGCTTCGGCGGTGAAAACCATGGTGGCCGAGCGTAGCGCAGGCTGGCCAGAGGAGCTGCGCACAGCGGTCGAGGTTGGCACCTCCAACGATCAAAGCCGCGTTGTGGATTCGATGGTACAGCAATTGCTTGGCTCGGTGTTCACGGCGATTGCGCTGGTGATGATTGTGGTGCTGGCCGCCCTTGGCATCCGTGCCGCATTGCTTGTGGGTTTTGCGATTCCGACATCGTTTCTGTTGTGCTTTGCCTTTCTGGCGCTGATGGGCATTTCCATCTCGAACATCGTGATGTTCGGCCTGATCCTTGCCGTCGGCATGTTGGTGGATAGCGCAATTGTGGTGGTCGAATACGCCGACCAGCAACAACAAGAGGGCAAAGGCCCGATGGAGGCCTACGTCACCGCGGCCAAGCGGATGTTCTGGCCGGTCATCTCGTCCACTGCGACAACCCTGTGCGCTTTTTTGCCGATGCTGTTCTGGCCCGGCGTCCCCGGTGAGTTCATGGGAATGCTGCCCGTGACGCTGATCTTTGTGCTGTCTGCCTCGCTGGTGGTGGCGTTGGTGTACCTGCCGGTCATGGGCGGCGTGACCGGCCGTCTGGAGCAATGGATGGCTTCCAATATGGAGCGCATCGCATCGCTGCCTTGGTATCTGCATCTACTGCTGTTCCCGGCCGCCTTTGCAATGATCTTTCCCGCGATGGCATTGCTGGCACCCAAGGGCGCGCAATCAGGATTGTTGTTCCAATGGATCAGCGCGAATTTCGCGGCGATGGACGGGTTGGACCTGCTGACTTCGGTGATCCCTACCTTTGCAAAAGTCTTTGCCCTTGTCCTGATCGCTGTGGCGGTATTGCTTGTGGCTTTGGCAGGCTTCATGCTGTTTCTTCTGGCGCTATTTGCCGTTCTGACCCGCATGGGCAAAATCGGCCGCTGGCTCGCCTCAAAGCTGTTTCGCCGCGCGCCCGACCGTATCAACGCAGGCTACAGACGCTCGCCTTTCGGGCGCTTGATTGAATTTATCGTCGGCAATCCGGTGATGCCGCTTGTCATGTGCGGCGTTGTGTTTGTCTTTGTGGGCACCACGCTGATCTTCTTTTCCAACAACTCTAAAGGCGTCGAGTTCTTTGTGGAATCCGAACCAGAACAAGCCATCGTTTACGTTCTGGCACGCGGCAACATTTCATTGACGGAAAAAGATGATCTGTTGCGGCAGGCCGAAGCCATCGTGCTAAAGCACCCCGGCATTGCGACCGCATTTGCCTTTGCCGGCGAAGGCGGTTTGGACAGCAACACAAGTGGCTCATCAGCCCCCAAAGACCTGATCGGGCAAATCCAGTTTGAGACAATCCCTTGGGAGGACCGCGCCCTGCGCCCCGAGCTGGACGGCGATATCGTTGTGGCCGAACTCACAGAACAGCTCTCGGCCATTCCCGGCATCCGGATCGAAGTGCTTGCGCTCTCGCGTGGGCCTGCGTCCGGCAAGCCGGTTCATCTGCGCCTCAAGGGCGACCGCTTTGATGAGCTGATCGCCGCCACGGGCATGGTGCGCGATCACTTTGATACCGTCCCCGGGCTTACGCTTACCGAAGACACCCGCCCCCTGCCCGGCATCGACTGGCAGATCGACGTGGACGTCGAGAAAGCCGGCCAATACGGCGCGGATGTTGTGAGCGTGGGTGCTATGGTGCAGCTGGTCACACGTGGCCTGTTGCTGGACACAATGCGCGTAGATACCTCGGATGAGGAAATCGACATCCGTGTGCGCCTGCCCGAACAGGACCGCTTGCTCAGCACGCTCGACAACCTGAAGGTGCGCACGGCAGATGGTCTTGTGCCGCTGTCCAACTTCATCACCCGCACGCCGGTTCCCAAACTGGCCGAGATCAGCCGCATTGACCAGAAACGTTATATGGACGTGAAAGCCGATGTGACACCGGGTTTGGTAAAGGCGGTAAAAGTATCCCACGGAGGGGATCAGGGCGATGCCCCCGCTACCCTAGCCACCCTGCGCCCTGCAGGGCAGGATGCCGATTTTACTGCCCTTGATGGCACAGGCTACAAGATCACCGATACAACAGCATTGGCCGAGGGGCTGGACCTGCAAGAAGAATACGATTCCTTGCGGTTGCGGCTGGTGCCGATCAACGCAAATGAACGGATCGCGGAGATTTCGAAATGGATCGAAACGGCCGATCTACCCGATGGCATCACCTATGAATGGACCGGCGATCAGGAAGATCAGGCAGAAAGCCAGGCCTTTCTCAGCTCCGCCTTTACCGCGGCCCTTGGGCTGATGTTCATCATCCTGCTGGCGCAGTTCAATTCCTTCTATAACGCCATTCTGGTGCTTCTTGCCGTTGTGCTGTCCACAACTGGCGTGCTGATCGGGATGTTGGTGATGGACCAGACTTTCTCGATTATTATGACCGGTACGGGGATTGTGGCGCTGGCCGGCATTGTGGTGAACAACAACATCATCCTGATCGACACCTATCAGGAGTTCAGCCAATACATGCCGCGGATCGAGGCCATCATCCGCACCGCCCAAGCGCGCATTCGCCCTGTTTTACTGACCACCATCACCACTATGGCAGGGCTTGCCCCGATGATGTTCGGCCTATCGCTGGATTTTGCACAGGGCGGCTATACCATCGACAGCCCCACCGCGCTGTGGTGGAAGCAGCTGGCTACGGCTGTGGTGTTCGGCCTTGGGGTGGCCACGGTGCTGACATTAATGGTGACGCCTTCGCTGTTGGCAATCCGTGTCTGGGCCGCGACCTACGCCCGTTGGATAGCCCATCTTCTGGCGCGCATGTCCATGGGCCGTGCCAGCCGCGCGGCGCGCGATTGGGCATTGCAACGGGACACACAGCGCCGCACCACCAATGAAGTCATCTGGATCGAGGAAAACGATGCCCTCCCCACAGATATCAAACCGGCACATTGAGGTGCGATCACGTGAACGTGATCCCCGTACACTCGCGCAATAACGAAAGACACGTATCACTAGATTTAATAAAATTTTTAAAGGAAACGCTCATGACTTCCTCACTCAAGAATATTGCAGCGGCCACTGCCATTGCCATCAGCGCAACAGCGGCACATGCTGAAATCATCACAAAAACAAGCCCTCATTCTGTAGCTCAAACCATCGACAAGCTCGAAGCGGCCGTCACCGCAGCCGGTGCCACGGTATTTGCCCGCGTGGATCACGCAGCAGGCGCGCAAAAAGTCGACATGGAGCTGCGCCCGACGCAATTGCTGATCTTTGGTAACCCCAAGCTGGGCACACCCGCCATGCTTGACGGGCAAACCGCAGGGCTTGATCTGCCACTACGCGTTCTGGCCTATGCGGATGCCGAAGGTGTTGTGCATGTAGCTTATCACGCACCGGCCGAAATGGCCGCAGTCCACGGCCTGCCTGCGGATGCCCCTTACATCAAAATGATGACAGGTGCGCTCGACAAGCTGACCGGCGCCGCAGTTGCCGAATAAGCCGCAAGCGCGACACATAGGAACGATCCGTCAGCCCCGCCCACCGCGCAGGGGCTGACATCAAAGGCCAACGCTGTGCCTATTCCTCGTTTTGCTGACGATGCCAAAGCTGGGCATAACGCCCATCTTGCGCGAGCAGCGCCTCATGGGTGCCCTGCTCGACCACATGACCGCTTTCCAGCACAATGATCCGATCCGCATCGGCAATCGTGCTAAGCCTGTGCGCAATCGTGAGCACCGTGCGCCCCTGCCCTGCACGGCGCAACGCATCCTGAATTTCATGCTCGGTCTCGCTGTCCAGCGCGCTTGTCGCCTCATCCAGCAACAGGATCGGCGGATCCTTGAGCAAGGTACGCGCAATGCCCACACGCTGTTTTTCACCCCCTGACAGTTTCAGCCCACGCTCGCCCACCGAGGTCTGATACCCTTCGGGCAGCGCCATGATGAAATCGTGGATTTGCGCGGCACGCGCGGCATCTTCGATGTCTTCCTGAGATGCCCCATCGCGGCCATAGGCGATGTTATAGCCGATGGTATCGTTGAACAGCACTGTGTCTTGAGGCACCACGCCAATCTGCCGGTGCAGCGAGTTCTGCGTCACGTCGCGTACATCCTGCCCGTCAATCTTCAGACTGCCCGCATGCACATCATAAAACCGGAACAACAACCGCCCGATGGTGGATTTCCCTGATCCGGTGGACCCGACAATCGCAACCGTTTCCCCCGGCTGCGCAACCAGATCCACACCTTTGAGTATCTGGCGGTCTGCATTATAGGCAAAATGCACATTTTCCAGAACCACCTGACCGCCGGTAACCTGCAGGTCAGGCGCATCGGGTTTGTTGGTAATCTCGGCCGGTTGCTCCAGCAGATCGAACATCTGCCCCATATCCACCAAAGCCTGGCGGATTTCACGGTAGACCGAGCCAAGAAAGTTCAGCGGCACGGTGATCTGGATCATATAGGCGTTGATCATCACAAAATCGCCCACGGTCAAATCTCCGTTCTGAACGCCAACGGCTGCCATCACCATCATCACCACCAGACCGATTGTGATGATCAACGACTGGCCCGCGTTCAACGCAGCAAGTGAATAATTCGTCTTGATTGCGGCTTGTTCATAACCGGCCATCGCGCTGTCATAGCGCGCCGCTTCGCGCTCTTCCGCGCCAAAGTATTTGACCGTTTCATAGTTAAGCAGACTGTCGATCGCCTTTTGGTTGGCATCCGTGTCCTGATCATTCATCTGACGGCGTAGCTTCACGCGCCACTCGGTGACAGCAAAAGTAAACCAGACGTAGACGGCGATCGTCACCCCTACGACCAACAAATAGCTTGCATCAAATTGCAGTGTCAGAATGATCCCTACCAGCGCCAGCTCGAGAATGAGCGGTCCAATGCTGAACAGCAAATACCGCAACAGGAACTCAACACCCTTCACACCCCGTTCAATGATCCGGCTCAAACCGCCGGTTTTGCGGCTGATGTGATAGCGCATGGACAGGCGGTGGATGTGGTTGAAAGTCTCGAGCGCCAGCATCCGCAATGCGCGCTGTGCTACTTTGGCAAAAATGGCATCGCGTAATTGTTGAAACCCCACGCCCATAAGCCGTGCCATGCCGTAGGCGATTGTCAGGCCAATCGCGCCCAATGCCAGCATCGGTACGCCTTCGCCCCCCAGCGCGTCCACCGCGCCACGGTAGAACTGCGGCGTGGCCACTGTCACCAGCTTGGAAACCACAAGCGCCAACATCGCCCAGACTACCCGCTTGCGCACCCATGGCATATCTGCAGGCCACAAATATGGAGCCACCTTGCGCAATACGCGCAGGCTGGATTGCCGTTCCTGTTCGGCGGCAATTTCGGCTTCGGTCATCGCCGGCTTTTGGTCGGCGTCTTTAACAGGAGAGGCGGTGGTATCGCTGGGCATGTAAATTCCTATGCTATCCTTTGGCTACATAGGCCTAATAACCCCCAAGGACCACCTTAGTTCGGCAAATCGAATACCTGCCCGGGATAGATCAGATCCGGATTGCGAATACTGTCGGCATTCGCCTCGAACACCCGCACGAATAATGTCCCGTCCCCATAACGGTCGCGCGCAATTGCCCAAAGGGTTGCTCCCGCCTGCACGGTAACCGCTTTTACGGGGCCATCCTGCCCTTGGGTTGCGGCGGCCAACACCTCTGTTGCCTCGCGCCTGAACGGTGTCTCGACACGGCTGCTGACATCACCCTGCGCGCTGATCTCATCGACCCGCAAGGTATAAACCCCCTCATCCACATTCGGCAGATCACCGCGCCAACGACCATCCGTACCAACCGGCAGCGTGATCACCGAACGGTTATCAAGATAGACGCGGACCTGTGCCGTGTCAGCCTGTGCGCGCCCCGTGAGCTGCACCTCGCCTTGATCCGAATAGCCGATTGTGTCCAATTCCACCGATGTCAGCGCCTCGGGTTGGGCCGATTGCAGCAGGCTTACCCCATCCGCATTTGACTGCAAAACCGCGACCTGCGCAGCGCTGTCTGGTGTATCGGCCTGTGCGGATGGCTCTACCTGATCCGCCACCGCATCTGCGGCAGCGACCTCGACAGGCTCCGGCTCTGCTTTGGGGGTTGGGGCGGGCCCGGCTTCCGGCGCGGGGCGTGTATTGGGGGCAAGGATGATCTCGTCCAGCGAGGCGGTTGTCTCGTTACCGCTTGTGGCAGAGAGGCTGACCACCTGTGCTTCTTTTTTGGGCGGCAATACGGCGATCGCTGCAAATCCGCCTCCGCTATCGGCCGTGGTTGTCGCTACCTCAGCACCGTCCAGAAGGATGCTCACCTCGCTCAGTGGCTCGGCCCGTCCTGCGATCACTGTCGTGCCATCGGCCTCACGGCGCAGCTCGTCAAAGCTGGGGTTTGGTGGGGCGATGATAACGGGCTCTGGGGCGGGTTTCTGTTCAGGCTCAGGGGTATCAATGATGGATTGCGCAACCGGCTGTGGTGCGCTTTGCTGTGGCATCCCGAAACCGATGTAGGCCCCCAACGCCAAAGCGACACACATCCCGCCCCCCGCAAGCATGGCACCTGTATTGCCGCCCAAAGCTGGTCCCGATTTACCCATCCGCTTGCGTCCTTGTTTGCACTGCGCGTACATCGACGCGTTGAGCCTTTGTAGCGGACAGACTATCAAGGGTCAAAATGGCAGCCCCCGCTGTCCGGTTATTCATCAAATGATGCAAGAGGTTCCCATGTCGGTCAAATCAATTTGCGTATTCTGCGGCTCACGCCCCGGTGATACCCCCGCCTTCACCGCCGCCGCCGAGGCGCTGGGAACCGGCATTGCCGCACGGGGGTGGCGGCTGGTTTATGGTGCCGGTGATGTCGGCCTGATGGGCAGTGTGGCCCGCGCGGCCCAAGCCGCAGGCGGTGATACCTTTGGGGTGATCCCCCGGCATCTGGTAGACTGGGAAGTCGGCAAAACCGACCTGACCCGATACATCGTGACCGAAACCATGCACGAGCGGAAGAAAGTCATGTTCATGAACTGCGAAGCGGTGGTTTTACTACCCGGCGGCGCAGGCTCGCTCGACGAGCTGTTCGAGGTGCTGACATGGCGGCAATTGGACCTACATGCGAAGCCGATTTATATTTTGAACACAAACGGATACTGGGATCCGTTAAAGCAATTGATGAACTCGGTCACCGGACATGGTTTTGCCGACGACAGCCTGCTGGATTTCCTGACATGGGTTGATGATGCGCCCGCTGCACTGGACGGGATCGCCACAGATCTCGCACCCGCCTAAGACATAAAAATAGCCCCGCAGCGACTGGCTTGCGGGGCTATTTATTTTCAGGGTCGCTTAATGCTCAGGCGCAAAACGCCCTCAGCCTCACAGGCGGGAAGCGACATTTTCCCAGTTCACCAGATTGTCGAGGAAGTTCGACAGGTAGTCAGGGCGCGCATTGCGGAAGTCGATGTAATAGGAGTGCTCCCAAACATCACAGCCCAGCAGCGCGGTCTGGCCAAAGCAAAGCGGGTTTACGCCATTCTCGGTCTTGGTGACCTTCAGGCCGCCGTCTGTGTCCTTGACCAGCCAAGCCCAGCCCGAACCGAATTGGCCTGCGCCTGCGGCTTTAAATTCATCCATGAATTTCGCAACCGAACCAAAGCTTTCCACCAGTGCTTTTTCAAGCTCGCTTGGCATCTCGGAAACACCGGGGGACATCATTTCCCAGAATTGGTTGTGGTTCCACAACTGGCTGATGTTGTTGAAGATACCGTTTTGCGCAACCGTGTTCGGATCGTAGGTGCCTTTGATGATCTCTTCCAAGGATTTATCGGCCCATGGGGTGCCTTCGATCGCCTTGTTGCCGTTCACAACATAGGCTTTGTGGTGCTTGTCGTGGTGGAATTCCAGCGTCTCTGCGCTCATCCCATGGGCGGCAAGGGCGTCGTGGGCGTATGGCAGATCGGGGAGTGAAAAGGGCATTGGTGGCCTCCTGAGATGTTGAAAGGTATATGGCACATGAAGCGCGTAACGCCTCCGCGTCAAGGGCTGGCAAGCGCAAACTTGCCTTTAGCCCCGCAAGAAGCCCTTCGCGCCCTTACGGATTTCGCAGGTCCCCTCACCTTTGAGCCTGTTGCTATAGCCAACAGGTCTTGCGTAGACGACGATCCCGCCCGTCTTGCTGTCCAATGTGGCCGTAAAACTGAAGGTGGACACGCGTTGGCCGGTACTGTTCTCTGCCCCGTGAATTGCCCATTGCACCTTGATCTTGTCACCACGGCGCTTGGCCTTGGCTTCCAGCGGCTCCCCCACATGGTGAAGGATCAGACCGTCGATCACCTCTACACCGCCCTTGCCATCAAAAATAAAACCCATGCTTTCTGATATCCATCCCAGCATACGCTTGCCCTGCAAGCTACAGACATGGAACTGGGGCTCCGCTGACGCAGGCGGCGTAAGGGAAAACATAAGGGCAAAGGCGAAAACAATAGAGCGAAACACAGACTTCCTTCCAAATTATATCTGGAAACTAATATCTTATGCTGCGCTGTCTTATGTCAACTACTGCGTGTATCAGTCGCTGAACACCCCGACCTCGGACCCGGGCTGCGCTGCGATGCTCAGCACGTCGAACATATATTGCGCGACCGAGCGGAAGCAGATGATCCGAAAGCAATCCTCCTGCGTCATCCAGAATGCTGCATTCACCTGCGCGATGCGGCTGCGCCGGAACATGCCCGTGGTAAACACGGACGGAGCCAGATCGACTGGCGTCACCTTAGCCATAACCTCCCGCGCGTTGGGGCCACGGACCTCGAACACCGCACGGGCATCCGAGACATTGACAGCCAGCGCATGAACCTTGCCCAGCTTTGCCGTCAAAGTGGCAAGCATGGAGCCTGCGTCCTCATAGGCGCACGTCAGCAACAGCTCATCCGGAGACATCCACGCGACGGCCTTATCCGCTTGCGACAGACATTCACGCTGATCCGGCAACCCGAGCGCGACAGCGGCAGAAACCGCCTTGACCAACGGTTTGGCGGACAGATCACCGCGCAGGGTGATCATGCCTTGCGGGGGCAGTTCGGAAATATGTGCAATGCCAGCGTCATAGCTGGCATTATCGAGGGCAGATACGGGGTTATGCATTTTGCTTCTCTCCCTCTTTGTCATAGAAAACCGGATCGACAATGCGCGCGCTATAGGTTTTGCCATCGGTTCCGGGGAACTCCAGCACCTCGCCCATGCGGTCAGGCCCGTGCAAAACCAATCCCATAGCGATGCCTTTGCCCAAAGTCGGCGACATATAGCTAGAGGTTACGCGCCCGATCATGTTGCGCTGGCCATTGGCATTGGTGCCCTCGCCCACGGCATAAGCCCCATCCGGCAAGACCGAGCCATCCGTTGTCTCCAACCCGACCAGCTTCCAGCGCTCAGGATCTGCCATATGGCTGCGCAGATGGGCGCGTTTACCCAGATAATCTTCTTTTTTCTTGCTCAGTGCCCAGTGCAAATTGAGGTCTTGCGGGATGACCGTGCCATCCGTCTCGTCCCCGATCATGATAAAGCCCTTTTCGGCGCGCAGGATGTGCAGACATTCGGTGCCATAGGGCATAACGCCCAAATCGCTGCCCACCGCCATCAGCGCATCCCAGAATGCCTGCCCGTGACACGCATCTACCGCAATCTCATAGCTCAGCTCACCAGAGAAAGAGATCCGGTAGACGCGGCACTTAAAGCCTCCGATCTCACCGTCGGCCCACTCCATGAAGCCAAGCGCCTCTTTCGAAACATCCATACCACCAAGATTTTCGAGCGCCTTACGGGCGTTCGGGCCAACCACGGCAATCTGCGCATATTGCTCGGTCACATTGGCCACGTAGACCTTCATGTCCCACCATTCGGTTTGCAGCCACTCCTCCATATGGGCGTGGATGCTATCGGCACCGCCGGTGGTGGTGTGGCACAGCCATGTGTCCTCATCGATGCGCGCAACCACGCCGTCGTCGATCAGGAAGCCGTTGTCATTGCACATCAACCCATAGCGGCATTTGCCGGGCTTCAGCGTGCTCATCATGTTGGTGTACATCATATCAAGGAAACGGCCTGCATCCGGGCCCTTCACGATGATCTTGCCCAAGGTCGACGCATCCAGCAGCCCGAGGTTTTCACGGGTATTGCTGACCTCGCGCATCACCGCGTCATGGGTGCTCTCGCCCGCTTGCTTATAGGCATAGGGGCGGCGCCATTGGCCAACAGGCTCCCATTCGGCACCATTGGCTTGGTGCCAGTCATACATGGGCGTTTGGCGGACCGGCTGGAACGCTGCATCGCGTGCCTCGCCACCAATCGCGCCCATGGAAATCGGGTGATACGGTGGGCGGAACGTGGTTGTCCCCACCGCAGGAATATCTTCACCCATTGCATGAGAAAGTGTCGCAAGGCCATTGATATTGCTTAACTTACCCTGATCCGTCGCCATACCCAATGTGGTGTAGCGCTTGGCGTGTTCAACGCTGACAAACCCCTCTTGGGCGGCCAGCCGAACGTCGGATACTTTCACATCGTTCTGATAGTCTAGCCACGCCTTTTCCCGCAGCTTGACCGAGGCCCCCTGCGGCATCAGCCAGACCGGCAGCATCGGCGCCTCTGCGCGGCGCTCGCCCTTGGAGGCTTTGGCATCGCGGGGTAGTTTCCGGCCCAGACAGCGCAGCGTGCCATCCGCCGCGGCAAAGGCATCATTGAGCAGATCATCCAGCGCAAATGTCCCGGAAGCCGCGCCCGCGGTTGAGACAAACTGCCCCCCGTCCGTACCTGTCGGCGGGCGGTTGGGATCAGGGCTAAAGCAGGCGTTGGTTTCATCCCAGCTCAGCTTGCCACCGCAGTGCGACCACAGGTGCACCACCGGCGACCAACCACCGGACATGGCAACCGCGTCACACGCGATCTCTTCAAGCACAGCCCCCTCGCCAGATTGCGAGCACACAGCAACACCTGTCACGCGTTTGCCGCCCTTCACGCTCGACACGGCGTGGCCCATCAGCACCCTGATGCCCAAGGCTTTGGCCTGCTCCATCGCTTCACTGTCTTGCGCCAGCACGCGGGCGTCCAGAATGGCGGGCACATCGAGGCCTGCATTTTTCAACGCAAAGGCCGTGAGATAAGCATCGTCATTATTGGTCACCACAACCGTGCGGTCCCCGACCGACACCCCGTAGTTGACCACATAATCCCGCACAGCCGCCGCCAACATCACGCCGGGGATATCATTGCCCGCAAAGCTGAGTGGGCGTTCAATCGCGCCGGTTGCGGTGATGATATGGCCCGCGCGAATACGCCACAGGCGATGCCGTGGCCCTTTGGCCAGCGGCGCGTGATCGGTCAGGCGTTCATAGCCGAGCACATAGCCGTGGTCATACACCCCCGCGCCCATGGTGCGCAGACGCATTGTGACGTTTTCCAACTTTTCGAGCTGGGCCACAGTTGCGTCGATCCAGTCCTGCACAGGCGCGCCGTCGATCTCACCGCCGTCAACGGGCGCACGCCCGCCCCAATGGGCCGTCTGCTCCAGCAGCATAACCCGCGCCCCTGAGAGAGCCGCAACACGTGCCGCCTCAAGCCCGGCAATACCGCCGCCTACAATCAGAACATCGCAAAAGCTGTGGAAATGCTCGTAAGTATCCTCATCGCGGGCCTTTGGCGCACGGCCAAGCCCGGCAGAATGGCGGATAATCGGCTCATAGACATGTTTCCACAGCGGGCGTGGATGGATGAACATCTTGTAATAAAAACCCGCTGGCAAAAAGCGGCCAAGGTATTTGTTAATCGCGCCCACATCGAACTCGAGGCTGGGCCAGTGGTTCTGGCTTTCGGCGCGCAACCCGTTGAAAAGCTCTGTCGTGGTCACGCGGGCGTTTGGCTCGAACTTGCCCTCAGCGCCAAGATTTACAAGGCCGTTGGGCTCTTCCGCGCCCGAGGCGACAATGCCGCGCGGGCGGTGGTATTTGAACGACCGCCCCACCAGCATCTGATCATTGGCAAGCAAGGCCGAGGCCAGCGTATCGCCCTCAAACCCGTCCATGTGTTTGCCATTAAAGCGGAATTTGACGGGCTTGGATTTGTTCAACAGGCGGCCACCTGTGGCAAGACGGGTGCTCATGCGCGATGCTCCGACAAAAGATATGAGTTAACAGGCAGGCAGGAGGCGGGCATCATGCAGTCTCCCTCCAACCGGGGCGGCGCGCGTCGATATGCGCCAGCAGTTCCTGCGGCGGCTCCAGCGTTTGCGCGCTATAGGTGCCAAAGACCTCCAGCGTCATGGTGCAACGGGCCATATGAAACCACTTGCCGCATCCGTATTGATGCCGCCAGCGCTCAAAATGCACGCCTTTGGGGTTTTTACGCATGAACAGGTATTCTTCGACCTTGTCATCGGACGCGCCCATCGCGTGCCGCGTGATATGCGCCTCGCCGTGCGCGTGAAATTCGGTTTCCTCGGCGGTCACACCGCAGCAAGGGCAGGATACGATCAGCATGTTTTCCATCCATTTCCGTGAATTAAGCAGTGAAGAAGGTCACCGTAACCCAATTGCAAAGTGCCCAAGCAAAACACAGTTGCCTCTTTTGTATAGTTCTTGCGCCTTTGCGTTGTCACAATGGATTGCCCCTCATCGCCGACCACTTCATCGAAACTAGCGAGCTTAGTAATTGAAGCCTTGTAGTCACCAAAGTGCAGATCGACGTAAGAGACATAAAGCAGTGCTAAGCGCGCGCCTGTCTCCGTTTCAAAAACTAATCTGTCAGCGTCCTCAACCAGGGTTCTAAAAATACCAAAATGCAGACCCGCATAAAGGATACCTATTGAGCCGGCTCTCAGAAATTGTCCCGACGATCCCCATAATAGCAAAGCTGCCGACAATGATAGCCACAACCAGACCAGCACCCCAGTCGCCCTGAGAGCGTTCTCACGCCTTGTCGTGGCGAATTCCCCTCTAGGCTGAAAGATGTTAGGTAGCTCTCGGCACATCAGTGCGCGACCCCCGCAGCAACGCTTTCATCGATGAACCGACCTTCGGTAAAGCGCTCCAACCCAAAAGCATCTGTCAAAGGCGAGCGGCCCTTGGCCATCAGCTCGGCCATGGCCCAGCCGGAGCCGGGGATCGCTTTGAATCCGCCGGTGCCCCAACCGCAGTTGATAAAGATGCCGTCGACAGGCGTTTTTGACAGGATGGGTGAGCGGTCGCCGGTGACATCCACGATGCCGCCCCATTGGCGCAGCATTTTGAGGCGGCTGACCATGGGGAAGGTCTCGATCAGGGCGCGCACGGTTTCCTCGATATGATGGAAAGACCCCCGCTGCGTGTAGTTGTTATAGCCGTCCGTGCCGCCGCCGATAACCATTTCGCCCTTATCAGATTGGCTCATGTAGCCATGCACAGTGTTGGCCATCACAACCACATCCATACAGGGTTTGATCGGTTCAGACACAAGCGCCTGAAGCGCCACAGATTCGATGGGCAGACGGAAACCCGCCATATCGGCCAGATGGCCGGAGTGCCCTGCCACAACCATGCCCAACTTATCACAGCCGATGTCGCCTTTGGTGGTGCTGACGCCCACAACCTTGCCACCTTCCGAACGGATACCGGTGACTTCGCATTGCTGGATCACATCCATGCCCATATCAGAGCACGCACGCGCATAGCCCCACGCCACGGCATCGTGACGCGCTGTGCCGCCACGGGCCTGCCACAAGCCACCCAGCACAGGATAGCGGGGACCGGCCAAATTGATGATCGGCACCAGCTCTTTTACGCGTTGCGGGCTGATGAATTCAGTCGACACGCCCTGCAACATGTTTGCATGGGCCGTACGCTTGTATCCGCGCACCTCATGTTCGGTTTGTGCAAGCATGATGAGCCCACGTGGGGAAAACATCACATTATAGTTGAGATCTTGCGACATCGTCTCATACAGGCTGCGCGCTTTTTCATAGATTGCGGCGGATGGATCCTGCAAATAATTGGACCGGATGATGGTTGTATTGCGGCCCGTGTTGCCGCCGCCCAGCCACCCCTTTTCAAGGATCGCAACATTGGTGATGCCGAAGTTTTTGCCCAGGTAATAGGCCGTGGCCAGCCCGTGCCCGCCTGCCCCGATGATGATCGCGTCATAATGCTTTTTCGGAGCGGCATCCCGCCATGCGCGGGTCCAGCCGGTGTGATGGCGCATCGCTTCGCGGGCCACTGCAAATACGGAGTATTTTTTCATCGCTGGGTTCCTGAGGCAGAAATGAGATGGAATCGGGCCAATGCCCGCTTTGGTTCTTTCATGGGGGAGACCGCAGAAAAAGAGGATACTCCCCGCGGCACTCTTTACCTTTTTTACGACATAGGTCGCAAGCAGGGGCAAGGGAGGGCTATTCGTCGCGGGCAGGACGATGGGCTCTTTTGGTTGGGCGCTGTGCGTATTACACGAAAGGCAGACAAACGCGAGGAGACGGGCGGTGTTGGGGTTTTGGGTTATTGCAGCGGTGATCACGCTTATCGTGGCGGCTGTGTTGTTGCGCGCGCTTATGCGTGGGGCGGATCGTGATGTTGCCCCACGGGCTGCGTCCGATATGGATGTCTACCGCGCGCAATTAGCCGAAGTAGACCGCGACGTAGCACGCGGGGTGATTGCTCCTGCGGATGCCGAACGCGTGCATGCCGAGGTCGCGCGCCGTCTGATTGCTGCCGATAAGGCGCAAAAATCCGATACCCGCAGCAAATCCCACGCTCCGGCGGGCATCGCTATCGCGATTATCATGATCGCCATTCTTGGCAGTGTCGCAAGCTACCTGTGGCTGGGGCAACCGGGCTATAGCGATATGGGCCTGCAGGATCGCATCGCCTTTGCCGAGGAAGTGCGCAAAACCCGGCCAAGGCAGGCCGCTGCCGAAGCCTCCCTGCCCGCCTTTGTCGATCCCGATGAAATGGACGACCGCTATAGAACGCTAATGTCCCAACTGCGCAGCACTGTGGCCGAACGGCCCGATGATTTGCAAGGGCACACGCTTTTGGCCCAACAAGAACGCCGTCTGGGGAATTTTCTAGCAGCAAAGGCGGCACAACAGCGCGTGGTCACCCTGAAAGGCGCTGAAGTATCATCACAGGATCTGGCCGATCTGGGTGAATTGCAGGTATTGGCAGCAGGCGGCTATGTCTCTCCCGAGGCCGAAACCAGCCTGCGCGCCGCATTGGTGCAGGCCCCCGACAACAGCACTGCGCGCTATTATCTGGGTTTGATGCTGGTCCAGACAGGACGGCCAGATCAGGCGTTTCGCATCTGGGATGCCTTGTTGCGCGCAGGCCCCGAAGACGCGCCGTGGATTCCGCCCATTGTGGCCCAGATCGAAGAGCTGGCACAGCGCGCCGGCGTCAATTATGCCCTGCCCGAGATTGGCAGCAGCAGCCGTGGCCCCACCGCCTCTGACCTCGAAAACGCGGCACAGCTAACGCCGGGCGAACGGATGGAGATGATCGGCAGCATGGTTGCCGGCCTGTCAGAGCGGCTGGCCACTGAAGGCGGACCTTCGCGCGATTGGGCGCGCTTGATTTCATCGCTGGGCGTGTTGGGCGAATGGCAGCGTGCCGCAGCTATTCATGCCAATGCCCTCGAGGTATTTGCAAATGATCCAAATGCAATTGATCTGATTAACGAAGCAGGACGCAAAGCGGGTGTGGTTGAATGATATATGGGAAAATCGAAGATTTCGCCACTGCGCTGCCCGACATGCGTGCCCTGATCGGTCTTGATCTGGGGGAAAAGACCATTGGCGTCGCAGTCACGGACAGTTTTCTTTCCGTCGCAACCCCGCTTGAGACCGTGCGCCGCAAGAAATTCGGGCTGGATGCCGCGCGGCTGTCAGAAATCATCGCCGAGCGCAAAATCGGCGGGCTGATCCTTGGCCTGCCCTATAATATGGACGGATCGGAAGGCCCGCGCTGCCAATCCACGCGGGCTTTTGCGCGCAATTTTGACAAACTCCACCCTGCCCTGCCTATCAGCTTTTGGGACGAACGCCTGTCCACCGTGGCTGCCGAACGCGCACTGCTCGAGGCAGATACTTCGCGCAAACGGCGGGCCGAGGTCATTGATCATGTAGCAGCGGGATATATCTTGCAGGGGGTGCTGGACCGGATACGGGTCCTAAAGGGAGCGTAGGTAATGAATGATGAAATCTGGAAACGCGCCGAGGCCGACAGCCCCTGTATCAAGATTTGCGTGATCCATCCCGAAAGCCGCCTGTGTACGGGGTGCCTACGCACAATCGATGAGATCGGTGCATGGTCGCGGATGACGCCCGAGGCGCGGCGTAGCGTCATGGACGCGCTGCCTGCCCGCGCCGGTGATCTGACTAAACGGCGCGGTGGCCGTGCAGCGCGATTGGCGAAAAAGACCTGACCCTAGCGCGGCTCGGGCGCCCCGAACATTGCAAGCGCCGCGTTACGGCGCATCTGACGCGGAAAACGGACGACTTGCGGCGTATGGATATCGTTTGCCGCCTCCAGCATCGTACCCCGTGCAAAGGCTGCGCAGGGCGCATTAAGCGCAGGATAGGCTAACGCATCATTCCGCTCCGGATTGAAATACGCAAGACGGCCGTGGGGACCTGTAATAATCTGCTTCATCGTATCTGCCTCAACTCAAAACCCCTCTGACGGAGGTGTGTCTTGAGCCTACATGCCAATCAGTTGGGGCAACAATACGGCAAGGTCGAGTTTATTGTGCGTCCAAAGGAAACTGTTGCCCGCCTGCACAGTACAGCGCAAGCTGCCGAGGGACTTCAGATCGGTCACACATATTTATTGAAACCCGACAGCGTTGAAGATCGCCCCCCATCATAGCAGAATACTTCAACAGACAAAGCGAACCTTGATAGCACGTGCGGCGAACGGCAGGAATGAGCCCTTAGTGAAACAAGTGTATCTCCCGATTAATCCTTTTGATAATACAACAACATGTTTGTCATTGGCCTTTCAAAATTGATCAATCGTAACCTGATCCACTTCTTTGATCAAAGTCGTATCAGGTATATGATCTTTGTGTTTCCCGCTTACCAAATCTTAGCATTCATCAGCATCGCTGCAGTTGTCTTTTCATTTGAAGCAGCAAGCACATCGCTTTACTTTATGCCGATAGGGTTGATCTTGACCATCTTCATGGGCGTTCCTATTTTCGCAAGTTGGCATCTCTCGTGCCTCCTATTCGGCATTGGATATTTCGGATTCTTTGCAAGGCTCGGAATTCCATTTATGCCTTGGGTAACAAGGCATCTTGAGGGGGCTGTAAATTGGTTCAGGCCTGTGCGGTAGGTACCGATCTTTGACTTCTTCAACTGTCACTTGGTCCGCATAGCGGTCCTTAAGGTTTATTAACACGAAGGTCCGGTTTGTGTGCGAAGCCGTGATGGAAATCAATGAAGCACTTTGGCAGTTTGCATGATTACCACCGCACCACAGTCAAAGCGATAACCACTCGGCTGCGCCCCCTGCACATTCGGGGCGGAAAAACGCGATCATACGCCCCTCTTGGGTCGCGTCTTTCTCTGGGGCCCGGCTCTCCGGCCCCCAAGGCTGTGTCCCATGCAGAATAAAGGGATGCAGCACAGCCGACTGCCCCACCTCCAGCTCAAGCGGCACTTGTGGGCAGGTCTCAAAAACCTTGCGCCGCGCCTCCTGATAGGCCTGCGTGATGTCTACCTTTGCGGGCACACGAGAGCCGATGGCCTCTTGCAGGGCCGATTGCATGATTTTCTGGCTCCCGCGCCATACCACCGTCGGAGAGCGGGGTACGGCATTTAGCGGGATCGACAGAATATATGCGTGGTATTCCATGGCAAACCGCCGCCTCAAAGCTCCGGTGGGAAGCAACCCGTCCACATGAGCCGCCGACCGCGTGATCCGGTAGCGATGATTGGCCTCGCTTTCGTCACTGTCCCGTTTGGGATACCCGGGGTAGATTATCGAAAGCTGCGCAGGATGCAGCGGCAAATCCGGCAGCTGCCCCTGCCATGGCCCGACCAATGGCACATTGCCGATGCTACCATCGGGCCCATTGGGCAAGGCATCCACGCCTACAAACCACGTCCGCTGATGGCGCAAATTCTCCGGCCCGCATTTGTTAGGCTCCAGCGCAACAGAACAGGCGATCCGGTGAGCTTCGCGCGCCCATGCCTCGACATGCGGGTCATGATCAAAGACCAAAAAGCCGTCATCCCCTGTCAGCCGGTCAAGCATCACACCACCGCTAGCCCGCGCGCGCCTGGGCTGCGGCCTGGGCTTGCGCCTGTGTTTGCTCAAGGGCGCTGCGGATCAGTGCTGTGCCTGCGTCGGGCAAATGCGCCCCCTCGGACAAGACCCGCCGCCAGATGCGCGCGCCCGGTTTGCCTGCAAACAACCCCAGCATATGCCGCGTTACACTAGACAGCTTGCCTCCTGCCTCCAGATGCGCCTCGATGTAGGGAAGCATGTCCAGAACGACATCTTCAGGCGTGCAATCCTCCCCGTCGCCATAAATACGGCGGTCCGCCCCACACAGGATATCGGCGGGCTGGTGATAGGCCGCGCGCCCGATCATCACCCCGTCCACCCCTGCATCAAGCGCGGCCTCGGCGGCCTCCAGCGTGGTGATCCCGCCATTGAGCGAAATATGAAGGTTCGGAAAATATTCTTTCATAAGATGAACCAGCGGGTAATCCAGCGGCGGAATATCACGGTTCTCCTTTGGGCTAAGCCCGTCCAGCCACGCTTTGCGGGCATGGATGGTTACCCGCTCGATCCCTGCCGCGACGACACGGCTCAGAAACTCGGGCAACACCACATGAGGATCTTGGTCATCTACCCCGATGCGGCATTTTACCGTGACTTCGACATCAACGGCGCGGCGCATGGCCGTGACGCAGCGCGCCACCAATGCCGCGTCTTTCATCAGCACAGCCCCGAAAGCCCCCGATTGCACACGGTCAGACGGGCAGCCCACATTGAGGTTGATCTCGTCATAGCCTGCCTGCGCCCCGATCCGTGCCGCCTCGGCCAGCTCTGCGGGATCAGATCCGCCCAATTGCAACGCCACGGGATGCTCTGCCGGATCATGGTCCAGCAAATGCAGTGCCCCGCCTCGCACCAATGCAGGCGCTGTCACCATCTCGGTATACAACAAAGTGCGCGCGCTCATTAGACGGTGCAAGTAGCGACAATGGCGATCCGTCCAATCCATCATCGGGGCAACGGACAGGCGGGCAGCGCGGGAAATCTCCGACTTTCCTTGTTTTATTGGGTTTCCCAATTCAGTCACCTTTTCCGCTTTCCTCGATTTAGGGCGTGGTAGCCCTTACTTTTGCGCTCAGCGCAACAAATTATTGCACTGCTGGCAGAATGTTGCACCGCCGCACCTGCGGGCCAATACTTCGGTGTCTGGATATCGAACCATAAACATGGATTCAACCGCCCCGCCTCAATAGCTTTCGCAGGTCCGGTGCCGCAAATCTGGCTTATGGTTCGTTATTCGATCCTGAAGGGGACACTGCCGCGGGCGTTGTGATCTACATGGATTTCCTTGCCAATCGGCGGGACCGAACGCTGCAGGCAATCGGTGCGCTCACAAATGCGGCAGCTTGAGCCGATGGGGTCAAAGTTGCTCTCGACGGTCAGGTCAAGATCATCCGCATAAACCACATGACCCGCGTGTTTGATCTCACAGCCCAGACCGATCACATATTTACGGACGGGGGATTTGAACCCCGCCACGCGCTTGGTCTGATCAAAGGCCAGCGACAGGTACTTTACCCCGTCCGGCGTCACCGCAAGCTGGCGCAGAATTTCGCCGGGGGACTGGAATGCGTGATGCACATTCCACAGCGGGCAACTGCCGCCAAAGCGGGTGAATTGTAGTGATGTGGCACTGTGGCGTTTGGTGATATTACCCGCCTGATCAATCCGTAAAAAGTAGAACGGGATACCACGGTTCCCCCCGCGCTGAAGCGAGCTTAGCCGGTGGCAGACCTGTTCGGTGCTGGCATCAAACCGAAACCCCAGCTTCTCTAGATCGTGACGCTCTTCCTTGGCCGCATTGGCAAACTCGGCATAGGGCAGAACCACCGCCCCCGCAAAATAGTTGGCATAGGTCATCCGGCACACATCGCGCGCCGCTTGGGTGTGAAAATCCGCCGTATCCAGCAAGCTCTCGATCAGGGAGCCCTGCTCCATCAGCCCCACCTGATAGGCCAGCTGGAACAGGTTCGTCGCTTTTGTGGAGGCCGCATTGAGATAAAGCGTTTTCGTCGCTGTCTCGAACGAACGGATGGTGCTTGAGCTTGGTTTATCCTTGCGCAGAACGACATGAACGCCGTGCCTGTGATTGAGGTAATCGACAAGGTCCGCCTGACGGTCCGCCCCTGCGCGCTTGACTGACCCGGCAAAGGTCTCGGCCGCGCGGTCGAGTTCGTCAATATAGTTGTCTTTATAGTGAAAGTGATCGCGCACTTCTTCATATGGTAGCGGCGCGAGGGAGGTGTCGTTCTCTTTGAGCGCCGAATCCACCTTGCCAAGCTGTTCGCGCGACTTCTGGAACATCGCATAAAGGTCCAAAAACGCCTTTGTCACATTGGGCGCATTGGTCGCCGCGACCTTTATCTCCTGCATCAGAACGTCGTTTTCGGCAAATATCGGGTCTGACAGCACCTCTTGTAGGTCTACGGACACTTTGCCGGCACCATCAAGCGCGAGTTCGGCAAGGTCAAAGTCAAACACATCAACCAACGCAAGAATCACAGACCCCGACAGCGCCCTTTGGTTGTTTTCTATTTGATTCAAATAGCTTGTCGAGATTGAGATTTGCTGAGCGAATACAGCCTGCGTGAGGTTCAAACTTTGCCGTAACAACCGTATGCGCGCACCGGCGAAGATTTTTCTTGAACTATTGGGCATTTTTACTTTTTCGCAATTTGCATTTTTGAAGATGTGATTATTTACATATTAGCACGTTTAGCTCTTTGAGAAACCGGCATTTCAATTACGGTTCAACCTGAATGGGACGATGATACCTGAAAAAATGCTATTCGGGAGGGGGTAGCGTTATTTTTCACACCATGCCTTGGGCATGCAACACGTTGGCGGCCCTATAGTGCCCTAACATGCCCGCATGGTGAGATTTTTCAGGATCATTGCCCCCATACAGGGAGGGTATACCAATGGTAGGCTACAAAGACACCTATGCAAAGTGGCGCGATGATCCGACTGAATTCTGGGCACAGGCGGCATTAGAGATTGATTGGATCAAGGCACCCCAACTGGTGCTGGATGACACAAACCCGCCGCTGACGACATGGTTTCCGGATGCCATTTGCAACACCTGCTACAATGCCGTTGATCGCCATGTCGAAGCCGGAAAAGGCGCGCAAACCGCGATCATCCATGACAGCCCCGTCACGGGCAAGACTACCAAGATCACCTATGATGCACTGCTGGACCGCGTATCGCGCGTAGCCGGCGTGCTTACCGCGCGCGGCATCACCAAAGGCGACCGCGTTGTGATCTATATGCCCATGATCCCCGAGGCCCTGATCGCGATGCTGGCTTGCGCCCGCATCGGGGCGGTGCATTCCGTGGTTTTTGGCGGCTTTGCCGCGCATGAGCTGGCCGTGCGCATTGATGACGCAGCCCCCAAAGCGGTCGTGGCCGCCTCTGCGGGTATCGAGGGGCAGAAGGTCATCGCCTACAAACCCCTCATTGACGGCGCTATTGCACGCGCCGACCATAAACCCGACTTCACGATGATCCTTCAGCGTCCCCAGCTTGAAGCCGAAATGACCGAAGGCTTTGATCTGGATTGGGCCACCGAAGAAGCCGCAGCAAGCCCTGTCGGATGCACCCCCGTTGGCGGTGCCGATCCGCTTTATATCCTTTACACCTCTGGCACGACGGGCCAACCCAAAGGCGTGGTACGGCACAATGCAGGCCATATGGTCGCGCTGAACTGGACAATGAAAAATATCTACAACGTCAAAGCAGGGGATGTGTTTTGGGCCGCGTCTGATGTGGGCTGGGTCGTGGGCCACAGCTATATCTGCTACGGGCCGCTTGTGGCGGGCTGCACAACCGTAGTGTTCGAGGGCAAACCCATTGGCACGCCCGACGCCGGCACTTTCTGGCGGGTCATCGAAGAGCATGACGTCAAGGTCCTGTTCACCGCCCCCACGGCCCTGCGCGCCATCAAGCGCGAAGATCCCGATGCAAAATATCTGACCAAATACGACCTGAGCGGCCTGCAAGCACTGTTCCTCGCTGGCGAGCGCGCAGACCCTGACACCATCAAATGGGCGCAGACACATCTGCAAAAGCCGGTGATCGACCACTGGTGGCAGACAGAAACCGGCTGGGCCATCGCGGCCAATCCGCTGGGGATCGAAGAACTGCCGGTCAAGCTTGGCTCTCCTGCTGTGCCTATGCCGGGCTATGCCATCGACATTCTGGATGAGGGCGGCAATCCAATGCCGGACGGAGAGCTGGGCGCCATTGCGATCAAACTGCCGCTGCCACCCGGTGCCCTACCCACGCTTTGGAATGCCGAAGAACGCTATAAATCCGCCTATCTGCAAACTTTCCCCGGCTATTATGAAACCGGTGATGCGGGCATCAAGGACGAAGACGGCTATTTGTATATCATGGCGCGCACGGATGACGTGATCAACGTGGCCGGACACCGCCTGTCCACTGGCGCGATGGAGGAAGTTCTGTCCAACCATCCCGATGTCGCCGAATGTGCCGTGATCGGCATTGGTGATGCGTTAAAGGGGCAGGCTCCGTTGGGGCTGGTGTGTCTGAACAACGGGGTTGACCGTTCCGAAGAAGAAGTTGCCAAGGAATGTGTCGCCCTTGTTCGCAAGGAAATCGGCCCCGTGGCCGCATTCAAACGCTGCATCGTGATTGACGCCCTGCCCAAGACACGCTCAGGCAAGGTTTTGCGCGGCACGATGGTGTCCATCGCGGATTCCAGACCGTGGAACCTGCCTGCAACAATTGACGACCCTGCCACGCTTGACGCTATCGCCGCGCGCATTGCCGGCATGGGTGAGACGACCTCCTGACCCGCCAGTGTCCACAGGAGACGCAGGATCAAACACGCTGAGCCCGGCTTCCACATCGAAGCCGATCAAACCGACCCCAAGAGGAGATACAAGATGTCTACAGATGCAAAGCCGAAGACATATCCGCCCAGCGCCGAGATGGTCGCAGGTGCCCATATCAATGCGGCGAAATACGACGAGATGTACGCCGCTTCTCTTGCTGATCCTGATGCGTTCTGGGGCGAACAGGGCAAGCGACTGGATTGGATCAAACCCTACACAACCGTGCGCGATGTCGATTTCACCTTGGGCAATGTGCATATCAACTGGTACGCAGACGCCACGCTGAATGTCTCGGCCAATTGCATCGACCGGCATCTGGCCACACGCGGCGATCAAACGGCGATCATCTTTGAGCCCGACGACCCCGAAGAAGGCGCCCAGCACATTACCTATACCGCGCTGCATGATGCAGTCAGCCGCATGGCGAATGTGCTCAAGGATCAGGGCGTGGGCAAAGGCGACCGTGTTGTGATCTATCTGCCGATGATCCCCGAGGCCGCCTATGCCATGCTGGCCTGTGCACGGCTCGGGGCGATCCACTCGATCGTGTTTGCGGGCTTCTCACCGGATGCTTTGGCGGCACGGATCAACGGGTCGGATGCCAAGCTGATCATCACCGCCGATTACGCCCCCCGCGGCGGGCGTAAGACGCCGCTCAAATCCAACGCCGATGAGGCGCTGCTGCATTGCAAGGACACGGTCAAATGCCTTGTGGTAAAGCGCACAGGCGGCCAGACCACATGGGTTGCAGGACGCGATCTGGATTATGGCACGCTTGCTGCTGCGGCCTCAAACGACTGCCCGCCCGTGGAAGTCGGCGCAGAAGACCCGCTGTTCATCCTCTACACCTCCGGCTCGACAGGCCAGCCCAAAGGCGTTGTACACAGCTCGGGCGGCTATCTGGTCTATGCCGCGATGACCCAAGAGCTGGTATTCGATTACCATGAAGGCGATGTGTATTGGTGTACGGCCGATGTCGGTTGGGTCACGGGCCACAGCTATATCGTCTATGGTCCGCTGGCCAATGGTGCCACCACGCTGATGTTTGAAGGCGTGCCCACCTACCCCGACGCCAGCCGTTTCTGGCAGGTTTGCGAAAAGCACAAGGTAAACCAGTTCTATACCGCCCCTACGGCGATCCGCGCATTGATGGCCAAAGGGCCGGAATTTGTCGAGAAATGCGACCTTAGCAGCCTCAAGATGCTGGGCACCGTGGGCGAGCCGATCAACCCCGAAGCGTGGAACTGGTACAATGATGTGGTCGGCAAGGGCAAACTGCCCATCGTTGACACATGGTGGCAGACCGAAACCGGCGGCCACCTGCTCACCCCGCTGCCCGGTGCCCATGCGCTCAAACCCGGCTCGGCGATGAAACCGTTTTTCGGGATCGAGCCTGTGGTGCTGGAGCCAACAACGGGCGAAGAAATCCACGATACCGCCTGTGAGGGCGTGCTTTGCCTCAAAGGCAGCTGGCCGGGCCAGATGCGCACCGTCTGGGGCGATCACGAGCGTTTTGAAAAGACCTATTTCTCGGATTACCACGGCTATTACTTTACCGGCGATGGGTGCCGCCGCGACGAGGATGGCGACTATTGGATCACGGGGCGTGTGGACGATGTGATCAACGTATCCGGCCACCGCATGGGCACTGCCGAAGTGGAAAGCGCACTGGTGGCGCACCGCCAAGTCGCCGAAGCAGCGGTGGTTGGCTATCCGCACGCAATCAAGGGCCAAGGCATCTATTGCTACGTCACTTTGATGAACGATGAAGAACCCACCGAAGAGCTGCGTGCAGCGCTGCGCACATGGGTGCGCACAGAAATCGGCCCGATTGCGGCACCCGACCTGATCCAGTGGTCCCCCGGCCTGCCGAAAACACGATCAGGCAAAATCATGCGCCGCATCCTGCGCAAAATCGCCGAGAACGACTTTGACGCGCTGGGCGATACCTCGACGCTGGCCGATCCATCTGTGGTGGATGAGCTGATCGAAAACAGAATGAACAAGGAGTGAAAGATGCGTGACTTTAGCACAGTACCTGTTGTGATGTTGCTGGGGCCTCCGGGTGCCGGAAAAGGCACGCAGGCAAAGAGACTCGAAGATCATTTTGGTCTGATCCAGCTGTCCACCGGCGATCTTTTACGTGCGGCTGTGGCAAATGGCACAGAGGCGGGCAAAGCGGCCAAATCCGTTATGGAGGCAGGCAATCTGGTGAGTGATGACATCGTGATTGCCATCCTGCGCGACCGTCTGGGCGAGCCGGATTGCGCCGCCGGTGTGATCCTTGACGGCTTCCCGCGCACGATTCCGCAGGCCGAAGCGCTTGACGCGCTGCTGGCCTCGCAAAATGCGGCTGTTCACGCGGCCATCAGCCTTGAGGTCGAGGATGACGCAATGGTTGAGCGTATTTCAGGCAGGCACACATGCGGTGGATGCGGTGAAGGCTACCACGACACGTTCAAACCGCCTGCTATCGCGGGGAAATGCGACAAATGCGGCAGTGACGATTTCCGCCGCCGCGCAGATGACAACCCCGATACCGTACGCCACCGGCTGGTGGCGTACCACAATGAAACCGCTCCGCTTATCGCTTTCTATGCGAATGCCGGCGCGTTACAAACAATCGACGCGATGGGAGAGATCGACGCCATAACAAAAACGCTGCAGCAGATGGTTGCCCCCATCATTGCAGACGTGCGCGGCCCCCTCGCCGACCAACAAACAACAACAAGAAAAACTCAAATGGAGGAAACACAATGAGTGAACAACCGGACCCAAAGGCATATTGGGCCGCCAATATGCGCGTCATCAAGATCAGCTTGATCATATGGGCCATCGTGCCTTTCGGCTTTGGCATCCTGCTACGCCCGCTGCTGTCAGGTATTCAGGTCGGCGGCACCGATATCGGCTTTTGGGTCGCCCAACAGGGCTCGATCCTTGTGTTTCTTGCGATCATCTTTTTCTACGCCTGGCGCATGAACAAGCTCGACCGTGAACACGGCGTGGAGGAATAAGCACAATGGAACAATTTACCATTAACCTGCTGTTTGTGGGCGCGTCTTTTGCGCTCTACATCGGCATTGCGATTTGGGCCCGTGCCGGGTCCACGTCCGAATTCTACGCTGCTGGTCGCGGCGTTCACCCCGTCACCAACGGCATGGCGACAGCGGCTGACTGGATGTCGGCGGCTTCCTTCATCTCGATGGCGGGTCTGATTGCCTTTACCGGCTATGACAACTCTTCCTTCCTGATGGGTTGGACCGGCGGCTACGTGCTGCTTGCGCTGCTTCTGGCACCCTACTTGCGCAAATTCGGCAAATTCACCGTGTCCGAGTTCATCGGTGATCGTTTCTACTCCCCAACCGCACGTCTGGTTGCTGTGATCTGTCTGATCATCGCCTCAACAACATATGTGATCGGTCAGATGACCGGTGTGGGCGTGGCCTTTGGCCGCTTCCTTGAGATCTCCAACACAGCCGGTTTGCTGATTGGTGCATGTGTGGTGTTCGCTTATGCGGTGTTTGGCGGCATGAAGGGTGTGACCTATACGCAGGTGGCACAATACGTCGTGCTGATCCTTGCCTATACGATCCCTGCTGTGTTCATCTCGTTGCAGCTGACCGGCAACCCGATCCCGGGTCTGGGTCTGTTTGGCGAGACCGCCAATACCGGCGGCGAAGGCAGCGTGTACCTGCTGCAAAAGCTTGATCAGGTTGTGACCGATCTGGGCTTTGCCAGCTATACCGACGCACATATGGACACGATGAACATGGTCTTGTTCACCCTGTCGCTGATGATCGGTACAGCAGGTCTGCCCCACGTCATCATGCGGTTCTTTACCGTGCCGAAAGTATCTGACGCACGTTGGTCCGCCGGTTGGGCGCTGGTGTTCATTGCACTTTTGTACCTCACAGCTCCGGCTGTTGGTGCGATGGCACGTTTGAACATCACCAACCTGATGTGGCCAAATGGCACAAACGGCGAAGCGGTATCGGTTGAGGATATTCAAACCGCGCCCGAGTATAACTGGATGCAGACATGGCAGAAGACCGGTCTTCTTGATTGGGAAGACAAGAACGGCGATGGCAAAATCCAATACTACAACGACAAATCGGACGCCATGAACGAGCGTGCGGCGGCCAATGGCTGGGAAGGCAACGAGCTGACCAAGTTTAACCGCGACATTCTCGTGCTGGCCAACCCCGAAATCGCAAGCCTGCCGGGCTGGGTGATCGGCCTGGTGGCAGCGGGTGGCCTTGCGGCGGCTCTGTCCACAGCGGCCGGTCTGTTGCTGGCGATTTCCTCGGCGGTGAGCCACGACTTGCTCAAGGGGCAACTGACCCCCAACATGTCCGAGAAGTCCGAATTGTTATCGGCACGTATTGCGATGGCTATTGCGATCATTGTGGCGACAATTCTTGGCCTCAACCCACCCGGATTTGCGGCGCAAACTGTGGCTTTGGCCTTTGGCCTTGCGGCGGCGTCTATCTTCCCTGCGTTGATGATGGGTATTTTCTCGACACGGGTGAATAACGTCGGCGCGGTTGCGGGTATGTTGTCCGGTCTGATCTTTACGCTGGTTTATATCTTCCTGCACAAAGGTTGGCTGTTTATCGCAGGCACAAACGCCTTCCCTGATACGGTTGACGGATCGCTGTTCGGCATCCAGTCCACCGCCATCGGTGCGGTTGGTGCGGCGATCAACTTTGCGGTTGCCTTTATCGTGTCCAGCATGACCAAAGAGACCCCACAAGAGATCAAGGATCTGGTAGAAAGCGTGCGCGTACCTGCCGGTGCGGGCGAAGCCATCGACCACTAAAACCAAAAGGTCCGGCGCGCACCTGCGCCGGACCTACCTCCGACCGAAGGGCGCATTTGTGACAATCGACCGACCAACCATTCTGTCCTATCTGCACCCCTATGACGCGTTGTCCACTGACGTGCGTCGCGAAATTCTTGAACAAAGCGATCAGATTGACGTGGCCCGGGGTCAGCGCATCTATAGCTTTGGTGACCCGATGAAGGGTCTGTATATCATCCGCAGCGGTCAGGTCTCGATCACCGACGCGCACGGCGCGCGGCTGTCGCTGCTCAACCGCGAGAACTCGTTCGGGGAACGCGGGTTGATGCGCGACGGGCGTGCGGCAACCACGGCCACCGCCGACGAAGACTGCAGCCTGCTGTGCATTCCCGCCCCCTTGTTTCGTGACCTTTGCGCAAGGTATGATTTTTTCCAGCGCTTTTTCGAACGCAAGCGCCCTACCGTTTCGAGCAGCCCTGCAGATGTAGCCAATGTGCCCGTCAGTGCCCTGATGGCTGCAAATCCCGCCGCCTGCCCCGAGACAATGCCTCTGACCCAAGCGGCCCGCATGATGCGGGACAAGCGGATATCATGCTTATGCATTGTGTCGGGTTCCCGTCTGACCGGCATCGTGACCCTGCGCGACATCGTTAACAAAGCCGTAGCCGAAGACCTGCCCAAAGACACGCCCGTCAGCGCCATCATGAGCCCGACCCCCCGTGTCCTGACGCCTTCGGCGATCGGTTCGGACGTTTTACGCATGATGATGGAACACCGTCTGGGTCACCTGCCCGTGGTATCAGGTGACCGTCTGATCGGCATGGTCACCCAGACCGATCTCACCCGCTACCAGGCCTCCAACGCCGCGAGCCTTGTGGCTCAAGCAGCCCAGGCAACATCAGTCGAGGCACTTGCGCGGCTCACCCAGCGTATCCCGAAGCTACTGGTGCATCTGGTGGCCACAGGCAATCGTCATGATACCATCACGCGGCTGATCACCGACATTGCCGATGTCGTCACCCGCCGCCTGTTGAGCATGGCGGAAGATAAATTTGGCCCCCCGCCCGGCAGGTATCTTTGGGCTGCGTGCGGGTCTCAGGGGCGTCAGGAACAAACAGGTCTATCGGATCAGGATAATTGCCTGATCCTTGCCGATGACATTTCGCCGGCACAACGCAGCTATTTCCAGCCCTTCGCGCAATTTGTCTGCGACGGGCTAGCCGCTTGCGGCTATGTCTATTGCCCCGGCGATATGATGGCCACCAATCCGCGCTGGCAGCAGCCACTGTCGGTCTGGCGCGAATATTTTCAAGGCTGGATCGCAAGCCCCGTCAAAGAGGCGCAGATGCTGGCCTCTGTCATGTTCGACCTGCGCCCCATCGGCGGGGATGAGACCTTGTTTGACGATCTGCAGGCCGAAACACTTGGCGGGGCCGCTGCCAATTCGATCTTTACAGCACATATGGCCACAAATGCGCTGACCCATGCGACGCCTTTGGGGTTATTGCGCGGGCTGACAACAATCCGCGCAGGCGAGCACCGCAACACGATTGATACCAAACTCAACGGTGTCATCCCTGTTGTCGATCTGGGCCGCATGTATGCGTTGCAAGGTCGCCTGCCCCAACTTAACACCCGTGCGCGTCTCAGCGCGGCCCGCGCTGCTGGCATCATCAGCGCCAGCGGCGGCAGCGATCTGCTGGACGCTTATGATTTCGTGGCGCAAACGCGGCTGGATCATCAGGCGAACCTGATAAAAGGCGGCAAGGCGGCGGATAACTTTCTGCCGCCCGCAACACTTTCAGGGTTTGAACGCAGCCATCTGCGTGACGCCTTTGTAGTCATCAAAACAATGCAATCTGCCCTCATGCAAGGGCGTGGCGTTCTTACCTAGGCAAACAAGGAACTCAGGATGTTTTTCGAACTCATCGGCACGATTGTCGCAGGCGTGGCTGCAGCCCTTCTGGTCTGGGCCATCAACCGGACCCTCAAGGGCCGCCTTCCCTCATGGCTGGTGCCTGTTGCAGCAGGTGCGGCCATGCTCGCCGCTACCATCTCAACCGAATATAGCTGGTTTTCACGCACGCAGTCCAACATGCCCCAAGGGTTTGTCGTCACCGAGACTGTGCAAGAAAGCAAATTCTACCGCCCGTGGACCTATATCAAACCCTTTACCACCCGCTTTATTGCAGTCGATCAGGCCACTGCGCGCAGCAATCCCGCCTTTCCCGATCAACGGATGGTCGATCTGGTCATCTACGGGCGCTGGACACGCACGGCTAAAATTCCCGCCCTGTTCGATTGCGCGGCACATGCCCGCGCTGATCTGGTGGACGGTGTCGATTTTGGCCCCGATGGCGAAATCCTGAATGCCGTTTGGCTTCCCATGGAGGCGGACGCACCTGTCTTGGTCGCCGCCTGCACACAGGTGTAACATGCGCCGCTTGAGCCTACGCACACGGATTTTGCTGTTCTTCTGCCTGCTTGCCCTGTCTAGCACGGCAATCGTGTTTTGCGCCTTGTGGGTCGGCTATCGCCAACTGGACGAGCCACAGGCCCTGTCAGCGTTCATCACCGCAGGGCTGCTGGCCGGATTTGGCATCACCGGCGTAATCGCCGCGATTTGGCTTTTGTTTGATGATAACGTCAGCAAACCGATCGAGGCCATCGCCGCCAGCCTGCGCGTCCGCGCCCATGCCCAAGTCAGCACGCCGATTGACACCGCTTCGGCCCCCTATCTGGGCGATCTGGCCCCTGCTGCTTCGGCAATGGGCATTGTATTACAGGATGTTGTGCGGTCGCGTGCAGAAACCACCGCAAGGGAGCTCACCGAAATTACCGCGCAGCGCGACAGGCTTGTCGAGATCCTCTCGGACATGCCCATTGCCACCTTCCTTGCCACAGCAAATCACCAGCTGGTGCTATACGACGGGCAAGCCGCCGCCCTGATGGAGCGCGTGGGCGCCGCGCGGCTGAAGACATCGCTGTTTGACTATTTCAACGAAGTCGCGATCAGGAATACCCTTTCCCAGATGCGCGAGACAGGCAAAGACAGGATGAGCATCAGCGTCGTTTCAAAATGCGACAGGGTGTATTCGGGTCACATCCGCACTTTCCAACCTGATGCGGGATATACCCTGATGCTCAAACCGCTTGAACCATCAAGCGCGCGGCCCCTGACCTATGATTTTGAACTGCTGACGGCAACGCAATCCGGCCCCCTGATGGAAACACCGCTGCGCGAGCTTGTCTATGTGGTGTTCGACACCGAAACCACGGGACTTGAGCCGCAAAGCGACGAGGTCGTGCAATTGGGTGCCGTGCGGATCGTGAATGGAAAAGTCGTCACCAGCGAGGATTTCGAGACATTGGTAAATCCCGGCATACTAATTCCGAAACGCTCGACCCAAGTGCACGGTATCGACAACAGCATGGTCGCGGATGCGCCGGACTTCACCGAAGTCTGTAAAAAATTCCACGCCTATGCTGCCGATTCAATCCTGATTGCTCATAACGCCGCCTTTGACATGGCGTTCCTGCATCGACGTGCCGCGACGCTCGACATCGGGTTTGACCATCCGGTTCTGGACACAGTTCTGATGTCGGCCGCAATTTTCGGGGCCTCTGCGGTGCATACATTGGACGCCATCTGTGCGCGTCTGGACATCACCATCCCTCAGGACAAGCGGCACACTGCCATGGGTGATGCCATCGCAACATCTCAGGCCTTCATGGCCATGATCGCCATTTTCGAAGGCCGGGGCATTACCACACTCAATGCGCTTCATGACGAGATTGAAAAACACCGCAAAATCCTCAAAAGCTGATCCACCGGACGGATCAAGCCCCAACAAACGGATAAAGGGTGCCCCTTTGGACACCCTTTATCTTGGTTTAGCGGTGAGAGACCGATTTTAGTTATCAAGAATGGAAAATAATAAAATCCTAATGGAAAAAACCTAGCAAAACCGATTTATCGCGTCAACCTGAGCGTGTATCCCTGCATATCTGGTGGCGGATTGTCGCCACTTGCATACGTGCAGCCGCTGCCGGAGCATGTCTGAAATCTACCCGCGCGCCTAAATAACCATCGCTAAAGGGCCTGTCATTGCGCGGTCCCAAGCCGCTATTTTATTTGCGGTCGACGCCAGCGCTCTGTCCGCTAGGTTAGGCGCATAGGAAATACACGGCAGGCCTGCCCGATCACAATGTTTTATGTCAGATACCCTTACGCCCCTATGGCTCCAAGCCGGAACAAATCCCCCATCCACCCTGAGATAACGACATCACCACGGCATCCCGCGGGGTGCAGCGCAGGCGTGGCAAGAATATTCACCAAGAGGATTTCGAAATGACACCGAAAATCATCGCGACCCAACCTTTCGAGGGCCAAAAGCCCGGCACCTCGGGTTTGCGCAAAAAAACCCGCGTGTTCATGCAGCCGCATTATCTGGAGAACTTCGTACAGGCCACGCTGGACGCGATTGGCGGTGCACAGGGCAAGTGCTTTGTGGTTGGCGGTGACGGGCGGTATTTCAACCGCGATGCCATTCAGACAATCCTGCGCATGGCAGCAGCCAACGGAGCTGCCGAAGTGATCGTGGGCCGGAACGGTATCCTGTCGACCCCTGCTGTTTCGCATCTGATCCGACTGAATGAAACCGACGGCGGATTTATCCTCTCGGCCAGCCATAACCCGGGCGGCATTGATGAGGATTTCGGCCTCAAATTCAACGCAGCCAATGGCGGTCCAGCGCCTGAAAACCTCACGGCGAAAATCTATGAGGCCACGACAGCAATGGCCACCTACAAGACGCTGGAGACAGACGATCTTGACCTTGATCAACTGGGCGAAACCCGGTTGGGCGCGATGCTGGTACGGGTTGTCGATCCGGTAGAAAGCTATCAGACCTTGATGGAAAGCCTGTTTGACTTCGGTGCGATCCGTACGCTTTTCGCGGGCGGTTTTACAATGCGCTTTGACGCGATGCATGCGGTGACCGGCCCCTATGCTACGGCAATTCTCGAGGGCGCATTGGGTGCCCCTGCGGGCACGGTGGTCAATGGCATCCCTCTTGAGGATTTCGGCAAAGGCCACCCTGACCCCAACCCCATCTGGGCAAAGACCCTTATGGACGAAATGATGTCTGACACGGCCCCCGATCTGGGTGCTGCATCCGATGGTGACGGCGACCGCAACATGATCGTCGGGCGCGGTGCCTATGTGACCCCCTCCGACAGCCTTGCTGTGCTGGCCGCCAATGCGCATCTGGCCCATGCATATGACAAAGGGCTCGCCGGTATTGCGCGCTCGATGCCGACCAGTGCTGCCGCTGACCGAGTGGCTGCGAAACTGGGCATCGAAGCCTTCGAGACCCCGACGGGCTGGAAATTCTTCGGCAACCTGCTGGATGCAGGGCGCGTGACGCTTTGCGGCGAAGAAAGTGCAGGCACAGGTTCAAACCATGTGCGCGAAAAGGATGGGCTTTGGGCTGTGCTGCTGTGGCTCAATATTCTGGCTGTGCGCAAACAATCGGTTGCGGAAATCATGCAGAGCCATTGGGACGAATTTGGCCGCGACTATTATTCCCGCTATGATTTCGAAGCCGTGGCCACCGATAAGGCAAATGCATTGATGGAAGGGCTGATCGCCAAGCTGCCAACGCTTGCAGGGCAGCAGGTGGGCGGCTTGATCGTGGCCTCTGCGGATGAGTTTTCCTACCTCGATCCCGTAGACGGATCCGTCAGCAACCATCAAGGCATCCGGATTGGGTTTGAAGGCGGCGGCCGCGCCGTGTTCCGCCTCTCTGGCACTGGCACCGAAGGGGCAACCTTGCGCGTTTACCTCGAGCAATTCTCGGGCGCGCAGGGCGACACCGGTCAAGAAACCCAAGCCGCGCTCACAGCGGTCTGGCAAGCCGCGCAAGAGGTCAGCGACATGGCCCGGCACATCGGGCGCACGACGCCCGATGTCGTCACCTGATCAGATTTGGCGCGGCGGGAGGCATTTGCTCCGCCGCGCCTGTCCTTCAAACAATCTAAACCGCAGCCACGGCATCCAGATCGACGTTAAGCCCGCCCTGCTCGACGATATGGCGCACCACTTCTTGAGCCCCCTCACCGTGGCGCAAGGCGCAAAAGACAACCGGCAGCGCCCCGCGCATCCGCGCCGCATCGCGTGCCATAACATCCAAAGAAGCCCCCACATGCGGGGCAAGATCGGTCTTATTGATGACCAGCAAATCGGATTTGGTGATGGCCGGCCCCCCTTTGCGCGGGATTTCCTCGCCTGCGGCGACGTCGATCACATATAGCGTAAGATCAGCGAGCTCGGGGCTGAATGTCGCCGAGAGATTGTCGCCACCGCTTTCGATCAGCACCAGATCAAGATCCGCATGGCGCTCCTGCATCTGTGCAACAGCGGCAAGGTTGATCGAAGCATCCTCACGGATTGCCGTATGCGGACAGCCCCCCGTCTCGACTCCGATCACGCGATCCTGTGGCAGGATTTGCATCCGCATCAGGGCTTCGGCGTCCTCCTGAGTATAGATATCATTGGTAATCACCCCCAATGATACATGCGGATGCAATGCGCGCGCGATTGCCGCTGTGAGGGTTGTCTTGCCCGCGCCCACGGGGCCGCCGATGCCCACGCGTAGGGGGCCGTTCATTTTTGTCATGTGCGAAAAATCCTGTGGTTAAGAGTTTCGTGGCGCATCGCTGCAATATCAGAGGCAAAGGCCGCGCTCATCAGCCCATGCAGCCCTTCTTCGCCAGCTTGGGCTGCGACCTGCGTGCAGAGCTGGCTGAGATGCTGCAAAACACCCTGCCCCTCGGTCTGGCCCAGCGGGACAAGGCGGACAGCACAAGAGACAAGATTGGAGATAAAAGCCTGTAGATAAAGGCTGGTGGTTAAGGCGATCGGCAGATCCAGCGCCCGCGCAGCATAACCCACAGCAACCGGAAAGCTAAGCGCGGGCAGATTGGCATCCCAAACCGCAGCAGTGGTGCGTGAAAAGGCATCGCCCTGTTGCAGGCTCTCCATTAGGCGCTCGGCGCTGGGGGCAAAGGCGCGGGCATGAGCATCGAGCGCACGCACGGTGTCCTCATCCTCGCAGGCATAGGCCGCATGCACAAAAATCGCATCCGTATGCCCCGTCCCCTGTTCCAGCACATCACTCAGCCAAACCTCAAGCCCCTGTGCCGACGTCACCCGTCCATCCTGAATAGCTGTCTCGAGCCCATGCGAATATGCAAAACTGCCCAGCGGATAGGCCGGAGAAAACCATTGGTTCAGGATCAGGATCGGATCAGTGGGCATGATCGTGGCTGTGCGCGTGGTCATGATCATGAGCCGTATTGCCGTGTTCATGGCTATGGGTGCGACCATGACCATAGGCCCCGCCCTCTGGCGTGAAGGCGCACTCAATCGGTGTTACTTTGGCACCTAGATGCTCAAGCATGTGACCGATAACGGGATCATTCTGAATCAACAGATGGTCCGCCTCGATTTGGCAAGGCGTGTGGCGGTTGCCGATATGCCATGCCAGCTGCACCAGATTGGCACCTGTTACCTTCAACAGCTCCTCGGGGGCGGCGATGATCTCGATCAGGGTCCCTCCCTCGACCTCCAAAGCATCCCCATGGGCAAGCGATGTGGTTTTGGGCAGATCAACCAGCACACGCGCGCCCGCCGCTGTTTCAATCACCTTACGGCGCAGAAAACGCGCATCATAGCTAAGGGCGCACTGATCGTTGGCAGTGTCCCACGTGCCCGCAGGGCAAAGTGTTTGGGCGAGGAGTTGGGTCATATTAAACCTTTATTTACCGAGATACGTAAGCCTGAAGGCATGGATGGAATCAAAATCATTGCAGATGAACTAGGCGAGGTTAGTGCCCGAATTCACGAGCTGGAAGCGCAGGCTGAAAAGCTGCGCCAATACCTGATCAACTATCGCCCCGACGGCCCCGTGCGCGGCGTGCATTACACCGTGAACGTAACCGAAAAGGTCCAATTCACCTTCAACACCGCCTTGTTGCCCGACAGTATCCTTGAAGACCCCGCGTTTTGCCGCCGGTATCTGGATATGGACAAACTTCCCGCGCTCATCCGCGATGATGACTGGTATTACAGGGATGTCTTCGACCCCGCCTTGCTGGGCGACGAAATCCGGCAAGATCCACGGTATAACACCGTGAATGTCACCACCTACGTTTCCGCAAAAGCGCATAACGCCCCCTCTCAGAACATGAAGTAACGCTGTGCCATGGGCAGCACCTCGGCTGGCTCACAGGTGAGCAGCTCTCCATCTGCGCGCACTTCATAGGTTTCGGGGTCAACCTCGACCTGTGGCATTGCATCGTTGAGGACCAGGTCCTTTTTGCCGATATTGCGGGTATTTTCCACGGCGATGGTCTTCTTGGCTAGGCCCAGCGCGGCCCCCAAACCATCCGCATGGGCAGCGCCCGAGACAAATGTGACCGAGGATTCAGTGAGCGACCGACCGTAAGCCCCGAACATCGCACGGGAATAAACCGGTTGCGGCGTGGGGATCGACGCATTTGGATCGCCCATTTGCGCCACTACAATTGTGCCCGCCATCAGCACCATTTCGGGCTTCACCCCAAAGAACGCAGGGTTCCACAGCACCAGATCCGCGCGTTTGCCCACTTCGACCGAGCCAATCACATGGCTCACCCCTTGGGCAATGGCAGGGTTGATGGTGTATTTGGCAATATAGCGGCGCACGCGGAAGTTGTCGTTATCGCCGGTTTCTTCAGGCAGGCGCCCGCGTTGTTTGCGCATCTTATCAGCCGTTTGCCATGTGCGGATCAGCACCTCACCCACGCGGCCCATGGCCTGACTGTCAGAGGCGATGATCGAAAACGCGCCCATGTCGTGCAGGATATCCTCGGCCGCGATCGTCTCACGGCGGATGCGCGACTCCGCAAAAGCGATGTCTTCGGGGATGGATTTATCCAGATGGTGGCAAACCATCAACATATCCAGATGCTCTTCGACGGTGTTCTTGGTGAAGGGCCGTGTTGGGTTGGTTGAGCTGGGCAGAACGTAGTCTTCGCCACAAATTTTGATGATGTCCGGCGCGTGACCGCCGCCTGCTCCTTCGGTGTGGAAAGCATGGATGGTGCGGCCCTTCATGGCCCCAACAGTATGCTCCACAAAGCCGGATTCGTTCAATGTGTCAGTGTGGATCATCACCTGCACGTCCATCGCATCTGCCACCGACAGGCAGCAATCAATGGCCGCAGGCGTTGTGCCCCAATCCTCATGCAGCTTCAGCGCACAGGCCCCGCCCCGCACCATTTCCTCAAGCGCTGCGGGCTGGCTGGCGTTGCCCTTGCCCGACAGGCCGATATTCATGGGGATGCCGTCAAAGGCTTGTAGCATCCGGCCAATGTGCCACGGTCCGGGTGTGCAAGTGGTGGCCAGCGTACCATGCGCAGGGCCGGTTCCGCCGCCAAAACTGGTGGTCACACCTGAATGCAGGGAATCCTCCATCTGCTGCGGGCAGATAAAGTGAATGTGGCTGTCCATACCGCCAGCGGTCAGGATACGCCCCTCACCTGCGATAACTTCGGTCCCCGGACCCACGATGATGTCCACGCCGGACTGCGTATCAGGATTACCCGCCTTGCCAATGGCATGGATCAACCCGTCCTTCAGCGCCACATCGGCCTTGTAGATGCCGGAATGATCTACAATCAGCGCGTTGGTGATGACCGTATCCACCGCACCGCCCGCACGGGGCACCTGACTTTGGCCCATGCCGTCACGGATCACCTTGCCGCCGCCGAATTTCACTTCTTCGCCGTAAGTGGTGAGGTCGCGCTCAACCTCGATGATGAGATCCGTATCAGCCAGACGGATGCGGTCACCGGTGGTGGGGCCATACATGGCGGCATATTGATTGCGGGGGATTTGGGCGGGCATTGTGTCAGCTCCTTTTCGGGCCGCGCTTGGTCAGGCGCTTGGCGTTGGCACGGGTTTTCTGGCGCAGGGGTTTTAGGGCGGCGGCAGTGATCTGATCGGCACTGTCGCCTTTCAACATTGATTTCGTGGCATCATTCACAGAACGGGTCACCGCGTCGATTTTTTCCGACACCATGCGTTTGTCCTCGGATGGTGTCACCGACCACAGCCCCATCATACCAAGGCTGCGCATGGCAATGACGGCGTTCGCTTCGGCCATCATATGGCCCATCTCCATGGCATTGGAAAAAAACGCGAAGGGATCACTCCGGCGGGCCATCTTAATACCCGTGAAATTCAAGCAGCATGCGCGTACGGCCAGCAGTGAGCGCAGACAGGCAATTTGCACGGATCAGGGACTGGATCGAGCCCCCCTCATAAGGGCTGGCATGTGCATCGCAGGCGGCATCGCGATAGGCGATCCACGTCCGCTGGGCGGTCAACAACGCATCCCCTTTGCCGATTTCATCCCCGAAAGCCTTGGCCGGTTTCCATGCAGCATTCAGCGCGGCATCGGCTTGCTCGTATTTCATATAGGCACAGGCGTTCATCAACGATTGCGTCTGGGGCGAGACACATTCAGCAGCCGATTGCGCCTGAGCCGGACCCGCGCCCAAGCTTCCCAGCAGAACTGCCGCCGCCAAGGCCAGCGGCCCCATTACCTTGCCATTAAAGCCAAAGATACGGCGCGCACCACCAATGGGGATCAACGTGACTTCGCGCTTTTGGCCGGGCTCGAACCGCACAGCCGTACCAGCCGCAATATCAAGCCGTTGACCATGGGCCGCTTCGCGGTCGAATTCCAACGCGGGATTGGTTTCGGCGAAATGATAGTGGCTGCCAACCTGCACAGGCCGGTCGCCGGTATTTGCGACCTCCAGCGTGGTGGTTTCTGCCCCCTCATTGAGGGTCAGCGTACCCTGCGCCGCAATGATCTCTCCGGGGATCATTTGCGCGACTTTCGTGTTTTGGAAAAGGTCGCCCGTGCGCGCAGACCAATAGCCCCTGCCACTCCAATCACAGACAGGCCCAGAAACACCAGCATCCATTCCCCACCATGCGGGGTCACATGCACACCTTCATGCGCCATTGCCGGAGCGGCTGCCAATACCGGGGCTATAAACGATAAATTCTTCATCCTATTTCCTTTTGCCTACCTAATCGGGTTGTGGACGGTCACCAATTTGGTTCCGTCGGGAAAAGTTGCTTCGACTTGAACGTCATGGATTATCTCGGCGACGCCCTCCATACATTGGTCACGGGTGACCACATGGCCGCCGGCTTCCATCATATCCGCAACAGAGCGACCATCGCGTGCGCCTTCGACAACAGCGTCCGTGATCAGCGCAATTGCTTCGGGGTGGTTCAGCTTCACACCGCGCGCCAGCCGCTTGCGGGCGACCTCGGCAGCCATAGAAATCAGCAGCTTGTCTTTTTCTCTGGGGGTCAGTTGCATGGGTTACAGTCTCCAAACACCGGGAAGGGATTGGCCAGAGAGAAGCTCTAGCACAGGGATCATAAAGCGGCGCAGCGCGAGGCTGTCCACCGCCAAAGCGCGCAAAACCAGCAAATCAGCGCGTAGCAGGCTCGCGCCTGCTGTTTCAGGCAGCAATGCGCGCAAAGGGGTCAGCAGCGCTTCGGCTTGGGGGGTGACACAAACCACAGTGGCCACCGCCCCCGCACCAGCGCCCAGCGCGGGGCGGGCCAATTGCGCATGGGCGTCACCATGCAAGCGGATGCCATCGCGGTACAGCGGCGCGCCATCGCGGGTCACGCAAATACGGTCTTCAAGGTGCAAATCATGCACCTGCTCGCCCATGGCTGCACGGCCAAATACCAGCGTCTCACACAGCAACAACTGCGCGGCAGGGGCCAGATCAATCTGCGATTCACGGTTCAATCGGGCACGATCAAACAGGATCGTTTCCTGCGGCAACCACGCAAGGCGCGCCCCCTCGCCCACGGTGATGCGGTTGCGCACGTTGCCGGTGGTGCCATCGGATGTCCGGTAAATACGCTCTGCGGCCTGCGTGCTGATCGACAGATGTGTGTCACGACCAAGCATGGCGTCAACCTCGATCACATCACCGCCGGTTACCCCGCCTGCGGTATTGACCAGAACCGCCTCGGCGTCATCGCGGAAAACTGTTGGCAGGATACATTTCAAACATCCCGCCTGCCGTAGCTGCGCAATATGCGTCTTTCCCGCCCGCGCCTGCACGCCGAGCGTGACCGCACCACGCGCGCGCGGCGGTGTGGCGACCCGCCCCACAAGGGCGTCCGTCAATGGCGAAATGTTATCCAGACTCATCGGCTTCTCTTTAGCATAACTGAGCACAGCCGCGACACAACCGATAGCAATTTTCCACTCTTACCCACACAAAATATACTTCGTTAACCCGTTGCCCAAAACTCAAGCAGACATGCCGTCTGTCGCAATCTCGATCACCGGCCGCGTCCCGCCAAGGCCGGCAAAAGCCATCTGACGACAGGAGAATACAATCACCTGCTGATCTGCTGCCACACGGTGCAGGGCCGTGAACATGGCCGTGATCCGCGTATCATCGGAATAAACCAGCGCATCATCCAGAATAATTGGCATCGGCTTGCCCTGTTTGGCAAACAACCGCGCAAAGGCAAGGCGCGTGAGGATGGCAATCTGCTCTTGGGTCCCCCCGCTTAGCATTTCAACAGGTTCTGCCAGACCGTCCCGCGCAAGCCCCTGCGGCAGCATCGACGCGGGATCAAAGCTAAGTGCGGCACCATCATGCAACAACGCCAGCAGCGGGGTGAGTTCCTGCTGGATCGGACCGAAATAGGCCTCTTGCGCGGCACCGCGTTTGGCGCGCAGTGTCTCCAACAACAAGGTGAGCCCCTTCACCTCATGGGCCAGACGCGCGGCACGTGCAGCGGCAGCCTGCATCCGGCCTTCGGCCTCGTCGCGCTTTTCCTCCACGCCGTCTTCGGCACGGGTGCGGATTGTCGCGCTTAGATCCGTGAGCTGTGTGCGCAGCTGTGCCAGCTCTTCGTCCATGTTGCTGATCGCCGAGCGGGCGCGCGCCAGATCGGCCTGCGCCGTGATCAGATCGGGTGCAGCCGACTGGAGGCGCGCATGTTGGTCCTGCGCATCAGCGGTGGCCACTTGGGCCGCAGAAAAGGCGCGCGCAGCCTCGGCCTTGCGGGCGTTGAAACTGTCGGGGTCCCCATAAGCCGCCGCCGCTGCAGTCTGGGCCTGCTGCGCCCCATCATAGCCTGCTTGCGCACGGACCAGCGCAGCGCGTGCATAATCGCGACCGTCGCGGCTGCGGTCATATTGCGCACGCGCCTCAATCTGCGCCTCTTGCAACGGCTCCAAAGGCACGGCTTTGGGCAGTTCTGCAGCTGGTGATGCATCATCAACTACGCCCAGCGCCTCTATCTCGGCCAGCGCTGTGGCGACGACAGCCTGCATCGCCTCCACACCGTCAGGGGCCAAAGTTTCCAGAATATTCTCGAGCAGAGCCAGCGCGGTCTGAGCCTCGGCTCGGCGCGCGGCCTGAACACGGGCCGCAGCAATGTCGGCCACCCCAACAGCGGCCAGCGCCGCATCAAGACGGGTCTGTGCCTGCGTCACCGCCGCCAGATCCGCAGCCGCATCACCGGGATCCAGAACCATCCGGCCGATGCCGGGCAAATCAAGGGTCTGCGCATGGGCAACCCGGTGCGCACCCGCCTCGAGCACCCCCGCCTCTGACGTGATCCGCGCGGTACCGTCATAATGCAGACGCATCTGCACCCCACCGCTGCGGGCTTCGCCCTGCGCACGTTCCAAGGCGGTTTGCGCCGCTTCGATTTGTTGCAAGGCTTGTGGCGTCACACGCAGTGCCGAAAGCGCAGCCCGCGCTTTTTCGGCCTCGGCGCGTTTTGTTTCAACTTGCGCCAACTGCGCGGCAAGTTTGCTGTGCTTATCCTGCGCATTGGCCAGCAACGCCCCCTTTTGCGCACGGTCCCGCGCCGCCACAGCGTGGTCAAGCGCCTGCCCCGCCTCAGTCAGCGCCGCCTGCGCACTGATGGTCAAAGCTTCGGCTTCGGTGGCTTTAACCGTCGCCTGTTCCAGCGCCTTTGATGTTTCGGCGATCTGTTCACCGGTCGCCTCAAACGCCGTTGCCGCCGCGATCAACCCGTCCAACGTGGCCTGGGCTGCGTCCTGTTCCAACTGTTTGAGCTTTACCAGATCAGCGGCCTGCGCCAGCTTGTCCGCATGGGCGCGCGCCGCATCATGTTCCTGCGTGGCTTTCGCTAATGCCGCCTCCAGCCCTGCGCGCATATCGGGTGCTTCAAGAACCTCAAGCCGCGCCGCAACCTGTCGACGCTGCCCAAGTGCGGCCGAAAGCACCTTGCAGGTTTGCGACAGTTCCGCATGGCGCGCGGTGTATTTCTCGAGCTCTTGCTCGGCTTCGCTCCATGGTCCTTTTGCGACGGGGCGGCCTGTTTTGGTGGCGAGGCGGGCCAATGCTGCAGTTGCCGCTTCGATCACGCGGTCCATACGGCGTCCGCCTGTGACCATGTCAATCTCGCCCGCAACCGAAGACAGCAAATCGCGCCGGGCATCCAGCAATTTGGTTTTATCCGCAGGCGAGCTGCCCAAAGGTTCAAGTGCGGTTATGCCTTGCCGGACCCAAAGCAGACCCGCAGGCCCCTCAAGCCCGGTGTCCATCAGACGGGCGATCCATTGCTCTGCCTCATCGTCCAGCGCAATGACCTTACCCGCCGCATCCATCACCTGCGCCCGCTTTTGTGCAAGAAAGGACTTTTGCACAGTAAAAAGCCCAGCTGGAAGCTCGATTTGGGCCGCCACACGGACAGCGCCACCGGCGGATGGCTGCAAGGCTTTGACCTCTCGAGTGGCGGCACCGTATTTCAGGAAAAACAGCGCATGTAGCGCGTCGAAAAAGGTGGATTTGCCAAACTCATTGGCCTGCGCCACTACCGTTACACCATCCCCGATGCCGGTAATGCTGGCGGTTTGATTTGCGAATTTACGCACATTGGTAAGGGTAAGGCTGCGCAGCTTCATTCAGCACCCTCCTCAGCCACAAAGGAAAACAGCTGTGACAGGGCCGTGGCGGCGATGCGGCGATCCTCTGCGGATAAGTCGCCATCCTGTCCTTGCGCCGACAATGCCTCGGCCGCCTGACGCAGCGCCCCCCCCGAGGGATCAATCGCCTCGAGGTCCGCCCCGTCATGGGCCAGCCGCAGCGCTGTCAGATCCTCCGAAAGACTCAGAAAATCCGGTGCCACGCGTGCCAACGCAGCATTAAGCGCCTGTAGCTGTTGCACCCCGACGCGCCCCTGCGCTGTCACCTGCACCAAGGTATCGCGCCGCTGTGCCAAAGGTGGCAGGGCGGCGGCGACCAGCGACGGGCAGTCTTCCTCAGGCGTGATGTCAAGCGGCAGACGCAGCCAATGCAACGCGCCGGTCTGGACCGGTGTCACCGTGGGAGTGGCCCCTGCTTCGGCAATGCTAACCACAAGGGCACTTCCCATGCCGGTATGTTTGAAGCTATCGGCTTCGGGGGTGCCGGAATACCACGTATTGTCACTTACTTTCAGCTGGCCGTGCCAATCACCAAGCCCCAGATAATCAAGCCCTGCAAGGGCTGCGCGGTCAGGGGCGATGGTGCCGCTTGGCCCTTCGGCGGCAACCGAGCCCAAGCTTTTGAAATCCTGTATCCCGCCATGGCCCAACCCGATGCGGATACCCCCTTCAGGCGTGGCGGCCGCCATCTCAAAGGTTAGATCACGGCCCGGATTTCGTGTGGTGCAGGGCGCAGGCAACAGATACGCACCGCCAAGGTCCATCGGCGCAGCATCCGGCACCAGCATCACATTGTCAGGCCTGTCGCGTGCAATCGTCTGCCACAGCTCGCTTGCCGCGAGGCTGTCGTGGTTACCGGGCATAAGCACCCATGTGACATCCGCGGCTTGCGCCATTGCATTCAGCGCCTGTCGCGTGATCGTCGGGGCCGGTGTTTCCTGATCAAATGTATCCCCTGCCAGCAGAACATGCGCAGCCCCCGCTTCGCGGGCGGCAGCGGCCAAACGGTCCAACACGTCATGGCGCACCTGACGCAAACGCCCGCGCACATCTTCTGCATGGCGGCCAAACGGCTTGCCAAGATGCAGATCGGAACTGTGCAAAAAGCGGAACATTGCGCGATACCCCCCAAGGGAAATAGTAACCAGTTTGGCCACCCGTCCAGTAAAGGGCAAGCCGCGTTTTGCCCTTCCCGCCCCCCGTTGCCAAAACAATTTACGTTCGACCTGAACCAAACTGCCTGTTCACGCGTATGTTACCTAACAAACCTGAGAGGACAGCTATTTTGGACGATCTCAAATCGATCCGACGATCACTACAGTTGCTTTGCCTCATCGCTGTCTTTGTCACGGCATTCTTTGCCAAGGACCTGATTCTACCGATCTTATTGGGCTTTTTGCTGGCGCTCACCCTCAGCCCTCTGGCGCGCAGCCTTACCCGTGCCGGCATACCTAGCGGTATAGCGGCGACATTGATTGTCGGATTTGCCGGTGCAATTGTTCTGATCGTTGTGGGCGTGGCCGCAGGCACTGTCGCGATGTGGTCGGACGAGCTGCCCCAGATGGGGGCGCAGATACAGGCCAAGCTCAGCGGGCTGGCCCAAACCGTCGAAACCGTGCGCCGCGCCACTGAAGAAGTCCAGAATATAGGTGCCGCAGACACAGCCGGGCGCGAAGTCTCTGTGCGTCAACCCGGTCTGCTTGACAGCATCATGAGCACAGGCGTCACCTTGGGCGGGACATTGGCGGTTATGCTGGTGCTGGCGCTGTTTCTTCTGGCCTCCGGGAATATGTTTTATATCAAACTGGTTCAGTCGTTTAACCGGCTCAAAGACAAAAAGCGTGCGCTTGCGGCTGTCTATGAGGTTGAGCAACGTGTGTCGCGCTATCTGCTGACGATTACGTTGATCAATGCCGCTTTGGGGATTTGTATCTGGGCATGGCTGTTTGCCTTGGGTGTGCCCAATGCACAGGTCTTTGGCGTCGCCGGTTTTTTGCTGAACTTCCTACCCTATATCGGCGGCGTGATCGGCGCGTTGATTGCAGGGGCTTATGCGGTCATTACCTTTGACACTGTCGGATACGCCTTACTTGCGCCCATGGGTTATATGTTTCTGACAACCCTTGAAGGGCAGCTGATTACCCCATGGCTGATTGGTCGCCGGCTTGAGATGAACACGGTCGCTGTGTTTCTGACGGTTGTTTTATGGGGGTGGTTATGGGGCATTCCGGGCGCGTTGATTGCAGTGCCGTTTCTGGTGGTCTTCAAAGTGATCTGCGAGAACGTAGAGGCCCTACATATCTTCAGCAACTTCCTTGATAGCCGCCGCAGCATGCCGCCCAGCGACACACCTCCGGAACCGCCGCGCGCCACCTGAGCAGGCAGCGCGCGGTAGTAGTTTCTTAGCTCGCCAAAGACGGCAGCCAAAGCACGATGCCGGGGAATGCCACAAGCAAGGCAATCGTCACCGCATCCGCGATGAAGAAGGGCGTCACGCCGCGGAACACATCCTGCACGGTCAGATCATCGCGCACACCGGCCACAACAAAACAGTTGAGACCGATTGGCGGTGTGATCAGGCAGAACTCGGCCATCTTCACCACCAAAATGCCGAACCAGATCGCGCACATCGGGCCCGACATGCCGAACGCTGCATCCGCTGCGGCAACCGTATCGCCACCGTTCAGCGCCATGACGGCGGGGTACACGACCGGCAAAGTAAGCAACAGCATCCCGATGGCATCCATGAACATACCCAGCACAGCATAGGCCAACAGGATACAGATCAGGATCGTTATCGGTGCCATATCAAGCGAAGTGATCCAGTCTGCAAACGCCTCGGGCAGTTCGGCAAAGCCCAAGAACCGCACATAGATCAGCACCCCCCAGATGATCGAAAAGATCATCACGGTGAGTTTGGCTGTCTCGAGCAGTGCTGCCTTGAGCTTGTCCCAGCGCATTCCACGGTAGAGCGCCATCAGAAAGACGATGAACGCGCCCACGGCGCCGCCTTCAGTCGGGGTACCCCATGCGTCGCCGAAGGGGTTGTAGACAAAGAAGATAATGATCACGACCACCGCCACAATGGGCAAAGCGGGCGGCAGGCTTTCAAAGCGTTCCTTCCACGAAAAGCCCGTGACCGGCGGGCCTACGTTCTTCCAGATCATGGCGATCCCGATGATCAAACCGGCATAGACGATGGCAGAAAACATGCCCGGGATGAAACCAGCAAGCAGCAACATGCCCACGTCCTGTTCCACGATAATCGCATAGATCACCAAAATCGCCGAAGGCGGAATGAGCGAGGCCAATGTGCCGCCAGCGGCCACAACGCCCGCGGCGAACTGTTTATTATAGCCCACTTTCAACATCTCGGGGATGGCGATACGAGCAAACACCGCGGCCGTGGCCACGGACGCGCCTGACACCGCCGCAAAACCCGCGGTGGCAAAAACGGTCGAGACTGCCAAGCCTCCCGGCACCCAAGCAAACCAGCGTTTACATGCCTCGAACAGTGCCGTCGTCAGCTTGGCGTGATAGGCGAGATAGCCGATCATAATGAACACGGGGATCAGGCTCAGCACTTGTGCCGATACTTTGGAATGCGGCGTGAGGCCTGCGATCTTGGTGCTGATTTCAACAGCTTTCCAGAAACGTTCGGGATCATAATCAAACCCGTTCCAGCGCAGCCAGACAAGGCCCACATAACCTGCAAGCCCCGCTGCAAAGGCCACGCGCATGCCCAGCACCACCATGACCAACATACCCAGAGAGGTGTAGATACCGATTTCAATAGGTTCCATCAGTCAGCCCCTTCCATCATCTTTGCTTCGGCCATGGCCTGTTCTTCGACCGTCAGCGACAGCGGCACAGCAACGGGGTTTTCCAACCCCAACACCAATGCGCGGCCATAGCCCCAAACCTGCAACAACAGGCGCAAAACCAGAATGGCAAAGGCGATCGGCACGACCAGTTTGCTGGGCCAGATGGGCAGGCTCACGTCGATCGAGCTGTCGCGCGAACACCACGGGCGCGCGCAATCAAACGAACGGTCGAAATGCTCCCATGCGCCGTAGGTCAAACCGATGATCAGCACCAGCATCAGCACAACCGAAATCAGCTCAAACAACCACAAAACACGACCCCTGAGCGCGTTGACCAGCATATCCATGCGGATATGGCTGCCGTCGCGGGCCACATAGGAAATGCCCATGATCGCAATGATCGGCATCGCGGCCTCGATGTAGTCGACATAGCCCAGCAGCGGACTGCCAAAGAACTTGCGCGCGGTCACCGAATAGGCCGCTAAAAACATCAATGAGAAGATCGCAAGCCCACTTAGCAAAGCGCAAAAACGCTCTAGCGGTAGTAACATGCGGTCAAGTTTGCTTAGCAAACTGGAATCTTCCAGCACTGCGGCGGATCCTGCCATCACCAAACTCCTGTAATAGGTATGAGAAAAGGGCTGCGCGGTGACCGCACAGCCCGTGTGTTATAGATGCGAGAGCCTCCCAGCCCCCGCGCCGTCATTAGTTAGCGGCCTTGGCTTCGGCAAGTGTGGTTTGCACCAGATCATACAGCTCTTGGCCCGGCAGGCCTTGGGCTTCCATGTCGGCAATCCACTTTTCACGGATCGGGTCCGCCGCTTGGGCACGGAATTCGGCCAGTACCTCGTCAGAGATTGTGACCTTTTTCACGCCTTTCTCCTCAAGCACGGCATCCCAACGCTTGAGCAGCTCATCATAGTTGGCGACATAGTGATCCAACGCTTCTTCGACAGAGCTGTCCAGCGCCTCACGCTCATCATCAGACAGGCTGTCATAGGCGTCGATATTCACCACCACAGGGCAGTTCACCGTGCCGGGGTTGAGGTTGGAGGTCCACCAATCTGCCTCGTTGATGGTGCCAAAGCTCAGGTGTGCGTGCTGTGCGAATGAAACGGTATCAACAACACCCGAATCCATCGCCTGAAACGCCTCGGAGGCGGTCACGGATGTTGGCACACCGCCAACGGCCTCGAACGCCTGCCCGATACCGCCGGTGGCACGTACACGCATGCCCTTGAAGTCTTCGAGCGTTTCGCGTGGCGTGCCGGTACCAACAATATTGTACTGAGGCATGGGCGAGGTCATCAGCAGTTTGGCATCCCATTGCGCCATCTCTTCAATCGCCGCCGGGTGGTTGTAGACCGCTTTCGAGACTGCGCGCTCTTGTGCAAGGTTTTCAACCCCGAGGAAAGGCAGCTCAAGTACCGTGATTACGCGGTTCTTGTCGCGGTGATAGCCCGCGCAAAACTGCGCCATCTCGAACGCGCCGATGGAAATACCGTCAAGGTTTTCACGGTTCTTGGACAGGCCACCATAGCTGATGTTCATGGTGAATTCACCATCGGTCTTTTCCGACACCAGCTCGGCGATCTTTTCTACATGCTCGGTAAACGCGCGACGCTTGCCCCAAACCGAAACATTCCATTCCGTGGCCATAGCTTCAGATGCAAAGGCAACCGACATCGTGCTCAGCACAGCACCCGCTACAAACTTATTCATGTTCATCTCCCATTTATTATCAAGGCCGCCCCTTCCCCGCACCTGAAGGCTGTGCAGGTCGTTGATATCCGAACTCTCCCGATGAACCGCAAAGCGCAAGCGCGGCGGTCGCAAGGATACACGCGAGGGGGTGGCAGCCCTCCTGCTTTTGCAGGACAGGCACATCAAAGACTGCAAAGCGATCAAATACAAGCGTTCGCACGGATAAAAATTCACAAAATCCCTTCATCAACCATCAAGAAATTACAGATCTGGCGAAATTGGCCACGCGCTGTAAAAAATTTACAACAGTGCCAGCCATTAAAGGAAATTACTTTACACAAACCGCGCCAACACCGCTCTGTGATATTTCCATGCGCTGGCAAACTACCTAGGCTCCCGTAAAAACGCCCCGCCATAATGCGCGGGAAAGGCGGGCCAATGCGCCCAACCGGAGGAGAATTCCCATGTCGACATCCACAAAAACCTATCCGCCAAGTGCCGAACTGGCCGCCAATGCCCATGTGACTGCTGAGAAATATGACAGCATGTACGCCACTTCGATCAGCGACCCTGACGCCTTTTGGGCCGAACAGGCCACGCGTGTTGACTGGATCAAACCTTTCACCCAAGTCAGCGATGTGGATTTCACCCTTGGCGCGGTTAAAATCAACTGGTTCGCCGATGGGCAATTGAATGTGTCGGCCAACTGTATTGACCGGCACCTTGAAACGCGTGGCGACCAGACCGCGATCATCTGGGAGCCCGACAACCCCGATGAAGGCGCGCAACATATCAGCTACCGCGACCTGCATGCAGGCACTTGTAAAATGGCCAATATCCTGAAGGATTTAGGTGTCGGGCGCGGAGACCGCGTAATTATCTATCTGCCCATGATCCCTGAGGCCGCCTATGCCATGCTGGCCTGCGCACGCATCGGTGCAATCCATTCCATTGTCTTTGCGGGTTTCTCACCTGATGCGTTGGCCGCCCGCGTGAACGGCTGTGACGCCAAGGTCATCATCACCGCCGATCACGCACCCCGCGGCGGGCGGGCTACGCCGCTGAAAACAAATGCCGATCAGGCGCTGCTGCATTGCAAAGACAGCGTGAAATGTCTCGTGGTCAAGCGGACTGGCGGGCAGACGACATGGGTCCAAGACCGCGACTATGACTATAACGCGCTGGCCTCTGAAGCCTCGGACAGCTGCGCGCCAGAGGCGATGAACGCCGAAGACCCGCTGTTCATTCTCTACACTTCCGGCTCGACCGGCCAACCCAAAGGCGTGGTGCATAGCACGGGCGGCTATCTGGTCTATGCTGCAATGACCCATGAGACTGTGTTCGACTATAAAGACGGCGACATCTTCTGGTGCACGGCTGATGTAGGCTGGGTCACTGGGCACAGCTATATCGTTTACGGCCCCCTTGCCAATGGGGCGACCACAGTGATGTTCGAGGGCGTTCCGACCTATCCCGACGCCAGCCGCTTTTGGCAGATCTGCGAAAGCCACAAAGTAAACCAGTTCTACACTGCCCCCACGGCCATCCGCGCGTTGATGGCCAAAGGCCCCGAGTTTGTCGAAAAATGCGATCTAAGCGACCTGCGCATTCTGGGCACGGTGGGTGAGCCGATCAATCCCGAGGCGTGGAACTGGTACAACGATGTGGTAGGCGGCGGGCGCTGCCCCATCGTAGACACATGGTGGCAGACCGAAACCGGCGGCCATTTGATGACCCCCCTGCCCGGTGCCCATGCAATGAAGCCCGGCTCGGCGATGAAACCCTTCTTTGGCATCAAGCCGGTGATCCTGGAACCCACCACAGCCGAAGAGTTGCAAGGCAATCCAGCCGAAGGCGTACTATGCATTGGTGGCAGCTGGCCGGGGCAGATGCGCACCGTTTGGGGCGATCATGAGCGCTTTGAAAAAACCTATTTCGCCGACTATCCCGGCTATTACTTTACCGGTGACGGTTGCAAGCGCGATGAGGACGGCGATTACTGGATCACGGGGCGCGTGGATGATGTGATCAACGTGTCGGGGCACCGCATGGGCACCGCAGAAGTCGAATCCGCCCTTGTCGCCCATGCAAAAGTCGCCGAGGCCGCAGTGGTCGGCTACCCGCATGAAATCAAAGGTCAAGGTATCTATTGCTATGTGACGTTGATGGAAGGCGAGGAATACACCGACGAGCTGCGCGCCGAGCTGCGCACATGGGTTCGGAACGAAATCGGCCCCATTGCATCACCGGACCTGATCCAATGGGCTCCGGGTTTGCCCAAGACCCGTTCGGGCAAGATCATGCGCCGTATCTTGCGCAAGATCGCCGAGAACGACCACAGCACGCTGGGCGATACATCCACGCTGGCGGATCCGGCCGTGGTGGATGATCTGATCGACAACCGCATGAACCAGTAAGCGATCCCTTTCCCCATAAGGCATCTTGTGGGGAAAGGTTCTATTCAAGTTTACATTGTTAAATACTGCATGGCTGGGGTAGCAGGTGACAACGGCGGGCCGGTCTTGTGCCTGCGATATAGAAAGCCCGTGCCCCATGCCTGAACCCCGCCTGAAAATGGTCCTTGTGACCCCGGAAATCCCGTATAACACCGGCGCGATCGGGCGGACATGTGTGGCGCTTGGTCTGGAACTGGTGCTGATCAAACCCTACGGGTTTTCCCTTGATGAAAAATCTGTGCGGCGGGCCGGAACGGATTATTGGAAGCATGTGAACCTGAGCGAATATGACAGCTGGGAACACTTCATAACCGACCGCAATCCTCCCCGTGAGCATCTGCATTTCTTCGAAGAACATGGCGCGCAAAGCTTTTACACGCCTGATTACCCCGAAGACGGTTATCTGGTGTTTGGCTGTGAATCTGCGGGGCTGCCTTCGTCAATCCTTGAGGGGATGGAGGACCGGACGTTTAACCTTCCGATGCTTAGCCCGCTTGTGCGTTCTCTTAATCTGGCCAATGTCGCCTGTGCCGTTGTCTATCAGGCCATGCGCCCCCAGCTTGGCGGCTGAGCGTCCCCCAATGAAATGTGACCGCCCACATTGATGCAAATGCGGGCATCCCAACGTCAAGGCGGCGCATGCTCTAGACAATTACCCGTGCGCATGGCACCGCTCAGGCTATGGAGACTGATATGCAAAGCTTTACACCCGATCCGACCCGCACAACCGACCTGCGCCGCGCCTTGGGGCAATTTGGCACCGGTGTCGCCCTGATCACGGTTCAGACGCCGGAAGGGCCGCTCGGGATAACTGCGAATTCTTTCTCTTCGGTCTCGCTTGATCCGCCTTTGGTATTATGGTCAGCGGCGCGCAGTTCAAAACGGCATGACGCCTTTGCAGGCGATACCCCGTTTTGCATCCACGTCCTTAGCGCCGATCAGATGCCAATCGCCCACCACTTCGCTAGCCAAGGCCATGACTTTGCCCCCTATCCGTGGGAGGCGGGGCCCAACGGCGCGCCAACGCTGCATGGCTGTCTGGCAACCTTCCATTGCAGCCCCTATGCGGTGCATGCAGCTGGTGATCATTCTATCATCCTGGGTCAGATCACATCAGCAGCCACGCAACCCGATGAGCCGGATGGCCTATTGTTCAAGCGCGGCCAATTCGGACGCTTCAGCCCCAACGACTAAAGCGTCCCTGCCCTTACAAGCTGCTTCCTAGTAGTCTTTTTCGAAGAAAACCCCGAGCGATGTTGTCCCGTCAGAGCCAAGCGTGGCTTTGCCGATGATGTTTTTCGTCAGATCAATATTGATCGAAACATCCGCCGTGCCATCCGAGGCCGCCGTGACATCCGTATAAATATTGTCCGAGAGATACTTGCCCACCCGCAGAGCGGTCTCGCCACTGTCGGTTGTGGTCACATCCAGATCATCTAGGCCAAATTCATCGCGCAGATTGCCCACCACGCCCGAACCACCCTTGCCTGCAAGCGTCGCTACTGCATTCGCCAGCTGCAGCGCTTGAAACGGCGAGATTTCGGAAATGCTGCGCCCGAACAGGATTTGCGCCAGCACCTCGTCTTGCGGCCCGTCGGGATCGCTCTCGAAGCTGACTTCGGGGCTGTCCGAAAAGCCTTCGACGATGATGCTTGCTGTGCCTGTCTCGGTATCTGTGGTGGTCACAAAACGGATATAGGGGGTAAAGTCACCCTGAAACTGCGCATAGCCTTCCTCAAGATCGAAACGCTTGCCCAGAATATCCAGCCGCCCACGCACCAGCTCAAAGCGGCCCGTCGATATGATGTTCACCGTGCTGCCCGCCAGACGCAGATTGCCGCCCAGCTCCGCGTCAAGCCCGCGGCCGCGGATGAAAATCCGTCCCGGTGCGTTGACGTTGACATCCAGTGCAAAACCCACGCCTGATGTCTCGCTTCCGTCTGCGCCGCTTGTTTCGCTCTCCTCGACAAGCCCTGCACGGCGGCGCGTGGCCTGATCCTCTGCTCCCGCCCCCACATGAGCGATAACAGGGATGTCCCCGATGCTGGTCAGGCCGGTGGAGGGCACGGTCACTGTGGTCTCACCTACGGTGAGGTCGCCTCGAATTGCCGCACCGCCGGTTAGCGGGCCTGCAAGTTGCAGATCACCGTCAATGGATGTGCGGTAAAGACGCGGATCCTCGATCACGATGTCGTCGAGGTTGATCGCGATATTCGCCGGATAGGCCCCCGTCAGCCCGACATCCCCACTCACGGCCAGATCACCGCCTCCGGTCGAATTACCCGTGATGTCGATATTTGCGCGGCTGTTCGCCAAGTTGATAACAGCGTTAATATCCTCAAGGTTCACCCGCAGATTAGGTGCCGAGAGGGTCGCGCCGGAGGTCTGGATTGTTCCCGACAGCGCCCCCAGCCCGGCAGGGCCATTGAGGGCCAGATCAAAGCGGGCATCCCCTTGCAGGCTGCGCGGCTCGATAAAGGGGGCTGACAATCCCAAAGGTGCGCTGCCGTTGATGTCCATGTCCAGAGACCCGTCCCCCCCCACAAGCCCCGCAACGGTGGCTTGGGTTCCCGCAGGCCCTTGAATCGCAGTATCAAGCTGCCATCCTTGCGCCGTCTGGTTTGCAGTACCGGACACATTCAGCGCGCCCCTCAAATCAGGCACCAAAGACGCGATATTAGGCAGGCCCGCCGAAAATCTGATCGCCGGATTATCCCCTGTCACCACGCCATTTGCCGAACCGCTGCTGCTGTAGGGGCCATTAAAGCTGGTATCGACGGCAAAGCCTGCATCGGTCTGGCGCAAGGAGCCACGGGCCGTAAACGGACCGTTCACGCCGGGCGCAAGGGAGGCCACATTGGGCAGCGCCGCATTGAAGGTCACGTCCACCGCAGGCGTTAACGCGCCAGCGACGGCAACATTGGCTCCGTAAGGGCCGGTCGCCTTGCTGTCGATCTCGAAACCGCTATCGGTCTGGCGCAACTGGCCTGTGGCACGCAGGGTACCATTCACCTGTGGCACCACCTGCTGCACATCGGGCAATGCCAGATCAAAGTTGATGGCGACTTTTGGTGTGATCGTGCCATCCACAGACAGATCAGCGGCATAGGGGCCGCTTGCGTCTGTATCAATCTCGAAGCCGGTCGAGGTCTGGCGCAAACGCCCTGTTGCATTGAGCGGCCCGCTGACCTGCGGCGAGATGGCAGAAAGCTCCGGCACGGAGAGGTCAAAGCCCACATTGACCGACGGCGTCACCAAACCATTGATGTCTGCGGTGGCATTGTAGGGACCTGTCGCATTGGTTTGCAGCAAATAGCCTTCGGGGGTCTGGCGCAGATTGCCGGTTGCGACAAGCGCCCCCTCGACCCCTTCGGAAAATTTGGAAAGATCAGGCACGTTTGCGTCAAACTGCAAATCGGCGTCCTCACCGGTGGCGATCCCGTCAAGGGTAAGCTTTACCTCATAGGGGCCATCTGCATCCACATCGACCTGCCAGCCGGCCTCACCACGTTTACTGGCCGTGCCGGTCAGGCTAACGGGGCCTTCATATTGCGGCAATATCGTCGCGATGTCGAAAAGTTCGACATCGGCATCCACGCTGCTGTCAGCACTGCTCAGAGAGGCTTCGCCGGTGAATGACATTGCCGCATTGCTCAGATCGAGATCACGCAAAAACGTGCCTGTCTCGTCGCGCACGGCGTTCATTGTCAAATTCGTACGGCCCGCCAAAAGCGCATCCGCCTGTGAAATACCTGTTTTGATGTCATCCGCTGTGCCTGTGGCTTCCAGATCGAATTCCCCGCTCAGCGGCGTCACGCTGCCTTTCAACTCAAGCGACGTTGCCCCATCCAGCTCGCGCCCCGCAAGTGCGGAAAACCGCCCCAGATCGCTCGCTGTCAAAAGTGCGTCCAGCGTTGTCTCAAGCCCCTCACCGATACCGTTAAACACCACATCCCCTGTCAGGCTGTAGTCGCTGCCTTGCAGGTCCAGATCGGACACGCGCAAAGGCTCGTCTTCGGTATAGTCGATTTTGGTTGTGGCGTTGATTTCGGAACCGACCGCTTCGGCCAGCGCGGCATCCAAAAGCGAAAGACCGCGCGCGGCAAATGTCACATCGCTTTGCAGCTCACCGATACTGCTTTGCACGCCGGTGATTGTACCGGTTGACCGCAAAACGGTTTGATCCACCGTGCCCGCAGAGGTCGCAATATCGGAGATGTTGAAAATCGCCTCATAGGCGTCGCTTTGAGCGGTGTCATAAGTCACGTTGAGCACGACACGACCCACAGTTGTATCACCGCCGCCACCGGGAAGCAGCACGGGCTGTTTATCCGCCCGCGAGATGTTGCCTGTGATGTCGATATAGGTCGGCCATTTTTCGTCAGAAAGGCTCAGCTCACCCTGAAGATCAACCGCTGCCGCTTGCAGATCAAGCGCACTCAACGTGACAGCACCATCCGCACCCATCAATGCGTCCATCTTCAGCTCAACGTGATCGCCAAAGAAATCGCGGTATTGGGGCAAAACAACAGCCGTGATATCGCCGCCAATGTCCGCAACGATACGGCGATCGGGGTCGGAATCGTCGCCCTGCGTGCTTAGCCGTACCTCACCACCAAGACGCTCGGCCCCGTCTGTATCCAGCTTGACCACCGTCACCAGATCCCCCAGCGGGCCATTGGCCGTGACGTTCATATCGACCGAGGGCTCATCAGGGATATTCAATAGGGTCGACACCAACCCACCCTCGTCCTCGCTAAGCGTCAGCTCCATATCAAGCTGATCATCCCCGCGCGACAGTTTGGCCATCAGGTCAAACGCCCCGCGTTTGCCATCGGTCCGGTTGGCTGTGAATGCCATATCCAGACCGTCATCATTCAGCACCGCATTCGCATTCATCTCGAACTGTGCATCCTGCCCGACCAGAGGTGCGCCAAGAGAAACCTCATCAATCCGCAGCGCCGCAATATTCACCGATACCGGCAGATCAGGCAGCGTGGGCATGGTGAACGGTTCTGCTTCGGCATCCGGCAATGTTTCTTCTTCGCCTTTCGGCAAACGCGGCATATCAATGCGCGCGGCGCTCAGCTCTTCCACATCCAGACGTCCGCGCAATAGCGCCGACCGGTTCCAATCCAGCACGACGTCTTCCATCGTCAGCCAGACCCCGTCAGCATCCGATATTGTCATCCGGTCAAAAGAGGCTTCGGAGCTGAGCACACCGCGAAAGCCGCTGATATCCACAGTGCGCCCTGCACCGCTGAGCAGCTCCTGAATTTTTGAAACGATAAAGCCTTTGTCTTCCTCGGTTTGGTCCTGCGCCCTGGCGGGCGTTACAACCGTGAGAAGCATAAGCGAGAGGGCGAACGGCAACATGCGCATCAGAAGGACTGCCCTATACCAATATAAACCTGAAAATTCTCGTCGGATTCGGACCCTGACGTCGGCACAGCGACGTCAAAACGAATGGGCCCGATCCCTGTTTTATACCGCAGGCCAAGGCCGGCACCTGATTGCCATTCGCCTGAGCCGTCAAAAAACTCCTCAGGACCAACATAGCCGGCATCGGCAAAGGCTACGACGCCGATTGTGTCGGTCACGCTTACGCGGACCTCGCCTGACACCCCGACAAAACTACGCCCGCCGCTTGTATCATCCCCGACATCGACACCAAGGCTCTGGTATTCCTGCCCGCGCACCGTGCCTCCCCCGCCAGAGAAGAACAGGTAATCCGCAGGAGCAACATCAAGGTCAGGCCCGAAAACCGAGCCCGCCAACCCACGAAACGCCAGTGTTACGGGGCGGGCTTCTCCGAATGTGTGGTAACCGCGCAAATCAAAATAGCTGCGCACACCGTGATCCGCCCCAGCCACTGCCACAAACGGCATCACTTCGGCACTAAGATAGTAGCCCTTTGTCGCATCCAACTTGTTATCGCGGTAATCTAGGACGGCCCCCAACGGCAAGGTCAGCAACGTATAATCGTTGTCCCCGAATGCATCACGTGTCTCGGCCGTAATAAACCCCACACCAGCTGAATAGGTCTGGTTCTCGTTGCGAAGCCAATCAAGCCCGGCTTCCACTTCGATGTTGCGCGAAAAGAAGAACTCCTGATCGAGTTGTTCGATCGTGGCCTCGACGAAGAGGTTGGTATCCTCATTGAACGTTGCCGGGCGGTCAAACCGCACCCCAAGCGAATAATCAATGCCGCCGGAATCGCCGGCAATGCCGGTTATCTCGGCATCAAACCGCAATCGCTCTGCACCGCCAAGCAAGTTGCGGTGCATCCAGAAAGCGCTTGTTGTGAACCCTTCATCCGTCGAATATTCCGCCCCGAATCCGATCCGGCGCTTGGGGGCGTCGATGATTTCGGCCTTGATCGGCAAGGTATCATCGCCGTCGACCACCTCACCTTCGCTAAGAGATACCGCGTTGAAAGCCCCCGTGCGGCGCAGGCGTTCGCTCGCAAGGCGTATCTCTTCGGGCGAAAAAACCTCGCCCTCGGGCAGGCCCGCGATTTCGATAATGCGCTCGCGGCGCACGTCGGATTCGCCCTCTACAACAAGCGGACCAAAACGCAGCCGCGGGCCCGGTGCCAGTTCCAGATTGGCATCCAGACGTTGCTGGTCGTGGTTTGCCGTCAATTCCTGTTTGCTTAGCGCAGCCTTGGCGTGGCCCTGCGCCCGCCACCCCGTCACACCGGCAGAAACCGCCTCCGTCAAGGCACCAAGCCTTGCGGTACGCCCACCTTCGAAATCCTCGGGCAGCTGCGTGCCGTCAGCCACAGGCGCAATGCCCACGCGTCCAAAAAGAAACTTGGGACCCGGATCAATCTTGACAACAACGCGTGTGATGCTGCTTGGCGGCTCGACCGGAGGGATGGTCGACGCTTCGCGCCCGTCCACCGAAATGTTGATCACCGCGGCGTAGAACCCATTGTCGTACAGCACGGCAAGCAGCCGCTTGTAATCGGCCTGCGCGGCTGCGACGATTTCGGAGGGGGAGGGCTTGTTCTCTTCCAGCAGGGTTTGCTCGATCAACAAAGAGCCCCCGCGCAGCTCGGCGTTCAGGCTGTCTTTTGACACCCCTTCCAACGCCACCTCGGCCGCGAAAGCAGGTGCCGACGCGGCCCATACAAAAGCTGCTCCCACAGCTGTTCGCTGCAAGGACATCCATGCTGTCGATTTCAAATTACTACCCTCAGTCTCGGACCGTGGCAGTATGGCCCGCTTTTTTGCGGGCTCTCGAGCCATCGGTGTTACACACGCATTAACTTTTATGTTTAATCGTTTTGCCCCCCGCCACGCAATCAGTTTGGCGCAACCGTGAAACATAACGCCTCAGCGGACCGCAATGTAGCGTGGCAAAAGCCTATATCGAGAGGTTAAAGCCACCCAATGAGCGAGAACCTGCTGAAACCTCGCGGATGTCATGCCGCCTGACCGATGAGCAGAAGCAGCATACAAATCAAAAGCGTCCGCGAAGGTGAATGCGGGTTGCTTGGAGCGGGCCGAATGGCCGCATTGTAGCGCAGCGGTTCAGATTAGCGCCCGGCAAGGTCTCAAGCCAATAGCTGCCTGAGAAGGGCTTCTGGAAGAACAGAAACACGCTGCAATTTCATCGCCATTGCCAGTGTCACGCTTGTGTCCCGAAAAGCATCCCGAACAACAACTCAAGTATTTGTAAGTCGATGAAATATAATCCAACAACCGAAGTTGTGGTGCGGTCGGAGGGCACAGCACACTGATTTCAAAAGATATCATTGCGTATCAAGCTACCGGAACTATGAAGTTTTATTGAGCTCTATCGTATCTTTTCGTCTCAACAACTCTCGACGATCTCCACACAATATTGCACAATTAGGTGGACCAGTAGGTGGACCAGTAGGGAAACTTTATGGCAAGAAACAAGCTAAGCAGTCGTGGGATCAATGCCCTCGAACCTGGAAAGTACTGTGATGGAGCAGGTCTCTGGCTTGCAAAGTCAGGATTGCAGAGCGGCAAATGGTTTCTGCGTCTCACCGTCCATGGCAAACGCAGAGAGATGGGACTAGGCGGGTGGCCAGATGTCGGACTTGCCGAAGCGCGGCAAGCGTCCAGTGAGGCTCGTCGGAAGTTGCGGGAGGGAAATGACCCCATCCGTGATCGCCAAAGGAAACGCTTGGAAGCCCAGCGCAACATTCATCTGTTTCGCGATATCGCAAGAGATGCTTTTGAGGCGCGCAAGACGGAACTTCGGGGAGATGGCATTGCCGGGCGCTGGTTCAGCCCCCTCGAACTTCATGTCCTTCCTAAAATCGGAAACATACCTGTCTCCGAAATAACTCAAATTGACATTAGAGATTGCCTACTGCCAATCTGGCACACCAAGACCGAGACTGCAAAAAAAGCTCTCACGCGAGCGTCAATCTGTATACAGCACGCTGCCGCACTAGGTATTGATGTGGACCTGCAGGCTACCAAAAAAGCACGAGCGCTCTTGGGTAAACCGCGCCAGACGACAACTAATATTCCTTCGCTTCATTGGAAAGATGTCCCCATTTTTTACGAAAGTCTCAATGATGGGTCAGTCACTCACCTCGCCCTTAGGCTTCTAATTTTGACGGGAGTTCGGTCTAAATCGCTTAGGTTTATGCGAGAAGATCAGATTGACGGCGACATATGGACGATCCCTGCAGAAAACGTGAAAGGTCGCGAAGGGAAGACCTCTGAATTTCGCGTCCCCTTGTCGACCGAAGTGATGAAGATTTTGGGCCAAGCCCGCCGTCATTCACGCGATGGCTATATTTTTCCCAGCGTTCGCAAAGGCGTCATCTCAGACGCCACAATGGCACGGTTAATGGAGCGTCGGGGCATGCAGGCAAGACCACATGGGTTTCGATCAAGCCTTAGGGACTGGTTAGCCGAGACGACAGATGCTCCTTATGAAGTTGCAGAAACAATGCTTGGGCACATCGTCGGCAACTCAGTGGAACGCGCCTATCGTCGGACCGACTATCTAGAAAAACGTCGTTCCCTTCTGGAGCGCTGGGCATCTCATTTGACAAAAGAATCCGGTGCTTCGGTTCGGCTGATAAACACATGAAAAACAAGAAACGATATCTTCCCTTGTTCGGCGGGAACGGCCAGTGGATTAAGCGTCCAGATCTATACATATTAGCCAGAATGGCCGTGAGTGGGAGCAACGATGAAGACGCACTTGAGCAAGCCTACCTTGTCATGTCTGAGCTTTCAGACAACTCTAAAGAGGGTCTAAACCGGCTTGAAACCCAAGTTGAGAAACAATTTGTAAGAAAATACCTCACAGAGCGGCGGCGCGCTGCGATGGTGCTTTTAGAATTATATCGCCTCCATCAAAGTCAACTACCCACCACATCAGCCATGGCGATTAAGTTGGTCACTATCGAGCTATTAAATGAGCAATCAGGTCGATCCGTAGAAGCAACGATCAATCAAGTCACAAGAGCATTTCGGGATTGGCGCGACACCTGCCACCTCCAACTTGCCTTGTTCATGATGGGAAGAGATAGCCTCAGCTTTGAGAACGATCCGGATCAATTCGACTTGTTCTTATCTCGGGCTAAGACCTTTGAAAAATTCATGGATCAAATCTGCACGCAAGGGAAAATCACTTGGAACCCTTGGCGTGTACCGCTAGATACCAAATCGATCCTTTTAAAGAGAACAAAGCCAGTCAGCAGCGAAGAGCTGAAAAGCATAAGTGAAATTTGAAAACCCTTTCGAAAGGGGTAGAAATAATTTCTACCCGCGACATATTTCGAAAAAATGCATCTTTGGATGGCTCATAGCTTATCATTAAGGGGCATATTTTCTCATGGTAGTTTCGCCAACTTCAAATCATACGGGCGTCGACCCACTTCTAAAAGTAGCTGAAGCAGCAGAGCTTTTCTCAATCAGCGTACCTAGCTTCTGGCGTCGCGTTGCTGATGGCTCGATTGGAAAGCCGATCAAGATTGGCGGGTTGTCTCGTTGGCCCCGCTCAGAAATTCTCGCGGTTATAGAAAAAGCGAAAGCGCAACGTGATCAAATAAATCTGAGCGGTCGCAGCAAGCCGACCTTGAGGACAGATCAATGAGTGCTCTCGCCTTGATATGGGCCGCTAATGTCAAAGGTCTGAAACCTGCGGCAAAAGTCACGCTGGTCCAACTTGCCGATTTTCATAACAAGGAAACAGGTCAATGCAATCCAAGCACAAAGCGTTTGGCTGACGATTGTGAAATGGGGCGCGCGACCCTCTTCCGTCATTTAAAGACCTTGGAAGAAGCTGGCCTGATCACGCGGCACGCAAATGGTGATGGTCGCGGCGGTCGAGGCTCAAACCAATACGAATTGCACATTGATGTTGCTCTTGGAGCCAGCTCTAACCGCACGACTAAACCTAAGAATGCTATTCGGGTTGCATCTCAAAATGATACTGGGGGAAACATCTCAAAACTTGCCGGGAAATGTCTCAAATCTAGGACCATGGCAGGCCCAAATCGAGACACGAACCTAACCATTGAACCTGAAAAAGAACCTGTTTGTGCCACTGACGTGCCCCAGTGCACAAATTTGAAATTCGAAGAGTTTTGGGAGACTCATCCAAACCCAAAGAACCGCGACCGCTCAGAAGAGCTTTTCGCACAAGCGGTCAGTGGCGGCACCGATCCCGAGGCGATTATCGCTGGTTCGAAAGCATATGCCGCCGAGAATACAGGTAACGCCAAGCAGTATATTGCTCACTCTCACAATTGGCTAAAAGCAAAACGTTGGGAGGATTTCAAAGTTGTGCCAGCAAAGACTACAGCAGCCTCCCATGCCTTGGCGTGCAAGATTGCCGAACATATTATCGGCCGCAAGTCATGGGTCGCCAACACAGTTAGCTCAAGAAAGGCAAATGAGCTTATAGCGGCAGGGCTGGTGTCCGTAAAACAGTGCAAGGCTGCTGGAATTGCGCTTTAAAAGTTCGATTTTCAACCTGAACTGCTGAGCCGCATTAAATCCATCACCTGAGATCGTTAAAAACCGACACTGGTTATCATCGCTAACCGACAGGCCCGTACACTCCAATCGACATTGCTCATCAGGTTGAAGGCCGCTTTAACCCACTTTAATCGAGGGGAGCAAAGCGGGGACCGCGGAGGCCTCGACTGTCGCGGTGGTTCCTGCATTTTACAAAGAGGTTGAGCGTTCACTACTATTTGCAGTGAATGCGTAACATAGCATTGGCCAGAAGCGCGTAGACCTCGAATATCGAAGCGTTTCTGGCCAATGTGGGATTTGACGCCGGATCTGCATAAACGTAGCTTCGTCTGACTTCACGACCGGCCCAAACCGGGCATTGCCATTGAGCCTGAGCGCCGCAGTGCAACTTTCGCAAAGCGGACACTCTAGCAGTATTCGCTTGATGGTTGTACTGCGGGTTGCTAGCGTCTTTGTGTATTTGACCTTTGTACGGATTCGACCATGTCATTGAAATCATTTGCGTTCGCAATCTCGCTCGCCACAGTCGGCCCGGCCGTGGCTCAAAATGAATCTCTGTCTGCGGAGTTGGATGATATCGGACGGCAGATGACCGAGATTGAGGCACAGGCCGCGCGCTATGACGGCGGTCTGATCCTGCCACTGATCGACGCGCGGCGGGAAGCTCTTTTGTTGGCACGCACACTGATCGAGAATCGCATCAATGCAGAAGCAGGTGGCGCGACCGTTGAAGTGACGGTCCCTGCCATTCAGCCCGATGAAGCGATGGCCGAGCAAATCCTCGGCGAAATGGCGACTGTTCAACAACGCATTGAGGAAGCCGAGCGGGAAGCTGCGACTGCTGGCGGACTTATTCAGGCGCTCACACTCAGTCGCGCGGAAACAGAACGGCTCACATTGGCACAGCTGCAAATGGGGTATTTGCAAGCAAAGTATGGCATCGCATTTCCAGTCATGGCACCCCAGGCTGCAGAGTCCGCACCAACAAGTGCGCCAGCCACCAGTGCAGCAACACCACTGCAAGACGCTCCCCTGGCAGTTGCATGGGCAGACCCTCGGTTCCCAACAATCGACTACACACTTGCCCCTTTCGAGCAGGCTGGTCGGAATGGACACCAGGTCTCCGGTTGGTGGGCAATTGAAGCGTCACGGGCGGTCGTAGATGACAGCCCGCAAATCGTTGCACTGAATCATTCGCAATTTAGACCTAACAGCTTCACCGGGCAGACAGCCCTTGTCGCGCGGTGCATTGAAGGCGAGACAGCTCTTGTGTTCGTGCAGGACGATTTCTTGATAAACGACTTCAGGCGTAACTCCTTCGAAATGACGTTGCGCATCAACGAAGAGCCCTCTCAGCAATCTAGGTGGACTAGTCTTACGAACAACAAGGGTGCGGGCCTATTCGGACGCGAGGCGGAAACATTCATTCGAACGATCTACGACGCTGAACGTCTATTCATCCGACTTTTTGAATCCAATGGCCAGCAACACGACGCGCTCTTTAAACTCGACGGCGCACAGGATGCTTTCGAAGCCGTTGCAGGGGCCTGTGGATGGACAACTCTGACGCTGTCAACGGAGGACTACGGTGCGATTCAGACCCTGCTGAATGCCGGGGGGTTTGATACAGGCACGCCTGACGGACAATGGGGGCCTGCATCACAAAGGGCCATGAGGGCCTACCAGGCATCGGTGGACCTACCCGAAACCGGCGCTCCGGACCGGGCCACGCTTGAGATGCTCGGAGTCGATAAATAGCATCAGGTAGAAAGACTGCATTGCCGAATTCATAGGCGGTGAGACACTTGTATGATCGAGGTGGAAGAGCGGCGCATGACGGCCCAGACCTGCCGTTGGCCAAATGTCCAAGCGCTGAGTTGCAGTTTCCCCGGAACAGACTTTCAGCGGGATGATCCTGGGTCGTGCAACCCGCAATTGCCAAAGGTGCTCAATACAATTGTAATCGTTAACAAGGATTGAGCTCTGATGCTCGTAATGCCCTGAGGGAGTGAATAATGGAGGCTGAGCTTGAAGGCGCACTGGCGAAGACGACGGGAAAGCACAGAGTTGCTTTGAACTGGTTCAATGAGAACAAGGGGGAGATCATTACGTGGAGCGATATCCAGGAGTTCTCCGCGGACCACAGCAGGTTAGTCAATCAAGCGAAAGGCATCTACAAACCACAATACACTGATTATGCCTTGAGTCTCCGCACCATCCAGAACGGGCCCTATCCGGACAAGGATGTCGAGTACCGTCCAGATGGCAGCTGGGTTCTGCACTACTTCCAGGAAAACCAGAACCCGGATCAACGTGACCGCGAGGCAACCAACCGTGGACTGATGAGATGCATGGAGGACCGGGTCCCGGTCGGAACCCTCGTGAAACGCAAACCTAAGCCGGGCGTAGCTTACGAAGTCCTTGGTCTCGGGCTAGTGACCAAATGGGAGAATGGGTTCTTCACTATCGATGGCTTTTCCGACGCAGGCGAAGTACATGATACCGAACAACCAGATGCTGCCCGATTACGTGCGACTAATGGTACGAACAGCGAGACATTCGACGCTGAGAATGATCTGGATTTGCGAGAGAAGACCTTGGCACAGGTTGCCAGGCGGAGAGGCCAAGCGGCCTTCAGGACGGCTCTCCTAGAAGCCTATGGCGGCAAGTGCTGTGTAACGCGTTGCACCCTGAAGGACGCACTGGAGGCCGCTCATATCGCCCCCTACCGTGGTGACCACTCACATCATGTTCAGAATGGTCTTCTATTGCGGTCCGACATCCACACTCTCTTCGATTTAGGGTTGTTGGTCATCACAGAAGGCTACCGTGTAAAGCTATCGACGGCAGCCCTAGAAGACGACAGCTACGCTAATCTTGAAAGCACGCAGCTTTTATTGCCCGGTGATCAGACACACTATCCAAGTCTGGATGCACTCGGGCGTCACCGAAAATGGGCTGGAGTTTAATTACTGGGGGGGGGGCGTTGCCGGATCAGCCAAACACGGCACGATGTAGCCTGCATCATGCGAGGAAGTCAGCGCTGTATCGAAAGCTGGCGGGTAGACGTGACTATCACGGCCATTTTTGGACCGAAGGACTAAACATTCATGCATGCTGCAGCATTTGACAGTTTGGGCTTTCAGCCGACTTACGGTTGTGGAAATTTCAGTCAGCTCAAAAACGAGGCAATGTCAGCTTCCGGCTTTTCGACCCGGCTGTTTCGCACATGTAGCGAATGTCCGGTTCCCGCATTAGCGTAGATCGACGCGAACGGCCCAAAGCCGACATCTGCAAGGAGCGTCACATGCTGAAGTGCGGTCCGTAGAACCAGACATTCGCTGCAACTGCAAAATTGGACCGGCCACGACCGACAATGCCGCCCGAAGTGTAAGTTCATCAGATATTGTAGCTGTGATCACAAGTTGGTGGCCCATACGCCACAAAACCGTTAAAGCTTTGGTGCTAAATTAGGGACCCAAAGGAACTGAATAAATCAAATGCAAGACCGTTACGCCGGAGATGTTGGTGACTTTGTAAAGCTCGGCCTACTGAGAGCCCTTTCACCGGGACGTCGGTTGGGCGTTGCTTGGTACCGGTACCCTGACGAAAGCCATAACGGAGATGGGCGGCACATCACCTATCTCGACCAACCGCAACGATACAAACACCTGGACCCAACCCTGTTCAGTCATCTTCGAAACATCACGAAAGATGCGCGTTCGATCAACTCGTTGCTGCCGGTGCTTGAGGGCGCGATCTCATTTGACGAGAGCGTAGACAGCAGTACGATATCGCCTCGTGAACGCCGTAACTGGCGCGCCGCTTGGTTCACGCGTGTGGCAGATAGGCTAACCCCGTGCGACCTGGTATTCGCGGACCCAGATAATGGTATCATCGATGACGCAGATTGGCGAAGGGGGCGAGCGAAGTTCGGCAAGCAGATGCCGCTCGCAGAGGTACAGGAATTGGCCGAGGGGCGATGTGCTCTAATCTATCACCATAACACTCGGCGGCGAGGTGGCCATGATGCCGAGGTCGATCATTGGCTTCGCGAAGTCGGGATGCCGGGCTTGGCAGTGCGGGCGACCGCCTACAGTCCCAGGACATTCTTTGTGTTGAACCCCAGCGAAGAGATCGAGGCACGAGTTGAAGAGTTCTGTCGGCAATGGACTGATTTGAAGGTACATCTGCATAGAACGGGATAACATCGCTGTGCCCCGACGTTGAACGGCCCAGACCTACCGTTCACGCGCACACCAGAATGCTGCGGTGCGGCCCGCCATTGCAGACATTCGCGGCCTTATTTATCAAACGCACCAAGATTTACCCAATAATATCAGCTAGATTCCCCGCATGGAACACACAATCTTCGGACTGATCAAAAAGCGTGGCGAGATAGCAGGGCAGCATAAGCTGGCACTAAAGGCCGCTGACACCCTCAAGGCCGATCTGGACGCCATAGACCGTGCGCTGGTGCTGTGCGGCTATGAGGACGATCCCAAGGGCATTGCACCGCGTGGCAAGTACAAGCAGCTATTCGGGCGCAATGAGTTGAAGCTGACCATCATCAACGCGCTACGGGTTGCACCTGTGGATGATGAAACGATAGCAGCGCAGATCATCGCGGCGAAGGGCTGGGGCGATGATACCCATGCCGATGTGCTAAAGCGGGTGCGTCACGCGCTGCAAAGGGCGCAGAAAGACGGGCATGTGGTACAGGACTTCGGGCCAGATGGGTGTTTGTGGAGGCTGGCCCATCGCTGATTTAACAAACCAGACCTGCAAAAGTACAACAATTCAAAACCATACCTTGTGCCTAATTTAGATGACATACTATAAGTTGTGCACTCGAGCCTTTCTGTTGCTCAGAATGTTACAGGATTTACAGAAGCGTTGACAACCGTAAACGCTTTATTAGATAAGTGGGTGTAAGTTGACAGAACGCAAACGACAGAAATCGAGACGATCTAAGCCGCAAAAACCACCGACACCAGATCAAGCCAGCCCCATCATATCCCCCCGCCCCAAGCACCCCAATAAGCATATCGAAAAAATCAGTAACAGAAGCGGAAAGCCGTGGGTGGAGATTTATACCGCCCGGTAAAAGCGCTCACGTTTGGGGCCGTCTGTTCTGTGAGCAAGCTGACCGTGATGGTTGCAGGGTGTCTGTAAACTCTACGCCAAGAGTGCCGCAGGATCATGCGGCAACGATTTTGAAGAAGATAGCCAAGTGTCCACACGTTGAAGGAGGGCAAGATGAAAACTTATGAGTTCACATTTCTCGTTGATGCCGACCCGCATTCAGACGATTTTGAAGATCGATTCATTGAAGCGGGTTGTGATGACGCAACCTTCTCCCTGATCCGCGGTTCTGCTGCGCTCAGCTTCGACCGTAGCGCCGAAAGCCATAAAGAGGCTGTATACTCAGCATTGATTCAAATAAAACAAGCTGGCTCCAAAATTACCAGATTTGACCCTGACTATCTTGTGAGCGCTACTGAAATTGCCGCGCGAAGCGGCCTCACGAAAGCGGCCATAAACCTATATGGCAACGGTTCGCGGGGAGAAGGCTACCCAAAGGCTTCTGTTCGGGTGAGTACAACTAGCCCATTGTGGGATTGGGTTGATGTGTCCAAATGGCTTATGGATCACGGAAAAGTGAGCGCAGAAGTCTATCTTGAGGCGCTGAATTCTAGGATCATAAACCTTGGTGCCCAAGTTAATCACATGGCAAATAAGCAGGTTTTTGATATTGAGGCGCAACTTCTGGCAGCTTGATCTTTCAGCGGAGCCATATTTCAAGCCGCGCGCTGCCAATAGCCTTTCCAGTTACGAGACACAGGCGCGTCCATCGCATTAGACACAACGATGTGTGCCGTTGTCGGTGCGGCGGTTGTCTTCCAACCATGCGGAGTGGTTCGCATACTGGTGCAGGTACTTCGGGGATACGCCGTGGTGCTGGCCTTGGATCATGTTGCGCAGACGGGAGAAGAAGCTCTCAACCATGTTGGTGTGCTTGCCGTGGTCGCTGTAAATCTCGGAGTGGTTCACGCGGTCCACGTTGTAGCCCATGTGCAGCGCATCCCAGTGGCTTGCTTCATCTGCTGACATGGTTGCCATGCGCGATACGTTCTCTTGTGCCAGCGCTACGCCTTCGCCCTCATGCTCACCTACGAAAGGCAGTACACGACCTTCACGCTCACGCAGAGCGATCACAACGCGGCGTTTGCCCGTCTGGTGCTTCTTGAGGCGACGATCAACGCGCTTGGCCTTCTCGTAGTGTGGGCGAATGTGGCCACCAAAATACGCGCCATCAGCCTCAGGCCAACGCATCTTGCAGAACGTCTCATACGCAGCGTCTTCGCCAGCTTTGTAGATGCTGCGAAGGCTGAGTGTGCGAGATGCCGCTGAAAGAAGAAAGTGCTGTGCCATTTTGTCGTCATATCCTGTGCTTATGCACCATATATGATGAGATTGATGCATCAAATAAAGTGCTATAGCACGTTAAGTGATGATATTAGCATTTTAGGACGTGATATGCCCGAAAGAACTGACTGGGAAGAGCGTGCAAAGGGTATCCTTCGCGCAGAAATGGCGCGAAAGGGAACAACCTACGCGCAGTTGATTGACCTACTCGCGGAAAAAGGAATCGAAGACAACGAGCGGAACCTGCGCAATAAAGTAAGCCGAGGGAAATTTACCGCAGGATTTTTATTACAATGCCTTTCCGCACTTGGATGTACGTCTTTGCAATTATTGGAATAATAGCGGCTGCATCAGTTTCCGCTCAAGATGCGGATACCATCCTCGAACAACAGCCAATGGCTAAAGCCGGGCAGGAAAATGCCGCTAGCGACAGCAATGAAGCATCCGAGGCCGACATAGCAACTAGCCCTGAAATATTGACCGCTATCGAAGGGATCGAAACCGCGATACGCGACCTGATAGCCGAAGAAGATAAGATAGAGGCTGATCGCCAAAGAAACAACGAAGACAGGGACCTTAATGCGCAAGAAGCCATGGCTAGTTGGGCGCGGTGGATGTTCTGGGCTACTGTGGGAACTGCCGTAGTTACTCTGCTTGGTTTGGTCTTGATCGGCTTCACTCTCAGATACACGCGCAAAGCCGCCGAACACACCGAAGGAATGTTGAGACAAGCCGAACGGGCCACAATTGCCGCAGAGGGGGCGGTGGATGCCACCCGCGACATCGGAGAAAAGCAAGTCAGGGCCTATCTTCACGTCAAGAGCGTGGAGTTTGTTGTCAGTGGTGACGGTATTGGGGCAAGGATTTTGATAGCAAACGCTGGCCAGTCCCCTGCAATTGGATGCTCCGCAAGGATTAAGATTGAAATCGATGGGAAGGCGGAGGAGATTTTGAAAATGCCGCTGCCCAATATAGCGGCAAATTCTGAGGCTCTCAGGACTATAGAGCCATTCGGACGTAAATCTGATTCCCTCTTGTTCGGAAACAGATACACTGCTTTCGTGGAGGTTATTGGCAAAGATGTTTTTGATGCTGAAATAGGAGCTACCTCTATGCGGACAGCCCACATCAAGAACGGGCCAAAGTCTGGGCAGTTTTATGACCTTATCGATGCTGAAGGGTTCTATCCTGACGCAGCCGTAAAGCTTCTCGTTAACCGAGGTACTTCCAAAAAGGATAATGACGGATAGAGCCAAAACCCTAATCATCGCTCACACCCCGCTTGGTGCGTTTGATACATAAGGCCGGACATTCGATGCGCCAGCAAAATCAGATGGTGGGTGAATTCACAGACTGCGGGGCAAAACAGACCTTGGACATCTCAACTTGTAAGGCGGCTATCCGATAAGGAAAGTTATTCTTAATTGTCATCGGGCTCTTCAGTTTCAACACTTCCAGGACTTGTACTGGTTTCTTGGTCTAAAACTTGGTCAGCTGTGGTCGGATTGACGTGTAACTGCGTTCGGTCCAGAACGGCATTCTCCCCACTGGTGTTCGATACTTCTGTGGGCAGCGGTAACAAAGGCCCAGAACGGAAACCGAAACTTAAAACGCAACTGACTATCAGTAGAGCGACGATTAGCATTCCATAGAAGATGTCCATTTTGGTTTTAGAATGGATAGTTTTACCAAAAATCCACAGAGTAAATGGGCTCTTTTCTGAGCTACTCCCTAATTGTTGGACAGTATCTGGCGTAGATTAAGCTACTCTTTGCACCTGCTGATCGGGTTTGGGTTCTGCCATTCGCTGCCAATAGATCACAGCGGGTGGTTTGCCGCCAAGTGCGGAATGCGGGCGGT
>NZ_JBDWCI010000006.1:0-187220 GCF_039977885.1 Sulfitobacter sp.
TGAGCTACCCCCCGAAATTCGGACACTGACGTAAGCTGCGATTTGTAGTCTGCTGATCTTCAACACGAAGGAGATCAGGAATGTCGAAACGGAAGCAACATCATCCAGAATTCAAGGCCAAGGTGGCGTTGGAAGCGCTGAAAGGCGAAGAGACGGTCAGCGAGTTGGCCAGTCGGTTTGGGGTCCACCCGACGATGATCCATCAATGGAAACGTGCTCTGCTTGAAGGCGCGTCAGGCGTATTTGAGCGCGGCGGCCGGAAGGCACCGGAAGTCGATGAAGAGCAGGTCAAAGACCTGCACGCCAAGATTGGGGAGTTGGCCGTCGCCAATGATTTTTTGGCCAGAAAGCTCAAACCCTGGACCGGCAAGTGAGGCGCAAGATGATTGAGCCAAACCTGCCAGGTCTTTCTGTCGGCAAGCAATGTGCATTGCTGTCGATCTCGCGGTCCTCATTTTACTATGAACCGAAGGGCGAGAGTGAGATGAACCTCGACCTGATGCGCGTGATTGATAAGCAGTTCCTTGAGACCCCGTTCTACGGTGTGCGTCAGATGACATGGCATCTGCGCAATGACGGTCACGTGGTCAATGAGAAGCGGATCAGACGCCTGATGCGATTGATGGGCCTGATGCCGATCTATCAGAAGCCCAACACCAGCAAGGCCGCCAAAGGGCACAAGATTTACCCGTATCTGCTACGTGGCCTACGTGTGGATCGGCCCAACCAAGTTTGGTGCGCGGATATCACCTACCTGCCGATGCGGCGTGGGTTCTTATATTTGGTCGCCATCATGGATTGGCACACGCGCAAGGTGCTGGCGTGGCGCATCTCAAACACACTGGAAGCCGAGTTCTGCGTTGATGCTTTGAATGAAGCGATCCACAAATTCGACCCACCTGAGATCATGAATACGGATCAAGGCAGCCAGTTCACGTCATTTGCCTGGACCGACCGCTTGCGTCGGTCAGGCATCCGCATCTCAATGGACGGCAAAGGCCGGTTCCTCGACAATATCTTTGTCGAACGACTGTGGCGGTCGCTGAAATACGAATGCGTCTATCTGCACGCTTGGGAGACTGGATCAGAAGCTAAAGCTGGTGTCAAAAAGTGGATGGACTTCTACAACAACAACCGCCCGCATTCCGCACTTGGCGGCAAACCACCCGCTGTGATCTATTGGCAGCGAATGGCAGAACCCAAACCCGATCAGCAGGTGCAAAGAGTAGCTTAATCTACGCCAGATACTGTCCAACAATTGGGGAGTAGCTCAATGCAAGCTGTGCGCAACGGGATTAGTGTGTCGTACCGTATGGTGTCACGTCTGCTTGAGGAATTTGAGTTGGCTCGAATTGAAGGAACCGCACCTCGTCTTAGGGCAAAATATAGGCGGGCCGACCTGCTCATCCTTGACGATTTCGGCGTCAGTAAATTGAAGGCTGCAGGCAAGCACGACCTTCTGGAGCTATTGGATGATCGAATTGGAGAACGCGCCACAATTGTTTGCGGACAATTGCCCGTCGAAAATTGGCATGCATTCATCGACAATCCAACAATTGCAGATGCTATCCTCGATCGCTTAACGAGTGCAGCCCACCGGATTGAACTTTCAGGCCAATCTTTAAGAAGAAAGGTAGTGTAACTGCTGAGGAAGTCGGTTTGGATGATCGAAACTGTCGGTTTTCATTGATCATTCATGATGGAAACCGGTGCCATCACATGTCGGTTTCCATGATTGCCTGCAGTTGAATGCGACACGCGGAACTGCACCATTTTTGCGAGCGACACCGCTTGGGCCACAATATCTTCCCGTATTAGCCAAAAAGAAGAGGCGTCTTTAAACGATTCGAAAAACAGCCGGGGGTCCTGAAAGGTCTGATTGATCTGAAAACCGGTAGCTTCAAAGCTGAAGACTCCATTCGTCGTCAGCATTCTACGGGAGTTCTCAATGTATTCAGGCAGCGAACGAGCCTGAACGGCTTGGGCGGTTTTAGGTACGAAGCTCGGGTTAAATAGCTCGTTGGCTTTTCCCAGATGTCTCGTGTTCTGTAAAATCTCTGTCACTCGGGTACTGCCAGACCGGGCGGTAAAATGAATGACAACTTCTTTCATTCTGTCCGGCGTCAGGTTTTGGGACAACCAAAGAGGCCTGATCTAAGAGAAATTTTAATTAATCCTACGAGCTTAGTTATGCGGTTTGTTGGCGGTTATGCAAGCGCCGCCCTTTGAGGCCGCCACGGTTTTGCAGAAGCTTTGCTTGGTCGTTTTCGAGCGCCGGTAAGCCGCCTCGATTTTTGCTCAACGCGCGGCCTCAATCGAATAAGGCCCGAAGCGGGGATGTTTCGGGCCTTGGGGTCTATTCGTGCATGATGGCGTGCAAGGGCGCGATTACGCGGTTTGCAACATATCCGTATCCGGGGCCAGGCCGCTGTGGCCCTGTTTTGCCAGTACGCGGTAGGTTGAGCGCAGGGCGCCACGGTCGGTGTAGCAGCCGCGCAGGTGGCGTTTGCCGCTGTCCGCGACATAGCCTTCGCGGCCATGCACAATCCGGTGGTTGTCAAAGATCACGCAATTGCCCGCCTCGGAGCGGAAGCGCAGTAAGAACCGGTCTTCTTGCATCATCTTGAGGAATTTGATGAACGCGGGGTAATAGGTATCGAGCAGATCCTGAGGCAGGTCCATCGTGTCTTGAAGGTGCTGCGAGATGGTCACGCCGGTCACGCGGCCTTCTGGATCGGTTTCGATCACGCGCTGGTGGGCACGGTAATCCCAATTGTCGTGGCGGTAGAAAAACGGGATTTTATTGTCGGCTAGCAGGCGGAAGGCCTCGGGGTCTTCTTTGCGCAGGGCCTCGGCCACGGCGGCCCCGTCCAGAAACAGCGATAGGCCGCCTTCGACCGAGTTCTCGATGCAGTGCAGGAATTGCACGCCGGGGGCTGCTTCTTCGCCGGGCAGGTCGGTGTGCATTTCAAGCGGGCCTGCGGTGAAGGCAAGGTTCGTCGGCGCGATTTCAACGCGCACGTCAAAGAACAGGCCTTCGGCAGAGGGGGTGATCGGACCGATGGCGTTGACCAGTCGGGGCAGGCTGTCATCGTCGCTGGCCATGCCGGTGACAATGGCAATGCCGTCCTCGATCAGCGCACGGGTCAGCTGCGCGCGCGCGTCGGGATCCTCCAGCACGGCCTGCTGGGGCACGCGGGTAAAGCGTGGGCCGTGATCGGAGAACCAAAGATTGCGGGGCAAATCAGCGGGGTCTGCCTCGCGGCCGTTGGTGGCAACGCTTTCCAGCAGGCTCAGGGGGATTTCGCTGATTTGCGTCTCGGACTGCCATTCGATGACCAGTGCTGCGGCTTCAATCCGCGCGGATTTTGCGCGCGGCAGATCAGGCAGCGAAGCAACATCAAAAATGCGCTCGCGGGTTTGGGCATCAATGCAGGACGGGCACGCCTCGCGCAGCCAGCAATAGTTGAAATAGGCAGGGCCCGAGGAAAGAGGGACATGCAGGCCGGTATCTGTCAGGGTGATCTGGGTCATATTATGCTCATTTGGTTTTAATCAGGTGGCGTAATCGGCAGTTTCGTGGTCAAGGATTTCACGGATGGCCAGCAGATGGGCCTCGGCCTGTCCGGGGTAATCTTCCAGTTCGCGGGCGGTCTTTTCCGCGATGTCATGAGGGATCAGCCGCAAGGCCTGTCCGGTTTGTAGGGCGCGGATATAGGTTTCGGCGGCGCGTTCGAAATAATACAGGCGGTTGAACGCGTCTGCGACACTCGCCCCCAATATCAGCACGCCGTGGTTGCCCATGATCATCACCTTCTTGGCCGGATCAGTCAGCATTTGCGCACAGCGCTCGCCTTCTTCTTCGAAGGCAAGGCCGCCGAATTGTTCATCAACCACCACGCGGTTGTAGAATGTCGCGGTGTTCTGGTCGATTGGGGGCAACGTGCTGTCGGCCAGTGAGGCCAGCACGGTAGAAAAGATGGAATGGGCATGCATCACGCAGCGCGCATGTGGGCAGTGGCGGTGCACCGATCCATGCAACCCCCATGCCGTCGGATCAGGCGCATCGGGGCGGTTCAGTGCGTCGGGGTCATTTGCATCCAGCAACAGCAAATCAGAGGCGCGGATACGTGAGAAATGCGCCTGATTGGGGTTGATCAGAAATTCGGTGCCTTCGGGATTGACGGCGAGGCTAAAGTGATTTGCCACAGCTTCATGCATATTCAGGCGAGCGGTCCAGCGGAAGGCAGCCGCCAGATCAGAGCGTTCCTGCCAGTGGCTCATGTTCGGTGCGGTATCGAGGCCCATAGCGTTTACTCCGCGGCCACAGCGCGGTCAGAGCCGGGCGGGAAGACTTCATATCCTTGCTCTTCGGGCTCGTCATCGATCAGTTCGGCGGGAAAGCCCTCAGCGAGGATGGACAGGCCGGTGGCGTCTTCGAGGCGGCGGATGATGTCATCGCTATTGGCGCGTTCGCCATATCGCTTTTGGCCGTCTTTCATAATGTCGATGACCATGGGTGACAGATCAAGCGGGACGTTGTTGCGTTCGGCGATGGTTTGGAACAGGCCCGTGTCCTTGAGGATCAGATCCATGGTAAAATTCACGTCCCGTGATCCGTTCAGGATCAGCTGGCTTTCGGTTTCATGCACAAAGCTGGTGCCCGAAGAGATTTTGATCGCCTCATAGGTGGTGGCCATATCCATGCCTGCGGCCTTCATCGTGGCCAGCGCCTCACAGCAGCTCAGAAGATTGATCGTCGCAAGGTAGTTGGTCATGACCTTGAGTGTCGATGCCGTGCCGACATCGCCGGTGTGCAAAACGCGGCGGCCAAGGCGGGTCAGAAGCGGCAGAACCTTTTCAAACGTCGGGCGGTCACAGCCCGCAAAAATCGAGATGTTGCCCGTATCCGCACGGTGGCAGCCGCCCGAGACAGGGCAATCCACAGCCGTGCCGCCCTTTTGTGTGACCAGATCGGCGAGGCGGCGAATTTCGGCCTCGTCGGTTGTCGACATCTCGAGCCATGTTTTGCCCTGTGTCACCTCCGGCAGCATCTCGTCCATGACGGCGGCAGAGGCCGCAGGGGAGGGCAGGCAGGTGATGACCACCTCGTTCTCGCGCATCAGTTGGGCCGCGTTTTCCGCGCGCCCGGCTCCGCGTGCGGCAAAGCCCGCCATCAGCTCCTGTTTTTGATCCAGAACGGTAAGGTCAATGCCATTCCGCAGAAGGCTCCCCGCCAGTTTTCCGCCCACATTTCCGAGACCAATAAACCCGACCTTCATGTTTTTCTCCAATGCATAGGTGCAATTGAGAAATGCGTAGCAAAATAAATCGGGCCTTAGAAACGATGCGATTATACGCTCAGGGGCAATTCAGATTGAACCGGCGGTTGGACAGATCAGACAACAACCACTTCGGCGCCCAGATTGCTGCAATTGGCGGCCATCTCGTCGGGTAGGCCGCGGTCGGTGAACAGGATGTCCACATCACCGAGCGAGCAAATGGTCAGCGGCGCCTTGCGTTTGAATTTGTTATGATCGGCGACAACCATGACCTTGCGCGAGCGTTTGATCGCGGTGCTGCTGACCATGATTTCCTGACCGTCGAAATCGAGCAGATCACCGTCCGTATCAATGGCGGAACAGCCCAGAACGGAATAGTCGAATTTGAACTGCTTCACCATCTCCATGGTCAACCCGCCGACAATCCCGCCATCAGCCCGCCGCAAGACCCCGCCAGCCAAAATGATTTCGCAGCTGTGATTGGCGGCCAGAATATTGGCGATGTTGAGGTTGTTGGTCATTACCAGCAGGTTTTCGTGGTTCAACAGCTCGTTGGCGACGGCTTCGGTGGTGGTGCCGATGTTCATAAACACCGATGCCCCGTTGGGGATTTCCTGTGCGCATCTGACGGCGATGGCTTTTTTGCCGGCCTCATGAAGCTTGCGGCGTTCTTGGTATTCGATGTTGACGACGCCGGATTGTAGCACCGCGCCACCATGCACACGGTCCAGTCGCCCGCTATTGGCCAGATCGGATAGATCGCGGCGGATTGTCTGCACGGTCACGCCATAGCGTTCGGCAAGCCCGTCAACGGTGACCTTACCTTCCTTGCGCGCCAGTTCGAGTATCTCTTGTTGTCTGAAGTTCGAGACCATCACGTCCTCATGGGCATTGCACAACCGCAGGCCCTACCCGCGAAGTTGCACAGCAATAACCAACAGCGGCGGCCAAAGGTCAAGTATTGGATGGCGCTGTGGTGTTAGCATTTGCGTGATTGAGCCATAATCGAAAGGAAAAAGACATGATTTTCGACCCATTTCCCCAAAACGAAAGAAAGCGAACATTCGTTATTGCAATGAAATTCGTTTCGGTGTTGAGTGACCGGACGCTGTGAGCTGGGAGGCTGCGGCACTAAATCTGCGAGGGAGTCTTCATTGGAACAGCGTGAAACCCATGAAATCGTCGACCTTTTTGTAATTGGCGGCGGCATCAACGGATGCGGTATCGCCCGTGATGCAGTGGGGCGGGGCCTCAGTGTCGAGCTGGCCGAGATGAACGATCTGGCCTCTGCGACGTCTTCGGCGTCGACCAAGCTTTTCCATGGCGGGCTGCGGTATCTCGAGTATTGGGAAGTCCGCCTTGTGCGCGAGGCCCTGATTGAGCGTGAGACATTGTTGCGCGCGATGCCGCATATCTCGTGGCCGATGCGGTTTGTGTTGCCCTATCACCCGGACATGCGGTTTGATGGCGACACGCCAACGGGTAAAGTGTTGAGCATGGTGATGCCGTGGATGAAGGGCCGACGCCCTGCGTGGCTGATCCGGCTTGGGCTGTTCATGTATGACAACCTTGGCGGCCGACAAATTCTCAAAGGGACGACATCGCTTGATCTGGCCGGAACACCCGAGGGTGCGCCGCTTGAGGATCGGTTTGCGAAAGCGTTTGAATATTCCGATTGCTGGATTGAGGACAGCCGTCTGGTCGTCTTGAATGCCCGCGATGCCGAGGCGCGCGGCGCCAGAATTAACGTACGTACCAAGGTCACGTCAGCAGAACAGGTGGATGGCATCTGGAATGTCACGCTCGAGACCCAAAGTGGCGGCGTGCGCATGGTGCAGGCGCGTATGTTGGTCAATGCCGGCGGGCCGTGGGTCGAAGGGATCATTCGAAATACCGTGCGCATCAACTCTACCGAAGGGGTGCGGCTGGTGCGGGGCAGTCACATTGTGACCCGCAAGCTGTATGATCACGACAAATGTTATTTCTTCCAGGGCGAAGACGGGCGCATCATTTTCACCATTCCCTACGAGAATGATTTCACCCTGATCGGCACCACAGATGCCGACCATAAAGACGTGAACGAAAAGCCCGTGTGCACACCGGCCGAACGGGACTATCTGTTAAACTTTGCCTCGAAATACCTGAAAAAAGACATCACCAAAGAGGATGTCGTCTGGACCTATTCCGGTGTGCGGCCGCTGTATAACGACGGGGCCAGCTCGGCCACGGCGGCGACGCGTGATTATGTTCTGACGGTCAATGAATCCGCGGGCGCGCCTATTCTGAATGTGTTTGGTGGCAAGATCACAACCTACCGCAGGCTGGCCGAAAGTGCGTTGGAAAAGATCACGCCGTTTTTTCCAAACGCAGGCAAGCCGTGGACTGCGGGCGTGCCTATGCCGGGTGGTGATTTCCCCGTGGACGGGGTTGAGGCGCTCAAACAACAGCTGGCCACGCGCTATCCGTTTCTGGGCCCTGTCTGGGTCACACGTCTGGTCAAGGCCTACGGCATGGATGCGTTCGAAGTGCTGGGCGATGCTACAGCCGAGGCCGATCTGGGCCAGAACTTTGGTGCGAACCTGACCGAGCGTGAAGTGAGCTGGCTGGTGGAAAAGGAATTCGCACGCTCGGCAGAAGACATCGTGTGGCGGCGCTCGAAGCTGGGGTTGCGCCTGACGCAAGACGAAATTGACGTGCTGGACGCGTGGTTAACAAAGGTGCCTGCATCGGCGTCACAGCATTACGCAGTCTAGGCTGCGAAGAGGGAGAGAGAAATGTCACTTGTTCTAGAGGGTGTGTCAAAGGTCGTGAACGGCCAGACACATATTTACCCCACCGATCTGGCGCTCAAATCGGGCACCATGAACGTGCTGCTGGGGCCTACGTCCTCGGGCAAGACGTCGCTGATGCGCCTGATGGCGGGGCTGGATGTGCCCACGGCGGGCAAGGTCATCTGGAACGGCAAGGACGTCACCGGCATGCGCGTGCAGGATCGCGGTGTGGCCATGGTATATCAACAGTTCATCAATTACCCCTCGATGACGGTTTATGACAACATCGCAAGCCCGATGCGCCTGCTGAAAAAATCCCAAAGCGAGATTGACGCGTCGGTGAAAAAGGCCGCTGACCTGATGAAGCTGACGCCGTTTCTGGACCGCAAGCCACTGGCGCTGTCGGGTGGCCAGCAACAGCGCTGCGCCCTTGCGCGCGCGTTGGTCAAGGATGCGGGCCTTGTTCTGCTGGATGAGCCGTTGGCCAACCTCGACTATAAGCTGCGCGAAGAATTGCGCGCCGAGATTCCCCGCATTTTCGAAGAAGCGGGATCAATCTTTGTATATGCCACGACCGAACCGGAAGAGGCGCTTTTGCTGGGTGGCAATACCGCCACCATCTGGGAAGGGGCCGTGACCCAGTTCGACGTGACGCCGGTTGTTTACCGCAAACCTGTGGATGCGACCACTGCGCGCGTGTTCTCGGATCCTCCGATGAATTTTCTCAAGTTCGAGAAAACCGGCAGCCGGATCCGGTTTGGCGACGGGAAAATCAGCGAAGCATTGGCCGGCGCTTTTGCCACGCTGGGCGATGGCAGCTATGTGGCGGGCTTTCGGCCCAACCACCTGAAACTGGAACGCCCCTCGGAGGATGCGCTGGAATTCACCGGCAATCTGACCGTGACCGAGATCACCGGCTCGGAGACGTTTATTCACCTCAATCATCACGGCGAAAACTGGGTCGGGTTGGTACACGGGGTCAAGGATCTGGAAATCGGTGCCGCGCTCAACGTCTATCTGGATCAGAGCCATGTTTATATCTTTGCGCAAGACGGGTCCTCTGTCGCCCCTGCGTCATATGCAGCTGCGGCTTAGGGAGCGGAACAATGGCTAAAATCACTCTTGAAAATCTGGCACATTCCTATCTGCCCAATCCCAAAAGCACCGATGACTATGCGCTCAAAGAGCTGAACCACGATTGGGTAGACGGCGAAGCCTATGCGCTGCTTGGCTCGTCCGGCTGCGGGAAATCGACGTTGCTCAATATCATTTCCGGTCTGTTGCATCCAAGTCAAGGCCGCATCCTGTTCGACGATAAGGATGTGACCAACGCGCCCACCATGGAGCGCAATATCGCGCAAGTTTTCCAGTTTCCCGTGGTCTATGACACGATGACTGTGCGCGATAACCTTGCGTTTCCGTTGCGCAATCGGGGCGATGATCCCAGCTATATTCAGGGGCGTGTGCAACAGATCGCCGCGATGATCGGCATGGAGGACAGCCTCAATCAAAAGGCCCGTGGCCTGACGGCGGATGCCAAGCAAAAGATTTCGCTGGGGCGGGGTATGGTGCGCGAGGATGTGAACGCGCTGCTGTTTGACGAGCCGCTGACGGTGATTGATCCGCATATGAAATGGGAGCTGCGTACGCAGCTCAAATCCTTGCACCACGAATTCGGGCACACGATGATCTACGTGACCCACGACCAGACCGAGGCCCTGACCTTTGCCGATAAGGTCGTTGTGATGTATGATGGCCGCGTTGTGCAAATGGGCACGCCGCAAGAATTGTTCGAGCGGCCCGAGCATACGTTTGTCGGTTATTTCATCGGCTCTCCGGGGATGAATGTGCTGCCTGCGGATGTGCAGGGCGACAAGGCCGTGGTTGGTGATACGCAGATCGGCTTGGGAAGCGGCTTTGGCTTTCCGACGGGCAAGGTCGAGCTGGGCGTGCGCCCAGAATTCACATCGCTGAGTGCGGGTGATGAAGGTTTGCCGGTGACAATCAAACGCGTCGAAGACGTGGGCCGTCACAAGATCATTCGCACCGATTATCAGGGCACTGAAATCAATGTGCTTGCAGGCGAGGGGGAGAATATCTCGCCGGATATGAACCGCGTTGTTTTCGATACCGCTGGCGTCAACATCTACGCCGATAGCTGGCGCGTCGCGCCTGTGGGGGCGTAGATGGCCATTGTAATTTATACCCTTTCGGGAGGAATGGGCGATGAATAAGACAGTTAATCAAAAGGCATGGTTCCTTATTCTTCCGGTGCTTTTGCTGGTCGCCTTCTCGGCGGTTGTGCCGTTGATGACGGTGGTGAACTATTCCGTGCAAGATACCTTTGGGCAGAACCAGTTCTTCTGGGCCGGCCTTGACTGGTTCAGGGAGATGATGGAATCCGAGCGGATGTGGAATGCGCTTGGCCGTCAGATTGCCTTTTCGGCGATCATTCTGGCGATCGAAATCCCGCTGGGTATTTTTGTAGCGCTCAACATGCCCAAGAAAGGGTTTTGGGCATCTACCTGCCTGATCCTGATGTCGCTGCCCTTGCTGATCCCGTGGAATGTTGTCGGCACGATCTGGCAGATTTTCGGGCGTGTGGATATTGGTCTGCTTGGTTATACGCTGGCCGCGTTGGGGATTGACTACAACTATACCCAAGACTTCTACGCCGCCTGGGCCACCGTGATTGTGATGGATGTCTGGCATTGGACATCGCTTGTTGCGCTGTTGGCCTATGCCGGTTTGCAATCCATTCCCGACGCTTATTACCAAGCTGCCAAAATTGATCAGGCGAGCCGTTGGAAAGTGTTCCGCTTTATCGAACTGCCCAAGATCATGGGCGTGTTGATGATCGCAATCCTGCTGCGGTTTATGGACAGCTTTATGATCTATACCGAGCCGTTTGTGGTCACGGGTGGCGGGCCGGGCAATTCGACGACGTTCTTGTCGATTGACCTGGTGAAGATGGCGCTGGGGCAGTTTGACCTTGGTCCCGCGGCGGCGTTTTCGATCATGTATTACCTCGTGATCCTGCTGATCTCATACGTCTTCTACACTGTGATGACGAACCTTGATAAAAGGGATGGCCACTGATGTCTGTTCTGACCACCAACACCGCAAAGCGTGGCCTGCCAAAAATCAAAGGCAGCACGGTCGTGATGTTCATGTATCTGCTGTTTTTGCTGCTGCCGATCTATTGGCTGCTGAACATGAGCCTCAAGACGAATTCGGAAATCTTGAACAGTTTCACGCTGTGGCCCCGTAATCTGACATTTGACAATTACCGGACCATTCTGACGGATGCGTCATGGTATATGGGTTATCTCAATTCGATGGCCTATGTGGTGATGAATATGGTGCTGTCGCTCGCGGTGGCCTTGCCTGCGGCCTATGCGTTCAGCCGTTATACGTTTCTGGGCGACAAGCACTTGTTCTTTTGGCTGCTCACCAACCGGATGGCGCCGCCAGCGGTTTTTGCGCTGCCGTTTTTCCAGCTCTACAGCTCGGTTGGCCTGTTTGACACACATATCGCGGTGGCCTTGGCCCATGCGCTGTTCAACGTGCCGCTGGCGGTGTGGATCCTCGAAGGCTTCATGCGCGGTGTGCCAAAGGAAATCGACGAGACAGCCTATATCGACGGCTATTCGTTCCCGAAATTCTTTATCCGCATCTTTACGCCACTGGTCGCATCGGGGATCGGGGTGACGGCGTTCTTCTTGTTCATGTTCTCATGGGTCGAGCTGCTGCTGAGCCGGACGCTCACCAGCGTCAACGCCAAACCGATTGCCGCCACCATGACCCGCACTGTCGGTGCGGCGGGCATTGATTGGGGCGTGCTGGCCGCGGCGGGTATCCTCACGATCATCCCTGGCGCATTGGTGATCTATTTTGTCCGCAACTACATCGCCAAGGGCTTTGCCCTGGGGCGTGTGTAACAAAGAAAGGAAAACACAATGGATTGGATGGCATGGACATGGCCGACCGCCGCTTTCTTTGGCGTGATTGCAGCAACCTTGATTGTCTTCACGGTTCTGGCAGTCAAATTCCCCGAGGTGCCGCGCAATGGCGTCCTGGGGATCGAAACAACGCGCGGTGACCGGTTGTTCATCACGCTGCTCGGCTCGGCCTTTATCAATCTGGCCTGGCTTGGAATGCTCAGTGCCCCCCAATGGGGTGCGCTGGTCGTATGTCTCTTTTACGCGATTGCGGTTTTCCGCTGGGTGTAACGGACGGCACTAAGGGCGGCCCCGACGACAAGATCGGGGGCGTCTTGAATGTTCTATTTTAGGGAGGAACTACAATGAACTTGCGACTTAAAGGAACCACTGCGTTAAGCGTTGCTGCTTGCATGCTTGCCGCACCTGCGTTCGCTGACATGGATGCCGCACGGGCATTTCTGGACAGCGAAATCGGAGACCTGTCCGCGCTCAGCCGCGCCGAGCAGGAAGCCGAGCTACAATTTTTTGTAGATGCGGCAGAGCCGTTTAAAGGCATGTCGATCAACGTAGTGTCGGAAACCATCGGGACCCATACTTACGAATCCACCGTTCTGGCACCTGCGTTTGAGGCGATTACGGGCATCAAGGTCACCCATGACCTGATCGGCGAAGGCGATGTTGTTGAAAAACTGCAAACACAGATGCAGTCGGGCGAGAACATCTATGACGCCTATATCAACGACTCCGACCTGATCGGCACGCACTGGCGCTATAAGCAGGCGCGCAACCTGTCGGATTGGATGACAGGCGAAGGTGCAAGCGTTACGAACCCGGGCCTTGATCTGGAAGATTTCATCGGTCTGGATTTCACAACCGGCCCTGATGGCAAAGTCTACCAATTGCCGGACCAACAGTTCGCCAACCTTTATTGGTTCCGTGCCGATTGGTTTGACGACGCGCAAAACAAGGCCGATTTCCAAGAGAAATACGGCTACGAGCTGGGCGTGCCGGTAAACTGGTCCGCCTATGAAGACATCGCAGAGTTCTTCACGGGCCGCGATCTGTCCCGCTTGGGTGTTGAGGGCGAAGTCTTTGGCAACATGGATTACGGCAAGAAAGACCCGTCATTGGGTTGGCGCTATACCGATGCGTGGCTGTCCATGGCTGGTGCGGGCGACAAAGGTGAGCCGAACGGCCTGCCCGTCGACGAATGGGGCATTCGCGTGAACGAAAAGTCCCAGCCGGTCGGCTCTTGTGTTGCGCGTGGTGGGGCCACGAACGGTCCGGCCGCTGTTTACGCGGTTACCAAATCCATCGAGTGGCTTGAGAAATATTCTCCTCCCGCTGCGGCTGGCATGACATTCTCTGAGGCGGGTCCGGTGCCTGCGCAAGGTAATGTTGCGCAACAGATGTTCTGGTACACGGCATTTACCGCTGCTTCGGTTGAGCCTGATCTGCCGGTGATGAACGAGGACGGCACGCCGAAATGGCGCATGGCCCCCTCGCCACACGGTGCATATTGGACCGAAGGCACCAAGATCGGCTATCAGGATGCCGGTGCGTGGACGCTGATGGAATCCACCCCTGTGGATCGCGCCCAAGCGGCGTGGCTTTATGCGCAGTTCGTCACATCCAAAACTGTGGACGTGAAGAAAAGCCATGTTGGCCTGACCTTCATCCGCGAATCCTCGATCCAGCACGAAAGCTTTACCGAGCGTGCGCCTAAATTGGGTGGTCTGGTTGAATTCTACCGCTCACCAGCGCGGGTTCAGTGGTCGCCAACCGGCACCAACGTCCCTGACTATCCAAAGCTGGCACAGCTGTGGTGGCAGAACATCGGCGATGCAATGTCCGGTGCAAAAACGCCTCAGGAGGCGCTGGATGCGCTGTGTGAAGATCAGGAAAAAGTCATGATCCGTCTGGAGCGTGCAGGCGTTCAAGGCGATCTTGGTCCGGTGATGAACGAGGAAAGCGATCCGTCCTACTGGCTCGACCAGCCGGGTTCGCCCAAGGCGAAGCTTGCCGATGAGAATGAAACGCCTGTCACGATCGCATATGACGAGCTGATCAAATCCTGGCAATAAGCCGGACGTCCGGGGCCAGATTGCTGGCCCCGGATTTACAACCGCCCCCATCTACAGAGGCCGAATATGACGTATATCCTCGCAATTGACCAAGGCACGACATCCACCCGTGCAATAGTGTTTGATCGCGCGTTTGCAGTTCTGGCCAGCGAACAGCAAGAATTCACACAACATTTCCCCAACTCGGGCTGGGTCGAACACGACCCCCGCGAGCTGTGGGAGACAACTGTTGCCACCTGCCGCGGCGCATTGGATCACGCGGGCATTACCGCCAGCCAGATCGCTGCCATTGGCATCACCAATCAACGCGAAACCACCGTGGTATGGGACAAAACGACCGGCGAGCCGATCTATAACGCGATCGTCTGGCAGGACAGGCGCACCGCCGAACTGTGCCACAAACTGCGCAATGCCGGCCATGAAGAGATGATCAACCAGCGCACAGGACTGCGGATTGATCCCTATTTCTCCAGCACCAAATTGAACTGGGTTCTGGATCACGTTGACGGCGCGCGTGACCGTGCGGCCAAGGGGGAATTGCTGTTTGGCACGGTCGACAGCTTCCTGATCTGGAAACTGACAGGCGGGGCTGTTCATGCCACGGATGCCACAAACGCCGCGCGCACGATGCTGTATGACATCCGGAAAGGCCGTTGGAGCCAGACCATCTGTGACCTGCTGGATATTCCTATAAAGATGCTTCCCGAGGTCAAAGACTGTGCCGCCGATTTCGGTGAAACACAGGCCGATCTGTTCGGCAGCCCCATCCCGATCCGCGGGGTTGCAGGGGACCAACAGGCCGCCACCGTGGGGCAGGCATGTTTTGAGCCGGGCATGATGAAATCAACCTATGGCACCGGCTGCTTTGCCTTGCTGAACACCGGCGACACGCCCGTTGTGTCGAAAAACCGGTTGCTGACAACCATCGCCTACCAGCTGGACGGCAAGCCGACCTATGCGCTCGAAGGGTCTATCTTTGTTGCGGGGGCGGTTGTGCAATGGCTGCGCGACGGGTTGGGGATCATCGGAGATGCCAGTGAAACACAGGCTTTGGCCGAACAGGCAGACCCAAATCAGAACGTGGTGATTGTGCCTGCCTTTGTCGGCTTGGGCGCGCCCTATTGGGATGCCGAATGTCGCGGGGCCACTTTTGGTCTGACGCGCGGCACCGGCCCTGCGGAAATGGCCAAGGCCGCTTTGGAAAGCGTGGGCTTTCAGACCCGCGATCTGATCGAGGCTATGGCTGCAGATTGGAAAGCCACCGGCGTACAGCCCAACCTGCGCGTTGATGGTGGCATGTCGGCCAGCGATTGGACGATGCAGTTTCTCTCGGACATCATCGGCGCAACTGTGGACCGTCCGGAAATCCACGAAACCACCGCGCTTGGGGTGGCGTGGCTGGCAGGTATGTATGTGGGCGTTTATCCCGATCAGGCGACTTTTGCGGCGCAATGGGCCCGCGAAACCGAATTCCTGCCCGACATGGACGAAAGCACCCGTGAAACCCGATATGCCTCCTGGAAGAAAGCGGTGCAGGCCACGATGAGCGTCTAGGCCGTGTTTTCATTTATCAGCCCTCAAAGCATCCACTTTGGTCGCGGGCAGCACCAGCAGGCCGCGACAATAGCCAAAGGTTTTGGTCACACGGCGCTATTGGTACATGGTGCCAACGCTGCGCGTGCGGATTGGTTGGTGCAGCGGTGCCACGACGCGGGGCTGACGCTTGAAACCATCGCCTGCCGGAGTGAACCGTCCTTGCCTGATATTGAGCAGGCATTGGCGGCGCTTGGGGGCTTTTGCCCTACTGTGGTGATTGCCTTGGGTGGTGGATCGGTGATGGATCTGGCCAAGGCGCTGGCGGCGCTTGTGCCGTGCAGTGGGCTGCCGCGCGACTATCTGGAAGTCGTAGGCAAGGGCCGCCCGCTGGATGCCGCGCCAATTCCCGTGATTGCCCTGCCCACCACCGCAGGCACCGGTGCGGAAGTCACCAAGAATGCGGTGATTTCAGTGCCCGATTGCGGGCTCAAGGTAAGCCTTCGCGACCCGCGAATGATCCCGCAGGTCGCCATCGTTGATGCGCAGCTTATGCAGGGTGCACCGCAACGTGTGACCCTTTCGGCGGGTCTGGATGCGGTGACGCAAGTGATCGAGCCCTATCTGTCGTGCAAATCAAACCCGATGACCGACGCCATCTGCCGTGCCGCCATCCCCGTGGGTATCAGCGTGCTGCGCGATGTGGTCGAGCAGGGCACAGACGCCGCATGGGACGCCATGGCATGGGTGAGCACCTGTGGCGGCTTGGCCTTGGCCAATGCCGGATTGGGCGCAGTCCACGGTTTCGCAGGGGTGATCGGCGGCAAAACCGGCGCGCCCCATGGCGAAATCTGCGGTGCTTTGCTGCCGGAGGTTCTGCAAAGCCACCTGCGCAAATCGCAAAAAGGCACCGACATCCATGAGCGGGTGCATTGGGTGCAGGGGCAGATCGATGCGCATTTTGCCAACGGTGCTATAGGGCAGGGGATCGCCGCACTCAAAGAGTGGTCCGCCGCTCAGGGCTTGCCCAGTCTTGCCGCTTTGGGTGTTTCGGCCGCTGACCATGATGGCATCGCCAGCGCCGCGGCTTCGTCGTCATCGATGAAGGGCAACCCGTTCACGCTCAGCCAGATGGAGCTTGTCGGGATCTTACAAGCGACCGCGAACTGGGGCGAACAGCCTCAGGCATAGGGCGGCGGGTATCGACAAATCCACTTCCTGCCTCGTTGAAATCTGTTTCTGATCCTATTTCGGGTTAATTTATTTGCATTTTACTGCAAAACGAGCCGATTTTATGGGCTAAACGGAATAATGTCCCGTTTTGATCGGCTCAGACTTGCTTCAAAAAAATTAATCTGGAAGCCTTAAGCCTGAGTATATTGGCTAGGGTTCCGGCGCATTTTGCGTGACTGGTCCGAGAGCCAAAGCTGCCGGGGGAGACATCCCCGCCAGAAGCACGGCGGGATAAAAGCCCGGGAGACCTCGCACAGCCAAGGGATTGGCCGCGAAGTCTTGTCGCCGGTCCCTTTTTTGAAAACAGAAAAGGAAGACCGATGAATTTTACACGTAGACTGACTCTGACCTCCCTCATTACTCTTGGCGCGCTTAGCTTTGCCCCGGCCTCATTTGCGCAAGAGCAGACTGACTTCAAAGTTGCGTGGTCAATTTATGTCGGTTGGATGCCTTGGGGCTATGCCGCTGACGCGGGTATCGTTGATAAATGGGCCGATAAATATGGCATTTCCATCGAGGTGACGCAGTTCAACGATTATGTTGAATCGCTCAACCAATATACTGCGGGCGGCTATGATGCGGTCACAGTGACCAATATGGATGCCCTGTCTATTCCTGCCGCCGGTGGTGTGGATACGACGGCAGTGATCGTGGGCGATTTCTCGGATGGGAATGACGCGGTTTTCCTCAAAGGTGAGGCCGAGCTGACCGATATTGAGGGGCGCGATGTGTATCTGGTGGAATATTCTGTTTCGCACTACCTGTTGGCGCGCGCGTTGGACAGCGTCGGCCTGTCCGAGCGTGATGTAAAGGTGATCAACACGGCTGATCCGGATATGGTTGGTGCGTTCCAAACCCCTGATGTTACGGCGATGGTCACATGGAACCCGATGGTTTCCGAAATTGCCGCATTGCCGGATGCGAAGAAGCTCTTTGATAGCTCGCAAATCTCGGGTGAGATCATCGACCTGATGGTGGCCAACACGGATGTGGTTAAGGCCAATCCCGATTTCGGCAAGGCGCTTGCCGGTATCTGGTATGAAACCGCTGCGTTGATGACGTCGGACACGGCCGAGGGTGCTGCTGCACGCGCTGCAATGGGTGCGGCTTCGGGCACTGATCAGGCCGGTTTTGAAGGTCAGATGGCCGCGACCAAGCTGTTTGCGGATCCAAGCGAAGCCGTTGCCTTTACCAGCTCTGATGATCTGGGTGCTACGATGGATCTGGTCCGCTCGTTCCTGTTTGACAAAGGTCTGCTGACCCCTGGTGCGACATCGCCAGACGCCATCGGGATCGAGCTGCCGGATGGTACGGTTTTGGGCGACGCGGCGAACACCAAATTCCGCTTTGACAACACCTATATGCAAATGGCCGCCGACGGCGCGCTGTAAGCAGAAAGCGGTCCCATGCGTCTGATCAACCAACAGCTGTCGCGCCGTACGGCGACTGTTTTGAAGTTCACGCCCTTCGTGCTGCTGATCCTTGCGTATCTGCTGGGGTCGGCGGCGCGGCTGGCCGACAACCCCAGCGATAAGCTTTTGCCGGCGCTTTCCAGCATCGCAGCTGCGGTTGATCTGATGGCATTTACCCCCGACCGGCGCACAGGGGATTACCTGTTGTGGACGGATACTGTGTCCAGCCTCAAACGGCTGGGCGCAGGTTTGGGCATCTCTACCGCGCTTGCGCTGATCATCGGGATCGGCATTGGCATTTTGCCGTTCCTGCGCGCGCTATTGGTGCCCTTTGTCAATTTCATCTCGATGGTGCCGCCATTGGCGCTGTTGCCCATCCTGTTCATTTCGATGGGTTTGGGGGAGACCTCCAAAATCGCGCTGATTGTGATCGGGGTGGCGCCGATTATGATCCGTGATCTTGCGCAAACTGTGCTGGCGCTGCCGCGTGAGCAGATCGTCAAAGCCGAGACCTTATCCGCTTCAAGCTGGCAGATCGCGCTGCGCATTGTGCTGCCCCAAGCCATGCCGCGGCTGTTGACCAGCCTGCGATTGCAACTGGGGCCAGCGTTTTTGTTCCTCATCGCGGCTGAGGCGATTTCGGCCAATAGCGGGCTGGGCTACCGCATCTTTCTGGTGCGCCGTTATCTGTCGATGGATGTTATCTTTCCCTATGTGGCGTGGATTACGTTTCTGGCGGCCAGCGCCGATTTCGCCATCGACCGTTTACGCCGCCGTATGTTCCCGTGGTCGGTTACGGAGGCCGAGGCATGACTGGGCTCAGGATCAAGAACCTGTGGAAAGAATACGGCGATCAGATCGTGCTGGAGAATCTTAGTTTTGAGGTCGCCCCGCGATCCTTCGTGGCGCTGGTTGGCCCGTCGGGCTGCGGCAAGACGACATTGCTGCGCTTGCTGTTGGGGCAGGAAAAGCTCACCCGCGGGTCGATCACTCTTGATGGCGCACCGCTGCCTTCCGAGCCGGGGCCGGACCGTGGTGTGGTCTATCAGCGGTACTCCGTCTTTCCGCATCTGACGGTTCTAGGAAATGTAATGCTGGGCCCCGAGCTGCAATCCTCGCGTGTTTGGGGCCGTCGCTTTGGCACCGAGCGCAAGCAGCTGGCCGAGGCTGCCCGCGAGATGATCCGTGAGGTAGGGCTGGCCGGATCAGAAGATAAATACCCCGCGCAATTGTCCGGCGGTATGCAACAGCGCCTTGCCCTTGCGCAGGCTTTGATGATGAAGCCCCGCGTGCTGTTGCTGGATGAGCCGTTCGGCGCGCTTGATCCAGGTATTCGTTCGGACATTCACCGGCTGATGAAGCGCCTGTGGAACGAGCTGCCGATGACGGTAATCATGGTCACCCATGATCTGCGCGAGGCGTTTACCCTTGGCACCCGTGTTGTCGCCTTGGGCCGCACCCGTGACCGCCCCGAAGAGGCCATGCGCTATGGTGCGTCAATCACCAAAGACATCGACATCTGGCCTCCCCGCAAGGCGGGGGGCGATACGATCTTTCAATCTGAATATGCGCTTGGTTGGGACGACCTGACCCCTCATGGCGAGACTTCGGGACGACCCGACACAAAAACGGAGACCTGATATGCACATTCACCGCACGCCGGAAGAGATTGCCGCCGACAAGCAGCGCTATGAGGAACATCAACGTATCGGGCTGGAGTTTTCGCCGACGACCTTCCCGACGGCCAGCCCGCGACCGGCACCTGCGCCGGCGGCGGATAGTGTCCTTATGACGCGCAGCTTGCCGGGGGGATGGTATACGACATTGCACATCGCCAAGGGTGAAGTCCTGCGCCTTGCACCGCAGGGCGCGGCCTCTGCTGTGGCATTGGCCGTGTGGTCGGCGCAAGACACCGCCGAGCGCATGAACCTGCCGGACACGGTCAAGCTGCAATGGACGACCGAGCTCAAGAAAGGCCGCGTTGTGTTCTCGGACATGGGGCGTGTGATGCTGTCGATTGTCGAGGACAGCTCGGGCGCGCATGATGTGCTGACGGGGGGATCGACCCCGGCCACTATCGCGCAATACGATAACCCGCGCCTGCGCAATACGCGCGAAAACATGGTGCTGGCTGCGGCCAAGCTGGGTCTGGGCAAAAGCGATCTGATGCCGCTGTTCAACCTCTTTGCTCCCGTGCGTGTCGACGCCGAGGGTAAATTCGAATGGCGCGGCGGGATGATCGGTGACGGTGAATGGATTGAGCTACGCGCCGAGATGGATCTGATGATTGCGCTGTCAAATTGCCCACATCCGATGGACCCCAAAGCTGGCGAAGTGCCAGCGCCGGTCGAGCTTACCAAGCTGAAAGCGGCGCCTGTCCTTGCGGATGATCTGTGCCGCACGGCCACCGCCGAGGCCCAGCGTGGTTTCGAGAATAACGCAAAGGCAGAGGGGTAAGATCATGGAAAAGACATTCGAAATCGCAGCTGAAAAACCATGGTCCGGCATCGTCAAAAAGGGTCAAACGATCCGCATTGAGGATACATTCGGCCAGCAGGCCATTGATACGATTTTCTACAGTGCGCAGGATTACTCCGAGCGGTATTCCAATCAGGAAACGCTCCGCACCCAAGGCAGCGCCTATATCACGACGGGCAGCAAAATTATGTCCGGCGAAGGTAACGTGATGCTGACCGTTCTGGCGGATACAGCCGGGCGGCACGATACATCTGCGGGGTGCTGTTCATGCGAAAGCAACACAGTGCGCTTTGGCCATGATACGCTCTACCAACACGCCTGCCGCGAGAATTTTATTCTCGAGCTGAGCCGCCACGGCATGACCAAGCGCGACATTGTTGCCAACATCAATTTCTTCATGAACGTACCAATCAGCGCGAATGGCGCGATGACGGTAGATGACGGGATTTCTTCTCCCGGCGATCATATTGAAATGCGCGCCGAGATGGATGTGCTATGCGTGATCTCCAACTGCCCGCAGATCAATAACCCCTGTAACGGCTTCGATCCGACGCCCATACGTGTTGTGGTTAAAGGGTAAGTTATGTTCACTAAAGTTCTTGTGGCCAACCGCGGCGAAATCGCGGTTCGGGTCGTCAAAACGCTGCGCAAAATGGGCATCGCCTCGGTTGCGGTCTGGTCTGATGCGGATCAATTCTCGCCCGCAGTACAATTGGCAGATGAAAACGTGCGGCTTGGTCCTGCTCCGGCTGCGCAAAGCTATCTGGATGTAGATGCCGTCATTGCCGCCTGCATTGAAACAGGCGCGCAGGCGGTGCATCCGGGGTATGGATTTTTGTCTGAAAACGTGGGCTTTGCCACGCGCCTTGCCGAGGCTGGCATCGTCTTTATCGGGCCCGACCTCGCGCATTTGCGTGATTTCGGCATGAAACACACGGCCCGTGCCTTGGCGATGGAGGCCGGCGTGCCATTGCTACCCGGCTCGGAGTTGTTGGAAGCGATTGACGAGGCCGTGCTTGAGGCCGCGCGCGTAGGCTATCCCGTGATGCTCAAAAGCACAGCAGGCGGCGGCGGCATCGGGATGCAGCTTTGTGCGGATGAAACCGCCTTGCGCGATGCGTTCGAGAGCGTGGGGCGCACGGCGACGGCCAGCTTTGGCGATGCGCGTGTCTTCATCGAGCGTTTCGTGGCCGAGGCGCGCCATGTCGAGGTGCAGGTATTCGGCGACGGGGCAGGGCATGTGCTGGCTTTGGGCGAGCGGGACTGCTCCTTGCAACGGCGCAACCAGAAAGTGGTCGAGGAAACACCGGCGCCGCGATTGCCGGACGCCGTGCGGTCAGCGCTGCATAAGGCCGCGACAGAGCTTTGTGCGTCGGTTTCTTATGCCTCTGCGGGTACAGTTGAATTTATCTATGATCCCCAGCGTGAGGAATTCTACTTCCTCGAGGTCAACACCCGGCTTCAGGTGGAACACCCTGTAACCGAAGCCGTCTTTGATATTGATCTGGTTGAATGGATGGTCCGTCAGGCTGCGGGGGAGCGATTTCTTCCTGATACCGCGCCCACACCCAAGGGCGCCGCGATCGAGGTCCGGCTTTATGCTGAAGTCCCGCACGCGGGCTTTCGCCCCTCCTCGGGGCAGCTCACCCATGTAAGCTTTCCCGATACCGCGCGCATCGACACATGGGTTGAAACAGGCACCGAGGTCAGCCCGTTTTATGACCCCATGCTGGCCAAGATCATCGTCACCGGTGCCGACCGCGATGATGCACTGGCAACCCTGCGCAGCGCCTTGACAGACACAGCCGTCACAGGGATCGAGACCAATCTCGATTATCTACGCGCCATTGCCGCCTCTGATATTCTGGCCTCGGGGTTGGTGACGACGACCGCGCTCAATAGCTTTTCCTATGCGGTCAATAGCATCGAAGTCATAGCACCCGGTGCGCAATCTAGCTTGCAGGAATTGCCGGGCCGTGTGGGGTTGTGGCATGTGGGTGTGCCGCCTTCGGGACCGATGGATGCGGTATCCTTCCGCAACGCGAACCGCTTGCTGGGCAACCACCCTGACACTGCAGCGCTTGAGCTGACAATGATGGGGCCAACGCTGCGTTTCCTGAGTGCTGCGCGCATTGCGGTGACAGGCGCGCAAATGGCGATGCATCTGGACAATGAGCCCGTAGAAGGCCCTGTGATCGACATCCCCGAAGGGGCGACCCTGCGTATCGGTGCGATTAACGGCGCGGGGCAGCGGTGCTATCTGGCCGTTGCTGGCGGTTTTGATGCGGCAGAGGTTCTTGGCTCGCGCGCCTGTTTCGGGCTGGGCCATTTCGGGGGCCACGCCATGGGCACGCTCCAGACGGGGGATGTACTGCACATCGCGGATACGGCGTGTAGCGCGCCCGAACCGTTAGAGCCTGTGACCCTGACCAACGCTTGGGAGGTTTCGGTTCTTTATGGCCCGCATGGAGCACCTGATTTCTTTCTCGACAGCGATATCGAGACATTCTTTGCCACTGATTATGAGGTGCATTTCAACTCTGACCGCACCGGTGTGCGTCTGATCGGGCCTGCGCCTGAATGGGCCCGCAGCGATGGCGGCGAGGCGGGGCTGCACCCCTCTAACCTGCATGACAATGCCTATGCGGTGGGCGCGATTGATTTCACCGGTGATATGCCGATCATTCTGGGGCCGGATGGTCCCAGCCTTGGCGGTTTTGTCAGCCCTGCGGTCATCGCCTCAGAGGACCAATGGAAAATGGGCCAGTTCCGGCCCGGTGATACCATCCGGTTCAAACCGATCGAGCGTGCGGGCGACCCTGTGGCGACACCGGCCATAGCCGGTGCCGGATCGGCGGTATTGGGGCGGCAGGACGATGGCATTGTGCCTGTCGTGTATCGCCGCCAAGGCGACGACAACCTGTTGGTTGAATACGGCGAAATGACGCTGGATATCGAGCTGCGCCTGCGCGTGCATTTGTTAATGCAAGCAGTCCAGGAGGCCAAACTACCGGTGATCGAGCTGACGCCGGGCATCAGATCGTTGCAAATCCATTATGACAGCGCCAAGCTGCCGCGGGCCAAGCTGTTGGAGGTTCTGCAACAGATCGAAGCGACCCTGCCGCCTGCCGAAGAGATCACCGTGCCCTCGCGGATTGTGCATTTGCCGCTCTCATGGGGGGACGATCAGGCAGAGCTGGCGATGCGCAAATATCAAGAGCTGGTGCGCCCTGACGCGCCGTGGTGCCCCTCAAACATCGAGTTCATCCGCCGCATCAACGGGTTAGAGAGCGAGGAAGCGGTCAAGGCGCTTGTCTATGATGCCAGCTATCTGGTGCTGGGTCTGGGCGATGTTTATCTGGGCGCGCCTGTGGCCACGCCGATTGATCCGCGCCACCGCTTGGTGACAACCAAATATAATCCGGCCCGCACCTGGACCCCCGAGAATGCTGTGGGCATCGGCGGGGCCTATATGTGCATCTACGGGATGGAAGGGCCGGGGGGGTATCAGCTGGTTGGGCGCACGATCCAGGTCTGGAACACATGGCGGCGCACGCAGGCCTTTGACAAACAGCCATGGCTGTTGAACTTCTTTGACCAGATCCGCTTTTTCCCTGTTTCGCACGAGGAGCTGACCGAAGCGCGCGAGGCGTTCCCCCATGGTCAATACCCCATCAAAATCGAAGAGACGACCTTTCGCTGGGCGGATCACAAGGCTGCCTTTGCCCGCGAGGCCGAGGATATCACCCGCTTCAAAACAACCCAGCAAAATGCCTTTGAGGCAGAGCGGCAGCGGTGGAAAGACCAAGGGCTTGATAGTTTCAAGCCCGATCACGGCACTGCCGCAATGGGCGAGCAAACAGATATTCCCGAAGGCTGTTGCGCGATCGAAAGCCCTGTGCCCGGCAGCCTGTGGAAGGTCACTGTAGCCGTCGGAGATACTGTGGCCGAGGGTCAGACCATTGCCATTGTGGAATCCATGAAGATGGAAATGGCTGTGCAGGCCCCCGCCGCAGGACAGATCACCGAAATCGTCGCAAGCCCGGGGCAGGCGCTGCATCTGGGGCAACGCGTGGCGTTAATGGAGACAGAGCCGGTTGGGTAATCCCAGCCGCTCCCCCACCAACCTATGCGACCCTAAAACAAAGAAATTCGGAGAATTCCCATGCTTGATACACTCCCCTTTACCCTGACCGCCTTGCGCGAAGCCTATGCTGCGGGCACGCGCCCCGCCGATGTTATCCGGCAGATATTCAAACGCCTTGAAGCGGTGAATGATCCGGGCATCTTCATCCATCTGTGCGACCGCGAGAGCCTGATCGCGCAGGCCGATGCGCTTGGCGAATACAATCCTGATATGCCGCTTTGGGGCATCCCCTTTGCCGCCAAGGATAACATCGACGTGGCCGGTATCGAGACAACCGCCGCCTGTCCTGCCTATGCCTATACGCCGCAAGAGGATGCGTTTGTCATCGCGAACCTGCGCGCTGCGGGCGCGTTGATGATTGGCAAAACCAACCTTGATCAATTCGCCACCGGCCTTGTGGGTGTGCGCACACCTTACGGCGCGCCGCTCAATTCGGTTGATCCCGAAATTGTGCCGGGCGGATCATCGGGCGGCTCAGGTGTGATTGTCGGCCACGGTATCGTGACGTTCTCATTGGGCACAGATACGGCGGGGTCGGGCAGGGTGCCTGCGGCGCTCAACAATATTGTCGGGCTAAAACCCACCTTGGGGGCCTTATCGGCCAGCGGCGTGGTGCCTGCCTGCCGTTCGATTGAAACCGTATCCATCTTTGCGCTGACAGTGGATGACGCCTATGCCGCATTTGCGGTGGCGCGCGGGTTTGATGCGGCGGATGCCTATTCTCGCCCGTTGCCGCATGAATCGCTGGGCACCCCTGCCCAAGGGCTCCGCATTGGGGTGCCCGATGCCGCCACAATCGAGTTCTTCGGTGACACGGTTCAACAGGCGGCCTTCGACCGCGATGTTGTCTTGCTCAAGGCGGCGGGGGCAACGATTGAATATGTCGATTTCGAGCCGCTCTATGCCATTGCGCGTATGTTGTATGAAGGCGCATGGGTGGCCGAGCGCTATACCGTGATCGACGATCTGCTAAAGACCAATCCTGACGCGATCCACCCCGTCACGCGGAAAATTATCACCCACGCCGAAAGCATGTCAGCCGCTGATGCCTTCAGGGGCATGTATCGCCTCGCCGAGCTACGCCGCGCGGCCGAGCCGATGCTAGAGGCGCTTGACCTGCTTTGTGTACCGACGATCCCGACCTTCTATTCCGTGGCCGATCTAGAGGCAGACCCCGTCACGCCGAATTCCAACAACGGCACCTACACCAATTTCGTGAACCTGCTGGACATGTGCGGCATTGCCGTGCCGACGGCGCCACGCAGTGATGGCAGACCGGGCAGCGTGACCCTGCTGGCCGGAAAAGGCCAAGATGCGCTAGCCGCCTCGGTCGCACGCGGATTCGAAGCAGATTGCACACGTATGATGGGTGCCACATCCCATCCGATCCCTGCGCCCGCCCCCTTGGCCGCATCCCGATCCGACCGGATCGAGCTTGCCGTCTGCGGTGCCCATATGTCCGGCCTGCCGCTGAACGCACAGCTGACCGATCTGGGCGCTACCTTTGTGCGCAAGGCAATGACAGCCGCGGAATATAAATTCTACGCATTGGCAGGGGGGCCTCCCGCACGTCCCGGATTGGTCCGCTCTGACGCCCCGGACGCCGGTGCCATTGCTGTTGAAATATGGTCGCTGCCGAAATCGGGCTTTGGCAGCTTCATGGCAGGCATCCCCGCACCTTTGGGCATTGGTACATTGACCCTTTCGGACGGTGCGCAGGTCAAAGGCTTTATCTGCGAAAACAGTGGGACAAAAGGCGCGACGGATATCACCGCCCTCGGCGATTGGCGCAAATATCTGGCCCAATGAGCAAACCCCCTTTGGGGCGTGATCTGTATAAAGAACAGATGATACGGGGCGCCTAATTGGCGCTCCGTTAATCTGGCGAGGGCTGCTGTGCATAGAAAGCAGTGATTCAAACGCTACCGTTTACCACCTGTGCTCATAGGCTCTATGGCTCTTTTCCAGTAACGCTTTATTTCGGTGGTGCGCCTATCCCGCGGTTCGAGGAGAGATGAATGCGGGTTTTAGGCGATATGCACGATAACATTCTTTACGATCGGTGGACCGCAAAAGGCCAAAGCCGGCCAAGATCAAGTCTAAGGGTTTAGGTCGTTTAGTTATTTGGTTATAGGAGGGTTGGAGTGGGCTTTTCGTGCCCTGATTGTGAAAAGGTGCTTTCATGCTGGATGTGACCCAGACCAAATTACCCGGTGTACTCTTGCTGGAGCCGCGCCGTTTTGCCGACAATCGCGGCCATTTTTCTGAGACATGGAACCGCAAGCGGATGGCGGAGCAGGGGCTTGAATATGACTTTGTTCAGGATAACCAGTCGCTGAGCATGACTACAGGGACTGTGCGCGGGTTGCATTTTCAGACCCCACCCCACGCACAAACCAAACTGGTGCGCTGTACGCGCGGGGCGCTTTATGATGTGGCCGTTGATGTCCGTCGCGGCAGCCCGACCTACGGCCAATGGGTCGGTTATGAGTTGAGCGCCGCGAACGGGTTACAGTTGTTGATCCCCGCAGGGTTTCTGCATGGCTTTGCAACCCTCAAGGACGAGACCGAGATTTGCTATAAATGCGATGATTATTACGCCCCCGAATGCGAAGGCAGCATCCGTTTCGATGATCCCGACCTTGCGATTGATTGGGGTTTGGGCACTGTAGATCCTGTTCTGTCTGACAAAGACCTGGATGCGGGATCGCTGAAAAATTTTGACACTCCATTTATCTACGAAGGCTGATTTATGAAAATTCTTGTCACAGGTGGCGCGGGCTTTATCGGCTCGGCAGTTGTTCGGTTGGCGGTTGCGCGGGGTCATGAGATCGTCAATCTGGATGCGCTGACCTATGCGGCCTGTCTGGAGAATGTCGCCGATGCGGCCAAGTCGCCAAATTATACATTTGTAAAGGCCGACATCCGGGACCGTGCCGCGCTGGACGATGCGTTTGCGACCCATAAACCGGATGCGGTGATGCACCTTGCGGCAGAAAGCCATGTCGATCGCTCGATCGACGGACCGGGCGATTTCATCGAAACCAACATCACCGGGACCTACAACATGCTGGAGGCTGCGCGCAGCTATTGGCAGGCCCAAGGGCGCCCCGATACGTTCCGTTTTCACCATATCTCGACCGATGAGGTGTTCGGATCGCTTGGGGCAGAGGGTCAGTTCACGGAGACAACGCCCTATGATCCGCGCAGCCCTTATTCCGCGTCAAAAGCATCCAGCGATCATTTGGTGCGCGCATGGGCCGAGACATACGGCCTACCGGTTGTTCTGACCAACTGCTCGAATAACTATGGTCCCTACCATTTCCCTGAAAAGCTGGTGCCGGTGGTTATCCTGAACGCTTTGGCGGGCAAGCCGCTGCCGATTTATGGCAAAGGAGATAACATCCGCGATTGGCTTTATGTGGAAGACCACGCTGACGCGCTGTTGTTGGTGTTGGATAAAGGGGAGCTGAACCGGAGCTATAATATCGGGGGCGAAAACGAGCGGACCAATCTGGAGCTGGTAAAAACCATCTGCGGCATTCTTGACCGCTTGCGTCCAGCGTCGGCACCTTATGCGGATCAGATCGAATTTGTAACCGATCGCCCGGGCCATGACGCGCGCTATGCCATCGACCCGACCCGCATCAGCCAAGAGCTGGGTTGGCACCCTTCCGTGACCGTGGAAGAGGGTCTGGAAAAAACCGTGCAATGGTATCTGGACAATGAAGACTGGTGGCGTGCCTTGCAAAACCGCGACGGTATCGGCGAACGCTTGGGCACCAAGGCCTAATTGGCTTAAAAGATATTTTATAAAGGATTCAGTTAGTTATGGCTCAGCGTAAAGGTATTATTCTGGCTGGTGGATCAGGCACACGCCTGTATCCCGTCACCATCGGTGTCTCTAAACAGCTGCTACCGATTTATGACAAGCCGATGGTCTATTACCCTATTTCGGTTTTGATGCTGGCCGGAATTCGTGAAATTGCCGTCATCACCACGCCAGAGGATCAGGCCCAATTCCAGCGTACCCTTGGCGACGGCAGCCAGTGGGGCATAAGCCTGACCTATATTGTACAACCAAGCCCCGATGGGCTGGCGCAGGCATATCTGCTTGCTGAAGATTTTCTGGACGGGGCGCCCTCGGCGATGGTGCTGGGAGATAATATTTTCTTTGGTCACGACCTGCCAAAACTGCTGAGCGCGGCGGATCAAAACGAAAAGGGCGGCACCGTATTCGGCTACCGTGTGGCCGATCCCGAGCGCTATGGCGTGGTGGATTTCGATAAGGATGGCAATGTCCGTTCGATCATTGAAAAACCCGAAGTGCCGCCTTCAAACTATGCGGTGACGGGATTGTATTTCCTTGATGGAAGCGCCCCAGAGCGGGCGCGCAGTGTCAAACCGTCTGACCGCGGCGAACTGGAAATCACAAGCTTGCTCGAAAGCTATCTGGAAGATGGTGAATTGAGCGTGCAGCAAATGGGCCGTGGCTTTGCCTGGCTGGACACCGGCACACACGGTAGCTTGCTTGATGCGGGTAACTTTGTGCGCACGCTGGAGCGTCGGCAAGGCATGCAAACAGGCAGCCCCGATGAAATCGCCTTTGCCAGTGGCTGGATCACGGCCGACGCGCTGAAAGAGCGCGCCGAGAAGTTCCGTAAAAACGATTATGGCGATTATTTGCAGGCTCTTCTCAAGGGATAAGGTAGAGCCTACATATAGCCTAATTCCTCGATCTTTCGACCTTCCCGAAACGCCATGCATGTTGCGTGTTTCGGGAAGGGAGCGCACGCATCCTTCACCGGGCTGAAAACAAAGCGGCCATACGTTCTGGCGCAATCACCGTTGCAAAGGAATGCCTTGATGTCTGACCGCTCTCTTCTTTTGGATTTGCCCTATATTCTGCCCTCTCAGGCGCAAAAACATGTGACCCATAATGAAGCCCTGCGCGGGTTGGATGCGTTGGTGCAGCTTAGCGTCGGGACGCGCAGCCTGTCCGCCCCACCCGCAACGCCTGTTCCCGCGGCCCGCTATATTGTTGCGGCTCCGGCCGAGGGGGAATGGTTGGGGCAGGAAGACACGATTGCCTGCTATGAAGAAAGTGGCGGATGGTCGTTTTACACACCGCAAGCAGGTTGGCAGGCCTATGTACTGGACGAAGACATACAGACCGTCTGGGATGGCACACAATGGCGGTTTCCGGGGCAGGCCGATGTAGACGATCTAAACGCCCAGACCCTTGGCCTGAATACCGGTGCGGATGCGGTCAATCGCCTGAGTGTGTCAGCGGATGCCACCCTGCTCACCCATTCGGGAGGCGATCATCGCCTGAAGGTGAACAAAGCAGCAGATACAGGCACGGCCAGTTTGTTGTTTCAATCGGGCTTTACAGGCCATGCGGAAATGGGCCTGACCGGTGGCACCGACTTTGCACTGCGCGTCAGCCCCGATGGCAGCAGTTTCAATGATGCCCTAAGCGTTGATGCCGCGACAGGCACCCTGAGTGCGCCAGCAGGCATCGGGTTCGGCTCTACCTCGCTGAGCCATTACGAAGAAGGCACATGGACCCCGCGCCTAACCTTTGGGGATGACGATACAGGCGTCACATATGATCAGCAGTTGGGCCTGTATACCCGCATCGGCAATCTGGTCATGCTTCAATGCGCCATTGACCTTTCCGATCAAGGCGCAGCAACGGGCATCGCCGAGATTCAGGACCTGCCTTTCGAAGCCAATCCGCTATATTTTCCGGGCGAAGTGTTTTTTGTCGGCGGGGTTTCGGGAATGACCATCCCCAAATGCAGAACCCGTCCGGGGCAGAAAATTCAGCTCTTCAACGGGGGGCCCAATGGTATATCCAGTTTGACCGACGGGAATTTTAGCAACGCCTCTATTCTCCGCGTTACCCTATCGCATACGATCTAGCTTTATAAAAATAGCGCTAGCTCGTCACGATTTGCAGTGTGCGGAATAGATCAGCCGAGATTCTATCCCCTTGCATGGCAGGCTAGCGCTTAAAATATGCGGCACAATCTGTTACGTGCCGACATCTGTCATGCCCCGCCAAGGCGTTTGCAGGGTCTTTGGTATGCAACGCGCAAGCGACAGTTACCACAGCGTGGGTAACCGTGGATTCTCGAGCGGCAAGTGGTAATTTTAATCCTCGTCGAACTGATGCATCGCCACTTGAAAGGTCTCGTTATAAGTCTCTACGAGAGCATTTATATCGTATTTTAACGCTTGCTGTGTTGCACGGGCAGAGAACCTAGCTCGTGTCTCCGGATCGAGCATCTTGATCATTGCAGCAGTCAGATCGTTCGTAAACGTCCGCGTATTGCGGTGGTTTTCAAGCAAAATACCGGCAGGTTTTTTATTTTCACCTGTCATCATCGACCGTACCTCGCCAATGTCTGTGGCGATGGCTGGGATGTGTTCTTGAAGGGCTTGAATCATGCACAACGGATAGCTTTCACCCTCGAACCGCGAGGGAAGAATCAGGCAGTCGGATAGGCGCAAAATCCCGTTTATTGTCGATTGGTAACCTAGAAAATGTATCCCTGACAGCCCTTTAGCCGAGGCCTCGGCATTGTCCGCCTCTTTACCGCTACCGACCATCAATAGGTGAACATCGGTGAATCCATGCTCTTCTCGCAGAGCCCGAAACGCCTCCACGGCAGCACGCCAGCCTTTGCGTTTGATGCCTCGTGCAATCAACGTAAAAACAGTATCGGTTGGGGCAATGCCAAGGTCTTCGCGGGTGAAGGAGGGAGGGCGATTGTCGCGTGGCATCGCATTGTGTAGCTTGATGAAGCGATCACGATCTACATCTTTGTTCTCAAAAAATTCAAGATTGCGATCGGCGGTATAGATCCAGCGATTGACGTTTTTGAGGATCCAGTCGGTGACCGATTTCGGAGCATCTTCGAGCCCTACATAGGAGCCATGCAAGGTCACGACATAGGGACGTTCAATTGGTTGGTCTCCGAGTGAGTATAAAAATGCATCCGCCCCGGCGACGTGTGTGTTCAAAACGGTAACACCTGTGGCATCAAGGAACTGCGCGCGGCCCCGCGCGGTCATGTTGCTGGCATGATAAACCGCTACTCGTTGGCTAAGGCGCGCGCGCATGTCAGCGTTGATGGATCGCATGTCGATCGACATCATCGACACGGTATGGCCAGCATCCACAAAGGCATTGGCTAGATTGATCGGAAACAGTTCTCCACCCCCTGGATGGAACCCTAAAAATCCGAATTGGATGTGCTGTTTTTCCTGCGAGAGCGTTAGGAGCTCCGACACGTTAAAAAGCTCGTCGAAGTCGCCCAGCGTTTCGCTGAGGTTGAAATGATTGTACTGAGCGCGGACTTTTTCAAGAAATTTCAGGCGGGTTTGCTCTGCTATCCCCCAATGCTCGCAGAGCAGGCGTAAGATCCGTATATTTTCTTCATAGTAATAGAGGTTGTGAAAGTTCTGGCCTGACGTGTTTGAATCGTGCTGGCGGAAATAGGCCACTGCCTCGGGCTCAAATGTGGCTTGTCCAGCCCCCAGAATGTGTAAGTATAAAAACCAGTCACCACAAATTTTGAAACTGCGCGCTTCGGTCCATATTTCTTCGGGCAGATCAATGTTGCGAAATAGGCCGCCGCCCACATTGGCGTAGACGTTATTGACGCCCCAAGCACCATTGAACCATTCGGCCGCCGGACGAGTTAACGTGTCGGCCCAAATGCCGGGCTCGGCTCCTTCGCGGTACCCGTCCAGACCGAGCATGAAATTACCGTCAACATCCGAGAATTGAATACGTGAAAATGCGATATTAACAGATTCGTCCATGAATGATGGTACAAGTTTTTCCAGAAAATCCGGTTCGCAGAAGTCATCGGATTCGCAAATCCAAATCAAACTGCCTGTAGCCAGCGACAAGCCTTTGCGCCATTGCGCAAAGACGTTGCCCGAATTGACCTCGTTGAACGCTAATTGCGCCTCGATCCCCAAATCCGCGAGGGTTTTGCGGATAACTTTTTGGCTGTCGTCGGAAGATTTGTCGTCAAGGATGATTAGTTCGACATTGTCATAGGTCTGGTCCGCGATCGACTTGATCCGTTGGGGGAGGTATTTGGCATGATTGTAATTCGGTAATATGATCGAGACCTTCGGCCGAAAGTCCTTGCTGCGTAAGTCGACGTAGGATTGGGTTTCGCGCTGCTCTTTGAAACCGTTTCGGCAGTAATGCAAAAACGGGATCGCCTGAGAGGTCTGAATATCGATGTATCGATCACGGTAATATCGTGTCGAGAAGTCCGGCCGTGGATCGTAGTTCTTTTTCCAACCCAGCATTAAGTAATGCGCTCGTGGGTCGATCCCTTGCTCGGCAACTTCCGTGTAGGTTTTTAGGTAGAAATCTTCGTCAAACCGCTCTGATATGTCTTTGATATCTTCTGGTGGGCAGCTATCCCAATCAATGTCCGAAAGCTCTGGCAACGCTTCAGGATCGGATAACACAGGGCAGCCGGCACGCCCCTCAGCGCGGCCGTGCAGAACCCAATGGATAAAGGGGTTCGATGCCGAACTAGCGATATCCTCATTTTTGGAAAGATAAAAGTTAGTCTGAAAATTCGCGCTAGGGTTGCGCCCCTCGCGCCAGCCGTCGATCAGGAAGTGGAGGAATGGGTCGACATCGGCATCCCTCACATCATCGTAGGTTTCCAGGTAATAGGCTTTGTCAAAGAACGCCCTGAGCTTGAGGTAGGTTGCCTCCTGAGTGCCGAGGGTTTTTGCCAGAAAATCGCGGGCTGAAGCGTAGCGGTCTGTTGGCAGGCCGCTACGCTTCTCAACGTTCCCGTGAAGAGTAAAATGAACAAAGGGGTTTGCGCCCGAAGATGCAATATCGGGGTATTCACTTAGGTAGTGCGCTGTGCTGAAGTCCGGACTCGGGTCACGCCCTTCGCGCCAACCTTGTTCCATATAATGTTCAAACGGGTCGACAGCGGCAGCGGCGACATCGGGGTTTGTCTCAAGATAGAACTCTTCGGAAAATGCAGAGCGTAGTTGCTTGAGGTCGCCAGCACTGAGCCCGTCAGTGGAGGAGGATGGACGGATTTGCTGGCCTTCGTGACGACCAAATTGAAGCCAGTGAACCAAAGGGTTCGTTTGTTCTGTGACCAATTCAGGATTGTGGGTGAGGTAGTACGCGACATCGAAGTCGGCGCTTGGATTGCGCCCTTCGCGCCAACCTACAGTCAGAAAATGGTTCAAAGGCTCACCCCCTGAGGCGGCGACATCTTCATTCTGGGCCAGGTAGTAATCAGCACTGAAATGAGCATTGAGTTCAGCAAGGCTGGCCGCGTCGAGATTTAACTCTTTGGTAGCGTAGTCTTCGCCTGTGACGTGGCTGGGACCAGACGGATGGCAGCGCCGGCCTTCGCCGCGGCCATGTAAGATGAAGTGGGTGAACGGATTGATCTTCGCGGCCGCGATATCTTCGTTGGCCACGAGGTAATATCGTGTCGAAAACTCTGGACTAGGATCGCGGTTCTCCTGCCAGCCATACATCATAAAATGAGTGAATGGATCCAGGCCCGCCTCGGCAACATCAGGATTGGCGGCGAGGTAGAAATCAGCATCAAAGGCTGCACGGATCGGTGCCATTTCAGGCAGCGTCAAATCCATTCCTTCATCGGGTGAGTGGGGGGCATTTGCGCGACCGGACAGCCCTGTAGCCCGGCCTTCCTCAATCCAGTGGACGAAAGGATTTGTACCTTCTAGATCATGAGACTGCGCGTAATCCGTGGTCGAAAAATCGGCATTGGGGTCGCGACCCTCTTTCCAGCCCTGAAACATATAGTGTTGGAACGGGTCAACACCCGCCTCGGCGACATCCGGGTTGGCATCTAGATAAAACGGTTTATCGAAAGCGGCCTCCAAATCCTCGGTCAGTGAGGAGGGCCAATACGGCGTCAAAGACCGTTTGCTTGTCGGAGAGCTACTCATACTTCTAATCCCGTTTAAATTTCACCAGAATCGTCGAAAGAGATCAAAAATGGTGGAAGCGGTCGCAGGGGAGCGATTCGTTTGATATCTCTTACAATCTGCGGAAGATTGTCTTCATCTCCAGCATTGAGCTGCTGGCGGGCGCGTCTGGTCAGGAAGTTGATATGACGTTCGTTAATCATGTCTGACAGGATCAGTGCCATACTGTCGATCGTCTCTGGTGACAGGGTAGGGGCGGGCTCAGAGGCTGAATCCTCGATCTCTCTTCGGTACTGGTCAATGCCGAAATTTTCTTCGAGCCATGCAATATCCGCCATGCTCAGATCGACGACGTTCTTGCGCACATCGTCCGGCAGGTAGAATTTACGCCCTTTAATATTCTGAATTAATCCAAGTTCGCTCAATGTGCGGCGCTCGCCGCGTTGGCCATTTACAAAGGCAGGGCGTTGACGATTGAGGCTCGATAGAATGAGCGCTGCTTCATGGCTTAGGGATTCATTCTCAAAGGTTTGGGCCTTGAGGATAGCTTCGTTCGCTTTACTTTTTGGTGCGCCGATTTTGTCAAGGAAGAAACCGGTCACCCCGTCAGGGCATTTAACCATATCCTCAAAGGTGTGTACCGACACAGCTTCCCGACCAAAAGCTGCGATCGCATTATTAATCCTGCCTTTGCAGTTGGGCATTGGCGGATTTTGGTACATGTCTTCCAGTACCTCGCCGCCTTTAAGGTGCTGCTGGACCACGCTGGTCACATAACGCAGTGGATTTCTCACGATATAAATGACGGAAATTTCATCGGCCAAATTCAGCGCCCAATCCCGGAATTTTCCAAGTTCGGAATGAGAGAGGTTCGAAAATCCTTCGGCTGAGAACAAAATGGTTTCGGGCGCTGATTTTGCTATTTCGGCTTCGAGGGAGCTACGTATGTTGGCCGCGATGGATTTCAGTTGGTCGAGGTCGGTAAGGCCTGCCATCTTGTTGGAAATATGCGAACGTGGATCGTCGAGGAAGGCCGTACACAGATCATTGGTGTGGTTGGGAGCTGTGCCCGGATAGTAAATACCCGTTTCAGCGAATAGGATTTCGCGGCAGCGAAAAATTGCGTTCTGGATCGATGTCGTGGCCGTCTTAGGCAGCCCGGCATGCAAGATAAGCCGCTTTGCCTTTTTGGGTGTGTCGGGTACGTTGGGCATATTAAATCCTCATCAAGCACGCAGGAATATGCTGTGATTTAGGCACAGGTTACAAGGCGAAACTGCCAATGCAGCAACAAGTTAACTTGGGAAGATAGCCGATCTCTCTAGGTCAGAGATTTCCCACGGCGGGCCATGCGATATATTTAACCTTGTGCCGAAAATCCAACGCATCTATTGCTCAGGTGGTGTGGAAAAGGTCAGCGTACGCTCGATGCGTCTTTGTCGGACGCCACCTGATAGCAAGAGGAACACCTGATGAACTTCAAGGAATTAACATTGAAGATCGCCCTGCGCAGTAAGGTAGATAGTCAGGTCGTTCGCCGGATCATAAAAGATCTTTTTGAGTATGTGAACGAGAAGATGGCCGAAGGTGTAGATGTCCTTCTGCCACGTCGTGCTTCTTAAAGAATAAACCGCAACACTTGGACGTTGGACCGCAGTTTGTGGGTTCTATCCAACGTAGAGAAAAGCTGGGACTACCTAAATGAGTGAAATTTTTCTTCACGTTGGTTATGGAAAGACCGGAACAACCGCTGTTCAGGGCTGGCTCCTACGCAATCGAGATGCTCTGGCGGATCGCGGCATTCTCGATTGTGGAACCGCGATGCACAATCCGGTATTTAAGCCTTCTGTAGCCCAATCAGTCCCGGCGCTGGTACAATGCATCGGCGCGGACCGATCTGGAACTGCCGCGCAGCTAGCAGCACAGGTAAATGACGCAGCAGAGGACTACCAGACTATCGTTTGGTCATCAGAGTTTATGCTGGCGCGGATGGAATTTGTATCCGAATTCGTGCAAGGCATTGATGACAAACACGATGTCAAAATCGTTATTTATTTACGAAACCACATAGATTGGCTTTTATCTGCTTACGCCCAATGGGCTATAAAACACCCCATCACGATGGAGGGTCCTGGAGTTGCCAGCTTCGATAACTTCGTGGCGCAGCGCATCAATGACCTCGACTATGTGTCCAAGCTTTCCGCTTGGTCCAGTATCGAAGGAGCGGAGCTGCTACCGCGATCCTATGATGCTCAGTCGAATATCGTTGCTGATTTTGTCGAATTGTTAGGGCTAGATATCGCCGACTTCCCCGTCGCTCGAGGGAAGACCAACGAAAATCTAGGACGGGCACAATTATCGCTGTTAAAGATTATTCAAGAGAACACTGAAAACAAAATCGATTATAGACGTTTTACGAAAATGTTAGCAGATGCCGGTGCCGCGGCTAGCAATGTGCATCCAGTCGATCCAACGGCTATTTCCGTCGATGCGCAACGGCTGGCTGAGCTGCACGATGGCTTTGCGAGGCAGCGTCGTAAATTGAATACTGATTTCGGCGTTAAGCTGAGCGACACATTCAAGGCCAATCGAAACGGTTCGGTAGAGGGGTCGAACGATACCAATACGGATCTGATCTCCATGCTGGGAATGGTATGTTACACGTTGGCTCAGCGAACGGCAGCACTTGAACGCAAAATCAAAGATATTTCTGCGCGCCAGCAGCCATAACGGTAATTAACAGTTGATGGGGTCAGCGTGCTCGCTCCTGAGCACATTTAGCCTTGAGCGTTCCACCAATCAGCGGTGCGCTGCATTCCCTCTGCGAGCGATATCTGCGGTGACCATCCTAATTGGTCGCGCGCGCGAGAGATGTCGAGCACGTTACGGGTTACATCCACAGTCCGGCCTGGCTCAAATTCGACCTCCAGCCTGCGGCCCAGAAGCGGTTCGATCTGATCAAGGATTTCCAACAGGGATACCGCTTCACCTGAGCCAATGTTGCAAATTTCGGGGACGTTCTTAACGCAACACGCAGCGACAAAAGCCTGCGCGACATCAGAGGCGTGCACAAAATCGCGCTCTACATGGCCATCTCCCCAAATCGGAAGCACTTTGCCGTTAACCGCGTGCTGCATGGCGGCGGCAATAAATCCTTGATTACGAAGCGCTCGTTGTCCTTCGCCGTAAGGGTTTGACACGCGCAGCGAGACAGTCTCGAGATCCCTCTGCATTCCGATGATCCGCAGATAGTGCTCAATGGCAAGTTTGGAGACACCGTAGGCGTTGCGGGGCCGGGTCACCATGTCCTCGTGCAAAGGCAAATCCGAGGAATAGCCGTACACCGTGCCGCCGGATGAGGCAAAGACGAACCGCTTCACGCCTTGGGCGTTGCAGATTTCGGCGCATTGAACGCTTGTTTTAACGTGCGATTCCACCTCTGAGGTCAAGTTTGTGTTGGCAGATCCAGGCAAGGAGCTATTGGCCAAAAACACGACTGCATCACAGCCTGAAACGGCTGAGGCGAATAAGGTTGTATCAACAATCGATCCTACAATACGGTCTAGCTTGTCGAACTCGGGCGGTGGCGGTGCCATATCCAAAATGGTCACTTCTGCTCCGTCGGCGCAAAGCGCACGGACAATGTGACGGCCAATAAATCCTGCCCCACCGACGACAAGAATGCGGCTATCTTGCAAACGAGGTGCTTGTATTCTAACCACGACTTGTCACTCTCTATCTATCTTCGAAACACACGGCCAGACGGGGTGGCCGCGAATTATTTTACCCACAGTCGTCAAATAATTACTATCTAGTATGATGAAAGAAATTTACGTGACGGTGTTCGAAGCCTCCGCGCGGGGCCATTTCATTCGGCCTTGCCGTAAACTTCTAGCATGTACTTAGTGACCCGCGCTACGATCTCGGGTTTCACGTGGACATTATCTTCAATGAATGGATTGCCTGCGAACAGAGTCACCATTTCGTAGCTGGGGAAATAATCGATCGTTTCAAAAGATTTTGCTAGAGACGTTGCCACGCTACGCAATGTGGCTTTCGAGTAAGAGTTGGCGATCACGGCGTCATCAGCCCCGAACGTCCGTTGCAACGGCACCGGTGAAACCGTCAACATGATCCGCTTCAGGCCCGCAGCAAATGCTTTTTCGAACGCGGGTGTGAGCAGCTCGAGACATTCATCATGATTCAGAATGCGTAATTCGAACCGCGCTCCCTTATTTTCGGGGTCTCGAAAACACTCAGGGCCCGGGGCGCGGTTAAGGTAGGTCTGTGTTTCTAGATCAAACCATGCTTCGACCATGCCCAAAGTCACAATCAAAAGGTCAGAGCTGGGCAAATGTGCATAGATGTCGCGCATCAGTGCCCGGCGCTTGCGTACGATTTCGATCTCAGTGGGGACGGAGCCGGTGATGTAGAAGTCCGAAACCCCGGTACCTTCGGCGATGATCCCGGTGTCGTCTTGCACGCCGCCCGCTGTCGCGGCCGTGATACGTTGGGCAATTGTCCCAGCGTTGTATTCATTGAATACGGTGTTGCCACGCCCCTTCAGTGGGTCATTTTCCTCGGGAACATAGTTCGTCGTCGGAACATCGTAACCGCCCAGTTGTCGTTCGATATTGCGGGCAAAGCAGGATCCCAAAGTGAATACCTTGTCGCTTTTGCTGATCGAAAAACCCGGCTTTAGTCCGGGAAATATCATTCCGTCATGAAATCTCGCATCTTGCACATCGGGATATTTGACGCTTCCCTTGTTTGCCTTGCGGTTTTGGTTTGTTTCAGCCGTTGAAATGCGTATCATTTTGCGAAATAAACTTCCCGTGGGTTTGCTGCTAAATTAGCTACAGTTTGATCAAGAGCAGCGCAAGCAGTACTTAACTCAAGTTAACAGGTCATTAACACACGAAGAAATGTCTCTTGAAGCTTGTGGTGCTGGATTAATCGATGAGTGTATGACCGTACATGATAGATCAAAGTGGCAGGCGAAGGCCGGATGCAATCAGAGGTCACAGGTCAAAGCCGAGAAAGACATTTAGCACCAAGCTGTTCGCGACTGCCTGTAAGTGCGAGATTTCGGCTAACAAACCCTTGCAACGCACATCCTCACATAGCCTCAACCGCATGACTGCTCTTGGACGTGGGCGTGTGAATTTGTGTTGTGCGGCAAGCCGCTACGGAGAGGGTCCCTTTCAAACTTGGCGCCTGCAACACGATCATAGGGACATTGGGGATTTGGAAAGTCGAGGCTGCTAAAGTAATTGGACCCTATCTATGATAATAAATTCAACATAATGATTATTATGTATTAATAATCTCAACCACAAAATTTCTCAGTGAAACGCCCGCCTACATATAACTTTTGGGTGTTTCGAGACTTCGTTGGCTCTCGGCTGCGGCAGGGCTGCATTGAATTCAAGACCTTAAACCATTTGGGGCTGAATGGAGCGGGGTAACGCCTGTGCCGACTCGTAATCGCGACATTGACCAATTGCCCTGACCCAAACGCGCCCTCTTCACAGGTATTTGGTGGGGATGGCTGTTGTGAACTTTAGCTCTTCCATCGAGATCATCGAGTTTACCTGACTGAAATCCAGCCTTTCGATCATTTGTTTATAGACCAGATCATAGGCTTCCATGTCTGGTACAACCACTTTGAGGATGTAATCCACCGTGCCGGTCAGCCGATATGCTTCGACGACTTCCGGGATTTCATCAATCAGCGCGCAGAATTTTTCGAGCCACCCCATCTCGTGACGGGAGGCTGTGACGCCGACGAAAACCGTCATTGATACATTTGCGCGGGCTTGATCCACCAGCGCAACACGCCGCATGATTAAGCCTGCTTCTTCCATCCGCTTGATCCGGCGCCAACAGGGCGTGACAGACAGGCCCACGGCCTCGGAGATGGTGTTCACGATTGTATCTGAATCTTTCTGCAAGATATCGAGTATCTTTTGGTCGATTTCGTCAAAGGTAATCTTGTCGGCCGGCTTGCTGCCTGTTTTGCGAATTTTTTCGGTCATGTGGATGCGGGCTCCAGAATAATGGCAGAGGTATATTGTGGAGCGACAGCGAAACCGCGCCCGGTTTTGATTGCAGGTATGTCTTTGGGCAGAATAACCCGCTGCGCCAATGCGGCGTCAATCCCCCAGCCTAGTTTGGTCGATTGAGCGGTGGATGTCATGGGAAATCCAATTCTGCTATATATGGTGAAAAATTAAACCAACAAAGAGGAGTTTAGTGGTTTTGATTGCTTATTTCTACTATTTTGTTGGAAATTTCTTGACGGAAATTTTTATCCTGTGCAGGCTTCCCGTAGGACAGGGAAGCTGTGTTCCAAGAACAGGCTTAAGCGATAGGGATGTAAGTTATGAGACAAAAGTTGGTGAACGCAGGCTTTGCCTTGCTGGCCGCAACGACGGCGCTTGTGCCGGTGGCGGCTTCTGCACAAGAGGTGAAAACAGGCGGTACCGCCGTTTTCCATATGATTTCCGAGCAGCGCACGTTGAACCCTGCCCTGCGCGCCTCGACAGGGGTTTATAACATTAGCGGAAAGATCGTAGAGCCGCTGATCGACAAAAGCTATGACGGGTATGAGCCGGTTCTTGCGACTGAATGGTCAGGGTCCGATGACGGGCTGACCATCACGGTGAAGCTGCGTGAAAACGTAAAATGGCATGATGGTGAAGCGTTTCAATGTGATGATGTCGCCTTTACGGCCATGGAAATGTGGAAAAAGCTGCTGAACTATTCGTCCTCGCTTCAGGCGAATCTGGAGTCTGTTGATTGCGCTGATCCGCATACAGCCGTCTTCAACTATTCCAAGCCGATGCCACTGGATTTGTTTGTATCTGCGATGCCGGATCTGGGCCACCCGATGCCCAAGCACCTGTATGAAGGCACCGATATCCTGACCAATAAATACAACACGGCGCCTGTGGGCACTGGTCCGTTTAAATTTGTTGAATACGAGCGCGGCCAATATGTTCTGGCCGAGAAAAACGAAGACTACTGGCGCGAGGGGTTTCCGTACCTCGACCGGATTGTGTGGCGTTTTATCAAGGACAAATCGGCCGCTGCTGCGGCTTTGGAGGCGGGCGAAGTTCACGAATCCGGCTTTAACGGCGTGTCGATGGCCGATGTTGTGCGTCTGGCGGAAGACGACCGTTTTGACGTTGGCACGCAGGGCTATGAAAACAACGTTGCGCACTCCACGGTCGAGTTCAATCACCGCAACCCCATCCTTGCTGATCTGAAGGTGCGTCAGGCGATGTATCACGGGCTTGATATCGACTATGCGATTGATACGGTCATGCGGGGCTTTGCAGCTCCGGGTCGCGGCCCGATCCCGAAGGCGGGTGCTGCAAATTACACCGATGATGTCACCACATATGCCTATGATGTCGAGCTGGCGAAAAAGATGCTGGATGAAGCAGGGTATCCGGTCAAAGATGACGGCTTCCGCTTCAAACTGCGTCACCGTCCGGCCCCTTGGGGTGAATACACGCAGCTTTGGGGGGAGTATTACGCCCAAGCGATGCGCGAGATCGGCATCGACGTTGAGGTTCTGGCCAATGATGCGCCGGGCTTTTTGAACGGTGTGTATCGTGATTACGATTTTGATACGGCAAACGGCTGGCACCAGTTCCGGTCGGATCCCGCGGTTTCAACCACCGTCTGGCTGCGTTCAGGGCAAGCGCCGGGTACGCCTTGGACAAACCAGTTTGGTTGGAAAAGCGACGAGATGGACATGATGATCGACGATGCGGCGTCCGAGCTTGATTCCGCAAAGCGCGCCGAGATGTACCATGCGATCCAGCGCAAGGAGATGGACGAATTGCCCGTTATCTTTGCCATCGAACATCCTTTCATCTCGGTCACGTCCAAGAAGTTGATGAACCATCACAACACGCCGCGCTGGAACTCTTCGAGCTGGTATGACCTGTGGCTTGACGACTGAGCTTAGGCAACGGGAGGGCCGGCGGCGGCCCTCCCGACTTTTCCTTCTGTAAGATTTTATGTTCCCCGAGAGTAACCCAGATGAATTTTAACCTTCCACCGATCGCGGTCTATGCGCTGAGACGCCTCTTTCAGGCGATCCCGGTGGTCATATTGATTATGATCGGCACCTTCCTTTTGTTGAAATTGGCACCGGGGGACACTGTTGATGCGCTTGTCGGGGATATGGGCGGGGCGGATGCGGCTTTTATCGCGCGATTGCGGGCAGAATACGGGTTGGATCAGCCGGTATGGGTCCAGCTTTGGCGGTATATGGCAAAACTGGCGACTTTCGATCTGGGGCAGTCATTTGTTTATGAACAGCCCGTAACGACCGTATTGCTTGACCGTTTGGGTACGACCCTGCTGCTGATGGCGACCTCGCTTAGCCTTGCATTCTCGATTGGTATTACGCTTGGCGCATTTGCGGCAAGGCGCGCCTATTCGCTGACCGATAACCTGATTTCGACTCTTGGTTTGATTTTCTATGCGACCCCCAGTTTTTTCCTGTCGTTGATGATGATGTTGTTGTTTTCCGTAAAGCTGGGTTGGCTCCCCGTTGGGGGGATCAAGACAATCGCGGGGTTCTATACAGGTTGGGACCATGTGGTTGATGTTGCGCGCCATCTGGTTATGCCCACGACCGCGCTTTCGCTGATTTACCTTTCTTTCTATCTGCGCCTGATGCGATCCTCGGTCATTCAGGTTGCGGATCAGGATTTCGTGCGTACGGCCCGCGCCAAAGGGGCGGGCGAGACGCGGCTGATGGTGCATCACATCATGCGCAATGCCTTGCTGCCTGCTGTGACCTTGTTCGGGCTGCAATTCTCTGCGTTGCTGGGCGGTTCGGTCGTGGTCGAGACCATCTTTACGTTGCCGGGTCTGGGGCAGCTTGCCTATCAGTCGGTTATCCAGCGCGACATGAACACGCTTATGGGCATCATCTTCCTTTGCTCCATCATCGTTATTCTCGTTAATTTTCTCACAGACCTGCTTTATGCACGTCTCGACAGCCGGATCGAACTCGCATGACCGTCCTCGACACAGACCTGCGCCCCGCAGAACCGCCGCGCTATGTAACGTTCTGGCGTCGCTACCGTCGCAACCGCGCGGCCATTCTGGGGCTTATCCTTTTTGCGTTGGTGCTTTTGATGGCCGCAGTCGCGGGGATCATTGATCCCGGTGATCCGCTGCGCCGTGCAGCTGCGCCGCTGACCGCGCCTTTTGTGGATGCTTCGGTCCCGTTGGGTACGGATCAACTGGGCCGGAATATCTTGTCCCAACTGTTTTATGGTGCGCGGATTTCACTGTTGGTCGGCGTGGCTGCGACGTTGATATCCATTCTGATCGGCATCGTGATCGGAGCGATTGCCGGCTATTTCGGTGGCTGGATTGATGATCTGTTGATGCGCATCACCGAAGCGTTCCAGACGATACCCAACTTTGTGCTGTTGCTAACACTGGTGGCGATTTTAGGGTCCAAGATCGAATGGATTACCTTTGCAATCGGCATTGTCAGCTGGACCGCCCCTGCCCGCATGGTCCGGGCCGAGTTCATGTCCCTGCGCAACCGCGAATTTGTGGATGCGGCGCGGAATTTGGGCGTGTCCAACGGTGCCTTGATTTTCAAAGAGATCCTGCCAAACGCCCTGCCCCCGATCATTGTCTATGCCTCTGTCATTATGGCGATGGCGATCCTGCTGGAAAGTGCGCTGGCGTTTCTGGGGCTTGGTGATCCCAACTATGCAAGCTGGGGCAACATGATCGGTCAGGGTCGCTCGGTGCTTCGCACGGCTTGGTATTGCTCGGCTATTCCGGGCATCGCGATTGTCCTGACTGTGCTGTCTTTTTCCCTTTTGGGTGAAGGGTTGAACGACGCAATGAACCCGAGGCAAAAGCAATGAGCACTCAAGACACCCCTATTCTCGAGATAAAAGACCTCAAGATTTCATTGCCCAAAGGCGGCGATCGGCCATTCGCGCTACAGGGGTTAAACCTGACCGTTCGACCAGGCGAGATTGTCTGCATGGTTGGTGAGTCCGGTTCGGGCAAATCCCTATCGGCGGGCGCGGTGATGCGCCTGTTGCCAGAGCCCCATGTGAGTGTTGCCGAGGGGACCATCACATTTGAAGGCGAGGATATTCTCTCTAAATCCGAGAATGAAATGCGCAAGCTGCGTGGCAACCGGATTTCCATGATCTTTCAAGAACCCATGACTGCGCTGAACCCGCAAAAGACAGTGGGCTGGCAATTGGACGAGGTGCTAAAGCTTCACCTCAAGACATCCCGCAAAGAACGTTATCAGCGCGCGATCGAGATGCTTGAGCAGGTTCAGATCCCCGAACCTGAATCGGCCTATAACGCCTACCCGCACCAGATTTCTGGTGGCCAGCGGCAGCGGGTGATGATTGCGATGGCGCTGTCGCTTTCACCCAAGCTGGTCATCGCGGATGAACCGACAACGGCGCTGGATGTCACGACGCAATTGCAGATTCTCAAACTCATTCGCGAGCTACAGCAAAAGGATGGTGCCGGCGTTTTGTTCATCACCCATGACTTTGGGGTAGTCGCGGAGATTGCAGATCATGTCATCGTTCTGCGCAAAGGCGAAGTTGTTGAGCAAGGGTCAGCGGATCAGGTGCTTAACAATCCGCATCATCCTTATACACAGGCCCTGATTGCATCGGTCCCCGATTTGCGCCCCCCCGCACCAAAGCCGGTCACAACCCTGCCTGTTGTTCTCAAGGGCACAGGTTTGCACAAGACATTTAACGCCCGTGGCGGGTTGTTGAGCGGTAAACGCAAGGCTGTTGTGGCAGTGAAAGACCTCAGCTTCACCCTCCACCAAGGCGAGACTTTGGGCGTGGTCGGTGAATCCGGTTCGGGTAAAACGACCGTTTCCCGATTGGTCACGCGCTTGTTGGATGCGGATTCAGGTGCAGTAGAAGTCGACGGAACCGATTTGTTGGCCTGTACCCCATCCGAAATGCGCGCCATGCGCAAAGATATCCAGATGGTGTTCCAGGATCCGATGGCTTCGCTCAACCCACGTAAACGCGTGGTGGATATCATTGCCCAAGGACCGATTGTACACGGGGAGGACCCCGAAAAAGCCCGCGCCCGTGCCCGCGATCTGTTGGAACTGGTTGAGCTATCACCCGCCGCTGCGAACCGTTTCCCGCATGAATTCTCGGGCGGGCAACGCCAGCGGATCGGGATAGCCCGCGCTCTGGCGATGGAGCCAAAGGTGATTGTCGCCGATGAGCCGGTTTCGGCACTTGATGTCAGCGTACAGGCGCAGGTGCTCAAGCTGTTGGCCGATCTGCGCGACCGGATGAACCTGTCGTTGCTGTTTGTCACGCATGATTTGCGCGTCGCCGCGCAGTTATGTGATCGCATTATCGTCATGCAAAGAGGCGACATCGTAGAAAGCGGTTTTACCGCCGATGTCTTCGCCGCCCCGCAACACCCCTACACGCAAAACTTGCTGTCCTCGATTCCCGGGCGGTCATGGACTCCGCCTGTTCGAAATATTGATGCGGCTTAAGGAAATCAGATGTCTATAAACTTCGATACGATCCGCGGCGCAATCATCGGTGAAGGCTCTACCGTACCGGGCCCGTTCGGGCCGCGCGCCATTCTTTATGCAGATTATGTCGCATCGGGCAGATCCCTGCAGTTCATCGAGGATGCGATCCGCGCACATGTGCTGCCCTATTACGGGAACACACATACAGAAACCTCGTTCACGGGGCGCCGTTCGACACAGTTGCGCGAACTTGCGCGCGAAACCGTGCGCAAGGCATTGCACGCGGACGAAAACCACGCGGTTATTTTTGCAGGCTCCGGTGCAACAGGCGCTGCAGATAAGCTGGTTCGTGCTTTGTCGTTGCAATCTCTCAACAACGAAGCGGTGGTTTTTGTGGGCCCCTATGAGCACCATTCAAACGATCTGGTTTGGCGCGAAAGCGCGGCAAGGGTTGTCCGTATCCCCCTGACGGAGGCTGGTAATATCTGTCTGGAAACGCTGGAGGACGAGCTGTCTAATAATGCTGATGCCCCGCTAAAGATCGGGGCATTTTCGGCAGCGTCGAATGTGACCGGCGTGCGTACAGACCTGCGCGCCATTGCAAGGCTGATGCATGCCTATGGCGGGTGGTGTGTTGCGGATTTTGCAGCTGCTGCGCCCTATATTCCGGTACGGCTCGCGGCGAGCGCTGCCGGAGCGAATGACCGGATAGATGCGGCGTTCTTGTCCCCGCATAAATACGCAGGGGGGCCGGGGGCATCGGGTGTTCTGGTGGCGGACCGCTGGATGCTTGATACATCGCGCCCGACAATCACCGGGGGCGGCACGGTGTCCTATGTAACGGCGACGGGGCACAATTATGTCAGCAACCCCGAGCGCCGCGAGGAAGCAGGCACCCCGTCTATCGTCGAAAACATCCGCGCCGGTATGGTGCTACAGCTCAAGGCGGACATGGACGAGGCCGAGGTCGAGCGCCGCGAAGAGCAAATGACTCAAAGGATGCACGCGGCCCTGCGCGCTATTCCGCAGGTCGAGTTGTTGGGGCCTGACATCTCGGGGCGGCTTGGTGTGTTTTCGTTCAATATTCGTATCAGAGGTAAATTGCTTCACCACAACTTTGTTGTGGCTGTCCTGAATGATCTCTTCGGCATTCAGGCACGCGGTGGATGTTCTTGTGCGGGGCCATACGGGCACGCCTTGCTCCACATAGATGACGCGACAACGTTGCGACATGAGCGTGCTGTTGATCTGGGCCATTCGACGTTCCGGCCCGGTTGGGCCCGGCTGGGCGTGAATTGGTTTTTCAGTGAATCGGATGTCGATAATATCGCCGCTGCCATTGCCTTTATTGCCAGTCGGGGCCTCGATCTGCTGAGTTACTACCGCCTCGATATTGATGGCGGCGTATGGCGCGCCAACCGTGAGATTGACGATAGCGGCCCGCTGTCGTTGAGCGAGCTTTGGGCAACAGATGAAAAGGAGGCCATGACCGCGCCGTCCTTTGATGCATGTCTGTCCGAAGCGCATGCACTGGCCGATGCTGCTGATGCTTTGCCCTGCCCTGATAGTATTGCGATGGATCCCGAAGAAGAAGACTTGCGCTGGTTCTGGCTGCCGCAAGAAGCCATTCGCGCGGCTCCGGTTGAAATGGAGCAATCTGCATGAGCCAGATCGCCTTTCCGGCATCTCTTTGGGCAGAGGCTACGCCGCCGCGCGCTCAGGCCCCTCACCTGACGGGAGGGGAAGAGACGGATCTGGTGATCATCGGCGCGGGTTTCACGGGGCTTTCCGCCGCGATTGAAGCCGCACGCGGCGGCGGGTCGGTTACAGTGCTGGAAGGCAAAGCGGTCGGTTGGGGTGCCTCGGGCCGCAACAACGGTCAGGTCATTCCGATCCTCACAGCGGCGGAGCCTGACGTTTGGGTCAAACGGTTTGGTCCCGCAGGGGAGCGGATGGTGCAGTTGATCGGCAACTCTGCCAACATCCTCTTTGACCTCGTGCGGGAATTCAACATTGAAGCCGAGGCAGAGCAATCGGGCTGGTTCCAACCGGCTCACAGCCCGGGCCGGATTGCGGTGTCGCAAAAGCGGGTCGAGGCGTGGCAGCGTTATGGTTTTCCAGCCGAGCTGAAAACTGGGGCGGAATGTCGTGATATACTGGGCAGTGATTTCTGGTTTGGCGGGATGTATAATCCGACGGGTGGGCATGTGAACCCGTTGGCGCTTGTCCGTGGGATGGCGAAGGCGGCCGAAGATCTAGGCGCGAAAATCTATGAAGACTCCCCCGTAACCAGCTATGCCCGTGAGGGTGCGCATTGGATTGTCAAAACCGGCGCTGGCACGGTGAAAGCACGCGCGCTGATACTTGCAACAAATGCCTATACAGGTGAGTTGAACGCAGCCCTTGCGCCGAGGTTGGCCAAATCCATTGTGCCGGTGTTGAGTTGGCAAATGGCAACGCAGCCCTTGGCGGAAAATCTGCGCCGTAAAATTCTGCCAAACCGCCAAGCCGTATCTGACACGCGCGGTGATCTGCGATTTTTCCGCTATGATGCGCGTAACCGTCTGATTACTGGTGGCGCGGTCATGGGCAGTTTCAACGCTGCGCAACGCGTGCGTGACAAGGCCGCGCGCAATCTGGCCGAAGCCTATCCCGATCTTGGCGTCCCTGAGATGACCCATGTCTGGTCAGGGTACATCGGGATGAATCAGGACAGGTTCCCCCGCGTGCACAGCCTTGGTGAAAACGGTTGGGCGTGGATTGGCTGTAACGGACGCGGCGTGGCGTTGGGGACCGCTTTGGGCCGTGAATTGGCCCGTGCGGCAACCGGCACCAAACCCGAAGAACTTGCTCTTCCATTGAGCGATCCACAGCCCTTTATGCTGCACCCTATCGTGCGCCGTGTCGCACCGACCTATCTGGCGTGGCTGAAGCGCCAGGATTTGCGTGAACCGAAAATATAAGGATGACATCCCATGACGACTGACACCAGCAATACCGATGGCATGGAAATCAACGATGTTCCGATCCTGATCCGCCGTAAAATCGAGGCGATGATCCTCAAACATGTGCTTGAGGTGATCACCGACCGCCATGACCGCACCGAGGCCGAGACCGTGATCGGCGAGACCTGTTCGAGGTCTGCAATTGAGCAGGGCCAGCAATTGGCCGAGGCTTTGGGGCGGACGCCGGACCTGACAGATTTTGCAGCCATTCAACCCAATTGGACCCGCGAAGACGCTTTGCAAATCGAGACACTCGAAGCGACGGCGGAAAAGCTGGATTTCAATGTGACCCGCTGCCGGTACTCCGAAGCCTATAAGGAAATGGGCCTAGGCGATATCGGGCATCTTTTGTCCTGCAACCGCGATGGGGATTTTTGCATCGGGTATAACCCCGACATGGAGCTGACGCGGACCCAGACCTTGATGAAAGGCGCCACGCATTGTGACTTTCGCTATCGCATGAAAAGCAAGGAAGCCTAGCAGATGGCCATTGAGAACTGGGTTGCCCGGCACGTTGAATCGCTCACGGCCTTTCGGCGTGATCTTCATCAAAACCCCGAGCTGCTGTATGATCTGCCGCGGACCGCGGCGACCGTTGCGGATGCGTTGCGCGCTGCGGGTGTTGACGAGGTGATTGAAGGCATCGGGCGCACCGGTGTTGTGGGCGTCATCAAAGGACAAAGCAACACATCGGGTCGCATGATCGGCCTACGTGCGGACATGGATGCGTTGCCTATTGTCGAAGCGACAGGCAAAGACTGGGCCTCGAAGGTCGAAGGTAAAATGCATGCTTGCGGGCATGACGGCCATACAACCATGCTTTTGGGAGCGGCCCGGCATCTGGTGGAAAGCCGCGCGTTTGACGGGACTGTTATTGTGATTTTCCAACCCGCAGAGGAAGGCGGCGCAGGTGCAAAAGCAATGATCGACGACGGGCTGTTTAGCCGTTGGCCCTGCGATGAAGTCTATGGCATGCATAATCGGCCCAACCTGCCTGTCGGTGAATTCACCATCGCCCCCGGCCCGATCATGGGCTCTGTGGATGAGGTGCGCATTACCATCGAGGGGCGCGGCGGCCATGCTGCACGCCCCAACGAGACAATCGACACATTCCCGATCGCGGCAGCGGTAATTCAGGCAATTCAGGGTATTACGTCGCGCACGGTCGATCCGATGGATAATGCGGTTGTGTCGTTGTGTACGATCCATGCAGGCGATGCTTTTAACGTGATCCCGCAGGCCATCGAGATCACCGGCACTGTGCGCACCCTGCGCGAGGAAGTCCGTCTGCATGTGGAAAACCAATTGACCGCCCTTGTACCGAATATCGCGGCAGGTTTCGGCGCGGTGGGCGCGGTTGAATATATTCGCATGTACCCCGTCACGGTGAACCACGACCATGAGACAACGCTTGCTGCTGCCGCCGCAATCGAGGTGGCAGGTGCGGCGCATGTTTCACTTGATATGCCAGCGGTTTTGGGCGGCGAGGATTTCTCGTTCATGTTGAACGAAGTGCCCGGCGCGATGATCAATATTGGCAATGGCCCTTCCGCCGGATTGCATCATCCTGAATATGATTTCAATGATGACGTCATCGCATGGGGGTGTTCATATTGGACGACCTTGGTACGTCAGCGCCTTCCGGTGAATTAAAAACCTGCGGGGCGGCAATGAAATGATATCCCTTTTGCCCTTTTTGAAGGCACGAGGCCCAATGGCACCGAATTGGGTCTTGGTAAATTAACACGGTAAAGCTTTGCGGTACGATTATATCATTTGAGAGTTGACCGCCGTGCCTTGCTGCCCGACGTTGTAATTGCTGTCCAATTAAGGGACAGCGTTAGAACGGCAGGTATTTTTAATGACGCATTCAGAGCGACCCATTGTGGTCCGTAATTTCAATGTGAAATACAGCCCCAATTTGGGAGATGGCCTATTGGCCGAATGTCTTGAATACGGGATTGTTTCTTTGGGTGCATCTGCGCACTCAAGCTCAATTGATTTAGCCGCCCGCAATAAATACGGGGATGCGATGGCGGGGCGCGGTACTATTATGGCGGTGCTTGATGCGCTGCCAAAACGCTTGCGCAATCTGGTTGTGCGCCTGCCTCTGACCATTCAATCCGCGCGCAAATGGGGCCCTGCCTACCGTGAAGGGCTGAAAGGTGCTGATGCTGTTGCCATTGGCGGGGGCAATTTGATTACGGATATTGATCTAAATTTTTCCACAAAACTGTCGCTTGCGATGGCCGAAACTGCGCGTGCCGATTTGCCTGCGGCGATTTATGCCTGTGGAATGGGAGGCGATTGGACCGCAACGGGTCTGCGCCAATGCCGCAAGGCGTTTTCGAGCCCGAACCTTAGGGCGGTTTTTCTGCGTGATGTTGAATCTATCGCGCTATGGGATGAGCTGATGGCGCCTCACACGGGGAAAAAGGCGCAGCTGGCACGTGATCCGGGGCTGATCGCGAGCGATCTATATCCGGCCAAGCCGCGCATTGAAGGCGGGCGACCTATCGCCGGTCTGGGCATTATGAGCCCGATTGCCATCCGCTACCACTCGGATCAGGCAATGCAGGATGATGCATTGGCGCAGTGGTATATTGAACTGGCCCGTGCGCTTATTTCGGACGGGTTTCAGGTGCATGTGTTCACCAATGGCAGCCCTGAGGATGTGATTTACTGTGCAAAGCTACATGACGCGTTACGTAGTATTGGCGCAGAGGAAGACATAAGGTTTCTCACGCAAACCAGCCCTGAAGGGTTATGTGCCAATATCGCCGCCTTCGACGTTGTAATTGCCTACCGTATGCATGCGATTATTGCGGCGTATTCATACGGCATCCCTGCAATTGCTTTGGCATGGGACCGTAAGCTGCTGTCTTTTATGACCTCGGTCGAGCGACAGGAGTGGATGGTTGATCCTGATGTGACGGACCCGCAGACCTGTGCCCAACATGTGCGCGAGGCGGTGCGCGAAGGCTTGCCGCGCGACACCCATGCGCGTGTTTTGTCAGAGGCGCGGGCGGATATCGGAAAACTGTGGAGCGTCCTGAGCGGTGCAGCCAGCGAGGTTTCATCATGACCGCCAAGGCACAGGATACCGGTCTGCCTCTTGATTTTGCGACACGCACATCGGGTTTGAAAGTAGCGATTGTTCACTATTGGCTGATCAATATGCGCGGCGGTGAAAAGGTCGTCGAATCCCTGCTGGATTTATTTCCGCAAGCGGTGATCATCACCCATGTCTATGATCCCGATAAGGTGAGTGAGCGCATTCGCAAACAAGAGGTGCGCGAGACATTCATCAGCCGTCTGCCCGGTGCGCGGAAGCATTACCAGAAATACCTGCCCTTTATGCCCTATGCGTTGGAGCAGATGGATATGCAGGAATTCGATCTGGTGATTTCTTCGGAAAGCGGTCCGGCAAAAGGGATCGTGCAGCGACCGGATGCGGTGCATCTGTGTTATTGCCACTCGCCCATGCGCTATATCTGGGATCACTATCATATTTACCGTGCCTCTGCGGGCAGGCTTGCGCGGTTTGCCATGCCGATGATCGCGCATAAACTAAGAATATGGGATGTCGCAACAGCGGCGCGGGTTGACGGGTTTGCCGCGAACTCGGCCTTTGTGGCCCAACGCATCAGGGCGTTCTACCGGCGCGATGCAGATGTGATTTATCCGCCTGTTTCAGTGTCGGAGTTCTCCGCCGTGCCAAAGGAGGACGTGGGAGAGCATTATCTGATGGCCGGTGAGTTGGTATCATACAAGCGGCCCGATCTGGCCATTGATGCTTTCACCACCAGCGGCCGGAAATTGGTTGTGGTCGGGGATGGTGAAGTCCGAGCGCAGCTCGAGGAACGTGCAGGCGACAACATCACCTTTCTTGGCCGGGTGCCTTTTGAACAGCTCAAGCACCAGTTCGCGACCTGCCGCGCGCTGGTTTTTCCGGGAGAAGAGGATTTTGGCATCGTCCCCGTCGAGGTGATGGCATCAGGCCGACCTGTTGTGGCTTATGGTCGTGGCGGCGCCCTTGATACCGTGCATGAAGGGATCAGCGGTGTGTGTTTCGAGGCGCAAACGATAGAAAGCCTCAATGCGGCAATCGAGCGGTTGGAGAGCGACACAGATCTGCTGGACGCTGCGGACCGCATACAGGCCCACGCGGCCCGTTTTGACGAGGCCTTGTTCAAAGAGCGTTTTGCACGCTTTACCCTTCGGTCATTTGAGGCCCAAAGTGCCGCGCGTGACAAGGCTCATGCGGCGCTGGATGATAGTTAGGCTGACCTCGTCACTCAGGCGGCGCTGATTGCCCTGTTGTAGTGGCTGATTTGTGCGTCGATCCAGTCTTGCGGCGCGCTGCACAGGTTGGCGGTGCCCGATGCGGCCAGCAGGCTCATCGCTTTGACCTGATCGGCGGGCATGTCGGCCATCTTGCGCAGCACGGTAGCAAAGCCGTTAATCTCGCCCGGGTCGCATGTGAAACCCACGCCTTTCTCGGCCATCTCGGGTCCTAGTAGGGCGCTTTGCGATAAGATGACCGGTAAGCCCGACAAAGAGGCCTCTGCCGCAACCAGCCCGAAAGGTTCGGGATAGCGGGAGGGCATGACAAGGGCGCGGGCCGATGCGATTGCTGCGCCGATCGCGTTGCGGTCAAGCCAGCCGTGAAAGGTCACATCGGGGTTTTGCGACCGCAGCGTATCCAGCAACGGACCGGTTCCAATCACGCTGAGTGGCACCTGCGCACGTTTGGCCGCTGTGATCAGGTCTTCGATCCCCTTTTCGGCCTCGACCCGACCGATAAAGAAAAAGCGGCTGTTCTCCTCTGCAGGAATACGCGTGGCACTTAGGGATTCAGCGGGATTGCGAACTGTGTGCAACATCTGAGAAGGGTAGCCCGATTTTTCGTAAAAGGCGCGCATTGCGGGGTGTATCATCAATATGCCGCCCCAAGGGCGGTCACGGGGCATGGTGTGATGCAATGTCATCTGCCTACCGACGCGCCAAAGCTTTTGCGCATAGTTGCGTTTGTCGCAATGGGTTGTCAGGCAAGGCGCCGAAAGCGGGGTGCGTTGGCAAGGTGAACCGCGCTGGTAATCCATAAAGCCCCCATTCGGGCACGCCAGAAAGAAATCATGCCCATGGACAAAGGTGCGCTGCGCGACGGGCTGTAGGGCGGCATAGATCGACGGGGTGAGGGATTTGGTGAAGCTGTGAATATGATAAACGGTTTCTGGTGTGTCTTCGTTTGCTATCATCTCACGCAGCATTACATGGGAGGCTTTGCTATAGAACCCGCGCGTCGCGGCCACGAGCGGGTTGCTTTTCATCAAGGCGGTGCCGCCTGCATGGCGTTTATCTATGTCATGGTCGGGGAACAGGTCATCCGAGCCGGAATCACCCGTGGCAAAAACCACCTCTATTCCCCGCTCATGCAGCATCTTTGCCTGTAACATAGCAAGCCCTGTTGCGCCGCCGCGCGCAATGCTGGCATCGTTTATTATTACAACCCGGAGCAAAATCAATTCTCCATCAAATAAAAGAAGATAAATATAACTTTCGAAAAATTCAGATATTTTTGCACTAAGAGCAAGCTCAAAGAAAAAGAATAAGGGTGATAGAGGTAATGAATATGTAAACTGCTGTCACAAGGGCGTGTCGGTCGCTCTTTTCCCCTCCGCGGGGCGAAATAGTTGGTTTATGGTTCTTTAACGCTGATGCGGCGGGACATATATATAGTCTAGCCGGTTATATTTTGAGTGAGTGAGGTTGATAATGCAGATTGATAGTGTGAGCCCACACGCACCCCTGAATGATGATCCTGATGCAGTTGAGGTAAAGCAAGTGTCTAATGGTCTCGGCGCATGGGTGATTGCGATACCGCTGGCGTTGATCTTTACTGTTGGGATTATTGTTGGCTTTGACCTTAATCTGCTGTGGTCGATTCCTGTCTATATCCTCAGCGGCAGCTCCTTTGGTGTCATCTTTACCCTGCTGGCGATGTTTCGACGGTAAAACCGATGCGTAGTTTGGCGCCAGTGTATTGATGGGCGTCGAACCTTATTCTTCGGGCGTCTTACGCTGCTTGTCTTGTTTCATTTGAATGCTGCATTGCAATAAAATGGGACCTCGGGCCTGAGGTGCAGCGTTTGTGCATTATGCGTTTTGTTTGTCTTTAACCTGCCGGCTGTGCCTTTGTTATTTGCTGCTCAATGCTTCAGCACAGTGATTCTGTTTTGATTCCTTTTATCTTCAGTAACTAGTTAGGATTAGTTAGCGATTACGTTTCTTTTTCATAAATTTGGGATAAGTTGTTTATTTTGAGTGACTTATCTAATTTTAATGAGATATTAATGATTGTTAATGGAATATGAATTTTTTACGATGTCATATTGTTTGCGTTGACGGAAACTGTGCAATTGAATATAGATTGCCTAAGTTTTGCACAATTTAACCGTAATTAAAAAATATCGCACCCGGAACTTCAATTTTAGCTGTGCAGACGCAGCATTTCATTATTTGACTACTTTTAAGACATAATAATCAAAAAAAACGAGCAGATAGATTTGAGCCGTGAAGAGAGCATTTTTGCCGGGCTTGGATTGAATCTTGAGGCGATGACTAACCACAGGCATAGGCCACGTCGTTGAGTGGATTTATTTTGCGCCTCCAGGCGCGACCAAGATTTAGGTGACCCATATGAAGCATTCACTCAAAACCCATTTTGAAAATGACAGCCAGTTTGTGCTGCCGAACTTTGATCAGGTTGCTCCCGTTTCTCGGGCATTCACCTACGGGAAAATTGGCAAACGCCTGACAGATCTTATTCTATGTGCCTTCGCAATTCCGCTGATCTTGCCGGTCGTTATGATCCTTGCATTTCTGGCGCGGCGCGACGGGGGACCTGCATTTTTTGGCCACACCCGGATCGGGCAGAATGGCAAACCGTTCAAATGCTGGAAAATCCGCAGCATGGTACCAGACGCCAAGCAACGGTTGGAAACGCTGCTGGCCGAGGATCCTGCCGCACGGGAACAATGGGCGCGCGAACGCAAGCTTGATAGTGATCCGCGCATTACCGGATTTGGCGATTTCCTGCGTAAATCCTCACTTGATGAGCTGCCGCAGCTCTGGAATGTTTTCCGGGGCGAGATGAGCCTTGTTGGCCCCCGCCCCGTTCCGAGTGACGAGCTTGACCAGAATTACGGCCAATACCGCCGCGTATACCTGAGAATGCGCCCGGGTGTGACGGGCTTGTGGCAGGTTTCTGGCCGCAACGATGTGTCTTATTCAGAGCGGGTGCAGATGGATGCGACTTATTTCAAGTCGATATCGCTGAAACAGGATTTGAACATCATCATGCGTACGGCTTCTGCGGTGCTAAACAGAACCGGTAAGTAAGGGCACTGCTCTTTCTTTAATTACATTACAACGAAATGCCCGACTGATTCTTGGTTTGCCGGGCATTTTATTTTGGCGGCCTTTATTTCAATACTATTCAAGAAGGCTTCAATTTACCCCAGTGTTTTATTTGCCACATTTATGGCAATAATATAACATGGATTTATCATTAATTACTTAACCAAGTCAGAGTTTGGTAATAAAGATTAATATATATAAAAATAATACAAAAATAAAATTCGGGCAGCTGACAGGTAACCCAATATGAAAATGACTAGATTGGCATCTTTGGGTGCCCTGTGTCTTGTGGCGTCTTGCGGCGTTGTAGGTCCTGATTTTGAACGGCCGGGCTTTGCTACAACGCAAGCATTTGCCTTTACTCCCAGACTTGCGCTCAAACAGGCTGCAGAAGACGATTGGTGGAAGGCGTATAAAGAACCTTTGCTGGATAAACTGGTAGAGGAAGCAATGACCCAAAACCTTGATCTGGAGCGTGCGCGCTCACGGATCGAGGCAGCCCGGGCGTTGCAGGGTACAGTGGGGCGCAATGCACAGCTTAGCGGTGCGGTGACGGGACAGGTCACCGTTGGTGATACAGGTTCTTCCTCGACGCGGGTGCGGGCGCAGGGCGGTTTTCAACCGGCGTTCATTATCGACCTGTTCGGAGAACACCGCCGTGGGAGCGAAGGGGCCCAAGCGCAGGTGGATGCCGAGGAGTTTGACCGTGCAGCCATCCGTTTGGCGGTTCAGCTGGAGCTGGTGGAATCCTACCTGAATTTACGCGCCCAAGAGGCGCTGCTGGTCGAGCAGAACCGCTCGGTTCGTAATCGCAGGCGTATTGTCGACGTATTGCAGCAACGATATGCGGTCAACGATGCCACTCTCATTGACCTACGGCGCGCGGAGGCGGTGCTGGCTACGGTTCAGGCACAAGTGCCCACATTTGTAGGTGCCCGCAGGCTTTCGGCGCAGCGGATCGCGACGCTATTGGCCCAGCCGGTACAAGAGATTTTGCCACAACTGGAAGATGGCAATGCCCTGCCCGCCCCCCGCGCAGGCGTATATGCTGGCGTTCCTGCGGCCTTGCTTCGAAATCGGCCCGATATTCGCCGTGCCGAAGCGGATTTTGCCGTAACGGTCGCAGAAATCGGCGTGCGCGAGGCGCAGCTTTACCCGTCACTCAGCATCAGTGGAAATATGCAGGCAGCATCCTTTTCGACAGTCACCCTAGGGCCGGTACTGACATTGCCTATTCTCGACCGCCCCGCACGCCGCGCGCGGCTGGCGAACGCACAGGCCCGTGCCCGCGAAGCGCAAACCGTCTGGCGGCAGACGGTTCTCAATGCCATCGAGGAAGTGCAGACAGCCCTTATCAATCTCGAAGAGGCTGATGAGCGGATGACCCGCCTTGAGGATTCGGCGCAGGCCTATCGGTCGGCCCAAAGGCTGGTCAATAAGGCGTTCGATATTGGTGCTGCCACGCTGTCAGAGGTGCTTGATACCGAAGAAAATGCGACTTCGGTCCGCGCGGAAACTGTACGGGCGCGGCTGGCTTACGGGCAGGCATGGGCGCAACTGAACGTGGCTGTCGGTCAGGGATGGCACCGGCCAGACGCGGTAAACTGACACTTTGCGCGACCTGTTGCATGGGCTGCGCACGCAGGCCTAAGCACTTTTTCAGTACGAGGAGCCACTTTGGCGGCTGATGTCATTCAGCCAAGGTGGACCCATGAAACGCACTATCTCCGTCAAAGCGGCGCAACGCAGCAAGCGCTATGATCTGCAATTTTATGCAGGGGAAAGCCTTGCTTTTGCTGTTCAGGACAGGCCGGAGGGGGCGGTTGCGGTACTAACGATCGGTGCTGATACCGCCGCGAATCCGGTAATCGAGTTTACGGGGCAAGACGCTATATTTTTGGATGTGGACACATTGGCCGTCATACCGGAAGGACGCCAGTGGAAGTATAATTTCTGGCTGAAACATAACGGCACAGCAGTTCTGATCCGCTATGGCGCGTTCGATAAGCTGGAAAGCCTTGCGCCAACCCAAAGTGACAGCGAATCCGGTAACAACCCGTCCCAACCTCTTGCCGGGATCGTGGCTCCGGTCATCAGCGGAAGCGCGCAGGTAGGGCAAGTTCTACAATGCTCCGAAGGCGGATGGATCGGCTCTGCCCCGCGCAGTTTCAGTTATCAATGGTTGCGCAACGAGGCGGCGATCGAGGGTGCGATCGGGCCGAGCTATGAGGTGATGCCGGATGATGACGGCATATCTATCGCCTGCACCGTGACTGCCGATGACGGGTTCAGCCAGATCATGGCGACTGCAACGGCGGTGAACATCACCTTTCCCCCGCTATCAAATCTGGCATTGCCGGTTATTTCGGGCAGTTTCACAACGGGAGAGACGTTGCTTGTGTCGGACGGCCTGTGGTCGGGACCTGTCACGCTGGGCCAGCAATGGACGCGCGGCGGTGTAGATATTGCGGGCGCGACATCTGCCAGCTACGGGATTCTGCCGAACGACGCGGGCGAAACGATTGGCTGTAGGCTCACCGCCCAGAATTCTGGCGGTGTTATGACAGTTCAGGCTTCGGGGGCGCGTGATGTCGCCGCTGGCGGCGCAACAGATGGTGCATTGCTGTTGGTCGTTGCGGGGCAATCCAACAGCCGCACCGCCGGCACCAGCTCGGCCACGCCACCTACGCGATACACGGACGGGTCGCTTGGCGATGTGAGCATCTTTATGCGCGGCACCGGTGACAATGTGATGGCCGAAATCGCGGACGGCGCGTTTGCGGCCTATGACGTGACCAGCAATGCGGACCCAGACAACAGCGGCACCGCGTGGGGGTCCGAAGCCGAGTTCATCTACCAGATGCGGCAGTCAGGCGACATGCGGCCTGTCTATGTCGTGAAGGAAAGCCAGAACGGCCAAAGCCTTGCCGAAGATTGGCACCCTGACGCAAGCGCTGATAACTTTGAACAGCTCGAGGCCAAAATGGTTGAGGTCCGCGCGGCCCTTGCAGGGCTGTCATTGGAGGAAGTGACGCTTTGGAACCAAGGCGAAGCGGATGCAAACATCTTGGCATCCTCCGAGGCATACGCCGCCAACTGGGCATATTTTCTTGAGCAATACCGCAGCCGTGTATCGGGCGGCCTGTTCATCGCAGAGCGCATTCGCCCGCTTGGATATGAGGGGGCTTCGATCACCGACAACAGCCTTGGCTTTTTGCAGGCCTGGATGGTGCGCGAGGCCACGCTGGCGGGCGCTGTTGCTGATGGCAACGCCTTGGTTGTGGATACCGATTTCGACACCTCCAACTTTTCCAGCATCCACCCGACCGAACCGTGGATCGAGAATAAAGGCCTGCGCTGCTATGCGGCCTACGCGGGGACGTATGATGGGGCCTATGGCTCGATCCTCGACACTGTGCCGGATACGTTTGATTTTGCCGATGCGGTCGACGTGACGCCGGGGGCGAGCGTTTCGTCGGCGGCGATCCTGATTGAGGGGATCGAGCGTCAGGCACCCGTCTCCGTCACAGGCGGCGAGTTCCGCACCCTCAACAGTCTGGACGGGGACTATGTGGTGAGCGATTGGGCCTCGAGCGGGTTCGTGGATAAATTCCAGAAGATCCAGTTGCGCACAATGGCCTCTGGCGATGCCTCAACTTCATTTATTGTCGGTGTAGATATTGGCGGCGTTACCGATACATGGGCTGTCACGACATACGCCAGCGCGCCAAGCTTTGAGCCCGAAACAGAGGCGTTCATGGGTCAGGTCGCGGCCAATGGCGGTTTGGGGATCAGCGGTGTGGATGCTTCGGCGCTGGATGCGTTCTATGTATCGGCCAAGGCATCCACATGGTTTGGCAAGCTGCTCAAACTGTATCTACGGTTGGGCGATCAGGTCGCGTCATCGCTCGACCTTGTGGGTCAGTCGGAAAGTCTGGCGCTCGTCAATCCGTCCGGTCAGTCTTATGTCTGGAGCGCAGCGGCAGGCTGGACCCCGCAAGAGACGAGCAACACGGGTCTGGATCTAGGTGTGAACCCGTCAACCGAGCTGCCGCAAGATGGATCTACTTTGGGTGTTTTCTATTCCGCGCTGGCCACGAATACACGGGGCGATCTGAATGGCGGGAATGGGATATTCCTGCGTGCAACGAATGCCGGTGCCGCACGTTATCTGCTCAACAGCGGCGGCAACAGCAACGCAAGCGGGCTGACCACCGATACAGGTATGCGTGCGGTAGTGCGGGACAGCGCGTCGTCATTGCGGCTGCACGGGCCGGATGGGGCAATCATCAACTCGGCAACAGCCCCAAGCATACCTCCGACAGGTACAAACCTGTCTCTCGGGAATGCGACAACCGGAGGCGAGACAGGCATCCAGTCCGATGCAAGGTTCTTTGGCGGGTTTGCTGCGGGTGCTGCCCTGAGCGAGGCCGAGCTGCAATCGTTGGCCGTCACATGCGAGGATTTGCTGTCGCATTTCGCGGGCTAGGTCCAGCTTTGGGAGCATGGCAGTCGCGCCTATGGGGCGCGGCAGTCGGGCGGGTTAATCTGTCGCCAGCGAAATACGGTATTTGGACACGTCCCCTTTTGGGGTGCCGTTGTCATTTACCGATATCTCCAGCATGTCACCGGCTTGGAATTGAAGGTCGGGCAGGTTGATCAAGATCTTTTCCTGCGCTCTACCCGCCCCCGAAAACAGCAGCTCATCGCGCAAGGTGACCGTCACAAGAATACCGTCCTCAGACCGGCCTTCGGCGGTAAAATCCGCACGCAGATGCAGGGTTTTTTCCGACGTTGCCGTGTAACGGTGCACAATGTCCTTATCCGTCCCTGGCAGCAGGCTGTCGGCCGTGAGGCGGATGTCGCGGTGGTCGGGATGGCCACGATAGGGAAACCACGGAACGCCTGAGCGTTCTTGCCCGGGCAAGGTCATAAGCGGAATGATCTGTCCGGCCTTGCGGGCAAACCTTGCAAAGCTATCACCTTGGGCCTGTAGCTCGTCCTCTTGGGGGTATACGAACTGGTGAAAGCTGTCAGCTTCGAGTTTTTGGGGGCCAAGTGTGACCCCGTCTTTCACGGCACCGCCCTGAGACACCAGCACAACCGGAGTAACAGGATCAAGCATGGCAGGCGCGGCAATAGCCTGCCCTGTCGCATCCAAAGCCGTAATATCCTCCCCAAGCGTCAGCTTGCGCTGCGCACCCCAAAGCACCGCAACATCCTCTCCGAACTGACAGCCGTAGGTGAAATCATCATCGCTGGCATCCGACACATCGCGTCCTGCCATGCGTTCGGAAATCAGCCGAAATGTCAGACCCGCAGGGGTAATCTGTCCCGCCGGGGTAAAAAGCGGAGCCATCTTTTCGCCGCGCAAATTGCCGGGAAACCAGACCGCCCGCGCAACATCCCCCAAGGCAAATTGGCAATAGTTACGCAGCATATGCCCCGGCGCACGCATGGCCCCCGGTGTGCCGAACTCGGTTATTTCGACGGGCAGGCGTGCCAATGCAGGATGGCGGCGCAACACCTTCATCTGGCGGACAAATTGCTCGGCTGGCGTGGTGTAGGGGTGCACAGCCAGTGCATCCATGTAATCCGCGCCCCCGTGGTCCATTATCTCCCACAGGTATCCCCCGGGCAGCGAATGGGTCGCGCCGCCTAATACGCGTAGGTCGGGTTTTGCTTCCTTCACCCCGTTAAACCCCGCACGCAGCATCGGCACATAAGCGCGCGCACGCTGCAACGGGGGCATGTCCTTCAACGGTCCGCGAACAAAGTTTACGCCATTGAATTCGTTTCCTACCTCAATGCCATCAATCGCGGGAAACCGGTCAACCATCGCGGCGGTATATCCGGTCAGCGCCTCCAGCGCCTCAGCGGAGTGGGGCGTATCGCCATCATCATAAAGCGGATTACCCCAATTCGTCACGATTGTGACAGTGCTGCCCGCCTGCGCGATGACATCGGGAAAGCGAGTGCGAGGCGTGGCAAAAGCATAGCGGCCCTTCGCCGTTTCGACCCGCCCCCAATTCATACCGTCGCGCAATTGCGTCAACCCCACTGCACGGGTCAGATCCACCAGACCGGGTTGCACACCCTGAGAAAGATTGGTCGCGGCACCCAATGCGGGTGCAATCAGCGTTTCTGCCGTCCCGGAACCGGCAAACCCGAATAGCGCCGCTAATAATAAAGGGAGGCGTCGAAACATGAGATATCTCAATCTTGTAATTTCAAATATATTTTAGCAGACTGCGAAAGTATTGCTATGAATTCCATTTTGCCCAGAGAGATTTTACAAGGGCGTATCGCGCGCTGCTGAAAAACAAATCAATTTCAAAACCCAAGTTGACGCAATAGCGGAAATCCCATCTTCTATACCTGCGATGGCGGTGCCTCGTTCAATATTATTTTTAACAGGAATTTCTAAATGTCGCCGACCCAACCCAAGATCGCAGTGGTAATTTGCACTGTGGGCCGCCCCGACACCGTTGATGAGCTGGTGCCATATCTTGTTGCCCAAACACGGGCCGCGGATCGGGTTGTATTTGCCGTCACCCGCCCCGAAGATATCGGTACAGATTCGGTTGGCGCATTTCCTGCCGCCACAAGAGTCGAGGTTATTTTCAGCGAAAAAGGTCTGCCACGGCAACGCAATGCGGGGCTGGCCCATGTTATGGGCGATTGCGATATTGTCGTGTTTTTCGACGATGATTTCGTGCCATCCAAGCGTACTCTACAGGGCATCGAAGACGGGTTTGCGCGCTGGCCGGATGTCAACGGTATGACGGGTCAGTTGATCGCGGATGGCATCAACGGGCCGGGATTTGATGACGCGCAAGCCGCACAAATGGTGCGTGAATACGACCAAAAGCCCCCCACCGAAGCACGCATTTTGCGGGCCGGACTTGAGGGGCTTTACGGGTGCAATATGGCCTTTCGTGTATCGGCCATTGGCGCGACACGGTTTGACGAACGCCTGCCCTTATATGGCTGGCAGGAAGATGTGGATTTTGCCGCGCGTGTATCTGGCGGGCGGATCAAAACAGATGCCTTTGCGGGGGTGCACCGTGGTGCCAAAGGCGGGCGCGAGACATCTGGAGCCAAGCTGGGATATAGTCAACTGGCCAACCCATGGTATCTTTGGCGCAAGGGATCATTGTCGGGACGTTTTGCTTTGCGGCTTGCCGCGCGGAACATGGCCGCGAATCACAAAGGCATGCTGCGACCCGAGCCATGGATTGACCGCAAAGGACGGGCAGCCGGCAATTGGCGCGCCTTATGGGAAATTGCTACATCTCGCGCAAAACCCGAACGTATTTTAGAGCTCTAAAACGCAAAAAATATAGCTCAATCAAATTAAGGCTTTATTCCATATCAAAATGAACTTTTATCAAGTTATATTGACAGAATTTTAACGTAATTGTTATTATTGCTTTGGGAATCGCCTATCTTGGCGTAGACCACAGGTGGCGGTATTTAATAAGTTGTTTTTTATTCTGCCAAATAATTAAACATTAGCCTAAACTTATCGCCGCTTAATAAAATTAATACGGTTCGCAAATTACCAACGCGGAGCCGAACTCAATTTAACACGATTCACATTCTTATACCTTTAAGGGGGACTACCATGACTTTAATCTCAGGAACAAGCGGTGCCGATGCTCTCGCGGGTGGCCTTGGCCCAAACAACATTGTTGGTGGCGCAGGTGCTGACACTTTGACCGGTGGCGGTCAGAACGACACCATCAATGGCGGCCTCGGCAACGACTCAATCGACGGTAACGCAAACGCAGACGTCCTGCGCGGCGAAGGCGGTCTTGACCATATCAACGGCGGCAGCGGTGCCGACAAACTGTATGGCGATGGCGGCAATGACCGGATGGACGGCGGCTCGGGCAAAGACAAGCTGTATGGCGGCGACGGCAATGACCGGATGGATGGCGGCGCGGGCAATGACCGTGTTTACGGTCAGTCCGGCAGCGACGCTGTAGCGGGCGGCGATGGCGACGACGTTATTTACGGTGACAACGCCAATGACGGAAACGACGACGAAGGCTATGCCGACTTTTTCGTTTTCGACAACGACGACGGCAATGACAAAGTCTTTGATTTCGAAGAAGGCCTGGACAGCGTTTATCTTTCAGATGCCGTTGATTTGTCTGATGTTTCCTTTGCCCTGACCGGCAGCGGGAACACTGTGATGACCTATGGTTCGACCACGGTTACATTCTACGATTCAGTTGTGACTATGGCGGATGTCTTGACCACAACCGACCACGCCACCGTCGAAGATCTGCCTTTCGTCTAATCGTCAGATCAGAAAATAACAAAGGGCTGCGCAAATGCGTGGCCCTTTTTCGTTTCGCAGCCGATTACAAAAGCGGCTGAAGACATGACCAAAGGCGATCACCGGCATTGTCCCAGCTCAGGGTTTTTGCCCGCTCGGCCCCCCGCGCCGTCACAGCTTTTGCTTCTGCTTTATCAAACAACATACGGCTGATCGCTGCGCGCCATTGCTCTGTATCATCCGGGTCTGCGTAGCAGGCACCATCGCCGCAGACTTCGGGCATCGCACCGGCACGCGCCGCAACAACAGGGGTTCCGCATTGCATGGCCTCAACAGGCGGCAGGCCAAACCCTTCGGTCCGGGACGGAAATGCAAATACAGCCGCCGCAGCATAAAGTGCGCGCAATTCTCCGTCCGAGACAAATCCGGTAAAGATTGTGCCCTCGGGCGGGGTCCACCCCCGTGATACATAGGCCTGTGCGTCCGGCCCGCCCGCCACAACAAGGCGCACCCCCGCGAGCGCTTCATCCTCCATCGCGGCAAAAACGCGGGCGATGTTCTTGTATCCTTTGGCCGACCCGACAACCATCACATAGCTTTTCGGTTCTAGCCCGTATCGGGCAAGGATCGCATCATCCGGCATCGCGTCAAGAATGTGATCTGTGCCATTATGCACAACGGATATTTTACCAGCGTGACCAACACGGTGCCGGACCAATGACTGCCGCGAAAAATCGGAGACCGTCAGCAAATGCCGCGCGCGCGCGCCAATCACCGGCAGCAATATCCGGTAAGCCGCAGCCTGTTTGCCGGTATAATCAGCGGGATAAAGATAGGTCTGTGCGTCATGTATCATCACAACAGAATTACGGTGCAACACCGGCCCAAGATTGCAGAAATTTACCAACAGGTCTCCGCGCGCAATCCGCGGCAGGCTGAGCATTTCCCACCCCTGCCCGTTTCCAAACCGCCCCTTATGTACTTCGGGGACCAATAGCGGAAACTCCGGATCAGGGGCCGGCGCAGATGGCGCGACCAACCGAACATCACAACCCGCCGCACGCGCACGGGCGATCAGAAGGCTGGCGTAATGCGCCGCTGTCCGGTGCACCCCATTCAGCCCCGCGCCAAGGAATTTTCCGTTAATTGTAATTCTGGACATAATAGTCCCTCTATTTCAGTATAAGTAAGCTATTCGGTGTCCGCCCCGATAAATCAAGATGCGCTATTCAATTCAGTTAGCGCCAATTACGCCTGCTGTGATCTATAGCATAAATTTAGTAAAATCACGCTTTTGGCGGGGATAAAGTCCTTGCGCCTTGACCAGATGGGATCTGAATGAATACTTGGACTCAAGCGCAATTATTATGCGCTTTTATTAGGAATTGACCGATGAATAATAGCGTTCTGGAAAAATCCCCCAATCCGCAGGTATCAGAGACAGCCCTCAAGATGCCCAATCTATTTGTTATCGGGGCATCAAAATCGGGGTCCAGCGCGCTACATGCCTATCTCAAGGTGCATCCTGAAATTGCGATGAGTCTTGAAAAAGAGCCCTGTTATTTCATCGACCAGGAAGAGCTGACCGAAATGTGGCCGATCATGGCGCGCCGCGCGTGTAGTCACAACAAAGACGCCTATCTTGCCCTGTGGAAAGGCGGAGAGCAGGCGCGGTATCGCGGCGAAGGATCGGTCTATTACTCACAGGCGCCGCATAAATCCGGTGTGCCCGCCCGCATTAAGGCCGCCTGCCCTGACGCCCGCATTATCTACACTGTGCGGGAGCCTGTCTCCCGTGCTGTGGGCCACTACTGGCAACGCTTCAAGGAATTTCAGGAAGAGCTGCCTCTGGAGCGCGCGGTCGTGGAAAATGCGCTCTACCGTGACACCTCGGATTATGCGCTGCAAATGGAAGCCTATCTTGAACATTTCGACCGCGACCAGATATTTGTGATCGTCGCCGAGGATCTACGCACCCGACGCCGCGAAACGTTGGCCGAGGTGATCGCGTGGCTTGGTCTGGAAGATTATTCCTTTTCCGAAGACGAAATCGCCGAAGTGCACAAATCACCCTCCACATCGCGCAAACAGCGGCATCCGCTTGTCTCGAGCATCCGCAATTCGGCAGCTTGGGCGTTGCTGCGCAAATATCTGCCATCCTCGGCCGTATCCGCATTGCGCAAATCCGCGACGGTAGAGTTTGAAAAAAAATCCGTGGATGAAACACAGGCACGGGCATGGCTGGCCGATTATCTCGCCCCGCGCATCACCGCCTTTGAAAAGCTGATCGGTCGCGAAATTCCCGCCTGGCGCAAAGACTGACTATTGCGCAGGCTCAAGCGCCGCAGCCGCCTGTTGGGCCGACGCATGCAAGGCCGCATCAGCGGCGTAATATTCCTTGATAAACGCTTCGACATCGGCACCCAGTTCAACCGCGTCATAGCCTTTTGCAGCATCGGAAAAGACGCCGCTTTTCATCCATAGAGGATGCATGGCGCGTTTTAAGCCGCGCGGCATCAGGTTGCGGCCTGCAAAACGGGCCACCGGCTGTATCGCGCGGGCCCATGGTTTTGGCTGCCGGCGCGCATGATCATGGGTGATATCCAACACCAAACCGGTCCGCGCCCCTAACCACTGCGCTGCGATATCCGCGCGCGCCATGGGGAACACGCCATCAACCCGCCGCGTGCCGTCAATGTCGGTGAAATCCACTTGCCGTATGAAATGCACGTAATCCAGATCCGCGTGCCTATCGCGCGCAGCAAGCCACTCGCACACGGCAGCAGCCTCTTGTGCGACTTGCGGATCGTCAGCGCGAATGGCACCGGCACCGCGAAACTCTTTCAGCCGCTGCATCAGGGCCGACATGAACCGCGCGCGCGGCTCACGGGTTAATGCCAGTGATGTGCTTTGCTCAAAAGCGGCCCAACTGGCGGCAAAGGCATCCTGCAAGGCCCAGAGGGGCAAATGCGCAGGATGTATTTTCCCCAAGGATGGATGATCAAACCCTTCCTCGGATAGTGCCGCAGCCGCATCATTGTCCACGCCCATATCCTGCGCCAACGGCGCAAAGGAAAGCGTGCCCGCACGGGCCATCGCATTGCGTACACTTTGCCCGCCATTTTTAGGGATATGCACAAAATAGAACTGCTGATCAGAAAGATATCTCATGACATGGGTTCCATTCCAATGAGGGGTTAACCGGAAAAAACGCTAAGCGTAAAAACCCTAAGCTTCCAGCCAAGGGCGAGGGTCACCGCCCCCAGCACCGCAGCCAAACCGATGCCTGCCAAAACAGCCAGCATATCGCCTTGTATTGTGGCACTTAAAGGCTGCCACAGCACATAAAGAGCCACGCCATACAGCACCGACAACCCTGCCGCGATAAAAAGCGAACGCACAGCCCCCGATACCTCGATAGATTCGCGGCGCAGCACAACAAAGGCCGATAATGTGGTCAACAACATCACAACCGCCTGACTGACCGCAAGCGCGATAAGCCCGAAAGGAGAGGCCGCCAGTACGGACAAGATCGTAATGACCGTCCAGACCAGATTAAACATCGCCACAAGACCGGTGCGGTCGCGGGCGGCCAATGCAGGTTCGATGACCAAGGTTCCCACATTAAGAACCGACCGGATAGCCATCGCAAATGTCACGCCAAGCGCGGCCATATAAGCGGGGTTAAAGAAATCGGCAACCACTGTTGGTCCAATCACAATGACCACAGCGGCAACGATCCCCGTCATCAAGACCACGCTGCCCACAAACCGGCGTAGCGGCCCGCCAAGGTCTGCACCCTTGCGCGCGGCAGCGCCGAATTGGGTCAGGGCAAAACTGCGCATGGGCTGGGCAACAATATCTGTCGCCCCACCGGCAACGCGGCTCCCGAAGCGGTAGAGGCCGGCTTCTGCTGTGGTAAACATAAGCCCCAACAGCAAATCACCCGCATAGCGCGACAGAAAATTCAGAAACCGCGCGCCGTACAAGCCGCCGGAAAATTTAGACGCCTGCCGCGACAAACTGCGATCAAAGGTAAAACCGGGGCGGTCCTTGGAGAAGAGCAAATAAAGCAGCATCGCCGTGAGCACCCGCAAATAACGAAATGCCACAAGCGCATATAGCGATTGCCACATCCACAAAAGCAAGGCACCGCCAATAAGCGCTGACAAATTTTGCACAAACATAATCGAGAAATGAGTATTCACCGCACCGCGCCGCAGCAATGTCGCCGAAAACCACGCCCCTGCTCCGGCGATGGGTTGAATGGCAGCCAGCGCCAAAAGAACGCCAAATAAATCAGGTGCCTCAAAAAGCCGCGAAAGCGGCAGGGCAGCAACAGCGAGCAGCGCTGAAGCAGCAGCAGCCAGCCCAACGATCATCCAGAAGGCGGTCCCCAATACGGCGTGATCATCTTCTTTCGCGTTCACGATCCACTGATAAAAACCGGAATAGGTGAGCGTTTGAATCAATGTGATAAAGATAATCGCAATTGCATAAACACCGTATTCGGCGGGCATTAAAAAACGCGCTGCCAGCAACGTAATGACAAAGGTTGCAACCTGTTGAAGCGAACGGGCTGTGAAGGCAAATAACGCCAACCCGATCCGCTTTGCACGCCCGGATTTTGACGTTTTTCCTGCTGCGTCGCTCATATTCGGGAGGCGTCCTGCAATTTATAGTTTGTTAATGTATATACTTTAGGCAAATTATAGAGGCTTTATGCAAACATTAATTTGAAACCACAACTGGGCGTTGCGTAAATTCGCTCATCAACATATTTTATGGCAAATGCAAATTGTTCAAAGCACCCTTATTGCTATTTTATTTGTGGCTTGGGCGTTAAGGCGCGGGCCTTATAGCGGAATTGTTGTTTTTTTCATCGCAATTCCATTTGGCATGATGGCTGCATTCAATCTGCCCTCGGTCGGGAATACCTCGATGATGGCATATGATATGGTTTTGCTGACCGTTGGCATGATGCTTTTGTTCAAGGTCGGGGTCCACGACGATGTCGGGCGGCTTCTTGGCGCGGGTTGGGCGGGGCGGCCGCTGTTGCTGTTTTTCCTGTACGCATTGATCGCGACAATGTTCTTTCCTCGCATTTTTCAGGGTGCGACAGATGTGTTTTCGATCGGACGTGTTGCGGGGCAAATTGGGATCGTGACCCGACCGCTTGCGCCGGGCGGGGGTAATTTATCCCAATTGGTGCGCATGTTTCTCGCCATTCTGGCATTTGCGGTGCCCGCCGTGGTGATGATCCGGCGCGGCGATACACAGCTTGCTTACCGTGCGGTTCTGGTGATGTCGCTCACTCATGCCGCCCTTGGCCTTTTGGACCTTCTGACACAGGCCAGCGGGACCAGCTGGATCATGGCACCCATCCGCACGGCAAACTATGCGTTGACCTTGGGCCAACAGATGTCCGGCCTTGACCGGATGATCGGAGGCTTTCCCGAAGCATCATCGTTTAGCTATCTATCGCTCGGATTGTTGGGATTCTGGCTTGGCTATTGGTTCCATAATCAAAGCAATTCCCGTGTGCCAATGCTGATGACGCTGCTATTTGCCTTCCTTGTCCTGCGCGGCACCTCTTCTTCGGCTTATGTCGGCACTGCGCTATTGGCCGCGTTGTTTATCGTGCTGCGGCTGCGGGATGTCGGGCGCAGCGGGACCGGCACGTTGGACAAAAGCGTTGCTGCCGCCCTGACGGCGCTGGTTGCTGTGACGCCCGTTCTGCTGGTTGGCCTGTTTATGATGTACTCTATGGTGCCCGGCTTTACCGATTTTATTGATCGCAGCCTGCTCAATAAATTATCAAGCGATTCAGGCGTCGAACGGATGAGCTGGAACAGGCAGGCGCTGCAAAATTTCTCGGACACATTGTTCCTTGGCGCCGGCCTTGGCTCTGTGCGCGCCTCCAATTGGGTGGCGGCGGTGCTGGGGACAACCGGTCTGATTGGTATGGGCTTGATGCTGATGTTCTTGTGGCAGCTGTTCAAAATACCCCTCACCCGGATGAGCGCAGAGGGCCGCCAAATTGGTCTGGCGCTCAAGCTGGGGCTTGCGGGCTGCCTTGCACGTGCGTTGGTCGTTAAGGCCACGCCAAACCTCGATCTTATCTTTTTTGCCATGGCAGGGCTTTTGGTCGGACTGTCGATCCATTCATACGGCAGGCAAAGACAGCCACAAATCGGGGTGCCGCAATGGCAACCCTAGACACGCCTCAACTGCCTGAAAAATCGGGGCGTTTGATATTCGTGCAATATCTGCGGGGCTGTGCCGCTATGATGGTCGTATTCCATCACGCCCTGCACCACAGGCCGGGGATTTATAACCCGCTTCAGCGCGACATTGATCTGGGGCGACCGGGTGTATTGATTTTCTTTGTCATCAGCGGCTTCATTATGATGCACGCCTGCCGGAACGAGCCCCCGCTCACCTTCATACAGCGGCGGATCATCCGCGTTGTGCCGCTTTATTGGCTCATGACTTTTGCCTTTTTCGCAATCATCTTTCCCAATGACTTTGCCGCGGGGAACCCGACCCGCCGACTGGACGAATTGATCCAGTCCCTGTTTTTCATACCGCATTGGCACAGCGGCAAGCCGACCGAGATCTGGCCAATTCTCGTGCCGGGATGGACGCTCAGCTATGAAATGTTCTTTTTCGGTATCTTCGCCATCGCCATCACAAGCGGCCGCCCTGCGCACAGTGCCATTTTCCTGCTGTCTATGCTGTTGATCGCAGGCTGGATTTTTGATTACGAAAATCCAATCTGGCTCACATGGACAAACAATTTCCTCATGTTGTTTATTGCCGGCATAACCTTGGCACTTGTCTGGAAGAAAACCGATTTTTCGGCAATTGCTTGGATACTCCCCGCCGGTGCGCTGCTGATCCTTGCTGCCGGGATCAAACTGCCGCCAGAGGAGTGGATCGTTCCGCTGTATTTTGTGTCCGCGGTTATGATTGTCGCAGGTGTGCTTGCCTGTCAGGATCGGTTCCCCGCGTTTAACGCACCAATTCTCGCGATCATCGGCAACGCGAGCTATTCGATTTATCTGTCCCACACGATTACGATGGTCCCTCTCTACAAGGTTCTACGGGCATTACCTTTGCACGGCTGGTTACAGTTCATCGTTGTGTTTGTCTTATCCGTCACGATTTCGACCCTGATCGGGATCGCCATTTACAAATTGATTGAACGGCCCATGATACAGGGCCTTGGCAGGGTTTTCGATAAATCATCCTCGCCGAAACAGGGGGCCTGATGCCAGCCATGTCCATGCGCGAAACCGTCAAAGCCATGGCCGGAAAGGCCGCCGCGACACTTTCGCCCCAATGCCGGTTTGATCGGGCTATTTTCATTATTGCCCACATGAGATGCGGCTCAACCGCGATGTCAAATATCCTGTGCACGCGGCCCGATGTCAGCGGCTATGGCGAATCCCATGTTCGCTTTAACTCCCGCGAGGCTTTGGGCCGGTTGGTGGTCAATCAGGCACTCAGAAATGCATGGAAACCCCGCGCGCATCATCTGTTCGACAAGATTTTGCACAACCGCCACGACGGCGCAGCGCCGGAAGAGTTCTATCAGGCGCGCGCCATCTTTGTGGCTCGCAGCCCCGGCGCGGCGATCCGGTCTATTCGCGTGCTCTACAACGGGTTGGGCCGTGACGAATACGGCACCGATCACCTTGCTGCGCAATACTACCTGTCACGGCTGGACGCCATGCAGGCTTCATGGGAGCGCTTTGCGCCCGATCGCCGGATCGGCCTCACCCACGCCGCCTTGATCGAGAACCCCGATGCAGCGCTTGCACGGATCAGTCAGGGCCTGTCTATCACGCCGGCCCTCGAAAACCGTTACGAAAGCTTGTCCGCCTCCCGCAAGGGCGGCGGCGGCGATCCGACAGCCAGCGGCCGCTATACCAGAATTGAGCCGCTCATCGGCACGCCAAAACCCGACCCCGTAGACGCATTGGAAATCCCCGACAGTCAGCGCCGCGCGGTTCAAAAAGCCTATGCCGATTTCACCGCGCTTCTGAAACAAAGCGCCACGCCCGAATAATCGGCGCGGCGCTGAGCGTTAGGCGAACGCGAGGCTATCCACGTCAAGCTGGCTCATCATCAGCTCATCCAGACCCTGACCCGAGATTTGCAGCAGTCGCGTGACCCCTTCATCCGAAGTCATTTCCAGTGCAAATTTCCTGCCGTCAGCCACCAGATCAAAGGAAATACCGTCATTCCCACTGATCCCCTCAATCAGGATCACATCCCCTTCAGAGGCGTCAAAATCGGAAATCGTATCAATCTCTCCGGCGTCTAACACGTTGAATACAAATGTATCTGCGCCATCGCCACCCTGCATGACATCTGACCCCGCGCCGCCGTCCAGCGTGTCGTTGCCATCATCCCCGCGCAGGTTATCCGACCCGGTGCCGCCAGAAAGGTAATCATTCCCGTCCTGCCCGATGAGGATATCACTGCCCGCCTCGCCCCAGATCTGATCATTGTCCGCACCCGCGCGCACCTTGTCGTCGCCTTCGCCAGCAAGAAGGAAATCATCCCCCGCATTCCCGACAAGATAATCATCACCCAGACCCGCTTCGATCCATTCATCTCCACCATCGCCGCGCAATGTGTCGTTTCCGGTCGTGCCTGTCAGGCTCTCGTCATAGTTGGTAGGCACTTCATCTTCGATAGGATCTTCGGGGACGATGGGTTCCTCCGGTATCACGGGCTCTTCCGGTACGACGGGTTCCTCTGGCAGAACGGGTTCCTCCGGCTCGACCGGTGTTTCGCGCTCTTCTTCATCAGGGGGCGGGGTTTCCCCACTGAACAGATCGGCAAGGTCGGACACCCCATATATGACATCGGCAAAGCTGTATTGTTCGAACCCCGTCACATAGGATAACGCATCATCGAACAAACCCAGCATAAAGCTGCCGGTATCTGTCAGATATCCGGTAACATCGGCAAAAACACTGTCGACCATCAGCGTGTCTTCACCCGCGCCGCCATCCAGTGTGTCGGCACCATTCCCGAAATAAATCACATCGTTACCACGGCCCGCAGACAGCAGATTGTCCGCATCATTGCCAGATAGAATATCATCACCATCGCCGGAAAAAGCGTTTTCAATCAAGCCGCCCGAGAGGGTCACGCCTTGGCCAGCGATCACCGTCTCCGTGGCCCCGCCAAGGTCGATAACACTGTCCGATGTAACGGCGGCTGCATTGATTGCATCCACACCGCCGTCCGTATCTGCCAGAACGCTGCGCGTCTCCAGATCGTCACCATCGTACAGAAATTCGAACTCATCAGTATAAAAATACGTGTCATCCTCGGTGTCGACGGCATCGCCATGTACCTGCAACGTCACATCACGCAGCAGCCCGCTAACCGGTTCACCCTGACCACTGGTGGCCGTTGGATTGTTGTTCTGGATGACCAAAGTCCACGTGCCCTCCGACATCTCTCCCATGGAGGCCACTGAGGAGAATTCGAAATTCCTGATGCTGCCGACACGTTCGAGATCGGGCAGGTCATGCACCAGACGCACTTCTGTCCCGTCCGGTGAGACCAACCAGACATCCAGATCGCCGGTATAGGTCCAGGACAGGTTCATCGACAGTTGAACATGTTCAACCGAAATACTCTCGTCCACGGCAATCTCGACTTCGATGCGGTCGTTTTCACCTGCCACCAGATATTCATCGGTTTCTACCGTCTGGCTCAGCGATGTGCGGTTTTCCACGGTCTGCTGTTCGGTCCATGTTTCCGCCATACGCACCGCATCATGCACGTTAAGAAAACCATACCCGAAGCTATCGGAGAAATGCATCCCGCCGCCGTTGAACGTATTTGCGCCGTTCGTCACCCAATCACTGCCATGAGAGGCGTGATCACCCAGCCCGTCCTGACGGGCCGATAGTGCGAGAATTTGCTGGATGTCACGGTAGCCAAGATCCGGATTCGCCTCGAGCATCAGTGCAATCGCCGCAGAAACCGCAGGTGCCGCAAAGGAGGTGCCTGAAACCGACGCGAAATCATCACCAGAAGTCGTGGAAAGCACGTCCACACCGGCGGCTGACACCAGAACATTGGCACCGATTGAGGTAAAACTAGCCGCATCGCCATCGCGCTCTACCGCGCCGACGGCGATGGTGTAGGGAGAATTCTGGAAGTTGTGGTAATTCGAGGTGCCGGTTTCGCCCAAATTACCCGCCGCGAATACCATGGATGTTCCAAGACCGTCGCGGCCCTGTGTGGCGGTGAACTCAAGCGCTTCGGCCATTTCGGAATTTGCTGATCTGGAAAAGTTATCCGAAAAGTTTTCGGTAAAACTCCATGAGTTGTTTACAACATCGAACTCCGCAGCAGCCCGAATGCCCGCCAAAGCCTGAGAAACCACATCAGCGCTGCTGTAGTCCATCGCCAGCCCGACAAGCGTTGCACCCGAAGCAATCCCCGCCGTTCCGAAACCATTCCCCGTCTGGGACGAGATAATTCCCGAAACCATGGTGCCATGCTCATCCGAGATATCAGAAGATCTTACCGTGAAGTCCCCCGTGCCGCTTGAGAGGTCAAAATCAAGGTCGGTGTCGTAGGCTTCCCTAAGCTCGGTATGGGTATAGTCGATCTGACTATCGAGCACCGCAACAGTGACACCTTCGCCAGAGTAATCATCCCATACCGATTCAACATCAATTCGCAGGTCAGATCGTGTGGACCCTTCGAGATACCAACTTTTCCGGATCTGCGTATCTGCGTAATACGGATCTTCGGCCGCATCCAGTTCTGAGGTGTTCGCTGTAATCAGCGCTGATGGGCTTATGGTCATTCCGGACACTCCTGAAATCGTTGAGGTTTCTCGTCAAGGAGAAACTATTCACAGGAAATCACCCCAATATTGTGACCGAACAATGACCGAATAAAAGTGAAGCCTAGGCACATAAATCACATTAAAAATTAAAATTATATTAGCCGCCGCAGGCAAATAATTTATTAACCTAATGAGGCATGAAAACGATTCCAGAAAGCCGATCAAAAGAAATTTTGACACCTTATCAACTACTTAGATGTAAACGAAATCTAAATAAAAACAGCGCCAATGCGCAGTTTGATTACATCGAAATCCCGTTACTTCAGTTAAAATCACAAAAACGGTACCCACCCTTCGCCAGAAAGGTGCCTAAATTAATCAATTTCTAAGAATAGAATATACAGACAGCGGATTTAGAATCCCGAAGTAATAGAATCGGAATAGACCTATTCCCTCAGCCCTAGCGGTTTTTAGTTGGCTGGCGAATCTTCGCCGACCGCCATTTTCACGATCAGCATCTCACCCGGCAAGATCGGAGTGTCCAACCCCACATCGGACAGGCCCTGCCGCCCGTCCCGCGGGCTAACCACGGCGTAAGTCGGATCAATCACCTCGGACAGCATCAGCGACCCCACCAGATTGCCTGTTAAAACGGCCTGCTGTTCAAGACGGCGACCATAGTTCAATTCAGTATCCTCAAGCGCCAGCCGTTCGGTTTGCAACGCGCCCAACCATTCCTCGCGGCGGGTCCGCGAAAAATTCGACAGCCTGCGCCGCGCTTCGGAAACGGCCTGTACTGCGGCAATGCGCGCCGATTCCAGTTCAAGCGCGCGGGCCTGCGCATCAGCGTTGCGTTGGATAACCGTCGTCAGCCGTGCAGCTGTCTGCAAGCCGCGCTCTTGCAGATCTTGCGCTCTCTCCAGCTCCTCGGCTGTATTGACCAGGATTTCTTCCTGAACCGCAATCCGCTGTTCAAACAACGTTAGCTGGTCTTCGATCAGGTCAATCTCATCTTCCCACAGGGCTATGGATTCCGCCGCAAGGTTGCGCGTCGTCTCGAACAACCCGCTTTCTGCTGCCTGCAGGTTCTCGAGCGGCACAATCCCCGCTTGCGGAATGCGCTGAACAAGCGCCTTGGAAATCGAATAGGTTTCAGCACCTGCCACCAGCGCCTCGAGACGGGAAATGCGCAAAACAGAACCCGCTATCGACAGGTTCAGCGTGCGCAGCGCGCCTTCATTATCAATGCGCGCCCGCTCGACCTCAAAACGCGACACACCCGATATCTGGCTGCCACCGGACAACGCCAGCGCCGCGCCAACGGTCATGCCCGGAATATAACGATACTGCCCCGGTGCTGTGACATCCCCCGACACGGTAATCGGCGCATAGTCGAGCATTTGCAAAGCCACCGAGGAATTCAAAAACACACCTGCGTCCTTGATCGCCTTATCTACCAGCGCTTCGGCCTCGTCCAATGTCGCGCCAGCCACCGGCACGCCCCCCGCACCGGGAAGCCGCAATTCACCGTCAATATCAACCGCGACCTCGACGGAGGTGCCCTGCGACAGATAGCTGACCGTGACACGATCCCCCGAAAGCAGCCGATACTCCTGTGCCCCCGCGCCCGCCGCAGTGTACAACAGCGCCGCAAAGGCCAATGCAGTTAATCCGATTGCCTGCTTCATGTCAGGGTCTTCCTTCCAGTTTGCTCGGAAATACCAGAGCGCTATTTTTATGCGGGAGTTGCCAAATTGGTGCAAGGCCGCGAAATTTCTATTCAACTAAACGCTGCGGACGAATTGGAGTCGCCCTCAAATTAAGCAAAATCTAATATAAACAAAAACGATTTACGCCAGTCAAAACCTAAAGACCGTCAAGAACTTCTCTTACGCGGCGAATAACGCCGGAAGCCGTTGGCAAATATTCAAACCGCCCCTGCCGGCCAACGGGGATAACACCTGCTTGGGTAATTCGCGCCAAAATATCAGGCACCATCGCCATTTGTCCTGCTGAATACACCGGATAAGCAGCCTGCGCGAGATGCCCGCCCTCAAGCTTAACCCCGCGGGCAAACCCCATCTTTTCCGCATGGGCGGCAAATGCCTCAAAAGCCGCCTGCTTATCCGCTTTTTGGCCCGGTGGGACGGTTACTTCGACAGTGAAATATTCACGCCCCTCTCCCGTGCCCGGATACAAGCGAGAGTAAACCGTCGCCCGTTTCCAACCACCCTCGGAGTGAAAATTGAAAAACACATTTCCACTATTCGGGTGCAACCACTCGGCCGAGACAAACAATGACAATAAATCCAGTGACTGAACCTCGGCCGGTGCGTCGAACAACGCTTGATGCAAACTGTTCAGGGGCATGGCCCCCACGACTGTCTCGGCGGTAAACTCGGCCCCACCAGCCTGCACTGTCATGGCACCCGCTGTGCCCGAAATCCGCTCTAATGTGCAGCCTGTGCGAATGGTCACGCCCTGTGCCACCAACTGTTTAGAGATACGCTCAAATAGGGCGTCATAGCCTTCAACAGGGCGGATATGTAATGGCGGTCGCGGCGTTTTATTCATCTTGCGCCGCGTCAACGCCCGCCAGCCTGCCCGCGCAATCCTGTGAAAACTGGTCGCCTGATGCACGAAACGCATACGCGAATCGTAGAACTCGCGCCCGATCAACGCCGGCGGAACACCATTGAAATGCACTGTGTAGTTGCGCAACCCAGTCTCTTCAAAAAACACACGCCCCAGCCGCGCAAGGCATATATCCTCAAGGGTTTCACCCCGCGCACCTTTCATTCGCCCCAACAACATGGACGCCATCGCGCGCACAAGCGTCCCTAGCGGCCAGCGCACCACATCCCCCGGATCAATCGGATAATGCCGAATAGACCCGTCCGGCAAAAGCCGCCGCTGTATCCGCCGCGTGGTTGGACATTGATCTTCCAGCCCTGTCGCAAGCTCAAAGATCTTTGCCGATGGTTCGTAGAAAATGCTTCCGATATCAAATGTATAGGGGCCGATATCCACAGATTTGTGCATCCCGCCCAAACGCGTGGCACCTTCGAGAACAAGCACACTATCGCCACGTTTGGCCAATTGCCCCGCAGCGGCAAGCCCGGCAATGCCACCGCCCAGAATTACAACATCAAATCTGGCGGCGGTCACAACTTTCTCAAAAAAGGCAGCATGATAAAGTCATATAAGGCACCAACGCCCGTCGCCATATTGCACAGCAATTTATATGTCATGCAGAGCGTAATACGCGTATTCCTTATTTTTTTATAAATTCATCATTGTGAAACTTGACCCTTACTGGTTTGCTGGATTCAATAATTTTTTTCAATAGAGTATTTTAATGGCACAACAAATGGGTGGTGGCTTCCCTGAACATTTGCAGGAAAGAGATCAAGACGGAATTGAGCTGGCGCGACTGTTTTCCGCGATCTGGCAACACAAAGGGCTGATCCTTTTATGCGCTGTTTTATCAGCAGCTTTGTTCTTTGTATTAGTGAGCCGTGTGACCCCGCTTTACACTGCACGGGCCAGTGTGATGCTCGACTCCCGATCGGTGCAGGTTCTGGCCTCGGATGATGTTGTCTCGGACCTCAAGCTGAATGACCCGCTGCTGGATTCCGAAGTCGCCGTATTGCGGTCAAACACCCTGATGGAGAAAGTCGTCACCCGTCTGGGGAAAGACACCCTTGCCCCCATTGACCCCGCGTTAGACGAGCCAAGCATGATCGACGGGCTCAAGGCCAAAATAAAAGGGCTGCTGGCCTATTTCATCCAAGAACCCGATGTGCCTGAAGGCAACGAGATTGCCCCCCAAGAGCGTGAGATGCGCCGACTGATCGGCGCGCTGAACAAGGTGACGACCGTCCGGCGCGAGGGGCAATCCTATCTGATCGCCGTCTCTGTAGAGACCCCCAATCCCGTCCTGTCCAAGACAATCGCCAACACGGTAATCGAACTGTATATCCAGCAGCAGATTGACCAGCGCAGCAGGGTCATCCGCGACGCTACCGCCTTCCTTACCGAGCGCATCGAGGACATGCGCCAAAGTGTCGAAGAAGCGGAATCCCGCATTGAGGATTTTCGCAGCAATCAGGTCGCCGAAACCGGTACATCAGCCCAGACATCCGAACGCCAGCTGCTCGAACTTTCGACCCAGCTGGCATTGGCACAGGCCGATCTTGCACAGGTGCAATCGCGCTATGACCGCATCCTTTCCGTAATCGAAACCGAAGGGATCGAACGCGCAGCCGAGCTTTTGACATCGCCTTTCGTTCTGTCATTGCGGCAACGGATATCGGAAACCAACCGCCTTGAGGCCGAACTGGCCACACGTTTTGCCGATGATTACCCTGACCGGCTGGTTGCCCGCGCCGAGATCGAACAGCTCACCGCCGAGCTCGCTCAGGAGGTCCGGCAGATCGTTGCCAATCTCGACAATGATGTGGCTGTTGCGACCTCTCGGATGGAATCCATTCAGGCCAGCGTCGAGGATATGGAAGCCCGCGTCACGGCGATCTCCCGCGCGAATGTCGAACTGCGCCAGCTTGAACGCGAAGCCGACGCCGTGCGCGAAAACTATCAGGAAATGCTCAACCGGCTAAGTGAAACCCGATCCACCGAAGAGCTTCAGCGCGCCGATGCCCGGCAGGTAGAACGCGCCTTGCAACCGGGTGCTCCGTCTTCGCCGCGTGTGCTTTTGTTCACGGTATTCGGCGCAACGCTTGGCTTTGCCATCGGGCTGCTTGCGACCTTTTATCTCGCGATTTCAAAGCCGGGATTCACCTCGGCACAAGAAATCGAAGGGACGATCGGATTACAGGTCATCACATCGCTGTTGCAGGGCAAGATCCGCAACCGTGCCCAATTGGTCGAATTGCTGCGCACAGATCCCTACGGATCGTTTGTGGAAAGGGTGCGCCAATTGCGGACGGTTCTGGTGTCTCAGGTCCGCAGCGAAAGGGGCGGCATTTGCATTCAAATGGTATCCCCCGTTGCCAACGAAAGCAAAACCTCCACAACCATCTCGCTTGCGCATCTTGAAGCGCGGGCCAACCGGCGTTGTCTGGTGCTGGATTTCGACCTGCGCCGCTCCACGCTGGCCCGTGATTTCAACTATACGGCCACCTGCGATCTGGTGGGTGTGCTCACAGGAGAGGGCCGCATTGAAGACGCCATCATGCCGGTTGAATCACTGGGCTTTGATTTGATCACTGTATTCAAACCCGCCCCCTTCCTCGGAGAGCAGTTGAACATCGGCTTGATCAAAAACCTGCTCGACCAATTGCGCGACCACTACGATATGATCGTGATTGATTCAGCGCCTGTTCTGCTGAGTTCGGACAGCCTTCAACTGGCCTCGGCTGTGGATGCGGTTGTGCTGCTCATCAAACAGAACGTGACCCCGCGCAAGGCTGCGGTAAAGGCCGCACGCACGTTGCAGGACATGGGAGCACCGGCTGTCGCTATCGCAATGACCTTCACGGACCCGACAACCGAACGGGATACATACGGCGAATACACCAGCTACACCTATTGACCATGCCTGCCTTATGCCGCGCCGGTCAGTCCCTATTCAAAGGCGACCTGTTGCATAAGTTTGGGAACCAGCCAGCGCGCGCCAAAGGCGCTTAGGTGATCATCATCACGGTAAAGCGCTTCACCCCCGCTTTGGATTATGCATTTGTCACTGCAAAGCAACGCCTTGGGCGATAGCACCGCGGCACGCTGCTGTTCAGCGATACTGTCAATAATACGGTCCGCGCGCATGTTGCGGTGATCCACGGCTTGCCGGCTCGGGCGGAACTTGTCGGAAACCTCATCGCCCTGGCTTAGCATTATATCAGGGACATCAACCCCGATCTCGGGCGTGCCACGCACAATAAACACGTCTATATCCTGCGCCCGCAATGCCCCGATCAGATCGTTCAATCCCTGTTTGACCAAATCGGCATTGCCCGCCGGATCCACTGCGGTGCCACCACTCACGGCCAGAATTGCGGTCTCTCCGGCTTCATGCTGCGCACGGGCCCCTTCGGTGGCCAAAGACCAGCGCGCCACAAGGATAACCGTTTCAATGCCCTGAGCTTGCGCAATATCCGCCAGCACGGCCGCGTTATGCCCATCGCAATCATGGTTCGGCCCCATATCCACCCGCCAGACCCCCAACAGCGGCGGGCAGGCCGATTTTGTATAGGCAAGCGCGCTCATCCCCTTGTCGCGCAGCCATATATCAAACCCGGGAAGCGCCGCCCCCCCGTGGGAATCCCCCCAGACCACAAGCCGCGGCGTCACCGCAGGTGCCCCGATTACACATGGTTCAACCCCCTTTGCGCCCCCCACCGAGGTGTTCATACACGCCTTGTCCAGCGGATCGCGCTCAACCGCGCGGTGGTAAGCCTCAAGGCTGGTTTGTGAAAACTGGCCGATCACACCGCTATTGAGCACAACAAAACCACTCAGCATCCCCAGAACGGCGATGCCTGCGCCTGACAGGCTGAAAATGCGCACAGCAGACATCGATTTTGGCCCGCGCGTGGCACGGAACGGCCGCTCAATGTAGCGCCAGCTTAGCCAGCCCATAAACAAGGATAAAAGAACACAAAAACCGGCCGTCAAAAGGGGCAGTTCCGTACTGAAATGCAAACGGCGCGCGGCCACAAGAATTGGCCAATGCCACAGATACAGCGAATAGGAAATTAACCCGACCCAAACAAAAGGCCGCCACGACAAAAGCCGCGCGGAAAAGACAGCATGACCCGTCCCCGCGTAAATAACCAATGTCGCCCCCAGAACCGAGGGCAATGCAGCCAGACCCGGAAACGGCGTTTGTGCAGAAATCAGGAAAATACTGCCCGCGATAAGAACAAGGCCGGCCCATCCCGCCGCCTCATGCACACCGCGATGGCGGGCCGTTGGAAAGGCCCCCAGCGCCAGAAGCGAACCGGCCCCCAGCTCCCATGCGCGCGTCGGGACCAGATAGAAATTCGCCGTCGGAGCAGCCTGCGTCATCCAAAGCGACAAAGCAAAGGATGCCGCAACCAAAACCCAGATAATCGCGATCCAATAGCGCCGCTCAAGCCCTGCAATCGCCCAAAGCAATAGCGGGAAAAACAGATAGAACTGTTCTTCCACGGCAAGGGACCACGTGTGCAATAAAGGCTCAAACTCCACGTTAGAGCCGAAATAATCGCCTGCGCTTTGCCAAAACCAGATATTGGATGAAAAGGTAAGCGTGGCGATGATCGACTTGCCCAACCCTTCATATCGCTGCGGCGACAAAAGCCACCACCCCGCTACAAGACAGGCCGCCATCACCACAAAAAGAGCGGGCAGAATGCGGCGCGCGCGGCGTTCGTAAAAACTCAGGATGGAAAACCGATCTTCGTCGATCTCGCGGGCGAGAATACGGGTGATCAGATAGCCAGAGATAACAAAAAAAATGTCCACGCCGATAAACCCGCCGGGAAACCCCGGGATCCCCGCATGGTTCAGCACGACCGGCAAAACAGCGATCATGCGCAATCCGTCAACGTCAGCGCGGTAGCCTTGCATATTCACGGCGTCCCTACTCAATTAAATTAAAGTAAATAAATCGAAAATTATTTTTATTAATTTCGATAATTAATTTTAATTAATTAGTAGTTAACGATTCCTTTATTCTCCGTGGAATAAGGCGGAAATTCTCTTAATTCCGTTTCGGACTCGCAAAAATACGCCTATTTAAGCTGTTTTTGCACATAAACTGCTGCGCGTAGCCCCATTTCGGAAGCGCGTTACAGATCAAAATTAAGAATGTGAGAGATAAAAAAGGCCGCAATATCCGGCCTTGGGAGCGGGTTGTTTTCCCAACAACCCAGACAGAACCGAAAGCTTTTGGCCAGAGCACCCCCCGGCCAAAAGCGTTAATAGAATTCGACGCGCCGTTAGGAAGTTTTACGCCACACAGTCATTTCCGACACGCTGTGCTGGAATTTGCGCGCTGTTTCGCGGATCACAAACGGAATATCCTGCGGATCGCCGACCAGCTCGAATTCGGGGGTCAGATTGTCCAACAATCCCTCCAGCGTGGTATAGGTTTCGCCCGTCTGCGCTTTATACCCGCCCAGCCAGTTTTCTTTGGGGGTGAAATCCTCGAGCCATGTGTAGGGCGAGGTCAGTACCAGCAAACCACCCTTACGGATGCGCCCCTTGATCGCGCTCAGGAAATCGACAGGTTTATACAGACGGTCGATCAGGTTGCCTGCGAACACCAGATCGTAATCGGTGTATTTATCCGCAAGATTGCAGGCATCGCCTTGCATGAACGCAACCTTATCCTTGATCGCCTCGTAACCTTCAAAATCGGCCAGTGTGACTTCTTTGAAATCAACCAGATCGCCTTGGGTCTTGATCACATAGCGCTGTGAACCTGTGGATTGCAGGGTCGATGGTGCCTCGATCAGACGGGCAGAGAAATCAAGCGCGTCAACATGATCAAACACTTTGGCCAGCTCAAAGGACGACCGCCCCGTAGCACAGCCCAGATCAAGCGCACGCTCGTTTGTCATGCCTTTGGTATGGGGCAACAGCGCCTCAACACAGGCCACAGGGAAGTTCTTTACCCCGTAATGCTCTTCGCCGTAGTGGAACTCGATATACTGCGATATTTGTTCGTCGGTTTCATAGATATTCATAACGGGGTTCTCGATCTCCCCGGCTTCCACATATCGCAGGCCAGAGTATTGGAAAAAGTGACGGCGGAAAGCATAGCGTGAATCCTTGATGGAGTAATTGCCGGTTGAGATCCAGCAACCGCCTTTGAATACGTTATGTTTGCCATCAAAAGTCGGCGACGAGAAATCATCATAGATCGGGTGGACGTTATAACCTTCCAACCCGTCAATCGGTGTCTCGGTCCATTGCCAGACATTGCCGATGATATCAAAGAACCCGTTGCCAAATTCATGGCGGTCCACCGGACAGGGCGACATTTCATATTCGAGGTTAATATTCCCCGGAGCCTTTACCCAATAGGGCTGATCGGCATCCGTGGTCTGCCCTCGCAGGTGATACCACTCGGCCTCGGTGGGCATGCGGATATTCTTGCCGGTCTGAACGGACTTCCAGTTACAAAACGCCTTTGCCTCCAGATAGTTGAGATCAGCAGGCCAGTTCCACGGCATGTCGATCACTTCAAGCATCGAGCGGTATTTATACGCGTTGCCTTCTTTGACCCAATACACCGGATGCTCGGCCTTGGCGTATTGCACCCAGTGCCAGCCCTCATCATCCCAACAGCTGCGCGTGCGGTAGCCATCCGCCTGAACAAATTCTAGAAATTCAGCGTTTGAAACGATGTATTTCGACGCTTTGAACGGTTTGATCTGCGCCTCGGCATGGCCGAATTCATTGTCCCAGCCATAAAGCGGGTTTGTTTTCGACTTGCCGTATTCGATCTGGCCGCCGGCCACATCAATCAGCTCATTGGTGGGCGCTGTACCTGTCTCAGTGCAAATCTTGCTCCAGACCGGATGGGATTTCACCTTATCCAGCGGCAGCTCACGGATCAAAACGGCTGTCGTTTCCAGATGGATGCGCTCATGCTCGATCCCCATCATGATCACCCACATCGGATCATCAAAGGTGATCGGCAGGGTAAAATCATAGCCGCGGATAAAGGCGTCAACAATCTCACGGGTCTTGTCGCGATAGGCTTTTACCTTGGCGGGCGTCGGCCAGTCATAATGGGCCTCGTTCAGATCGTCCCATGACATCTCGTCCACGCCGATGGCCAAAGTGGATTCCAGATGCGGATCAATCCGCTCATTGATCAACTTGGCCACGTTCAGCTTGTTGATATAGAAAACTGCCGTGTGACCGTAATAGAAAATCAGCGGATGGCGCAGCATATTGGCGCGCGCGTAATAGGAATCGTCGTCTACAAGGCAGTCAAAAATGCTCTCGTACAACGAAAACGTCTGGTGAAAATAATCGAGGATTTCCTCACGCTTACTCTCGACGGTTCCTTCATTCAGGATCGGCGTCTTTGTAACAACAGATGTTGAATTCAAAAGCTCGGGCGGGGTTGCGACAATATTCATGAGTCTCCCTTTGGATTGCGTCTCTCCCCAGGGCAGGCCCAGAGCGGTACATGGCTATCGGACCGTCATTAACAGTTTACAAACAGCCAAGGTCAACCCAGCTCACAGCTTGTTGTACTGCGCCCGTTCCGATCAATCGCCCACTCGAGATCCCGCAAAATTATCGCCAGTCAAAGAAACTCGGGCCCGCCTGCGATAACAGTTTTTGCGCCATCTGCGTGCCTGCCTGCGCGCCATCCTCAATAGCGCAGCTCACCGCATCGCTTAACGCCTCAGACCCGTCAGGGCGCAAGACCTCGCCGCGCAGATGTAGCGTGCCGCCGTCCAGCTCGGCCAAACCGGCAATCGGTGTCTCACAGGACCCATCCAGCGCCAGCAAAAACGCACGCTCCGCATCAAGGCGCTGACCCGTCGGCACATCGTGCACCGCCTCCAGCATCTCGGCCACGCGCATATCATCCACACGCCGCTCGATCCCGATCGCGCCCTGCGCCACAGCGGGCAACATCACATCCGTCTCAATCGCCGTATGAGGCACCTCACCCATCTGCAACCGACGCAACCCTGCCATGGCAAGGAAAGTCGCCGCCGCCACCCCCTGCTCCAACTTCATCAATCGGGTCTGAAGGTTGCCGCGGAACTCCACGACTTCCAGATCATTGCGTTTTAACATCAGCTGCGCACGACGGCGCAGGCTTGATGTGCCCACAACCGTGCCTGCGGCCAAATCACCCAACGACTTTGCCGCCGGTGATATAAACGCGTCGCGCACATCTTCGCGCGGCAAATAGGTATCAAGGATCAAACCCTCGGGCTGAAGCGTCGGCATGTCCTTCATGGAATGCACAGCAATATCGATCTTACAGGCCAATAGATCGGCCTCGATCTCGCGGGTGAACAACCCCTTGCCGCCAATTTCTTTAAGCGGCCGGTCAATGATCTTGTCACCGGTGGTCTTGATCACAACAATCGTGAACGCCTCAAACGGCAGGTCAAACGCCTTCGCAAGCCGCTCCCGCGTCTCATAGGCTTGCGCCAAGGCCAAAGGCGATCCACGGGTGCCGATCAACAGCGGTTTGGCGGGGGTGGGTAAATTCAACGTCATAACCCTCCTTAACGGGCACGGCAAAAGCTGACAACTCTTGTATGTCCCCCCCGCCCTGTCGCACTATGTAGCTAAGAAATTACACAGATAGAGACCACATATGAGCCCCCAGAAAACGATCCTCCGCGCCCTCGCCGGAGAGACACTTCCCACGCCCCCCATCTGGATGATGCGTCAGGCAGGTCGCTATCTCCCCGAATACCGCGCCACCCGCGCGCAGGCCGGTGATTTCCTCAAACTATGCTACAACCCCGATCTCGCCGCCGAAGTAACCCTGCAGCCGATCCGCCGCTACGGCTTTGACGCAGCAATCCTGTTTGCAGATATTTTGCTGGTCCCCCAAGCCCTTGGCGCGGATTTGTGGTTTGTCACAGGCGAAGGCCCGCGCCTGTCCACCATCACCACACAGGCCGAACTGGACAAATTGCTGCCCGCCGACGCCATCCACGATCACCTCAACCCCGTCTATGAAACCGTCAAAATCCTGTCGCGCGAACTCCCCTCCGAGACAACGCTCATCGGCTTTGCCGGCGCCCCCTGGACCGTGGCCACCTATATGATCGCGGGCCGCGGCACGCCGGATCAAGGGCCCGCACATGCGCTCAAAACCGAAAACCGCGCCGTCTTCGACAGCCTGATGGACCGCATCACCGAAGCCACAATTCACTATATGTCCAAACAGATCGAAGCCGGTGCCGAAGTTGTGAAAGTCTTCGACAGCTGGGCAGGTTCCCTGCAAGGCGATGACTTCATGAACTACTCGCTCAAACCCATGGCCCGCATCATCGCTGCCCTCAAAGAAAAACACCCGCAAGTGCCCATTATCGCCTTCCCCCGTGGCGCGGGCGAACGCTACGTCGGCGCACATGCAGCCATCGGTGCCGACTGCATCGCCGTCGACGATGGCGTCACCGCCGAATGGGCGGCGCAGAATCTACAAACCGGCGGCTGCGTACAAGGCAACCTGAAATCATCCCATATGGTCACCGGCGGCGAAGCACTTGTCTCTGAGACCCGCCGCATCGTGCAAGCCTTCTCCAAAGGCCCGCACATCTTCAACCTCGGCCATGGCATCACCCCCGATGCAGACCCTGAAAACGTCCAGCTCATGATCGACACCGTGCGCAACGGCTAACCGCCTATTTTCTCTAGCCGTAAATACTCCGGGGGAGCCTTTGCCATCTGGCAAAGGCGGGGGCTGGCCCCCCTTTCCTCCAAATCGGATTTGACGCTGCACAGGTTTTGAAAAAACGCGCGTAAACGGGGGGGCGCATTTTCACATCCCAAAAGGCTTATTGCACCGGCGGGGTGCCGAAAATCATCTGGCTGTGCTGCTCCATATAGATGCGCAGCCACGGGGTGAAAATTTCGGGGGTAGAGGCGATGTTTCGCGATAGATCGCGCAGGCTGATCCAGCGCGTGTCCATGACCTCATCAGGGTTCGGCACAAGGAGGAGCGCGGGGGTGGCCTGCACGACAAACACCTCGACCACCTCATGCTCAACCAGCCCGCCACCTACGTCGGCGCGGTATTCGACCTGACCGCGATGTTGCAGATCCACACCCTCGATCCCCAACTCTTCATTCAGGCGGCGCTGCGCGCAGGCCGCGTCGGGCTCGTCCCACTGGGGGTGGGTGCAGCAGGTATTCGCCCAAAGGCCGGGGGTGTGGTATTTGCCAAGCGCACGGCGCTGGATCAGCAGGGCATCCCCTGACATCACAAAAACCGACACCGCCTTGTGACGCAGCCCGCGCTGATGCGCATCAAGTTTTTCAACAGGCACCAGCGCCCCGTCAACCCAGGCAGGGATCATGATTTTTGTCATTTGCTCTCTAACACGCATTGCACAAATCCGCGTGGTACTTACGCCTCAAGTGGCGGTGTGCCAAGGGCGCGCTGTTGCCTGCGCAAATTGACGCGGTTGGCCAAATGCCCGTGGACGCGGCTTGGTTGATCGTGGCTTCTATGTAAAACAGAGACATCGCGCTCTTTACGGATGGTTTTTCGGCCTAAATCAAGAGTGTAAATTGAGGAGATAAACAAATGAAAACGATCGCAGCGACAGCATTGGGTCTGGCATTTCTGGCCGCGCCCGCCATTGCAGATAGCCACGCATCAGGCGATGCCGAAGCAGGGGCCAAGGCGTTCAACAAATGCAAAGCCTGCCACATGATCCAGGACGCAGAAGGCAATAACATCGTAAAAGGCGGGCGCACAGGGCCGAACCTTTACGGCATTGCAGGCCGCGTTGCAGGCACAGCTGATTATAAATATGGCGCATCCATCGTCGAGGCGGGCGAGAATGGCCTGATCTGGGATGAGGAACAGTTTTCGAAATATGTCGCCGATCCAAAGAATTTTCTGGCCGAGTATAACGACGACAAACGCGCCAAATCCAAGATGAGCTTTAAGTTGCGCAAAGAGGACGAGCAGGCCAATGTCTGGGCTTATCTGGTCTCGGTCGGACCGCAAGCCGCCCCCGAAGACGGTAGCTGATCCAAATATCTGGTGGGCCGGACAGGCCCGCCATAGCGCGCCGGAGATTGGGTTAACGCCAGCCTCCGGCTGCCTAGACTTCGTGCAATGACGAAGGTTTACCCGTTCGCCTGATTGGCCAACTGCTGTGCAAAACAAATTCCGTTTGCGCATGAAGGGTAAATATTACAAGGTTGGCATAGAATTATTGTCGTAGGTGTTTGTCGCAAAGGCCTGCTATGTAACAAGTGTTTTCATGTGCTTAAAAACATAACAGGTGCCTCATGACATTGATCACGCCGATTATCCTTTGTGGGGGTTCTGGTTCCCGCCTTTGGCCACTTTCACGCAAAAGCTATCCCAAGCAGTTTGCCAAGCTTCTAGACCATGAGACGCTGTTCCAGCTGACCGCCAAACGGATGAGCGATGGCGCGACGTTTGATAAGCCGGTTATCGTGACGAATTCGGATTTCCGTTTTATTGTGACCGAACAGCTGTCCGAGATGGGGATCGACCCGGGCGCGGTGCTGATCGAGCCAGAGGGGCGCAATACGGCGCCGGCGGTGCTTGCTGCGGCGCTACATCTTATGGCCCGCGATCCTGATAGTATCATGTTGGTGGCCCCCTCGGATCATCAGATGCCCGATGGGGCCTCCTTCCAGCGTGCGATCAAGCGGGGACTACCGGCGGTGGATGCGGGGCACATGATCCTGTTCGGCATTGAACCCGAACGCCCCGAGACGGGCTATGGCTATCTTGAACTTGACGGCACGGGCGATGTGGTGCCGCTCAAAGGGTTTGTCGAAAAACCCGATTCCATCCGCGCCGAACAGATGTTGGCAAGCGGCGGCTTTTTGTGGAACTCGGGCATCTTCCTGTTCAAAGCGCGCGACATTGTTGCAGCTTTTGAAGCCTTTGCGCCTCAGCTGATGACACCGGTCAAGGCGGCCATAGACGGCGCAGAGGTCGATCTGGGGTTTTTGCGCCTTGATCCTGAATCCTGGGCCATGGCCGAAGACATCTCAATCGACTATGCCGTGATGGAAAAATCCAACAACCTGAGCGTTGTTCCCTTTGGCGACGGGTGGTCGGATCTGGGGGATTGGGCCTCGGTCTGGCGCGAATCCGATGCGGATGAAAACGGCGTTGTCCTTTCGGGATCGGCGACCGCGATCGACTGTAAAGACACCTTGCTGCGCTCTGACACCGAAGGGGTGGAAGTCGTCGGGATCGGTGTTGAGGATATGATCGTTGTTGCGATGGATGACGCGGTTCTGGTGGCGTCCCAAGACCGGTCACAAGATGTCAAACAGGCGGTTACGGCGCTGAAATCGCGCGGTGCCAAACAGGCGACCGAATTTCCAAAAGATCACCGCCCTTGGGGCTGGTTCGAAAGCCTCGCCGTGGGCGGGCGTTTTCAAGTCAAGCGCATCGTCGTCCACCCCGGTGCCTCGCTGTCGTTGCAATCCCACTTTCACCGATCCGAACATTGGATTGTGGTCGAGGGCACGGCGCGGGTGACGTGCAATGACGACGTGCGTCTGGTGACGGAAAACCAGTCGATTTATATCCCCTTGGGCGCGGTGCACCGCATGGAAAACCCCGGCAAGGTGCCGATGGTGCTTATCGAGGTGCAAACCGGCTCTTATGTGGGTGAGGATGATATCGTGCGCTACGAAGATATCTATGCCCGCGGGCAAGGGGCCAAAGGCTGATTTAAGCTGTTCATGCGGCTGCAGTCAGGCCCCCTGAAATATCAACTGATATAAGGAAAATCGCAATGGCTCCAAAGTTTGGGACAAGCGGATTGCGTGGTTTGGTGGTGGAATTGACGCCGGACCTTGTTGCAGATCATGTGCGCGCCTTTGTGCATGCCTGTGATACCGGCGGCACGCTGTACGTGGGACAGGACCTGCGCCCATCAAGCCCCGATATCGCGGAAACGATCATGTCGGCGGCGGCCGCCGAAGGGCTGCGCGTGGTGGATTGCGGCGCCTTGCCCACGCCCGCGCTGGCGCTGGCTGCACTAGAGGACAAAGCAGGGGCCATCATGGTCACAGGGAGCCACATTCCCGCCGACCGTAACGGTCTGAAATTCTATAGTCGCAAGGGCGAGATCACCAAAGAAGACGAAGCCGCAATCGGGGCCGCAATCGGTCGCCCTTCGGCGGGTAAAGCCGGCCCGCGCGAGACAAACACAACAGCGGGCCCACAGTTTATTGACCGCTATATCAAGGCCTTTGGCGATAGCGCGCTGGCCGGTCAGCGCATTGGGCTATACGCCCATTCCGCTGTCGGGCGTGATGATCTTGCGCAGATGCTCAGGGGTTTGGGCGCAGAGGTGATCGAGCTTGGCCGGTCAGAGACTTTCATCCCCGTAGATACCGAAGCGGTAGACCCCGACACCCGCGCGATGATCCGTGATTGGGTAACCGGCCACGGTTTGCACGCGCTTGTCTCTACGGATGGCGATAGCGACCGCCCGTTGTTGGCAGATGAGACAGGCACAATTGTTCCGGGCGATATCATGGGGCAGATCACCGCAGAAGCCTTGGGCGCGCAGGCGGTTGTGACACCGGTTTCCTCGAACTCTGGCGTGACCCAAAAAGGCTTTGCCACTGTGGCGCTCACGCAGATCGGCTCGCCTTATGTGATTGCGAAAATGGAGGAATTAGGCGGCGCGGTTGCCGGCTATGAGGCCAACGGCGGGTTCTTGTTGGGCTTTACCGCCACAGCGCCTGCGGGGACGCTGGGGCCATTGGTGACGCGCGACTGCATGTTGCCGTTGATCATGACGCTGGTTCAAGCAGGCCAGAGCGGCGTTTCGGCCCGCGTGGCGCAAGAGCCTCCGGTGGTGACCATCGCCGACCGGCTTCAGGAAGTGCCCCAAAGCCGCTCACAACCCTTTGTCAGCCAATTGCGCGACAGCCCGACTGCTCGTGCGGCTTTTCTGGCCAAGCTAGGCGTCGAGGAAACCGCCTGCGATCTTACAGATGGGGTGCGGATGCAGATCAAGGGCGGCGGGACCGTGCATGTCCGTCCCTCGGGCAACGCGCCCGAGCTGCGGCTATATATCGAAGGCGCCGATGTCACGGCCGCTGATGCGTTGATGCAGGCGGGGCTGAAAGCTTTGCGTGAGGAATTGCAGGGATAGCGACCCCCGCCAAGGCCGCTATCCGGCATTAGTGCCCGTCAATAGGACGGGCCAGTGCTGTGGAACATTTCCGCTAGATCCACAGTAGATTTTTTCCCGATTGCGTCAAAATGCGTGTCCAGCCATTGATCCGCGCTGCGGCGCCCAAGATCGCGCAAATGTTCAAGAAACGCCCATTCGGCGTTCATCTTGGAGGAAGCACCCAACGGGATCAGCGCATCCTGATTTTCGATGATATGAACGCGGGTGTCGCGGTATTCCTTTTCGGATAATTTGCCCTCGTGAATCAGACGGGACACGAAATTGATCGCGCGCAGCTCTTTAAGGAAACTCGAGTTAAAGCTGATTTCATTGATGCGGTTCATGATGTCATGGGCCGTTGTGGGCGCGCCGGAACGTGTGATCGGATTGATCTGAACCACAAGGATATCCGAACATTCCGTTTCGGTGTGAAAGGGGAACAAGGACGGGTTGCCCATATACCCACCGTCCCAATAAGGCACGTCATCTACTTCGACAGCCTGAAACACCATCGGCAGGCAGGCCGAAGCCATCACCATATCCGCGGTCAGCTTATGAGGATCAAAAACCTTGACCTTACCGGTCTCCACATTGGTGGCAGAAATGAATAGTTTTGGACCCCTACACTGCTTAACTCGTTCAAAATCAACAACTTCCTCGATCAGCTCACGTAGGGGGTTGGTGTTCATCGGATTCAGTTGATAGGGGGACATCATTCGCGTCAGCGCGTCGAAAAAATGGTAACCGGGCGAGTTTTGCAAGCTCCAGTTGCCGGTAAACATGTCAAACGGAGTGCGTTTGATCGGGCTGTTAAGGGCCGATTTGCTCATTTCTTTCCAGAAATGGGCCAGCGCGTCGCGCGCACCTTCTTTGCCGCCATTTGCCATACCGTCGGCGCAGACAACCGCATTCATCGCACCGGCCGAGGTTCCCGAAATGGCCTCGAAGTCGATCCGCCCGTCTTCAAGCAGCTTGTCCAGCACGCCCCATGTAAAAGCCCCGTGCGATCCGCCCCCCTGAAGCGCAAGATTGACGGGCTTTGCCTTGGATTTCTGAGCTGCAGGAGCGGCCTTTTTTGCCTTGGCAGGGGTTGGTTTGTCTTTGACGGGTTTGTTCATCTTGCTTCCTTTGGGCCGTTTTGGTCACAGGTTTTGCCGCAGTGCATCATTCGGGTGTAACGCATAACGGCCAAGTTGTACCGTTGTTTGCGCGCCTTCAACTGTAGTCTGTTAAAAATAGGGTCAAATTTTGGTGGCTTCCACCGATCAGGGGCAGAAGGCTTGAACAGGCCGCAAGGCCGCATATTTGCTATAGTGACCCCCAACCCACATTGCGGAGAATGAACATGGGCTATGTTAAGACAGCGATGCTGATGGCGGCGATGACCGCCCTTTTCATGGGCATCGGTTATTTGCTTGGTGGTGCAGGCGGTGCGGTGATCGCGCTTGTTATTGCCGCGGGCATGAATGTGTTCACGTGGTGGAATTCGGACCGGATGGTCCTGCGGATGCATAATGCACAGGTTGTGATCCATGGGGACCGGACAGGGTTACACGCGCTCACCAGTGATCTTGCCGCGAATGCGGGCTTGCCCGAGCCTGCGGTTTATTTGATCGACACGCCACAGCCCAATGCATTTGCCACAGGGCGCAATCCGGCAAACGCGGCCGTGGCTGTCACCACGGGCCTGATGCAAAGCCTCACCCGAGAGGAGCTCGCCGGCGTCATTGCCCATGAGCTGGCCCATATCCGCAACCACGACACCGCCATCATGACCGTCACGGCGACATTCGCCGGTGCGATTTCAATGCTCGCGAATTTCGCGCTTTTCTTTGGCGGTTCGCGCGAGCGGCTTGGGCTGGTGGGAACACTTGCGATGATGTTCCTTGCGCCGATGGCTGCGGCGTTGGTGCAAATGGCGATCAGCCGTACCCGCGAATATGCTGCTGACAAAGCAGGAGCCGAGATTTGCGGAAACCCGCTTTGGCTGGCGTCAGCGCTGGAAAAGATCGCGATGGGAGCAGCCCGTATCGACAACACCGTAGCCGAGCGCCACCCCGCCACAGCGCATATGTTCATCATCAATCCGCTACATGCGCATAAGCGCGACAAACTGTTTGCCACCCACCCCGCAACCGAAAACCGCATTGCCGCCTTACGTGCAATGGTCCCACAGGGACGCGGACCTTTGCGGGTGGATGACCGGTTCGAGGCAGTCCGGGCCAGCAACATCCCCAAAACCGCGAGAGGCAAGCGCAGCGGGCCATGGACCTAAGGGTGGAGGTGCGAGCCACCAGAACGAACACGATAGTTTCCAGGATCGATTGCCAAAGTGCATTTGGTCCTGAATGCCCTCAAACTGCCTATATCAGTCCCGATGCCGACCTATGCTTGTTGTCATGCAAAAATGTTGGCATAGACTGAATGCTAACGCCCAGCTTAAACTAGGACTGAAGAAGATATGCACTCTATCAAAGCTCTTTCTGCTGTTTCCAACCATGAGAAGGAAATCAAAAAGGCGTTTCGCGGAAATGTTGTTTATGATGGGCAGCCCGTCTTCGATGGTGCGCTGTATTGCCTCGGGTTTCAGAACCGAAGCGGGTCAAACCTGCTCGGGGGCTACCTGAGAAACACACCTTACTTCAGCGGATTTCAGGAGCATCTGAATTTTAATTCAGTCATCGGCCAATCAAAGCGCTGGGGTGCAGACAGCTTTCCAGACTTCATTCGTGAATCGACCAGACGGCTGGGAGATGGAAAAGATGCTCACGGCTACAAGGCCTCTCTGGGTCAGCTAATGATGCTGGAAAGATTCGGAATCCCGAAGATGTATAAGGATGGTTTGAAGATCATTCACATCACTCGGAATGACATAGTAGGCCAAGCTATTTCACTACAGATTGCGAGCCAGACCAAAAGATGGACGAGCGCTATGCCCGGCGTCATGGATGATGCTGATGTAAAAATTGATCCACAAAAAATCTCGCGTTTAATTGATTCAGCGCTGGAATCTTCAAACGGAGTCGCCTTCTTTGCCGAGCTATTTGGCTATCCCAGACTTCATGTCAGCTATGAAGAAGTAGTTGCTTCACCCGAACAGGTACTAAAACGAATTGCGATATTTTCTGGTCAAGATGGTGCAGATTGGTCCGTCACCAAACCGGAACTTGAACGTCAGGCATCTGCATTAAATGATACCTTCCGGCAGAAATATCTGGAAGCAACAAAAAAGCAGGTCATGTAGAGTGTCTCTTGGCCCTCGGGCCAAGAGACATAGCGAATGCTCCTAGCTGCCGCAAAGCCGCATTAATTCATCACCTGAAATCAATGCGACCACCTTGCCAGTGACTTCTTATTACTTCCGAAAAATCAACGCCGGTCTTGAAGTGTCAATCCACCCAAGACCAGCTTACGATTTCGCTAAACGAAAGATTGCGATGCCAGCAAGGACACGTAAGCTCTCCCAAGAATAGCGGGGATAGGGAATAAAGCGCATGGCCGTGCTTCTCATGAATCCGAACACTAACAAAAACACGACAGCAACAATGTGCCAAATTGCTGCGAAAGTGCTCGGAACGCCCCCTCTTGCGTGGACTGCGCCCGAGGGCCCTTCCTTGATCACAACACGCAATGACCTTATCGCCGCAGGCCGCTTTATAGAACAGGCCGAAATTCCTGACGACATAGAAGCAATTATGGTTTCGGCCTTCGGTGATCCGGGTGCTGCAGCCCTTGCCGCGCGGTTGCCTATTCCTGTCGTGGGGATTGGCGGTGCCGCCGCGCGCGCGTCTGCGCGTCCCTTCGCTGTCGCTACAACCACCCCGCAGCTGGTGGCCTCCATCGACAGTTTGATGCGGACAAACGCGACAGGCACGACTTATTGCGGGTGTTTTATCTCGGAAGGCGAGCCGAATGCGCTCATGGAAAGTGAGCATTTATTGGACGATGCGCTGCTCGCGGCCGTCCACAAGGCGGCGCAGGCGGGCGCGCAGTGCGTCATAATCGGGGGTGGTCCGCTGGGTGAAGCAGCCGAACGCCTATCAGATCAGAGCCCGCTGCCACTGATAAGCCCGATCCGCGCAGCCGCCACAGAGGTTCGCGCATTGCTGGGCTGACCCCTCGCGCCGGTAATTATTCAGATACGGAACCCCACCCGATTTGACCTCTCATGCGGATTTGAGATTTTGATGGCGGCCCTCGCCCGGCACCAAGGCAACCAAATAACGCCAAAAAATGCGGCACTGCAGCATTTTCTGGCGCATTTCTAAGGCACCGCGAACAACCGCATTGGTTGAATTTGCGTTCGTGAACCATCCATCTTGCTTCATGAAATTTTGAATCGCCACAGTTGGGGTCACGGACGCAGCGAATTGATGCGTCACAAAAAAGCGCGAAACAGCGCGACACCTGACAGAGAGGTACTACTATGACAATCCGACGGCGCCTTGGCGCTATTGCAACCGTTGTCGCCATGCTCGGCGGCACCCTTGTCCAAGCCGAAGGCACGCTTCGCGTCGGCATGACAGCATCAGACATTCCATTAACCACAGGCCAGACCGACCAAGGCGGCGAAGGCATGCGTTTTATGGGATATACGGTCTACGACTCCCTTATCGAATGGGACCTAACCAGCGCCGACAAACCATCGGGCCTTATTCCTGGCCTTGCGACGGAATGGTCCGTGGCCGAAGATCAGATTACTTGGACCTTCAAGATCCGTGAAGGTGTTACCTTCCACGATGGATCGCCGCTTACCGCCGAAGTTGTGGTTTGGAACCTCGACAAACTGATGGACGAGAACGCCGAGCAATACGACAGCCGCCAGTCTGCACAAGGTAAAAGCCGCATTCCCGCCGTTGCCTCTTATGAAGCTGTGGATGATCTGACCTTGGTCATCACCACAAAGGCCCCTGACGCCACACTGCCCTATCAGCTGGCTTGGATCGTGATGTCCTCCAAAGCGAATTGGGAAGCGTTGGACAAAGATTGGGAAAAAGTCGCTGCCTCTCCGTCGGGCACAGGCCCTTGGAAGCTGACAGAATTTGTGCCGCGTGAACGTGCTGTGCTTGTCCCTAATGAAGAGTATTGGGACGAAACCCGCATCCCCCAGCTGGACGAGATGATTTTGATCCCGCTACCCGAGCCTAACGCCCGTGCCGCGGCCCTGCTATCCGGCCAAGTCGATTGGATCGAAGCCCCTGCCCCCGACACCATCCCCGCGATGCAAGGCAACGGATTTGTCATTTCGTCAAACGCCTATCCCCACAACTGGACATGGCATTTGTCCCGTCTGGAAGGATCGCCGTGGAATGACATTCGTGTGCGCAAGGCGGCCAACATGGCCATCGACCGCGAAAGCATGATGCCACTGCTGGGCGGCCTGATGATCCCTGCCAAGGGCTTTTTGCCGCCATCCTCACAGTGGTTCGGCAATCCTGACTTTGACCCGTCCTATAATCTTGAAGCGGCCAAAGCATTGATGGAAGAAGCGGGCTTTGGCCCTGACAACCACCTGTCCGTGAAGGCGCTGATTTCGCCCTCAGGTTCGGGCCAGATGTTGCCGCTGCCGATGAATGAATACGTCCAGCAAAGCCTTGCGGAAATCTGGATCGACGTTGAATTCATGGTCGTCGAATGGAACCAGATGATTAACCTGTGGCGTGCGGGTGCGGCGGATGACGCGGTAGAAGGTGCGCATTCGTTGAACTTCACCTACTTCATTCAGGACCCGTTCACAGGTCTAATCCGCCACTTGGACGAAACCCTGATCGCGCCAAATGGCACCAACTGGGGTCACTATTCTGATCCTGAAATGCAAGCACTGTTCGACAAGATCAAAACAACCTTTGATCCCGACGAACAGCTGGCAGTGCTGCAACAGACGCATGAGAAATACGTCAATGATGCGCTGTTCCTGTTTGTGACCCATGATGTGGCACCACGCGCCATGTCGCCCAAGGTCAAAGGCTTTGTTCAGGCGCAAAACTGGTACCAGAACTTCTCTTCCATCACCATGGACGAGTAACCATCCCACCCCTGCCCGCCATTCCCGTGGGCGGGGGTTCTCTTGTTTCGGAAGGCCTTTTCGTTGCTAACATATATCCTCCGCCGTCTTATCCTTGTCATGCCTGTGGCATTCGGGGTTTCTGTCATTTGTTTTCTGCTGGTCCAGATCGCCCCGGGTGATCCGTTGACAGCCATCATGCCGGTTGACGCCACCGCCGAGCAACAGGCCGCAATGCGTGCTGCATACGGGCTCGATAAACCGCTACCTGTCCAATATGCGATCTGGATCGGAAACCTTGTGCAGGGCGACATGGGCCGCTCGATCGCCACAGGGCGACCCGTGGCAAGCGAAGTTTTCGGGGCAGTGCAAAACTCGCTTCTACTGGCACTGTCTGCCGCGATCATAGCCTTTCCAATCGGTATTTTTCTTGGGTTTCTTGCGGGATATTTCCGCGACACGTGGATTGACCGTGTGGTTACCGCCATCTCAATCGCAGGCGTATCGGTCCCGAACTACTGGCTTGGTATTGTTCTTGTCATCATTTTCTCTGTCAATCTCAGCTGGCTGCCTTCAATGGGCGCAGGGCCTGGCGGATCGTCGGAATGGGAATGGGACTGGCTTCATATTCGCCACCTTGTATTGCCGGCTGTGACACTGGCTGTTGTACCCATCGGCATTGTCGCGCGCACGGTGCGTGCCTTGGCAGGCGACATCCTCAGCATGGATTTCGTCCAAGCGCTTTATGCCAAAGGGATGAGCCGCGCAGATGTCCTGCGCCACGTTGCACGCAATGCCGCTGCAACCGCGCTTAGCGTTATGGGTCTACAGCTGGGATATCTGCTGGGCGGCTCGATCCTGATCGAAACGGTGTTCAACTGGCCCGGATCGGGCTTTTTACTATCAAACGCGATTTTCCAGCGGGACCTGCCCCTGTTGCAAGGCACCATTCTTGTTCTTGCGCTTTTCTTTGTCGCCATGAACCTCATCGTCGATGTGGCACAAGCCGCCATTGACCCACGTATTCAGAGGACCTGATCCATGGCTCTGTCAGAAACACTTCCCGTGCAACCCGCACCTGTTGCGAAACAGAAAGGGTACTGGTCCGGTGTCGGCGCACGCCTTGTGCGCGACCCGCTGACCATGATCTGTGCAGGCGTGATCCTTACGCTTATCCTTGCCGCGATCTTTGCCCCTTGGCTGGGTCTGGCAGACCCCTACAAAGGTTCGATGATCGCCCGCCTCAAACCGCTGGGCACAGCAGGGCACATTTTGGGCACGGATGAGCAAGGGCGCGATATGTTCGCGCGGCTGATTTACGGTGGGCGGCTTACGCTCTTTATCGGCTTGATGCCTGTTGTGCTGGCGTTCTTTGTCGGCTCTGCTTTGGGCATTACGGCGGGCTATGTGGGTGGGATTACCAACACCATCATCATGCGGACGATTGATGTCTTTTTTGCCTTCCCATCGGTGCTTCTGGCCATCGCCATCTCTGGCGCACTTGGGGCGGGGATTACAAATAGCCTTGTGTCTCTGACAATCGTTTTCATCCCGCCGATCGCACGCGTCGCCGAGGCCGTGACATCGGGCGTGCGCGCGCTGGATTACATTGATGCGGCCCGCGCCACAGGTGCCAATGCATGGACAGTCATCCGTGTGCATGTGATCGGCAATGTGCTTTCGCCCATCTTTGTTTATGCAACATCGCTGACCAGCGTCTGCATGATCCTTGCGGCGGGCCTGTCATTTCTGGGGATTGGCGTGCGCCCCCCCGAACCCGAATGGGGCCTGATGCTGAACACACTGCGTTCTGCGATCTATATCAATCCGTGGCTCTCTGCCCTGCCGGGAGTGATGATTTTCATTACCTCCCTTTGCCTGAACCTGCTGTCTGATGGCCTAAGGAGTGCTATGAATGTCCGCGACTGACCTCACCCCCCCAAAGACGTCGACGCCCCTGCCCCACGCGAAACCTGACCGTGGCGGGCCTGCGCAACCACTGCTGATCGTCAAAGATCTGCAAAAACACTTCCCCGTGCGCGGTGGGCTATTCGGGCGGACCCGAGCCAAAGTTCAAGCCGTCGATGGCGTCTCCTTTGAAGTCAAAAAGGGCGAAACCCTCGGCATTGTCGGCGAAAGTGGCTGTGGCAAGTCAACGACAGCCAAATTGCTGATTGGCCTGACGGAGAAAGACAAAGGCGAGATCATCTTTGATGGCACGGCGCTGGGGCAACAATTATCGATCAAAGATTTGCGCAAAGATGTGCAAATGGTTTTTCAGGACAGCTATGCAACGCTGAACCCACGGCTGACGATCCTCGATTCTGTTGCATTCGGGGCCAAGGTTCAGGGGCTTTCCGACCCTGATGATCTGGCCCGCAAGATGATGGACCGCGTGGGGTTGGACCCGAACCGTTTTGCACATCGCTACCCGCATGAGCTTTCAGGCGGGCAGCGCCAACGGGTCAATATCGCACGTGCGCTGGCCATGTCCCCGCGCCTTGTAGTGCTGGACGAAGCGGTTTCCGCGTTGGATAAGTCGGTCGAGGCTCAGGTCCTGAACCTGCTCAACGACCTGCGTGCCGAATTCGGGCTAACCTATATCTTTATCTCGCACGATCTGAACGTGGTGCGCTATATCTCTGACCGTATCCTCGTGATGTATCTGGGTGAAGTCGTCGAAATTGCGCCTGTTGATCGTATCTGGAAAGAGCAGGCCCATCCTTATACGCAGTCTCTTTTTTCGGCCATGCCGTCCATGGATCCTGACAACCGCACGAAAAAACCGCCCCTGTTAGGCGATCCACCCAACCCGATCAATCCGCCCTCTGGTTGCCGTTTTCACACCCGCTGCCGCTTTGCGTCGGAGGTTTGCAAAACCAGCGCACCACGCCTTGCCGAATTTGACGCGACCGCTGACCATTTGGTGGCCTGCCATTTGCATGACCCAACCTCGGGGCATCCGAAAGCGGGGCAAGGCATCCCCTCATGACAGCCGCAACCAGCAACCGAACCCACCCTGCAAGCCTTGAACATATCTCACAGCCAGAGGCCCGCCCATGACCGATCTCCTCGATATCCGCAATCTAACCCTGCGCTTTAAGGGCAAGCGCACAGTCCATGCGATCAACAATGTATCCCTCAACATGAAACAAGGGGAAACACTGGCGCTGTTAGGAGAGTCAGGCTCGGGCAAGTCGGTGACGTTGAAAGCGTTACTAGGCCTCTTGCCGCCCAAACGCACGGAAATTGAAGGGTCTATCCATGTCAACGGCACGGATGTTCTGACCTTGTCGGGCAAGGCGCTTCAACGGTACCGCGGCGGCGACGTTTCTATGGTTTTCCAAGAACCCGCTTTAGCATTGGATCCCGTCTATACAATCGGCCATCAGATCGCGGAATCCGTTATGCGTCACAAGGGGGTGGATAAGGCAAACGCCATGGCCACCGCGCTTGAAATGCTTAACCATGTGCGCATCCCCTCTGCCAACCGCCGCCTTCATAATTACCCGCACGAGCTGTCGGGCGGTATGCGGCAGCGGGTCATGATCGCGCTGGCTTTGGCCTGCAAGCCAAAGCTATTGCTGGCGGATGAACCCACCACCGCGCTGGATGCAACTGTGCAGATTCAGATTTTGCTTTTGCTCCGCGAGTTGCAAAAAGAATTCGGGATGGGCGTGATTTTCGTGACCCATGATATCGGCGTGGCGGTAGAAATCTCCGAACGTGTGGCTGTCATGTATGCGGGTCAAATCATTGAAGAAGGCACCACCCATGAGATCATCCGCGATGCCCGCCACCCCTATACACAAGGCCTGTTGGCCGCGAACCTGCATGATATTGAAAAAGGTGCTCGGCTGAACGCCATTCCCGGTGCGCCGCCCGCCCTGGAGGTCGCTCCGCAGGAATGCCCCTTTGCACCGCGCTGCCCGCACGTGATGTCAGCGTGCCATGATGCGCTCCCCGCGATGGTCTCGCCTGCGGATCGACGCCGCGTTGCCTGCTTGCGGGCCCAAGAACCAATAGCTGCTGAATAGGCTCCCCACCTGTATTCTTCGCAACCTTTGCCCCGCAAAGGGGCAACTTGCGGATAAACAAACGATCGCCGCCAACTTAAAGGACGACATATGACCATCGAAGAAAAACTTGCCGAAATGGGTCTGACACTACCCCCCTCGGCACCCTCTCGTGCGCTTTTCCTGCCAGGTAAGATCAGCGGCAACCTGTTGTTCTTGTCAGGGCAAATCTGTGAATGGGAAGGTGTGCCAAAATACTTCGGCCCAATTTCCAAAGGCTTCGACGTCAGCATTGGTCAGCAAGCGGCACAGATGTGTGCGCTAAACCTGTTGTTCTGCGCCAAACAGGTCGCAGGATCATTGGACAGGATCGCTGGTGTCGTCAAAGTAAACGGTTATGTCGCGGCCGACCCCGATTATGGTGAAGGTCCATTCATCGTCAACGGTGCCTCGCAGCTGTTCATCGACCTTCTGGAAGACGCAGGGCACCACGCCCGCACGGCCGTAAACGTAGCCTCTTTGCCCGCAAATGCTTTGGTCGAGGTCGAGGCAGTACTGGAGCTAAAGTAACACCTAAGGCGCGAACCAGATGTTGACCGGCGCGCATATAAGAAGATGAGAAAAAGCAGCTAAGGTCGGCAAAGAACGCGGCTTTTCCGACCTTAGCAATGCAATGAAGGAATAGTGCTCTGGCCTGCCTCGGGCACGCAGGGTTGAAGATATTTCTCCAATCTCGGGTCCTGCTTGCAGCGGGTAAGGCACCCCCGGATTCAGATCACTGATCCCACCGTCGCGTGTCCAAAAATAACTGATCTCGCCCATTTTTTGTTTCGCGTATTACACAGCCAACGCGACGGTGACTCTCATCCACTCCGGTCTCCTTCAGTTCTTCGGTTATGCGTGGCCTCCGCCTGCCCTGTTTCATGCCGACTATCAGTTACAAGGTTAGTCCGATATTGCGTGAACCGGAAAATGCGTGTGCCTATTTCAGGCTCGATCAGACCTCCAAATTCGGCAATAAGCGCTAAGTTACCCTATAGCAGCCTCAGACATGCCACATTAACCATGTTATGGTGCCCTTCAGGCAGAGCAAAAAAGAAAAGTTATAAGATGAAGATTGCAGTTTTCGGGCTGGGTTATGTGGGCATGTCAAATGCTGCGTTATTGGCCCAAAATCACAGTGTGACAGGCGTTGATCTGGACGCCGCGCGCGTGGACCTCGTCAACCAGCGTAAAAGCCCCATCATTGATGAAGAGCTTAGCGCGTTTCTGGTGGATACATCGCTGGATCTACACGCCAGCACAGATGCCAAAAAGGGATTGGAAGGCGCGGATCTGGTCATTGTGGCCACGCCCACCAACTATGATCCCGACACAAATTCGTTCAACACCAATAGCGTGGATCACGTGGTCCGGCTGGCAATCGCTCATAGCCCCGACAGTACCGTCGTGATCAAATCCACCATTCCGGTGGGATACGTTGCCCGGATGCGCGCCGAGCTGGGCACAGATCGCCTGTTGTTCAGCCCCGAGTTTCTGCGCGAAGGCCGTGCGCTACACGACAATCTCAACCCCAACCGGATCGTCGTGGGTGACACCACAGCCCGCGGTCGGGGTTTTGCGGATTTGATGCTGGAAGGTGCGCAAAGCACCGATGTTCCCGTACAGCTCACCAACCCATCAGAAGCCGAAGCGATCAAGCTTTTCTCAAACACCTACCTTGCCATGCGCGTTGCCTATTTCAACGAACTCGACAGCTATGCCTTGGCCGGTGGCATGGACAGCCGCCAGATCATCGAAGGTATCTGTCTGGATCCGCGCATTGGCGACCACTACAACAACCCTTCGTTCGGCTATGGCGGCTACTGCCTGCCCAAAGACACCAAACAGCTGTTAGCAAACTACGAAGACGTCCCCCAAAACCTGATCCGCGCGATTGTTGATGCAAACCGCACCCGCAAGGATTTTCTGGCCGACCAGATTATCAGCCGCGCCCCCTATCCCAAAGTGGTCGGCATTTACCGTCTGGCCATGAAAACCGGCTCTGACAACTATCGTCAAAGCTCGATTCAGGGGATCATGAAACGGATCAAGGCCAAAGGGATTCAGGTCATCGTATATGAGCCCCTCCTCACCGAAAGCCACTTTTTTGGCTCGCGGGTCTTGAGTAATCTGGAGGAATTCAAAAAATCATCAGATCTGATCGTTACCAACCGGCAGGCCGATGTTTTGGCGGATGTCGCGGATAAGGTCTTCACCCGCGATCTGTTCGGCATGGATTAAGCCACCGGTGCCTGATTGAAGGACCGCCGCGGCCATATCTGCGGATGAATAGCACCATTCGCGACATGAGACCTTTATGCCCATGGCCACCGCATCCATAGCTGATATACAAATTTTCAAAGCTTAACAGAAAGGCAGCTCGCGATGGATATCCTTGTTTTTGGGCATAGCGGACAGGTCGCAACCGAATTGCGTATGCTGGCCACAGACAAACTACGGATCACAACCCTCGATCGTGCCGCCGCCGACCTGACAGATGCAGCCGCTTGCGCTGCGGCTATCAGCAAACATGCCCCCGATGCCGTCATTAACGCTGCGGCCTACACAGCCGTCGACCGCGCCGAAGAAGACGAGGCAACCGCCCGTTTGATCAATGCCGATGCTCCCGCAGCAATGGCACAGGCCTGCGCTGACAGGGGCATCCCCTTTGTGACCATCTCGACCGATTATGTTTTTGCAGGTGACGGCGACACACCTTGGCAGCCTCATGATCCAACCGGCCCCATGGGCGCATACGGGCGCACCAAACTGGCCGGCGAACAGGCCGTCGCCGCAGCGGGGGGCACGTGGGCTGTTCTGCGCACCTCTTGGGTTGTATCCGCCCATGGCAATAACTTTGTGAAAACCATGCTACGCCTCGGCGCAGAGCGGGACATGCTAACCGTTGTTGACGATCAAATTGGCGGGCCAACCGGTGCCGCCGAAATTGCACTGGCCTGCGTGACCATCGCACAAAAGCTTGTGACTGCGCCGGAATTGTCAGGCCTCTATCATTTTGCAGGGGCCCCTGACACCAGCTGGGCCGACTTTGCCCGCGGCATCTTTGAAAAATCTGGGATCGAATGTGAAGTGACCGGCATTCCCTCACGGGATTACCCCACGCCGGCGACCCGCCCGCTCAATTCGCGGATGGACTGTAGTAAAACCACGGCCTCATTCGGCATCAAACGCCCAGACTGGCGCACCAGTCTGGACGAGATTCTGGCCCAACTGGCCCAAAGCGATGCGACCTAAAACTAAAACAGGTTACTGAGTTTTGCTCGCATAGGCCCAAGCGTCGCGGATGATTGTCTCCAGATCGCTGTGACGCGCCTGCCATCCCAACACGTCTTTGGCCCGCTGTGCATCGGCAACCAGAACAGCAGGATCTCCCGCGCGGCGCAGGTCTTCGTGCACCTTGAAATCCACACCCGAAACACGGCGCACCGCGTCAATCACCTGCCGGACGCTTTGCCCCTGCCCCGTCCCCAGATTGATCGCAGTACATCCGGCAGTGCGGGTCCGTTGCAGATGGGTTACGGCCGCCACATGCCCCAATGCCAGATCACTGACATGGATATAGTCGCGAATACACGTACCATCGGGCGTGTCATAATCGGTGCCATAGACATTGATCTGCGCACGTTTGCCCTGAGCCGCTTGAATGATGAGCGGAATCAAATGGGTTTCCGGATCATGGCGTTCGCCGCTGCGCCCCTGTGCGTCCGCACCGCAGGCATTGAAATACCGCAGTGCAATGGCCTCGATCCCGTAAGCCGCCACACAGGATTCCAATACGGTTTCGACCATGGCCTTGCTATCCCCATAGGGGTTGATCGGTGCCCGCGGTAGCCTTTCGGACAACAGCGCCGCATCCTCGGAATTTCCATAAACCGCAGCTGTTGAGGAAAACACCAGACGCTTTACCCCGGCCGCATTCATGGCCTCCAACAGCGATAGCGTACCCGCAACGTTGTTCTGGAAAAACGGCAAAGGCGTCAGCACGGACTGTCCCGCCTCGATCAGGGCGGCAAAATGGATCACACTATCTATGTCATGATCCTGCAGGACCTGCGTCAACTTCGCGGTATCCGACAGATCCCCCTCAACCAGAGCATCGCCAAAACACACATCACGGTGCCCTGATGAAAAATTGTCATAGACGACCGCATTAAATCCGGCCTCTTTCAGCGCCAATGTGGTGTGCGATCCGATGTATCCCGCACCTCCCACAACAAGAACGTTTTTGCTCATTTTATCTTTCGCTCTGCTCTCTGAGAAATCAATTTATGGATCAAAAAATTTCGTTTAAACACCCCACCCGCTTGGGTTAGAGATCACATCGTCAAACACCTTGCCGCAAAGTAACACGGGGCCCGCCCACTGCATAGGGCGACTTGACCCCATGCAACGGCTACCCCGATCGGGGCGCAAGTCGCAAAAACTTACGCCCCAATCCCTCTGACCGCACCCGCGATCCCCTAGAAAACAAATACGTTGCTTTCCAGCTCGGCCAAGCTCGAGAAATTCTGAACGGTCAGGCTTGTGTCCGAATCAAAGCGAAGCACCACATGCCCCCCTTCAACCGACCCGAATTGCTGTATCACCTCTGCTCCGCTCAGGCCGGCAACCTCAGAGATTGTCGAAGCCTTAAACGCGATGCGATCCCGATGCACCAGGTTCATATCTTCGATCACGTCGTGCCCGGCGGTAAACACAAACGTATCCGCACTCTGACCGCCGCGCAGCGTATCGTTTCCGACACCCCCATCCAAACGGTCGTTGTTTGCACCACCATTCAGATAATCATCACCGGCACGACCATACAGGCGGTCGTTGCCTTGCCGCCCGAACAATCTGTTGCTGCCCGTATCACCGAACACGCCATCCGCAAAACGGCTACCTGCCAGATCCTCGATGCTGTCATAAACATCACCTGCAGCTTCTCCTGTGTTGCGGGATGTGTTCATCAGATCAATAATTAAAGCCTCAAGGCTTTGCGAATATTGCGCGCGGTCACGGTGTTCCCCACCTAACAAAATATCTGCCCCAACACCGCCAAAGAGAACATCACTGCCAATGCCGCCGTCCAGAATATCGTCGCCGCGACGGCCATAGATATAATCGACGTTCTCCTGCCCTTCGATAACGTTATCACCCAGCGTTCCGCGCAAGTTATCCGATCCGCGACTACCTGACAGGTTTTCGATGTCTGTATATGTATCCCCTGCGGCAATATTCGTGTTGACCTGAGTATATATCAAATCAACGCGCAGCGACCCTCGGGACGCCCCATAGTCCACTATGTCGCTACCATCTCCACCGTCAAACTGGTCTTGCCCTGCACTGCCCAGCAACCGGTCCGAACCAGCGCCACCGCCAAGAGTGTCATCGCCGGCACCACCGTTCAGCACATTGTCACTATCGTTGCCAACCAGAACATCCGCACCATCGCCGCCGGTCGCATTTTCGATCACAACACCATTTGCAATGGTCAGGCCGCCTGCGATCCCGATACCCGAAGACAAATAGCCGCCGCCGCCAATAGCACCTTCCAAAGTTGCAGCACGCAGATCAATTGTCGCCCCGAGGGATCCGGAATGACGAATTTCATCTATCCCGCCAGCGTCCCAGATGCTTTCCCATGCTGTGTCCAAACCGTTTGTGCTGTCCAATGTGTAGACATCATCGCCCAACGCGGTTGACGTGTTCGCGCCGTACAATTGCTGTATCACCGCGATGTCCAACGCCATGGGCCCCGCTTCGCGGCCCCATGAATAGCTGGTTGGTGCCGTTCCCGGTGCGCCGGTCCATAACCCGCCATTATAGGACTGCGTTGTGTAAACACCTTGGTTCAAGCCATGTATTCCATAGCTGCCGAAGGCGCCATTAACGCCAAGCAAAATATCAGAATCGCCGCCATCATCATGCCCATGCGCCATGCCCAGTCCATGCAACAGCTCATGCGTGATCGTGGCAAAACCTTCGCCGCCCGCTTCAAGGCTCCCCCCCGCGGAACGGTCCCACTCATCACCGTTGAAAACCCCTAGAGCGTTCCCCGTCCCAGTGGCTGTCGGCAAGGTAAAATACCCCAGCAAACCAAAAGGCAATTCATTGGTGTCAAGGACCAGACGAAAATCGGCCTCCTCCGCAGTGTCCACAACGGTAAAATTGACATTCGCAACCGCCTCCAAGCGGTCAAAAGCCTCGGCAAAGCGCGCGCGCTCGTACGCGTTGAACCCTTCCGAAGTCACCGCAGGCACGCCGGGCACTACAACGCCGCTACTGTATCCGGATGTGCCGAAGTAAACGGTAATATCCATCGGATCCGCCAATTGCGTCCCCCATGTCAGGGCATCAATAGGGTCATAGCTCTGCTCGGAAAGGCTCTGCCCTCTGGTTACTTCCAGATCATAAGAGCCCGTTTGCACGCTATAGGCGCCTGCTTCGATGTAATAGGTTCCCGACGTGGACGCAGTGAAGGTCAGGAATGAATCCAGTCCAGAACCGCCATCATCATTGATGCCAATAACCGTATTGTGGCTATCGAAAACACGCAGATACGGATCTGATAGCGTATCACCCTCCAGGGAAATATTGATCGTTTGATTGGCCTCTAGTGTAATTGCAAACCAATCCAGATCGCCGACGGTTTCAATCACCCCCGAAACGGTCTCCCCCACGGAAACACGCCCTGTGGTCTGGGTTGTGTTCGTGAAATCATCGCCGGCTGACCCGAATTCCGACAGATCGTTGAAAACAACACTGCTGCTTTTATTCAGGCTCTGGTCTTCAATGTCGTTACACCCACAGCCACATAATGCGCATTCACCACCGACATCCAAAAAATGATGCCCACTATCACTTTGTCCAATCGTCATAAAATATCCCCTATTCCCTTACAGCCCGGCCCCTGAATAAATCAGAACGAAATTGCACCGATAAACTGCCCTTATATTATGCCCACTTCGTGGCATTCCCCGCTCGATTTCAGGCCCATTTCCGGCTAAAATATGATTATCTGATCACTGAGCCCGTTCAAATCTGTAAAATCTTCCAACGTCAAAGACCCTACAGTTCCAAAATCAAAAACAACATCTCCATCCTGCACCCGCGCTAATTGTGAAACGACCTGTGTCACAGATATCTCAGCAGAAAACGGCAGGTTTGCGGTTCGGAATGCAATCACATCACCGAACCTGACGCTGAAATCCTCGATAACGTCATCGCCGAAATGAAAGATAAACATATCTCCATGGGTCCCCCCCCGCAGCGTATCATCGCCGTACCCGCCGACCAACGTATCCGAATTTGCACCCCCGTTCAAATAATCATCGCCCCAACGTCCATCTAACCGGTCTTCGCCTTGACGCCCGAACAGGCGGTTGCTCAACCCGTTCCCAAAAACCCTGTCCCCAGCATACCCCCCTGCCAAATCCTCAATGCTATTGTATGTATCGCCAATAGCTTCACCCGTGTTGTTTTCCGGCAATGCCAAATCAAGCAAAAGAGGCACCCGACTGGACGAATATTGAGCACGGTCAAGGCCAATTCCTCCGATCAATACATCCGCACCAGCACCACCAAACAGGACATCATTCCCGACGCCCCCCTCCAGCGTATCATCTCCGCGACGCCCATAAATGTAATCCACATTGCTGGCACCGAAAATCCAGTTGTCATCAAACGTACCGCGTAAATTGTCCCGCCCGTCACTGCCGATCAGGTTTTCAATACTGTCATAGGTATCACCGGTGGCGACATTGGTATTGATTTCAGGAAACAGCAGATCCACGCGCAACGACCCCCGCGAACCGGTGTAATCCGCGACATCTGTTCCCAGCCCGCCGAACAGGTCATCCGCACCTTCCCCCCCGTTCAACGTATCATTGCCGCCCCCTGCAATCAGCGTGTCATTACCACCGTTACCGTTCAGCTGTTCGCGGTAGAGAGTCCCCAGGATCCGCTCGTCCTCGTCGCTGCCCCATCGTTCTTGGCCCATGATCGCAGCATCCACAGTGATGCGGTCACTAAAGATGAAATCATCCAGTGAAAAATCAGCTCCTGTGAATATCTGGCCCTCCATTGCCGTGATACGAAATGACTCATCGCCCAATCGCACGCCGACCCCGTCATTACGGTCTTGGAAAACGATGCTGGACAGGCCGGTAAAACCCTCGAACCCGGATAGGTCAATCCGGTCAACGCCCAACTGAAAATCCATGATCCGGTCCCCCAGCCCGCCATCCGCGCGCATCACGAATACATCCGCGCCCTCCCCGCCCCACAATGTGTCACGGCCCAGACCCGATATCAGCACATCCTGCCCGTCGCCGGCCTGCAAATTACTACCGCGGATGCCTTGTGTGCCCTCCGCGATATCGTCCGCTTCGAGGATCAGGTTACTGCCCACATCAATGCGCCACGCGCCCAACGCGCCCCCGCCGCTTTCTGCCACAAACATTTCGATCGCGTCTCCCGCAGCGCGCAGGGTCAACGCGGCCGGATTGTCCAACCCCGTTAGCAACGAATCCGCAATGCTACTCAGGTGCAAAAGCCGCCCCTCGGGAAGCACAGTATACAGGCTCAGCCCGTCATCGCGCCCGCCCACCACAACATAGACACGCCCGTCAATCGTGATGCTTTCCATCACCGAAACACCCAGAAACCGCGTATCCAAATCATCATTTACCTGATGCAACGGGGTCAATGCGCCATCATCCTCAAGGCGCAGCAAGGTCAGCGAGCTGGTCCCGTAAGAGCCAACCAGAACAAACTGCGTGCCCCCCACATCCAGAACTTCCAGATGCGTTGGCTGGGATATTCCCAAACCGTCATCCGCGCCGACCTGCGACAAGGGTTGCAGCCCGCGTTGCGCATCCACCTCGAAACTCGATATGCGATTGTCATAAAGCGAAGCCACCACCGCCAGCGTGCGCCCCGCAACCTCGACCATCTCGACCATCTCGACGCTAACCCCATCGCCCCTTTCGGCCAGACGGTAGTTCTGCACATGGGTGAAATTGCCCCCGCGCCCCTCCAGCCAAAGATCCAGCCCCTCACCGCCGCGGGTCGCAGTCAAAACCACCGAATGCCCCTGTGCGGTTCCCGTGGCCACATCCGTCACCACACCGGTTTGCTCGCCCAGACTAGAGGTCTCTACCAGCTGCCCGTTTGCTGCAACGCGGTAAGAAACCGCTCCCTGCCCCGCGACCCCGTAAACCCAGATCAACTCGGATGAATCCAACACATCCATCACCACCGGTGCCGACAGACCCGACGCCGTTTGTAGAATTTCATTTTGAACAAGAGAGGCCCGATTGCCGGTCACATTCCACGCAAAAGCCTGCCCCGCCTCGCGGCCTGCCGCCTGCAAAAATGTCTGCCCCCCTTGCTGGACCAATTGCAGACCTGTCAAACCGGACGGGGCCAAAGCCTCTAATCCGGATACATTATACAGATGCTCGAAATAGCTCACCCCAAGCCTTCCTTTGCCCAATTTCACTCACCTCGAAACTGGTAACTTCCGGCTCTGCCCTTCCCACGCAAACCCCGTGGCGAATTCATGACCTTTCCAAAGACTTTCGTTGAAATTAAGTGTAAAGGCCGCCTATGACTGATCCGAACACCCCCGCCAACGCCGCCCATATCACCATCGCCTTGTGCACCTACAACGGCGAGGCGCATCTGCGCGCGCAGCTGGAGAGTTATCTGGATCAACATCACACGAACTGGTCCCTCTGGGTCAGTGATGACGGGTCCAGTGATGCGACCCTTGAAATCATCCAGCAATTTGCCCGCGAACATGGCGCAGAACATCCCGTGCGTGTGATCAAAGGCCCCCGTAAAGGCGTGGTCAGCAACTATCTGTCCCTGCTGTGCCACCCCGATTTCCCTGCGGGCATCACCGCCTTGTCAGATCAAGATGATATCTGGCTTCCTGAAAAACTCGATCATGCCCTCAGCTCCCTTCAAATCACGGATACGCCCTGTCTGTATGGCGCGCAAAACATACATGTCGACAATGCCATGACCAAAATCGGATCCTCCAACACGGGCAATGCGACTCCCCATTTTGCCAATGCACTGGTCCAGAACATCGTCAGCGGCCATAGCGCCGTGCTCTCTCCGACCGCGCTGGAGCTAGTGCGCAAAGCAGGCGTGCCCGAAGGTATCCCCTATCACGACTGGTGGCTGTATCTTCTGGTCACCGCTGCAGGGGGACAGGTGGTTGTGGATGGACATCCAACAGTCCTGTACCGCCAACATGCCGCTAACCTGATGGGGGCCCACAACGGCTGGCGCGCCACATTCGAGCGGGGCATGCAGGTGCTCGGGACAACCTATGGCAGCTGGCTTGATGCAAATACCAAGGCTCTACAGGCCTGCAATGCGTTGCTTACTCCTGATGCCCGTAGCGCATTAGACAGCTTTGCAAGACGCCCGCGGAGCCCTTTGATGCTGGCCCGTCTGGGCGTACGCCGTCAAGGTCGGTTCAGCACCGCCTGCGTTTACCTCGCCGCGCTGCTAAGGCGGATATAATAGAGACTAACAAGTCTTATTTAGAGGTGTTTTCATTGTGATGCGCGATCGCTTCGTTCACGTCATCATAGTAATACAGCTTGCCGTTCTCCAACACCGCACCCGCATCACATAGCTGGCGTATCTGATTCATCCCGTGCGACACGACAACCGCACCGGCATGCTTCATGCGGGCTTGGAACACCTCCGCACTTTTCCTACGGAATGTCGCATCCCCAACCGATGTCACCTCATCCACAAGATAGGTATCAAAGGGTACAGCCATGGAAACGCCAAATGCCAAACGCGATTTCATCCCCGATGAATAGGTCCGGAACGGCAAATCAAAATGACCACCCAACCCTGCAAAATCACGTACAAAGGAAACCAGTTCATCCGTATCCACGCCGTAAATACGCGCGATAAAGCGCGCGTTTTGCCCACCTGTTAGCTCTCCGTGGAATGACCCCGCAAACCCGACAGGCCAGGAAATAGAACCATCCGAAACGATCTTTCCCTCGGTCGCGTCCATCGTGCCTGCAATCATCTTGAGCAAGGTCGATTTGCCCGCACCATTGCGCCCCAATAACCCGACAGAACGCCCCGTGGGAAAGACAGCATTGATGTTATCGGCAACCACCTTACGCTGGCCGCGCAGGTAGAAAACTTTGGTCAGGTTGCGAAACTCGATCATCGGGCCAGCCTTCTAGCGGCGGTCTTTTAGTGAATAGGCAACCAACACCGAAATCGCCCATGCCATAAACATAAACAGCGCAAACAACCCCAGTATCGTCACCCGCTGCGGGAACAAGGAACGCTCGGCCAATGTGGGCTGGATATGTGCGGCAAGATAACGGCTTTGGCGGCGGGCTTCGGCCAGCGCGGCATCACGTGCAGCCAAAGATGACACATATGTCTGTTCCGCAAATTCACGGTCCACGACCAAGCGTTCGTATTCACCTACCAACGTCGTGAAACTCTCCCCGTCATCAGCATCGCCTCTGATACCGCGCTTGCGGCGCTCTTCTTCGATGCGGACCTGAATAACTTCGACACGGCGCTCGGCATTGCCAACACGTGGATCGTTGTTTTGTGAGGTCGCCAACAGCAAATCCAGATCAATCAACGCTTCGGCCAACTGCGTCTGCAACGTCCCCAACAGCCCTTCCTGGGTCTGCAAATCTACAGTAGGGTCCACAATCCTGTTGTCATTGCGAAACCGTGTGATCGCTTCACGGGCCGACTTCAGCCGCTCGACAGCTGTATCAAGCTCGTCACGGGCATATCTCACAGCATCTTCGCGCGCGACCGCGCTCAGCTCGTTGATCATGTCCGAGCTTTCGACGAAAATAGCCTGGGCAATCTTCTGCGCATCATCAGGATCAAACGCCAGCACCCGCACTTCGATCAAGCCACTGCCGCTGTCATAATAGACACGCACCATCTTGCCCCAATAGTCGATCAGGTCCTCGATCGTTCCGTCACTATCGTAGGCAAACACCGGATCAAAGGCCGGCTTGGACCAAAGGCTGCGCAGATCAAGCTGGTCATCCACCAGAGTAACCATTTTCTGGCTCTGGATGTATTCGTATAAAATATCAGTGTCAGAGGAGGACGATCCCGACAGCTCGGTAATACCGCCCAAAATTTCTACCGCCGACCCGACCTCTTCTTTGCGCACAGAGAAGCCGACCGTCGATGAAAACTGACTGGCTGCCACAAACCAAAGATAAAAGGCCAACACGCCGACGGGAACCACCACAATGAAAAAAGCACTCAGCAGCGCCAAACGGTGACGGCGACGCGGACGCGCGGGACCGGCGGTTGGTGGAACCACAGGTGCCTTTTTCGCCGGCGCGGCCTTATTGTTTGTTGGGGCAACCTGTGACACGTACACGCTCTCCGATGTGTTTCTTTTTTTGCTCGTTGCGTTTAATCATACCAGCAGAACACTTTGAATACCAAAGCTTGAGATGCGATCACACCTCAAGCAGCAACTTGCTGTGATATAAATCTGCCAACACCGTGAAAAGGTGCCTGATGTCTTCTTTGCCTCTGCCGCAAGGCCCCAACACATTACACCGCAGCAAACGGCGGCTTGCCAGTATGCGCACGATCCTTGCGCTGGTCCTGCGCGAAATGGTCACCACCTATGGCCGCTCGCCCGGAGGCTATCTTTGGGCCGTGTTAGAGCCTGTTGCTGGCATTGCCTTGCTCACTATAATTTTCTCGGCAGGATTTAGATCGCCTGCCCTCGGCATTAGTTTCCCGCTGTTCTACGCCTCGGGAATGCTGCCCTTTTTGATGTATTCGGATCTGTCCGGCAAAGTATCGTTGTCAATATTATTTTCCAAACCGCTGCTGGCCTACCCTGCCGTGACCTATCTGGATGCGATCCTGGCGCGGTTTTTCGTCAATTTGCTGACCCAGCTTTTAGTTGCCTATCTGGTCCTATTCGGAATCCTGACATTCTTTGACACCAAAATCGTGCCTGACTACCCCACTGTCGTTCTGGGATTTTTCATGGCGGCCTGTCTGGCCTTGGGCGTTGGCACGTTCAATTGCTACCTATTTCTCCGCTTTCCAGTCTGGCAACGCACATGGTCGATCCTGATGCGCCCGTTGTTCATCATTTCATGTATCTTTTTTCTATTTGATACCATCCCGCAACCTTACCGGGACATTCTTTGGTACAATCCGATAGTGCATGTGGTCGGGCTGATGCGCCGTGGGTTTTATGCCAATTATGACGCGCCCTACGTATCTCTAATATATGTCTTTGGCATATCAATGCTGTGTTTTCTCGCAGGGCTGACCCTGCTGTACCGCGGCCACCGCCGACTGGTGAATGACGGCTAAACCAGACCCTAAAAAGGCTAAATCGGCAGGTTATTCCCTGCCGATCCTCTTCATCAGAGCCTCGTCCTTGCAGACAAAGCTTTCCAACAATTCGCGGGTTTCGTCCTTTTCCAGACGTTCCAGCAGTTTGGGCCAGCGCGCTTCCCCCTGAGGGGCAGCGCCCTTGTTATGATAGGTCTTGGTGACACTGATCTTTTTGCCAAGGTAGCGCTCGATATCATCCTCCAACCCGCTCAGGTCCTTGGTGGAATACACCGCATCCAACTGCGCCAGCCCCCGCTGGGCACGCAGCAACAGCTCTTCCAGAGGCAGATCAACCACCTGCGCATATCCCCGCATCAGACGGGTAGCGAAATAGGTACAGTAGAAATTGTCGTAATGATCGCGGATAAACCGTTGCCAGCTTGGATTCCCACCCAGGAAATATTCATCTGCACTGTTCTCCAGAAGACGGCGCTTGCCCGTGTTCTGGGGTAACGCAAGATCTTCTTTAGACAGAGCCTGCGCCTCTTTGTAGAGATACAAAAAGAACGACGCGATCCGCTCCCGAGGGTCCCGAAGCACGCTGAAAACGAATTTGTCCTCTGGTAGCGTATCCAGCTCGGTCCAGTCGATATGCCCTGAATAGAGACTGTATCCTTCCGGCATTTGTGGCCCCTTGGGCGCCTGTGTGTGGACGCGGATAGGTGACACATGCGCAGGGCCGCCAACGGCCGGCACCAATGCATTATGAACAGTCTGCCCTGCGGTTTTAGGAATATGTAAGAAAACTACAGTGCTCATTCTTCTTCTTTCGACAAATCAACGACAGTGGGGGCAAAGGGTTCAACCTGCCCATTCATCTTGAGCACGCCCTGCGCAAACTCGCCCGGCTTGGTAGGAGACAGGTGATCCAGTTGCCATGGGGCGAACTGCCACCATTTGCTGCGCAACATCGGAGCGATAAGCGAGGGGGGCAAACGGAACTTCTTAATCACGGCCGGATTACCCGCAACCACAGCATAAGGCGGCACATCTTTCACAACGACAGAATTCGCTGCAACAATGGCACCATCACCTATGGTGACCCCCGCTTTAACCATCGCACCATGGCCGATCCAGACATCATTGCCAATGTTAGTGATCTGGACCTTGGTAGGGGGCTGACCGTTGTTGAACTTGTAATTGTGGTATTCTTCTGCGCCTTCAAACCCCCCCTTCAGGGAAAACAGGTTATCGTGCAAATAGAATGCAGGGCTGGTGCTGGCCCATGTCAGCGGGTGATCCTGCCGCCCGATCTGGATATCTTCGCCGAACGAACAATAGCGCCCGATGCGTGCCGCAAAACAATAGCCTGACACCTGATATGAAAACGCGCCCAAATGGATCGAATGTTCATACTGCGTCCATTTCAAAGACGAAGGTGCCTCAAGCCGCGTATTTTTGGGCAGGTTGAGCGATAAGGAAGGACCGCGGCTCAGAACCTCGACCCCTTTTCCGCGCAGTCGGGAGTAAGGAACAGATACGCTACTCATCAGGTTGTACCTTTGCGTCTTTTAAAATTGTATCCAGCATCGGCCCAAATTCAGGGTCATGCAAGTCAAGCTCAAGGACCCCGCCCTGCCCACGCTCCTGGGCTGCAGCGCGTGCCGCATCCCCTTGCGCCCCCAGATCAAAACTCCAGACAGGCAAACCCGTCGCAATGACCTCATGAACGGCATAAGAGAACGTCTCGGGCCAGATCGAGGGCATCAACCAATCCGTAATCCCGTATTTCTGAACAAGTCCCGGAATATCCGACAGCTTGTAAGACCCATGAACCTTTGCAGGAGCGGTCAAAGCGTAAGCCGGATCTATATTCCCGACCACAACCAGATGGGCCTGACGCGTCTGCGCCAGATGCCGGCTTAGATCCTGTAGGACCTTGGCACCTTTCTGCAATCCGATGTTGCCCAGAACACCAATAACAGGCAGGCCGTCTTTGCCCCCGCCCACGGGCGTCTGCGGCACATCATGCAGCATACTATGCGGCATGACCCGCAGTTGCGCTGCAATATCGGGATAGGCCTGTAGCATCAGATCAGCGCTGTTTTGGGAGAACACCGTAACATAGTCTGCTTTGCCCAATGTCGCCCCCCATGCCTGTCGCCACTCGCGCAGCGTAGCAGTGCTGCCATCAGGCCTGCGCATTTGGTGTGCTTTATCCCCGTGACCGGCAACAGGCATGCCGCGATACACCCCATCAGCGTCCAGCAAGGTATAAGACGGGCTTGCAGGAAAGAAATCATGCACCAACACATCCAGACTATGGGCCGATCCGGCTGACAACCGGTCCAGCAATGCAGGCACTTCGATCGGATCACGGTCACCGACTGCGCAGGAATACACAACATGACGCGCGGACAGCAGATCCATCAGCTCCATCAAATGCGACATTTCTTCCAGAGCGCCGCTCACCATGCCTTGTTCACTGTGCACTTCGACCTTCCAGCGATGCGCACTTCCAAGACGCAGAACAACAGCCGCAGCACCGGTCTCAAGATCACCCTCGATCCTGCGCTCCAGATAATGCTCGGCACCGCCCCCCATATCATGGGCGATATAGACTGGCACCGGACCGGACCCCGCCACAGCCGCCTGCGCATCCGCCCAGGCAAGCGATAGCGCCAGACGTGGAGAGCTCATCGGATCGTTGTGGATAAAGTCCTGCACCATCTGGTCATAGCCAGTGTAGCGCTGCGAAATAATCTGGTTATTCGCCAAGACCAGTTTGAGCTTTTCTTCAGACCCGAAAGAAGTCCCGCCACGGTGTTCAACAAACAAACCGGCATGACCCAGATGCCGGCCCCCGCGGGCCTTGACCCGCCGGCACCAATCCACCTCTTCGCCATAGCCACGGCCAAAGATTGTATCCAACTGTGGCTCTAACTTGAGGTATTTGATGTTCATCGCCATACAAAACCCGACCCCTGTCGGAGCTTCGGCAAGGACAGCAGTCGACGAAAACTTTTGCGCCGCGGCGTCAATACGGTCCGCAACACCCTCTTCCAGATCACTGCGCACACAGATCACGGGAACGTTGTAGATTTCAGCGTCATTCGACATCGGCGTGACCGTTGCCACGTTATCATGCTCTAACACAGGGCCTAACAGACGGCTGGCCCAGCCCTGCGGTACAAACGCATCCGAATTCAGCAGCACAACATGATTGCCCAGGCTGATCGCCCGATCAAACGCACGGTTCACCGAGCGGATGAAACCGAGGTTTTCCTCATTCTCCAGAACCTCGATGTGCGCGCGCGTGGCCTCGGGTAATGCCGCATGCCAGCTGCGCAAGAACGGGCGCACCTGTTCATCCGTAGATTTATCTTCGATTATGATGAGGTGATAGGGCAGATCTGTATGGGCAAGAACCCGCTCCAGAACATCGGGCAGCAAGTGGAACGCGTTGTAGACCGGCAGCACAATTGTAATTTTCGTATCAGCGCTGGCCGCCAGCGGCGGCTCGCCATCCTCTGCAAACAGGGCTTCATTGACCAGTGCCGAGGCAACCGTTTCGTGCAGCCCCAAGATTGATTTCACCCGCGCTCGCGCGGCAAAATCCCGCGTTGTATACCAGCGCGCAGCAGCCGGTATCGCGGTCAGAGCTGCCCCTGTGAAAGGCAGAATTTGCTGCCGGCGCATTCGGGTAAAATCGGCCTGTGCAAACTTGTCCAAGGTAAAGACATAACGCTCATCATCGTGCATCACCCAAAACACTGTGTGACCCTGATCATAGCGGACATTCAGGCTGAACCCTGGTGTGGGGAACGCGTCATTTTCGTAATGGCTGGTGACATCGCTGCGGGTCAATGAGGGCGTTTGATGGTCAGATTCCCCTCCGGATTTAAGTCCAACGGAGGATGCGAAACACCACCCTTCGACAGTCAACCGCCCTCCCTGAACAAGAATATGATCGACCATTCCGAACATCTCGCCGTCCATACCAACGAGAGGAAAGCCCGGAGCCTTCATTTGCCCGTGATGCGAGGCATAGCGTGAGAAAAGCTGAGAAACTCGGTTGAACATAAACCTATCTGTATCCCGTAAATATATGGGCTGAATTTGCCCTTCTTCACGGTTCCTTTACGCTGCTAAATCGCGGGTGTCCACCAAAGGCAACCCTCAGTTGCCGTTCACTAAACGGTACAAAAATCACCTTTGTCTCACCAGAAAGATCAATCCGGGACTGTTGGTTAGGCTCTATTCCCCCGCCGTCCTGCTTCACTGGGGTCGCAAGCTCACAAAAACTGCGCGCGGGCCCTATTCTGGCCCGCGCACCCCCTATGTGGAAGTTGTCAAGGATAATTAGACACCATAACTTCATAAAGCACTGAATACATTCACAAAACTACAACGCTTCACGCAATAGTTCGATCGCTTTTTCAAGATCGGCATCCTTGATCGTCCCGTCCAGTTGGATCACGACCCCCTGCCCTTTTCGGCCCCATGCGATACGCGTGCCGCGTCCGGTCTTTACCGACTCCATCTGCGTTTTGGGGCGGCCGCCACGGTCCTTGCTGTCCGTTGGCGGCTTGGCTGCGAGACGCTCCAGCACCTGCTCGACCACGGCCCATTCATCGGCAGCATCCGCAGGCTCTGCAGTGGCAAGCGCATCACGCAACGCATCCCCTGCCCCGTCACGCAACCCCGCCGCCAGCGTCAGCCCCTGCTTTTCCTTCAACGCCAAAGGAAAGCTCAGGACATCGCCCAGCCCTTCGAACACTTTGGCAAATGAACGGATCTTGGACCGCTTTGCCTTGGAGGCAAAAGCAAACAATTGCGCGGTGGCTTCCTCGACGTCTTTGTAGATACCATTCTGCGCAGCCAGCACCGCAATGCGCCCGCGCTCGAACTGGGTCAGGTCCGCCCTGATTTCGTTTTCCTCGACCATTGCTTCCATGCTGGCCGACGCCGAGACCGCAGGCCGCACCAAGGCTTCGATCACGCCTGCCGCCTGCCCCGGCTGGCCGCGCAATTCGCTCACCGCGCGGAACCGGCGGTAGCCCGAAATCAGCCCATAGCGCGGCTGCCCCTCTACGGGTTCCAGCTCGCAAACCTCGATGGGCATACGCAGCCCGTTGGCAAGGATCGCGGCCTTCAGCTCTGCAAAATCATCAGTGTTCAGTTCCATCCGGTCGCGGGTCAAAAGCGAGGGATCAACCGCGTCAATCGGGATCAGCCGCGCCACCAGACCATGTGCCTCTGCGGCGCGGTGTTTATCCAGCTCGGCCAATTTGGCACGCGTGACCGGATCAATAACATTTACATTCATAGCGTTCTCCGCTGCCACTTGGGCAATCGGCGCCATCCCCGGATTGGGAGAGGTTTCGCGGCGAAACTCCTCTTCGATCTGGTTGAGGTGTTCGACGCTTGGCGCGGTGAGCTTACGACGTTTAGCCATGATATCTTACTCCTGTGCTGCCGCGTCGGGCGTTGCGTTCATTTGCAGGTCACGCCACCAGCAACCCAATATGATTTCTTTCACCTCGCCCCATGTGCGGTCGAATGTCTCGCGGCCCCGCACATAGGTGTCGCGGTTAAATTCACGGTAATCGGCCTCATAAATCCCGCTGACCTGCTCACCGGCCTGCCCGACCATAGCGGTAAAATCCTGCCGGTAGGTGGTCATAAAGTCGCCAAAATAGGCCTGCATCACATTGGCAAGATCGGTCTGCTGTGCCGGATCAAAACGGGTGATCATGGCGCGCACGGCGTCCCATTCAAACCGGACTTCCTCTAATCCCGCCCCCGCGCGGGTCATATTCTCGCCGTCCTCGATGCTGGCAAATGTGGAATAGAGCATGTCAAAAAACCGCCCCGTCGAATCGAACTCAAGGAAGGACGCGCCAAGCGGCACCAGCAGGATATCTGCCGCAGCCAAAGCATTGATCGTGAGATAGCCAAGGGCAGGGGGCGTATCGAGAAAGATCAGATCGTATTTATCCAACAGCCCTCCATCCTCCAGAAACCCGCCAAGCGCATCCCAAAGCGGCCAAGACCGCAATTGCATCCGCCATACGGGGACCTGAAACTCGGCCCAATAAAGGTTCAATTGCGCGCCAATCAGATCAATATTGGGCCAGTGGGTTTTCTGGATCACGTCATCCGCGGTTACTTCGGCTGCCGCTTGCAGCGTTTCGTCCAGAGGTTTCGTCGCGAAACCTCCCGCAGCCAACACGCTGTTTTCAGCGGCCAGATGCCCCGCGAAGTGTTTAGCAATCAGCGGAAAGGCCGTTTCCCATTCGTCCTTGACCGTGCCGCCCATGATCGAAGTCATCGACCCTTGGCTGTCCAGATCAATCACCAGCACCTTGTACCCATCCAACGCGGCGCTCATCGCGAGATGCGCACAGGTCGAGGTTTTACCAACGCCGCCTTTAAAGTTCGCCACGGCTAGCACTTTGGCGGGCAACCCTTCGGGGCGGTAGGGCAGGTATTCGCGGTCCGCGGCCCCTTCGGCGGCGAAATGCTGTCTCAGCTGTAACACTTCTTCGAGGGTGAACCATTTCGACCCCCCCTCGCCAGAGCCTTGGGGCAGGTCGGGGTGTTGTTTCAGCACGCGGCGGAAATGGGCCGGGGCAAGTGGGATAAGGTATTTACAGATTTCCCACGTCGAGAATTTACGCAGGTGCTTTTTCCCGTCGGGGGAATAGCCGCGCCGCGCGAGATCATCGCGGCCTTTCGCTGCAAAATTCGCGGCTTTTGCAAATCGCGCTGTGGTAACAGGATCGGCCAGACGACTTGCTGCTTTTTCCGGGTCGATGTTGTAATAAGGGGGAAGGGGGGTGTCCTTGCTCGCCATGTGTTTGCCTCACTATGTTCGTTGTTTTCTGCAATATCACAGAAATCTTCTCACATCACCATCCTCTTGTTGTGGTTTCGCCGCGAAACCTGATAATTAAAAAAGAAGACAACACAGAGTTTGTTTTCTTTATCTATCTTTAGATAGTATAGCCTACATTTCCCCACATAAATACAGTACCTTAGACCACTTTGGGGACCTGAATTCAGGGTGAAGGGTACCCGATTGCAGGATCAAGGGAACCCAAACACAGGATAAAGGACTCCGATTCGCGGGAAAGGAGGCACCCGAATCCGGGTAGAGCCTATTATTAACGGATTAGAGCCTAGTTGGTCGCGATGCCTCGAACAAGGCCGTGAAACGCTCCCGTATTTGGGTCCCTTTAATCCATGAGCGGCGGCGCAAAGCAATGGCGCTATAGGAACCCACGCGCGGCTTTACGGCGGGTCCCCATTGGGGTAAGGTGGTGAAAAAAAGAGCAGTGCCATGAACGCAGATGACAACACCAGATTGACGGGGGCGTTGCGCCGACCGTCCGTGAAAAAGAATGTCGCGGCAATCCATGTCTCGGGGAAGCTGACGCTATTGCAGCGCAAGCTGTCGAATGTGCTGTTGCTCAACGCTTATGACACGCTGATATCGCGCAGCACCCACCGCATTGATGCGCGCACATTGTGCATGATGATCGGCTACAACTCCAACGATACCGAGTCGCTCAAGGCGTCTTTGCGCGGCTTGGCCGAGACGGTGGCCGAATGGGATATGCTGGATGAAAAAGGACGGCAGGAGTGGGGTGTCTCGGCGCTGCTGTCGTTTGCCAAGCTAAAGGATGGCGTGTGCGAATATGCCTATTCCCCCGCGCTGGCGGAAAAGCTGCACGATCCCAAAGTATTTGCGCTGATCAATCTCAATATCCAACGCCAGTTTACCGGCGGCCATGCGCTGGCGCTTTATGAAAACTGTTTCCGCTTTATCGGGACAGGCTCGACCGGTTGGTGGCCGCTCGAGACATTCCGCCGCCTGATGGGCGTTGACGGATCGGAGTATTACGAGAGTTACAAGCATCTCAACGCCAAGATCATCAAACCTGCGGTGGCAGAGGTGAACAAGGTTTCGGACATCATGATCACACCCGAGATCCGCAAAGAGGGCAGGGCGGTCAGCCATATCCGCCTGTTGATCAAACGTAATCCGCAGCTGTCTATACTTGATATCGATGACGGAGCAGGGCTGCGCAAGGGCGAGGTCTATGCTGCGCTGCGCGCGTTGGGGGTGAGTGACCGGCTGGCCCGCCAGTGGCTGACGCAGCATGGTGAGGATTACGTCAGCGAAAAGCTGGCCTATGTGTCCGAACGCGGTGAGGTGAAAAGCCCCGTCAGCTATCTGCGCCGCGCCATCGACGAGGATTTCACCAAGGTTGGTGCACAGCCCGCTGTGCCGGAAACCGATCGGGCCAAACGGCTCAAGGCAGTGCAAGAGGCGGTTGCGTCCCGCTCTCCCACGCGGCGCGACGCGGATCGCGCCCTGTTCCGCAGTCGCCTGTCCGACCCTGTTCTGATTGCCGACTTTGATCGCCATGGCTGGATGTCGGCGCTCAACAGTAAAACAATCGTCGCCTTTTGGGCGGATCTTGAGCCGGGGCTTTTTGAAGTCAGTGAATGAGCAGGCGGTTTCAGCTGGCTGAAAAGATCAGGAAGGCCAATGCGCCGTAGGGCACAAAACCCAGCAGGATAAACAAGCCGTCGCGGGCCAGCATCCCAAGCGATAGCAATGTAATCGCCATACCGATCAGGGTGGATGAAAACGGGACCAGCTCGAACAGGGGCATCACCAATCCGGAGGCGGCGCACAGGATTTGCGGAATAAAGATCGGGGGCCTGTGCATAAAAATGGTGAGCCGTTCGCAGGTGTGCCGATCAAGCCAGACCATCACAGGCCGGATACGGGCAAGCGCGGCCCTGATACGCGCACCGCTGGCCTTGCGGCGCAGCATCCACTTGGGCAGCCACAAATGTTCGCGTCTGAGCAACATCTGGATCGAGACCAGAAAAATCAGGATGCCCATCAAGGAGGAAAACAAAGGAATGCCGCTGAGTGGTGTGACAAGCGCGACCGAGGGCATCAGAAGCAGAGTGGTAAAACTGGCCTGTCCGATAGCTTCAACAAGACTGCCCAATTGGACTTCGTCCGACTGAACCTGCGCAGAAATATCATCCATGAGCTTGGCCAATGTGTCGGGCCGGTCCTGCATAACGATTTCTCGCAAATTGTTGATCAATATGTCTGACATAGTGAAGTAGTCTGCCATTCGCCATGCTCCAAGTGCCGGCTTTCGCCTTATGCGGATTTTTTCGCTATGCGGGCCGGTGATCGGGGAGGGCGGCGGGTTTATGCCGTCGGCGATAAGAAAATGGGCGGAATATAGTGTTGTTTGTCTGTGATTTGGGCAAATTGACGCCCGCAAACAGCTGGGTAACAACTTTACCTTGATAGTGGTCGACTGCTTTCTAGATAGCCGACCTATAGTAATTAACGATCCATGCGCAGCGCATCGGTGATAAGACAGACAGGAGTTCGCGCATCATGACGCTTAAGCCACCTTTTCCTCACATGGGTCGTAATCGGGATAAAGCCGCGGATGCCGGACGGGGCGGTCGCCTGAATAGGCGCAGTGTTCTGCAAGGGTCTGCCGCGCTGGCAGCGACCTTGGCGGCAAGTGGCGCGGTGGCGCAACAGGCGCGGATGGGTCCCGCCGAGGCGATGAGTTTCGAGGACGTCATCGCGAAAGCAAGGTATATGTCCCAAAACGCCTTTGTACCGCCAGCCAACCCCGCGCCCGAGCTCATCGAAAAGGTGGATTATAACGCGCATTGGAAAATCCGTTTCCGCAACGAAGAAAGCCTGTATCCCGGCGCTGCGGATTCTGCTGTGCAACTGTTCCACCCGGGCCGCTATTTCCCCGAACCGGTGACCATCCATGTGCGTGGTGCGGACGGGACCGCGCGGGAGGTTCTGTTTAACGAAGACATTTTCTCCATGCCCGCAGACAGCCCTGCACATGACCTGCCCGAGGGCTATGGCTTTGCCGGGTTTCGGGTGATGCGGCCGGATATGAAACCGGATTGGGTTTCCTTCCTTGGGGCGTCTTATTTCCGCACCGACGGGCCAGAGCATCAATATGGCCTGTCTGCGCGCGGTATTGCTGTGGATACCGGATTGGACCGGCCCGAAGAATTCCCGCGGTTTACCACATTCTGGCTGGGGCCTTCGGAATCGGATGTCGAGGATATCAGCGTTTGGGCGTTGCTGGATGGTCCGTCGATCACGGGTGCCTACCGTTTCGGCCTGAAACGCGATCTGACCGGCGAGGACGGGCATGTCACCCGCATCAGCGCGCATTTGTTTGCGCGCAAGGATATCGAACGGCTGGGTGTGGCACCTTTGACGAGCATGTATTGGTATTCCGAACGCGACCGTACCATCGGCAAGGATTGGCGCCCCGAGATTCACGACAGTGACGGTCTGGCCATGCGGACCGGTTCGGGTGAGCATATCTGGCGGCCGCTCAACAATCCTGCGGGCGTGTCCACGGCCAGCTTTATGGATGAAAACCCCAAGGGGTTCGGCCTGATCCAGCGGGATCGCGATTTTGGGCATTATCAGGATGACGGCGTATTTTATAACCGCCGCCCCTCTGCGTGGATCAAGCCGATGGGCGACTGGGGACGCGGTGTGGTGCAATTGGTGGAAATCCCCACCGAAGATGAAACATTCGACAACATCGTGGCATATTGGGTGCCCGAGAAACCTGTCAAACGGGGGGATAGCCTGACGTTTGATTATGATATCGAATGGCGCGCGCGTGACCCTGAAACCCTTGCGGTTGCCTCGGTGGTGGCCACGCGGCAAGGGCAGGGGGGTATCCCGGGCAACCCGATCCCGCAGGGGGTGGGCAAGATGGTGATTGACTTTGAAGGGCCTGCGCTTAATGACCTCGACAACGAAAGCGGCGTGGTGCCGATGGTCGAAGCAACCAACGGAAAAGTTGTAGAACCTGTAGGGGCTTATAAAATTGTGGGAACCAATCGTTGGCGTCTTGCATTTGACTTTGAACAACAAGGAACCGGACCTGTGAGTCTGCGCGCGTTTCTAAGACAGGGTGATAAGGCCCTGACCGAAACATGGTTGGCAGATGCCTGGGTGGGCGTAAGAGGATGACAGTGATGATTTTGCAACCCGGTGTGCAGTCCGCATTTGATCTGGACGGCTATGCGGCACGTGTGGTTTGCCGATGAAGCAGCCTATGATGTCCCGTCGTGCGTTTACCGCGCTTACTTTTGCGGGTTTGATGCCGGCGCTTTCGCCTTTGCGGGCGGCTGCGCAGGATGCGCCTTTGATAAATTTTGACAGCCTATTGGTGCCCACCACTGGGGCGTCGGGCAGTTTTGACAGCGTTGTGCAATTGGCCCGCACCAAGTCGCAAAGCGAGGCAAACCTCCCCGAGGGGGAATTGTCGGGCGTGTTCGACGGGCTGAACTATGATGCTTACCGCGCCATTCGCAGCAAACAGGTGCCGTTGAAGGCACAGGGCGACAGGCTTGCGTTTGATCCGATGCCTCCCGGTGTGATCTATCAGGATCCGGTCAATATTGCAGTGATCGAGGGCGAGGAGACATTTGATCTGCGGTTTGATCCGTCGATTTTTACCTTTGATCCCGCCTATTTCGATCAGGAAGAAGTCTCCGAGATGCAGCAAAACCCGCCCGAAGAGGGGATCGGGTATTCCGGCTTTCGCATGCGCGGGCCGTTCAACCGGCCTGATGTGCTGGATGAATTTGTGGTGTTTCAGGGGGCCAGCTATTTCCGCGGTGTGGCGCGGGGGTTGTTGTATGGTTTGTCCGCTCGCGGGCTTGCGGTGCGCACGGCCTCTGGCGATGGTGAGGAATTCCCGCGCTTTACCAATTTCTGGATCGAAGTGCCCGACCCCGGCGCGCAGATGGTTGTTGTGCGGGCCTTGCTGGACACGCCGTCCTGCACAGGGGCGTTCGAATTCGAAATTTCGCCCGGAGACACGACCGTCATGCAGACCCGTTGCCGGCTGTTCCCGCGCCGCGAGATTGACCAGATCGGGATCGCGCCGCTGACGTCGATGTATTTCTTTGGCCCGTCCAGCCGTGCAGGCCGTGACGATTTCCGCGATGCGGTGCATGACAGTTCAGGATTGCAGATGATCACGGGCAGCGGCAGGCGCCTTTGGCGGTCGCTTTCCAATCCGCCGACATTGCAGATTTCCGCGTTCAGCGATCAAAATCCCAAAGGTTTCGGCCTGACCCAGCGACAGCGGGATTTCGACTATTACCAGGACGCCGAGGCGCGTTATGAAAAACGCCCCAGTGGCTGGGTCGAGCCGGTCGGCGATTGGGGGCCGGGTGCGGTCATCCTGATCGAGATTCCGGTCTCGGACGAGTTCAACGATAATATCGTAGCCTTCTGGCGCCCCCGTGAGCCGCTGGTCCCGTCTGATGAAGGTTATGAATATAACTACCGCCTGCATTGGTGCAGCGAGCCACCTGACACTGCGCCGATCGGGCGTGTGACGGCCTTCCGGTCGGGGGCCTATATCAATGACACCGATAAGCGGGCGGTCGTGGTGGATTTTGCAAAAGACGAAGCATGGGCCGAGGGTATCACCGTCAAGGCGCGGGCAAACGGCACCGAGGTGGCGAATGTGGTGAAGACGGTTTTGCCCGATGGCAAGACCATCCGCGCCTTCATGCAATTCGATCCCAGCGCGTCCCGTCTGACCGAATTTGAGCTGACATTGATGGGGCCCAACGGACCGGAGTCGGAAAGTTGGGTGTATAGGCTTGTTGCTGAATGAATAGTCCAATCGGGTCGATAGCGTCGGTGGGGCCCACACCGCAATCCGCGCCTCTTGATATGCCGACGCAGGATTTGACTGCGCCGGCACCGCGCAGTCAAATAGCCCAATCGCCGCTGGTTTATCTGGCGCGGTTTGTCGCCTTTGGCGGGGCTGCGGCGATAACGGTTTACGGTTTCGTCGAGATGAACCTTGTGTTCAGCAATGAATCCTCGACTGTTTTGCAGACATTGTTGCTGGTGCTGTTCACCATCACTTTCGGCTGGATCGCGCTATCGGCAACACAGGCGTTTGCCGCGGCATTTGCCACCCGCGCCCCGAAGGATGCAGATGAGGCCCCGCTGACCACGCGCACGGCCATCATTATGCCGGTCTATAACGAAAATCCGGCAGCCACCTGTGCGGCGCTTCAGGCGATGGCCGAGGATATTACCGCCAAAGGTGAGAATGACGCCTTCGAGATATTCATTCTATCCGACACGACCAATCCCGACGTCTGGACGCAAGAGACAGCCTGTTTCATCCATTTGCGCGATACATTGGCGGGAAAAATGTCTGTCTGGTATCGCCGCCGCGCCAAAAACATCGGGCGCAAGGCAGGCAATCTGCGCGACTTTATCGAAGGGTGGGGCGGGCGTTATGACCACATGCTGGTGCTGGATGCCGACAGTCTGATGAGCGCGGATACGATTGTCACGCTGACCCGCCGGATGCAGGCAAACCCGCGTTTGGGTATCTTGCAGACGGTGCCGGTTTTGATGGGCGGCACGACCTTGTTTGCACGTATCCAGCAATTCGCAGGACGGGTTTATGGCCCGATCATCGCGCGGGGTGTATCCGCGTGGCAGGGGCGCGACGGGAACTATTGGGGTCATAACGCCATCATCCGCGTGCCCGCCTTTGCCGCCTGCTGTGGTATGCCCGAACTGCCCGGCCGGATGCCGTTTGGCGGCCATGTGATGAGCCATGATTTTGTCGAAGCCGCGTTGATCCGCAAAGGCGGGTTCGAAGTGCGCATGGATACCGACCTTGGCGGTAGCTGGGAAGGGTCGCCGCAATCGCTGCTGGACCTTGCGGCACGCGACAGACGCTGGGCGCAGGGGAACTTGCAACACGCCAAACTGGTCGGCACGCGGGGGCTGACGTGGTCCAACCGTGCGCATTTCCTGATCGGCATCGGTTCTTATCTGATGTCGACGCTTTGGCTGGCCATGCTTTTGGTGGGTGGCATGCTGACCGTGCAAAGTTTGATGCATGAACAAAGCTATTTTGACGATGTGCTACAGCTGTTCCCTCAGTGGCCGGTGTTTGACTCGGTGCGGATGACATGGCTGTTTGCCTTGTCGATGGGGATGCTGTTTCTGCCCAAGGTGACGGGCGTGATCCGTGCCATTCTGGTTCCCAAAGTGCGCAGGTCTTTCGGGGGTGTTCGCTTTATTCTGGGGGGCGCGCTGCTCGAGATTTTGCTATCGGCCTTGTTGGCGCCGATCTTGATGTTCTTTCAGGTGCAGCAGCTTTTTGAAATCCTAAGCGGTCGTGACAGCGGTTGGGCCGCGCAAAGCCGCGATGCAAGTGATATGCCCTGGGCCAAAGCCTTGGGGAGTCATTGGAAGCAGATGGTTGTGGGTTTGGCTGCTTTGGTGGCTGTGCTGATCTTTGTGCCGAACCAGATTTACTGGCTTGCGCCGGTGCTGATCGGGCTGGTCCTTGCGCCTGCTGTGTCGCGCTATACCGCGCGCATCTATAAGGACCGGTTTACCGGTTTGCTGTCTATCCCCGAAGACATCGCACCGCCTGAAGTGTCACGACGCACGGATGATTTGCAGACGGAATATGCCAAACTGGCGATCAGCCCGGTGCGGGTACTGACGGATCTGCATGATGCCGATACCCATGTGGCCAGCCTGCCGGCACCTTCGGTTCTGGCGGTGGGCACTGTCAATCTGGATGCGGCGACTGCGCGGGCCAAGCTTGAGCTGGCGAAATCTGCGGATCAGGGCATTGGCTGGTTGACCAAATCAGAGCTGACGGCCTTGCTGTCGGATGCGGATCTTTTGATGCATTTTGCCAAAAAATTCTCCTAGGCCGCTTTGGGCCTAGGCGGGGATTTGGCCGATCAGCCAATCGCGGAAAATCCTGATTTCCTCGCTGACGTGGGTATCGTCGCGCATGACCATGTAATAGGCCTCGCGCATGGGCAGGCGGTATTCAAAGGGCGACACCAGACTGCCGCGCTCGACGAAGGGTTGGGTAAAGCTTTCGTTGATCAATGCGGTGCCAAAACCGGCGGCGATGCTTTGAATGGCGATCAGCGATGAATCAGCCGCCAGCCAGACAGGCGGTTCGGGCAGGTTCAATGTGTAGATATCCGACAGCCGCCGCCATTCCACTTCCGAGCCGAGGATCGTCACCAGACCGCTACCCAGCAAATCCTGAATGCGCGGGGATGGCCCGAAACTGCTTAGGTGGTCGGGGTGGCAGACGATTGTGGCTACTTCGTCGCGCAGCTTCCACATTTCGGTCTCATCCCAATGGCCGGTGCCATAGCGGATATCGACATCAATGGGTTCATCTTCCATCCGGTCCGACCAGACAGCGGTCGAGAGGGAAATCTCGATTTCGGGATGTAGATCGTGAAAAGCCTTGAGGCGCGGCGCAAGGACCAGTGTTGCGTAGCTGATCGAGGCGCGGATGCGGACCTTGCGTTTGCGGCGCACAGTAAACAACCCTTCGGTCGCGGTTTGCATTTCGGTAAATGATTTGCGCACGGGCAGGGCATAGGCCTGACCCATGCCGGTCAATTCCACGCCGCGGGGCAGGCGGCGGAACAAGGGCGTGCCCAGATGTTGCTCTAACAGGCGGATTTGCTGGCTGACGGCGGCGGGGGTCAGGTTCAGCTCATGGGCCGCGTCGGAAAAGCTGCTGTGGCGCGCGGCGGCTTCGAACGCTCGTAGCCATGTTACATGGGGCAGTCGCATGGGGCACCTATCGCTTTGCCTGCGCTACACAACGGCGCAATCGTCTGAATGTAGGCCGAAAGTAACGCGAAGGTGAAGCGCCAAAGCGTTAACCGGAACCGACCCAATGACGCCAAAGCGATTGTTTGTCGGAGGTAGGGCGTTGCGATCATATATGCAGCTTACGGAGGAAGGTTATGCGATGGCCCACGCTCAATATGATTACATTATTGTAGGGGCCGGATCGGCGGGCTGTGCTGTGGTCGAGCGGTTGACCCGCGACGGCAAATCGCGGGTTTTGTTGATCGAGGCGGGCGGTTCTGACCGGCGGTTCTGGATCAAGGTTCCCATCGGTTATGGCGTGAACTTTATGAACAAATCCTTGAATTGGAACGACCACGCAGAGCCGGATGCGGGGTTGGGGGGGCGTGTGGCCTATTGGCCGCGTGGTAAGGTGATCGGGGGCTCAAGCTCGATCAATGCGATGGCCTATATGCGCGGCCTGCCGGTTGATTTTGACGGATGGGCGGATGCGGGCGCTACAGGCTGGTCATGGGATGCGGTGCGCCCGGCCTATGAGCGGATGGAGCGCCATCTGGAACGGGGCGCAGGCGGTGCTGTTCTCCAGCGCGGCGAGGGATTGCTGAGCGTGAGCGACCTGAGCGATCAGATGCATGAATTCTCGGGGCGCTTTTTTGACGCGGCGCGTGAATGCGGCTGGGACATTTGTGATGACCTGAGCGCTGCAACACGAGAAGCGGTTGGCCATTACCGTAGCACGGTGCGGGGCGGTTTGCGCTGTTCGTCGGCAGATGCGTTTTTGACGCCGTCCCGAGGGCGGGCCAATCTGGATGTTGTGACCCATGCGCTGGTCGAGAAGATCACGTTTGACGGGGCGCGGGCTGTGGGCCTGCGCTACCGTTTGGGGGAACAGACGGTTGATGTCGCCGCAAGCTGCGAGGTGATCCTATGCGCAGGGGCGATCAATTCGCCCAAGCTGTTGCAGTTGTCGGGGATCGGACCCCAAGCGCTTTTGCGGGAGATGGGCATTGAGGTGCGGCATGACCTGTCGCAGGTGGGGCAGGGGCTTCAGGATCATCTGGCGATTTCGCATCTGTTCCGCGCCACGGTGCCGACGCTTAACAATACGCTGGGGCGGTTGGTGCCGCGGGTATTGGCGGGGGCGCGTTATCTGCTGACGCGGCGGGGGCCTTTGGCGGTGCCGGTCAATCAGGTGGGCGGCTATGTCAAAAGCACAGCAGACAGCGTAGCGCCGGACATGCAGATTTACTGCAACCCGCTATCCTATCACATCGGGCCGGACGGGTTACCTGTGCCGGACCGCGAACCGGGCTATCTGTTGAGTGCGCAGCTGTGCCGTCCTGACAGCCGCGGGGAAATCGCGATCCGTTCGGCCGATCCGCTGGATGCACCGGTGATCCGCGCCAATTCATTGGCCACGCAACACGACCGTGACGGCGCGCAGCGTGCGATGGCGGTGATTGACCGGCTGGCGGCGGCTCCGGCGTTGCGCGATGTTACGCGCCACCGTCTGTTGCCTGATCCTGCCGTGACCGGACCCGAGGCGCTGATGGATGATTTCCGCGCCCGTGCGGGCACTGTATTCCATCCTACCAGCACTTGCCGGATGGGGAAAACCGTGCAGGATTCTGTTTTGGACAGCCGGTTAAGGGTGCACGGGGTGGCAGGTTTGCGGGTGGTGGATGCCTCTGCTTTTCCGTCTGTTCCCTCGGGCAACACAAATGCACCGGTGATGATGCTGGCCACGCGCGCCGCCGAGATGATCCTTGAGGATGTGGCCTGCGGGAATAATGGAAGGGGTTTGGTCCATGCGACTTGAGACCATCGAGACATTCGTTTTTGGTAACCCGCCGCCACGTCATGGCGGGCGTTATTTCATCTTTGTGAGGCTCAAAACCGCCTGCGGGATTACCGGCGTGGGCGAGATTTACAACGCGACCTTTGGGCCTGATCTGGTCACGGCCATGGCGCGCGAAATGTTCGAGCGCCAGTTCGAGGGCGCGGACCCGCACCACATTGAGCGCCTGTGGCGGCAAAGCTATGGCGCGGGGTTTACCCAGCGGCCGGATGTGACCGTGATGGGGGTGCTGAGCGGGCTTGAGATGGCCTGTTGGGATATCATCGGCAAAGCCGCCGATCAGCCCGTGTATCAATTGCTGGGCGGTAAGGTGCACGACCGTTTACGCAGCTACACCTATCTTTATCCGCCGCAGGGGGACGTCTATCCCGAACCGGGCGCGCCCAGTGTGTATGATGATCCCGATCTCGCAGCCGAGGTCGCGGTGCAGATGGTCGAGAAGGGGTTCACGGCCGTAAAATTCGACCCTGCAGGCCCTTATAGTGTCTATGACGGGCACCAGCCGCGGCTTGAGGATCTCACCCTGTCGGAGCTGTTTTGCAAGCGTATCCGCGAGGCGGTGGGCGACCGTGCGGACCTGTTGTTCGGGACGCATGGGCAGTTCACGGTTTCGGGCGCAAAGCGCATGGCACGGCGGCTTGAGGCCTATGATCCGCTGTGGTTCGAGGAGCCGACCACGCCGGAAAACCCCGCCGATATGGCCGAAATCGCGCGGTTTACCTCTATCCCTGTTGCGGCTGGGGAACGGCTTTGTACCAAGCATGAATTTGCCCGCGTGCTAGAGACAGGCGCGGCCTCGATCTTGCAGCTTAACCTTGGCCGCGTGGGTGGATTGTTAGAGGCGAAAAAGATCGCCGGTATGGCCGAAACCCGTCAGGCGCAAATCGCGCCGCATCTGTATTGCGGACCGGTGGTTGCCGCCGCCAATATCCAGATCGCGACCTGTAGTCCGAATTTCCTGATCCTTGAAAGCATCGGCACATTTGACGGGCCGTATATGTCCTGCCTCAAGACCGACATTACTTGGGAGGATGGCTATGTCATTCCGCCCACCGCGCCGGGCCTTGGGGTTGAGCTTGACGATGCGGCCATCGCGGCCTCCCCCTACACCGGCACCGAGCTGCACCTGACCATGGCACAGCAGCCTGTCACCCCCTGAAAAGACGTAAGGACGACCATGCAAAATCTTGATAAATTCTACATCAATGGCGAATGGGTCACCCCTGATGGAACCGCAACAATGCCGATCAAAAACCCCGCCACAAATACGCAGATCGGGACGCTGACCCTTGGCAGTGCCGTGGATGTTGACCGCGCTGTTGCCGCCGCCAAATCCGCGTTTGACACGTTTTCGCAAACCTCAAAAGAGGAGCGTCTGGCCCTGTTGCACAAGCTGTTGGAAGTGACCAAGCGGCGGATAGGCGATTTGGCCGAGGCAATGACCATTGAGATGGGCGCGCCTGCGACCATGTCGCGTGAGGTGCAGGCCGATAGCGGTGCGGGGCATCTGGCCTCTTTCATCGACGCGATGGAGGAGCTGGTCGAGGAAGAGACCCGGTCCAATGGTGATATCGTGACCCGCGAACCCATTGGCGTGGTAGGAATGATTACGCCGTGGAACTGGCCGATCAATCAGATCGCGCTCAAGGTGGTGCCTGCTTTGGCGACGGGGGCGACTTGCGTGTTAAAGCCCTCTGAACATACGCCACTGTCGGCGCAAATCTATGCCGAGATCGTGGCCGAGGCGGGTTATCCTGCGGGGGTGTTCAACCTTGTGCAGGGCGATGGCCCCACAGTTGGCACGCGGATTTCGTCGCATGTGGATGTGGCGATGGTATCCTTTACCGGCTCAACCCGTGCAGGTGTCGAAGTGTCCCGCGCCGCCGCGCCCACGATCAAACGCGTGACGCTTGAGCTGGGCGGGAAGTCCCCCAATCTTGTGTTTGCCGATTGCGATCTTGAGGCGCGGATCGCCGAAGGCGTGGCGGAGGTGTTCTATAACACCGGCCAGTCGTGCAACGCGCCCACGCGGATGCTGGTCGAGCGGTCCTGCTATGCCCGCGCGCAAGAGCTGGCCAAGGCCGCGGCGGAAGGCCAGAAAGTGGATGACCCGACCAAGGAGGGCGATCACATCGGTCCTCTGTTTGATGAAATCCAATTTGTGCGCGTGCAAGAGATGATCGAAAAAGGGATCAATGAAGGCGCGACCGTGCTGGCCGGTGGTTTGGGCAAGCCCGAAGGGTTCGAGCAGGGCTGGTACGTGCGCCCGACAGTTTTCTCGGATGTGACCAATGAAATGGCCATCGCCCGCGAAGAAATTTTTGGGCCTGTGCTGGTGATGATCCCGTTCGATACCGAGGAAGAAGCCATCGCTATTGCCAATGACACCGATTACGGGTTGGCGGCATTTGTGCAAACCGGCGATGCCGCCCGCGCCGACCGCGTGTCACGCCGCCTGCGGGCCGGTGTGATTTCAGTAAACGGGCGTGCGACGGATTATGGATCACCATTCGGGGGCTACAAGATGTCCGGCAATGGCCGCGAAGGCGGGATTTTCGGCCTCGAGGATTATCTGGAGATCAAAGTCCGCACGCCCTTTGTAGCGTGACGGCGGCAGGGTAGCCTTGGCAGGCGTTGGTGTGCGGGACAGATCCGCGCATTGGCTGATGCGTGGGGCGATTGCCCGAAAGGTCGAGCATTAGAAAAAAACGCGAGGCGCTGGCAGATATGCCGCGCCTTTACCGGTTTTATGCTGCAAAACCCTGAGATAGACAGGCGTGCCACAAGTGCGAACCGTGACATTTTGGTTGGATGGCAGGTTAACCAACCGTTGGTCAAGACGGCCCTTAGCCAATTTGGTGTGCACGTGAATTACGCAATTTTTCATCCCCATTCTGTGACCAGCCAAAAATTGTTGACTCAAGAGCAATTCCTTCACATGCTGTATATCAATACTAGTGTGCTGATATACGGCACAATTGAAAGGACAGGGAATGAAAAACTATATCACAGCTGGTGCACTTGCAGTGACAACTGCCTTAGCCCCACAAATGGCGTCTGCACAAAGCGCGACGGTTCAGCAAATTGTCGAACGTGGCACGATGCTGTGCTCTGGTCACAACGGCAGCTACTTTGGGTTCGTCGAAGTTAACGACCAGAACGAATGGAAGGGTTTGGACATTGATTTGTGTCGTGCGCTCACCACAGCAATTCTGGGTGACCCCGATGCCAACCAGATCGTTCCACTAAGCTGGGCGCAGCGCTTTCCAGCGCTTCAATCTGGCGATGTTGACGTGATTATCAAAGCAACAGGTTGGACAATGGGCCGCGATACCGAGCTGGGGCTTCAGTTCAGCTTGCCCTACTTCTTTGGTGGGACACAGTTCATGGCCCATGGTGATCTGGGTATCACCGATGCAACAGGTCTAGAGGGCGGCACAGTTTGTGTTGAAGCTGGAACAACGATTGAGCGTTTGGCAGCAAATTACATGACGACAATCGGTGTCGAGCACACGATGGTGTCATATGAAAGCCAAGCGGAACTGCGTTCCGCTTATTTGGCAAACCGCTGCGATGCCTTCGCTGGTTGGGGACCGAACCTTGCTGTTTTGCGGGCCACAGAGATGGACAACCCGGATGCGCATACCATTCTGAGCGACCAACTGTCGAGCGAGCCGATCTCGGCTGCGATGCGCCAAGGCGATGACGGTTTTGTTGATACGGTAAACTGGATGCTGGCCTCGTTGCTGATTGCAGAGGAAGAGGGCGTTACATCCGCAAACGTTGAAGAAATGGCGGCAACGCCGCCGAACCCGCGTGTTGCGCGTTTGTTGGGTGCGGAACCCGGTATGGGCGAACGTCTTGGCCTGCGCGATACATGGGCCAAAGAAATGATTGCGGCGGTTGGCAACTTTGCTGAAATCTATGATCGCAACCTCGGCAAAGACAGCCCTTATGGGCTTGAGCGTGGGCTGAACAGCCTGTGGAGCGAAGGTGGCGTCCTATACGCTCCGATCCTCGACTAAAGACGACTTATTTAGGGCCGCCCAATAGATGGGGCGGCTCTTTTTCCCAATTTCAGAACAGGGGCGAGCAGAGCATGGCGACTGCGGATGAACTACGCACACGCGCAAAGCGGCGCAGCTTGACGATTCAAGCAGTGATCATTGTGCTGACAGTCTTTGCTGTCTGGGGTGCTGTATCCAACGCGCAATTCAATCTGACCAGAATGAACATGACCAGCGGCTTCTCGTTTCTGGAACGCGATACGGGATGGGATTATTCTTTTTCACTAGTCGAGCGCTCTATCAGTGATCGTTATTATTACACCTTGTTTATTGGCTTGCTGAACACCTTGTTTGTGGGGTTCATCTGTATCGTGACGACCACATTCTTCGGGTTCATTATCGGGACCTTACGGGATGCGCGCCACCCTGCGTTGAGCTTTGCTGCGAATGTCTATGTTCAAATTTTCCGGAACATACCGCTGATCCTGCAGGCTGTTTTCCTCTATGCGATTTTGATCCACCTTGGGGGGCCGCGTCAGGCAATCAATCTAGGTGACATCGCCTTTTTATCTGGACGTGGGTTGATGCTGCCGGGGCTAAACATAAGCCCCGCGGTGTCTATCGGGCTGCTGCTTGCGTCGATCGCAATTGCGATTGGTTTGATTATCGCAAAGACCTCACTGTGGCGTGGGCTGGCGGTTTGGTTCGTGAGCACGATCGGGATTTGTTTGATTGCTACGGCTGTTTTGCACCCGTCGGGGGAGCCTTTCTTTTCGGTGCCTGCACTTCAGGGGCTGCGTTTTCGAGGCGGTATTTCAGTGCCGATTGAGCTGCTCGCACTGGTCGTTTCCATCACCCTGTACGGAAGCGCCTACATCGCCGAAATCGTACGCGGGGGCTTGTCCCAAGTGCCAGCGGGGCTGGTCGAGGCTGGGCAGGCATTGGGGTTGAGCAGGACATCAATCTGGTCCCGTATCAAGGTCCCGATGGCGCTGCGCAGTATTGTGCCGCCCCTTGGGAACCAATGGATTTTCATGATGAAAGCAACAACCATCGGCATCGCGATTGGTTTCAGTGACTTGTTTTACATCACAGTCAATTCGATCAGCCAGTCCGGCCAGACATTGGAGCTTATCCTGATCCTGATGCTGACGTTTCTTGCCATCAATTATTCTATCGCGCTTCTCACCAATTGGTTGAATGCGCATCTGCAATTGAAAGAGCACTAAGATGTCGACAGTGAATGTTGCCCCTCCCAGTAAGTTCGATGTCGCGCGAAAGACATTTATTCGGAATGGCTTTGGCTCGCCTTTGGCCACGCTCATTTCTGTCCTCGTGATTGCGGGCTTGGCTTACCTTGGTTGGGTTTTGCTGGATTGGGCAATCTTCCGCGCCGTATGGAGCGAGGAAAACGTCAGCCAATGCGGTGGTCATGCGGGCGCCTGCTGGTCGGTGATCGACGCGCGGCACCGCTTGATCCTGTTTGGAACCTATCCTTTTGATGAACACTGGCGCTCCACCCTCGCGGCGGTTGCGATTGTTGTGACGGTTGTGGTTTCTTGCCTGCCCTTCATTTGGCAGGCGAAACGGCTGGCGGTTTTATGGATCGCCGGGTTTGCCACCTATTACCTTCTTATGGAGGGTAGCTTGCTTGGGTTGTCACAAGTCACGACGGATGGCTGGGGCGGGCTGTCGCTGACACTGTTTTTGTTTGCTGCGGTCGTATTGCTTGGGATGCCGATGGGCTTGGGGCTTGCTCTTATGCGGCGCTCTGAAATGCCTGTTGTGCGGTGGTTCGCAACAATTCTAATCGATACGGTTCGGTCCCTCCCGCTGGTGACGACGCTATTTACGGCGGCTGTCGTGGTGCCTCTGTTTCTGCCCAGTTGGTTGGAGGGTGACAAAATCTGGCGGGTGATTATTGCCTTTGCAATGTTTTTTGCGGCTTATCAGGCCGAGGTTTTTCGGGGTGGTTTTCAAGCGATCTCAAAGGGTCAATTTGAGGCCGGAAAGGCGCTTGGGCTCAGCTATTGGAGTATCTTGGGCCGTATCGTCCTGCCTCAGGTGTTCCGGCACGCGCTGCCGAGTACGATCAACATGGTTGTCGTGACATTCAAGGAAACGGCAATTGTTACGATCATTGGTTTCTTCGATATTCTGGCATCAGGCAAAGCTGCTTTTGGCACGGCGGCATGGGCCCCCTATTACATCGAAGTCCTCGTATTTGTCGCTGCGATCTATTGGGTATTTATTTTCCTACTGGGCCAGTATGGGGAATACCTAAAGGGGCGTATGGCCTTGGCCTCGCATTAAGGAGCTGCGGAACGAGACCCGTCCATTTCGTGCAACAGATCAGGAGTAGGTATCGTTGCACGAAATGTGTTCATCGTAATAACGCACAGCTGGTGTTGGCAGGGTCTTTGACGCCCTGCCGCATCATCTGCCCCTGTCGTTCAATCCAAAGTAACGGGCCCGTTTGGGGTGCCCAATGAAAACGACAGCGCAGCCGCGCCCTCAGTGACGTCGGCAAGATGATCTACGCCCAATGTCTTGAGGATCGCGACCAATTTATCAGGATCAGGGTATGACAGGACTACCTTTTCCAATGTGATGCCGAGGTCCTGCTGGCCTGTGCTTGGATGCGGGCCGGGGGACCATTCGATAAAGGCGGGTAGCAGGCCGCCCATTGGCAAATGGCCATCTTTGGGTACCGTCAACCGCCAAGATCGATCACCGCGTGTGAACAAAACGACTTCGCCAAGGTCGACGGGGCTTGCTGCTATTACTGCGTCAAGATCATCGGTGCCAACAACCCAGCAAAGGGCCCGAGGGCGCTCTGCCAGGCGGGCTTGCGTTGCGGGATCATCCAAGGTGAACCAACGCACACGGCCCGGATCAGCAGGGGCGTCAGGGTCAATGGCGATCAGCTCAAAAAAGCTTTCGTTGCCGGATTGCATAACGCAGTTATGGGTGCTCATGGCGTCATGCTTGCCGCCGCGCGGGACGGTTACACCCAGTTTGGCTTCCATCGCAGCAACACCTTGGTCCAAGGTATTTGCACCGATGGCGAAATGGTCAATTTTGTTGTGCATGGTCTACTCCGATAGGGTGTTGAGGTGGGGCAAGGCGGCTGTAAGGTCCGCCTTGAGCGTGTCTAGATCTTCGAGGCCGATGTTGAAGCGGACGAGTTGCCCGCTTTGCGTCCAGGTACCTGCGCTGCGCTGTGGGGTGACGGGCAACACAAGGCTTTCATAACCGCCCCAGCTGACGCCTATTCCGAAATGATGCAGCGCGTCGACAAATGTGCGGATCTGATCATCAGAGCAGGGGTGGAACACGACGCCAAACAGGCCGGAGGCACCGCTAAAGTCGCGCAGCCAGTTGGCATGGCCCGGGCAATCTTTGAACGCCGGATGCAGCACGGTTTTCACCTGCGGCTGATCCGCGAACCACTGCGCCATGTCGCGGCCGGCTTTGTCGAAATGCTCCATCCGCATTTTTAACGTCCGCAGTCCACGCAAGGCGAGGAACACTTCCTGTCCGCCTGTTTTATCACCGATGGCCATCGTCGTTTTACGGATGTCTTGGGCATATTGTGCGGTGGATGCAATCATCCCCATCATACAGTCGGAATGGCCGCTTAGGTATTTCGACATTGATGCGACAATGACATCGACACCCAGCGTGATGGGCTGGCAAAAAATTGGTGTGGCCCATGTGCTGTCCAGGATCGAAGGCACGTTCGCTGCGTGGGCGGCTTTGGCGATGGCAGGGATGTCGGGGACCTCGAACGTACCAGAGCCGGGAGCCTCGAACATCACAGCGCAAGTTGTATCGCGCAGCAGCTCACTTATGCCCGCGCCAATCATCGGGTTAAAATATTCTATCTCTACGCCCATGCGTTTGAGCACGGTTTCGCAAAAGCCGCGCGTGTTGCCATAGACATGATCGGCCACCAGCAAATGCGCGCCCGGGCGTGCGAATGTCAAAATCGCCATCGTAATCGCCGCAACGCCCGAAGACGTCAGTGTGACCGCGTCCGCCTTTTCCAATCGCGCCAGCAAAGTTTCGAGCTTGAACGTCGCCGCATTGCCGTAACGACCATAATACATGGTGCCGCTGTCGTATCTGGCATCACGCGCGGCTTCGAATTCGGCCAATGTATCGAAGACGATCGTCGAGCCCAGCTCAAGCGGCAAGTTGACGTGTCGCCCGTCTTCACGCTCAGGCCGGCCCAACTGCACCAAGTCGTCTGATATGTTCGGAGCAGAATTTGGCATATATGAATCACTGGTATTGTATTTTTTGACGATGCCAGTCAGAGTAATTCGTGTCAACATTCAGAATTTATGTTTTGAATATCAGCACGAGGAAGCAGATGAGTGATCGCGAGGAAAAGCTGACAGCAAGCCATTGGGGTGTTGGTGTCGCTACGGTTGTTGAGGATAAAATCATATCCGTCGACGGGCATTCCCGTGATCCGGCCGGTTCAGAGATAAATGCGAATATTCCGGGCAGCATCCACGGCAAGGCGCGCGTTCTACGGCCTGCGGTCCGCAAAAGCTGGCTGGAGGGGCGGCCAAACACGGTCCCGCGCGGGCGCGATGTGTTTGTCGAGGTAAGCTGGGATCGCGCCTTGGATCTGGTTGCTCAAGAATTGGGGCGCGTTCGAAAAACGCATGGCATCAAAGCCATCTTCGCCGGATCATATGGGTGGTCGAGCGCGGGCCGGTTCCATCATGCCCAAAGCCAGCTGAAAAGGTTTCTAAATACACAGGGTGGTTTTGTTCGATCCGAAGGAAACTATAGCTATAATGCCGCGTTGGGATTGATGCCTTATATCGTTGGCCCCTACCGTCAGCATGTCGCCCAAGCCACGCGGTGGTCGGTGATTGCGAAACATACCGACCTTGTTGTCCTGTTTGGCGGGATGGCCCTTCGTAATACGCAGGTCAGCGATGGCGGCGTGGCCAAGCATCGGATGGCCGGGAACCTGCAAGCCTGTGCAGATGCCGGTGTGGGTTTCGTCAATATCAGCCCATTGCGGAGTGACGCAGCGGATGCATTGAATGCGGAGTGGGCTCCGATCCAGCCGGGCAGCGATACGGCCCTCATGATGGGGCTTGCTCATACACTCATCAAAGAGAACCTCGTCGATGATGGGTTTTTACAAACCTATACCACCGGCTTTGAGCAGCTGCGTGGATACCTTGTTGGGGATGATGATGGCGCTCCGAAAGATGCGGAATGGGCGGCCAGCCTGACGGGGATGAGCGCGGATAACATTCGCACCCTCGCGCGGCGCATGGCGGGCGGGCGCACAATGATCAGCGTTGCAGCGGGCGTACAGCGCACGGATTACGGTGAACAACCCATGTGGATGGCGATTGCGCTGGCTGCGATGCTTGGTCAGATCGGGTTGCCCGGTGGCGGCTATACCGTGGGCTATGGTGTGAATGCCAATATCGGCAACATCGAGCGGCCATTCAGATGGGGCACAATGGCGCAAGGCGTCAATCCCGTTAGTGACTTCATTCCCGTCGCAATGATCAGTGAAATGCTATTAAACCCGCGGGGGCGGTATGAATACCACGGCGAAAGCAGGGTTTTCCCTGACGCAAAGCTGGTTTGGTGGGCGGGAGGCAACCCTTTCCACCATCATCAAGATCTGAACCGTCTACATGCCGCTTTTCAACGGCCCGAAACGGTCATTGTGAATGAGATGAACTGGACCGCGACGGCGCGCCACGCGGACATTGTGCTGCCTGTGACCTCGGCACAAGAACGGACAGATTTTGGCGCAGGCAAATCCGACAACGCGCTGGTCCCGATGCCCCGATTGATCCCGCCGCAAGGTGATGCGCGCGACGAATACGATATCTATGCCGACCTTGCAGAGCGCCTTGGCAATCGGGATGCTTTTACAGAGGGAAAAACCAGCCATGACTGGTTGGAGGAGATTTGGGAAACCACCCGTAGCCGCGCAGATGATGCGGGAATTGATCTGCCGGACTTGCCGGATTTCCTTGCAGGGGACGTGATTGATTTGCCCGACCCCAGCCCCGATCAGGTTTTTTTGGCTGATTTTCGGGCCGACCCGATAAAGCACGCCCTTCCTACGCCCAGCGGTAAAATCGAATTGTTTTCCGAGACCATCGCAGGTTTTGATCTGGAAGACTGTAAAGGACATCCATGCTGGTATCCGCCGCGTGATCGCACAGCAGACCGCGATGCCGCATTCCCGCTTGCGATGCTGTCGGGGCAACCCAAAACACGGCTGCATAGCCAGCTTGATAATGGTGCGTACAGCCTAAGCCATAAGATTTCGGGTCGTGAGCCTGTGTTGATCCACCCTGATGATGCTAAAGACAGGGGTATCGAGGACGGCAGCATCGTTGAGTTATTCAATACACGCGGCCGCTGCCTTGCTGGGGCAAAGGTCACTGATGAGGTTGCCAAAGGCTGTGTCTTTTTGTGGACTGGCGCGTGGTATGATCCTGATTTTGAGTCGCGCGATGCCCGAGACCGGCATGGCAATCCGAATGTCCTCACTCATGACTTGCGATCATCCAGCCTTACGCAAAGCCCCGCAGCACATTCCGCAATGGTTCAATTGCGCAAATTCACTGGTAAAATACCTGCCGTAACAGTCCATGAACCACCACCTTTCGAAGAAGAGGCATAGCTGATAACTAGGGTAGAAAGACAGGAAGCTGAATAACATGACCGAAGCCACCAAAAGCGAACCGAAGGTTGATTCAACGCTTTCAAAGGGACTTTCTATTTTAGAGAACTTGGCGGCGGCCCAAAAGGGTAAGGGTGTGACGGAACTGTCCAAGGAGCTTGGCCTGACCAAGTCCAATACTTTTCGGCTTTTGCAGACGCTGACCACGCTTGGCTATGTGGAACACAGATCTGATAAGTCCTATGCGGCCACGCTTAAGACCTGGCAGGTTGGTCGCGCATCGGTCGAAAACCTGAATCTGCGAGAGCTTGCTGCACCAGAGCTATTGCATCTGTCACAAGAAACGGGAGAGACCGTTTATCTTGCGGTCCGGAACAACCTGAATGTTATCTATATTGATAAGATCGACAGCCAGAAACCGATCCGCTCCTGGAACGCGATCGGGGGAACGGCGCCGCTGCACTGTGTTGGAACGGGCAAGGCGATTTTGGCGGTAGATTATGCAAACCTGCGCGATCAAATTGGTGGCGTTTTAACGCAGCACACGGATAAGACCCTGACCGATCTGGACGCGCTTGATGCGGATATCTTGGCGACCCAATCTCGTGGGTATGCTTTTGATACCGGAGAGTTTCGGGATCGCATCGTGAGCTTTGGTGCGGCGATTACATTACAAAGCGGCGAGCCAATTGGCGCGCTGGGAATTTCTTTGCCCGATATTAATCTGCCTGAGGATGGCGTTGAGCGTTTCGGGGGGCTGATTATGCATGCGGCCCGTTCGGTGTCGGAAAAACTGGGCCGCATGTAGGCGCGATTTAAGTTTTCTTTTCGGGGAATTCGACCGGGCCGCCCTGTTTTTCCCACGTGGAAAAACCTTCTTTCAAATGCGCCGCCTCGAACCCCATATCCTGTAGGGTTGCGGTGGTGAGTGCAGACCGCCATCCGGATGCGCAGTGGAATACGAATTTCTTACCGTCTTGCGCAAAGACTTCTTTGTAATAGGGGCTGTCAGGGTCGACCCAGAATTCGATCATGCCGCGTGGCGCATGAACGCTGCCGGGAATGAACCCGCTGCGCTGGCGTTCGCGCACATCGCGGATATCGACAATCACGACGTTCGGATCATCCAGCATCCCGATAAGATCGGCAGTTTCGATCTCTTCGACACGCGCGCGTGCGTCTGAAACCATTTGTGCTGCGGTCTTTTTAAGTTCAGTCATTTGCCTGCCTTTGTGCTGGTATGTGGAACATGTTTATCACATATTGACACATAATTTTTAGTCGTGCAACCTCCCGGATAAGACGAAACCGACTCGAACGCGGAGAACCAAGCAATGACAGATACGCCTGCAATCTCGCTCTGGGATGCCTCGGCACAAGAGCAAGACTACCGCGCAGATACAATGCCAGACACGGTTGTAGATGTCGCAATCGTTGGGGGCGGGTTTACAGGGCTCTCCACGGCGCTCCATTGCGCAGAAAAAGGGCTTTCCGCCCATGTTATCGAAGCCGAGAAAATTGGCTACGGCGGATCAGGGCGCAATTGCGGGCTGGTGAATGCGGCCTTGTGGCTGCCTCCGCAAAAGGTGCGCGAAAAACTGGGCGAAACCTATGGGCCGCGTTTTATCAAGAAATTCGGCAGCGGGCCGGAATATGTGTTCTCTCTCATTGAAAAGCACCAAATTCGGTGTGAAGTCACACGTACCGGAACAATTCATGCGGCCCACGGCCCTAGCGGGTTCAAGGACCTTCAGGAGCGCCATAAAGAATGGCAACGCCTTGGCGAGCCGGTGGATTTGATCAGCCGCGAAGAAGTATCCGCGATGATCGGAACAGATCACTTTCACGGCGGGCTGTTGGATAACCGGTGCGGGACGATCAACCCGATGGGTTATTGCCGTGGGTTGGCCCGCGCAGCACTGGGCGCAGGCGCAAAAATAAGCACCGGCGTGCGGGCGACAAAACTGCGCCGCGACGGCGAGCTTTGGAAGGTTGAAACCGATCAGGGGGTCATGACCGCCAAAGCGGTTGTATTGGGCACAAATGCCTATTCGGATGATCTTTGGCCGAACCTCAAGCGCATCTTTACAAAAATCCACTACTTTCAGCTTGCGACAAAACCATTGGGCGATGAGGCCTCGCACATCTTGCCGGGCAAGCAGGGGCTTTGGGATACAGGGCAGATCATGTTCAATATCCGCCGCGATGCTTTTGATCGCTTGCTTGTTGGGTCGATGGGCAAAGTGGTTGGCAGCAAAGATGGCGGTCTGTCACATCGTTGGGCGAAAAAGCAGATAGCGCGCATTTTCCCAAGCCTCGGCCCCGTTGAATTTGACGAAGCATGGACGGGTCAGATCGCAATGACCCCCGACCATCTGCCGCGCATCTATGAGTTGGAAACCAACCTGTTCACGCCAATCGGCTACAATGGCCGCGGCATCACGACAGGTACGATGTTTGGTGAGACCATGGCAGGTCTGCTCACCGGGATGGACCGTGCAGAGCTTCCCCTTCCTATGACCGAAATGTCGATCGTCCCGTCGGCCCCGATCGTGTCGCGGATTTATCAATCCGCATTTACAGCGAAACAGATACTCAAGGCGATATAAATGACGAAGCTTTTGAACCGCGTAGGTGTCGACATTGGCGGCACATTCACTGATGTCGCGTTGGAACATGCGGGCGGGCTTGCCACGTGTAAGGTTCTCACCAACTACACCCACCCCGAGCAGGCGATCATTGATGGCATCGAAATCGCGGCCCAGAAGGCAGGCATTGCCATGGCCGAGATTACACAGGTGATCCATGGCACCACGCTTGTGACCAACTCCCTGATTGAGCGGCGTGGCGCGAAACTGGCGTTCATCACCACCGAGGGTTTTCGCGATGTGATCGAGATGCGTTCGGAGAACCGGTTTGAGCAATATGATTTGAACCTGACGCTGCCCAAGCCAATGGTCCCGCGTGAGGATCGGCTGACCTTGAATGAGCGTATGGGGCCAAACGGAGAGGTATTGCTGGCGCTTGATCCGGCCGAGGTCGACGCGATGGTGAAAACCATACTGGCGGGGGATTATGAAGCCGTCGCAATCGGGCTTATGCATTCTTACGCCAATGACGCCCATGAGGTGCAAATGGCCAAGGCCCTGCGTGCGGCCGCGCCTGATATGTCGATTTCGATTTCCTCGGTGATTTCGCCACAAATGCGCGAGCTGCCGCGATTCAATACCGTCATTGCCAATGCCTATGTCCAGCCGCAAGTCGCCGATTATCTGGGCCGTCTTGTTCAACGTCTGAGCGATGCCGGTGTTGGTGCGCCGGTGTTCATGCTGCATTCGGGGGGCGGGTTGATTTCGGTCGATCTTGCCGCTGAACAACCCGTGCGCCTGCTGGAATCCGGCCCCGCAGGTGGGGCAATTTTCGCGGCTGATTTTGCACGCGGCCACGGTTTGGACAGCGTTCTATCCTTTGATATGGGCGGCACCACCGCCAAGATTTGCCTGATCGAAGATGGCGCTCCGAAAACCGCAAACACGTTTGAGGTTGCCCGCACCTACCGATTTAAAAAAGGTTCGGGCATGACTGTCTCTACGCCGGTTGTTGAAATGGTTGAGATCGGTGCCGGCGGCGGCTCTATCGCGTCGATTGACACGCTTGGGCGTATTCAGGTGGGGCCGCGCTCTGCGGCGTCCGAACCGGGGCCCGCGTGCTATGGGCGCGGCGGCGAAGAACCCACAGTTACAGATGCCAATCTTCTGCTTGGCCGGTTGGATCCTGACAATTTCGCAGGCGGGGCTATTGAGCTTTCTGTGTCCGCGTCCGATGCAGCTGTGAACAGCAAACTTGGCGTCGTTCTGGATATGCCCAGTGATCAAGCAGCCTTTGGCGTGACTGAGATGGTCGATGAGAACATGGCCAATGCGGCGCGGGTTCATACGGTCGAAAACGGGCGTGACATTGAACATTTCACCATGATCGGTTTTGGCGGCGGCGCACCGCTGCATGCCTGCCGTCTGTGCGAAAAGCTGGGCATCAAGGAACTGATCATCCCGCCGGGTGCGGGTGTTGGTTCGGCCATTGGCTTTCTCAAGGCTCCTTTTAGCTATGAGGCGACGCGCGGGCTGTTCCAGCGCCTGGACGCCTTTGATGCGGCGTCGGTCAACAGCGCGTTGGCCGAGCTTGAGCATGAGGCGATGGCCTTTGTGCGTGCCGGTGCAAAGGACGCGCAGACGACGACAAAACTGACCGCCTTTATGCGGTATGCTGGTCAAGGTTGGGAAATCCCTGTGTCCTTGCCGTATAAAACTTTCGTTGATGCGGATCAGGCCGAAATCCTTTCCGCGTTTGAGGCGGCATATCAGACCCTGTTTGGCCGCGTCATCGACGCGCTTAGTATTGAAATAACCAACTGGTCGTTGGTTGTAGCCTCGGTTTTGCCCGAGACACAGATCGTTCAACGGCACGACACGGGCGCTTTGGCTGCCACTCTGCGCACACGGCAGTTCTTTGACGCGGCTCTGCGCAAGACGGTCGATGCCCAAGAGGTGGATCGAGCTGCAATGACCGCAGGGCAATGCGTCGACGGGCCTGCGATCATTATCGAGAATGAAACCACCACCATCGTCACATCAGGCTACCGCGCCATCGGGCAGGGCGATGGCAGCTTGCGCCTGATCCGCAAAGGAGACGCATCATGACCCCCACCGCGATTGACTATCAGATCATGTGGAACCGCCTGATTGCCGTTGTAGAAGAGCAAGCAACGACACTTATCAGAACCGCGTTTTCGACTTCGGTGCGTGAGGCGGGTGATCTGTCTGCCGGTTTGTTTGATCGCCGTGGCCGCATGATGGCGCAGGCCGTGACAGGCACCCCGGGGCACGTGAATGCAATGGCCGAAAGCGTCACCCATTTTGTGCGTGAAATCGGGGCCGATAACATCTTTGAAGGCGATGTGTTCATCACCAATGATCCATGGTTGGGGACGGGGCATTTGCACGACATCACCGTTGTGTCACCGACGTTCCGCGATGGGGCGCATATCGGGTTCTTTGCCTGCACAGCGCATGTGGTTGACATTGGCGGGCGCGGGTTTGGGCCGGATGCGAACGAGGTCTATGAAGAAGGTCTGTTGATCCCCATCATGAAATTCGCAGAGCGCGGCACCGTGTCTCGGGATTTGATCCGTATCGTGCGGGCCAACGTGCGTGAACCTGATCAGGTTGTGGGTGATCTGTATTCACTGGCCGCCTGTAATGAGGCCGGTGATCGCCGCCTACAGACGATGATGGCCGAATTCGGTATCGCCGATCTGAGTGGTCTGGCCGATTTCGTCATCGAGACCAGCCGCAAAGCCACCCGCGAGGCAATTGCAAAAGTACCGGACGGATCGTTTAGCCACACCATGCAGGTTGATGGCTATGATGATCCGGTCCTTATGGCGGTGAGGCTTGATGTAGCCGGCGACAGCTTGAAGGCCGATTTCGACGGCACGTCAGGGATGAGCCGTTTCGGGGTCAACGTTCCCGAAGTCTATACCCGCGCTTATGCCTGCTATGGATTGAAATGCGCGATTGCGCCTCAGGTCCCGAATAATACAGGGTCGCTGGAGCCGTTTGTGATCACCGCGCCCGAGGGATGTATCCTTGCGGCCAAGCGCCCCGCCCCAGTGTCGGTGCGGCACGTGCTGGGGCATCTGGTTCCTGATGTTGTCCTTGGCGCATTGCACCAGGCTTTGCCCAATACTGTGCCCGCCGAAGGGGCCAGTGCGCTGTGGAATATCCAGATCTCGGCCCGCCCGAGTGATCCGGACAGCGGGTTGCGCAATGCCGAAGTGCTGATGTTCAATTCAGGCGGTACTGGCGCGCGGCCAACGCATGACGGGTTGTCGGCAACGGCGTTTCCCTCTGGCGTCTCTACGATGAGCGTCGAAGCAACCGAGCATGTCGGCCCCATCACCGTGTGGCGCAAAGACCTTCGCGAGGGGTCGGGCGGCATCGGTGCGCTACGTGGCGGGCTTGGCCAGATAATCGAAATCGAACCGCGCGACGGCTATGATTTTTACTTTAATGCGATGTTTGACCGTGTCGAGAATGCCGCGCGTGGCCGTGATGGCGGTGGCGCAGGCGCTGCGGGTCGGGTTGAGCTGAGCGATGGCACAAAGCTGCGCAGCAAAGGGCGGCAATTGATCAAGAACGGCCAACGGCTCAGGCTGAGCCTGCCGGGCGGCGGTGGATACGGCCAAGCAGCGGAGCGCGAAAAAACGCTTGTGGCTGAAGATGTACGCGCTGGATTGATTTCTGATGCGCAAGCCCGAAAAGACTATGGATTTGAAGGATAGACCATGACCAAGAAACCAATCGCTTTGATCACCGGTGCCGCGCAAGGCATCGGGTTTGCCTGTGCAAAAGCGCTGTCTGATGATGGCTATGATGTAATTTTGTCCGACATTAACGCGGGCGGCGTTGCCGCGGCCGCAAAAGAGCTGGGTGGCGCCGCAATTGTTTGTGACATGGGCGACCGCGCCCAGATCGAGGCCATGTTCGCGCAGATCGCAGCAGAGCACGGCCCGCTTAGTGCTTTGGTCAATAATGCCGGCGTTGCCATGCCCGGTGATTTTCTGAGCTATGATTTTGATACGTTCCAAAAGGTTATCGATATCAACCTGCACGGTGTGTTCATCGCAACCCAGTTGGCCGCACGCGATATGGTCGAGCATGGCATCGCAGGGGCCATCGTCAATATGTCGTCGGTCAACGCGCAGGTCGCCATCCCTGCGATCCCTGCCTATTGCGCCTCGAAGGGCGGTGTCATGCAGCTCACTAAGGTTGCGGCCCTTGCGCTGGCCAAGAACAACATTCGCGTCAACGCCGTCGGCCCCGGATCCATCGACACCGAGATGATGGCAGGCGTGAATGCCAACCCCGAAGCCTTTAAAATGGCAATGTCGCGCACGCCATTGGGGCGGGCAGGCGATGCCAGTGAAATCGGCGATGTTGTTGCGTTTTTGTGCTCGAAGAAAGCCAGCTATATTACAGGTGAAACTATCTATGTAGATGGTGGTCGCCTCGGTCTGAACTACACCTGCTGAGGTTGAAAAGCATGTCGCAATACCCCGCAACGTACAACGCCTGGAAATCAGATCCCGAAGGGTTCTGGGAGGAAGCCGGAAAAGGCATCGACTGGTTCACACCGGCAACTTCTGTGTTCAATGCGGAAAGTGGTGTCTATGGCCGATGGTTTGACGGTGCGACATGTAACACCTGTTATAACTGTGTGGACCGCCATGTTGAGGCGGGCCATGGAGATCGGGAAGCCGTCATCTATGACAGCCCCGTCACCGACACGGTTGAGCGCTATTCCTACGCCCAACTCAAGGATCAAGTCAGTGCCTTGGCGCATGTGTTGCGCGGGCTGGGGGTCGAAAAGGGCGACCGTGTTATCATCTACATGCCAATGGTGCCGCAGGCTGTTTTTGCAATGCTTGCATGTGCCCGTCTGGGCGCTATTCATTCTGTGGTGTTTGGCGGATTTGCACCGCAAGAACTGGCAACGCGCATTGATGACGCCGCGCCAAAGGTGATTATCTCGGCGTCATGCGGGATCGAACCGGGGCGCGTAATTGCCTATAAACCCCTGCTAGACGAAGCGATTGAACTGTCCACAAACGCGCCTGAGCACTGCGTTATTTTGCAGCGCGACACCTTGGGCTGCGATCTTACACCGCAGCGCGATGTGGATTACCGCCGAGCGGTAGAGGCGGCAATCGCTGCGGGCCAGGGCACCGAATGCGTGCCTGTTTTGGTGACTGATCCGCTCTATATTCTGTATACCTCGGGCACTACCGGCCAACCCAAGGGCGTCGTGCGCGACAATGGCGGGCATATGGTGGCACTGAAGTGGTCGATGGAGCATCACTACGGCGTCAAGCCGGGCGAGGTCTTCTGGGCGGCATCGGATGTTGGTTGGGTCGTTGGCCATTCCTACATTTGTTATGGACCGCTATTGCATGGTGCGGCAACGGTGGTGTTCGAGGGCAAGCCCGTCGGCACACCGGACGCTGGCGTGTTTTGGCGCGTGATCCAAGACCACGGTGTGGTTGCCTTGTTCACCGCACCCACGGCGTTGCGGGCGATCAAGAAGGTTGATCCGAATGGCTCGCTTATTCCGGAGTACGATCTGAGCAAATTCCGCACGCTTTTCCTTGCTGGAGAAAGGTCTGATCCCGCAACGGTTGAATGGGCCCAAGCGAAACTGGACCGCCCTGTTATTGACCATTGGTGGCAGACCGAGTTGGGTTGGCCAATGTCAGGAAATCCGGTGGGCTTGGGCACCTTTCCCGTCAAACTTGGCTCACCGGGTAAACCGATGCCCGGTTACGACATTCAGGTGTTAGACGACGAAGGCCATGAAGTGCCCCGCGGGACACTTGGCAATATCGTTTGTAAATTACCGCTGCCGCCTTCGGGCTTTCCGACCTTATGGAATGCTCCAGAGCGGTTTTTGACATCCTACATGAACGAATATCCCGGATATTATGCCACGTCGGATGCAGGGATCATTGATGAAGACGGTTATGTTTTCATCATGGCGCGCACGGACGACATCATCAATGTGGCCGGCCACCGTTTGTCCACGGGTGCAATGGAAGAAGTCATCGCAAGCCATCCCGACATCGCCGAATGCGCAGTGGTTGGCAAGGCGGATGCCTTGAAAGGGCAGATGCCCTTGGGCCTGTTTGTGCCAAATGACGGTGCAAGGCGAAACGCGCAGGAACTGGAAGCCGAATTAATCAAATTGGTTCGGGCCAAAATCGGCGCGGTGGCAGCCTTTAAATGCGCCGTCGAAGTCGAGCGCTTGCCCAAAACCCGTTCTGGCAAAGTCCTACGCGGCACTGTTCAGAAAATCGCTGACGGACAAGATTTCAAAATGCCCGCCGCGATTGACGATCCTGCCATCCTCGACGAGATTTCAACCGCGCTGAATGCGCGCAAACTGATCGGATAATAACATGATTACGCGGCTACATACCTCCGACCGGATGAGCAAAATAGTCAAACACAATGGCACGATCTATTTGTGCGGGCAGGTTGGTGCAGGCGACAGCGTAGCTGAGCAAACGATTGATTGCCTCGGGCGTGTGGATGCTTTGCTGCAGGAGGCCGGTTCGGATCGCGAACATATCCTACAGGCCGTTATTTGGCTGGCAGATATGGCGGATTTTGCTGAAATGAACGCGGTTTGGGATGCTTGGGTGCCAAAGGGTCACGCCCCCGCCCGTGCCTGTGGCGAAGCAAAACTGGCACGCGATGTTCTAAAAGTTGAGATCATTGTCACCGCTGCCGAGAAACCGAAAACCTAAAGGATGAACGCCATGGCTGCTGCAGTTGAAATGCGCAACGTTAATAAATTCTACGGGACTTTTCATGCCTTGAAGGACATTAATTTTTCGGTGGCCAAGGGCGAAAAAGTTGTGGTCTGCGGTCCTTCGGGTTCGGGGAAGTCGACGATGATCCGCACAATCAATCAATTAGAAGAGCATCAGTCGGGCGATATTTTGATCAACGGCGAGATGATCAATGCCAACGCGCCCAACATCGAAGTCATGCGCCGCGATGTCGGAATGTGCTTTCAGCATTTCAACCTTTTCCCCCATCTTTCAATTCTTGAAAACTGTACGCTGGCCCCGATGCTTGCCCGTAAAATTCCGCAGGCCGAAGCCGAGAAAACTGCGATGGCATTCTTGAACAAAGTGCAAATCGGGAACCAGGCCGAGAAGTTCCCGGGCCAGCTTTCTGGTGGGCAACAGCAACGGGTCGCCATCGCGCGCGCGCTTTGCATGAAGCCCGAGATTTTGCTGTTTGATGAGCCAACATCCGCGTTGGATCCCGAGATGATCGGTGAGGTGTTGGATGTGATGGTAACGCTGGCCGAAGAAGGTATGACAATGGTTTGCGTCACTCACGAGATGGGCTTTGCGCGCAAAGTGGCAGATCGTGTGATATTCATGGATGCGGGTCAGATCATCGAAGAGAGCGATCCAGAGACGTTCTTTACCTCTCCCGCCAATGAGAGAACCCGCGTATTTCTGGATCAGGTTCTAACCCATTGAGTTTGATCACAGACCACTCTCGCGGTGGCGCTCCAAACTTGGTTTAGAGTCATTGCTGCCCATATTTTGCGCGGCGCAGCCATGCTAACGCGGACCTTAAAAAGACCCGCCCTGACATTTCAGGGCGGGTACAAATTTATCAGCCAAAGATGTAGAAGGCCAATTTGTTCCCGTCTGGGTCACGCACATAGGCACCATAGAAAACATCCTCGATCCGCTGGCCCGGCTCGCCTTCGGACGTCGCGCCAAGGGAGATCGCTTTGTTATAGAATGCGTTCACTTCGTCTTTTGACGACGCTGAGAAAGCGACCATGGAGCCGTTGCCGCAGCTTGGCGCATTGCCGTCGAACGGCTCGCACACTGCGATCATAGGTGTTTCAATTGATTTGCCGATCATCGCGAGGCGACCGATGTCCACTTGGATTTCAGCATCAAAAAGCTCTGTGTAGAACTTCTTTGCCTTTTCGATGTCTTTCACACCAACTGTAGAATACCCAATCATGTCGTTTTCCTTTTGCTTGATTGTCTATCTACCTACTAGAAGGTTGAATTTCGACGTGCAACATCTTAATCCTACATCACATAGATGTTATCATCGGCAGGCCGCTGCCGCTTGGCTGCGAAAATCGTCGCGACCTTTACTTGAATACTTGACCGTCATGCCTACCTATTGGTAGGTTGTTGTGAAGGAATGAAATGCGTAACACACTGCCCTGATCTCAAAGGATAAGATAAAATGGAATTGAACGCTGACTTTAAAGAACGAGTTGTGGTGCATTCAGAGAAGGTTGAGTGGCTGGCATCTCCGATGCCCGGTGTGGATCGCCGTATGCTTGATCGTATCGGCGGTGAAGTGGCGCGCGCCACTACAATCGTGCGCTATGCGCCCGACAGTGAGTTTTCAGCACATACACACACAGGTGGTGAAGAGTTCATCGTGTTAGATGGTGTGTTTCAGGATGAGCATGGCGACTTCCCCGAAGGGACTTATGTGCGGAACCCTCCGACAACATCCCACACGCCGGGCTCTGATGAGGGGTGCACGATTTTTGTGAAGCTTTGGCAGTTCGACATGGACGACCGCACGCAGTTTCGGAAAAATATGGCAGAAGAGCTTGGCTCCCCCACAAACGGTGTCGCGACTGCGGAACTGCACCGCGATGATCAAGAGGTGGTCACATATCACCATGTGGATGCAGGTGCTGTCCTTGCGAACTCGGACGCGGGCGGGATTGAGATGCTGGTGATCAGCGGTTCTGTCACCGAAGGCGGCGATACGCTTGGCAAAGGGGCGTGGTTGCGTCTGCCGGAAGGTCAGCCGCTGAGCGCTACAGCTGGTGCGGATGGTGCGAAGCTCTGGATCAAAACCGGTCATCTGGCCCACGCGAAACCACCGGCGGTCTGATCGCCATGCAGCAACCTTGCGCCCCATGTCAGATGGGTTTTAGGCCATGACAACATTGATCATTGGCGGGGGCCTGTCAGGTCTGGCCCTTGCGGATGCCCTGTACGCAAAGGGTCATGATTTTATGTTGGTTGAGGGGCGCAGGCGCCTTGGGGGGCGGATCAAAACCGGACACCATGCAGGCGGGGCGTTTGACCTTGGCCCTGCTTGGTTCTGGCCGGGGCAGCCGCGGATTGCGCACTTGATTGAACGCTTGAACCTGACGCGGTTTGACCAATTCGCCGATGGTGACCTTGTTTATGAAAACGAGCAGGGGCACGTACAGCGCGGCCGCGGCTTTTCCTCGATGCAAGGCTCTTGGAGGCTTGCGGGTGGGCTAGGGGCGTTGATTGATGCGCTGGCGCAGGGCTTGCCTGCGGATCGCATTCGCCTAGGCGCAGAAGTGACCGCGCTGGAACGGACACGGAGTGGTGTAATCGCCAGCTTTCGAAGCGGGGAGGCGATGACCTTTGACCGTGCGGTATTGTGCCTGCCGCCACGTGTTGCGGCCAATATAAAATTCTCGCCAAACCTACCTGATGCCACCAAGGCCGCACTGGAAAACATCCCCACGTGGATGGCTGGTCAGGCAAAGGCCGTTGCCGTCTATGACGCCCCGTTTTGGCGTGAAGCTGGCCTGTCGGGCGATGCACAAAGCCGTTTTGGCCCGATGGTCGAAATTCATGATGCCTCACCGGAGCATGGCGGACCCTATGCATTGTTCGGGTTCATTGGTGTCCCGCCCCAAGGGCGTGCAGATGAACAAATCTTGCGTCAGCACATCGAGGCCCAGCTCAAGCGATTGTTCGGGCCAGCAGGGGCGGAGCCGAAACATCTGTTTATCAAAGACTGGGCCTTTGACCCGTTTACCGCAACCAAGGCGGATCTGGCACCGCTATATGCACACCCGACCTATGGGATGCCTCAGGCGCTCAGGGGTGTTTGGAATGGTCAACTGCTGTTTTCAGGCACAGAAACGGCACCGCAGTTTGGCGGGTATATTGAAGGGGCTTTGGAAGCGGCGGAAAACATATTAAGAACATTGGAAATTAAGATGGATGACCAAGATGCCAGTTGTTGATACAAAAACTGCTTTGCTGAATTCTGCGGAGAATGCTGCGCGCACATTGGGGTTTGACGGGTTTAGCTATGCTGACCTTGCCGAAGATGTTGGCATTCGCAAAGCAAGCATTCACCACCATTTTCCGTCCAAGGCAAAATTGTCCGTCGCATTGATGCAGCGATATCATCAAAATTTTGAAGCGGTTTGTGCCGAGATTAACCAGAACTATGGCACTGGTGGCACGCAATTGTCAGAACTGATCCAGCAATACCGCGCGGCCAGCGATAACGGTAAACAGCTTTGCCTGTGTGTTTCCTTTTCTGCCAGCCGTGACAGTCTTCCACCTGACGTGCTTGAACAAATCAGCCTGTTTCGGGAGATGGTTATCGCGTGGCTCACTGATGTGTTTGAGAAAGGCCGTGCGGATGGTTCGATCTCGAATGTTGTCTACCCCGCGCTAGAGGCGGTCACGACCCTATCCTTGCTGGAAGGCGCACAGCTGGCGGCCCGTTCCGAAGAAAACCCTCGTTTTTTCGACGAAGCCGTCAAACTATTGGGCATGCGCATCACCGTGTGAGTGGAAATTCGGGTGCGTTGAGGTGACGTGCCCTTCTAAAGATCAGGTCATTAGATGGATTGAGCCACCGTCAAAGTGCATGCAGCGACTATAAGCGCGACACCGATCTCTTGACGCAGCGCGGGCAAGCCGAACATCCCGCGGTCGAGAAGTATCAAGACTGTAATGATGGCCATCCAAAATAGATTTCCCGGGAAGAACACAAACATCAGGCACATCAACAGGCCGCAACACCGAGCACAATCAACGCCATGACGTAACCCCAAGGTGAATTGGCTTTGCGATACTCCTGCCCTGCAAAGTGAGCAGATTGATGTTGGCGCGGATTTTAGTCGTGAAAATTGGAAAAGACCGATTATCAACAGTGTGCTCGCGCCAATGGACCAGCCGTTAAAATAGAACCAATCACTATTCCTGGCTGCCAACTGCAACACATAACCAAAGCCGTGCAATGCAATTCCGACAACACTCCAGATGATAGCGTATCCAAGCACAGCCATATAAGAAATTTTTTGATTGTGTTTAAGGCTAGAGAAGGCCACTGGACCCATCATAGCGGCAAGCATCAACAACCAACTCGCAAGTAAAGCCAGGGCTCCAATGATGCCCTCTTCAGCCAAGTTAATGCCACAAATATCTGCGAGCACACCGGCCAAAGTCCAATCGCCATGGTTCAGATATGGGGCATATCCCGAAAAGGTTATGGCGACGAGCATGAGCCAAGCACCTGCCGTAATGCGCCAGCAGGCATCTAACTTATGATTTAAAATAGCTGTAGCCATGAAGCATTCCATCTTGTGGGCGGCGTTTGAAACGCCGACCACAAAAAAGCGCAGGTTTAAGCAGCGTTTTTCGTGCTGCAGAAGCACGAAGAGTAAACTTCCCGATCAGCCCGACTTAGGGCGAAGTCGAGTTGGGGTTTGATCATTGCCGCGCTCTTTGAATTGCCCATCGCGATATAACAATCGTAGAGGCCCTTTAGTGCCCAAACATTGTTCGGGTGGCGATTGGAGCGGATGCAGGTTTCGTCCATACCAAGATCGGCCTCATAAGCGGCAGCAGCTTCTTCGAAGAGCCCCTGTTCTAACAACAGCGCACCGAGCGGGTGGCGGCTTGGCATCATCCAAGACCAGGGTTCATCATAGGGCAGGGCGTCTTCCAACGCGACGGCTTTGCGTAGGTGATCAAAGGCGACATCGTAATTGCCGCGGTGGTATTCGACTTCACCATTTAGCATTTCGCGCGCAACTTCGAGAATCTGAATGCAGGCAACAACATGGATGTGCCGTGTTTCTGGAACCTTTGCCGCAGCGGTCTCAAAGTTCTGGCGTGCTTGGTCGGCCTTGTCGTGCTGTTTTAGCGCAGCATGCGCAATACCTTTGCCGTACCAGTTGAGCGCGGTTGTCATGGAATAGTCATCGGGATGTTCTGGCAGAGGATCGTCAATCAAATCCTGCCAGCGGCCAAAGCGGATCAATGCGTGGGTTTTGATTGACATGTACCCTTCTAGCCAATCGGCCATGGGAGGGTCCTCACAACGGATCAGCTCATCAGGGACTGTTTTCATCATACCTTCAACGGCTTCCATGGCTGGGCGGAATTGACCAAGGAACATCGCGCCGTAGAGTTTGAAATGATAATTGTGTACGCGGTACATAGAATAGAAATTCATCGCACCGGATTTTTCCCAATAGATCTCGTCGGCAACGATCCCTTTTTGGTTCCACGTTACAACGTCTTGATAATTGCCGCAAAGCACGTCGATATGCGTTGCCATATGGGCCAATTGGCCAGCAGAAGGTACCATCTCACGTAGCTCATCCGCATAACGCAATGCAACTTCAGGGACCGCTGACATTTCCATAAGGTGGATGTAGAGGTGTAAAAGTCCGGGGTGGCGGGCAGGGCCAGCAGCCTCAACTTTGGCGATACCCTCTTCCAGAACACGGCGGCATTCCAGGGTGTCGCCTGCGGGATTTGGCTCGCCGGTACGTGGGTCCCACATTTGCCATGGTGTTCTGTTCATCATCGCTTCGGCAAATAGTGTTGCGACATCAGAATCGTCAGGAAATTTATTGTAAACGTTCCGCATTTCATTCGCATATGCGGCGGACCAAGTGTAAAGATCGGGAACTGGCTCATTTGACTGGTAGCGACTTTCCAACGCTACGATCAGCGCTTTCTCAATATCTGTCGCGCCCTCCATTACCGCTTTGGCCTTCTCGATAGCCTCTCGCGATTTTACAAGTGTCTCTTGCACTTGTTCGGGCGTAAATAGCTCCCAGGGTTTGTTGTAGTTCGGTCCTATGATATAGGCCAATCCCCAATGGGCCATCGAACAGTTAGGATCAGCCTTCAGCGCGTGTTCAAAGCAAACGGCTGCCTCTTCATGGTGATACCCAAAAATCCAATTCAAACCACGGTCAAACCATTTTTGCGCCTCGGCTGAAGATGTTGTGATTGGTCGACTATAGACCCCAAGGTCGTATGGATAATCCAGCATGATAAGCTCCTCCAAGTTGTTCTATATTGTGGAATTGCTTTCCATTTTTTGGATATTATTCCGTAAAGCAAGAACTTTTTAAAGGAATCGCAAGAAAATGAACTCGCTTTCCGTATTGCAGAACGTAGTGACCAAGTTATGCGCTGGCTGTGTCCGATGCGCCAAATTCGGGCAGCGTTCGCCCCAGCCCATCTTGGATCAAAGCTGTCTCCAAACCTCGCGCGAATCTCAAAAGTTTGGCGTCTGAGTGGCGCGGACCAACAATTTGAATGCCGAACGGCATGCCTTGGTTGTCCAGACCGCAGGGAAGCGTCACAACAGGGCTTCCGGTCAAAGACAAGGCCCATGTAATCGCATACCAAGCATAATATTCCTTCAGTGGCTTGTCATTGATCGCCTCGGGGTGATTGTCGGCCAATGGAAAAGGCGAAACCGAGGTGGCCGGGCAAATGAGATAATCCACCTCATTGAAAATCGCCTGAAACCGGCGATAAATCTGCGTATGTGCCGCGTCAGCACGCGCTGTATCCGCTAGAGTCAGTGATTTGGCCTCTAGGATATTGTTTCGTACATTTTGCCCGATCATATCGGGTTGGTTTTCCGCCAATTCCCCGTAAGCCGCATAGAGGCTTTCGGCCCTCAGCACGCGAAAGACCTCGGCTGCGTCTGATAGATCAACATCCAGCGCAACCGTTGTGTTAAAGTGTTTACTGATGATCGGTTGGCGGGCCTTAAAGAGCGCGGCTATCTCGCTATCCACCTCCGCGACACCCAAATCCGTTGAAAACCCGATACGTGAATGTGCTAAGTCTTCAATTGCATGGAGGTCTGCGTGTCCGATATCCAAATTGGGAGAGCAAAGCGGATCGCGGGCATCAAAGCCGGAAATCGCCGTCAACATAAGCATGAGATCGTCTACGCTGCGTGCCATCGGCCCATCCGTCCAAAGATGTGAAAAACCCGAAACATGGCTACGCGATGCAACAATCCCGGGTGACGGGCGCATACCCACAATTCCACAAAACGAGGCGGGGATGCGTAAGCTTCCGCCCAGATCGGATCCTGACGCGAGCGGGGCCATATTGCTGGCGAGGCCAGCCGCTGACCCGCCAGAAGAGCCGCCGGAGGTGAGGGTCACATTATAAGGATTTCCAGTTGCACCGAACACAAGATTTGACGTGTTGGCGCCTGCGCCGAACTCTGGTGTGTTGGTTTTTCCCAAAACAATTGCACCAGCAGTGCGCAATCGTTCAACGATAATATCGTCATGATCGGGCACATGGGTTTCAAAGCACCGGCTGCCAAAGGTTGTCCGCAATCCTTTGGTCCGGCTCAGGTCTTTGATCAAAACGGGCAGACCGTGCAACGGCGGTAAGGCATGGCCTGCTTGCACCGTTTCATCCGCGATTTTCGCTTGTTTCCGCGCTTCGTCAAAATTAGTGGCCACCACCGCATTTACGCGGGGGTTTCGCTCCTCAATCCGCGCGATACAGGCTTCGAGCAATGCGCTTGGCGTCAATTCACGCGTCCCAATTTGACGGCGCGCTTCGACTGCGCTCAATTCTGCGGGCGTATCCATCATAGGTCTTCCGGGGCTAAGGCGGGCACGACCCCGATCATGCTGTCGCGGGTCACAAGCTTTGCAAGCTCTTCTTCGGGCCAGCCTTCTGTCCCTACAGGGCGTTTAGGCACTACAAGATATCTCATATCCGCGCTGCTGTCGTGCACCCGTACTTCGACAGTGTCGGGCAGGGTAGTGCCAAATTCAGCAAGAACCTTGCGAGGGTTTTGAACCACATCTGATCTGTAGGCGCGGCTTTTGTACCAGTCGGGCGGCAAGCCAAGAAGCGGCCATGGGTAGCACGAACAAAGGGTGCAAACGACAACATTATGCACTGCGTTAGTGTTCTCCAAGGCGATCAGATTAAGCCAAGTAGGCTCTAACCCGATGGATTTTGCCGCAGCTGTCGCATCGCGGCGCATGAGGTCCAGATAGCTGGGATCGGACCAGGCTTTTGCCACCATGCGCGCGCCATTGTGCGGCCCGCGGTCATCCATCATCTGGTAGGTTTTATGTAATTCTGCCTGCGTGATGACGTCCTTTTCGATCAGAAGCTCGCGCAAGGCTACTTCGAGCAAACGGTACTCGGTAAAGGGGCCGTCTTCTTCATCTGGCTGATTGGGATGGGGATGATGATGTATGTGATCATGCATTAGGTGTCGTGCTCCAGCCAATGTTCAAAAATCTCTACTTCGAGCGTATCAAGAGGGGCGCCGGTGTAATCAGGCCAAATCTTTTGCATGGGTAGGCGGACCCGATAAAGCGGCACGGCCGGTTGGCCATCGCGGCGGTAGGCCAGCTCTTCAGGGTTCGCAAAACTGCCGCAATAGCGTTCGATTTCACCCTTGAGGCCACGGGTGTAAAAAGGTGTTCGGCAATGCCCGATCGGGTAGGCATCGCGAATGCGCACCTTATCGCCGGTTTTGAACAAAGGATCAGCCATCAGAAGCAAGCTGTGCGCGCACGGCTTCGACACGTGCGCCGATTTCGGCGTCTGTCACGATACCGCGTTCCAGCATGATCTGGGTCATGGCCCAAATCCATTGTTCATAATAGGATAGACGCTGGTATTTTTCTGCGCCCAGTCCTTCGACCGCGCGGCGTAGTTCATCAACCCGAAGCAGGCCTTTTGTGGCCAGCAATTCACGCACCGCATGCACCCGTTTTTCCCAAGGTTCATAGTCATGCTCATCAGGGGCGAAGGGTTCACACAACACGCCGCCCAAGTCATGAACACCGCGATAATCGGTAAGCGATTTATGGGCCACTATGACTGTCTCCGTTTTTCGCGCGCTTCTTTTACTGCGCGTTGATAGTCTAAAATGCGCGCCCGAAGGCCCGGGCGTCCTGCCGTTGCCACGACTGAAGCGATGTCTTGGGCGCGCGTGTCAGTCGCGGCTATGCTGCGCATCTGCTGGGTGCTGAACGCTGACATCTGGGCCGTGCGCGCAGCCAGTGTTTCAATGGTTTTCGGCCACTCCGATTGATCCGCGATTTGTGTCGCCAAGCGTACCGCCTTAGCCTCTTGTGCCAATACGATACGCCCATCCAACAGAATGTCTAATGCGGCATCTTTACCAATCAGACGCTCAAGGCGGCGGGTGCCCAAGGCCAGCTCAAAATTCCAGCCGGGAAAGCGCAGCTTGGCCTCAGGCGCAGCAATCCGGTAAGAGCAGGCCGCGAATAAATCGGCACCTGCGCCGATGATATGCCCCTGCGCCAAGGCGATTGTGGGGAAAGGTGCGTGGTGGACGGCTTGCAGCATGGTCTCAATGCGTAAGAACCGCCAAAGCAGGTCTGCATCCGACAGCGCCTCCACATCTGACAGGTCAAAACCGGCGCAGAAGTTTTTCCCATTCCCTTTGATCACAGCTAAGCGCGGGCAGGGCACAGAGGTGATTGCCGAATAGATCGCCTCGGCCATATCCAAAGACAAAGCGTTTGAGGCCGCCGGCCGGTTAAGCGTCAGGGTTAGAACACCGTCATCCAGTGTGGTGGTGACAACGGGCGCGGTCATACGGCGGCTTTCGTTTTCGGTGCGGTGTTCAATGCGCCCAAGACTGCTTCAGTGTCGGCCCCCAAGATCGGTGAGGTCTTGCCGATTGGATTGGGTTCCCCATCAAAGATGAGCGGCGATCCAAAGGTTTTGGTTTCCACTCCATTGGGCAAAGTCAGATCCTGAACATAGCCCATATGTGCGACTTGGGGGTCTGCCAATGCTTGGGAATATGTATTGATGGGGCTTGATGGCACCCCTGCCGCCGCAAAAGCATCCAGCCAATATTGGGCGGGCTGCATCGCAAAGATTTCCTCAAGAATTGTCAGCAGCTCTTGTTGGTTGGCGGCTCTTTGGGTCGGGTTTGCAAAGCGGTCTTCGTTGACAAGATCCTGCCGCCCGACGACGTCACAGACCGAAGCCCATAGTTTGTTGTTGCCCGCTGCCATCCCGAAATAGCCGTCCTGCGCCTTGAAGGCCTGATAGGGTGCGTTGCGCGGATGCGCAGACCCCAATTTGCGCGGGTCTTTTCCGGTGCCAAAATATTCGCTGGTTTGCAGTGCGCCGATGGCCAGCGTGGCACCCAGCATGGCAACATCAAGATGTGTGCCCTGACCTGTCTGCTCTGCATTGCGCAGTGCAGAGACGAGGCCATATGCCCCGTATAGTCCGGACACAAAATCACACAAAGGAACACCGGATTTTACAGGGGCCCCATCTGGTTCCCCCGTGACGCTCATGACACCGGCCATGGCTTGCATCGTCAAATCAAAACCACCCTCGCGCGAGCGCGGACCGGATTGGCCAAATGCCGAAATCGAGCAGTAAATCAGCTGTGGCTTCAATTTGGACATCTCTTTGTATCCGATCCCGTTGCGATCCATCACGCCGGGGCGGAAGTTTTCGATCACGGCATCCGCAGACAGGATCAGATCGCGCGCGGCTTGCACGCCTTCGTCTGACTTCAGGTCAAGCACAACAGATTTCTTCCCGCGATTGATCGACGCAAAGTTCTGGGAATACCCGTCAGAAATCGGGGGCCATGACCGCATCGCGTCCCCCTGAGCACGCTCTACCTTGATCAGATCGGCCCCCATGTCTGCCAATAGCATCCCACAAAACGGCCCGGCGGCCACCTCACAAAATTCAATAATTCTAATACCTTGAAGAGGTCGCATATTTTGTCCTTTTGACATAGCATCGCTGGGCACAGGCCAGAGCTGACCTGCATCAAAACGGTTGGTATTCACTTTTCAGGGGGCGAAATGGCCCTTGTGGGATTTTGATAATGGGCGCGGCGCGGTCGGCCCGAATTTTGCTGATGGTTATTCAGCTGGGTCCACGGAGAACGATCATGGTTTTGCCCGCAGTCGCGTAACGCGCAGGCGGGCGGTTGCCCGGTTTCGTAAATGCCCTGAACGCATTGATTGCAGGTTTATCCAAAATTGACTCCTATAATGCTGAGGGCCACGTTTTGATAATATCGGCGCAGAAGGCTATGTCAATTATTTTTCTGTATTATGATTTTCTGTTCCACAATGCGGAAAATAGAGCTTTGAGGCAGGTGTGATGCGCCAGATATGTTCAGCCACACGGAGGCCGCACGAGGCGGGCCCATGGTTTGCATATATCAAAGAATGGCAGCACCTTTTCACCCAAAAGGCTGTCACCAGCTTTTGTTCGGTTCAAAGCTGTTAGGTTTTTCACATCTCGGGTTGATCTAATGCGTCCCAGACCGAGCCCGTGCAGCCCATGTTTGCGGAAATTTTCTCGGCATATTCGATCAACTGTGGCGCGACGGCTTTGAGCTGTTTTTCAGAAACACGGCTTGCAGGCGCTGACAGGCCTATGGCGCTGACCACACGGCCTAGCGCACAGGATATTGGTGCACTGATCCCGATCACATCCTTGCGCCATTCGCCGCGGTTCATGGCGTATCTTTGCGCGCGGATTGTGCTGGCATGGGTCAAAAAGGCCTCTGGCAGCACAATTGTCTTTTCGGTGTGGGCAGTGGCACCAGCCATGACAGCGTCAATGACTTCATCCGTTTGATAGGCCAGCATCGCCTTTCCCGTCGCCGTGCAATAGGCGGGGGCGCGGCCACCTAGATGCGTATAGGCGCGGACCGGCTCGCGGCTTTCGATTTTATCAATGTATAGCACCTGATTATCGAATAGCTCTGACAGGTGAACGGTTTCGCCTGTCGCTTCAGCAAGCATCTGCATGTAGGGCCGCGCGACGTCGCGGACATTCACCCGTGAGATGACCTGACTTCCGAGCTCCCAAACCTTTAGAGATGCGGTGTAAAGGGTATCGTTGGATTTGCGGACATAGCCCAACGTCATGAGGGTTTGAAGCAGGCGATGGACGTTGCTTTTGCCGAGATCGGCCTCATTGGCCAATTCAGTGATCCCCATGGGGGAGTTGTTTTGCGAAAGTATTTCTAGAAGACTAAACGCTTTTACAACGGCTTTATCCAAGGGACCTATCCACAAATTATCGGCTTCTAAGTAGGCGGTACTTCACGAATTTGTCAATCTTCAAGATATGGCTCACCTGCGTGCATCTCAGTGTGCGGGGTACGATGCAAAGTCCCAGCTATGTTACGCCCAACTGACGAAGTGCGGTTTCAATCGCAGCAGCGGCGTTCAACGCCAAAGCATCTTGGTGCCGCGGCGCGATGACCTGAATCCCGAATGGCATGCCCTTATGATCGCGGCCTGCCGGGACGGAAACAATGGGGCAACCCATCAACGACAAAGCCCAAGTTACTGCATACCACGCCACATAATCCTCAACGGCTTTGCCATTGATTTCGGAGGGGAAGGGGGCCTCGACGGGAAAGGGAGACACGGCAGTAGACGGGCAAATCAGAATGTCATGCGTATCAAACAGCTTTTGAAACGCCTTAAAGATCGCCGTGTGGGCCGCGCTGGCCTTTGCGGTTTGTGCAAACGTCAAAGTCTCGGCGAGGGCGAGGTTGTGGCGCACGTTATCGCCCAGCTTGTCACGGTCTATATCGGCCAAAGCATGGGCTCTGGCATAGACATCCATGACGCGAATGGTTTTGAAAATCTCGGGTGCGGCTGACAAATCCGGATCGATTGTCTGTGTCTGTGCGAATTCCGACATAAGGGTCGACATCAGCGTGTCGAAGGTATCGCGAATTCCGGTCTCAACCGTGGCCAAGCCAAGATCGGCCGAGACACCAACCTTGAGATCCCCCAGTGCGACGGGAGAGTGTGTTGTTGGTGTCGATAAAGGTGCGGCGCGTGGATCGCCTGACGCATAGCCTTCGATGGCTGCCATACATAGCGCCGCATCAGCAACCGAACGCGCCATGGGACCTTCTGTCCAAAGAGGAGAATGCCCGATGGCCATATCTACACAAGGGACACGCCCCGGTGTTGGGCGCATCCCGACGATGCCACAAAAAGACGCAGGAATGCGCAGGCTGCCCCCGAAGTCCGATCCAATCGCAAGCGGTGCCATGCCGCAGGCCACCGCCACAGCCGACCCTCCAGACGAGCCGCCACTGGTCAGCGCTGTATTGTGGGGGTTGCGTGTGGCACCGAACACTTTGTTAAAAGTATTTGCGCCGGCACCGAATTCAGGGGTGTTGGTTTTTCCAAGTATGATCGCCCCTGCATCGCGCAACCGCTTGATGACCGCAGCATCGAATTCGGGGATATAATCTTTGTAGTGGAGCGATCCGTAGGTTGTGGTGAGACCCTTTGTTTCGATCAAATCCTTGATCAAAACCGGCAAGCCAAAAAGTGGCGGAAGCTCGGGCAGGGTGGGGCGCGCTTTGTCCATCTCAGCGGCCTGTTGTCGCGCAGTGTCGTAACAGGTTGTGACGACTGCATTCACCTCGGGGTTGCGGGCTTCGATCCGCGTGATGCAGCTTTCTAATAATGCGGAAACGCTCAAAGAGCCTTCTTTGATCTGACGGCCTGCATCGACAGCAGATAGATCACATGGGTGTGTCATTGATTTCCTCACGCCACTGGGCAAGCCGCAGTTGTCATTTAATGCATGTTTAGAGATGGGTGTTTGAAAGCGGCCGGCGGCCCGGATTAGCTGCCCAAGTATTCAAAAGGCAAACGATGTTCGGGCCGCCGGCCTGTGGTCATCTAAACCACAATATTGTCGACGGCATGAAGGCGATTGCAAAGCAGATCAAGATCAATGCAACGAAGGCCGGAATGGCGCGTACAGCGATCCGCATGAAGGGTTCGCCACTCACCGCCGAGGCGGCAAATAGGTTGATCCCCACGGGCGGCGTAATGAAACCAACCGACAGCGTAGACACAACAAAAACGCCAAAGTGCACCGGATCAAATCCAAGCTGCTGACCAATCGGGTAGAGGATTGGCATGATCACGAGAATAGCCGCAATAGGCTCTAACAAGCAGCCGATGACCAACAGCATGAGGACAATCAACGCCACCGAGACAACAAAGCTCACCTCGAAAGAGGTGAAGACTTCTACGATTGTGCTGGGCACGCGCAGGATCGCAAGAACTTCGGCGAAGAGGATCGAGAAGGCGATGATCGGTGCCAAGATACCGGTGGTGCGTGATGCGGCTGTGAAGATATCGCCAATCTCGCTGAACTTGATTTCCCGGGCCAGGAAAAGCTCGACCAAGAACACATATCCTACGGCAACTGCCGCGGCCTCGGTGGGTGTGAAGAACCCCCCATAGATGCCGCCCAGAATGACCACAGGCGCACCAAAGCCGTAGCGGGCTTGCCACAGTGCTTTAAGCGCGGTGGCGCCTGAAAAGGCAGTGCGTTCGCTCGCACCCCAAATGCCAAATCGGCACACAAGATAGTTCGCGACGCAAAGGCCAAAGGCAATCATAAACCCGGGCAGAATGCCCGCGACAAACAGATCCCCAACAGAAGTCGCCGTTGCGATACCGTAGATGATGAAGATCAGGCTGGGCGGCACAATAACGCCCAAAATCCCACCCGAAGCCGCAAGAGAGGCCGCATAGCTTGGATCATATCCTTTGCGTTTCAATGCGGGCACCATGATCTTGCCGATGGTGGCAGTGTCCGCCGAGCTGGAGCCGCTGGTCCCGGCAAAAAAGAAACAGCCGAAAATGGTGGCCATGCCCAATCCGCCACGCAACCACCCTACAAGGGCTTCGCCCAAGTTGATCAAATCCCGTGCGATACGCCCGCGCGAAATCACTTCGCCGGCCAGAATAAACAAAGGCATCGCAAGCAACGCCCAGCTGTCGAGGCTGGCAAAAAGGGTCGTGCTGAGGCTGCTAAGGGAATAGGCACCAGTCAGCCCTATCAAGGACAAAGAGCCAACGGCAAGCACGACAAAAAGAGGCAAACCGATGACCAGATGAATGACCATGAGCGAGATAACAATCCCTGCGATTTGTGAATTATCCATGGTTATATTCCTCCGTGGCCAGCGGCTTGTGGGGCCAATGGGCTAAATTGATCCGGTGCAAATCTGCGGCCCAAACGTTGGCATATGCGGATGATCATAAGGCCCCATCCGAGCGGCAGCGCCAATTGGGCCCAAGACAGGTTTACCGGCAGGGCATGCATGCGGATATTTGCCATTTGTTGAATTTGCATCAGCTGGATGGAATAGAAAATGACGGCGATAGACACCGCAACACAGAGCAGATCGATATAGGTTTCGAGGATATTTCGCGCCTTTGTTCCCAGTCGGTTGGGGATCAGATCAATGCGGATATGTTCATCATGACGAAAGGCTTCGGCGGCTGCGAAATAGGCAAAATAGACGAATGCATAGCGCGCGGTCATCTCGCCCCACGTTGTCGAATGTGCAAAAAAGTAACGCATTGCAACTTCACTGATAATGATCAGGAAAAAGTACGCGTAGGCGAGAATGATGAACCATCTAATGAAAGGCCCATCAAAAAATCGCAGTACGCTCCATAACTTGGAATTCATGTTGTCATCTTCTTTTCTGGATGAAGCACCCGGAGAAACCGGGTGCCTGCTGTATTTGGCTAAGCTTGCAGCTCAAGGATTTTATCAAAGGATTCACGGCCAAAGGCATCTTTCAGGCCGTCATATTCGCTGCGCTGGTGGCCCATTGCTTCGATCCAGACATCTTTTTCGCTTTTCTGAAGTTGGGTAACTTCGATGCCGGAATCCTGCCACAGCTTAATCATGGCATCATTGGCTTTCAGCTGCTCTGCGCGCTGGAAGGCATAGCTTTCGCGGCCCGCGCGCATGATGGCTTCCTGAATGTTGACTGGCAAACCGTCGAACCAACGCTTGCTCAGCGTGGTGATGTGGCAGTTGAAGTTCAATTCATACAGTGTCGCGGTTGCGAGTGTTTCGTGGATTTTTGTCGCCGTGAGCGGACCAAGTCCCACGCTCAATGCGTCAGCTGCACCTTGCTGCATGGCTTGGTAGGCTTCGCCCCACGCGATGGACACCGGGCTGGCAGAGGTCAGCTTGAACATTACATCTTCCACGCGCGTGCCGTTGGTCCGTACTTTCAGGCCGGCCAGATCGTCGGGTGTTTTGATGACACGGTCTACCTTTTTGCTGACACCAAGCACGCGGAAACCTGCGTTGGCCCACATGCCGGGCACGACCTGGAAGCCGTTTGACGCGGGCAGAGACAGGAACGCGGAATCGCGGAAGCCTTCCTTTTGGATTGTGTCTTCGAATTGTTCGTTGGAGGCAAAGAGATAGGGGAAATCCAAAATATTATAGACTTCGGAATAGTTCACAAAATTCCCGGTGGAAAGCTGGCAGCCCTGAATGGCACCTGTCAGCACTTTTTGCGGCAACACGTTTTGGCCGCCCAAGCTGCCTGCCTCGTGAATATCAACGAACAATTCGCCTTCGGAATATTCTTCGGCGGCCGCCTTAAACTGGGCCAAGCCGGTGATCATGTATTCTTCGGTGGCGGCACCAAATGTATGCCCGAAGGTCAATGTGTGCTTTGCTGCGGCTGATGCCCGTGTGATCAGTGCAGGTGACGCAACCGCAAGCGTTCCGGCGGCTGTGGTGTGTTTTAGAAATTTCCGTCTTGTGAAGTTGATAGCAGTCATTGCAAGACCCCCTGTTTTGATTTTTTTGCCGCGATCGCATCAACGAGAGCGGCGGTTTACGACTCAAAGCCTTTACTAGGCTCGATGTGTTGTCAAATTTTTTAGAAGAGCATTCTGTATTGCAGAACATTTGCATGACCCTGCTGGCTTCCACTGAAATTAGTGCAAATTTTTTGCACAAATGATCCAGGGTGAAGCGCAGATCAGCAGAGTTGATGCGCGGCGGGCCCTCCTCTTTTTGCTGAAATTGCTAGGGCGGGACGATTTGTTGAAACGGTAAATCGAGCCGGTTGATCGGGTGGGCAATTCCTTGTCATCGGCACTACAACGCGCGCGCGATGCACAAGAGACCGGCGAGAAAAACCAGACCCAAGGCAAACCGCTCGACCAGTTTTGCATTCAGGTGGTTGTGCAAATACTCCCCCAAATATCCGCCAATCAGCGCAGGCACCAAGAGGACAGTGGCTAACAAAAATGAATCCAACCGGATTTGCCCGCTCAGAAATGCAGTGGTGAGCGAAACACATGCAAGAAGCGAAAACGTAGAAATGAGCATCGCGCGGCGCTGCCTTATGGACATCTCTGTTTGGCCCATAAAAAAGATCGTTATGGGCGGTCCGGGCATGCCAACGCTGCTGCTCATCACGCCAGCCAACATGCCACAGGCAACATTCGCCGGCGCCGTAGCGCGGATTTTTATCACTCCCGGAAAAAAGCCGAGAATACTGGCGGCCGCGATCACGCAAAAACCCATGATAAGCAAAACAATGTCGGGATTTGCATAGGTCAGCACGAAAACCCCAAGAGGCGCTGTCAGGATGCCACCAAGTGCCAGTTGCCGCAAAAGGGGCCAATCCAGTTCGGACTTGAACTCAAATGCGGCAGGCACCCCGAGGAAGACTTGGAGCCACAAAACAACAATCACCAATTGCTGTGGCGATAACAGCAACGACAACAAGGGCGCCCCGATCAGTGCAAAGCCAAATCCGGTCAGCCGCCGTGCGGCAGAGGCAATTATAACCACAAGACCTGCGGCCATGATTACACTTATAGGGAGGGACAACAGCACCGGGCTCTACCCTGCCGCTTCTGTCTCGTGGGCAAAGGATGTCTCGTCCTCCTGCGGTGTCCGTTTGCTTCTACCTGAAAGATGCAGCGGCGCTTGTCGTTCGCGGTTTACCTCTACGCGGAAAACATCGTGGCGGTTGTAATAGCCCGCCATATCGTGGTGCTGCTTCAACTCGGTCAGCATGGGAATGTCCACATCGGCAATCACCAGCCCTTCGGTGCCGCACAATGTGCCCCCCAAGGCGGCCCCATCGGGGGCCACAATCATCGACGCTGCACCAACACATTGACGCAGCATCGCCTCCGCTGCGGAATCTCCGTCGCAGATGGCTTGAATGCCAGCATCATCAAGTGCAGCGGAGGACACCACTGTGAACGTCTTGGCCTCAAAGCTATGTGCTGCGGCGCGCACGCGAATGGCTTCGGACAGATCGTAGGGGGCGCCGCCGGCGGGATCGCGGAAGGGCCAAATGGACGGGTAGGAGGCACAGTGGATCTGTTCGCCCTGTGCCATCAAAGCATAGCGCGCCAGCGGGTTACCGTTCTCGCCGCAAATCAGGCCGCCAACACGTCCAAAGGGCAGCTCTTCGACGGTCAGCCCATTGCCGTCGCCACGGCTCCAGACCAGCTTTTCATAGAAGGTCGGCACCAGCTTGCGGTGATGAATGCGAATTTCACCCTCTGCATCAATCAAGATTGCACTGTTCCAAAGGCACCCCTCGGAATAGCTGGCCCGTTCTGAGAACCCCAGCCAGACAGCAATCCGGGCATTGCGCGCAGCATCGCGGATACGTGCAATTTCGGGGCCATCAATGCGCAAAGAAGCCGCTGCAAAGCGCGCGAATTTTGCGTGGGCATCAATGGGGCGCAGGTATGCGTGCCAGATTGGAAAACCGGGCAGAAAGCTCTCTGGGAAGGCGACAAGATCGGCGCCATCTTTGCTGGCAAGATCAATGTAGCGGAGTGTTTTTTGTACACCGGCTTCCACGTCAAAGAAGGTTGATGCGAGATGGACAGCGGCAAGACGAGTGCTCATGAAGAGTAATCCTATAGTTCAGTCAAAAATAAAAAGGTTAGGCGGTCGCTAGGGCTTTGCGACGTCGGCTAAAGATCAGCCAGCCTGTCAAAGCCACAGAGGGGATCAGCCCGACCACAAGCCAGTCGGTCGCCGCATAGCCCAACAGCATCACAGGCCCCGCGATGAAGAACAGGCCGCGCATATTCGGGGTCAAGGTCCGCGATAATGCGCCATAGAGCGCACCTGCACCAAGAATGCTGGCGGCGAGGAAGGCCAGAATGGCGACCCAGCCGTTCAAGGTGAGCGACGCGGGGTCGAGCAAGCTGGGAAAGGAGACGAAAATGAAAGGCAGCAACAGGGCCATAGCGCCAAGCCGCCCTGCCTCAAACGCGGTTGCCAGAAAGCCGGCGTTCGCAATGCGTGCCCCCACCAAAACGCCCACCGCCACAGGGGGGGTGAGGGCGGAAAAGATTGCAAAGTAGAACCCGAACATATTGGCGGCCATTGGTGTGAGCCCCGCGTCAATCAGGCTGGGCACTACGATGATCGCAATAAGCGCGTAGGCTGCGGGGGTAGGCAGGCCCATGCCGACGATCATGCTGACTGCCATGCCGATCAACAGCGTAACCAAGAGGTTTCCAGCACCGAGATCCGCGATTAACGCACCTGCGCTCACCCCAAGGCCGGTGCTGGTGAGTGTTTGCACAACCAATCCAATCGCGGCCAAGACGACCGCCAATTGTGATGCCGTATCTAGGCCCACGCGCAGGCCGTCGCGGAAATTCATCCAGGTCGGGCGCAGAAGCGCAGGCCGAAAAATGGATAGGGCAACAGCCGTGGCAGAGCCCCAAAACCCAGCCATAGAGGGTGAAAACCGCAGCATCAGCAAGGCGATGAGAACGACAAAGGACGCGATGAAGGCAGGGGCAATCCACAAAATCCGCGAAACATCGACCTGTTGTTTGAGGTCGGACAGGCCTTTGTGGCCACCGATCATCGCGTAAAGACTGACCAGAATGGCAAACATATAAAGCAGCCCCGGGATCAACCCCGCCAGCACCACATCAAAATAGGACACCCCAAGGATAACGGCCATCATAAAGGCCCCCAGCCCCATAATAGGCGGCAAAAGCTGACTGCCCGTGGAGGCCATGATTTCAATTGCGGCGGCTTGTTCGCTGGAGAATTTGCTCTTTTTCATCGCGGGGATTGTCATCACGCCGGATAAGGCAATGTTGCTGACGGCTTGCCCCGTGACCATGCCGATAAAGGTGCTGGCCAGCACTGCACTATAAGCCATCCCGCCGCGCAAGCGGTTGCCAATCAAGGCACCGATTTCGCCAAATATTTCGATCACGCCTACAGCGTGCAAAATGCCCCCGTAGATCAACAGCATGAAAATCATATCCGCGGACAAGGGCGCGTATGACATAACACCGCGCGGCCCACCGATGCCTGCAAGGAAGCTGACAGAAACGTTGAACGGCTGCATGCGGGCCTGCAGCGCATCCGGCAAAACATCTCCCCACAGCATATAGGCGGTCATCGTCAGGCAGATGACGGCGATTGCAGCACCCCATTGACGCCAAACCGCCAACAGCACAGAGGCGATCATCACTAACCCCATGTTCAGCGCAGTTGCCGAAACAAAAGGCTGCGTGATCTCAAGTGTTTCGGCGTTCACAAACAGATAGGCTCCGGCGCTGCCCGCTCCGAAAAAGATGAGAACCCCTGAAATTTGATCAATCAAACGGGCCAAACGGGTTTCACGCTCAGCCGCGCGGGAGATCAATCTGATCGCAGCATAGATCAAGACAACTGTCGTAAAGACGCTGTAATGCTGCATCGCGCCAAAGGTGTTGGTCCAGACCGACACCGAGATGTAGGCCAAAAGGCCCAGCCCAACCAAGAGCGACAAACGTTGTAACATCGTGTTTTCAGGTACAGGCATTTGCCGCTCTCCCGTTTCTGGCGTGGCGTTATTCGGATACAAGACCGAATTCACGGTAGGCACGCATCGCACCCGGGTGGATCAGGTCAGGATTGGTGCGGGCGATCTCCGAGATTGTTTCCGGCTCCCAGATTTTCGCGATCGCACTGTATTCACCGATCACGGGGCCTGATTGCAGCCAAAGCTTGGTGAACTCATATGCGGTCTCTTCGGGAAAGCTTGCGTGCGCAGAAATCAGCGCGACATTCCCAAAGCTGGTGACCTTTTCGGTTTGACCTGTGAATGTTCCGGCCTCTACGGTCTGAATCTTGAACGGCGCGCCGGTCGCATCGATGTATTCCTGGATTTTCGCCGGATCTACATCCACATAGTGAAAGGGGCGGCCAGAGCTTTCCAGGGTCTTGAATGGACCGGCCTCAAGCGTGTAGCTGAAATCGAAATTGGAATGCGCGGCCAAGGTCCCAATATCGGAACGACCATCAATCATCGCATCAATATTCTGGCTTGGCCCAAGCGCGTCAAAGGATGCCAGGCCGGATGAAATACCCCAAGCGTCAAGCATCATCTTTTGGTGCATGCCCCATTCATTCTGGGTCAGCAAACCAACTCCGACACGCTTGTCTTCAAAATCCTCGACGCTTTTGATCTCGTCATCAAAAGTCACAAAGAGGTTGGTGGTGTTGCTGAGCGCGCCGATGATTTTAAAGTCGCTCGCGGCCTCCATCGGTTGCGGAAAGAACGGTGCCACGCCGTTCACAGCGGCCCATTCAACGACCATTCCGGAGCCAATCAAAGTGTTTTCCCAAAGGTCGGGTTGCGAGGCAAGGTAGCGGACGTTGTAAGTGAACCCGGGGGTTTCGACGGCCTTGGGCGCGACCTTGTCCGTGAAATCACTCGCGTAGTTTTGCATCGTGGCAATCGCCAAATAGGGGCCGGATCCTGAAGGCGACATGAGCAAATCAATCTCGACAGGATCCGCAGAGGCCGATGTCGTCAAGCCGAGAGTGAGAGCTACGGCAGAGGCTGCGAACTTGTATTTGGGCTGGAGCATGGGAGGTCGTCCTTTGGCTGTCTACGTTTTGAGAAACATATGACTGGCGTGTGAACAGGAAAAGCATATACTTTCTCTTTAACGCATAGGAGAAAACTATGGATGTGAATCTGCGCGCCCTTCGCTACTTTGTCATGACAGCAGAAACAGGCACGATTTCCGAAGCTGCGCTGAAGCTGAATATTTCCCAACCCAGCGTTTCTGCCGCGATTCAAAAGCTTGAGGAAATACACGGTGTGCAGCTGTTTATTCGCGTGCCGACAAAGGGTATTCGTCTAACACCGGACGGGATGCGTTTTCTGGAACGGGCTCGGTTGTTGCTCGCGCAATCTGATGAATTCCAGCACGATGTAAGTGCGATTTCGCAATCTCTGTCAGGCGAGATCACAATAGGGTCCTTCGTGAACCTCACCCCGGCGATTACCGCCGAACTTGTTGGTGCGTTCCACGCTAAGTATCCGGCAATAAATGTGAATATTAAGGATTTGGATCAATTCGATATTTTGCGTGAACTCGACACGGGGCAAATCGAACTTGCGATCACATTTGATCTTGCTCTGCAAACGGGGTTTAGCTCTTCGGTCGTGGCGGCCTTGCATCCGCGCGCGGTCCTGCCACCAGAGGACCCGCTGGCCAATGACGCCCGCGTATCCATTCATGACGTCGCACAGCGCCCCTTTATTTTGATGGATCTGCCACACACGCGTGACTATTTCTTTGGGCTTTTGGCGGATCAAAAAATCGTGCCAAGCGTGGCATTCCGCTGCAAATCTTTTGAAGCTGTGCGCGCGTTTGTTGCAAGCGGCCTTGGCGTTTCGCTTTTGAATATCCAACCCAGAACGGATCAAACATATATCGGGCGCCCCGTTGTTATGCGGCCGATCATTGAACCGCTGCGCCCGCTCAAAGTCACAATATTGAAAAACAACCGGCTGCGAATGCGGCCGGCGTTGAATTTGTTTGTAGACTTCGCAACCTCTCTCATTCCCGCATTGGCGGATCCGCTATAAATAGCGATCAGAGGCGGGCCGACAAAGTGCAGGCCCGCCCTTCGCCTTATGAGCGGGGAATGTCCACAAAGCCATCCAGTGTTTGGACCGCGCTCAGCCACCTATTGATGTTGGGGAAGGGGGCAAGATCCAGCTCGCCTTCATTGGCGACGGCGATGTAAGAGTAACAGGCAACATCTGCCAATGTTGCGCGCGCGCCCACCAACCAGTTGCGGTTGTTCAAATGCTCCTCAATGAGCTTGAAGAGCTTCGCACTCCTGACCTCGGCCGCTTCATAGTCTCCGGCCATTTTAAACAACTTGATCAGCCGCGCCATGTTGGGGCCACGAAACATTTCACCTGCTGCAATCGCGAACCATTCGTGCACTTGCGCCTTCAGCACGGGATCACTGGGCATCCAGCCTTGCTCGGGGGCGTAGGTCTGTTCCAGATACTGAATGATTGCGATTGAATCGCGCACGGTCACATCGCCATCGACTAATGTGGGCACCTGGCCCAAGGGATTGATACCCAAATATTCAGCCCCCTGACGCTGCCCTTCCATTTCCATGACGGCAATGGTGTCAATCTCAATCCCCATTAATGACGCGGCAAGGCGCACACGATGGCAGTGCCCGGATTTCGGGACATCATAAAGTTGGATTGGCATCTTTTTGTTCCTTTTGATTGGTGTTTTGAGGTCTGAAGGCAGGTCTTGATACCCGAGCGAGGAATATCCCGGTCAGTTGGCCATGCCTTTCTGTATGTGTCCCGCTTGAGCTACCTTATCCCAAATATGCTGAGCGCTAAGGCGCGGAAGACAGGGGCAAAACTCAGTTCCCTACTGATCGGCTGCGTTATTGGTGAAGTAGGGCAGCAAACCCGTATCAGGGTGGCAGTTTATGTATTCGAACCTCACGTCCTCGTTCAAAACATAAATCTCGTGGTATGTGAGAAGCTGCAAATTTTCCTGATACTTCTTACGCTCCGCAAGGGCGCGGGTGTAAATCGCCAAATGCGTAGGGTGGTCATGTGCCCATCGCTCCAAATGCCCGTAGGTCAGGAAGATTCCCAGAGAATAAGCTTCTTTTTGAGCGCTCCCATCGGCCTCGAGGCAGGTCACTTGACGCAGGCTGCAACACCCCGTGTCCACGGGGTTTTCGCGCAAATACGCCATGCCTTTATCCAGCTTGGGTTTCAGGTTGGTTTCATAGCTTTCCAGTTGCTCTTCACCGCAATTGGCCCACGTCACGCCAGAGCGAATAACGCAAAGCTGGCTTGGAATGTCTGAGACTTTGATGTGCTTTCCCAGCGTCTCTCTCGCCGGGTTATATTGCAGCTCAACGTTTTGCTTGGGGCTAAAATCATCATGGGCCGATGCGGAAAAACGATCCCGGGCGGCACCCCAATATCCACTCTCGGACATTGGTTCAATTTTGGTCATCGGGCAGGCAGAGACGCCGCGCAGGTATTCTTGAAACAGGTTTGTTTCCCGATAAGGGGGAGGCACGGAAAAGCTTTCGAACCACAATCCGTGGTCGAGGGTCTCGGGGTCCCGAGCGGCCCACCACAGGTCGAATTTTTTCGACCATGCCGTGTATCCATCCTCACCCAGCCAATAGCAAACTGCCATTGCAGTGCTGTAGCCCTGATCGTCCACAAAATCAGCGATGTCGTGGTGCTGGGGCAAGCCCACGTTCGAGAACACATCCTTTAGATAAATGAAAAAAGCCTCGAGGTTTTCTTTGGAGCTTTTTCTGCTCTGAAACCCCAACGTGGCAACGCGGATTGTCGCAACGCCCTCTGGAACGCGGGACGAATAGCGCTGGATCACAGGCGTATGGTTGGTTGGCTTTTTCATGGGGAAAGTGCGCGGCATGTCGAGCTGTGTCATTGGGCCTCTCATGATAACTGCTTCCCACTTCACGTTAACCTGCTTCAGGTATAGAAAGAAGCATATAAATACTGTATGCAGAATAGGTAAAACCTATACTTGCTTTTGTTGCGTTATCGCATCTGCAGGCGTCGCAGGTATGATCCCCGGCGGTACTGCCAAAGTACCCATGGATGCCATGTATCACTCTGTTTAATTTATAAAAATTCCTAAGGCCTATTTATGTAACAAGGCCGTGGGCCAATTCAGGCATTTAAAAATCTTCAGAAGGTCGACGGGTGATATTGACTTTTTTAGAATACTATTCCACATTGTGGAAAATATCAACCCCGCTCACGTAGAGGATTCACAATGACACTGCTAGGATGCCTGTCGGCCTTCGTAATCATACTGGTTGTGGCGGTTTCTGTAGTTTCTGTCGGCATCTTGGTGTTGCTGTGAGGGAGCAGCCTCTCTTCTGTGCTGGGGCAATTGCACAGGTCAGCTATTTGAGTGCCGGCGGGAGCAGAACGGATGAATTACAGGAAATTCTGAAGCGCAGAACGTCCCACGAAGATCATGTTCTGAATGAGGATGCTGCGTTTTTATATTTCAACTGCCAGCCCTGTTTCGGGCTGTTCCCTCACTTTGAAAATAGTCAGGTCTGATCATGGCAAAATACCGGCAAGCCGCGCACCTCATGCCGGGGGTGTTGATCTGTTTAATCGTAGCAACAGCAGCACGGTTTCTTTCAGATCACTACGCTGCGCCAACTATGCTGTTTGCGCTTCTTCTGGGGTTGAGCCTGCATTTTCTGGTGGACGATGAAAAAGCTGCACCGGGAATAAGGTTCGCCGCGGCGGATCTGTTGAAATTGGGCGTTGCGCTATTGGGGCTCAGAATTACGTTGGCTGACATCGGCGATTTGGGGGTTCAAACCATTGGCCTCGTTATTGGTGGTGTCGCCTTTACCGTATCTATCGGGATCGCTATCTCGTTTTTGTTCGGAAAGAACATCAAGTTTGGCGTGTTGTCCGGCGGCGCTGTTGGCATCTGCGGGGCTTCGGCGGCTTTAGCCATTTCAGCTGTGTTGCCCGCATCCGAGACAAGGGAGCGCGACACGGCTTTTATCGTGGTCGCGGTTACAACGCTCTCTACAATTGCGATGATTGTCTATCCGATTTTGGGGCAGGCTTTGGGATTGGATGATCAGCACATTGGCGTGCTTTTGGGGTTAACAATTCACGATGTTGCGCAGGTTGTCGGAGCAGGTTTTTCCGTTTCAGAAGAAGCGGGCAGCACCGCAACCCTCATTAAATTATTTCGCGTATCACTTCTTGTTCCGATTATTATTATGATCTCATTCGGGTTTCGCCGCCAAGCCAAGCAAGGCAACCGCAGTGGTGTGCCCTGGTTCGTCTATGGGTTTGCAATTGCGATTGTGATCAACAGTCTAGGTATCCTCCCCGAGCCGATCCGGGCGTTGTTTGCAGCACTCTCAACATGGTTGTTGGTGATAGGTATTGTCGGGATCGGGATGAAAACCTCACTGAAAAGCTTGGGACACGTCGGGGGCGCCGCGCTCTGTATTGTTTGTCTGGAAACGGTCCTGCTTTTTGCAGTGGCGGCGGTCATCCTTGTGTTTTCGCAGCCCTAAACGGCTGACGTCCTATCGTTAGGTGATCTGCATCCCGAACCTGCTCGAAGTTTTCTAAAGCAATTCGCCTGCGTTGGCATCTGTCGGCGCGGGCGGAGCATGATTTCGGAAAAGAACTGGTTTCCGAGTGTGTTCCACCTTGCAGCGCATGCCTGCAATTCTGTATTATCCGTTATTATGGAAAACACCGACGCAATACTATCCCTCCTCCCAGCCAGACTAAAGGATGCCCGCCGCGCCAAGGGGCTGTCTCTTGATGCTGTGGCTAAGCTGTCTGGCGTATCACGCAGTATGGTCAGCCAAATCGAACGCGGTGAATCTTCGCCAACAATTTCAACGCTATGGAATTTAACAAAGGCGCTTCAGGTAGATTTCGCAGGGCTTCTGGAGGACGATCATGACAGCCGTGTTGAGGTCCTTCGCAGCGGGAATGTCCCTACAATTGAAAACCACGGAACGGGGTGTTCGATCCGTATTCTTTCGCCGCCAGAGGAAGCGGGGCGGCACGAGGTATACGACCTGCAATTTAGCCAAGACGGTGTCTTGGCAAGTCTACCTCATGCGCAAGGCGCGCGGGAGCATCTGACAGTCATTGAAGGGCAGCTCACCGTTTCTAGTGGTGATGCGGTTGAGCAATTGTCCACGGGCGATACAGCGCGCTACGCAGCAGATGTTCCTCATAAAATTAACGCTGATGGGCCCGCACGGGCGTTTTTGGTGGTGCATGGCGCATAAGAAAATCCGCCATCACGGATTATTGTTCGATTTAACGTAATTCCGCTATTGCGGAATCATTTCCATTATGACATCTTTCCGGAAACGGAGGGTGTTATGACGACCGCATTTCTAAATCACATCACAAATACGCTTGCCCAGATTGACGCAGAAGGGATGACCAAACGCGAACGGCTCATAACGTCCCCGCAGTCGGGGAAAATCACAGCAAACGGCAAGCCCGTCATCAACCTATGCGCCAATAACTACCTTGGACTGGCGGATCACCCTGATCTGATAGCCGCAGCCAGTGATGTTATGGGCACCAAGGGGTTCGGCATGGCCTCGGTCCGGTTCATTTGCGGTACCCAAGACCTGCACCGTGAGTTGGAACAGCGCCTGGCACGTTTCCTGGGCAAGGATGACGCCATCCTGTTTGCCGCATGTTTTGATGCAAACGGCGGTCTGTTCGAGCCACTTTTGGGCCCCGAGGACGCGATTATTTCGGATGCGTTGAACCACGCCTCAATCATCGATGGCATTCGGTTGTGCAAAGCAAAACGCTACCGCTATGCGAACTCTGACATGGCCGATCTTGAGGCCCAGCTGAAGGCGGCAAAAGCGGCAGGCGCGCGGTTCATCATGATCGCGACGGACGGCGTGTTCAGCATGGATGGGTATCTGGCCAACCTGCCTGAGATCACACAACTGGCCGAAAAATACGACGCTCTTGTTATGGTCGATGATTGCCATTCCACCGGCTTTATGGGGCCACAGGGCAAAGGCACGCCCGCGCATTTCGATGTGGATGTCGATATCTTGACGGGGACTCTTGGCAAGGCGCTTGGGGGCGCAATCGGTGGGTATATTGCGGGGCCTCAGCCGGTGATTGACCTGTTGCGGCAACGTGCACGGCCTTACCTTTTCTCGAACTCCTTACCGCCCTCCATTGTGGCCGCCGGGATTGAGGCCATTCGCTTGGTCGAGCAAGGCGATGCCCTGCGTGCGCAATTGTTTGAAAATGCCGCCTATTGGCGTGCGGGGCTGACCAAACTGGGGTTCGATTTGTTGCCCGGCGAACACCCGATCATTCCCGTCATGCTTGGCGAAGCCCAAGTCGCCCAAGACATGGCCGCGCGCCTGTTTGACGAAGGCGTCTATGTCAGCGGCTTCTTTTTCCCTGTCGTTCCACGCGGCCAAGCCCGTATTCGCACCCAGATGAACGCCTCCCTGACGCAAGATGACCTCGATCGCGCTCTGACCGCGTTCGAGATCGCAGGTAAGGCCGTTGGAGTGATCAAATGAACAATGAAATGAAAGCACTGGTCAAAGCATATGCGCGCGAAGGGCTTTGGATGCAGACCGCTCCTGTGCCCGAAGTGGGGCCGGATGATGTGCTGATCCGCATAAATAAAACAGGCATTTGCGGCACTGACATTCACATCTGGAATTGGGATGAGTGGGCGCAAAAGACAGTCCCTGTTCCCCTAATTACAGGTCACGAATTTGCTGGCGAAATTGTTGAACTGGGCCGGAATGTAGAGGGCCTCACCTTGGGCCAACGGTGTAGCGGCGAAGGGCATTTGATTGGGAAACAGTCGCGCCAAAGCCGCGCGGGTAAGTTCCACCTCGACCCTGAAACACGCGGGATTGGCGTGAACAAGCAAGGCGCGTTTGCCCAATATCTTTGCCTGCCAGCGTTCAACGTAGTGCCTTTGCCTGACGACATAAGCGATGATATCGGCGCGATCCTCGATCCGTTGGGGAACGCTGTTCACACGGCGCTTTCCTTTGATCTGGTGGGGGAGGATGTGTTGATCACGGGCGCAGGTCCTATCGGGATCATGGCGGCCGCTGTCGCGCGCCACGCGGGGGCCCGCAATGTGGTGATCACCGATATCAATCAAGACCGGCTTGATCTGGCGGCACGGGTTGCAGATGTCGTTCCGGTCAATGTGACCAAGGAGGATCTGGCCGATGTTCAGGCGCAGCTGAAGATCAGGCAAGGGTTTGATGTCGGGTTGGAAATGTCGGGTAATCAGATCGCACTTGATCAGATGGTCGAGGCGATGGTGATGGGCGGTCGCATCGCGCTGTTGGGGATTCCGCCGGGTAAAAGCCCCGTTGATTGGAGCCGGATCGTGTTCAAAGCAATCACGATAAAGGGCATCTACGGGCGTGAAATTTTCGAGACCTGGTACAAGATGATCGCCATGTTGCAAAACGGGTTAGATGTATCTGGCGTCATCACCCACCGCTTCGGAGCTCAGGACTACGCCAAAGGCTTCGCCGCTATGAAGTCGGGGCAATCAGGGAAGGTCGTGCTGGATTGGAGTGCCCTTTGATTTGTAACCGCCTTACTTGGTGGTTTTTGAGCCAAGGATAGGCGGATATGAACGCGGGCCTCCGATTTGCAGATGAGTTCAATCAGAGCGCTGTAGCCAGCAATGCACGAGAGGGGCAATCTGCACGGTGATCTGCTGGATCAAGGTGATGTCGGGTTTCATTATTCAAACCAGAAATAACCTTCTACAGATCCTTTACCAATCTAAGCGCATCGTAGATCGCGGCGTGTGTGTTGCGTGCTGATACGGCGTCGCCAATGCGGAAAAGCTGGAACGTTCCTGCCTCATTGCGTATGTGAGTTTGCGGTTTGCCAGAGATTAACGCCTCATGATCCACCGCGCCTCCATTCGAGCTGTGCGGTTTGAGATCGAAATAAAGATCGTCCAGAGGTAAGGTGCCATAGTTCACAACGACCTGATCATATTCTTTCGTATCGATATGATCACTATAATCCGTGCCAATGGTCGCGGTCAGCTTGTTGCCGCTACGCTCAACGTCCAATAACCGGCGGGTCACCGTGAAAGTGACGTCTTTGTCCTGCAATGATCGCATATAGGGCACCAGATTCATCGCCATGACGTCGGGCGCAAACGTGCGGTCAGGGGTCATGATTTCAACGGTTGATCCAGCTGCCGCTGCGATTTCTGCGGCTTGCAAAGCGGGATGATCCCCGCTTTCGTCATAGATCAGTATATTTTGCGCGGGCTTTACGTCACCGGCGATAATATCCCACGAGGTGACAACATGCGATGCTTCGCGCCCGGACTCAAACAGCTCTGTGTTTGGCAAGCCACCTGTCGCCACGATCACCACATCAGGGTTCAAAGCGGTGACATCTTCCGCTTCGGCCCATGTATTGAAATGGAAGACAACATCGCGCGCGGCACATTGGGACATGCGCCAATCAATGATTGAAATCATCTCGCGGCGACGGGGGCTTTGGGCAGTGAGGCGGACTTGACCGCCGGGGTCCGGTTGCGCCTCAAACACAACAACATCGTGGCCGCGTTCGGCAGCGACACGTGCGGCTTCAAGGCCGGCGGGGCCTGCGCCGACAATAACAACTTTGCGTTTGACCTTGGCCACTGGGATGGTGTGCGGCATTGTCAATTCGCGGCCCGTTGCAGCATTATGAATGCAAAGCGCATCACCAGCTTGATAGATACGATCAAGGCAATAGGTCGCGCCGACACAAGGGCGAATGTCGTCTTCGCGACCATCCATGATTTTTTGGACAACATGCGGGTCCGCCATGTGGGCCCGGGTCATGCCAACCATGTCGAGCAACCCTGCATCAATCGCATGACGCGCCGTCGCAACATCTGGAATTTTAGCGGCATGGAATGTGGGCATACCGGTAAGTTTTTTAACCTGACCCGCGAAATCAAGATGTGGAGCGTTTGCCATGCCCTGCACCGGAATGAGGTCGGTCATCGCGGGGTCGGTATGGATGCGCCCTCTTATGACATTCAGAAAATCAAGCTGACCCGTCGCAGCAAGTTTCTCGGAAATCTTTAGGCCATCCTCTGCTGTGATGCCGCCTTTTTGGGCTTCGTCTGCGGTATAGCGGAAACCGACGATAAACTCTGTACCGACGCGTTTGCGAATTGCATCAAGCACATCAAGAGGGAACCGCATCCGGTTTTCAAGCGTATCGGCACCATACGGTCCGACCAGATCATTTGATAGCGGCGACCAGAATTGATCAAGCAGGTGCCCGTAAACCTGAAGCTCGATCCCGTCCATCCCGCCGGCTTTCATGCGCTCGGCGGCGTCGGCAAAGTCGTTAATTATCCGGTCGATATCCCAATCTTCGATCAACTTGGGGAAGGCGCGATGTGCAGGCTCGCGATGCTTGGACGAGGAAACAGAAGGCAACCAGTTGCCCTTGTTCCATGTTGTGCGTCGACCAAGGTGCGTCAGTTGGATCATGACCGCACAGCCGTGCTCATGGCAGCCGTCAGTCAGGTTTTGAATCCACGGCACAACTTCGTCTTTGTAGGCGAGGATATTGTTGAAAACTGGGGGGCTGTCCTTTGACACCGCCGCTGATCCCGCTGTCATGGTGAGCGCGACACCCGCTTTTGCCCGTTCTTCGTGATAGGCGCGATAACGTTCTTTCGGCATCCCGTCTTCTGGGTAAGCTGGTTCATGACTGGTGGTCATGATCCGGTTTTTCAAAGTCAGATGTTTCAATTGGTATGGCTGAAGCAGCGGATCTTTAGTCATCTCGTCCATCTCACAGTTGCCTTGACACATGTGTCGTCTTTGCACTCTGGCGCTCAATTGACATATGTGTCAAGTTTTACTAACCTAAAAATCATGAAGTCCCCCCCCTCACGCCAACGCGGATCAAAAGAGCTTTGGCTTAACGCTGCATATGAGTTGCTCATTGCAGAGGGCATTGATGCTGTAAAAATCATGCCCTTGGCCAAAGTGCTCAATCTATCCCGTACCGGGTTTTATTGGTTCTTCGAAGATATTGCCGAACTTCACAGCGCATTGGTCCAGCGCTGGGAAAGTAAGAATACCGGTCACCTCATTCAGCAATGCAATTTGGAGGCTTCAAATATCTGCGAAGCTCTTTTCAATCTGATGGATTGCTGGCTTGACCCTACGCTTTTTGACGCTCCCTTTGATCTTGCGATACGGAACTGGGCGCGGGTGGATACCGACCTTGAGCAGCGCATTCAGGATGCTGACAGGCGGCGGATATCTGCGGTGACTCGTATGTATGAACGGCATGCATTTTCCAAAGAACAAGCCGAGGTGCGCGGCCTGACGGTTATCTATACACAGATCGGCTATTTCTCGATGCAGGTCACAGAGAACTCAGCGGAGCGATTGGCAAGGGTTCAACACTACGTCGAGTTATTTGCAGGCGTTTCACCATCGCAAAAAGACATTGATGCATTTTTGAGCCGTCATGCGACCAGCTAAACAAAAGCAGGCCGCGCTAAATTAAAACAGACGAAGCTGCCGCTTTCTGGTGTGAGGGCAGGGGCGTCAGGGACCCCCGAGGACGGACACTCGGTGGCTTCCCTGCGCCAATGGTTTATATCGCTGTGGGCAATGGTGTTTTTGCCAATTGTTCCAACGTAAAGGCGCGTTGATCCTCTACCTCTTTCAAGAAATCCAAACTTTCTTCACGGAAGCGCTCAGCGAAAATCTTGTTCTTTGGTGTTCCGATTTTTTTGTGCTTCAGGGAAGCATCTTCCTCCTTTTGAGGAGGCAGTACAGTGTTCCCTTTAAACACGTTCAACACAGATTCCATATTAAGCTTGGAAAGGCGTTCGTAGCTTAAGCGCACTGGCGTGACTCCGAATTTCTTAAAGAATTTCTCGGATACGCCCTCTGACGCTAGCAGGTGCCTAGTCCACTTATGAATCGCCGCATGGTCATACTCGAACGCTTCATCTGATTTTTTCACGTCTTCGTCCGTGCTGTTTGTTGAATTGCTGAGCCGCATTAAATCTATCACCTGAGATCGTTAGAAACCGACACTGGCTATGATCGTTAACCGACAGGCCTGCACTCCCCAACCGACAGTGTTCATCAGGTTGAAGGTGCCTTTAACCCACTTTAATCGAGGGGAGCAAAGCGGGGAACCGCGGAGACTGAGCTACCCCCCGAAATTCGGACACTGACGTAAGCTGCGATTTGTAGTCTGCTGATCTTCAACACGAAGGAGATCAGGAATGTCGAAACGGAAGCAACATCATCCAGAATTCAAGGCCAAGGTG
>NZ_JBDWCI010000007.1:0-238449 GCF_039977885.1 Sulfitobacter sp.
CAGCGCTTCCAACGCCACCTTGGCCTTGAATTCTGGATGATGTTGCTTCCGTTTCGACATTCCTGATCTCCTTCGTGTTGAAGATCAGCAGACTACAAATCGCAGCTTACGTCAGTGTCCGAATTTCGGGGGGTAGCTCACGACAGCGAATTGTTCCGAGAACTCATCAGGAAAAATCCGACTTACGAAATAGACAACGCAGGACAGTATTGCTATCCAAAAAAGGTATTGCTGCCGAAGTTGAATAAACTCGATTATCGGCTTAATATTCAGGATCATGACGTGAGCTAAATCTCTTAGAAATACCGCCAAGCATCGTTCCATTGCCATGGTGGTGCAAGCATTCTTTATCTTAATAAGAAGTAGATATCTCTCAGTGTCACTCCCGCTTTAGCTGAAAAGCGCAGAAAATCCAGAAGAGCACCATCTCTTATAGCCGCCCTTTACCCTCCCCCTCATCCAAATACCGCACCGCCTCCACATCAAATATCCGCCCGTCTTTCCCCCGTACCAGATTATGCTCGCTCAGCTCTCGGTCGCCCAGACGTGCGCGCCAATCCACCCGCATCAGCTCTAGGTCAATATCGCTGGCATCCGGCCCCTTGATCAGCGCCGCCAGCCGCCCGTGCATCCACGCCGACAGCACATCGTTCACCCGCTGCTGATACCCCGGCCCCATCTTGCGAAAGAACTTCACCACGTCCTCCTCCAGCCGCAGCGTCACCCGCGTCTTGGCTTGCCGCATCTTGCCGCGCGCGATCTCGTGCCATTCGTCAGGCACGCGGCGTTTGTCCAGCATCTGCTGGTGCAGGTCCCATTCGATCTGCTTCATCAGATCGACAAAGTAATTATGATGTTCACGCTGTATCTTGCCCGCCTGTCGCATGTTAACCCTTTCAAAATTCCCATGGGCAGTCTGCAAAATTTTCGTTAATAACGTCCGAACAGAGCGTATGCACAGCCGGTGCACGCGCGGTGCACATTGTGTGACACCCCCGCAGACACCGCGTTATCCACAGGCGTTAACCACGCTAGAAGCCCGTGATTAAAGAGGAAACAAAGATGTACACACCCGCAATTACAGGCTCCGGCGTTTTCACCCCTGAACAGGTTATTACCAACGCCGAACTGGTCGCCTCTTTCAACGCTTATGTCGATCTCTACAACGCTGAAAACGCAGCAAAAATCGACGCCGGAGAGCTGCCCGCAAAAGCATATTCCTCCGAAGAATTCATCGTCAAAGCCTCTGGCATCAACCAGCGTTATGTCATTGATAAAAAAGGTATCCTCGACCCAACTGTGATGCATCCCCTCCTGCGCCAGCGCAGCGATGACGAACCCTCGCTCATGGCCGAAATGGCCCTTGATGCCGCCACCAAAGCCCTCACCGCCGCAGGCAAAACCGCCGCCGATGTAGACGCCGTGATCTGCGCCGCCTCCAACCTCGAACGCGCCTATCCTGCCGTCGCGATAGAGATCCAAGACCTGTTGGAAATCAACGGCTTCGCCTTTGATATGAATGTCGCTTGCTCCTCTGCCACCTTCGGGATTCAGGCAGCCGCAGACATGATCCGCTCCGGCTCAATCCGCAGCGCGCTGGTCGTTAACCCGGAAATATGCTCTGCCCATTTAGAATGGCGCGACCGTGACTGCCATTTCATCTTTGGCGATGTGGCGACGGCGGTTTTTCTGGAACGGACAGAGGATGCGACCGGCCCCTACTTTGAAATCAAATCAACCCGTTGCGCGACGGACTTCTCGAACAACATCCGCAACAACAACGGCTTCTTGCGCCGCTCCCGACCCGACGGCTTGGCTGACCGCCGCGATATGCAATTCATGCAGAATGGCCGCAAAGTGTTCAAAGAGGTGCTGCCCATGGTGGCTGCCCATATCTCAGAACACATGACCGACAACAACGTGCAAGCCACTGATTTAAAACGTGTTTGGCTGCACCAAGCCAATAAATCCATGAATGATTTCATCGGCAAAAAGGTCTTGGAGCGCACCCCCGAAGAAGGTGAGCAACCCAACATCCTGCAAGATTACGCCAACACATCCTCCGCCGGCTCGATCATCGCTTTTTCTCAGAATTCCAATGACTTCGAGGATGGAGACACCGGCCTGATCTGCTCTTTCGGGGCGGGGTATTCCGTGGGCTCGGTGATCGTTCAGAAACGCGGCTAGATCTTTTTGAGCGATACCCGCTCATGCACCTGCGCCGCTGTCTCAACCCGTTCTGAATACCGGTCCACAAGATAGTCGGCGCGGCCACGCACCAGCCAGGTGAATTTCACCAGCTCTTCCATCACATCAACTACACGCGCATAAAACGGCCCCTCAGGCAGACGCCCATCCTTATCGAACTCCAGCCAAGCCTTTGGAATACTGGATTGATTTGGGATGGTCACCATCCGCATCCAGCGGCCCAAAATCCGCATCTGGTTGACCGTATTAAACGACTGCGACCCGCCAGACACCTGCATAACCGCCAATGTCTTGCCCTGCGTCGGCCGTATGCCTCCCTGCAAGGACAGCGGAAGCCAGTCAATCTGGCTTTTCATAATGCTCGTCATCGCCCCATGCCGCTCGGGGCTGGACCAGACCATCCCCTCGGACCAGATAGCCAGTTCGCGCAATTCAGCGACTTTGGGATGATCCGCGTCTGCGTCATCAGGCTGCGGTAAACCACGAGGATCGAACAGCTTGGTCTCACAGCCCAACAGCTCAAGAATACGCGCTGATTCCTCCGCTGCACGGCGGGAATAGCTTTCCTCTCGTAGTGATCCGTAAAGCAATAAAATCCGTGGCTTATGCCCCGGATCATCATTGGATTTCAGATATTCGACATCAATTTCCGGAAGCGCGGCTGCGTTCAATGCAGGAAGGTTGTCAGACACCTTCATCTTCCAGATGCAGCTTCATATCCACCAGAACCTGCTGCAGCATGGTCGTTTCCTTCAACAGCCGTTTGGCCTCGTTGATGGTGATCTTCCCGTCTTCCATGGACTGTTGGTATTCCGCCATAAGCATGGCGAACCGCTGGCTCAGCGCGATCACATCCGAATTAACCGTCCCTTTGGACATGTCATTGGGCCTGCGTTCGTCATATTGAAGATGCGCACCTGAAAGTTCAGCCAAAGCTTGGGTCAGATGGGGGTAGCCAGCCGCCGTTTCCAGTGCTGCCACCGCATCCACCGGCATGAATCGATCTGCATGTTCATCATGGTCCGAATAATACCGCCCCAGCGTGGCCTTGGATTTGCCAGTAACTTCACAAGCGGCTTCAACGCCTACGGCTTTGACCAATGCTTCAGTATGCTTCTTCAAATAGTTGCCAGCGGCATTCATGTTCGTATCCTTAAACGCGAGTCCGTTCTTTATTGCATATATAGGCCAAGTTACGACAGTCATAGTACAATTCCCGCAACTTCGACCAAAAATGCGCCAAACGCCTTGTAATTGGAACTTCCGACTATGTAAAAACCGCTATGGCAAAGCTTTACTTCAATTATTCCACCATGAACGCAGGCAAATCGACTGTTTTGCTACAAGCGGCTCACAATTACAAAGAACGCGGCATGGTCCCGTATTTGATGACCGCAAAGCTTGACAACCGCGCAGGCGAAGGGCGGATCGCCTCCCGTATCGGCATCGGCGAGGACGCGGACACTTTTGACGCTCACGAAGATTTATTCGCCAAAGTGCAGAATCGTCTGAACACAGGCCCCTGTGCCTGTATTTTCATTGATGAAGCACACTTCCTAAGTGATGCTCAGGTCTGGCAAATCGCCCGCGCAGTAGATGAGCTGGGCGTGCCGATCATGTGCTATGGGCTGCGTGTGGATTTTATGGGGCAGCTGTTTCCCGGTTCTGCCGCTCTGCTGGCGCTTTCTGACGAGATGCGCGAGATCAGAACCATCTGCCATTGCGGAAAAAAGGCGACGATGGTGATCCGCCTTGATGCCGATGGCAATACCATGCGCGATGGCGCGCAGGTGCAGGTCGGCGGCAATGAAACCTATGTCTCGCTTTGCCGCCGCCATTGGCGTGCTGCCGTTAACGGCAGCTAAACGAGGTTCGGAGGCGTTTTTCCGACTAGGAAGGCTTGTAGATTCTCAACCGCCATACGGCCCATATCCACACGCACCTCCTCGGTTGCAGTACCTAAATGCGGCAATAGCACCACGTTATCCAGAGCCCTCAATGCCTCGGGGACCTCAGGCTCGAATTCGTAGACATCCAGCCCCGCACCCCCGATTGTCTTGTTGCCAAGCGCTTCGATCAGCGCATCCTCGGCGACCACATCACCGCGAGCGATATTGATCAAACGCGCATGAGGCTGCATCGCAGACAAGACGTCCTTGTCGATGATATGATGCGTTGCAGGGCTGGCCGGGACCGCAGTCACCAACACATCAACCGCAGCGGCCATAGCCTTTAGATCACTGTGATACGTCGCTTCAAAGGCAAGCTCTTTCCGGCCGCGCCCAAAGTAATGCACCGCCATATCAAAACCGAAATGACAACGCCGCGCGATGGCCTGCCCGATGCGGCCCATACCGACAATACCGACGCTTTTGCCCGTCAGATGCATGCCCAGCATTTGCGTCGGGTGCCAGCCTTCCCAAGCCCCCGCACGCACCAGCCGCTCACCTTCACCTGCGCGCCGCGCACTCATCAACATCAGGGTCATGGCCACATCCGCCGTGGCATCGGTAACCGCCCCGGGTGTGTTGCTCACCACGAGGCCCGCGGCCTGTGCTGCGGCTACGTCGATGTGGTTATAACCTACGCCGAAATTGGCCAACATCCGGCAGCGCGGCTGCGTAACATCGGCAAACACCTCTGCCGAGAACTGATCCCCAAGCGTACACAGGACGGCATCGAATTCTTGCAACGCGCTGCGCATCTCGGCACCGTCTAGCGGCGTTGTCAGATCGCGCCGCACAACATCCCACCCGTCAAGAAGCGGGTACACCGCGTCGGGCAATACTCTGGTTATAAGCAGCTTTTTCAATGCATCCGTCCTCCACTGGGGGTTTCGCTGTCCGGTGTGACCAAAACGATGGCCCCGTTTTCATCCGGCACACCCAGCACCAGCACTTCCGACATAAACGGGCCGATCTGGCGCGGCGGGAAGTTGACCACCGCCATCACCTGCTTCCCGATCAAACTTTCGGGCGTGTAGTGCACGGTAATCTGCGCAGAGGTTTTACGCACACCGATTTCAGCGCCAAAGTCGATCCACAGCTTTATCGCTGGCTTGCGCGCCTCAGGGAAGGCTTCGGCCTTTGTCACGCGTCCGGTGCGGATGTCGACCTTCATAAAATCATCAAAAGAAATCTCAGCCACGTGCCAGCTCCCGTGATCGCGCCGCTGCCGCAGCAACCGCGCGCCGCATCAGCGCGGGCATCCCGTCTTGTTCATCCATCAACACCTCCAGTGCGGCCTGCGTCGTACCATTAGGGCTGGTGACATTGATCCGCAGTTGTGTCGGATCCTCGTCAGCGGCCATGGCTAAGGCCCCTGCCCCCGCGACCGTCGCGCGGGCAAGCTGCATCGCCATATCGGCAGGCAGGCCTTCGGCGACACCGGCATCAGCAAGCGTTTCGATCATATGAAAGACATAGGCCGGACCAGAGCCGCTTACGCCGGTGACCGCGTCGATCTCGGCCTCTTCGGACAACCGCACAACTTCGCCTACAGCCGAGAGCAGCGATTCCGCCTCGTCCAGACCGCGCGCGCCTGCATGGTCATTGGCTACAATCGCCGTGATCCCTTGCGAGATGGCAGCAGGCGTATTGGGCATGGCGCGCACAACAGGTGTTTGCGCCCCCAATGTCGTTTCAAAGAAGGAGATCGGCGTACCGGCTGCCACGCTTACGAATACGGTGTCGCTGTTGCCCATATTGCGCAAAACCGGCAACGCCTCAGCCATCATTTGCGGCTTTACCGCCACCAGAACAATTGCAGGGGTCGCAGGAAGGTCCGTGTTTATTTGCACACCCGTCGCCTGCAACCATTCGGATGGATACGGGTCACGTACCCAAACCGACGCCGCCGGCAGTCCGCGCGCCAACCACCCTTCCAACATGGCCGAGCCCATCTTGCCGCAGCCCAAAAGCACCAGCCCCTGCGCCGCGATGCGTGAATTTTCCATGAGTATCCCCCTTTAGCTTTCGGGGAACAGGGTTACGCGCGCCCGTAGCCCTCTGCAATGGCGACTTGCAATGCATCATGCGGACTGCGGTCGCCCCAGATCACCAACTGAACCGCAGGGTAGTACCGCTCGGCACTCATCACGGCGGCACCGATCATCGTGTCGATCTGTTCAGGGCTGGCGATATGGCCGCCCGACAACACCAGACCGTAGCGGTACACCATCATCTGCTGCTCTTCCCAATAGGTAAAGGCACCGGCCCAGCAGCGATCATTCACATCGTTGAGCAGACTATAAAGCGCCGGCAACTTGTCTTCCGGTGGCTCCATCTCGAAGGTGCAAATGAGGCGCAGTGTTTCGTCATAGGCCGACCAGGCCAGTGTCACCGAATAGGTGCGCCATTGGCCTTCCACAGTCATAGCGATCTGTTCATCGGAAATTCGGTCAAAATCCCACTCATGATGAGCCGCTAGGGTCTCAACGATATCAATGGGGTGAATGTCATCTTCCAGATACTGTTCGGACAGGGCCATGATGCCACCTTTTTGTTGTCGCCAAAGCGGTGGGGCCTGATCTGCGCCCCCTAGCCTTGGGTGCTTACGCTAGCGGACGCGTGTTTGCCTGTGCGCCCTACAACATATGGTGGCGGGCACGATACAGTCTGGCAAGTGTTTTTCTGGGGATAACCCGCAACTATCTGGGGGTAACCGCAAAATATTGTGGAAAAATCGAAAATTTACGCAATATATCGAAAAATGCCCCGCCAACGGCAGAGCATTCAAAAAACTTCACTGAAAATAAGCGAGGCCGCGCAGGGTGGCGTGCCTCCGGATCGCGCCGGTTGCGGCTTACTTTGCCTCGATCGCGTCCAGCCGCGCCTTGAGCGCTTCGTTCTCTTCGCGCGCCTTCTGTGCCATTGCGCGCACAGCATCGAATTCTTCGCGGGTCACAAAATCGCGATCAGCCAACCAGCGGTCCAACATGCCCTTCATGGCATTTTCAGCCTCGTCTTTGGCCCCCTGAGCCACGCCCATAGCGTTTGTCATGATCTGGCTGAGGTCGTCAAAAATTTTATTGCGGGTCTGCATGAGGGTACTCCACTGGCTATAGCCCTTATATGGAGTGCCCTGCGCCGCCATGCAAGGTTGACATCGCCCGCCAGCCGCGCTCAATCACCGCATGCACGCATTCATCCCCTTCCCCGACATCTCGCCCGAGATTTTCTCGATCAATCTTTTTGGCATGAGCTTTGCGCTGCGCTGGTATGCGCTGGCTTATATTGCAGGGATTTTGCTTGGCTGGCGCTTGGTCGTGCGAGCCGCAAAAACGCCGCGCCTTTGGCGGGGGGAACAGCCCGTCATGACCCCCGTGCAGATCGAAGATCTGCTGACATGGGTGATCCTCGGGGTGATCCTTGGCGGGCGGCTGGGATATGTTCTGTTTTACCAGCCCGGATTTTACCTTTCGAACCCCGCCCAAATTTTACGGGTCTGGGAGGGCGGCATGTCCTTTCATGGTGGCGCACTAGGCGTGATCATCGCGGCCTTTCTATATACGGGCCGCCACAACATCCCCCGCATCAGCGCCGGCGATCTGGTCGCATTGGGCATTTTTCCGGGTTTGCTATTGGGTCGGCTGGCCAATTTCATCAATGCCGAATTATGGGGCCGCCCCACCGATCTGCCTTGGGGTGTAGCCTTTCCGACGGAGGCTGCGCAATATTGCCCCGACGTCGTGGGTATCTGTGCACGCCATCCCTCGCAGCTTTATGAAGCCGCGCTTGAGGGGGCCATATTGGGCGCCATCCTTGTCTGGCTTGCATGGCGACGTGGTGCTTTCAAAACGCCGGGCCTGCTGATGGGGACCTTTCTTGCCGGCTATGGCGTCGCGCGCTTTCTGGTCGAGTTCGTGCGCCAGCCGGATGCGCAATTTGTCACTGCCGGCAATCCCTTGGGCCTTGCCTTGCAGTCGGGCGGTTACGGGCTGACCATGGGACAGGTTCTTTGCGTGCCGATGATTGCCGTTGGCCTGTTCTTTATTGTGCGGGCACGGCGGCAAGCCGCATGAGCCTGCGCGACACGCTCATATCCCAGATATCCGCACAGGGGCCCATGCGTCTTGATGCCTATATCTCGACCTGCCTGCTGCACCCGACGCATGGGTACTACACAACCCGCACGCCCTTTGGTGCCCAAGGCGATTTTGTCACCGCACCCGAAATCAGCCAGATGTTCGGAGAGCTTGTAGGCCTTGCCCTTGCGCAAAACTGGTTGGATCAGGGTGCGCCCGCTCCCTTCACCCTTGCCGAGCTTGGCCCCGGTCGTGGCACGCTGATGGCCGACATCCTGCGCGCAACCAAAGCCGTGCCAGGATTTCACGATGCCGCTCAAATCACCCTGATGGAAGCATCCCCGGCCCTGCGCGCGCTTCAGGCAGAGGCGCTTGAGGGATATGCCCCCCGCTGGATCGACCAGATCGAAGAGCTCCCTGATCAGGCGACCTTTATTGTTGCAAATGAGTTTTTTGACGCGCTCCCCATTCGCCAATTCGTCCGCGAAGGAACCAAATGGCGCGAACGTCAGGTTGGCGTACAGGACGGTGCTTTGGTGTTTGGCCTTGGACCTGCACAGCCACAGCCCGCCTTTGCCGACCGGCTTGAGGATACCAAGGACGGCGACCTGATCGAGGATTGCCCTGCCGCAGCGCCGATCCTGTCGACAGTTTCAACCCGGATCGCCAGCCACGGCGGTGCCGCGTTGATCTTTGACTATGGCGACTGGCGCACGCTGGGCGATACCCTGCAAGCCGTACAAGACCATGCGCCCACCGATCCGCTGGCGGCCCCCGGATGTGCCGACCTGACGGCCCATGTGGATTTCGAGGCCTTGCTGCGTGCATGCCCACCAGCCGTGCCCAGCCGCATCACCCCCCAAGGGGTATTTCTGGAACGTCTTGGCATCACCCAGCGCGCGCAGTCTCTTGCCCAAAGCCTCACCGGTGAGCAATTAGATGACCACATCGCCGCACATCGCCGCTTGACGCACCCGCAGGAAATGGGAAACTTGTTCAAGACATTCGGCATCGTGCCAAATGGCGCCCCCATGCTACCCGGACTGGAAACATGACTCTCGAAATCCTGACCCTCGATTCGCTGCCCGCAAAGCACGGCTTTTTCACGCGCCGCGGCGGCGCCTCTTCGGGGGTGTTTTCAGGGCTGAACTGCGGGCATGGATCAACCGATCAGGCCGAGATCGTCGCCATCAACCGCGCGCGGGTGGCCGAGGCAATGGGTGTGGCACCTGACCACCTTTTGGGCGTGCATCAAGTCCACTCGCCCACCGCCATCGTTGTCGATTCTCCCATGCCGGAAAAGCCCCGCGCCGATGCGCTGGTCACGGCCACCCCCGGCTTGGCCCTGTCTGTACTGTCCGCCGATTGCCAGCCTGTGTTGTTTGCCGATGCGCAGGCCGGTGTGATTGGTGCGGCCCACGCGGGATGGCGCGGTGCGCTTGACGGTGTGCTAGAGGCCACTGTCGACGCGATGGAGACATTGGGTGCTGCACGCGAGAATGTCGTCGCGGTCATTGGCCCTTCGATCAGCCAACGCGCCTATGAGGTCGGTCCCGAATTCATGGACAGCTTCATGGATAACGACCCCGACTTTGCCCGCTATTTTATCAACGGCACCGGTGACCGGCTGTTGTTTGATCTACCGGGCTTTGGCCTCAACCGTTTGCGGGCGGCGGGTGTGGGACATGCAGAATGGACGCGCCACTGCACCTTTTCCGATCCGGATCGTTTCTACTCCTACCGGCGGGCCACTCATGCGAAAGAGGCCGACTATGGTCGTCTGATTGCGGCCATCACCCTGTAATCCGGCACAATTGCGGCACCTAGCGCCCCTTGGATGCCTAAATCGACAGCTTAGCGCAGCGAAACAATCAACTGCACTGTTTCCCGGATACGCACAATCATGCCCTAACCCCATATTTTCAAGGCTCTCGTAAAATAAGGCAGCCCGTGCCTCAATTGCTCCGCTACACGTGCCGTATTTTCTGAGATTCTTCGCTATTTGCCGTAAACCGGCCCGATTGCCCGTTCATATTCATCCTCAAGCAAGGGCATCGCCCCAAAACAAAGCAGACCATGAGGACAAGAACCATGAAAACCAACGCACGTTTCATCAAGTCGATCGTAAAAGCCGCTGCCGAGAATGACACCGTGATGCCTTGGGCCCGCGGGACCCGCCGCGCCGCCTTTATCGCAAAACGCAATGCTGCCGAAGCCCCGCTGCGCAAAACTGCCTGAGGCACATCTGAATAAATAGCAGCGCACTTCCCCCGAATGTGCGTTGATCATGATTTCTCCCCGCGTCGATTCGTGGGGAGTTTTCGATTCCAGCCCCCTCATTTCGCGCCCTGCATCAACAATGTGGCAGCTGCATCGAAAGAAACGGAAACAAATTCTAAAAAATTACTATTATTGATGCCCAGAGCAGCCGAAATGTCGTGTAACCTTTGACAATGAGGCGGAAAAATGGCGAATTATGTCTGGTAAAAGACACGAAATGACACATTATGTTATTTCCGTCGTTGTCGGTGGGGGCCGACGAGGGATGTGACAAAACCAAAGCAGGTTACGCACATGACATTGACTGCCAATCCAGCTGCCGTGCGGCTTAAGGGCCGTAAAACAGGGTACGGAATAATGAACTCTTCTCCGGCGGGCACTGCCACCCAAATGCCGCAGGCCCCGACAGCCAAGCGTATGTATGAGGTCGCCGCCTTGCGCGAGGACGACTCACTTTATATCGGGCAAAGCACAGCACCGGCGCTGCCTCTGTTTGAATCCGCTTTTTCTGCCTTTACGCACGGCAGCCTGATCCAGACCACGATGGGTCCGATCGCTATCGAGGATTTGCAACCCGGCGATATGGTACGCACCTCGACCGGTGAGCCGGCGATGCTTACGTGGATTGGAACGTCAACATTTTCGCCCCACGATACCGGACAGCGCACACCGCTCATCCGCATTATGCCAGATGCCCTTGGCCAATCACGGCCCGAGCGGTCTGTTACCGTTGGGCCGGGCGCACGTATCCTGCACACCGCCGCCAACCTGCGCGGCCTGTCAGACGGGCGGCAACTGTTGACGCCTGCATCGAGATTTGTGGATGGTGTGAATGTGATCGAAGTGACGCCGCCGACGCCTATCCGCCTGTTCCACATTTGCTTGTCACGCCATGCGGTGATCAATGTGGACGGGATCGAGATGGAAACCTTCCATCCCGGCTCTGCCGCGCCGCGTGAAATATCACACGCCCAACGCGACCGGTTTATTTCGCTATTTCCCAGAATTAGCCATTTGACCGACTTTGGCCCATTGGCCTCACCGCGCGCACCCGATCTGGACGTGCACTAAAACGCCAAGCTTGTAGCGAGCCGCATCATCACGGCTCGACGCGCAATCGTTCCTCTAGAACATCGAACGGAACGCCGGGGTCATCCTTGGCGTTTCGTATCACCAGCGAAGTCTTGACGCTTGCCACATTCGGGGCGGTCAACAGCTGGCCGGTGAGAAAGCTTTGAAAGCTCGACAGATCAGGTGCCACGCATTTGAGCATGAAATCCACCTCCCCGTTAAGCATGTGACACTCACGCACAAGCGACCATTCGCGGCAACGCTCTTCAAAGGCGGACAAATCCGCCTCGGCCTGGCTGCTCAGGCCGACCATTGCAAAAACCTGCACCTCAAAGCCCAGCGCGCGTGCGTTCACTTCGGCATGATAGCCGCGCACAAATCCTTGTTCTTCAAGGGTGCGCACACGGCGCAAACATGGCGGTGCAGAAATGCCGACCCGCTTGGCCAGCTCAACATTGGTCATCCGCCCATCTGCCTGCAATTCAGCTAGAATTTTCCGGTCAATCGGATCCAGTCGTGTACCAGCCATAAGCCCCCCAAAAGATTTCGATTGTTATACAAGCAATCAGATCAGGCGCAACATTATTTCAAACAAGCGCAACATTAGTAAAATTCATGCCCGTGCTTGCGTCAAGCGCGCAAAATGGCGACCCTCAAAACCGGTAATTCAAAGCCCTCCACGCCCAACAACGCGGCGTGAAGCGCTCCGCCCGCTTCACTGGGGTTTAAGCCAGCTACACAGGTGTATATATCAAGCCTGACAAAGATTCCTCGATATAAAAGGTGCCCCATGGCCGAGACACGCAAGACCAAGCTTCTGATCATCGGCTCAGGCCCAACAGGCTATACAGCCGGCATCTACGCCAGCCGCGCCATGCTGGAGCCGATCCTCGTTCAAGGGATTGAGCCAGGCGGTCAGCTAACCACCACCACCGAGGTCGAAAACTGGCCCGGCGACAACGAGGTACAAGGCCCCGACCTGATGCTGCGCATGGAAGCCCACGCCAAAGCGATGGGCACCGAGATCATCGGCGATATCATCACCGACCTTGATCTGTCCAAACGCCCCTTCACCGCCAAAGGCGACAGCGGCACGACCTATGTGGCTGATGCTGTGATCCTTGCCACGGGTGCGCGCGCCAAATGGCTGGGTCTTGAGACGGAAGAGAAATTCAAAGGCTTTGGAGTCTCCGCCTGCGCCACCTGCGACGGCTTCTTTTACCGCGGCCAAGAGATCGTCGTCATCGGCGGCGGCAATACCGCCGTAGAAGAAGCGCTATTCCTGACCAATTTTGCGTCGAAAGTCACGCTGGTGCACCGCCGCGACGAACTGCGCGCCGAGGCGATCCTGATCGACCGCCTGAAGAAAAACCCCAAGATCGAGCCGCTGTGGTTCCACCAGCTTGACGAAGTCTATGGCACCGATAGCCCACTGGGCGTTGACGGCATCAAGGTCAAGCACACCCAGACCGGCGAAATCACCGACATCCCCTGCAAAGGCGTCTTTGTTGCCATCGGCCACGCGCCCGCCAACGAGCTGGTCAAGGATACGCTGGAAACCCATATGGGCGGCTATGTTGTCACCAAACCTGACAGCACAGAAACCTCGATCCCCGGCGTGTTTGCCGCAGGCGACCTGACGGACCACAAATACCGTCAGGCAGTCACCTCTGCTGGAATGGGCTGCATGGCCGCACTTGAGGCCGAACGCTGGCTGGCCGAACAAGACGACGCCTGAACCCGACCTTGGCCGTCGCGGGTGCACCGCGACGGCCGTTGCCAAAACCACACGCACAGCCCCACCGCAAAGTTTGTTCTTTCGTGAACAAAGTTTTCATGTATACGTTCACTCATGAACAAACCCTGAGTGAACGATGCCCCTTGCTCCTGCAACATTAACCGCTGACCAAGAAGATCAGATGTTCCGGCTGCTTCGGCAGCTTGATATCGGGTCTGATGCGTCGCAGCGGGTTATCGCGCAAGCCGTCGGAATATCGCTTGGCCGCTTGAACGCGCTTTTGCGCCAAGCTACCGATGCGGGGCTTGTTCGTGTTACAGACCACAACGGACCAGACAAGCGCGCGCGCTTTGCCTACTCAATCACCCCCCGCGGCGCGGCCCTGAAAAACCGCCTCACGGATCAATTTCTGGCCAGAAAATTTGCAGAATATGACGCATTGCATGCAGAGCTGACCGGCACAACCTCGGGCCTATCCCCCCTAAATCATAGGACAAAATTCATTATGACAAACCTTGATCCCATTCCAGAACTTTATGTCTCATATGACAGCGCGCAAAAAATGAAGATCGAAGCCGGCGAAATGGTCAGCCACGACCTGACCCCGCGCCAGATCTGCGATCTTGAGCTGCTGATGAACGGCGGCTTCAACCCGCTCAAAGGCTTCCTGTCGCAAGCCGACTATGACGGTGTTGTTGAAAACATGCGCCTTGCCGACGGTAGCCTGTGGCCCATGCCAATCACGCTGGACGTATCCGAAGATTTCGCAGCATCGCTGGAAATCGGTCAGGACATCGCACTGCGCGACCAAGAAGGCGTGATTCTTGCCACCATGACCGTCACCGACAACTGGGTGCCGAACAAAGCGCTGGAAGCGGAAAAAGTATTCGGTGCCGACGATGACGCGCACCCCGCTGTCAACTACCTGCACAACCAAGCCGGCAAAGTATATCTGGGCGGCCCCGTGACCGGCATCCAGCAGCCAGTGCACTATGACTTCAAAGCACGCCGTGACACGCCAAACGAATTGCGCGCCTATTTCCGCAAAATGGGCTGGCGCAAAGTGGTTGCATTCCAAACCCGCAACCCGCTGCACCGCGCCCACCAAGAGCTCACCTTCCGCGCCGCACGCGAAGCCCAAGCCAACCTGCTGATCCACCCCGTTGTGGGCCTGACCAAGCCGGGCGATGTGGACCACTTTACCCGCGTGCGTTGCTATGAGGCGGTTCTGGACCAATACCCACAGTCCACTACCTCTATGTCGCTGCTGAACCTCGCCATGCGTATGGCTGGCCCACGTGAGGCTGTCTGGCACGGTCTGATCCGCAAAAACCACGGCTGCACCCACTTTATCGTTGGTCGCGACCACGCAGGCCCCGGCTCCAACTCTCAGGGCGAAGATTTCTACGGCCCCTATGATGCACAGGAGCTCTTCCGCGCGCATCAAGAAGAAATGGGCATCGAAATGGTCGATTTCAAACACATGGTTTGGGTGCAAGAGCGCGCACAATATGAAGCCATGGACGAGATCAAAGACAAAGACGATGTGACCATCCTAAACATCTCGGGCACCGAGCTGCGCCGCCGTTTGGCCGAAGGTCTGGAAATTCCTGAGTGGTTCTCCTTCCCTGAAGTTGTAAAAGAGCTGCGCCGCACCAAGCCACCGCGTGCCAAACAGGGCTTTACCGTCTTCTTCACAGGCTTCTCCGGCTCGGGCAAATCCACCATTGCCAACGCTTTGATGGTAAAACTGATGGAGCAAGGCGGCCGCCCTGTGACATTGCTTGACGGTGACATTGTGCGCAAAAACCTGTCTTCAGAGCTGGGCTTTAGCAAAGAGCACCGCGACCTGAACATCCGCCGCATCGGCTATGTTGCATCCGAGATCACCAAGAACGGTGGCATCGCGATCTGTGCCCCCATCGCCCCCTATGCCACCACGCGCCGCGCCGTGCGTGAAGACATCGAGAGCTTTGGTGCCTTTGTTGAAGTGCATGTTGCCACTTCGATCGAGGAATGCGAACGCCGTGACCGCAAAGGCCTGTACAAGCTGGCCCGCGAAGGCAAGATCAAGGAATTCACAGGCATCTCCGATCCCTATGACGTTCCAACAAATGCTGAGCTGGTTATCGAGACAGAAAGCGTTGATGTCGACAACTGCGCGCATCAGGTTCTGCTCAAGCTCGAAAGCATGGGTCTGATCAAGGGCTAAACCCTTTGCAGCGAAAAGAAGAAAGGCCAACCTTACGGGGTTGGCCTTTTGCGTTCCGACACGAAAACCCGCGCCAATCGCCTAATCCAGATAGGCAGTGCCCGACATCACCACCACACCCTGCCCGCTGACCTTTACCCCCGTGATCGCATCCCGCGAGCCAAGGACTTCGACTTGCGCCTGCCCCGCCCGCCCCATGCCGTGGCCTTGCTCGGCTGTGAAGGTCGGGCTCTTGATCAGCCCATATGCCCACAGATAACTTGCCATGCAGCCCGTGGCCGAGCCAGTGAACGGGTCTTCGGGCGGGCTGGGCGGTGCCATGAGCAAGCGACTGTAGGTGTCGCCTGCTTGGGTCGCCCCCTCGAGCGTGACCCAGAACGGCTCCATCACATCTATATCACCGCTGCCCAATGCAGCCCCATATGCCGCCAACGCGTCCGCATCCATGCGCAATGCCTCTAAAGTGGCGCGATCCTTGAGCACGGTGATGCAGAACGGCAAGCCCGTCGAGACAACCTGTGGCGGGTGAATAATGTCGGCAGGATCAATCCCGCCCACAGCGGCGACCAGCGCCTTGTCCGGCTGCACACCAAAGACGGGCGCGATCTGGGTCATGCTGACCTGCGCTCCCTGCACCGTCACATGGACAAGCCCTGCCCCCGTTTCCAACACCAGCGGACCATCGTTGATCATGCCACGGTTACGCATCGCAACAACGGTCGCAACGGTGGGGTGGCCAGCAAAAGGAATCTCGCGACTGGCAAGAAAGTAGCGCACATGAATATCGGCAACATCCGAAGGGCCGGTAAAAGTACATTCAACTAACGAGGTTTCCCGCACATAGGCCATGCAAACCTCATCAGACAGCTGTGCGCCGCCATGCACCACCGCACAGCCGTTCCCTCCAAAGGGCACATCACTAAATGCATCCACCCAATCAAATTCAAACGCCATCCATCTACTCCGAATGAAAAAGGGCCGCCCGATGGCAGCCCTTACATGAAATCCTGAAATATCGCGCGGTCAAGCGTGCTAATGTACCAATACAGGCGCGTAATTATGTTCGCGCGCAAGATCGAATGCCAGCTTGCGGTCCCCCACAAGGGCAAGCTGCTGACCCTTTGCATCATGCACTGCGAACAGCTGTTCAAGGCCTTCTGCCTGATCGCGCACCTCACGGGGGAGGTCCGTCACGGCGATCGTTTTGACATATACGGTGCGATCCTGCTGGTCTGTCATTAAACTCATGTCCATGTCGTTTACCCCTTTCGGATATTGATGGTCTGCACAACCGTTTCAGGCTTGGCTTGGGTCAGGTCCACATGCAGCAAACCGTTCTCCATCAGCGCCTCGCCCACTTCGACCCCGTCAGCCAGCACAAAACTGCGCTGGAACTGGCGGCCCGCGATGCCGCGATGCAAGAACACGCGGTCTTCGCCATCGTCGCTCTGTCGTCCCCGGATGACCAATTGACGGTCCTCAACGGTGATCGACAGGTTAGCTTCGGAGAACCCTGCGACCGCCAGCGTAATGCGATAGCTGCGCTCCGACGTCTGTTCGATGTTGAAAGGCGGATACCCCTCGTTGCCGGATTTTGCACTGCGCTCCAACACGCGCTCCAGCTGCTCAAACCCCAACATATGCGGATATGAGGCAAGTGTAAGTTTCGTCATCTATGACACGTCCTTATGATCTCAAGCGACAGTCTGTGCTGCCCCGATTTCGGCAGCGGCACCTCATTAATATGGGAACTACGGAGCAATCGCGCAAGGGCTAGGCGGCACAGTGGTTAAGGCTTATGATGAAAACTACAATTCCGGAGCAGAATCGAAACGTTTATGACCGACCAAAATGACCCCGCCATGAAGAACGATGAAGTGCTGCGTGTGGAACTTGAAGTATACCGCCGCGAGCACCGCGATCTGGATGATGCGATCCATGCGCTCAATGAACGTGGCACAGCCGATCCGCTCACCCTGCAACGGCTGAAAAAGCAAAAATTACGTCTCAAAGACCGCATCGCCCAGATTGAAGACCGCCTGACGCCGGATATCATCGCCTAAGCCTGCGCAAATCTGCATCCCCACATCAACAACGCCTCTCCGCCACATTGCCCCGCCAAGCGGAATGACTATAGTGCGGGTCGAAATCTATGATCTAAAAGGGCCTATTTTCATGAGCACCCCCCCCGTTGGCATCATCATGGGATCACAATCCGATTGGCCCACCATGCGCGAAGCGGCAACGCTTCTGGATGAGTTGGGCATCGCCTATGAGACACGCATTGTCTCGGCGCACCGCACACCCGACCGGCTGTGGGACTATGGCAAAACCGCCGCCACACGCGGCTTGCAGGTGATCATCGCCGGTGCTGGTGGTGCTGCGCATTTGCCGGGCATGATGGCTTCTAAGACCCGCGTGCCGGTGGTTGGCGTGCCAATCCAGACCAAAGCCTTGTCAGGGGTCGACAGCCTATATTCCATCGTGCAAATGCCACGCGGCTTTCCCGTGGCGACCATGGCCATTGGTGCGGCTGGTGCAGCCAATGCCGCGCTGATGGCCGCTGGCATTCTGGCGCTACAAGACCCTGCGCTGGCCACACGGCTGGACGCATGGCGCGACGCGCTCTCGGCCTCTATCCCCGAGGTGCCCAGCGATGACTAACCCTCTACCAACAGGCGCAACCATCGGGATTCTGGGCGGCGGTCAACTTGGCCGCATGCTGAGCGTTGCCGCCGCACGTCTGGGCCTGCGCACCCATATTTTCGAGCCCGGTGCCAACCCGCCTGCCGCAGATGTCGCCCATCGCGTGACCACAGCCTCTTATGACGACACCGCAGCGCTCGAGGCTTTTGCCCGCTCTGTCGATCTGGTCACCTATGAGTTTGAGAACATCCCCACCGAGGCGCTGGATGCGATCGAGGCACTTACTCCGATCCACCCCAACCGCCGCGCGCTTGGCACCTCCCAAGATCGGCTGGTCGAGAAGAACTTCCTACAAGACATCGGCCTGAAGGTCGCGCCCTTTGCGGATATCACCGATGCCGCAAGCCTTGATGCGGCGATTGCCACGATTGGCACGCCCGCAATCCTGAAAACACGGCGCTTTGGCTATGACGGCAAGGGCCAGTCCCGCTTGCACAGCGCCGATGATGCGGCCACAGCGCTTGCCGATATGGCCGGTGCCCCAGCGGTGCTGGAGGGGTTTGTCGACTTCTCCATCGAGATTTCCATCATTGCCGCGCGCAACCCGCAGGGCGAGGTTGCCTGTTATGATCCCGGTGAAAACGTGCACCGTGACGGGATCTTGCACACCACCACCGTTCCTGCAGCCATTCCGGCCAGCCTGCGCACCGATGCTATCCTGCTTGCAGCCAAGATATTGAACACGCTGGACTATGTAGGCGTCATGGGGGTTGAGTTGTTTATCACCCCTCAGGGACCAATCGTGAACGAGATTGCGCCGCGCGTGCATAATTCAGGTCACTGGACCCAGAATGGCTGTGCTGTGGACCAATTCGAGCAACACATCCGCGCCATCGCGGGCTGGCCGCTTGGCGATGGCAGCCGCCATTCGGATGTCGTGATGGAAAACCTGATTGGCCATGATGTGGACCGCCTGCCCGAGCTTGCCCGTGAAACGGGCTGCGCGCTGCATCTTTACGGAAAAGCCGAGACAAAACAGGGCCGCAAAATGGGCCACGTCAACCGGATCAAAACCTGATCCCTGCGGCAGGGGCGCGTCGCGTATGAACGCTCCGCCCCTGCCGCACACCTCAGCCTATGAAACGCGCGGCGATATCGCCGCTCATATAGCTCATGCGCCCCTGCACCATGGTCGCCGCCACGCGCAGCGTCTCGCGGTCAAGCACCACAATATCCGCACGTTTGCCGGCTTCCAGCACGCCGCGATCATCCAGCCCCAGCACCGCCGCCGGCCCTGCAGACACCAGCCCCCAAGCCCCATTCAGATCCCGCATCCCGTTTTGCCACAGCATCAAGGCCGCGCGCCGCGCACTGGGATAGTGGTAATCCGAGGCAAGCGCATCGCAATGCCCCATCGCAATCAGGTCAATCGCTGACAGGTTGAGGTTATGAGAGCCGCCGCGCACCACATTCGGCGCGCCCATCACCACGATTGAGCCCATCTCGGCTGCCGCTTCCGCCGCGGCCAATGTCTCAGGGAACTCCGCAACCGTGGCCCCCCGCGCGGCCCAGATCGCACGGGTATCACGGGTGGTGTCATCATGGCTGCCCATCGTGATGCCCTTCTGTGCAAGCTGCTTGCACAAAGCATCCAATGCTCCGGGCACCTCATCCGCCCGCGCCTCCATCGCCTGCATCATTGCCAGATGTTTCTCGGGGCTGCGGCGCGCCTTGAGCGCTTGGGACACAAGCCTGCGCGGCTGACGCCCCTCTTGCAGGCGGTCGTGGGGAAGGTGATCGTTGAACACGATATAGCGCAGACCCCAGCCCTCCATCATCGCGGGCAGACCCTCATAAAGGTCCAATTGGTAGGTCTCAAAGCGCAGCTGCCCCCGCAAGTCCGTCACCATAGAGGGGGCCACATCGCGCAGATTGGAAAACACCTGTTCGGCGAATTCGAGGCTGCGCACGCCGCCTTCCCAGCTGACAAACTGCGCCAGCGTGGCGGTCGTGATCCCATTGGCGGCAAGCTCTGCCTCCACGGCAACCAATCCTTCGGCCATCTGCTTCATGGCACCACGGCGCGGGGCCAGATGCCGCTCAAACCCGTCGCCATGCACATCCACGATGCCCGGCAAGACCAGATAGCCGCTCAGATCGACCTCGCGGCCCACGGGTGCATCCACGATCACCCCCTCGGCAAAGGAAAGGCCATCGCGGTGCAAGCCTTGCGGGCCCAACACTTCGGCCCCAGTCAAATCAAGGTTCATCATTACGCGTCTCTACTCCTGGCAAACACTCACCCTCGGGACAGCCTAACTGCTCCAACACCGCGTCCAAAAGCGTCAGATCAGGGTCAAACTGTCCGCTGCGCAGAAAACTGACCGTCTGCGCAATCACCCGAGGGTTATTCATCATAAACGTATGCGTCACCGGCAAGGTCAGATGCGCCTTCATCCCCTCAAGCCGCGTGGAGGCCACCGAAACCTTACCGTCATCCTCGCCTGGCAGCAGCGACGAGAAATAAGGGTTGAACGACTGCGACCCCGCAATCACCCCCAGCTCGAAATTCGCCGCAGGCAGGCTAAGCGGCAGAGAATCAGGCCCCGTGCCCATCTGCTGCCCCGCTGGACCGTTGATCCAGTCAAAGACCAACACATCGCGCAGCGCATCCACGATTTCACTGCCGTGATTGGGCGGTGCAAGCATGACCACGCGGCCGATATGCGCAGGCCCCACTTCGCTTATCCACTGGCGCAGCAGAATCCCCCCCATGGAATGGGTCACAAAATCCACTTTATCCGTGCCGCAAGCCGCAACAGCCTCAGGCAGCGTTTCATCAGTAAGCTCGGCAATCGGGGCTTCGGTCGACGGATAGCCGGGACGCACAACACGCCATCCTTCGGCCTCAAGTGCGGTTTCCATCAGGACAAAGGAGGTCTCGGTCCGCGCAAGCCCGTGCAACAGCACAACACAGCGCGCTTGCGCCGCGCTTGCCGTCAGGCACAGGGCACCTATGATCAGGGAAAGCTTCATGACGCGTTATGTAGTGCCAATCGTCGCGGTTGTAATCCCCCAACCGTCCCGAACCGGAAAGGGCCACGGCCGATGACTCCCACGACCCCACCACGCCTTGCCGTGCGCGCGATCATAATGCATGAAAACCGGCTTTTGCTGGTCAACGCATGGCCCGATGGCAAAAGCGATCTGATGTGCGCACCCGGCGGCGGGGTCGAGCGTGGCAGCGCCCTGCCCGACAACCTGCTGCGCGAGGTCTATGAGGAAACCGGCCTGAAAATCGAGGTAGGCGCGCCCTGTCTGGTAAATGAATTTCACGACCCGAACGGCAGCTTTCATCAGGTGGATGTCTATTTTCGCTGTACCCTGCTGAGCGCGCCAGCGCTGGATCACACATGGCAGGACGTGGACCGGGTTGTGACGGACCGCCGATGGGTCACCCGCACGGAAATGGAGCAACTACGCGTCAAACCCGATAGTCTGGCCGCTGTGGCGTGGGGGGACGCCGATGCGCCGATGTACGACCCGCTTGAGCCCTTTATCGTTTAGCCGTGACCGCCCAACCGATACCGCCCAACACCAGCGCAGCCGCCACCACGACAATGGGTTGCACCGCTTCGCCCAATAAAACCGCGCCTGCGACGATCGCAATAACCGGCACACTCAACTGAACCACCGCCGCGGTTGTGCCGCGCATTTGGGTCAAAACGCTATACCACAACGCATATCCAAGGCCGGACATTACCGCCCCCGATGCAATGGCAAGGGCAAAGCCAACGACGCTACCGTTGATCTGATGACCAATCAGCGTGAGCAGCATAATAGGCAGGCACAGGATAAAACTGGCCCCTGTGGCCGCCAGAGGGTCAGCCTCGCGGCGACCGATAATCGAGTAAACAGCCCAGCCAAGCCCGGCGATCACCATGAAAACCGCGCCCAAAGGATCTGTAACGCTCTCCGGTCCGGGCCAAAGCACCAGTACAAGCCCCGCAAAAGCAAGCCCCGCACCGGATAATTGACGCATTGTGGGCGGCTGACCTGTCACACTGGAGTGCGCGAACATCGTGATCTGGGTGACACCAAACAAAATAAGCGCCCCCAAACCGGCATCAAGCGTCAGATACGCCAGCGAGAAACCGATCATATATGCGGTCAGGCTGATCGCCCCCGGCAACCGTACCTTGCGCAACAGCGGCAAGGATATACCGCGCCACATGGAAATAGCGCCAAGTATCGCAGCCCCCGCCGCGACACGCACGACCGAGAATGACATCGCATCAAGATGCCCCCCGTCAACCGCCGCGCGGGTAAGGACAGAATTCGCGGCAAAGGCACACATGGTGAGGATGGTCAGAAGGATCAATCGCATGGTGTCACGCCTACCCTCTTCCTCACCCACGGCCAAGCAGATTGCAGAGACCCTGTTCAGGAAAATGTAAATTCATCGTTATCACGCAATCGCGCAACAGCGCACCAAGCGCGCCACTGTCCTACCCAACGTCCGGATAGCTATAGCGGGCAAAGACCTACTCAAGTTCTTGTTGGAACAATCCCACAACAGATAGCGTTTGCGCCTCGGAGGGCCGGTTTGTCCTGCCTTCAAAGGAAAAGATTAAACCTGGCGGTAACGCACCTCACCCCGATCAGAAATGCCCATCAGGAAGCACAAGGTCCACACACAGGCCCGGTGCCGCATCCGAAAGGTGGATATAGCCCCCATAATAAGCCGCAACCTTGCGAACATTGGCTAACCCCATGCCCGTTCCCTCCACCTCATCGCGTGGACGAAGGGTTGTCATAGCGCTCAATGCCTTTGCATAATGCCGTTCCGGGATGCCCGGCCCGTCATCGCGCACGGTGAACCGCACCATACCCCCCTCTTTTCGTGTTCGCAGCTCAACCTTGCCAGCGGCCGCATTTCCGTGATGTTTGACCGCATTACCGATAAGGGCACTCCACACCATCAGCGCGTCCTGCTCGCCCATGCGGATGTGATCGCATTCGATATCCCGGTCCAGTGTCATCCCTTCCGGCATCGACAGCCCGCTCAGCACTTCATCAATACAGGCGTTCAGGTTGACTTCGACGATGTCCTGCATCCGTCCCACCCGCGAATAGGCAAGCAGATCAACCAACATCCGGTCAAGCCGCGCCGTGTGGCGGTTCAGCAGCTCAATGGAATCGGCCACCGGACCGGATATCTGAACACCGGCATCGGCAAGGTCTTCGACAATCCATTGCGGCAGCTCGATCAACGCACGAACCGAAGCGCGTACATCATGGCTCATCAGGTAAATGAAATCGTCAAAGTCTTGTGCGTCAGCCTCTTGTGAATGCTGGTTGCTCATGAGAGCGGCGGCTGGGTTATGCATGATGGATCACCTTCTGTGGCCTGTCACGCAAATCAATATCAAGCTGGACCTTTCAGGGTGGTTAACGCAAACGCCTGTCCGGCTGGATTATCCCCCAACGCCATGCCCCAAACGCAACAAGAGGCCCCAAAGGGCCTCTTGCGCAGTCTTTTTCAGCAATAGGGCTGATGCGTTTACATCATGCCGCCCATGCCGCCCATGCCGCCCATGTCTGGCATACCGCCAGCAGCGCCACCGTCTTTGGATGGCAGATCGCCAACCATTGCTTCGGTGGTGATCAGCAGGCCGGCAACAGACGCTGCGTCTTGCAGTGCTGTACGCACGACTTTTGCAGGGTCAATCACGCCGAATTTGAACATGTCGCCATATTCTTCGGTCTGAGCGTTAAAGCCGAATGTCAGGTCGTCGCTCTCGCGGATTTTGCCCGCAACAACGGAACCGTCAACACCAGAGTTCTCGGCGATCTGGCGCAGAGGCGCTTCGATTGCGCGGCGCACGATTGCGATACCGACGTTCTGGTCAGAGTTTGCACCCTCAAGACCTTCCAGCGCTTTGCCGCCTTGGATCAGAGCAACACCACCACCGACAACAACACCTTCTTGAACAGCGGCACGTGTCGCGTTCAATGCATCGTCAACGCGGTCTTTGCGCTCTTTCACTTCCACTTCGGACATGCCGCCAACGCGGATCACGGCAACACCACCGGCCAGTTTGGCCACGCGCTCTTGCAGTTTCTCTTTGTCGTAGTCGGATGTTGTTTCTTCAATCTGGTTACGGATCTGGGCAACACGTGCTTCGATCTCGGCTTTTGCGCCTGCACCGTCAACGATGGTGGTCTCATCCTTGGTGATCTGCACTTTCTTGGCAGTACCCAGCATGTCCATGGTCACGGACTCAAGCTTCATGCCCAGATCTTCGGAGATCACTTGACCGCCTGTGAGGATTGCAAGGTCTTGCAGCATGGCTTTGCGGCGATCGCCGAAACCAGGTGCTTTGACCGCTGCGATTTTCAGGCCGCCGCGCAGTTTGTTAACAACCAGAGTTGCCAGCGCTTCGCCTTCAACATCTTCTGCGATGATCAGCAGAGGCTTTTGGCTCTGGATCACTTGCTCAAGCAGCGGCACCATTGGCTGAAGGCTGGAGAGTTTTTTCTCGTGCAGCAGGATGATGCAGTCTTCCAGCTCGACGGTCATTTTGTCGGAGTTGGTGACGAAGTATGGGGACAGGTAGCCGCGGTCGAACTGCATGCCTTCAACAACATCGGTTTCTGTTTCCAGACCTTTGTTCTCTTCAACAGTGATAACGCCTTCGTTGCCGACTTTTTGCATCGCGTCCGCGATCTGACGACCGATTTCCGCTTCGCCGTTGGCAGAGATTGTACCAACCTGAGCAACTTCGTCGCTGTCTGTGACAGGGCGCGCTGCTGTTTTGATCGCGTCGACGACTTTGGCTGTTGCCATGTCGATGCCGCGTTTGAGATCCATCGGGTTCATGCCAGCGGCAACCGATTTCATGCCTTCGCGTACGATCGCTTGGGCCAGAACAGTCGCGGTTGTTGTACCATCGCCTGCTTCGTCGTTGGTGCGGGAAGCAACTTCCTTGACCATCTGCGCGCCCATGTTCTCGAACTTGTCTTCCAGCTCGATCTCTTTGGCGACAGATACACCGTCTTTTGTGATGCGTGGGGCACCGAAGGATTTATCCAGAACCACGTTACGGCCTTTAGGGCCCAGTGTTACTTTGACGGCGTCTGCAAGGATGTTCACACCCTTGAGCATTTTGTTGCGCGCGTCTGTACCGAATTTGACGTCTTTTGCAGCCATTTTCGAAGTCTCCTAAAAATTTGGTTTACGATGGAAAACGTGTCGTAGGGTGGGTGAAACCCACCTGCCCTGTGATCAGGACAGGATCCCCATGATGTCGCTTTCTTTCATCATCAGCATCTCAACGCCGTCGACAGTTACTTCTGTGCCGGACCATTTGCCGAACAGGATTTTGTCGCCAGCTTTCACTGCTGGTGCGATCAGCTCACCATTGTCTTTGCGTGCGCCTTCGCCCACTGAAACAACTTCGCCCTCGGAAGGTTTCTCTTTTGCGCTGTCTGGAATGATCAGCCCGCCAGCAGTTTTCTCTTCGCTTTCTGTGCGCTTAACCAGCACGCGGTCGTGAAGCGGTGTCAATGCCATCTTTGTAGCTCCTTGATGCTCAAAGTTATACCTTTAAAACCGGCCCTTCACCTGAAGCGACCAGTCGTTATCACTCACCAATGTCGAGTGCTAACGAGGGATAGGTATGGAGTGCATGAGCATGAGTCAACGGTTAGCATTAGAAAAATGTGAGCAGCACAAACAGCAGACTAATCCGCACCTAAAACGCGGCTGGAAACCGTGACCGCCTCAGCCCCTGCAGGCGTAAGGCCGTAAATGCCCTTTTCGACCTTTTCGAACCAGCCGTAGTGATTATCGCGCATCATCGTCGTGGCCCGCGCAACCCCCGTTTCACGTGCAACATCTGCCCCCTTGCTGGCCCCGACCTCAAACAGATAGACGGCGATCTTGACCGCATCCTGCCGGTAGGCTGTGACCAGCCCCGCCCGCGTTTGCCCGCCATCATTGGGGTCCCCCTGCCTGCGCGCGAACTCACGCAGCAAGGTCGCTTTGCGCTTGGCATTCTTGCGCGGCGCATAAGGGCCGGGATCACAATGCACAGTCACCAAACCATCCTCCAGCCGCACCGTCATCAGCCCCAAGCCCAGACGCCGCGCCATGGCCGTATTGGCCTTGACCGCCTTATAAAAGGGCTTTCCCTTCTTATGCGCCACGGCCAGATAGACATCATCACTGACCTTCAACCGCTCGACGCATTGATGAAACAACGCCAGCGAGAACCCCAGCTTCAGCTCCACCACCACGGGCGGCTCGGCACCACGCACGGCCACCACATCGGCGGCACCGACCTCGGCCTTCACGACATAGCCCTGATCCTCAAGGAAGGCCTTTACCGGCGGGTATAGATCTGTCTCGCGCATACTCATGGCCGCAACGCTATCACCATTCCCAAACCCCGCGCGACCCCCTAAACTATTTCCATGACCCGCGATGATCTCACCTCCTTTTGCGCAGCCCTTCCCCATGCCACCCATGTGGTGCAATGGGGCAATGCAGATGTGTACAAAATCGGCGGCAAAGTATTCGCCATCATCGGCATGGGCCACACCGATGCAACCGTCACGTTCAAAACCTCTCACATGGCGTTTGAAATCCTGTCCGATAGCCCGGGCCTGCGCCCTGCCCCTTACATGGCATCGCGCGGCCTCAAATGGATCCAGCACTTTGAGCCGCCAGGCCTATCCGATGACAGCCTGCGCGATCACATTCGCGCCTCATATGATCTGGTTGCCTCTGGTCTGACCCGTAAACTCCGCACCAGCCTCGGGTTCTAGCGGCCTGCGGGGCTTTCGCGAAACGATGCACGCAAATTTTCCCTAAGCATATGCTCCCTCGTGACACGGCCCACGTAGCTGTTATAAGGCGCGCAAATTGATCCCTTTCGCTTCAGGAGCGCATTATGACAACTCTCGTATTCGGCCACAAATCTCCCGACACCGACAGCACAGGCAGCCCAATCGTTTGGGCATGGTATCTGTCCGAGATCATGGGCGTAGACGCCAAGCCCGTCCTGCTGGGCGAGCCCAACACCGAAGCGCTGTTCATGCTGGACCGCTGGAAGCTGGACAAACCCGAAATCATGACCAGCATTGATGCGGGCCAAGACGTGGTAATCGTCGACACCAACAACCCGGCCGAGCTGTTCGACAACATCAACGACACCAACATCACCGCCATCATCGACCACCACAAACTGGTTGGCGGCCTTGAGACCGCAGGCCCGATCCCGATCCGCATCGAACCGCTTGCCTGTACTGCCACCATCATGTGGAAAATGATCGGCAAGGACATGGCGCAAATGCCTGATGACGTAAAAGGCGCGATGCTGACCTGCATCCTGTCCGACACGCTGGAATTCCGCTCCCCCACCACCACGCAAGAAGACAAAGCCATCGCATGGTCGCTGGCCGAAAGCCTCGGCATCGACATCCCGACCTATGCGGCAGAAATGTTTGCGGCCAAATCCGATGTCTCTTCCTTCTCCGAAGCAGAATTGCTGCGCATGGACAGCAAGGAATACGAAGTAGGCGGCAAGCAATTCCGCGTCTCCGTGCTTGAGACAACCTCTCCCAAAGCTGTGCTGGACCGCAAAGACGCGCTGGTCGCGGCAATGCCCGGCGTGGCAACCGAAGACGGCGCAGATCAGGTTCTCCTGTTCGTCGTAGACATCCTCAACGAAGAAGCCACCATGCTCGTCCCCAACGAGCTGACCAAAACCGTGGCCGAGAAATCCTTTGACGTTGAAGTCTCCGGTGACACAGTTGTCCTGCCCGGCGTGATGAGCCGCAAAAAGCAGATCATCCCGAACCTCAAGGTCTGATCCCCTCTGATATGCATTATGCAAAGGCTCCCTTGGCAACAGGGGAGCCTTTGTCGTTTCCCCCCGCCCTTTGCATCCCCCGACCGCTCAGCTATTGCCGAACCATACCCTCAACAGGAGCCGCCCCATGACACGTATCATCCCCGCCCTCTCTGATGTTTCCAGCGCCTATGACGCTCTCTTTGTGGACCTATGGGGCTGTGTGCACGACGGCGTCAAAGCCATCCCAAGCGCGGTCGCAGCTCTGCAAACCTACCGCCAAGGCGGCGGCATTGTGATCCTTGTCACCAACTCCCCGCGCCCGCGCGCAGGGGTGGTCAAACAGCTAGCCCAATTTGGCGTGCCCGATGACGCTTATGACGCAATCGCCACCTCGGGCGATTCTGCGCGCTCAGCCATGTACCGCGGCGTGGTGGGCAACAACGTCTGGCACTACGGCCCCGACACAGACAGCCGTTTTTTCGATCCGCTGGAAATCCTCGATAACCCCGCTCCGATCAACCGCGTCCCGCTGGATGAGGCCGAAGGCATCGTATGCACCGGCCCCTTTGACCCGCTGGCCGACCCCGAGACATGGCGTGCCGATCTGGAAATCGCGCTTGACCGTAACCTCAAACTGCTGTGCGCGAATCCCGACATTGTTGTTGACCGCGGCGAAGTGCGCGAATGGTGCGCCGGTGCCGTGGCCAAGATGTATACCGAAATGGGCGGCGAAAGCCTCTATTTCGGCAAACCACACGCGCCGATCTATGATCTGGCACGGCGCAGGTTGTATGCGCTGGATAAAACCATCGTTGACGACAATATCCTCGCCATCGGTGACGGCATCCTTACAGACGTGAAAGGCGCTGTCGGCGAAGACATTGATTCTCTGTTCATCTCCGGTGGCCTTGCCGCAGCAGAAACAAAAACCGTAACCCAGCCAGATCCCGCAGCCCTGAACGCCTACCTAGAGGCCGAAAAATTCGATCCGACCTTTACGATAGGTCACCTGCGCTGACCTAGAAAACGCTTGCGCTTACGTGACCTGAAGGTAATTAAGTTATCACACCGGACTACCATCCGAACTTATATTACCTACGGAGCAAAAGATGTTGGACAACCTACCGCGCGGCACCATCGTCATTGAAGACCTCGAAATCGGCATGTTCCGCTACCTGCGCAAGCAGGTAACGGACGCCGATATCGAGATGTTCGCCACCGTATCAACCGACCGCAACCCCGTGCATCTTGACGATGATTACGCCCAAGACACTATTTTTCAGGGCCGTATTGCCCATGGCATGCTGACGGCTGGCCTGATCTCGGCTGTGATCGGTGAACAGCTTCCCGGTCATGGCACGGTCTATCTGGGCCAGACCATGAAATTCCTGCGCCCCGTCCGCCCCGGCGACACCGTCTATGCCGAGGTAAAGGTCACAGACATCGACACTGCCAAGCGCATCGTCAAGATGGATTGCCACTGCTCTGTTGAGGGCAAAAAGGTGCTGGTGGGCGAAGCCACTGTTCTGGCCCCCTCTCGCAAGTTCGACTGACCTTGCACTGACCCGCGCGCAGGGCTAGTCAAAGCCATGCGGATCATTTCAGACTACCAGTTTGTAGAAGACACAGATCGCGGTGCCACGGCCGCGATTGGCAATTTCGACGGCGTGCATCTTGGCCACCGCTCGGTGATTGAGCTTGCACGCAATGCGGCCCCTGAGGTGCCGCTTGGCATCGTTACTTTCGATCCGCACCCACGTGCCTATTTCGCGCCCCATTCAGCGCCTTTCCAACTCATGAGCAGCGCCGCCCGTGCTTCGCGGCTGGAAAAGCTTGGGGTTGAAAAGCTTTATCAACTGCCGTTCAACACGGCGCTTGCCTCGCTCTCCCCGTTTGAGTTTGCCGACAAAATCCTGCACCGCGGTCTCGGGCTTCGCCACGTTGTTGTGGGGGCCGATTTCTGCTTTGGCAAAGGGCGCGCAGGCACATCAGCTGATCTGACCGAGTATGGTCAACAGCTCGGTTTTGGCGTCACCACTGCACCGCTGATGGCCCAATACGAACAAACCGTCTCATCGACCGCAATTCGCCGCGCCCTGAGCGAGGGCCGCCCGCGCGATGCCGCCGCAATGTTGGGCCATTGGCACCGTATCGAAGGCCCCGTGATCGGCGGCGAACAACGCGGTCGCGAACTGGGTTACCCCACCGCGAATATGTCCATCGACGGGCTGCACCCGCCCGCCTTTGGCGTCTATGCGGTTCTGGCAGATGTTCTCGAAGGGCCACACGCAGGCAGCTATCATGGCGTTGCCTCTATGGGCGTGCGCCCGATGTTCGGCGAAAACAAACCCAACCTCGAGACCTTTATATTCGATTTCAAAGGTGACCTTTACGGCACAGCAATTTCCATTGCATTGGTCGAACACCTGCGCCCCGAGGAAAACTTTGACAGCCTCGAGGCATTGATCACCCAGATGGACGCCGACAGCGCCCGCGCCCGCAGCATATTGGCCGCCCTATGACATCAGATTCCCAACCGCCCTCGGATGACCCCATCGACCGCAACGGTCTGAGCCCGAAATTCTGGGAGCGCAAACCGCTCAAATCCATGAACAAGCGCGAATGGGAAGCCTTATGCGACGGCTGCGGCAAATGCTGCCTGAACAAGCTCGAAGATGAAGACACAGGCGAAGTCGCCCTGACCAATGTGGCCTGTCGCCTTCTGGACGATGCCACATGCCACTGCAGCCAATATGACATCCGCCACCAATTTGTGCCCGATTGCATCGTGATGACACCTGAAAACATCGACGAACACGCCTATTGGATGCCCCAGACCTGCGCCTATCGCCTGCTGTGGAAGGGGAAGCCCCTGCCCGACTGGCACCCGCTGATTACCGGCGATCCTGACAGCGTCCACAAGGCTGGCTCTTCCATGCGCCACCGTACGGTTAGCGAATGGGAAACCGCCTTTGAAGACTGGGATGATCATATTATCGAGGAACCGATCTGATGTTTTTTGCCTCCGACAACGCAGGTCCCGTACACCCCGAAATCATGCGGCGCATCGTGCAGGCCAATGACGGCTATGCCATGCCCTATGGCAATGACCCGATAATGGACGAAGTCCGCGCCGCGGTCCGCGACCTCTTTGAGGCACCGCAGGCAGCGGTCTATCTGGTTGCGACAGGCACTGCTGCCAATGCGCTGGCCTTGGCAAGTTATGTGCAGCCCTATGAGACCGTGTTTTGCGCCCAATACAGCCACATCGAGGAAGACGAGTGCAACGCGCCCGAATTCTACATGGGCGGGGCCAAGCTTACGCTGATCCCGACGGATAACAAAATGACCCCCGAGGCATTGGAGGCCGCCATCGCACGGCGTCCGCATGGTGGCAGCGTCCACATGGCACAAGCCGGCGCTGTCTCGATCACTCAGGCAACCGAATTCGGCTCGGTCCTCACGCTGGACGAGCTGCGCGCGCTGACCGCCGTGGCAAAGGCCGCGAATCTGCCCGTGCACATGGATGGTGCGCGCTTTGCCAATGCGCTGGTTTCGCTTGGCTGTACCGCGGCTGATATGACGTGGAAATCCGGCATTGATGTCCTGAGCTTTGGCGGCACAAAAAACGGCTGCATGGGCGTTGAGGCAGTGGTGTTTTTCGATCCTGAAAAGGCATGGGAATTCGAGCTGCGGCGCAAGCGCGGCGCGCATCTTTTCTCCAAACACCGCTACCTTTCCGCCCAGATGGCCGCCTACCTACAGGACGACCTTTGGCTGGATATGGCCAACAGCGCCAATGCCGCCTGTGCCCGCCTAACGGCAGGTCTGCGCAACCATGGGGTGCAGATGGTGCATGAACCACAGGCGAACATGATCTTTGCCCGCTTTGAACGCGGCACCCATCAGCGCCTTAAGGCCGCAGGTGCAAAATATTATGTGACGGATGGCGATTTGGACAGCGGCCCAGCCGATGCGCTGCTTACTGCGCGCCTTGTCTGCGACTGGTCCATGAGCACCGACAGCATCGACCAGTTCCTGAGCCATTTCTAACCACAGGGCATAGGGCACAAGTCACCTTGTGCCCTATGTAGCGGACCCCGCGCCACCATACGTCAGCGTATGCAGTTGCGCTATAGCTTACCTTGAAGATACAGATCGACATCTTCGATCTTATCCTGCCCCCAGAACCGCTGATCCCCGATCACGTAAAACGGTGCCCCGAACACACCGGCTTCCACAGCCTCTTCGAGATTTCGGGAGTAGGTTTCCGCACCCGTTAGCAAACCACTATCTGCCAAAGCCGGATCAAACCCCGCCTCGGACAGGCAGGCCTTCACGACATCATCCTGCGCGATGTCTTTTTGCTCGGCCCAGACCGCGCGAGTGATCGCATGGACCAGCGCCCCAAGATCGCCGCCGCCCGCATTTTGCGCCGCAATAAAAGCATAAGCCGCCGGAGCGCCATTGGTCGGCCAATGGGCCGGTTGCAGATTGAACGGCATATCCAGTTTCTTTGCCTCACGCACCAACGCTTGAGCACGGTATTCCACGCGACTGATGTGACGATCCTTCGGAGGCGTGCCCCCTGTGCGCGGGAAGGCCTGTAAAATATCAAAGGGCTTATAGTTGATTTCGGCCCCGTTTTTCGCAGCTACTTTTTCAAGCTGCGTCCCGGCAAGGTAACAATAGGGTGACAGGGTTGCAAAATAGTAATCAATACGCTGCATTTGAAGCTCCATTCCGGCGTGTTCTCTTTGCCTGACCCTAGGCACATGTTAATGCGGGTTCAACGTAACGATTCTGTTATACCGCTGCCACGGAGCCCTCCCTCATGCCTATTACTTCCGAGCCGAAGCTGATTTCCGGCAATGCCAACATGCCATTGGCAAAAGCCATCGCACGGCGCATGTCGCTACATCGTGGCACAAATGTTGACCTCATTGATGCCCGAGTTGAACGCTTCAATGACGGCGAGATTTTCGTCGAAGTTTTTGAAAATGTACGTGGCGAGGATATGTTCATTATCCAACCCACATCGAACCCCGCAAACGACAACCTGATGGAACTGCTGATCATGGCCGATGCGCTGCGCCGCTCTTCGGCCCAGCGGGTTACAGCGGTGCTTCCCTACTTCGGCTATGCCCGTCAGGATCGCCGGACCAAGGCCCGCACCCCCATCACCGCCAAGCTGATCGCGAATATGCTGGTCAACACCGGCATTGAACGCATCCTGACAATGGACCTGCACGCCGCGCAGATCCAGGGCTTCTTCGATATCCCTGTGGACAACCTCTATGCCTCCCCTGTCTTTGCTCTCGACATCAAAGACGCCTTCAAAGACCAGATGGACGATTTGCTGATCATCTCCCCGGACGTTGGCGGTGTGGCCCGTGCGCGTGAGCTGGCCAAACGTCTGGACGCTCCGCTGGCGATTGTGGACAAGCGCCGCGAGAAAGCCGGTGAAGTGTCAGAGATGACCGTTATCGGCAACGTAGAAGGCAAAACCTGCCTGATCATCGACGACATCTGCGACACCGCTGGCACCCTGTGCAAGGCCGCCGAAGTGCTGCTGGAGAACGGCGCGAAAGAGGTTCACGCCTATATCAGCCACGGCGTCATGTCCGGCCCCGCGGTTGAGCGCGTGACCAACTCGGTGATGAAATCACTGGTGATCACCGACAGCATCCAACCCACAGAGGCGGTCAAAAATGCCCCGAACATCCGCATTGTGCCGACGGCTCCCATGTTTGCACAGGCGATCCTCAACATCTGGAACGGCACATCAGTGTCGTCCCTGTTTGAGCAGGAATCGCTTGGCCCGATCTATGACGGCATGTATCCGGCCAGCTAAATCACGGCTGGCCCTATAATTATCGAAGTTGCCGGGCTTTGCATGAGCTTGGCAACTCCGCCTCCCCCGCTCGGTCAGGTCAAAGCCCAGCTTTCGCCAGCCTCAGCCAACATCCCAAGCATCCGAGTCCTCAAGCTCACCAATGGCCGTCCACGCGATGCGCGCGCGTGCGACCCGCGTGTCGCCCCATGTGCGAAACACCATGTCAAAGCCCTTCTCCGTGACAGTCTCCGCCGCCACATCCGCGCGCAGCACAGAGCCAGCATCCATATCCCACAATGAAATCGACAACTGCACCGTTGGCACGCTCAGATATTTCTCCGAGAACTTGATCCGCCGGCGGCGTTCACGTTGGCCGCGGCCGGTCCACATTTCACCGCCATCTTCAAAATCCTGAAACAGGACCTCGTCCCCGCTATCCACGCCGACAATCAAACTACGCAACTTCTTCATACTTGTCTTTCCGTACACCTTTGGATCAATCGCGTCCCATATTTAAAGGAAAACAACCCTTAATTGAAAGCCAAAAGGCCCCGCTGATCCAGCGAGGCCTCCTGTAACGTAATGTAGTGGGTTCAGACCTTGGCTGACAGCCCCATGTGCTCGCCCATGGCGACCATGTCCGACAACAGCTTAGCCGCGTCATCAACGGGACCAGGTTGGTTATCAAAAGCCTCTTTCACGTTGGTATACATGGTTCTGGCTTCTTCCATGATCTCATCCATGGTCTCTTGGGTCATCTCATCACGCGGTACGGCACGTTCGGCCAAAACCGAAACGCCCTTTAGCGTGATTTCGGCAAAACCGCCTGTCACAACGTATTGTGTCTGACCTTCAGGACCATCGACCGTCAAAAGACCCGGACGCAGGGTTGTGATGGTCGCGGCGTGATCAGGCATAGCCGTCAAATCACCGTCCGCACCACAAATCTGCACCGAAACCACTTGGGACGAAGCAAGGCGCCGCTCAGGCGACACCAGATCGAATTGCATCGTGTCTGCCATTGCTCAGTGCTCCCTTAGGCTGCGTCTGCTGCCATTTTCTCGGCTTTCGCCTTCACTTCTTCGATGCCGCCTACCATGTAGAATGCACCTTCGGGCAGGTGGTCATACTCACCAGCAACAACCGCTTTGAACGACTGTACTGTTTCTGCAAGTGGAACCTGCTTACCGTCTGCGCCGGTGAACACTTTGGCCACGTCAAACGGCTGGGACAAGAAGCGCTCGATTTTACGCGCACGTGCCACGGTCAGTTTGTCGTCCTCGGACAGTTCGTCCATGCCGAGAATGGCAATGATGTCCTGCAAGGATTTGTAACGCTGCAGAACCTGCTGAACGTCTGTCGCGACTTTATAGTGCTCTTCACCGATCACCAGTGGATCGAGCAGACGCGAGGTGGAGCCCAGTGGGTCAACCGCAGGGTAGATACCTTTTTCCGAGATCGAACGATCCAGAACCGTTGTCGCGTCGAGGTGCGCAAAGGATGTCGCAGGCGCAGGGTCGGTAAGGTCATCCGCAGGAACATATACGGCCTGAACGGACGTAATGGAGCCGGATTTTGTCGAGGTAATACGCTCCTGCATCGCACCCATGTCGGTTGCGAGTGTTGGCTGGTAACCAACCGCGGAAGGAATACGACCCAACAGAGCGGAAACTTCGGAACCGGCCTGTGTGAAGCGGAAGATGTTGTCCACAAAGAACAGAACGTCTGTACCGGATTGGTCACGGAACTGCTCGGCCAATGTCAGACCTGTCAGAGCAACACGCATACGCGCACCTGGAGGCTCGTTCATCTGACCGTAAACCAGGGCCACTTTGGACTCTGTGAGGTTGTCAGGAACAATAACGTTGGATTCGATCATCTCGTGGTAAAGGTCGTTCCCTTCACGGGTACGCTCACCAACACCCGCGAACACGGAGAAACCCGAGTGCACTTTGGCGATGTTGTTGATCAATTCCATGATCAGAACGGTTTTACCAACACCGGCACCACCGAACAGACCAATTTTACCACCTTTGGCGTATGGTGCCAGAAGGTCGATAACTTTGATGCCTGTTTCCAGAACTTCGGATGTTGTCGCCTGATCAGCAAAGGCAGGTGCCTCGGCGTGGATCGAACGCTTTTCATCAGCGGCAACAGGGCCTTTTTCATCGATGGGCTCGCCCACAACGTTCATGATGCGGCCCAATGTGGCGTTACCAACAGGAACCGAAATCGGCGCGCCGTTGTCAGTTACGTCCTGACCACGAACCAGACCTTCGGTCCCGTCCATTGCAATGGTACGTACTGTGTTTTCGCCAAGGTGCTGAGCCACTTCGAGGATCAGGTCTTTGCCTTGGTTTTGTGTCGTCAAAGAGTTCAGAATCTCCGGCAGGTGATCCTCGAACTTTACGTCAACGACAGCGCCGATGACTTGGGTGATTTTACCGACTGCTTTTGCCATGTCGTGTTACTCCAATATCTTACAGCGCTTCCGCGCCGGAAATGATTTCGATCAGCTCGTTGGTGATGACAGCCTGACGGGACCGGTTGTATTCGATCGTCAGGTCTTCGATCATATCGCCCGCGTTGCGTGTCGCATTGTCCATCGCGGACATGCGCGCACCCTGTTCGGATGCTCCGTTTTCCAACAGAGCCGAAAAGATCGCGGTTGCCACACCACGCGGCAGAAGATCAGCAAGGATTGCTTCCTCAGACGGCTCATAATCAAACAAGGCGTCGGGCGCTTCGCCCTCGGACTGCTCGAACTTGGCCGGAATGATCTGCAACGCCGTTGGGATCTGGCTGACCACGTTGACGAATTCCGAGTAGAATATCGTAGCGATATCGAACTCACCTTCGTCAAAACGGCCCAGCACGTCCTTGGCAATGCCCTGCGCATCGGCGTAACCGATCCGCTTTACTTCGGTCAGGTCAACGTGACCCACAAAGTATTCGGACATATCCCGCTTCAGCTGGTCACGGCCCTTTTTGCCCACGGTCAGGATTTTGACTTCCTTACCGGCTGCAATCAGGTCCTGAGCATGCGCACGCGCCTTTTTGGCGATGTTCGCGTTGAACCCGCCGCAAAGGCCCTTCTCGGCGGTCATAACCACCAGAAGATGCACGTCATCCTTGCCCGTTCCTGACAACAGCTTGGGTGCCGTATCAGAGCCACCCACAGAGGCGGCAAGCGAAGCCATTACCGCGTTGAAACGCTCCGCATAAGGGCGGGACGCTTCGGCAGCTTCCTGCGCGCGGCGAAGTTTCGCCGCGGCAACCATTTGCATGGCCTTAGTGATCTTACGGGTGTTTTTCACACTCGCGATCCGGTTTTTAAGGTCCTTGAGATTGGGCATTGCCTATCTCTCCTTAAGCGAAGTCAGCAGCGAACGCGTCGAGAGCCGCCTTGATTTTGTCTTCCAGCTCACCTTTAACCTTGCGGTCGTTGTTGGTGATATCTTCCAGAAGATCAGCATTTTTGCTGCGCAGGTGCTTCAGCAAAGCAGCTTCAAAGCGGCCAATGTCGCTTACTTCTACTTTGTCCAGATAGCCGTTGGTGCCTGCGTAGATTACGCAAACGATTTCAGCGTTGGTCAGCGGGTTGTACTGTGGCTGCTTCATCAGCTCGGTCAGACGCGCACCACGGGCCAGCAGCTGCTGTGTGGAAGCATCAAGATCGGAACCGAACTGAGCAAAGGCCGCCATCTCGCGGTACTGAGCCAAGGACAGTTTCACAGGGCCGGCAACCGAAGACATCGCTTTGGTCTGAGCCGAGGAGCCAACACGCGAAACCGACAGACCGGTGTTCACAGCAGGGCGGATGCCTTGGTAGAACAATTCGGTCTCAAGGAAGATCTGACCGTCGGTGATCGAAATCACGTTGGTCGGAATAAACGCGGAAACGTCACCACCTTGGGTTTCAATGATCGGCAGAGCTGTCAAAGAGCCGTTGCCTGCATCATCACCCAGCTTCGCGGAACGCTCAAGCAGACGGGAGTGAAGATAGAAAACGTCACCTGGGTACGCTTCACGCCCGGGTGGACGACGCAGCAACAGGGACATCTGGCGATAAGAAACCGCTTGCTTGGAAAGATCATCATAAACGATCAAAGCGTGGCGGCCATTGTCGCGGAAGTGCTCGGCCATGGCTGTCGCGGAGTAAGGCGCGAGGAACTGCATTGGTGCAGGCTCGGACGCGGTTGCGGCAACAACGATGGAATATTCAATCGCGCCTGTTTCTTCGAGCTTTTTAACCAGCTGAGCAACAGTGGAACGCTTCTGACCGATCGCAACGTACACACAGTACATTTTCTTGCTCTCGTCGTCGCCAGCAGCTTTGTTCACCTGCGCTTGGTTCAGCATCGCATCAAGTGCAACAGCTGTTTTACCAGTCTGACGGTCACCAATGATCAATTCGCGCTGGCCACGGCCAACAGGGATCATCGCGTCCACAGATTTCAGGCCGGTTGCCATTGGCTCGTGCACAGATTTACGCGGGATAATGCCCGGCGCTTTGACTTCGGCCAGACCGCGCTTTGTCGCGCCAATCGGGCCTTTGCCGTCAATGGGGTTCCCCAAGCCGTCAACAACGCGGCCCAGCAGTTCGTCACCGATTGGCACGTCCACGATCGAGTTTGTACGCTTTACAACGTCACCCTCTTTAATGTCGCGGTCGGAACCGAAGATAACAACACCAACGTTGTCCGCTTCGAGGTTCAGGGCCATACCCTGAATACCACCGGGGAATTCGACCATCTCGCCCGCCTGGACATTGTCCAGACCGTAGACGCGCGCAATACCGTCACCGACGGAAAGAACGCGGCCCACTTCGGCCACTTCAGCTTCTTGACCAAAGTTCTTGATCTGGTCCTTCAGGATTGCAGAAATTTCTGCCGCTTGGATACCCATTTATCCGACCTCTTTCATTACATTCTGGAGGGAATTCAGCTTGGAGCGGATCGACGTGTCGATCATCTTCGAGCCAACTTTAACAATCAAACCGCCAACGATGCTTTCATCAACGGTCTGGTTTAGTGTCACGGTTTTACCGGTTGTCTTCTTCAAAGACGCGGCCAGTTTTTCGGCCTGCGTCTTGGTCAGTGCTTTTGCAGTTGTTACATCTGCAGTCACTTCACCTTTGTCTTCGGCGATGATGTCGCGCAGGGTTTGCACCAGCTGCGGCAACACAAACAGACGACGCTTTTGCGCCATCAACGACAGCGTGTTGGCCATCATCGGCGACAGCTTCATCTTTTTGGCAAGTGCACTAACCGCTCCTGCCTGCTGATCACGGGTGTAGATCGGCGAATGGATCAAAGCGCGAAAATCATCGCTTGTGCTCATCGCGTCTTGCAGGGCTGTCAAATCCGTTTCAACGGCTTTGACTTTTTTGGCCTCTTTGGCCAATTCGAATACGGCGGTCGCATAGCGCTGCGCAATGCCTGTTGAGATCGAAGCTGGTTCGGACACGTCCATCCTCTCATACGTCTTCACCGGACCGCGGTCATCGCGATGCCAGTGTGTGGGCGCTGCCTGACGAAAGATTGCCAAGCGGTTAAATCATGGGCGATGTAGCAGACCGTTCTGCTTGCCGCAACATAGTATAATGTCCCGCCCTTTGTAACGCTTTCCTATTTTACAAGGGTTTGACCACAACAGCCGCAAATTTATGCGGCGGAAATTTTAAGCACTGGCATTTTTTTGGTAACATTTTCGCGATTCTGTCACCAAGCCCTCGTCGCCCGAAGGCCCCGAAAACAGCCACCATGTGCTGGCAGATTCACCGCGTCTACTTTTTGCAAAAAAGGAAGCTAACCTTTCATTTAAAGGCTTAACGGAACATTAATCGAACAGTCTGTCGCGAAATTCTAGCGGTAGGGGTATCGCGAGACACGCCGCACCAACCCGTGGCTGATCCCGCCCCTGCGCCAAAAGGCGGCTTGCGAAGCGCAAAGGCATCTTGCAAAAACCCGCAGAGTTACAAATTTCCGCCTCAATTCAATAGGAAACCCCAACACGGGATGGTTGAATTAAATCCCGGATATTATAAATAGACTATAATTTTTGGCCTCACATTTACGGGTGCAGGCCAACTGTTCTATCGGAGCACATATGACACCTTTGGTCCTGCTGATCCTCACTGGCATCGCACTGATCGCCACCGCATTTATCGGGGATGACGAAAATGAAGAGAAAAAAAATGTTAGCGCTGACAAAGCGAATCCTCCGAATTCGACCAATGACACGCCGCAAATTAATCCTGTCCCTAGCCCACTCGAATCCAGCGACGAGTAATCGGCTTTCACGGCGATCCGCCTGAAACCACGTCCCGGCAATGTCGCAAACACCGCCGGCTCCACCCTCTCAATTGCAGTAGATGTGCCTATACCGCCTTGGCGTTCGGCTCCATCACCCCGATGGCCACGCGTGCGCGCCTCCGTTCGACCTTGCCCTTGGGCGGATAGACCAGCTTGCTTGCCTCGACCATAAAAGCACCGCCGGCCATGATGGTGGGCATCTTGCGGCCAACCCGCTCGAACAGCCCCCCCGATTTCATCCATGTGCGTTTGGCTGATGGCAATTGGTACAACGCGCCCGCGTGGCGTTCGGGCAGGAACTGGTGCTTGCGCAACTGCGCATCCAGCTGCCCCGGAGAATACGGCCTCCCGTAGCCGAATGGCGTCCGGTCGCGGCGCGCCCACAGGCCCGCGCGGTTGGGCACGATAAACAGCGCTTTACCCCCCGGCCCCAGCACCCGCCAACATTCCTCCAACAGATCCGATGCCCGCTCTGACGTCTCGAGCCCGTGCATCAACACCAGCTTGTCCACATGCCCCGTCTCGATCGGCCAAAGCGTTTCTTCGGTAAGCACAGATGTATTGGCCATGCCAGCAGGCCATGGCATTACCCCCTGCGGTCCGGGCATCAGCGTAATCACACGCCGCGCATCCTTGAGATAGGGACGCAGCAAAGGTGCCGCAAAACCAAAGCCCACCACCGTCTGCCCCTGCGCTTCGGGCCATAACTCAAGCATACGGTTGCGCAATGACTTTTGCGCCGCCCGCCCCAAAGCACTGCGGTAATAAAAGTTGCGCAGATCCTGCACATCAAGATGCATTGACACGCCCCCTAATTGCGCCATCCTCCCTACTCTAACGCAGCACAGGAGCCTTGCCCATGCCCTCGGCAACGATTGAGACCAAAACCCACATCCTCGTCACCATCGCCTGTCTCGCGGACAATTACGCCTTCCTGCTGCAAGAAAAAGCCAGCGGTGCTGTAGCGCTGATCGACGTGCCAGACGATGCGCCGATCAAGGCCGAACTGGCGGCACGCGGCTGGACGCTGGACCAGATATGGCTCACCCACCACCACGATGATCACGTTCAAGGCCTCAAGGCGCTGTTGGCGGATCACCCCGCCCCTGTCTATGGCGCCGCGAAGGACAACCACCGCCTGCCCCCGCTTGATGTCGCGCTTGGCGATGGCGACAGCTTCACACTGGGCGAAACGCAGATCGAGGTGATGGATGTCTCGGGGCACACCATCGGCCATATCGCCTTTTACGCCCCCGCAGCAAAGGCCGCATTTACCGCAGATAGCCTCATGGCGCTGGGATGTGGCCGCCTGTTTGAAGGCACCCCCTCCCAGATGCACGCCAGCCTGTCCAAAATGGCGGATTGGCCCGATGATACACAAATCTGTTCCGGCCACGAATACACCGCCGCCAATGCGCGCTTTGCCATTACCGTTGATCCCGATAACCCCGCACTGCAACAACGGATGCGCGATATTGATACAGCACGCGCAAAAGGCGCGTTCACCGTTCCCTCCACCATGGGGCTTGAACGGGCGACAAACCCGTTTTTACGCGCCCATGACCCCGCCCTTCGCGCAACAATCCAGATGCAGGACGCAAGCGATACCGAGGTTTTTGCCGAGGTCCGCCACCGGAAGGACCAATTCTGAAATATCCCCGAATTTTCACAAAGCCTTCAACACTGTGTGAAAAGCTGTTGCGAACAAGGCCTACAACTGCCGGAAAACCAAGCCGGTGACGCTCCTGAAACCAATTGTTACACATTTATCTCAAAAAGGACTTGAAGACGCGCCCCGATCAACCAAACTCTAATACTATCAGGCCATGGTCGGATTAAAGGCGCTGGCATACTTCACGCCCCCACCGACCCCCATCGAAAAGGAGCACCCACGTGCCTTCATTCTCGAACACACTAGAGCAGTCCATTCACGCCGCCCTCGCTCTTGCGAATGCGCGCCGACACGAATTTGCGACGCTGGAACATTTACTACTTTCGCTGGTGGATGAGCCTGACGCCCTACAGGTTATGAAAGCCTGTTCCGTCGACGTTGACGAATTGCGCGATACGCTGGTGGAATTCATCGACGAAGACCTGAGCAATCTGGTCACCGATGTCGAAGGCTCCGAAGCTGTGCCCACAGCCGCGTTCCAACGCGTAATCCAGCGCGCAGCGATCCATGTGCAATCCTCCGGCCGCACCGAGGTGACAGGCGCAAACGTGCTGGTCGCTATCTTTGCCGAACGCGAAAGCAACGCCGCCTACTTCCTGCAAGAACAGGATATGACGCGCTATGATGCGGTCAACTTCATCGCACATGGCGTGGCAAAAGACCCCGCCTTTGGCGAAGAACGCCCCGTCTCCGGCACGCCCGAGCATGAGGAAGAAGTCCAAGGCGTGACCGAGGGCGATAAAAAGGAATCAGCGCTCGATAAATACTGCGTGGACCTGAACAAGAAATCCCGCGACGGCGATGTTGATCCGCTGATCGGCCGCGACTCGGAGGTAGAGCGCTGCATTCAGGTGCTTTGCCGCCGCCGCAAGAACAACCCGCTGCTGGTGGGTGATCCGGGCGTTGGCAAAACTGCCATCGCCGAAGGTCTGGCCCGCAAGATCGTCGCAGGCGAAACACCCGAGGTGCTGTCGGAAACCACCATTTTCTCGCTCGACATGGGCGCGTTACTGGCCGGCACACGCTACCGCGGTGATTTTGAAGAACGCCTCAAAGCCGTCGTGACCGAACTGGAAGAACATGACGATGCCGTGCTCTTCATCGACGAAATCCACACCGTGATCGGTGCCGGTGCCACATCTGGCGGCGCGATGGATGCCTCTAACCTGCTCAAACCCGCGCTCGCGGGCGGCAAGCTGCGCACCATGGGCTCAACCACCTACAAAGAGTTCCGCCAGCATTTCGAAAAAGACCGCGCTCTCGCACGCCGTTTCCAGAAAATCGACGTGAACGAGCCCTCGGTTGAAGACGCCCAGAAAATCCTCAAAGGCATCAAGCCCTATTTCGAGGACCATCACAGCGTCAAATACACCGCCGATGCGATCAAAACCTCGGTGGAGCTTGCACACCGCTATATCAACGACCGCAAATTGCCCGACTCCGCCATCGACGTGATTGATGAAGCCGGCGCCGCACAGCATCTTGTCGCCGCCTCCAAGCGCCGCAAGACCATCGGCACCAAAGAGATCGAAGCCGTTGTCGCAAAAATCGCGCGCATCCCGCCAAAAAGCGTCTCCAAGGATGATGTTATGGTCCTCAAAGACCTCGAAGCATCGCTCAAACGGGTTGTCTTTGGTCAGGACAAAGCGATCGAGGCGCTCAGCTCGGCGATCAAACTGGCCCGTGCGGGCCTGCGCGAGCCTGAAAAACCCATCGGGAACTACCTCTTTGCGGGCCCCACAGGTGTGGGTAAAACCGAAGTGGCCAAACAGCTCGCCGATACGCTAGGGGTAAAACTGCTGCGTTTTGACATGTCCGAATACATGGAGAAACACGCGGTGTCGCGTCTGATCGGTGCCCCTCCAGGTTACGTTGGGTTCGACCAAGGCGGCATGCTGACCGATGGCGTGGACCAGGATCCCCACTGCGTTCTGCTGCTCGACGAGATGGAAAAAGCCCACCCCGACGTCTACAACATCCTGTTGCAGGTTATGGACCACGGCAAACTCACCGATCACAACGGCCGCACCGTGGACTTCCGCAATGTGGTGCTGATCATGACCTCGAACGCAGGTGCCTCTGAACAAGCCAAAGAAGCCATCGGCTTTGGTCGCGACCGCCGCACCGGCGAAGACACCGCCGCGATTGAGCGTACCTTCACGCCCGAATTCCGCAACCGTCTGGATGCCGTGATTTCCTTTGGTGCCCTGCCAAAAGAAGTCATCATGCAGGTGGTCGAGAAATTCGTGCTGCAACTCGAAGCGCAACTGATGGACCGCAATGTCACCATCGAGCTGAGCCGCAAAGCCGCCGAATGGCTAGGCGACAAAGGCTATGATGACAAAATGGGTGCGCGTCCCCTTGGCCGCGTGATCCAAGAGCACATCAAGAAACCGCTCTCCGAAGAGCTGTTGTTTGGCAAGCTCGCCAAAGGCGGCATCGTCAAGGTCGGCGTCAAGAAAGGTGAGCTTGATATCGTGATTGAGGGTCCCGACAGCCCGCGCCTTTCAGGTGATAAACCGCCTTTGCTTACCGCGGAATAATGCGCTTTGCGTCTCTCTTGCTCCTGTCCTTTGCCGTGCCCGCCACGGCAGAGGACTTTTCTTTGGCCACCCCCATCGACTGCGATCTGACGGGTCCCTGTTACATCCAGCAATATGTCGATCATGATCCCGGCCCCGATGCCTCGGATTTCCAATGCAGCGGCCTTAGCTATGATGGCCACAAGGGCACCGACTTTGCCCTGCGGACCTATGACATGATCGAACAGGGCGTGGATGTGCTCGCCTCTGCTGCGGGCACGGTCAGAGGCGTCCGCGACGGTATGGCCGACATCCGCTATTCCTCCGACAGGGCCGAACAAATAGCCGGAAAGGAATGCGGCAATGGCGTTGTCCTCCAGCACGCCGACGGCTGGGAAACGCAATACTGCCATCTCCGGCGGGGATCGATCACGGTCGAGCAGGGCCAACAGGTTCAGGCCGGCGATATCCTGGGGCAGGTAGGCATGTCAGGCCGCGCGGCCTTCCCCCATGTGCATCTCTCCGTGCGCAAAGACGGTGCCGTGGTTGACCCTTTTGATCCTGATGGTGCAATCACCTGCGGCGCACAGGACCCCGACACACTCTGGACCGACCTGCCCCCCTACCGCGCGGGTGGCATCGTCGCCATTGGCACGGCCCCCGCCATACCGGATTTCACCGCCATCCGCGCAAATACCGTCCCTCTACCCAACGAAACCAGTGACGCGCTGGTTATATACGCCTTCCTGTTCGGCACCCGCGCCGGTGATGTCATCCACATGGCACTTAACGGCCCCAATGGCACCGTAATCGAACAAAAGATCGAACTGGACCGCACACAGGCCCAATCCTTCCGTGCCATCGGCAAAAAGCGCAGAACAGATCGCTGGCCCGCCGGAGAATACAGTGGAACAGCCACCCTCACACGCGGGTCCGATGTCATCGAAGCACAAAACCTCACACTCACCCTACCCTGACCACCGCCCCGCCTGCCGCAGCGTTGCGGTACGGGCGGTGCACGTCCGGTGCACAATGTGTGACAATTACTTTTCGGTAAATTTTAGCTCGATCCGCCGATTGCGCGCGCGGGCCTCATCGGTATCCGCCGTGTCTACCGGCTGATACTGGCCAAAGCCGTTTGCCGACAATCTGTCCGGCGGAATACCAAGTGCGCCGGACATGAACTTCACAACCGAAAGCGCCCGCGCTTGGCTTAGCTCCCAATTGTCCGCGAATGCACCCAAACCCGATAGTGGAACGTTATCCGTGTGACCATCTACGCGGATCACCCAATCAATCTCGTCCGGAATATCCACCGCCACATTCCGCAGAATATCCGCCACTTTGGCGATCTCGCCCTGTCCTTCTTCCGAAATCTCGGCCCCGCCCGGCGGGAACAGCACTTCAGAGCTGAAGACAAATCTGTCCCCTTCGATGCGCACACCTTCTTGCGCGCCCAGGACACTGCGCAGGCGACCAAAAAATTCCGAACGGTACTGCTGAAGGTCCTTCGCTTCGGCCTCCAAACGCGCCCGTTCGGCGGCCTCCAATGCCGCACGGCGCCGCTCCTCGGCGGCGACCCGTGCAAGCGCTGTGTTCAACTGACTGCCAAGTGATTGCATCTCGACCTCACGGGCAGCGTCAACCTCCAGTGTCTCGTCCAACAAGCCTTGCAGATCGCGCAATTGCGCGCGCAGGGCCGCAACCTGTTGGTTCAAAAGCTCGGTCTGACGTTGAGCCGCAGCAGATGTTTCTTGCTCACTGGCGAGCTGCGCCTGCGCTTGTGCCAACAAGGCCGCGCGCTGCGCCGCCTCTGATTGTGTTTCATCAGCCGCGTTTTCAATAGCCAGTTTCGCGGCAAGTGCCGCCGCAAGACGGTTGCGCAAATCCGCAACCTCGCTGTCCGTTTGCGTCTGCGCCGTATCCAGTTCCGCCTCAAGCTGAACGATGCGCGCTTGTGCATCTTCCAACGTGCTTTCTTCGCTCAACGCCGCCGCAAGCCGTTGATCCAGCTCGGCTTCGGCCGCACGTGCAGCGGCGAGCAACGTAAGCGTTTCCTCCGCTCGCTTGCGCTGCGCCTCAAGCGACAGCGTCATCGCGGTCAGCTCGGTATCCGCGTCCCGCAGACGCGCGCGCAGCGCCTCGGCGGCCGCCGCGTCGGCCAAAGCTGCAGCTTCCTGCGCCGACAGCGCCTCTTGGGCCTCGGCAACATCGGCGGTCAGCCCGTCAATCTGCGCCTCGGCGTCGGCGTTCTGTGCCCGCAACTCTGCGGCCAAAGCCTCCAAAGCTTCGCGGCGGGCGGCAGCTAGGCGTGCCGCTTCGGTCTGTGCGTCGATCTCCTCACGGCTCGCCGCCAAAGCAAGGTTCAGCGCCTCCTGCTCACTCAGCAATGCAGCCTCGCGGGCTTCGAGGTCAGTCACCTGCCCGCGTGCCACATCACGGTCCGCAATCAGCGATGCCACCTGAGCCTCAAAACTTGTGATACGGGTCCGGGCGTCTGCCAATGCAGTCTCCTGCGCAGCACGCTCGGATTGCAGCGTTGCGATCAGCGCGGCCTGATCTGCACTTTGCGCCTGCGCTTCTGACAGCGAACTGCGCAAGGCACCCACCTGCGTTTCCAGATTCGCACTATTCCGCTGCTCAAGCCCCAAAGCCTGCGCAAGCGCTGCGACTTCGGAAGATAATTCGTCCAGCTCGGTTTCCTGTCCTGAGATTTGCTCTGTCAGGACGAATTGCACGACCATGAAAATTGTCAGCACAAACATCAACACCAGCAGCAAACCGGTCATCGCATCGACGAACCCCGGCCAGATGGACGCCTGAAACCGTGCTCCTGTGCGTCGCGACAGGGCCATTTTCAGCTCTCCTCGTTACCGGTTTTACCGGTTGCGCGTATACGTCGCGGTTCGGTTGCGCTGCGCGCCGACGATAGCGCCTTGGTCAGATGCGATAGCTCTTGGCGCAGCTCGGCCATAGTTTCCTGACGCCCGGCGGAAATCTCTTCGAGGACGCGCAGCATTTGCACATCAATCGACCGCAGGCGCATCCGGCTTTCGGCATCCCCTGTGCTATTGCTTGCCTCCTCCGGTGCCGCGTTGCGGGCCTCAAGCGCCGCAATCATCCGTTCCTGCCCCGCCGCAATCCGCGCCAAAGCATCGTCCGAACCGCCTTGATCGCCAAGCTGCACAGCCATCCGTTCAATCGCAATGGCCAAACTGCCTAACTGCTGCTCGACCTCGGCGCGCCCGGTTTCGGAACGGTTGAACATGTCCTGCATGCTCTCCATTTGCTCGGCCATATGGTCCACCATCCCCGCAAGAATGGCCTGCTCGGGCGTGCTGTCATCCCCTGACGCAAAACCCACCCGCGTGATCGAACTCAGCCAATCTTCAAGCTCTTGATAGAAACGGTTTTGCCCGTGACCTGCGAACAGCTCAAGCAGTCCGACGATCAAAGACCCCGCAAGCCCCAATAGCGAGGACGCAAAAGCCACGCCCATACCAGCCAGTTGCGACTCGAGCCCCGTCATCAACCGCCCAAATACCTCGGTGCTGCTTTCCCCATCCTGCGGCGCGAGGCTTCGGATCGTGTCAACAATGGCGGGCACTGTCGTTGCCAATCCATAGAACGTCCCCAAAAGCCCAAGGAAAATCAGCGTGTTCACGATGTAGCGCGTCAGATCGCGGGCTTCGTCGATGCGCGTGGCAACGGAATCAAGGATCGATCGTGTCGAAGAGGCGCTCACCTGCATACGTGCGCCGCGCGTGCGCAACAACGCCGCCAACGGGGCCAACATCTGGGGGGGCGTATCATTCGGCGTTTCGTTATCGGCGGCAAAATTCTCGATCCAGCGGACCGAGCCGATCAGCTGCAAGACCTGATGAAAACAGGCCACCACGCCAATCAGGAATACGAACAGGATGAAACCGTTCAGATAGGGATTGGCCTGAAACACCGGCAAGACGCGCGGCAAGGCGACAAAGACACCGAACCCCGATAGGCCAAGCACCATCAACATCAAAGTGATCTGCCTGATCGGTTGAGAAAACTGAGGTTTCAATTTCTGGTCTGGTTGCGCCATGCGCCTCTGCTCCTGACCGGTTTGTTATGCGGCCATTGTTAACGTAAAATCAGCACAATCCAAAAGATTTATGCGGCAAGCTCGCGCACCCGTGTAGCCAGCCAATCAAGCGCGTCGTCCTCTAACCCGACCGTATGAAGGTGATCGGCGGTATTATACAGATACTCCGTATTCGGCCCGCGCCCCCCGACAGCCTGTGCGATGATCTTTGCCTGCTCTTCCAATGGCAGATCCCCGCAATATTGATCGTGCGATTCATCCACAACATAGACCACTGCATTGACGGTGCGCCCGTCCTCCAGAGCGACATCCAGATTTTTCTCGACATAGGCCGACGATACCAGTTCGCGTTCGCGCAGATACTCGAGCGTCTGCGCCTCCGCCCCTGCGGCCACGCGCAGCGCCATCCCGGAACAGGCCTGCCCCGGCTGCCGGTCCAGCGCCAGCACCAGACCCGGGTGTTCAACCGTGCCGCGATGGTGGATCGAGCGCATGCAAAACGAACGCGCATAATCGGGCAATGTCCCGATCACGCTTTCCGCGACCTGGAAACCAGGGTTCCAAAGCAGACTCCCATAGCCAAATACCCACATACTCATCTGGTTCTCCTGTGTTGGCATAGGTAAACCCTAACCATACGTGGATGAAAAGGGGTGTTGCCCATGGGCCGCTGGATTATAAGACTTGTCGTTTTGATCGCTTTGGCCATCACCGGTTGGTGGTGGTTGGCCACATCGGGTTTAGAGCGCAGCATCGCCGCCTTTTGGGAGCGGCAACGCGCAGATGGGCTTGAGATCCGCATAGCGGACACAGTGCGCGCAGGCTTCCCTTTGCAGATCGCGGCCACTCAGCATGATGTCCTGATCACCGACCCGCGCACGCAGCGCGAACTGGCGTTGCCTGAATATACGCTCTCCTCCCCGATTTACTGGCCCGGTGATGCCACGTTAAGCCTGCCAGCCGACCCGATTGCCATAATCACGCCGCAGGGAAGCTTGACGCTGACCTCGGATGGTATGCTGGCCGCGATCAAACTACATCCCGGTGCCAGCCTTGAGCTGGAGGCGCTTGAGGCCTCTGGCAGCACGCTATCCCTCGATACCGTCGAGGGGCGATTGATCAGCGTTGATGCGCTTCAAGCAGATGTTGTGCAAACAGGTGATCCGCTGACCTATGACATTGATATCACAGCGACCGGCGTCGCCCTTGGCAGTGTATTGCGGCAAGGGATGAATATGCCCGCCGAATGGGCGGACGCGTTTGAACCGGTTGTCGCGGATATCACCGCGACATTCGATCGCCACTGGGACCGCAGTGCGCTCGCGGGCTCACGCCCCCAACCCCGCCGCATCCAGATTGACCAGCTTACCGCCATATGGTCCGAGATCGGCGTTGAAGCCTCTGGCGATCTGGAGGTGAACGATCAGGGTGAGCCGCGCGGCGAGCTGCGCGTGAGGGTGCAGAATTGGCAGCGAATTTTTGACATGGCGGTCGCGACGACAAATATACCGTCCAAATGGCAATCCACGATAGAGCAAGTGCTGGGCGCTATGGCCGATGCGGATGGCACGCTTGACCTGCCGGTCACCATGTCGGGCGGTCAGATGCGCGTAGGCTTCTTTCCGCTTGGCCCGTCGCCGCGGCTTATCCTGCGTTAACGGCAGTAACTGCCCGAACGATAGCGCGCCGTGTCAAAGTGGAAGTGATCAAGGTGGAATTTATTCGCCTTGGGCCCCAACACTGTGCCAAACGGCCCGCAGGCGTCTTTGTGCATCCGGCGCAAAGCCTTGCTGCTGGATCGCGCATTCCACCCTTTGAGCACGGTGATCTGACTGCCATCAACAAGGCCAAACCCCGAAATATCAATGGCGCGCCCTTTGCCATGTTCGGAAATCTTGCCCGTTTTGGCATTGTTGCGCCGCCGGCAGGCGTAATGCGCGGCTACTTTGATCTCGCGCAGGCCGCCACCCTTGCTCGCCAGTGCAGGCTTGGCACTTCCGTCTACCCATGTCTTGAGCGCGCGTGCCGTGCCGCAATCCATCGTGGACTTTGCGCTCAACCGCACCCCCGAAATCGAAGAAACACGCACCGCATTATCAACGCCGCACCCGGAAATACGCCCCGGCACAGCGCCTATGGCTTCACCCTGAATTGAGATATCGCCACACACAGCCCCCGCCGCGAGCACCTTTTGCCGCTGGCGCAGCTCGCGCGCTGCTTTGGGCGAACGGAATTTTGGCCGCAGGGATTTGAAAAAGCCCTCGCGCGCGGGCTCTACCTCGGGTCGGTCAATAGTCCCTTCCGCCGTGATCTGCGGCTGCGCCGCGCCTGGCCGCAACTCTGGCCGCACCGAGGTCTCTGGCCCCGCAGTTGCGATAGAGGCCGTAACGCATAGCAAAGCCGCCAAATGTCTCATTTTTTGACTGCTCCACCGCTGCGCCCGAAATCAGGGGCGTCCGTATCCTGCCCCGCCTCGATGATGCCACGGCGAATGGCGCGCGTGCGGGTGAAATAGGCGTGCAAATGATCCCCGTCCCCCTGCCGGATGGCGCGTTGGAGGGCAAACAGCTCTTCGGTAAAGCGACCAAGAATTTCCAGCGTCGCGTCCTTATTGCTCAGGAAGACATCGCGCCACATCGTTGGATCAGAGGCCGCGATGCGGGTGAAATCGCGAAACCCCGCCGCTGAGTATTTGATCACTTCACTGTCAGTCACGCGGCGCAGATCATCAGCCACACCAACCATCGTGTAAGCGATCAAATGCGGCGCATGGGAGGTCACGGCAAGCACCAGATCATGGTGATCGGCGTCCATCTCCTCGACGTTTGATCCCATCCCTTCCCATAGCGCACGCAGTTGCGCGATGGCCGCAGGGTCAGAGCCCTCGGTCGGCACCAGCAGGCACCAGCGGTTGTCAAACAGCTCGGCAAAGCCAGCGCGCGGGCCGGAATGTTCGGTCCCTGCAAGCGGGTGACCGGCAATGAAATGCGCAGTTTCAGGCAAATGCGGGCTTACTTTTTCGATCACGTCGCGCTTGACCGATCCCACATCCGTGATTGTGACCCCCGGCTTTAACGCCGGTGCAATCTGCTGGGCGACGGTACCCATCACCCCGACCGGCACGCAAAGCACAACAAGATCCGCATCCCGCACAGCGTCAAGAATATCGTCATAAACCACATCACACAGGCCGATTTCACGCGCGGTTTCGCGGGTCTCCTCCGAACGGGCATAGCCGGTAACAGTGCCTGCCAGCCCGCCCTGTTTCATCGCCCAGTACATCGAGGACGCAATCAGCCCTAGCCCGATCAAGGCAACGCGGTCATAAATCTGCGCCATGTCTCAGTCCTCTTTGAACTGTCGAACCGCATGGACCACACGGCGGCAGCCACTTTCGTCGCCCACGGTAATGCGCAAACAGCTCGGTAATTTATATCCCGCCACACGGCGCACAATCAGCCCTTGGGATTGGAGGTGCAGATCACAAGCTTCCGCTTCGGATTGCGACGTGAAGCGCGCCAAAATGAAATTGGCCAAGGACACATCCGAAGGCACGCCCAGTTTGGCCAGCGCATCAGCCATCCAGCTGCGCCAACGCGCATTTTCCTTGCGGCAGTAATCCACATAAGCCACATCCCGCACCGCCGCCTCGGCCGCCGCCAGCGCCGCATTAGTAAGGTTGAACGGCCCACGCACGCGGTTCAAAACGTCAATCACATGCGCCGGACCATACCCCCAGCCCACGCGCAGCCCACCAAGGCCGTAAATCTTTGAAAATGTCCGCGTCATCACGACATTGTCCCGCTGATCCACCAGCGCAGCACCACCATCGTAGCCTTCGACATATTCCGCATAAGCACCGTCGAGCACCAGCAAAGCCTGCGGTGGTAGCCCCTCGGCCAGACGGGCCACATCCGCCTCGGCAATCATTGTGCCGGTCGGGTTATTGGGGTTGGCGATGAATACCAGACGCGTTTTATCCGTGCAGGCCTTAAGGATCGCATCAACATCAGTGACGCGTTCATGCTCGGGGACTTCAACAGGCGTAGCACCGGCGGCAAGCGCGGAAATCCGGTACATGGCAAAGCCGTGTTCGGTGTGTATAACTTCGGCCCCCGGACCCGCATAAGCTTGGCATAAAAAGGCGATGATTTCGTCCGATCCTGCACCACAGATCACCCGCTGCGCATCCAGCCCGTGCACTTCGGCAATGGCCGCACGCAGCCCCGCGTGGTCCGAACTGGGGTAGCGGTGCAGTTGGTGCCCCTCTTTCGCATAGGCCTTCAGCGCCGCTTCGGACGGGCCGAACGGGTTTTCATTCGAGCTGAGCTTGAGCGCGTTGTCATGTCCCGCGACATGGGACGCGCCCCCCTGATAAAGGGCAATATCCATGATACCGGGCTGGGGCGTAATCATCTGTGTCATTCTATCAGGTCCAACTAAACTGGGAACGTTTTATCCTTGGGGCTGGCAGGGCGCCACTCCCAACTTGTCGCATGGACTGCACGCATATCAGAAAAACAGGGCGACAAACGAAAAAGGGCCGCATTGTTACATGCGGCCCTTCCAAACTCAGTGCGAAGAAACTTAGTTCTTCGCGTAGAATTCCACCACAAGGTTCGGTTCCATAACAACCGGATACGGCACGTCACCCAAGTTAGGTGTGCGCACGAATTTTGCAGTCATTTTGGAATGGTCGGCCTCGATGTAGTCAGGCACGTCGCGTTCGGCCAGCTGTGTGGCTTCGACCAGAGCAACCATTTGCTTGGAACGGTCACGCACTTCGATCACGTCACCTTCTTTTACACGGTAGGAAGGAATGTTCACGAGCTTGCCGTTCACGCGCACGTGGCGGTGATTTACGAACTGGCGTGCAGCAAAGATTGTTGCAACGAATTTGGCGCGGTACACAACCGCGTCCAAACGACGCTCAAGCAGACCGATCAGGTTTTCACCTGTATCGCCTTTAACACGCTCGGCTTCGCCATAGATGCGACGGAATTGCTTTTCGGTCAGGTCGCCGTAGTAGCCTTTCAGCTTCTGCTTGGCGCGCAGCTGGATACCGAAGTCGGAAATCTTGCCTTTACGGCGCTGACCGTGCTGGCCGGGGCCATATTCACGGCGGTTCACTGGGGATTTTGCGCGGCCCCAGATGTTTTCGCCCATGCGGCGGTCAATTTTATGTTTGGCAGCTGTACGTTTAGTCACGGCTGTTCTCCTTCAAAGGCCCCCGCAGGATTGCAGATGGGGCGGTAAAGGGCGTTGTCCTTTGGGTTTCCCCCGACAGGCATCCTCTTGCGAGGGCCACCAACACCAATAGAGCCGCGCTTATACGATGCTGCGATCCAGAGTCAACGCGCGAAAAACAAATTTTGCCACCCGCGCGCTGTGCTGGCCATCAGACCATATAATCTACGATCGGCGATGAGGTATCCAGCCCCGCCGCCTCAAGGCTTTCCAGAAGGACCAGACTGAAATCCTCTTCTGTCTCGGTCGCCTCCTGCAACTGCTCGACGACCGATTGCAATGTCTCGATCGCGGCACTGTCCGGGCCTTTAGCTCCTTGCCCGGCACCAGCAGGGGGCGGTCCACCTTTTCCCCGACCGCCAGCGCCACCCGGGCCACCGCCCGCCTGATCGCCTAGCGCTTTGGCATCGATACCCACGCTCCCCAAGGCTGCCGTCAGATCCCTGCCCGCCTCGATCCCCAGTTCATCAATTTGCGACACCAATCCCTTGGCATCTTCATCAGACAGGTTTTCAACATCATAATTCTGCAACGCTTGGGCCAGACCCGCCTTTTGCGTATCGCTTAGGCCCGAAGCATTCTGACCATAGCTGTTTTGTGCGGGCATGCCGCCCTGAATCGTCATCATTGCCTACTATCCTCTTTTGCTCCCCGGACATACCGGGATGCAAAAGCACCTAAGGCACGAGCCCTTCCCGATAGTTACTAACAAGAGGTTATCTGCACCGGAATTTGTTCAATTTCAGCGCATCATACCCGCACAAGCCGCATGCCTGTGGCAGGTTACAAGGTGATCATTAACCAAGCCGCAGGCCTGCATCCACGCATAGACAATCGTCGGGCCACAGAATTTGAAGCCCGCCTTCTTGAGGTCTTTCGACACCTGCTCGGACAAAGCCGTCTTTGGCGGGACGTCGGCCTGCGTTTTAAATTTGTTTTGCAACGGCTTACCCCCGACGTAATCCCACATGAAACGATCAAACCCCTGCCCGGCCTCAATGCGCTGCCAAGCCTGCGCATTGGTAATGGCCGCCTCTATCTTGCCGCGGTGGCGGATGATGCCGGCGTTGCCCAATAGGCGCTGCACGTCATGCTCTCCCCAAGTCGCAATAACGTGAGGATCAAACCCCTCGAATGCTGCGCGAAAAGCGTCTCGCTTTTTAAGGATCGTGATCCAGCTTAACCCTGCCTGAAACCCGTCAAGGATCAGCTTTTCCCACAACGCGCGGCTGTCATACTCTGGCACGCCCCACTCTGTGTCATGATAATCAATGTAAATTTGCTCTGGCCCCGCCCATGCACATCGCTCCATTCGCCTGCTCCTTTAAGCTTTTTCTACAATTGGCACAAAATTAGCCGGTTAACACCTTTTTAGGTGGCACACAGCAAGGTCGCATCACCCGCATCGGGGCAGCTGACGCAAAGGATACGACCGTGAAAGGCATGAACAAACGAATGATTGCGAATATCCCCTCCAGCGAGCGGAGCCCGCTGGAATATGTCATCGCAAATCAATCCCAAAGCACCATGGAAATGGTGCAGGAAGCCATCACACACAACCAGACACTCCTCGCGTTTCAACCGGTAATGCATGGCATCAACCGCACCACACCGGCCTTCTACGAGGGGCTGATCCGCGTTCTGGACGCCACAGGGCGCGTCATCCCCGCGGGGGAGTTCATGGGCCGGATAGAAGATACCGAGATCGGCCGCCAGATTGATGTGCTGGCCCTGCGCCACGGCTTGACCACACTGCGCAATAATCCCGGCATTCGCCTGTCTATCAATATGTCTGCGCGCTCTATCGGGTACCGGCCCTGGATGAATTGCCTGAACCGGTTCCTCAACGAAGTCCCCCATATCGGGGAGCGTCTTATCCTCGAGATTTCCGAGGCATCCACAATGACTGTGCCCGAGCTGGTGATCGACTTCATGAACCGGCTACAACCCAATGGCATCTGCTTTGCACTGGATAATTTCGGATCCGGCAACCTTGCGATCCGCTATTTCAAGGATTTCGATTTTGATATCCTTAAAATATCAGGCCAGTTCATCCGCGGCATCGCCCGAAACCCGGATAATCAGGCCGTCGTGCGGGCGCTGCACGGCATTGCCGAACAGTTCGAGATGTTCACAGTAGCAGAGTCGGTTGAAACCGCTGCGGACGCTGCCGTCATCATGGAGATCGGCATCAACTGCCTCCAAGGATATTACTTTGCAGCCCCGACAACGATGCCCGACTGGCTTAGAAATTCTGCCCCCGCGCAAAGCGCCTGAAGCAGGCCCAAGCTCTGCGTTCTTGCTGTGTAGCAGTTGATGCGGTATCCATTCCATATTGCGGAGGAATGATGGTGTGCCACATCGCACCGCGCGATTATGCGTCCTCTGCGCCCTGCAATATCAAGAGGACAGTTTTCCATGACCAATGTCGTTATCGCCTCCGCCGCCCGCACTGCTGTGGGCAGCTTTGGTGGCTCCTTTGCCAGCACCCCCGCCCATGATCTGGGCGCGGCAATGCTCAAAGAAATCGTAGCGCGCGCAGGCGTGGATGCTGCCGACGTCTCGGAAACCATTCTGGGCCAGGTCCTTACCGCCGCCCAAGGGCAAAACCCCGCACGTCAGGCGCATGTGAATGCCGGTCTGCCCATTGAATCGGCAGCGTGGTCCATCAATCAGGTCTGCGGCTCCGGCCTGCGGGCCGTTGCACTTGGCGCACAGCACATCCAGCTAGGCGATGCCGATATCGTCGCCACCGGCGGTCAGGAAAACATGACCATGTCCCCCCATGCCCAAGCCATGCGCGCGGGTCAGAAAATGGGCGACATGAAGCTGATCGACACGATGATCAAAGACGGATTGTGGGACGCCTTCAACGGCTATCACATGGGCCAGACAGCCGAGAATGTCGCCGCAAAATGGGAAATCTCCCGCGACCAGCAAGATGAATTCGCCGTCGCCTCCCAGAATAAAGCCGAAGCAGCGCAAAAAGCGGGCCGCTTCAAGGATGAAATTTTCGCCTACACCGTGCCAGGCCGCAAGGGCGATACCATTGTGGACGCGGACGAATACATCCGCCACGGCGCAACCATTGACGCGATGGCGAAACTGCGCCCCGCCTTCACCAAAGACGGCTCAGTCACAGCCGCCAATGCCTCGGGCCTCAATGATGGCGCTGCCGGTGCCCTGCTGATGAGCGCTGATAACGCTGAAAAGCGCGGCATCGAACCGTTGGCACGCATCGCGTCTTACGCCACCGTTGGCCTTGACCCCAGCATCATGGGCGCAGGTCCTATTTTCGCATCGCGCAAGGCATTGGAGAAAGCAGGCTGGAAACCAGAAGACCTTGATCTGGTCGAAGCGAACGAGGCTTTTGCCGCGCAGGCCTGTGCTGTTAACAAGGACATGGGATGGGATCCGGCGATCGTCAACGTCAACGGCGGCGCCATCGCCATCGGCCACCCCATCGGGGCCTCGGGCGCACGCATCCTCAACACATTAGTATTCGAAATGAAGCGCCGCGGCGCGAAAAAGGGTCTGGCGACCTTGTGTATTGGCGGCGGCATGGGTGTTGCCATGTGCCTGGAACGGCCTTAAACAGGACTGGTGCGTAATATAATTGCGCGCCAACCGAAATCAGAACAATAACGTTACCAGAACCATCGGGAGAATCACATGTCGCGCGTCGCACTAGTCACAGGAGGCAGCCGGGGGATCGGGGCCGCCATTTCCAAGGAACTCAAAAGCAAAGGCTACACCGTCGCGGCCACCTATGCCGGCAATGACGAGGCCGCTGCGGCCTTCACGGCCGAGACCGGCATCAAGACCTACAAATGGAATGTGGCCGATTACGACAGCTCTAAAGCAGGTATTGCCCAAGTCGAAGCCGATCTTGGCCCCATCGAAGTGGTTGTCGCCAATGCAGGGATTACCCGCGACGCGCCTTTCCACAAAATGACCCCCCAGCAATGGAATGACGTGATCGACACCAACCTGACCGGCGTCTTCAACACCGTACACCCGATCTGGCCAGGCATGCGGGAACGTAAGTTCGGCCGCGTTGTCGTGATTTCGTCGATCAACGGACAGAAAGGTCAGTTTGCCCAGGTCAATTATGCCGCGACCAAAGCGGGCGATCTGGGTATTGTGAAATCTTTGGCCCAAGAAGGCGCGCGCGCCAATATCACGGCCAATGCAATCTGCCCTGGCTACATCGGCACCGATATGGTGATGGCCGTACCCGAAAAAGTGCGAGAGAGCATTATCGCGCAAATCCCGGCAGGCCGTTTAGGAGAGCCGGAGGAAATTGCACGTGCAGTGTCTTTCCTTGTCTCTGATGATGCGGGCTTTATCAACGGCTCGACGATCTCTGCCAACGGGGCCCAGTATTTCTCCTGACTTCGAGAAAGCATAAAAATAGGGCCGGTAGCAGATGCTACCGGCCCTTTTGCATTCCGTAAGGCCCTGTGCACGGGGCCAGCGGAAAACCTTATCCACGCAACCAAGCGATAAAATCGGCAAACATGCGGCCACGTGCAGCATGGGCGCTGTTCATTGCGGTACGGGCGGCGGGGTTTGTTGTGGCTTCCAACATGTCGATCTCCTGAGTGTGCGACCCGGTTCGGATCAATGTGTCTTTCTTGAACCTAATATGCGCCTCCACCCTGTCTGTGACAAACGAGACTTTTCAAAGCCTCAGTTAAGCTGTACTTAACTGAGCCATGCCAATTCGCCTGCCTCCTCTCACTGCATTACGCGCCTTTGATGCCGCAGCGCGGCATATGTCATTCACAAAGGCAGCCGATGAATTGAACGTCACCCCGGCCGCTTTATCCTTTCAAATCAAGTCACTTGAGGAACATCTGGGCGCGCCATTGTTCCACCGGCTCAACCGCGCGGTTGAGCTGACCGAGGCAGGTATCGCCCTGTCCCAAGGGGCCGCCGAGGGATTTCAGATACTGGCGACCGCATGGCGTGCAGCGCAGCGCACACAAGACACACAAACCCTTACTGTCACCGCTGGCCCCGCGTTCACCGCCAAATGGCTTGCGCCGCGCCTGTATGAATTTGCACGCAGCCATCCCGAGGTCGAACTGCGCTTTGCCGCAGGTCTGCACCGGATGGATCTATCGCGCGATAATGTGGATGTGGCCATCCGCTTTGGCGACACTACCAGCCCCGAACTTTATGCCCTGCCGCTGGCAGAGGAATGGGTCATGCCCGTCATGGCCCCCGCATTGGCCAAACGCTATCCCACCGTCGAGAGCCTGAGAAAAGCGCCGATCATATTTGACGATTCACTTAACTTTCTACCCAAGAAAGTAGGATGGCCCGAATGGTTCGAGGCAATGGGCACCCCCTTTACGCCAACACACGGCCCAAGGTTTTCACAGGCCGATCACGCGCTGGATGCGGCATTGGCAGGCGTCGGCGTGGTGCTGGGGCGCCGCGCGTTGGTTGTCAAAGACCTTGACGAGGGCCGATTGGTCGCCCCATTCCCCACGGCGATCGGCACCGGCGGGCGGTTCAGCTTTCTTTGCATCAAAGGGATGGAAAAACGCCCGCAAATCGCTGTTTTTCGCGATTGGATCGTTACCGAAATCGAAAAAACGGCACATATCACCGACAACCTTACCTTATTGGATTTTAAAGTCTCATGAACCGCATGCAAGCAACCGCTATTGGCTTTATGGCTGTCCTGCTTTGGGCCTTACTGGCCCTGTTCACAGTCGGCTCCGCACCAACACCGCCACTACTGCTCAATACGCTGGCCTTCGGGATCGGCGGGATTGTGGGGCTGGTTTGGGCCATCGCAACAAAAAGCCTTGATCGGATGCGACAGGTACCTTTGCGGGTGTATATCTTTGGGACCTTGGGGTTATTCGCTTATCATCTGCTGTATTTTTCCGCACTGCGGTTAGCCCCTGCGGCAGAAGCAGGGCTGATCGCGTATCTGTGGCCCCTGCTCATCGTGATTTTCTCCGGCCTCCTACCGGGCGAACAGCTGCGCGCCGGGCACATCATCGGTGCAGTTCTGGGCTTTGCCGGGGCTGCCTTGATCATTACGGGCGGCGGCACCCGTTTTGGCAGCGCGTCGCTGACAGGCTATTTACTGGCTCTCATGGCCGCCTTTACATGGGGAAGCTATTCCGTCCTGTCCCGCCGTGTCAGCGAGGCACCAACAGCGAGCGTGGCCATATTCTGCCTTGGCACCAGTGCGCTATCGCTGCCCCTGCACCTGTTTTTCGAACAAACCGTCTTACCCTCCACAACACTTGGTTGGGCCAGCATTGCAGGTTTGGGGTTAGGGCCCGTAGGATTTGCGTTTTATGTCTGGGATATCGGCTGTAAAAAGGGCGACATCCAACTGCTTGGTACCAGCTCGTATGCGGCCCCCCTGCTATCGACGCTCGTGCTTATTACCGTCGGGGTCGCGGCCCCCAGCATGACATTGCTTTGGGCCGCTCTGTTGATCACCGGCGGGGCAGCCATCGCCGCGCGCACCAGTCTCAAACAAACGTCTGCTAATTCGACAAACGGTTAATTTCTTCTTTCAGGCGGAGTTTTTGCTTTTTCATGTCGGCCAGTCGAAGGCCGTCAATGCCAGGTGCACGTTGGGCGACGTCAATCGCCTCACTCATGTCCCGGTGTTTCTTTTTCAACGTCTCGAGATGTGATGTTAGGGCCATACTTCCTCCAGTTGTTAAAGTGTGAGGTTAGTGAAGCATGATCTATTTTCAAAGTCACGCCGCCATGCAGCATAACATGAGAGGTGGTAAATAGTTGCTTAACGCAGGTTAGAATTCCAGCATAGAACCGCCACGCAGGGCGGCACGCACTTGCTCTGTGTATTGATCCCCGTCTTGATGGTCAGCTCCGCGGTGCAGAATAAGCGGTGCGTGCAGCCGGAAATCCGCCCGCCCCGATTTACGCGCGCGCATAATCACACGCTCGGCCGCGCGCCCCGTGCGCGCTGCAATGGGCAGAATTTCGATACTCCCCATATCCTTTGGCAATCCAGCCAAAAGATCCGGCAGCCGCTCGGCGCGGTGAATGACATGCAGCAATCCGCGCGGGACAAGACGCTTGGCGGCGACGCTGATCCATGTGGCCAGCGGTGTCACCTCTCCCAATGCAGTTTCACGCAAAGGGTCATGCGCGGCAACCGAGGCCGAGCGCCGCCAGTAGGGCGGGTTCACAAGAACGTGGTCAAATTGTCGCTGACGCAACGTAAGCGGTAGCGAGACGATGTCCGCTTCAACCACTTCGAGCGCATCCCCCCCGTTACGACGGGCCAAGGCAGCATAGGATGGCTCACGCTCAACCCCGGTAAGATCAAGCCCCTGCACCCGCGCCCCAAGACATAGCACCGCCGCCCCGACACCACAGCCCAATTCAAGCACACTTTCACCATAAGCCGCTGGAATTGTAGCAGAAAGAAGAACAGGATCGACACCTGCACGGTATCCCGCCCTGGGTTGCCACAGGTGCAACAGCCCGCCCAGAAAGGCGTCATGGGTCAGATTGCTATCGTTCACCGGCCCAGAGGAATCTCGTTGTCCTGGATGACGCGCAAAGCGGCATCGTGATCGTCCTCATGCACCATCAACCGGCGCGGGAAAATACCAATTCCACCTTCAAGGATGCTCATATTTACGTCCATCTGAAAGCAGTCTATATCCTCGCCCTGCAACAGAGCTGAGGCAAAGGCGATGATCGTAGGGTCAGTGCTGCGCAAAAGTTCTTTCATAGTAATGATGTAATCCGGGGCGTGCCCCCTTGTCGAGCGCCAGGATGCGAGAAATATGAGCAACCCGCAAAGCCACAAACCCCATGACCGTCTCGCCGCTGTGCTGAGCACTGATATGAAAGCTGTCAACACAATGATCCGCGAGCGGATGGCGTCCAAACACGCCCCGCGCATCCCCGAGGTCACCGCCCATCTGGTGGGTGCAGGCGGCAAACGTTTGCGCCCCATGCTGACGCTCGCTGCGGCCACACTATGCGGTTATACCGGCCCCTTTCACATCCATCTGGCCGCCACGGTCGAATTTATTCACACCGCGACACTATTGCATGATGATGTGGTGGATGAGAGTAAACAACGGCGCGGGCGGCCCACGGCGAACCTGTTGTGGGACAACCAGTCATCGGTTCTGGTGGGTGACTATCTGTTCGCACGCAGCTTCCAGTTGATGACCGAACCGGGTTCAATGCGGGTGATGCAGATCCTGTCAAACGCCGCCGCGACCATTGCCGAGGGCGAAGTTCTGCAACTGACAGCAGCGCAAAACCTGTCCACCGATGAAAACACCTATCTTCAGGTTGTGCGCGGCAAAACAGCCGCCCTGTTTTCTGCGGCGACTGAAGTCGGCGGCGTGATCGCAGATGCCGATGAGGCCATCGTGAAAGCACTGTATGATTATGGTGACGCGCTCGGGATTGCCTTCCAGATTGTCGATGACCTTCTTGATTATCAGGGCGACACGGGCACCACTGGTAAAAACATCGGCGATGATTTCCGCGAACGCAAATTGACTCTGCCCGTCATCAAGGCCGTGGCACTGGCCGATGAGACAGAACACGCGTTCTGGAAGCGGACCATTGAAAAGGGCAAACAGGAAGACGGCGATCTCGAGCATGCTTTGGAATTGCTGCACAAGCACGGCACGCTGGTTTCAACACAGGCAGACGCAAAAGCATGGGCCGGCCGCGCCAAAACCGCCCTTGCTCCGCTGCCGGCGCATGACATCAAGGATATGTTGATCGATCTGGCCGATTACGTGGTCAGCCGCCTTAGCTAAGCAGCTTGCCTGCGGCGATCCACCAATCAGGGTGCAGCCGGCGCAGCCGCTCTGCCTCTTTGCTTGCGCCCTCGCGGTAAAGCCCGAAACACGTCGCACCAGAGCCTGACATCCGCGCCAAAAGCGCGGTGTCCAGCGCGGCAAGCACTTCGGTGATCTGTGGGGCTGCATGGCGTGCCGGAGCCTCGAGATCGTTGCGCTGTGCGCGCAACCACTGGCAAAACCCCCCGGCCGAACCGAATTCAGGAAAGACCTCTGGCATGGGCGCATTTTGCTTTTCCGCCAAACCGTTGAACACTGTGCCTGTAGGCACCTCGACGCGGGGATTGATCAGGATAATCTCCAGCGCCGGCAGCGGGGCGACAGGTGTCAACACATCGCCAATACCGCTCATCCGTTGGGGTTTCGCGCTCAGACAGACAGGTACATCCGCGCCAAGGCTGGCGGCGCGTTCGTGACCGCCAAAGGCACGCAGCACAGCCGCCGCATCAGCAGAGCCGCCACCGATGCCCGCACTATGCGGCAGGTTCTTTGTCAGATGGACATGCCCCGTCCAATCGGAAATTTCAGCCGCCTGCCAAATCAGATTGCGCGCATCACATGGGACGCCATTGGCAAAAGGGCCATCGACCGTGATCTGCATATCGGGCGCAGAGCTAAACGTCAGACGATCTCCGATCTGCGCAAACACCACGAGGCTATCAAGCAGGTGATACCCGTCGTCCCGAACACCCGTGACATGCAGCGCGAGATTTACCTTTGCAGGAGCAAAGCCTTCAGTCGTCATGGGCGACCTGCTCTAACGGCGCGGCCCCTTCTTCCTCAAGCACAGCATCCAGCCCGATTTCAAGCTTACGGCGGATACGGTCCGGTTCTGCTTCGGTGTCAGAGGTGCTGAATTCGATAAACGACAGGGCGCGCCGCCACTGGAACTGTGCCTCGCGTTTGCGGCCCACGGCCCAATAGACATCGCCCAGATGGTCATTCACCACAGGGTCCACTGCCTCCAGCTCTACAGCCCGCTCCATTTGCGCGACTGCTTCTTCGTAACGGCCCAGACGGTAATAAACCCACCCGAGGCTATCCACGATATAGCCACTATCAGGGCTGGCAGCGACCGCACGCTCGATCATATCAAGCGCTTCATCCAGCTTGCGTTGTTCTTCGACCAACGAATACCCGAGATAATTCAACACCTGAGGCTGGTCCGGATTGACGGCAAGCGCCGCGCGGAAGTCTTCTTCGGCCTCTACATTCTGACCATTCCGCGAATATGCAATGCCGCGCGAGAAATGCAAAAACCATGCGCGCGGGTCCTCTTGCGTGATTGAATCAAGCGCCTGTGAATAGGCGGCAATGGCTTCAGGCTCTTTATTCTGGCTGCGCAGAATATCCCCAAGCGTAGAGTAGGCCACCGCGAGTTCCTTGTCGCTGCGCGTCAGCTGCTCCAATACCTCGACCGCCTGATCCACCTTACCCAACAGGCGCAGGCCCGCTGCGCGACCCAATTCGGCCACATGATAAGAGGGATCATCCGCGGGCAAAGAGCGGTATTCAGCAATGGCCAGCTCGTTCTGTCCAAGGCTTTCCAACAGTTCCGCCGTCAACAAAAGCGCATCCACGTGATCAGGGCGCAGGTGGCGGGCGACCCGGGCGTAAAGCAACGTGTAATAATTACTGGCCTGCTCGGCCTGCAACAGCGAAGCGAAGGTATAGAACACCTCTGCTAGACCGGCGCGCACCGTCGGAGCCGTTGCAAAGGGCAGTTTTTCACCGGACTCAAGCCGCTCAATCACCACGTCAAGTTCGGGATCGGTGGCACCGTTGAAGGTTTCTGTGATTGCTTTGACGCCATCCGCATTGCGGTCAAGCTGGGACAGAATTTCGACATAGGCAATCACACCGCGCCGCGTGCGAGCAGTTGTGCCAAGGGCACCTGTCTCGAACAGTGCTTGGGCTTCGGCGTACCGGCCAAGCGTGCCAAGGGCAAGCATCCGGTGGTAGGCGACAACGCCCCTCATGCCTGCATCGGTCGACACGGTATCAAACTGTGCCATTGCGGCGTCGATGTCATCGGTCCCGATCAATGCCCATGCTTTGACCAACCCATCGACCCAAGGGCTAATACCTTCGGCTTGCACTTCACGTTGGGCCAATGCGTCAAACTCGCCGTCGTCGATCAGCCTTACGGTCGCCACCATCCGCGCCCCTTGCGATCGCTGCCCTTCGGACAACAATGCCTCGGCCAATGGCTTTGCGCGGTCGAACTCTCCCAATGCCAGATATGCATGGATAGCATTTTCCATCAGCGCAACATTGCCTGAATCGCGGGCAAGTGCCGCTGCAGAATAGGCAGCAGTAGCGGCTAGATCATTATTGGCTGCGGCACTGCGTCCGGCCAGATAGGCGCCTGACAATGTCTCGGCGCTCAGCGGCGCGCTTAATAGCACCCCAAATCCAAGGGCGGCGGCGCTCACGGTGTTCAGGAAATTCTTCATATGCTCTGGCCTCGGCTGTTTTCGCTAGGCTAGCACGTTTGCGCGCCTGTGCAATGGTAGCAGGGCGAACACACAGCCCCGTGAAGAGCTGCCCGGACCGTGAAGGCGGGAATATGCTTATGGATACAAGCGCGACAGCGACCAGCGCCAAACCCTAGGCGCTGTCCGACCTCGCCGGACAACGCCTGAGTATTTCAATAACCCCAAGCCGATCACATATTGGGATAGTTCGGCCCATCGCCCCCCTGTGGCGTGGTCCAGACAATATTCTGGCTGGGATCCTTGATGTCGCATGTTTTGCAATGCACGCAGTTCTGGAAGTTGATGACAAAACGCGTGTCTTTACCTGCCTCTTCGACAAACTCATACACACCCGCAGGGCAATAGCGCGCCGAGGGACCCGCGTATTTGGACAGGTTCACCTCAACCGGCACGCTGGCGTCTTTCAACGTCAAATGCGCGGGCTGGCTTTCTTCGTGGTTGGTAAAGGAGAAAGCCACATTGGTCAGACGGTCAAAGCTGAGCGTGCCATCGGGTTTAGGATAGTCGATCTTCTCATGCTGGTCTGCAGGTTCGGTCGCCTCGGCATCGGATTTACCGTGCGACAGCGTGCCCAACAGCGAACCACCAAACAGCGTGTTGCACCACATGTCGAAACCACCAATGGCCAGCGAAGCCGTCAGGCCAAACTTGGACCACAGCGGCTTTACGTTGCGCACCTTATACAGGTCCTTGCCAATCTCGCCCTCGCGCACATCGGTCTCATACTCAGGCAGCTCATCACCCGAGCGGCCCGCAGCCATCGCAGCATGAGCGGCCTCTGCCGCGGCCATGCCGGACAGCATGGCGTTGTGATTGCCTTTGATGCGCGGCACGTTGACCATACCCACCGAACAGCCCAGCAGCGCCACACCGGGGGCCACCATCTTGGGCATGGATTGATATCCGCCCTCGGTGATCGCGCGTGCGCCGTAGGCCACGCGTTTGCCGCCCTTCAGAAGCTCGGCCACCATCGGGTGATGTTTGAACTGCTGGAATTCCATGTAAGGAAAAACATGCGGGTTTTTATAACCAAGGTGGACCACGAAACCCACATAGACCTGATTGTTCTCGAGGTGGTAGATGAACGAACCACCCCCCGCCTTCTTACCCAAAGGCCAACCCATCGTATGGGTGACAGAGCCCTCTTTGTGCTTAGCGGGATCAATTTCCCAGATTTCTTTCATGCCAAGGCCGTATTTCTGTGGCTCTTTGCCCTTGGCCAGATCGTATTTTTCGATCACCTGCTTGGACAGGCTGCCGCGCACACCTTCGCCGAGGAAGACATATTTGCCGTGCAGCTCCATGCCCGGTTCATAGTTTGGGCCGGGCGTACCATCAGGACCGACGCCCATTTCGCCGGCAACCACACCTTTGACTTCACCGTTTTCGCCATAGACGATTTCGGAACAGGCCATACCGGGGAAGATTTCCACGCCCATTTCTTCGGCCTGCTCGGCCATCCAGCGGCACACATTGCCCATCGAGACGATGTAATTGCCGTGGTTGTTCATCAGCGGCGGCATGGGAAAGTTCGGGATGCGGATTTCGCCCTGCGCACCCAGAGCGTAAAAGTTATCCTCAATCACCGGCACATTCAGCGGCGCGCCTTTTTCTTTCCAGTCAGGGATCAGCGCATTCAGGCCACAAGGGTCAAGCACGGCACCCGACAGGATATGCGCGCCCACTTCCGAGCCTTTTTCAAGCACGACGATATTGCAGTCCGCATCAAGTTGTTTCAGCCGGATGGCCGCGGACAAACCCGCAGGGCCTGCCCCGACGATCACAACGTCATATTCCATCGCTTCGCGTTCAATCTCAGCCATACCCAGCGCTCCCTTCGCGTAAAAACGGTTTAAAATTGGGTAGCGACTGTAAGGCGTCTTGGCAATCACGACGAGGCGTTAAAACCCCTATCGAAATCCCTTTTCGAAAAAATCGCATTTTCTGTTGGCGCTAACCTGCCCGCGTTGCCGGCCTATCGCCCATCAAATAGCGCGGCCCCTGCCCACGATCGGCGGCAGAATCCTTGGGGTTATACAGCGCACAGACCTCGAGGCTCAAACAGCCGCAACCGATGCATCCGTCAAGATTGTCCCGCAATTGCGTCAACGTATCAATCCGCGCATTCAAAGCTTCACGAAAACCCGCGCTCAACTTTGCCCAATCGGTTTTGGTCGGTGTACGGCCCTGTGGCAACCCTTCCAGCAGCGCACGGATTTCGGGCAGGCTGTACCCCAGTTGCTGCGCAATCATGACAAAACTTAACCGACGCAAATCCGCGCGCGCAAACCGGCGTTGCCCGCCCCCGTTGCGCCATGGTTTGATCAGGCCTTGTGCCTCGTAATAGCGGATTGCCGAAACCGCGAGCCCCGTGCGCCTCGCCAACGCGCCGATGGTAAGCCCCTCATTCAGTGCCATGCGACCTCCAAGAATTACCTTGACCTAAAGTTAAGTTTAGCAATTACCTCTCTGAGGGTCACATCATTTTTGAAAGGGAACGACCCCATGACCGCACGACTAGAACACGCAAATTATACCGTTTCAGACACTGCCGCGACCGCCGCATGGATGGTCAAACTATTCGGTTGGCACATTCGATGGGAGGGCGCATCCATTCACGGCGGGCATAGCGTGCATGTGGGCACTGATGATTGCTATCTCGCGCTATATACCCCCGCAATTAAGCCTGCCCCTAAACCCGATACCTACACCGGCATTGCAGGTCTCAATCACATCGCGGTCGTGGTCACAGACCTTGATGCGACCGAAAGCGCCGTGCGCGATCACGGTTTCGCACCACACAGCCACCAAGACTATGAACCCGGTCGGCGCTTTTATTTTCAGGATGACGACGGCATCGAATATGAAGTGGTGCAATACGACTAAATCCGCCTACCTCGGCGAAACCACGCCAGAGCGGGCCCCTTATCCACTTGCATTTGTTGCCCGAGTTGGGTCAGGTATTGCAGACCCAAACACGCGCCCCGAAATACCTTCGGGGCGCGCCTTAGTATGACGGACATGATTGCAATGGAAAAGATTCCTATGACCCGCGCGGGTCACACCGCGCTTGAAACCGAGCTCAAGCACCTCAAAACTGTTGAGCGTCCCGCCATCATCACTGCGATTGCAGAGGCGCGCGAACATGGCGATTTGTCCGAAAATGCCGAATATCACTCCGCCAAGGAAAAACAGTCCTTTATCGAAGGTCGCGTGAAAGAGCTTGAGGGTGTGATCTCCCTCGCTGATGTCATCGACCCCGCTAAATTGTCAGGCACGATCAAATTCGGTGCCCGTGTGACACTGGTCGACGAAGACACCGAAGAAGAGAAAACCTATCAGATTGTTGGCGAATACGAGGCCAATATCGAAAACGGTATGCTTAACATCAAATCGCCCATCGCAAGGGCATTGATCGGTAAGGATGAAGGTGACAGCGTTGAAGTGCGCACACCGGGGGGCCTGAAGTCCTATGAGGTTCTCAAAATCGTCTACGCCTGAGCGGAGCACGCAGCATGACTGAAATCACGGACCCTCCAAGCCCTCGGCCCGCGACCGGTAAAGCCTCCTCCGGCCGTCCGACGCCGCTTGGCATCTATGACAAAAACCGCCGCGGCGGTGTAACGGGGATCGAAATCACCGCTGTTATCCTGTCGGCCGTATGGCTTCTGGCATGTCTGATCTTTTTCGTCTTTGTACCTCGCGCGCCCGCCCCAGAAGGAGAAGGCGGCCTGCGGTTTTTGATGACGATGCTAGCCATATTCATGCCGGTCGCGATGATCTGGGTCGGGGCGACTGCCGCACGCGCCAGCCGTGTTATGCGTGAAGAAAGCCAGCGCTTGCAGGCCGCGATTGATGCCATCCGCCACGCGTATATTGCCCAGCAGCAAGGAAACGCTGGAACATCCGTAAACAAAAAGCTCGACGAGATTGCCGCCGCCACGCGCAAAACCGAAACGGCCCTTGCCACATTCTCTACGCGCCGCGAAGAAGCGCCACGCGCCATCGCGCCGCCAGCAGCGGCAACGCCAGCCGATGATCAACCAGCACTGGCCCTCGGGACCCAAAGCACCGACATGGTGCCGCCGGTCGAGGGCGACGACCTGATCCGCGCGCTGAATTTCCCCGAAACCGCCGAGGACGAAGAAGGCTTTGCCGCCCTGCGCCGCGCCATGCAGGACCGCCAAGCGGCCCAGCTTATTCAGGCCGCTCAGGATATTCTGACCCTGCTCAGCCAGGATGGTATCTATATGGATGATCTACGTCCTGACCGTGCACGACCCGAGGTTTGGCGCATGTTCGGTCAAGGCACCCGTGGCCGTGCGATTGCCGCGTTGGGCGGTATCCGTGACCGGTCTTCGCTGGCCCTGACCGCTGGGCGGATGAAGCAAGACCCGATTTTTCGCGATGCCGCGCACCACTTCTTGCGCCGCTTTGACAAATTGTTCTCGAATTTTGAAAAAGTGGCCACCGATGCCGAAGTTTCGGCGATGGCAGACACGCGCAGTGCGCGGGCCTTTATGCTGCTGGGTCGGGTCGCCGGAACCTTCGACTAACCGCTTCCCCGCCTAGCCGCACGCACGCGTTACAGTCCAAAGCTGCTGAACGGTACAAACCGTACCAGATCCCCTTGTGCGATATCGCGGGCGTCCTGGTCCAGTTCGACCAGCCCCTCGGCCCAGCTGAGCCCGGATATACGGCCCGACCCTTCAGAGACAAAAACCTCTGCGGCACCGCCGCGCAGGCGTGCACGCAGATATTCCCGCCGGCCTGCTTTCTTTCGTTTGACAAAGGCCGCAGGCACCATAAATCCTTGGGGCTCGGGGAAAGCGGCCCCTGCCAGCTGCGCCAGCGCCGGACGCGCAAAGATCAAGCTACAGACCATCGCCGCCACCGGATTGCCCGGCAGGCCGAATACCGGCACTCCGTCCCACAAGCCCAACGCCAGCGGCCTGCCCGGCTTTATCGCGATGCGCCAAAGCGCCATGGTACCGGCCTCTTGCAACAGGGCTGAAACGTGGTCCTCGTCCCCTGCGGATGCGCCGCCACTACTGATAATTGCATCTACCTGCGTCGCTGCCATATCAAGCCGTGCACGCAGCCCTTCACGGTTGTCCGGTGCCCGCCCCAGATCGATGGCCGTATGGCCAAACGCCTCAAGCAGAGCCAACAGCATGGGCCGGTTGGCATCATAAATCTGACCGTCGGCGGCCATCTCTCCCGCCTCTACCAGCTCATCCCCGTTGGAGAGGACACCGACGCGCAATGGTTTGCGCACCGCGATCTCGGAGAGGCCAGTGGCCGACAATAGCGCAAGATCGGCAGGTGTTATGATCCGGCCTGCGCGCAGGATGACATCACCCGCCTCCACGTCTTCGCCGGCCTTGCGGGTATTGGCCCCCTGCTTCACCGCACCGCTAAAGCTGACATGCCCTTCGGCAACGTTGACGTCCTCTTGCAGAATAACCGTATCCACCCCGCGGGGCAAAGCAGCGCCAGTGAGCACGCGAATGGCATAACCTTCAGGCACATCTGCCGGTGCGTCCCCTGCCGCTGCACGCCCCTGAACAAGCGGCAACCGGTGCAGTCCTTCCATCCGTGCTCCGGCAAAACCGTAGCCGTCAACCGCGGTATTGGGTAGCGGAGGATTGGCGCGTGCGGCAACCGCATCCCGCGCGGCGATGCGGCCGCACGCCTGCGCCAAGGGAACAACCTGTTCTTGTGTCACAGCCACCAGCCGCGCACGCAGCAACGCCAACGCCTCCTCCACGGGGGTCCAATGCACCCCTTGCGGTAAGGCAAAGCAGTCATTGCGCAGCACGGGCACATCCAGCGCCAGCGCGCTCAGCCGCTCGGACAGGCCCGCGCCCAAAATCCAGGCTTCCTCTTGTGCTTCGAGCGGGACGTCGCCCATGTGCTGCTCCAAATCAACGGTAGGCAACCGCGCCAATGCATTCGCCAGCAAACGCACCTGTACACGGTCGCGGATCTCGTCATTGCCCTGCATCTGCGCCCGCACCGCGGGTTCGATCACACCGGGCCAAACTTCGGCAAGCACCACAGGCGCATCCTGCCATGCATCGAATGGCCAGACAGCCACGCCAGCCAAACGGCGCAGGCGATTGAGCATCGGCAAACCCATCATCATCTGCCCGCCCACCGTAGGCGGAAAAGCGAGCTGGAAAACCGAAGAAGAGGCCTTGGAGATCGCGTCACACACCCGCTTCTCGGACATCACATCAAAGACGATCCCTTCCTTGCGGTACGGGACCCCTGGCCATTTATCTGCCTGCGGCTTGCCCCAGAATGGCCCCTGCCCTGCAAACATCGCATTAAGCTGTTCGGCCACATCATAACGGTTGTTCGTGCCATCAGGAGCATCCTGGATATGTGCCTCAAACCAATCCCAAACGCCAAATGGATCATCTGAACCGGTCACATGGCGTGCAAATCCGCGTGGCAGGCCAAAGGGAAAATCAAAAGCGCAAAGCACGCGCCGACCAGCCGCCTGCTCGGCCTGAATGAGTTGGCTAATCTGCGCTTCGGCATCCTGTCTGGAGCGGCAATACAGCGGCATATCAGACCGCCCGTCACGCGTGACACCCAACCAGATCGCATCTTTGCGCGGCGTAGGCCCTGCCCGCTTGCCAGCGGACCAATCCACGACAAGGATGGTATCGAATGCCCTCACAGCCCCACCTCGGCAAGGATGAAATCAGCGATGGCGACCGTATCATTCAGATCGAAAACAGGACGGTCCAGCGCAAGCGGCGTATCCGAAGCCAATGCACGAATGGTCGGATCCTCGGGCGCGATAAGCGGGTTGCCCGTGACAGCACGGTGGGCCTCGACCTTTGGATGGGCATCGCGTTTATATCCCTCAACCAGCACCAGATCGACAGGTGCCAATTGCGCCAGCAGCTCCACCAAAGGCGGCTCGGGCGCGCCGCGCAGCTCATGCATCAGCGCAATCCGGTTACGCGACGCCAGCAATACCTGTGAAGCCCCTGCCGTACGATGCCGAAAGCTGTCTTTTCCCTCATGATCAACGTCGAAGTTGTGATGCGCGTGTTTCACAGTCGAGACAGTGAAACCACGTCCCGTGATTTCGGTCACCAAACGCTCCATCAGGCCGGTCTTGCCCGCGTTCTTCCAGCCGACCACACCAAAAACCCTCATAACATAGCCTCCGCACGGGCCAGATCATCCGGCGTGTTGACGTTGAAAAACGCATCTTCATCAGGGAAAAGCGCCTCGCGCCCGCCGTGTTCCTGTGTCCACAACACCACCTTGCGCAGCCCGCCTTGCAGAGCTGCCCGCAGATCATCGCGCAGCGCCACCGGCCAGAGACCAAAGGTCGGATGGCGCGCACGGCCACGGGTCGCGTCAGGCGTCGCGGCAAGCACAAGCGGATGTGTCATCCCCTCGCCCGCCAGCAAGAGCTGTGGCACCAGGTCGCACGGGAAAAACGGCGTGTCAGCCGCCGCCGTCACGATCGCATCCGCCCCTTGCTCTGCAGCCCAGTCGAGACCCGCCAGCACTCCGGCGAGCGGTCCGGCAAACCCTTCGATACTGTCTGCAACGACCGGCAGGCCCACAGCGTCAAAGCGCGCGGCGTCCCCGTTCGCATTCAACACCATCCCGCCCACCTGCGGCGCAAGCCGCGCCTCTACCCGTGCAAGCAGGCTTTGCCCGCCCAGCATCCGCAAGCCCTTGTCGCCGCCGCCCATCCGCGTGGCTTGTCCGCCTGCAAGGATCACCCCAAGTGGTTGTTTCATCACGCTGCCTCCCACCATTGATCGCCACACCGGCCACTCAGAACAGAATGTCCGGCAAGGGCTATCGCCTCATGAACTCTGGCTGCGGCTGGAGCCAACGCAAGCTGCAACTGCGCATCCTTCATGAGGATGCCTTTCGGCCTGCGCGCTTTGGCTCATCCGCAATACTGTCAGGATCGGCGTCACGCAAAAGCCGCGTCTCGCCAGAGAGACAGATGAACCGCCGCCCCTTCATCCGGCCAATCAGTGTCAGCCCCAATTTCTGCGCAATCTCGACGCCCCATGCGGTAAAACCCGACCGCGAGGCCAGCACAGGAATGCCCATCATCGCGGTCTTGATCACCATTTCCGATGTCAGACGGCCTGTGGTGTAGAGAATCTTGTCCTGCGCGCCAACGCCTTCGGACAGCATCCAGCCGGCAATCTTGTCCACTGCATTGTGCCGCCCCACATCCTCCATATACACCAGTGGACGATCCCCCTGACACAGCACTGTGCCGTGAATTGCCCCCGCTTGTAGATAAAGGCTAGGCGTGCGGTTGATCTTGGCCGACAGTGCATAAAGCCACGAAGTCCGCACTGGGGTTCGCGGCAGGACAACGCCCTCCAACCCCTCCATCATATCGCCGAACACCGTGCCAACCGCACAACCGCTGGTGCGGGTCTTTCGGCGCATCTTGTCCTCGTAGTCGGTCTGCCGTGCTGTGCGCACCACAACGACCTCAAGCTCTTCATCATAGTCCACGCCGGTGATCTCGTCTTCAGCGCTCACCATGCCCTGATTGCGTAAAAAGCCCAACGCAAGGTAGTCGGGGTAATCACCGATGGTCATCGCCGTCACGATTTCCTGACTATTGAGGTAGATCGTCAAGGGCCGTTCCTCGACCACATTGATCTGTTGGCGCGCGCCCGTATGGTCCGTGCCGGTCACAGCCCGCGTGAGGCGTGTGGCATTCGGGTCCGGTGCGATAAGGTACTCTGACAAATCATTTAATTCAGACAATTGCGCCCCCTTCGGCAACACGCTACGCAGTACAGGTAATCTAAGGGCATCCCATGACCTCTACCAGTCGCAAATCCTACTATCGCCAAGGTGTTATTGCCAGCCTGCCATTTGTGTTGGTGATCATCCCCTTCTCGACCCTGTTTGGCGTGATTGCCACAGAAGCAGGGTTGAACGTATTCGAAACGATGGCCTTCTCGGTTGTGGTTATTGCGGGTGCAGCACAATTCACAGCACTGCAATTGATGCAAGACAACGCACCTACCGCAATTGTGATCCTTTCCGCTTTAGCGGTGAACCTGCGGATGGCGATGTATTCGGCATCGCTCACCCCCTATCTGGGTGCCGCGCCTTTGTGGCAGCGCGCCCTTTGCGCCTATATGACGGTCGATCAATCCTATGTCGTAGGCGTGGCCAAATTCGAGAAAGAGCCGGACATGACCGTGCCCGAGCGTGTCAGCTTTTTCCTAGGTGCGGTGACTCCTATTGTGCCTTTGTGGTATATTTTCACATTGGTCGGCGCACTTTTGGGGGCGCAAGTACCCGATAGTCTTGCGTTGGATTTCGCACTTCCGATTACTTTCCTCGCCATGATCGCGCCGATGTTTCGCACGCTGGCCCATTTGGTTGCCGCCTTTGTCGCTGTCGTCGTGGCCTTGATCGCGGCCGACATCCCCTATTCGCTAGGCCTGTTAATCGCAGGGATCGCGGGGATGATGGCAGGGGCACACACCGAGCTTTTGATGGAAAAACGGGAAACGCAAAATGACTGAGACGACCCAACTCTGGACCGTTATCCTTCTGCTGGGCCTAGGCAGCTTCGGACTTCGCTTTGTGTTTACCGGATTTGTGGGCGATCGCCCGATGCCTGCATGGCTGCTGCGGCACCTGCGCTACACAGCGGTGGCGATCCTGCCCGCGCTTGTGGCACCTCAGGTCATCTGGCCCACAGCCACGGGCGGCAGCTTTGATATCCCACGGGCCGCCGCAGCGGCGGTTACACTTTTGGTCGGGTTGGTGACCAAGAATGTTCTGATTGCCATTCTCAGCGGGGCTGTGACGCTATACGCGCTTTTGTATCTGATCGGTTAGCAGCGGCGGCCACCTAATTGCCAAGGTTGGCCACACCGTCCCGCACACCACCATCGTCATCTTCATAGACCCGCGTGGTTCTCACACCGGGGAGCTGTTCGAACTGCTCCATCAGCTTGAGCGGGAAAAAGCTTTGGCTAATTCCTTCGAAACCCGGGATCTGCTTGAGCACGCCAGAGGTTGCATTCGTGCAAAACGCACTCGGCACCGGCCCTCTGGCCTGTACCAATTGCAGCGCGCGCGCTGCTTGGGCCGGGGTCACGTCGATCTCCTGACGCACCACATGAAATTGGGAGCGGGCATGGGCCGAGATATAGCGATCGACCCAAACAGGCGTCAGACCATAAAGCACATCACCCTGTTCAGGCAAAAGCTCATGCTCGAATGAACCGGCAGGGTCGAACAATACCGATTGTGTGCTTTCCACCAACAAGGCCGAATGGGCACCCGCGCCAGAGCGGTTGTTGACCATCGTGATCAACGTCAGCCGCGTTGGCCCCTCATTGAGGTACACCGCCTGCTCGATTTCGCGAGTGGAGGATTCTTTCCCTTTTTCTGCGCATCCGGCAAGGACCGCCGCAGCGAGCAACAGGGAAGTAACAGTTTTAAGCATGAATAATCGCCTGATTAGCGGGCGAATAACGCCATAAACAGAAGGATCGCAATAATCACAACAACACCGCGTGTCACAAAGGTGATAAAGCTGTTGTACATTTTTTCGTTTGCTGAGCTGTCCATGCTGCCATGTTGGTGATCGGCCATTGGAGTGTCCTTTTCGTCTGGATGGGCGAAGCGTTATTGTGCAGTTACGGTATTTCAAGCCTTCTGTCACGCCGGATTTAAAGCGCGCACAAGATGCCCGGTCTAGCTTTGCTCCCGGTCGAGGTCTTCGAGCAGCTTGAAACCGATACGATTAGGGGTTGCGGCCTTTTTCTCTTTTGCCACTGCGCGAAACAGCACGTTAAGCTGACTGACATGCTGCACCAGCTGCATCTTGGTGCCCGACGTATCCGCACCGTAAAACGTCACGATGTCAGGATCAAAATACCCCATGCCCTCGATCTTGAGCACCCCTGCATCCGCACCGGCAAAGCCCATGGCGATCTCATGCTCGTCATCAAGGCCCTCTTCGAACTTTTTGAGGTAGAGCACGGTGCGCTCATAGGCCCATTGCGCGGCAGATTTCTGTTCTACGGGCTTACCACTGACGCCCTTTGGCACCTGTTGATCGCTGGCATTTTTCGCGTCGGGATCATTATGGACTTCATGCACGCGTGGCATGGCCTGCTCTTCTGCGGCTTCTGCCGTTGTCTTGATCTGGTCACCCATTGTCTGAACCCTTGTACTGATACACCCATGCCCCATCCTCGCGCATGCTGCGCGTGGCCTGGCCCGTTTGGTGAAGGTGGCTCAAATGCGCAAAAGCTTCAACCAGTGCGAGGCCATATTCCGCCTCTCCGATGGGCCTTTTGAACAACGAAGCGAAAACATCGCCCGCCGCTTTGGGCGTTTCAATGTAATTTGCAAGTCGTCTAAGCGCGCCATGGTGGTTCTCGATCAATTGGCGCATGCGCAGCGGCAGGCCGGTAAACGGCAGTTTGTGCCCCCCTAGAACCAGATGATCGTCACGCCCCATCAGTGCAAACCGCTCACATGCCTCGAGCCACTCCCCAAGGGGATCGGCCATGGGTTCGGTCGCATAAACGCCCACATTCGGACTGATCGAGGAAAGGATCTGATCGCCCGCAATCACCAGATTATCATCGCGGCTCCAAAAGGTCGCATGTTCGGGCGCGTGGCCGTTTCCGATATGCACGTCAAATGTGCGACCGCCCATCCGGATGGTGTCACCCTGTCTAATACGCGTAAAGCCAAGCGGCAGCGGTGCCACGACATCGGCAAAATTGAAGGGCCTGTCCACAGCGCGTTTGGCATAAATGTCAGCGGCCATGCCAGCGCTGCGATAAAACGCGAGATTTTCGGGGGATGGGGTGTCTTGCACATCCAGCGTCAGCATCCGCGCCGTCAACCACGCCGTGCGCGTGGTAACCAGCTCTGCGCCGTGCTCGGTCTGGAACCAGCCCGCAAGGCCGATGTGGTCGGGGTGATGATGCGTGACCACAACGCGCTGCACCGGTTTGCCCGCAAGCGGCCCCGCCATGATTTGCGCCCAAAGCGCCTTAGTCCTTTTCGAGGCAAAACCCGTGTCGATGATGGTCCAGCTGTCGCCTTCATCAAGCGCATAAATATTCACATGGTCCAGCTTCATCGGCAGAGGCAGGCGAAACCAAAAGACGCCCGGTGCGACCTCAATCGCCTCTGCCCCTTCAGGCGGTGTATCCCATGGGTAGCGCAGGCCTTGGTGTTGGGCTTTATCAGCCATGGAATAGTCCGCCCTTACTGCGCCAACTCTTCAGGCGTCAGCGCAAAAAGCCCCTCAGCCCCCGCCTGCGCATGGGCCAGCAAGGCCAGATGTTCGGGTAGCATGCGCTGAATATAAAAACGTGCCAGCTTTTCACGTGCGCCGCCACGGTCGGCCAAGGCCGCCTTGAGGTGCATATGCCCGCCCAATACCCGGGCAAATGCATGGAGGAAAGGCACAGCACCGGCAAAACGATCTTGCAAATCGCTTTGTGCAACAAGCCACTCGGTCGCCTCGCGCATACTTTCAACAGCTTCCCAAACGGCATTGGCCAAACGCGGAAAGACCGCACGTGCAGCTTCGACATCCTCGGCCACTTCGTCCAACAACGCCATTGCCGCTTCGCCGCCATCCATCATCTTGCGTGCCACCAGATCCATTGCCTGAATGCCGTTGGTGCCCTCATAGATCGCCGTCACACGCACGTCGCGGCAAAATTGCGCGGCACCGGTTTCTTCGACAAAGCCCATACCGCCATGCACCTGCACGCCCATATCTGCCACGCCGATCCCTGTTGCTGTCCCGAAAGATTTGGAAATCGGGGTCAGCAAGGCAGCACGAGCCTTCCACGCAGCCGTGCCAGTCGCCCGCGCCATATCAATCGCTACGGCGTTGCTCATGGCGATTGCACGCGCGGCGAAAATATCCGCTTTCATCGTGGTCAACATGCGGCGCACGTCGGCATGTCCAAGGATCGTATCCTCAACCACCGATGGCATTGTCTTGCCCTGTTTCCGGTCCTGCGCATAGGCCAGTGCATGTTGGTAGGCAGCCTCGGCTACGCCGATGCCCTGCCCGCCAACACCCAAACGCGCATTGTTCATCATGGTAAACATCGCGTCAATGCCACCCTGCGGCTCTCCGACAAGCCAGCCTTTGGCCCCGTCATATTGCATTACACAGGTCGGCGATCCGTGAATGCCCATCTTATGTTCGAGGCTTACAACGCCAAGCGTGTTGCGTTCTCCCGGATTGCCATCCTCATCGGGCAAAAACTTGGGCACCATGAACAGGCTGATGCCCTTCACACCTGCCGGTGCATCCGGCAAGCGCGCAAGCACCAGATGGCAAACGTTGCCGCCCATATCGTGGTCGCCCCAAGTGATGTAAATCTTCTGACCTGTCACGGCATAGGTGCCATCGCCATTGTCTTCGGCCTTGGTGGTCAGCGCCCCTACATCCGATCCTGCCTGCGGTTCGGTCAGGTTCATCGTGCCCGTCCACTCACCGCTGATCAGCTTGGGCAGGTACAGATCCTTGATCGCGTCACTTGCATGATGCTCCAGTGCTTCGATCTGGCCTTGCGACAACATCGGTGCCAACTGAAGCGCCATACAGGCGCCGCTCATCATCTCGCCGACCGCGGCAGTTAAGGCCATGGGCAGTCCCATACCCCCATATTCAGGTGCCGCTGCCATGCCGACCCATCCGCCTTGGGCAATCGCCTCATAACCTTCCTGAAAACCCGGCGAACAGCGCACCACGCCATTCTCCAACCGCGCGGGGTGCAAATCTCCGGGCCGCTGCAAAGGAGCGAGCACTTCTTCAGAGACTTTGCCCGCCTCGGTGAGAATCGCAACCGTTACATCATCAGTCGCATCGGCAAACCGTTCGGTTCCGCGCAGATCGCCCAAAGGAACGACGTGTTCGAACAGGAACTTGTAGTCTTCAACAGGAGCGCTATACGTCATACTAGTCTTCCTCACATCATACTGCGACAGGTTGCACAAAAAGCCTCGATTGACCCCCTGCTACCCTTGGGTAAAGGATGTAGATCACCAGCGCCAAGCGCAACTAAAACGCCGCGTCATTGCCCGGAAGGAACCACCATGGTCGCCCCCACAAAACGCCTCAGCGCCTCGCCCGATGGCCTGAACGATGCCGCAACCCTCCTGCGCGCAGGCGCGCTTGTCGCCTTCCCGACAGAAACAGTCTACGGTCTGGGCGCCGATGCACGCAATAGCACAGCCGTCGCGGCCATTTATGAGGCCAAGGGCCGCCCCTCGTTTAACCCGTTGATTGTTCACGTGGCGGACGCTGCGCAGGCACAGGAATTGGTTGAATGGCCTCACACGGCGCAAACATTGGCCAAAGCATTCTGGCCCGGGCCGCTGACGCTTGTGCTTCCATTGCGCCAAGGTCATGGTCTGTCATCGCTGGTGACGGCGGGGTTGGAAACGGTCGGTTTGCGGGTGCCTGCGCAGGATGCCGCGCAGGCCTTGCTGCGCGCCTTTGGCGGCCCAGTCGCCGCGCCATCGGCCAACCCTTCCGGCCGGATCAGCCCCACAGCGGCGGAACATGTGATGGACGGTCTTGAAGGCAGAATCGCTGCAGTGGTCGACGGAGGAGCCTGCGCGGTAGGCGTGGAAAGCACAATCATCGGGTTTGAAGCGGGCAAGCCTACTTTGCTGCGCGCAGGCGGTGTAGCGGCCGAGGACATCGAAGCCGTCCTGGGCAAGTCGCTTCTGGCTGGCCAAGGCAGCAGCATCACCGCACCCGGACAGATGCTGTCGCATTACGCGCCGCGCGGCGCGGTCCGTCTGAATGCGACAACCGCGCGCGCGGGCGAAAACCTTTTGGGCTTTGGTCCGGTGGCAGGCACACTGTCCCTGTCGCGCAGTGGTGATCTGATCGAGGCTGCGGCGAATCTGTTTGACTGCCTGCACCGGCTTGACGCGTTAGGAGGCCCCATTGCGGTGGCTCCTATCCCCCAGATCGGACTGGGTGTTGCCATCAACGACAGGCTGAAACGCGCTGCCGCACCGCGCGACTAGGCCCGACCGGCAGCCGAAGACAGGCTCACTGGATTGATCCGTATGCTGCGCAGCGCAGCCTCCCAGAGGGCGTCATCATCGCCGGCAAACACAAGATCGGCACGCGCAGGCGCGGTCAGCCAACCATTTTGCGAAATTTCGTGATCAAGCTGCCCCGGCCCCCAGCCGGAATAACCAAGCGCAAAAACAAATGGATCAGGTCCATCGCCCAAACCGGTGTCACGCAAGATACCTTGTGTGGCACTCAGCATATAACCGCCGGGAATCGTCATGGGCTCTCCGGTGGTACGGGTCCCGTCGCAATGCAGGAAAAAACCGCGCTCGGTCTGGACCGGACCACCGATATGCACCTGCACGTCCGCAGGGCCAGAGGTCACCGTCATCTCCAGCCGCTCGAATACATCCCGCATGGTCATATTCGGCATGGGTTTATTCAGGATCAGCCCCATCGCCCCCTCATCCGAGTAAGAGCAGATCAACACAACAGAGCGGTCAAACCGCGCATCCCCCATGCCCGGCATTGCGATTAACAACTGGCCTGTCAAATCCATATGCGTTTCCCATTCATCTACTTCCTGTACCTTGCCCAGCCCTCCGCCCCGCTGCAAGCGGGATCGGCGAAACATGGCTAACCTACTTGTGACTTGGCAAATCCATCTGCACGCGGCAGACAAGAGCCATGATGAAAACGCTCCTTTGCGCCACTGCGCTCCTCACCTCTGTCTCCGCCGCCCATGCGGCCGATCCTTTTGACGTTCCCGTCACAGCCGAGCTGCTAGACGGGTGGCAACAAGCGGATGGAACACGCGTGAGCGCCATCCGCCTCACGCTTGCAGACGGGTGGAAAACCTATTGGCGGGTACCGGGCGATGCGGGCATCCCGCCGCAATTTGACTGGAAAGGCTCGCAAAATATGGCGGGCATCAAAGTGCAATGGCCAACACCCAAAGTGTTTGACCAAAATGGCATGCGGTCGGTGGGCTATTCCAATCAAGTGATCCTGCCCTTGGTCATCTCTGCCAAGAATGCAGCCCAACCCGTTGATCTTGAGCTGAGCATGGACATCGGCGTATGCGCCGACATCTGCGTGCCGGAAAAACTGACTTTGAGCGGCACAATGGATGCGCAATCCGCCACCCCTGTCTCGGCTATTGCTGCTGCGCTGGCCGAACGCCCCTACTCCGCCTCAGAGGCCGGTGCCGGGAATGTGACATGCACAATGTCGCCCTCACAGGACGGATTGAACATCACTGCCACATTGCAACTACCTTCCACGGGTGGGACAGAACATGTGGTGATTGAAACCGGCCGCGATGACGTCTGGGTGTCGGAAGCGGTTACCAGCCGCAACGGCAAGACCCTCACCGCCACATCCGAGATGGTCCCCGTGACTACAGGTGCGCTGGGTCTGGACCGCTCTGCAATGCGGTTCACAGTTCTGGGCAGCTCTTACGCTGTTGACCTGCACGGCTGCACATCGGGTTAAGCGTCTGTCGGTTTACGCACAGCCAGCAAAATCCCTCCGAGGACGTAGCCAGCCAGTGCCAACACCGCCGCCCCACCTATGAACAGCAAAAACGCAACCGGCATAGCGGGCATCGCAGCGGCTGCTGAGGGCAGCACCTTGGCAAGCGGCGGGTAGAGCGCGCCGCTCCATGCGGCTACGCCCATGGTCGCCACCCCCCAGCCCGATATCATCACCCAAAGCGCAATCAATCCCAACTGCAAACCCCGCGCCCGCGTGCGCAAGCCGCGGCGCATCGCCGCGATCTGTCGGGCCACATCATGCTGTGCTGCCACCAGCGCAGGCACCACCAAAAGCACCAGAATCATCCCAAAACCAAGACCGTAGACCAGCGTGATAATCGTGGGCTTGAGGAATTGCGCCTGTTGGCTACGCTCGAACAACAGCGGAGCCATGCCCAACACAGTCGTCAGCGTTGTCAGCATTACTGGTCGCAAACGGTCCGCCGCCCCATCAATGATCGAAGGCAACAAACCACGCGTGGCCGCATATTCATCAATTGTGGTCACCAGCACGATTGAATCGTTGATGATGATCCCTGTCATTCCCAACAAGCCCACCACAGTGAACATGCTCAGCGGGACGTCCCAAAGGTTATGGCCGTAAATCGTGCCAACCAGACCGAAAGGAATGATCGCCATCACCACCAAAGGCCGCGTCCAGCTACCGAACACCCAAGCAAGCACAAGGAAAATCCCCGCCAGACAAAGGATCAGCCCCGTGAGCGCATCTGTCAAAAACTGGTCTTCCTGCTCGCTCAGCCCCGCAAGGCGGTATTCGACCTGCAATTCCGAGGCGATGCGCGGTAGGATATCTTCAGCCAATGCGGTGTTGATTTCGGTTGCGCGGGCGGGGTTGTCTTCGGAAATATCACCAGTGACCGAAATCAGACGGATGCCGTTCTCGCGGCGGACGGTGCTGAACCCTGTGCGCTGTACAACGCTTACAATATCGCCCAGCGCCACATAATTACCTTCCTGCGTGCGCATCTGTGTCCGGTCCAGAAAATCTGCTGTCAGCTCATTTCTGGGCAGCTCCACGCGGATCGCAGCCGAGCGTGGACCGTCCGGATATGTCGCCGCCTCAATCCCGCCGAGGTGATTGCGCAGCACACGCCCCAGTTCGTCGATCGTAAAACCAAGGGCCAGCCCCTGCGGCGTCAGATCAAGGATCAGCTCTTCCTTATCGTAGGCCAGATTGTCCTCTACCGCGCTGACCTCGGGGAACTGAAGCAAGGCAACCTGCAGCGCCTCGGATGCATCTTTGAGCGTTTGTGTCGCGGCCCCATAGAACTGCACATCCAACGCATCCCCGCCCGGACCAGAGCGCCAGCCGCGAAAGCTGACGATTTCGGCCAGCGGATGGTTCACGACCTCCTCCTGCAACTGCGCCACAAAGGCAAAACTGGAATAAGGCCGCAGGTCGGCGTCGATCAGCTCAATCGCGATGCCGCCCAACAGATCGCCGTCCTTGCCATCCGCAGCCGCCAAGCCGCGCCCGCCGTTACCACCAACCTGCGCCATGACATAATCAAGCGGGTTGGCGCCGTGTTCGGCCTCCAATCTCGCGCCGACGACCTCAGTGGCGCGCTGCATCTCGCGCATCATGGCCAAGGTATCTGCGCGCGTGGCTCCCTCGGCCATAATAAAGTTACCAGTGACCGACCCGCGTTCAGGCGCGTTAAAGAACCGCCATTGCACATCGCCGCGGATAAACACGGCGATCTGGCTTGCCAGAATGGCTATGACCCCTGCCAGCACCACATAGCGCGCTGCGATCACCCCCGCCATGAAAGGCCGGAACAGACGCTCGCGGAGCCAGACAAAACCGCCGTTAATCACAACAGACGGCGTGTCGATCCCGTGCTGCCCGATCGCATAGAACGCATCGCGCATCCGCGCCGGACGGGTTAGCGCATAGCCGGCTATCAGCACCAGCATGACACCCGCAATAGCCGCACTGCCACCGTAAAGCAGCCCGTAAACCTGCGCCACATCCGCACCGGTGGCCCTCAGGTACAACCAGATTACGCCATATAGAAAGGCTATGGTAAGCACCGTCACCACGACTGCGCTTGCCACCCCTCCGACGACCAGTTTGCCCAAAGAAAATCGGGACCGTTTGCTGGTCCCGTCTAATGCGGTTTTCATGTGGTGCGGCAGGATCAGGAAACACTCGATCAGTGAGGCAATCAGCACCGCAATCACCGTAAAGGGGATATCCTTGATCAGATTACCAAACCGCCCGCCCACTGCTGTCAAACCAAAGAATGCAATCAACGTCGTAAGCGTGGCCGCCACAACCGGCATTGCCATTCGCTGCGCTGCCCCCTCGGCAGCTTCCGCCGCGCTTATTCCTCCTAGGCGGTAGCGGTGATCGGCGTGTTCGCCCACGACAATAGCGTCATCCACCACAATGCCCAATGTAATGATCAAACCAAAAAGCGAGATCATATTGATCGTCAGGCCGCCCACATACATCAATGCGATTGCCGCCCCCATGGCCACAGGAATCCCCGCAGCCACCCAGAACGCCGTGCGCGCATTCAGGAACAAAAACAAAAGCCCGACCACAAGGCCCAGCCCCATCAGCCCGTTGGAGATCAACAAATCAAGCCGACCGGAAATCGCCTCGGCTCGTGTGCGTATGAGTTCGACACTCACCCCCGCAGGCAATCCTGCTTGAAGCTCAGCCGCGACCTTTTCCACAGTCGCCTGAATACCAATCGCATCGCCACGGTCAGAACGGTCCACCCGCACCGATATCGCCGGATCATCGCCCACAAAAAAGCCCACGTTGCGGTCAATGCCTTGGGCACGCACAACCGCCACATCAGAGACAAGCAGGCTTGAGCCATCGGGATTGGTGCGCAAGGTGATCCCTGCGATCTGTTGCGGACTACGCTTGGCAGTACCAGTGCGGACGCGGGCATTTGCGCCGTCGACATCTCCTGCCGGATCCGCGTCTGTCTCGGCGGCGATGGCTTCGGCGATCTGCGCCATCGTCACATCAAATGCGATAAGTTTGGAGGACGGCACCTCGACCAATGTTTCGGGCGCGGCCACGCCGCGAATGGTGCTGCGCGTCACCCCTTCGGCAAACAGGCGCACAACGAATTCATCCGCAAAGCGGCCCAATTGATCAGGCCCCACATCGCCTGTAATTACAACATCCGTCACGCGGTCACGCCATGCGCCACGACGCACAACCGGATCTTCGGCCTCTTCGGGTAATGTGGTGATAACATCCACCGCTGTCTGCACATCCGCAGCAGCCCGCGCCATATCCCAATTCGGCTCGAACTCAAGCTCGACCACGCTGCGCCCCTCACGCGATGTGCTCTCCGAACTTTCGACCCCTTCGACATTGAGCATCGCAGTCTCGAGCACCTGACTCACGGCCTCGTCGACGTCTTCGGCCCCTGCTCCCTCCCAAAGAGTGGTGACCGAAACACTGTCCAGAACGACATCAGGGAAGAACTGGGCACGCATATTGGGCGCTGCGGCAAATCCGGCCATCAGCATCAAAACCAGCAATAAATTAGCCAGCGTTTTGTGGCGCGTGAAATAGGACAGAAGGCCGCTTGCCGTCTTGGAGATTTCGCGCGCCACGCTCTAACCTCCCATGCGGCTTTCCAGCCGCTCGATGGTTTGCGCAGGGACCTGCGGCTGTGAAAGCTGCGCCAACACGCGGGCTTTGGCCGCGTCGGGCATCCGGTTGCTGGCCTCGACGAATGCGACCAGCTTTGCGCGGCGCGCGGCGCTCAACTCGACCATCTCGGGTGTCTTTGGCGCGCTGTTGCCTTCGCCTTCTTTGCGCAGTGGTTTCACCGCGATACCCGCGCCCAGCAAAGGCGAGCGCGACTCAACCACTTCGCGGCCCACGATATCACCGCGCACCAATACCTCGTCGCCCTGCGCGCGCAAAACCTCGACGACCGCGGCTTCTAACCGATTGTCCGGCCCCAGCAGCAAAACACCCCCCGCCGCATCTACCGACGACGCGGGCAAACGGATCACCTCCGCAAGCGCCGGTTCTTGCACCCGCACAGTCACAAAATCGCCGGGTTTAAAGCCTGCGGCCTCATGCAGCGCGGCAAAAACAAGCCGCCCCGTCAGCCCGTCCCCCGCCGCAGCCGAGGTGCGCGTGATACGTCCTTGCGCGGCGATGTCGATGCCAGCCACATCCAGCGTGACCTCGACTTCGGCTTGGACAATTTGCCCGCTTGCATCCAGCAGCCGCGCAAACTGCGCAGTAGACAGACGGAATGACACCTCCAGATCATCGGGATCAATCAGCTCTGCCACCCGTTCATTTCCCGAGACAAGGCGGCCCTCGACCACCGTTGTTTCACTTAGAACACCGGTGAAGGGCGCGCGAATGATCATATCATCCAACCGCCGCTGGGCCTCGGCTAAAGCGATCCGCGCGCGCGCCGTCTGGGTGCGCGCCTGATCTACGCGCCCCTCTCCTTGTGCTAATACCTGACGACGCGCCAACACGCCCTGTCGCGCTGCCGACGCGGCAAGCTGCGCTGTCTCAAGCGCGGCAGAAGTGCCCACACCGCGCTCTGCGAGGTCGGCCTGACGTTGCGCAGCAAGGGCTTGCAGGTCTGCCTGTTCTTGCGCCGCTACAACCTCGTCACGCGCCAGCGCAAGGCCGCGGGCGGCATCACGTTGTTCGGCTTCTGCATCAGCCAGATCGTTTTGCGCACGCTCAAACGCAGATTGCATGTCGGCTTGGTCCAGCCGAACCAATACATCGCCGGCGCGCACCTTGCCGCCGTCCTCAAACCCGTTGGCCAATTCCATCACGCGCCCGCCGATTGCCGCGCGCAGCTCCAGCGTGCGACGGCTGGCAATCTCGCCATAACTGTCGAGTATCGGCGTCTGTGTGCCGGTCTGTGCCGTGAGCACATTCACCGCAAAAGCGCGTTCACGCGCAGGTGGAGCCGCGGGGCTGTCCGCAAGGCGCGTCTGTACCGCCCCGCCCACGATCTGCACCGCCCAGACCAATAGGCCCAGCGTCATAGCCGCCAGAAACAGCCCCATCATTGTTTGTCTTAGAAACCGCATGAGTAACCCGAATGCTGTACCACATTGCGAATATAGCACGATACGCCACATCCGCACGGTAGTTTACACATTCGCGCCCTCGCTCTTTGTCACTTTTCCGGCAGTCCGCCCAACCGGCGGGCTATTTGCGCCGGTGATGCTCATCCAGACGCGGCAGAATTTCGACGAAATTACAGGGCCGGTGGCGGTAATCGAGCTGTTTGACCAGAATTTCGTCCCATGCATCCTTGCATGCACCTGGGCTGCCGGGCAGCGCAAACAGGTAGGTCCCGTTTGCCACGCCGCCCGTCGCGCGGGACTGCACCGCACTGGTGCCGATTTTCTGCATGGATACGATAGTAAAGACCGTCCCGAAGGCGTCGATCTCTTTTTCATAAACATCGCGGTGTGCCTCCACAGTGACATCACGGCCTGTCAGCCCCGTCCCCCCGGTGGACAGCACCACATCAATCTGCGGATCGGCACACCATTCACGCAATTGCGCGGCAATCTCGGAACGCTCGTCCGTCAGCATCTTGCGATCTGCCAACTGGTGTCCTGCCTCTTGCAGGCGCGCAACCAGAACATCGCCCGAGCGATCCTCGGCCAGACTGCGGGTATCCGAAACCGTCAGCACAGCAATGCGAACAGGGATGAACTCTTTTGTCTCGTCAATTCGGCTCATACCCTACTCCATAACTGCCAACCGCGCCGCAAGGGCCGCGTAAATACTGCCTGTGACATATCCCAACACCTTGCTGGAGCGCAGCAACCGCGCCCCAAGCGTGCCCGCGTAGCTGCCCACCAGCCCATTGATCACGAACCCGCCCAGCGCAATCATGCCGCCAAAGGCCAGAAACTGCAAAAACACCGGACCGGCATCGGGCACGACAAATTGCGGAATAAAGGCCAGGACGAACCAAATCACTTTGAAATTGCTCAGGTTGGTGAACAATCCCGCACGGTAGGCCTGCGCAGGACGTAACCCTTCGCCACGCGCCTTGACACCCGAGCTGCGAAAAGCCTGCACCGCCAGATACAAAAGATATGCCACGCCGATCCAGCGAATAACATCGAACGCCCATGGAAAGGCCGCGATCACCGCGCCCAATCCCAAGCCCGCTATCGCAACATGCACCATGGACCCCGTGCTGACACCGGCGCTTGCCGCCCAAGCCGCGCGATGCCCCGACCGCATCCCCTGCGCCAAACACAACATCATATCCGGCCCCGGCGTCGCGTTAAGCGCAAGAGCAGCCGGCACAAATGCCAGCAAAACAACAGGGTCAATCATTTACTCACACTCGTTTTGAGTTTCAACAAATCCGCCCATGCCTCGCGCTTGGCGACGGGATTGCGCAGCAGGTAGGCTGGATGGAACATGGGTAAGGCGGGCTTGCCCGCCACTTCGGTCCATGTGCCGCGCATCCGCGAAATCCCGCGTTTACCCAACAGCGCCTGACAGGACCAATTACCCATAAGCACCACCGCCTTGGGATTTGCCAATGTGATGTGGCGCAGCAAGAAAGGCTTCATCATCGCGATCTCGTCCGGCTTGGGGTCGCGATTTTGCGGCAGGCGCCACGGCAATATATTAGTGATATAAACAGGCGCATCAGCACGCTCGCGTCCCATATCAACAGCTGCGAACATCCGGTCAAACAGTTGCCCTGCGGCCCCGACAAAAGGCTTGCCAATGCGGTCTTCCTCACGTCCCGGTGCCTCGCCAATAACCATCACCGGCGCACCGGCAATACCGTCAGAGAACACCATATTGCGCGCGCCCCGCTTGAAATCGCACAGATCAAAGGCCTGCATCGCCGCCTTTAACGCATCGAGACTGTCGGCGGCATCCGCTGCCTTCTGGGCCACCCCAACGGGATCCTGCGTGGCCGTTCTGATGGGGCCCCGTGTCAGATGCGGTTTGGGATTTTCGGCCTTGGGCTTGGCCAGTGTCGCGGGCAAGCTATAGCAATCCACAGGGGTATCGCTGATGCACTCATCCGCGCCCAGCTCCATCTGCCACTCCAAAAGCGCACGCGCTGTGTGAAAATCCACTGATTCCATGCCGCCACTCTACGCCTGTGCGCACAGGATAAAAATGCCCCACGCGCCGCTTCTTGCCGCGCTGTGCCTGCGCGCCTATAACGGGGCAAACAGCGTAAGGTCCCCTCATGAGTTTTGCCCACCGCCACCTGCTTGGCATCGAGCCGCTGCATCCCACCGAAATCACCACATTACTGGACCTCGCGGACAGTTATGCTGATCTCAACCGCCAACGCGACAAACATGGCGGTGCCCTCAAAGGGCTCACGCAGATCAACATGTTCTTCGAGAATTCGACCCGCACGCAAGCCAGCTTTGAGATCGCGGGCAAACGTCTGGGCGCTGATGTAATGAATATGGCCATGCAGGCCAGCAGCATCAAAAAGGGTGAAACCCTGATTGATACCGCGATGACCCTGAACGCCATGCATCCCGATTTGCTGGTTGTGCGTCATCCGCAATCGGGTGCGGTGGACCTTTTGGCCGAAAAAGTGAACTGCGCCGTGCTCAACGCCGGTGACGGGCGGCACGAACACCCAACGCAGGCCTTGCTGGATGCGCTGACCATTCGCCGCGCCAAGGGCCGTCTACACCGCCTGTCGATCGCGATTTGTGGCGATATCGCGCACAGCCGTGTAGCACGCTCCAACATCATCTTGCTTGGCAAGATGGAGAACCGCATCCGCCTGATCGCCCCCCCCACCCTGATGCCATCGGGCATCGGCGAATTCGGCGTCGAGGTCTTTGACAACATGGAAGAAGGGCTTAAGGATGTGGACGTTGTGATGATGCTACGCCTGCAAAAAGAGCGCATGGATGGCGGGTTTATCCCCAGCGAGCGCGAATATTACCACCGGTACGGGCTGGATGCGGAAAAGCTATCGCACGCCAAGCCGGACGCGATCATCATGCACCCCGGCCCGATGAACCGCGGCGTCGAGATTGACGGCACGCTGGCCGATGACATCAACCGCAGCGTCATTCAGGATCAGGTCGAGATGGGCGTGGCCGTCCGCATGGCCGCAATGGATCTTCTGGCGCAAAATCTGACGGGCAACCGCACATGAGCGACACCGACTTCTGGCATAACGTGTTAGAGCAGGATGAGACCCTGCTATGGGTAGGCAAGCCCGAGCCGCGCGTACATTGGCGCAATTGGCAGCTGTTTGGTGCCCCCTTGTTTAGTGCTGTTTGCCTACTGGGCACGGGATGGTTCATCTTGTCAAAACTCGGCACACAGACGGATATGTGGCTGATGGTTTTTCTGGCGGTCGCTGCAATTGTCCCAGCCAATGTATCGCGACGCCAATTGAAAAATTATGCGACCACGCGCTACGCTCTAACAGACCGCCATGCGCTGTTTTTCGATATCAAAGCCGAGGGTACCCGCGTGAAATACTACCCGGTGGATGCGTTTATTCCGCCGAAGGTTCGCAAAACGTCACCCCCCAGCATCGGTTTTCTGGGCGAGCACGGCGGGGCACGGCGCATTGTCAGCTTCGACTACATCACCCGCAGTGACGAATTGCTGGACCATCTTCAAGGTCATCCGAAATGAGCACGCTGCACATCTCACAGCATGAAACAGGCGTTGTACGCGTTTTTGCCATTTCGCGACCTATGGCCGACATGGCACGTGCATTGCGCCAATCAGGCAAAAACATCGTCGCGTCCGAGTTGTTAGGGCATGAAGTTACTGATAGCGACATTGAACTCTTTGCCCTTGCGGATTTGGCGGGGCTGGGCCTGCTCCGATACCTGAGCGACGGCTATGCTGTCGAAGCGGAGGCCTTGCATGCAGATCGCGCGCGGTTAGAGGCGTTGGATGGCTATGTTTTGCTGCTCCTCTCGAACGTCGCCAACACTGGCACAGTGACCTTAACCCCTGGCAAGGATTTAACTCTGATCGGCACCTACCGCGAACCATGGGTCCAGCAGGCCGCCGGGCCCACCGCATCAGAAGCTGCCAAGCTACACTCGGGCGTTGGGGGAAAAGAGGCATCCACACCCAATCTACGCAGCGGCAGCATGATCACAGGCGCTATTTTACTGCTAGCGGTTTTATTTATATGGTGGATAGTTCGATGAAAGAACCAAAACCCGATCCGAAAATGTCAGGCCGCATTGCTACCATTGCGCTATTGGTCGCCTTTGCAGTGGCCGCTGGCATGGTCTGGATGGCGGGATGAGCGAGGCATTGGCAGCATGGACCCCGAAATTTCGGGTCTTTTTGCGCCGCAGTGTAATTGTCGGCGCGATCACATTGGTTGTGCTGGCTATTGCCGGTTGGGTCATTGGCGGGATCACCGGATTTCATCAATTGATGTATGTCGCACCAGTTCTGGCACTGGCGTATAATATCGGCTTCGAAGATCCAGCCCGTTGGCGCGCTGCGCGGGAAAATCATTGGTATCTTCGCAGTGACGCCCTGCTGCACGTCGGCCCCGAGGGCGAAGCGCGTCTTCCTTTGGCCGATGTGATTAATGTGCGCAAACGCTTGGGCGGCAATGTGGTTGTCTATCTCAAGGGCGGCTTACGGGTAAGAATAGCCTATGTCGAAGACCCCGCCGAAGTTGTCCGCCAGATATTGGCCGCCCGGGACCGGCTTACCCCATGAGCGGTTTCGCGTTGCGCAGCAGAGCTTACATGCGCATTTACACTATTGAAAGAACCTATGGCCTGACGCGGCAGATGCAGAAAGAGACGACATGACGCTTCATTTTACCAACGCCACCGTGGTTGACCCCGAAACCGCACGCAGCTTCGAGGGATCGGTTACCGTTAACGAGGGCTGCATCACTGCTGTTGTCGAGGGCGGCCTGACCGATCCCAAAGGCGAAGTGATTGATTGCCGCGGCAAATATCTGGCCCCTGGCCTTGTCGATTTGGGCGTGAAAGTCTGCGAACCCGGTGAGCGCCATAAAGAAAGCTATCGTTCAGCCGGACAGGCCGCGGCCAAAGGCGGCGTGACGACCATGATCACGCGCCCTGACACAGATCCGGCCATCGACAGCCCGGAAACATTGGAATTTGTCACCCGCCGCGCCAATGACGCCGCTCCTGTGCATGTGCTGCCGATGGCTGCGCTGACGAAAAACCGCGCCGGCCGAGAGATGACCGAAATTGGTTTTCTCATGGATGCCGGGGCTGTGGCCTTTACCGACTGCGACCATGTCATCACGGATACCAAGGTATTTTCCCGCGCGCTCACCTATGCGCGCAGCCTTGGCGCGCTGGTCATTGCCCACCCTCAAGAACCTATCCTGAGCAAAGGCGCTGCTGCCACCTCGGGCAAATTTGCCTCGCTGCGCGGATTGCCAGCCGTGTCCCCCATGGCAGAACGCATGGGGCTGGACCGTGACATCGCGTTGATCGAAATGACCGGCGCGCGCTACCACGCCGACCAGATCACGACCGCCCGCGCCCTGCCTGCCCTCTCACGCGCAAAAGCCAACGGGCTGGATATCACAGCGGGGATCGGCATCCACCACCTGACGCTCAACGCGTTGGACGTGGCCAACTACCGCACTTTCTTTAAACTGAAACCACCCCTTCGGGACGAAGAAGACCGCATTGCTATGGTGAACGCCGTTGCATCAGGGGTGATTGATATTGTTTGCTCGATGCACACGCCTCAGGATGAAGAAAGCAAACGCCTGCCATTCGAAGAAGCCGCCTCTGGCGCTGTCGGGCTTGAGACACTGCTGCCCGCAGCACTGCGCCTGTGGCATGCCGAAATGATCGAGCTGCCTGTGCTATGGCGCGCGATGTCGTTGAATCCCGCCATGCGGCTGGGCCTGCCATCGGGTCGCATGGCCGTTGGCGCACCTGCGGATCTGGTACTGTTTGACCCGCATGCGCCATTTGTCATGGACCGGGCCACACTCTGCTCGAAATCGCGCAACACACCCTTTGATGGCGTGCGGATGCAGGGTAAGATTCTGTCAACCTATGTCGCAGGCAACTGCGTCTATACTGTCTAATTTGGAAGGCCCCATATGCCGCTAATTGAAAATACCCTGCCTGTGCTGTTGCTTTGGGCCCTGCTTGGTTATCTGGCCGGATCAATACCCTTTGGCATCGTGCTGACGCGGTTCTTTGGCCTTGGCAATCTGCGGGAGATCGGGTCAGGCAATATCGGGGCCACCAATGTTTTGCGTACCGGATCAAAACCGGCGGCGATTGCAACGCTACTGCTGGATGCGGGCAAAGGTGCCGTGATCCTGCTGATCGCGCGGGCAGCGGCCGGTGAAGATGCCGCGCAACTGGCCGCGCTGACCGCGATGTTGGGGCACTGCTTTCCTGTCTGGCTCAGGTTCAGGGGCGGCAAAGGGGTCGCGACCTTCCTTGGCATTCTGCTGGCACTCGCATGGCCCGTGGGGATTGCCTGCTGTGTGGTCTGGCTTGTTGCAGTGGCGATATCGCGCATGTCCTCGGTCGGCGGCATTGTGAGCGCTGCGGCCTCTTCCATATTGGTCGTGGTGCTGGGGTATGGCTCAACCTATCTGCTATGTGTTGCCCTGACAGTAATTGTCATCTGGCGGCACCGGGAAAACCTGCAACGGCTCCGCGCCGGAACTGAACCAAAGATTGGCCAAAAAGGGTGAGAAAGGCGGCTCCCACGGGGTTTGCCACTGCATTGCGGGCTATTCCGCAAGGCACCTCTTGGGGCCATTTCCACAACCGGCGCTACACTGCAACACGCAGCGACTTTAACGTCGGAAAATCCATCAAGCTGGTGGCAGAAGCCTTGGACCGTACAGATTACATAAGCCTGAACTTTTACGATCTGGAAAACGGTCCCCAACTGGCCCCCTGTGAAATGCCCCATGACAAGGTCATCGCCTTTGTGATGAATTACCAACCGGAGCCTCCCGAATGACACGACTAGCCCTCCTTTGCGCCGCTGTGCTGACAGCGCCTGCCGCATTGGCCGACACCTATAGCGTCATCTTGGGGAACAAGATGCTTGGACATCTGGACTATACAACAAACGGCAATGCGGCCACTTTGCGGTCGACCCTCGACAACACACCGCTGGGTGTTTTCAACGGCACCTTCCACGGATCCAGCACAGGAAACGCCGCAACAAGCACCTTCACCGGCGAAAGCCGTTCCTCGCGCAAATCGCGTGCAGTGATTGTCGACATCGCAAACGGCCGCGCTAAAAGCACCAGGATCACGCCCCAAAAAGAGCAGACCGAACTGTCAGATGTGAGTTTGGTGCCTGCCGGTGCGCGCGATCCTGTACGCGCAATGGGCGCGCTGTTTCGCGCACAGGGCTGCCCCAAGGCCATGCGTATGTATGACGGGCGCCGTTATGTGACCCTCACCCCCGACGGGCAAAGCCGCGACGGTGCCACTCTGACCTGCAATTTGCGCTATGCTGTGACCAAAGGGCCAGGCCACCTGTCTCCACTGGGCATCTCATCGGCCAAGATGCAGCTGAGCTATGATACGGCTGGCGACCAGCAAAACCTGCGCGAACTTGCAGTCTCGTCAGGTCCGTTCCGCCTGCGCCTTACCCGCGACGAATAGACCGATACAGAAATTCTCCTTGCCCCAGAACTGCATTCTTATATTTCTGTCATTACAGAAACCATAAGCGAGCTTCCTCATGCATCTCACACCTGCCATGCAGAACTTTATCCTTCACTGGGGTGATATGGGGGCGAAATGGGGCACCAACCGCTCGGTCGCGCAAATTCATGCACTGCTACATATCGCACCTGAACCGTTAAGCGCCGATCAGATTTGTGAGCTACTCAACCTCGCCCGCTCGAATGTCTCTAACGGGTTGAAGGAGCTACAAAGCCTCGGCATGGTCAAATCCCAGCGCAAGCTCGGCGACCGGCGTGATCATTTCACCTCCGTGCGTGACATGTTTGATCTGGTCACAACAGTGATCAAGACCCGCCGCGAACGGGAATACCTGCCCACCTTGCAAGCCCTCGAAGAAGTCCAACGCGAGGCCGAAACAGACGCCACCCCGCCCGAGGTCAAGGCCCGCATCGCAGAAACACTCGATACCATGCAGATGTTTGACAACTGGTATACTGACGTCATGGCACTGCCCCGCAGCGTGCAAATGGCCGCGCTCAAGCTGGGAGGGCGCATTGCCCGCTTTTTGCCAAAAGGCAAAGACAGTTAAGGCAGTTCGGGCATTCCACAGGGTCGACCTATCCGTGGCCTGCACAACCCTGACCTGCACGACCATTATTTTGCCCTAATGCGCCCCTTTTGGTGCCACACCAGTTTGTACAATCAGACGGACGTGAGAATACACCAATTCAATAGATGGAAGAGACATGGGACCAATTTCCGCAGTGGGCACCGCGTTCGCAAAGACACTGAACTTTTCCGGTCGTGCAAGCCGGAGCGAATACTGGTGGGTCTTCCTCTTCAGCTGTCTTGTCAACCTTGCTGCAATCGCGTTCGACGTTACCGCGCTTTTCATGCGCCATCAGGTCGAAGGCGATTTGCTGTTTGCCGCCCTCTCCCCCTTCGATCTGTTCACCCCTTGGGCTGTTTTGATATTTTCCATTCCCATGATTTCGCTCAGCGTCCGGCGGTTGCATGACGCAGGGTTTTCCGGATTCTGGTTGCTATTGAGCTTCATCCCTCTTGCGGGGTTTGCATTGTTTATCCTGTACATGCTGCCCAGCCAGAACAACAGAACCCACTACGGCGCGCCGGCGTCCCGCCCCATGGCAGATCCATCAGGCAAGCCCGTCACCGTTGACGCGCACAAGCGCGCCATGCAGGGCTATGCCGTGCTGTTTGAAAAGGACAAACCCGTCAGCGCCGAGGTGCAGGCGGCCCGAAAGGCCGAGATTTCAGACTATTACCGGACCAAAGTCTTAAAGCCTGCAAGCTCTGCTTAATAGGAATAATCCGCGTAGATCCGGCTTAGATCCCCGCCCCATTCGCCGTTATAGCAATCAAGCAGCTCGTCGGCGGGGGTTTTTCCGGTCTCAACGCTTTCTTTCAGCGCATTCAGGAAATGTGTCTCATCGGGCACCAAACCGTCAGAACCGGTACGCGCGCGGGCCTTTAAGCCGGCATCAGACAGCGCGACTGCCTCACGTGCCAGATCAATCATTTTGACCCCACGCACTTCTGCCTGAAGCCCGTCCACGGATGCTGCAACACGCAATTCCTCACGCATTTCGGCATCCCAGCCCTTTACCAGATCCCATGCGCCATCCAGCGCATTTTGATCATACATCAGGCCAACCCAGAAAGCAGGCAGTGCGCACAGGCGGCGCCACGGGCCGCCATCGGCACCGCGCATCTCGATAAACTTCTTCATCCGCGCTTCGGGGAAGGCGGTGGTCAGGTGGTCGGCCCAATCGCTCAGCGTGGGCGTTTCACCGGGGAGCGCAGGCAATTTGCCCTGCATGAAATCACGGAACGACTGCCCCAGTGCGTCAATGTATTTGCCATCGCGGTAGACAAAATACATCGGCACATCGAGCGCGTAATTCACCCAAGCTTCAAAGCCAAAGCCCTCGTCGAACACAAATGGGATCATGCCGGTGCGCGAGGCATCCAGATCGCGCCACACACGGCTACGCCATGATTTATGACCGTTCAGCTTGCCCTCAAAAAACGGGGAGTTGGCAAAAAGAGCTGTCGCCACCGGCTGCAAGGCCACAGCAACGCGCATTTTCTGCACCATGTCCGCTTCGGAGCCGAAATCAAGGTTCACCTGCACCGTACAGGTCCGGCGCATCATCACGCGGCCCATGGTGCCCACCTTGGTCATATAGTCGTTCATCAGCTTGTAGCGGCCCTTGGGCATCAGATCCATTTGTTCATGGGTCCACTCGGGCGCAGCACCCAGACCGATAAAGCCCGCGCCGATTTCATCGGCAACGTCTTGCACTTCGCGCAAGTGGCTGTTCACTTCGTCGCAGGTTTCGTGAATTGTCTCGACCGGTGCGCCGGATAGTTCCAACTGACCGCCCGGCTCAAGCGAGACATTCGCGCCGTCTTTCTCCAGCCCGATCAGCTTGCCGCCCTCTTCGACGGAGGCCCAGCCGTGTTTGTCGCGCAGGCCTTCCAACATCACGCGAATCGAACGCGGGCCCTCGTAAGGCAAAGGCAGCAACGTATCCTTGCAATAGCCGAATTTCTCATGCTCGGTACCGATGCGCCACTGATCCTTTGGCTTGCAGCCATCCGCAAGGTATTGCGCCAGCTGGTCAAAGTTCTCGATCGGGCCGCCGCCGGATTGGGGAATGGACATGTCGGGCTCTCCGCTAGTGTGTCGTCCGCAGCCTTGCGGAGTTTCTTAGGAGCGTCAATGCAGCAACGCATGGGCTGGACGCAAGGGCTTGCGCTCCCAAATCACAACTGCGTGGCTTTGACCGCTGCGTAATTCAGCAAGCATACGTTCGGTGCGCAGACCCGGCAAAGTTGCAAAGGCATCAAAAAGCCCTTCGGTTCCGGCCGCATTAACAGGAATCAACAGCGCGTCCTGTCCCGGCACATCCAACCGCCAATGAGGCGGATGGGGCCGCGTATCAAGGCTCAGGCGTTCCAATTCCTGCAAGGCAACAACGCCCCCTGTGAGCGGGCCAAAGTAGGCAATCTGGCCCTCATTCACCTGCACCGCTCCGGGTCCGTCACCATTGCTGCGAAAGCGCGATCGCTGAAATCCGATAAATCCCAGTGCGCCGCCAGCCAACAGCAACCCCCAGCCCGGCACAGCAAGCAACCGCCCCGGCCCGACAATCCACCAAAGCCCCAAAAGGCTCACTGCGAGAGCCACAAGGACTTCGCGCCAACGCCATAGGGCGGCTTTGGCTTCGGGTCTAAAAAACATCGCAGCCCCCCAAAGCACCGGATGAAAGCCTCATGCCCAATCCCCCAAGGCCTGCTGCCAAAGCGTCATCGCAGCAACCGCTGCGGTATCCGCACGCAAAATACGCGGCCCAAGCGAGACCGCAGTGGCCGCCTCCATCTTGTGCAGCTTTTCGCGTTCGCGGTCCGAAAAACCGCCCTCTGGCCCGATAAATATAGCCCATGGCCCCGCGCCCGCGAGGGTCAGCGCCTTAGGCGCCGTGGCCAGCGTCTCGTCACAGAACATGATGCGGCGCGCAGGGTCCCATCTATCAATCAAGCGGCCAAAGCGCGCAAGCTCGGCCACTTCAGGCACATAGGTGCCACCGCATTGCTCAGCAGCCTCTACGGCATGGGCTTGCAAGCGATCACGCTGGATACGGCCCGAATTCGTAAATTCGGTCTGCATCGGCACGATTCGAGCAGCTCCCATCTCGGCTGCTTTTTCGACAATGAAATCGGTCCGCGCCTTTTTGATAGGTGCAAAACACAGCCACAGGTCCGGTGGCATCTGCAAAGGCCTCGTCTGCTGCTCGCATTCAATCACCCCGCCGCGTTTGCCCGCTTCGACCACACGGCCCAGCCATTCGCCATTGTGTCCATCAAACAACAACACCGGCGCGCCAACGGCTTGTCGCATCACGCCAAAAAGGTAATGTGCCTGCCCACGGTCCAAAGGAACCGATTGCCCCGCCCCTAGCGGGTGCTCTACATACAATCTGATTTTCGCATCCATGGGATGGATATATGCAAGACAACGCCACTCCGCCAGAGCCCCTGAAAAATGGAGCCGTCGCTGACGCCTATGCGCGCAACTGGGTGGACCAATACGCCCCTGCCGCGACCCGCCCCTATCTGCGGTTAAGCCGCGCTGACAGGCCTATCGGGACCTGGTTGTTGTTGCTGCCCTGCTGGTGGGGATTATCGCTGGCGATGCTGTATGACGGACAGGCCACATGGTATGATCTGTGGGTCTTTATCGGCTGCGCCCTGGGGGCGTTTTTGATGCGCGGCGCAGGTTGTACGTGGAATGACATCACCGACCGCGACATAGACGCACAGGTTGCGCGCACCCGTTCGCGCCCGATCCCGTCCGGTCAGGTTTCGGTCAAAGGCGCTGCGGTCTGGATGGTATTACAGGCGCTGATTTCATTCGCCATCCTGCTCAGCTTTAATGCCGCGGCAATCCGGTTGGGCGTGCTGGCGCTGCTCCCCGTGGCGATTTATCCCTTTGCCAAACGTTTTACATGGTGGCCGCAGATGTTTCTGGGGCTTGCATTCAACTGGGGTGCGCTGCTGGCGTGGACCGCGCATACCGGCCAGCTCGATGCGCCTGCAGTGGTGCTCTATCTGGCGGGGATCGCGTGGACGCTGTTTTACGACACGATTTATGCCCATCAGGACACCGAGGATGACGCGCTGATCGGCGTAAAATCGACTGCACGCCTATTTGGCGAGAACTCGGGAAAATGGCTGCGCCGGTTTCTGATGGCCACGGTCGGCCTGATGGGAATAGCCGTCATATATGCAGCATTACCAACGGCATCCCCACTCGCGATGGTATTCGCACTGGTCGGACCTTGGGCGATGGGTTGGCATATGGCATGGCAGCTGCGCGGGCTTGATATTCACGATACTGGCAAAATGTTGCAATTATTCAGAGCTAATCGCGATACCGGCATACTTCCTTTGCTGTTTTTTGCCATAGCTCTACTCCTTTGATTGCACCCCCGCCGCCAGCATCGTATCACCGTGATTAATTATTAAACGATTTAGAAAGTGCCTATGCGCCTCTCGTCACTTCTCACCATCTTTTTGACCTTTGCCGCCGCCGCAGTCATTGCCATGGTGGCTGCAAATTTTTCGGTGAGCCTGATTGAGGACAGCTCCGAAATTGGCGTGCGTGACGCACTGGATGAAAAAGGCATGACCTGGGCCGAAGTCGAGGCGAACGGCCTACAGGTGTCCCTTTCAGGCACGGCACCAACCGAGGCCGTACGGTTCTCGGCGCTGACCACCGCAGGCTCTGTGGTGGATGCGGCCCGTGTGATCGACGATATGGGTGTCGTCGCCCAAGAAGCACTGGCGGCCCCGACTTTTTCAGCTGAAATTTTGCGGAACGACAGCGGGCTTTCCGTAATCGGACTTATTCCGACGGCAACAGACCGCGACGCTTTGGTAGCGCGGTTCAACAGCCTCGAAGGGAGTAGCGGTGTGACCGATCTGCTCGAGACAGCAGATTACCCCGCTCCCGACGGCTGGACCAGCGCGATGGATTTTGCGCTTTCGGCTATGACAAATCTGCCGCGCGCCAAAATCTCTGTTAAGGCTGACCATGTAGCCATCACCGCCATCACCGACAGCGCAGCAGAGAAAGCGCGGCTTGAACAGACTTTGCGGCGCATGGCCACTGACGATCTGACGCTGGAAATGAACATTTCCGCCCCGCGTCCCGTGATCACCCCTTTCACGACGCGGTTCCAGATCACTGAAGACGGCGCAAGCTTTGATGCCTGCTCGGCCGACACTGAACAGGCGGCCGCACGCATCATTGCAGCGGCCAAATCCGCCGGTGCAGCGAATCCCCAATGCACGGTTGGCCTTGGCGTTCCCAGCCCGAAATGGGCGGATGCTGTCACGGCTTCGATTAACGCCCTGAACAAGCTGGGGGCGGGATCATCCTTTATCATCGCAGATGCCGATATTTCTTTAATCGCAGCCGAAACTGTCAGCCAGTCAGAGTTTGACACCGTCGTGGGCGAGCTCGAAAATGCTCTGCCTCCGGTTTTTGCTCTGAAAGCAGACCTTCCCAAGGCGCAAGACCCGAATGCAGGCCCGCCAGAATTCACCGCGACCCTGAGCCCCGAGGGGCAGGTGCAGCTGCGTGGGCGCGTCAATGACACCGCCCTGCGTGAGCTAGCTACCAGCTTTGCCAAGGCACGATTTGGCTCGGACAGCGTCTATACCGCCACACGTGTGGTGGATGACCTGCCGATGGATTGGGCCACCCGTGTGCTGGCCGGTCTTGAAGGGCTCGGGCAGCTCAGCAACGGTGCCGTGACCGTCACGCCAAACCATCTGCAACTGACGGGCAACACCGGCAATCCTGAAGCCTCCAATGAAATCACTTCCCTGCTGGCGGGCAAGCTGGGCGAAGGTGCTGCTTTCGACGTGAATGTTACCTATCAGAAAAAACTGGATCCGGTGCTGGGACTGCCCTCCCCTGAGGAATGTGAAGCCGAAGTCGCAGCGATTGTCGCAGCGGGTAAAATCAACTTTGAACCCGGCTCGGCGACTATTGATGCGTCTGCATTGGGAACGATGGATGATATTGCGGACGTACTCAAACGCTGCGGTGATCTGCCCCTCGAAATCCAAGGATATACCGATAGCCAAGGCCGTGAAGAGATGAACCTCGCCCTCAGCCAAAGCCGCGCTGAATCGGTTCTCAACGAACTGCGCGCGCGCCGCGTGCCGACCTCATCCTATGCCGCAACCGGCTACGGCGAAGAAGCTCCTGTTGCTGACAATGACACCGAAGCAGGCCGCGAAGCGAACCGCCGCATCGAGTTCCGCCTGATCCGCCCGGATACAGTTGCAACGCCAGGGCAAACAACGCTGGAATCCACCGCCGAAACAGGTGATACAGGCAATGACACGCCGACCGAAGAAAGCGCTACCGAATGAGCCGATTTGAATTTGTCATTGCGACAGCCATCATTCTATTTGTGGCCTTCTGCATGGGTTGGTTTGCGAACTGGCTTTTGCACCGTTTTACCCGCGTCGCCGCGGATGATGTGGCCCAGCTTGATCGCATGAGCCAAGAGCTGCATGAAGCCGAAGAAACCCGCGATCAGGCGATCACCTATTTGCAGCAGCGCGAAGCAGAGCTGACCAACCAGCTGTCCCAAACCGAAGCCGAGCTGCGCGCCGCAATGGACGGTCTGCGCGATGCGCGGCACGAAGCCGAGGAAATGCGCGCCTACATCGAAAGCCAGCGCGCAGGTTAACAGTTTATGGCACGGTAAGGCAGGCGCAGCTGGCGTGTTTGCTGACCTGATGCGATATGCTGCCAAGCACCAAGGCACCCAAATCACCCAGACCTCTACGCCCTGTCACAATGAGATCGGCATGCACGGCCTCTGCGCGCTCCAACAGGTCACGCGCGGGATCACCATGGCCGATATGCGTGCTTGTTTTGGTGATCTCTTGCTCAACCGCATATGCGCGGCCCGCCTCAACAATCTTTTGCGCAGCCTCGCGAAGCAATTCATGCTCTGCCGGATTTGGCCCGACATAAAATCCCGAAATCGCTTCGGCCGCGTAAGTGACGGTTTCCTCGCGGGGGGTATGACAAATATGGAGCGCAGCACCGAACTGTTTGGCAAAACTACATGCCATCTCCAGTGCGCGACCTGCTGCATCAGAACCGTCGATACCGACAACAATGGATGAAATCATGCCTTATCCTCCTATGTGATAATACATGTACCCTATCGTATATCGCCGGTTCCGACTTTGATCTGTATCAACGCTCCCAGCGTGACAAGGCATCCTCATCCGCGTCGGTTGCAGCGACCCATGCAGCACCGCTGGCCGAGATTTCGCGCTTCCAGAAAGGCGCGCGCGACTTGAGGTAATCCATTAAAAAGCTAGCCCCCTCAAAGGCGTGTCTGCGGTGCCGCGCAGCAGTGGCAACCATCATGATCATCTCGCCCGGAACCAGACGCCCGTGGCGGTGGATCACCAATGCATCGCCCAACGAGAACCGCTCAATCGCCTCGACAACCATGGCTGTGATCGCCTTTTCGGTCATGGCGGGGTAATGCTCGATCTCCATAGCCTCAAGCGGGTCATCAGGCAGATCACGCACGATACCTGTGAAGGTTACGATCGCCCCCATATCGCGGTGACCGGCGGCAAAGGAAGCGGATTCAGCGCCCAGATCAAAGCTGTCGGCCTGTACACTTATCCGCATCTCAGCCGCCTGTCATCGGTGGGAAAAACGCCACTTCGCGCACACCGGCCAGCGGGGCATCAAAATCCGAAAGCTCTTGGTCAAGCGCAACGCGCAATGCGCTTATGTCTTCGAAGGCCAAGGCATACCGCTCTTCACGGGCGCGCAGCTCATCCACAAGGCCAGCGACCGTTGTCGCCTGCGTATCGACCACTTCGCGCGGCAGGCCGATCCGTTCTCGTACCCATGCAAAGTATACGACATCCATCAGCGGGTCTCCTTCAAGTGAGGCATCGCCTTCATCAGGTAATCCCAGCCGGTAATCGCGGTCAGCCCTGCAGCCAACCACAACAACCAGACGCCGATCCGGCCAGCCCATTCCATTGCTGTTGCTTTCCACGCCAGGCCCAACACGTCTTCCTCGACACCGTTGAGAATGTCCTGCACCAGCGCGCTATCCATGCCGTAAATGCTGGCCCCCAGATAATGCTCGAACACGCCCTGGCTGAACAGCACGGCAATCGCTGTCATCTGGAGTGCCGTCTTCCATTTGGCCAGCTTCGTAACCTTCAACGTGCCTGCCGTATCACCCAGATATTCGCGCAAGCCGGAAACAAACACCTCGCGGAACAGAATTACCGTCGCGGGTAGCACCAATGAAGGCGACCAGCTGGAAAAGCCTATGATGACCATCAACGCGATGACCACCATCGCCTTATCGGCAATCGGGTCCAGCATTGCGCCCAATTTGGTTTCTTGATGCCACGCACGTGCAAGATAACCATCAAGCCAATCTGTCACAGCAGCTGACACAAACAACATCAGCGCAAACCAATCCGCATAGGGGCGGGTGAAGTACAAAAACATCACCGCCACACCCGGCGCAGCGAGCAAGCGAATGACCGTAAGGATATTAGGCAAGTTCCAATTCATGCAAACACCCTACACTGCGTCGCAAATACGTAAAAGCACGAAGGCGAACTGCATGATCACAAGATCGACGATCCCTTCACTATTTCCTCCTGCCACACCCGCAAAGCGGGTGCCGTTTGACCCCAAGCTAACCTTTTTCGTGAAAATACGCATAAATCGTATCCGCCAACGCATCAGACACCCCTTCAACCGCTTTCAGATCGTGCAAGTTTGCGCGGGCAACCGCCTTGGCCGAGCCGAAATGCGCCAACAGCGCGCGTTTGCGTGCAGCCCCGACGCCCGGCACCTCGTCCAACGGCGTCGCGCCAACCGATTTGGCCCGCTTGGCCCGATGTGTGCCAATGGCAAAGCGGTGTGCCTCGTCACGCATCCGCTGCACGAAGTAAAGCACAGGATCATTATGCCGTAACGCCTTGACCGGCTTGCCCGTGCGGTGGAATTCTTCCTTACCCGCATCACGGTCCACACCTTTGGCGACACCGATCATCGGAATATCCTCAACGCCGTATTCGCGCATAATCTCACGCACGGCGCTCACCTGCCCTGCGCCGCCGTCAATTAACAAAAGATCAGGCCAATGCCCCTCTTTACGGTCGGGGTCTTCTTTGATCAGGCGCTTGAACCGACGCTTGAGCACTTCTTTCATCATGCCAAAGTCATCGCCGGGGGTGAGCTCATCCCCGCGGATGTTAAATTTACGGTACTGGCTTTTCAGCATCCCCTCTTGGCCGGCGACGACCATCGCCCCCACCGCAAACGCCCCCTGAATGTGGGAGTTGTCGTAGATTTCGATACGTTCGGGGACCTTTGGCAATTCAAACGCATCCGCCAACCCTTTGAGAAGCTTGGTCTGTGTCGCACTTTCCGCCATTTTGCGCGCAAGGCTTTCGCGGGCATTGCGCAGCGCGCCCTCGACCAGCTCGACCTTTTCACCACGCTGTGGAACCAGAATTTCAACCTTGCGGTCAATCTTGCTGCCCAAGGCTTCGGCCATCAGTTCGGTATTCTCCAAACCGTGGCTCAGGATCAATTGTCGCGGTGGTTCGCGTTGATCATAGAATTGCCCGATAAAGGCCTCAAGCACCTCTGGTGCCTCCACGTCATCACCCACGCGCGGGTAGTAATCATGGTTGCCCCAGTTCTGACCCGAGCGGATAAAGAACACCTGCACACAGGCCTGCCCATCGGCCATGTACAGGCCGATGATATCAGCCTCTGACACCCCTTTGGGATTGATGCCTTGGGTTGTCTGCACTTGGGTCAGCGCCTTGATCCGGTCACGCAAGGCGGCGGCGCGCTCAAACTCCATCTGCTCGGATGCCTCTGACATTTCTTGCGCCAGCCGCGTCTGGATGCCTGTGCTTTTGCCCGTAAGAAATTTCTGCGCGTCCTGCACCGTCTGGCGGTAATCTTCGGCAGTGATCTTACCCACGCAAGGTGCCGAGCATCGCTTGATCTGGTATTGCAGGCACGGGCGCGTGCGGCTCTCGAATTGGGCATTGCTGCAATCGCGCAACAAGAACACGCGCTGCAACTGGTTCAGCGTGCGGTTCACGGCCCCCGCGCTGGCGAAAGGACCGTAATACGATCCCTTCTCTTTTTTCGCGCCGCGATGTTTCTTGATCTGCGGGTAATCGTGACTGTCTGTGACCAGAATATTGGGAAAGCTTTTGTCGTCCCGCAGCAGCACGTTGAACTTGGGCTTGAGCTGTTTGATCAGGTTTTGCTCAAGCAGAAGCGCCTCGGTTTCTGTGCGCGTGGTAAGGAACATCATCGACGCAGTATTGTCGATCATCCGCGCGATCCGTGCACTATGTCCCGAGGGGCGGGCATAGTTGCTGACCCGCATTCGCAGATTGCGTGCCTTGCCTACATAAAGCACACGGCTTTCACTATCGAGCATCCGGTAGACGCCTGGCGAGCCATCAAGCGTTTTGAGATAACCCTGAATAACGGCGTGACCGGTAGGGACTGCTTCAATCTCGGGCATGGGTCTATGATTCCCTTTTACTCCTCATGTTTTAGCAGCTGCTGCAACCAAAAACATGTCCACTATTCCTGTGGATAACTCTGCATATAACTTCTGTCTGGAGTGTATTTTCCGTTGAATTGTAAACGCTTCGTTAATTTGTCTACTTTTTAGGCACGTACGCAAGCAACTGATTTCGCGTGCTATTTTTATTTAGGTTTTGTAACCATGCCAATAACACCATAAAATAAGGCGTTTCTGCGCCTGCTGGCCCCTGACCGTGCAGAACTTTTTGCCCTATCCATCACTCGACCCCGATCAGGTCCGGTGTCTTCCATCCCAGATGTTGCCCGCCGTCTACGCATAACAGCTGTCCTGTCACCGCCGGAGCATCCAGAAAATAGCCAAGCGCAGCAGTGATATCTTCAGGATTTGAACCCCGTTCCAGAACCGTCGCAGCCCGTTGTGCATCAAAGTGGTCTTGCGTTTGCCGTTCACCCTGCAACGTCGGCCCCGGGCCAATCGCATTCACCCGGATCTGCGGAGCCAAAGCGCGGGCGGTGGTTTGCGTCAATGCCCACAACCCCATTTTGGCAAGCGTGTAGGTCATAAACTCAGGCGTTAGCTTGCGCACCCTCTGGTCGAGCATATTAACAATAAGACCACAGGCGATGGCTTCCCCCTGCGCATCCTTCTGCGCACTCAATCCCTGTGCGGCCATGGCTTGGGTCAACACAAAGGGAGCCCGTAGGTTTGAGTTGATATGCCTGTCCCAACTCTCGGACGTGGCTGTGGTGATCGTGTCATATTCAAAAACCGAGGCATTGTTGACCAGACAGGTCACCGGCCCACCAAGTGCGCGGGCAGCTTCAGGCAGCAAAGCCTCCATTTGTGCGACATCCAGCAGATCCGCCTGCAAGGCAACACCGCGCTGGCCCATCGCCTCCAGCTCGGCCACTACTTCCTGTGCGCCAGTATCCGAGGTAGCATAATGCACGGCCACATCATATCCGCGCGTCCCGAGATAAAGTGCCATAGCACGCCCAAGACGCTGTCCTGCGCCAGTTACCAATGCTCGTTTCATGAAGTGTCTAGCCCGCTAAAACCACAAATAGATAAGCAGCATATAGCGCGGTCAGCGCAATTCCCCACAGCCTGGTGATGTTTTTGCACAGATAAACAAACGGGATCAGCAACAACGAAGCGCCAAGCATCACCCACAAATCAAATTGCAGGAACGCCGGATCAACATGTATCGGCCCAACAAGGCCAGCCACACCGATAATCGCCAACAAATTGAACATATTAGAGCCGATAACATTGCCCAATGCGACATCTGCCTGACGGCGCAGGGCCGCCATCACCGTGGTCGCAAGCTCTGGTAATGAGGTGCCGATCGCCACCAAGGTCAATCCAATGACCGTATCGCTCACGCCAAATGCCTTGGCGATGATCGTAGAATTATCCACCAGCAACGACGCGCCCAAAGGCAGGCCGATCAGCCCCAGCAACAAGAAAACCCCGATACGCCAGCCGGGCATTTCGGGGTCGACACCTTCCAGTTCTTCTTCGTCTATGGCGGGGGCGCCATTTGCCTCACGTTGATGCGCCAACGCGTCACGCGCAGCGTCAAACAGTATCGCCGCAAGGGCCACCAACAAGATCACCGAAGAAATCCAATCAAACACACCGCGGTACGCCAGTACGATGAACAGCAGTGTGGCTGCGATCATATGGTTAAACGATTTCTTGGTGTTGCACTCGGATGTGTGCATCGTGGCCAGAAAGGCCGGAATCCCCAGAACCAGCAGGATATTTGCGGTATTGGAACCGACGACATTCCCCAACGCAATGCCCGGCACATTATCCATCACCGCTTTGATCGCGATCAAAAGCTCGGGTGCAGAGGTACCAAAGGCCACGATTGTCAGGCTCACGATGAGAGCCGGAATTCCGATCCGCAGGCTCAGGTTTACCGCGCCTTTCACAAGCGCATCGCCTGCCAAAAGCAAAATCAGCAAGCCAAGACCTGACAGCAACCACGCAGTAATCATCCCCGTTTCCCTCCACAGCTGCACGGTCCTTTACCAATCCGGTAACGGCCGCAGCTTTTGCACTTTTTCTGGCTCAATGTCTTGCCACCTATCCAGTGCATTTTACCAAACCACCCCAATACGCCAATAAAGACGAGGAAAAGAGCCACGATTTTAAAGATCATACTACAGCCCGAAACGCGCGAATTGCGCACGTTCTTCGATGCCATGCAGCGCATCCCCGACGATCTGCGCGCCAAAACGGCTCAGCAGACCTTTTTTAGCGCCGAAGCGGCGCAGTTTTACCTTCTTGCCAAAGCGTCTGGTCAGATGTGGCTTGAGGTGGTCAATCCCGTCAATAAGTCCGACCTCGATTGCCTTGCGTGCCAGCCATATCTCTCCGGTGAACAGATCGCGGTCCTCCGTCAGCTTGCCTGCGCGGCGGGTCTGCACGTGGTCTTTGAAATTGACGTGGATATCCTCCAACAGCTCTTTGAGCCGCGCGACATCTTCAGCCTTCTCGGGGCGGAACGGGTCAAGCATGGATTTGGAATTGCCAGCCGTATACACGCGCCGCTCCACCCCGTTTTTCGCCATCAACTCGTGCAAACCAAAGCTGGCGGAAATCACACCGATGGAGCCTACGACCGAACTTGGGTCTGCGTAAATCTCATCCGCAGCTGCGGCCAACCAATAACCGCCCGAGGCTGCAACGTCTTCGACAAAGGCGATGACAGGGATGTTCTTTTCTTCGGCCAGACGCCTGATGCGCGCACCAATGAGCGAAGACTGCACAGGGCTCCCACCGGGGGAGTTCACCTCAAGCGCCACTGCAACCGGCTTGCCTTTGGAAAAGGCCCGTTCGATCACCGGAGCGAGGCTTGCGTCATTGAGCGCGCCGCGCCCCGAAGTGCCGATCATCCCTGACAGGCGGATCACTGCGACGCTGGGGTCGCTTTTCATAAAAGGAAGCCATTGTTTCATAGGCAACATGTAGAGGCCCCCGCGTCCGGCAACAAGGCGATGTCCAAGATTATTGCCGGATGCGCCAGCCGGTTTTGAAAATCCACCAGATCACCCCCATGCAAACTGCTGTAAAGCCTGCGATGGCCACAAGGCTTAGGCCAATCGGCACATCCGCTGCCCCGAAAAACGACCAACGAAAGCCCGAAATCAGATAGACCACCGGATTAAAATGCGAAATCACCTGCCACACCGGCGGCAACATCGTGATCGAATAGAAGGATCCGCCAAGGAACACCAATGGTGTGACGATCAGCAAAGGCACCAGTTGTAGCTGTTCAAAATTACCGGCCCAGATACCGATGATAAAGCCCATTAACGAAAAGCTGATGCAGGTCAAAAGTAGAAATCCCACCATGGCAAAGGGATGCCGTATCTCGAAGTCCACAAACAGATAGGCCGTGCCTAGGATAATCGTGCCAATAAACAGCGCCTTGGTTGCCGCGGCACCGACATAGCCCATGACGATCTCCAGAAAATTCACCGGAGCCGATAACAACTCGAAGATCGTGCCGATGAATTTAGGGAAGTAGATGCCGAAACTAGCATTCGAGATCGACTGCGTGATCACGCTGAGCATGATCAAGCCCGGCACGATAAACGCACCATAGCTGACGCCTTCGACCTCTTCGATCCGGCTGCCGATGGCTGCGCCGAAGACGACAAAATATAGCGATGTGGACAACACAGGCGAGATAAAGCTTTGCGCGATTGTGCGGAAAAAACGCGCCATTTCGAACACGTATATGGATTTTACGGCTGTCCAGTTCATGATGCATCCCCTTCCAGCAAACCTACAAAAATATCCTCAAGGCTTGATTGCCGCGTGACTACATCCCGCAACACCAAACCGCTGGCTGAGATTTCGGACAACAGTGTGGTGATCCCCGTGCGCTCACCCATCGTGTCATAGGTGTAGATAATTGCACTGCCGTCATCGCTCAGGCGCACAGCATCCGACTTCAACCGCTCGGGCAGCGCGGTGATTGGCGCAGAAAGCTGGACCTCCAACTCCTTCTTGCCCATGCGCGCCATCAGCTTGTCTTTGTCTTCGACCAACAGGATCTCGCCATGCGCGATCACACCGATACGGTCGGCGATGGCCTCGGCTTCCTCGATGTAATGGGTCGTAAGTATGATGGTGACCCCAGCCTTTTTCAGCTCGGCCACGATTTCCCACATATCGCGGCGCAGTTCGACATCTACGCCTGCGGTGGGTTCATCCAGAAACAGCACGCGCGGCTCGTGGCTTAGCGCCTTGGCGATCAGCACCCGCCGCTTCATGCCGCCCGACAGTTCGCGTATTTGGCTGTTACGTTTGTCCCATAGCGACAATTGGCGCAGAATTTTCTCGATCAACGCGTTGTCGGGCGATTTACCAAACAGCCCACGGGAAAATTTTACAGTGTTATGCACCCGCTCGAACGGCTCGAGGTTGATCTCTTGCGGGACCAGACCGATCATGGCACGCGCGGCGCGGAAATCCGAAACGGTATCATGTCCGCCCACACGCACCGTGCCACTGGTCGCTGTCGTGATGCCGCAAATTGTTGAGATCAGAGTGGTTTTACCAGCGCCATTCGGCCCGAGCAGCGCAAGGATTTCCCCCTCCTCGATCTGCAATTCAACAGATTTAAGCGCTTCAAACCCGTTTGCATATGCTTTGCGCAGGGCGGATATTTCGACGATGGGGGGCATTGCAGTCTCCGGCTTGGGCCAGCGGGACCCTAGACCGGAATACGCCAGTACAACAAGAGCAACCGCACGTCAGGATTTATCGCGTCCGAACCAACCCTTCTTGGCCTCGGGTGCCTCCGCGGCAGGCTCTACCGGGCCTTCGAGATGCTCTTGCAGATTGGAGAAGAATTGCTCGGCCATCTTTTTGGCAAAGCCGTCAATAATCCGGCTACCCAGCTGCGCGAGCTTGCCGCCAACCTTGGCATCCACATCATAACTAAGCGTGCAACCACCTTCATGTGCCGCAAGCTGCACCGTTGCACCGCCCTTGGCAAAACCCGCAGCACCACCTTTGCCGGACCCTTCGATCCGCATGGAAGTGTTGGGCACCAGATCAGTCAGATTGACGTCTCCTTTGAAAGTGGCCTTTACCGGCCCGACTTTCTGCACCACCGTGGCGATGAACCCCTCCTCGGCGGATCCCGCCACCTGAGTGGCACCCGGCACGCAGGCCAGAAGCGTTTCAGCATCAAGCAGCGCAGCGTAAACCTGTGCCGGCGTGGCCGCAATCTGGCGCGTATCTGACATCTGCATCGGGGCGTCCTCCTCAAATTCCTCTTTGTCAGGCTATGGATTTTTATGCCTTGCTGCAACGGTGTTGATCACCACGACAAACCCGACCGGCTTTTCCTACGCCACAACCGGCCGCCCGCCGCCTCTAGTTAACTGCGATCACGACCTTGCCTGTAGCCTGCCGTCTGCGCAGCAGGTCCAGCCCCGCGTTCGTATCTTCCAAAGGCAGCACATTGCTCACATGCGGCGCAATCCGCCCCTCGTTATACCAGCCGATCAGCGTGTCGAAACTGTCGGTCAGTGCCTTTGGGTTCAGCTTGGCATAGCCACCGATATAAAGGCCCAGAACGCTCATATTCTTGACCAACAGGATATTGGCGGGAATGGGCGCAACCTTCCCGCTGGCAAAACCCAACGGCAACAACCGCGCACCGGGATTGCAGGCGCGCATGGCTGCGGTGAATTGCTCACCGCCGATCGGGTCATACACCACATCCGCCCCGCCCAGCGCCTTGACCCTGTCGCGTATGTCATCGGTGTCGGAATCGATCAGATGGTCCGCGCCCATCTCTTTGCATAGCTCAAGCTTTTGCGCGCCGCGCGCGCAGGCGACCACTTCGGCACCCATCAAATGACCCAGCTCGACCGCAGTCAGCCCAACACCCCCTGAAGCACCCAGAACCAGCAACCGCTCACCCTTTTGCATACGCGCCCTATCGTGCAGCGCCAGATGGCTGGTGCCGTAAGCGATCAAAAACCCTGCCGCATCGGTAAAAGGCATCTTGTCCGGAATCGTCACACACAGCTTTGCGGGCACCGCCGCATAGTCGGCCAGGCCTCCCCCGCCAGCATAGGCTGCCACCCGCGCCCCTACCTCAAAGCCGGTCACCCCGGCGCCAACCGCGCTGACCGTCCCTGCCAGCTCCAGACCAAGGGTCGCGGGAAGTCGCGGTTTTTCCTGATAGCTGCCTTTGATCATCAACGTATCGGCAAAGTTCAACCCGCAGGCCGCCACGTGGATGACAACCTCGCCTGCGGCAGGCTCGGGGACGTCAACTGTGCTCAGCTGCAAATCCGTGTCATATGCGATCAATTGCATCGCGCGCATGGCCATGCCCCTTACATTAGAACCGGCCATCAGACTGGCCTGCCATAGCCACACATGCAAGACGCCCGTTATCGTTATAGGGCGGTCTGCGGCCTGAACTGTAAGGCGACCCGCAACCCCGGCTGCGCATCCTCAAAGGTGAAATCCGCACCATGCAAAAGCGCCACCGCTTCAACAAGGCTTAGCCCCAAACCATTGCCCGGCGTATTTCTGCTGCGGTCCAGACGGTACAAACGTTGCGTCACCCGCGCACGTTCGGCTTCGGGGATGCCCGGCCCCGTGTCCGACACACACAGCAGCGGACCGCCTTGCGCTTGTGCCAATGAGACCGTGATCGCGGTCCCCTCCGGGGTATGGTGCTGCGCGTTCTCGATCAGATTGGCCAACAGCTGCCCCAGCAGGGTCTTCTCTCCCTGCAGCACCAAGGTTTCGGGACCTTCAAAGCAAAGCGTCTGCCGGCGTGCTGCGGCGCTCGGCTCATACAACTCGACCATCGTCCGGCACAGCCCCGCAAGATCGACTGGTGCAAATTTATCCTTCAGTGCACCGTCTTCAACCTGCGCCAATTGCAACAAGGACGCGAACACAGCCGAGATGCCTTCGACCTCCGCGCGGGCGCGATCCACCAGCTCGGTCGCCTCTGCGCTATCCAGCACCTGTGACAGTTCCTCAAGCTGCAATGATACCCGCTGAACCGGCGTCTTGAGGTCATGGGCAATATCGGATGACACCTGACGCAATGCGGTCACCGAACGTTCCTGCGCCCCGGCCATGTCATTCACGGATGTCCCGATGCGAAGCAAATCATCCGACCAACCCGCCCCTGTGACTACACGCGCCGCCAAATCGCCGCTTGTTACCCGTTCAAGCGTCGCGCGGATCACCTCGACGTGCCGCTGCGAACGCCGCGCAAGGATCAGACCGCCAGACAAGGCAATCAACACCGTCGGGATAAGACTGATCCAGAGAATATTGAGGAACACAGGCCGCAACGCCTCGATCTCGGCGCGGCTGCGCGCGATGGTCAGCTGCCCGCCGAACAACCGCGCATTCAGCGCAAGGTAATCGCCATCAAAGGTGGAATGCCCTTCGTCCAGCGAAATAATGTGAAAGCCTTCATCCCCGCGTGCAATGGCCCCGTTGCCATAGATCTGGCCAGAGGGGGAGACATAGCTCAGCACGACGCGGTCCGGGTTCGTGCCCGAGGATTCCCCCTGCACCAAAAGCGCCACTGCGCGCGCAGACGGCGCGGCACGAAAACCCGCCAGATCCTGTGCCAGATCATCACGGATGCCCTGTTCGAACACAGAGCGCGTAAAAGCATAGCTCGCCGCAAGGCTGAACAGGCTAACCGTGCCGAAAATCACCACCAACACCAAAGCCAGCCGCAGCGGCATCGAGCGCCAAAGCCGAGTCACCCGTCGATCCTGTAGCCTGCTCCGCGCACGGTTTTGATCAGTTCGGAGCCGAAGGGCTTATCGACCTTGGCCCGCAGGCGGCTCACATGGGTTTCGACCACATTGGTCATCGGGTCGAAGGATAGGTCCCACACCCCCTCAAGCAACATGGTCCGCGTCTGCACACGCCCTTTGCGGCGTAGCAAAAACTCCAACAATGCGAACTCTCGTGGCAGCAGGTCCAGCTCTTGACCTGCCCGTACGACTTTGCGGGTGAGCAAATCCAGCGTTAGGTCTCCTGCTTCCAGTACTGTCTCTTGCTCGGAGGTTTGTGGCCTGCGGCCAAGGGCTGCAACCCGTGCCGACAGCTCACCAAAGGCAAAGGGTTTGACCAGATAATCATCCGCTCCGGCATTTAACCCGCCGATGCGATCCTCGACCGACCCCATCGCGGTCAGAAACAATACCGGCGTGCAGTTCCCTGCCCCGCGAAGGGTTTTCAGCACGGTCAGCCCGTCCACATTCGGCAACATCCGGTCTACGATCAACACATCATGCGCAGCTGAAGTAGCCGCCACCAGCCCCTCGCGCCCGTCCGTTACCAAATCGACCACATGCCCCTCCTCGCGTAGACCGCGCGCGATATAGGTGCCGGTGGTGGCGTCGTCTTCGATGACTAATATCTTCATGGCATCCCATATAAGCCCTGCACCGCGTCACTGCACCCTGCGCGAAATTACATCTTTGTATAGCGTTTGCAGGCTGTGCTGTAATCCCTGTGCGCCCAAATGTACCTCATCAACAACCACAAGCACGAGGACATATAATGACATCTTTGCTTACCCGAAACGCTCTTCTCCCGCTGACCGCCTCCCTCACGCTTGCGCCTGCGCTTGCATTTGCGGTGCCTGCCGGCGGGTACGGCGACCTTGTTGAGCAGGTCGGCCCCGCTGTCGTTTTCATTGAAGTCACAAGCACACGCCCCGCCGCAGATAATCTTCCCCGCAATCTGCCCGAAGAGCTGCGAAAGCGGTTTGAGCAACAAAACCCCCAAGACAAACAGGCGCACGGGCTTGGCTCCGGCTTTATCATTTCAAATGAAGGCCAGATCGTCACCAACAGCCATGTCGTCGAAAATGCGCAATTGGTCGAGATTACATTGGCCGACGGGCGCAAGTTCGACGCCGAGGTGATCGGCAGTGATCCGGCCACTGACATTGCACTGCTATCCATCAAAGCCGATGTGGACCTTCCTTTTGTCAGCTTCGGCGATTCCGACCAGATGCGTGCAGGCGATGAAGTCGTGGCCGTAGGCAACCCCTTTGGCCTTAGTTCTACCGTGACCAGTGGCATCATCTCGGCCATGGCGCGCGACATACACGCTGGTCCTTACGACGAATTCATCCAAACTGACGCCGCCATCAACCGCGGCAATTCCGGCGGCCCGTTGTTTAATAACGCAGGCGAGGTCATCGGCGTAAACACCGCCATCATTTCACCCGGTGGTGGTTCTGTCGGGATCGGCTTTGCCGTGCCCTCAGATCTGGTGCGGGATGTGGTTGCCGATCTATCTGACGACGGCACAGTCACTCGCGGCTGGCTGGGTGTCAGCATCAGACCGATGAGCGACGAAGTAGCTCAGGTGCTTGGCTATACACAATCCAAAGGAGCCGTCATAGACGGTGTGAGCAAAGACAGCCCCGCCGATAAGGGCGGCCTACAACGAGGCGACATTGTGCTGCGCTTTGACCAGACCGAGATCAGCGACCTGCGTGATCTCACCCGTGCGGTCGCTTCCAAAGCCCCGGAAGACACCGCAACCGTGACCGTACTGCGCCGGGGTAAAGAGCTCGCATTAGATATCACCATCGGAACACTGGCACCTCAAGAAGCCTGATACAGGTCTCTCCTTACCGCGCCGGGGGAAGGTTCTCCCGGCGCGGCTTTGCCGCAGCTATTTGACTGGTCGCTCCCTGCGAAGCAGGCTAGATTGCCAGCCGATGAGCGCCTTGATCCAAATATCCTTATACCGTTTTCTGCTGGGTCTCGTCTCGGTAGCCTTGCTCAGCTTGCCTTTTGCGCACCGTACAGGTGCCCAGCCCCTCACCCCTGAAATGGCCGAATATCTCGCGATGGGCGGCACAGTGGCCGAACTGTGTGGCGAGACCGGCACAGCGCCGGCTGGGGGCTGCGAAAGCTGCAGGATTGGCGATACAATGTTGTTGGTCCCGCCCGTGGTGGAATGGCGTGCAGCACAAGTGTCGGCGGTCTTGCGCGTGGCGCAGGATCGGCCTTCGGCCCCCAAACGACGCAGAAGCCAAAGCCCACCCGCCCGCGCACCACCTATGATGTGACAGACGACCCCACGCTCACAAACATCACATCACGCCGCTATGACAGTGGCATCAATTTATGGAATACGATTATGAAAACCCTGATCTGCGCCGCAATCGCGGCGACCCTTTCTGTGGGTAGTGCCTTTGCACATGAATACACTGCCGGTTCTCTCAGCATTGATCACCCGATGGCCTTTGAAACTGCGCCAAATGTAAATGTCGGTGGCGGCTATATGATCATCACCAACACGGGCAGCACGGATGATGTGCTCAAAGAAGTCCTCGTAGAAGGTATTCCACGGGTCGAATTACACCTGTCGGAAACCGACGCAAACGGCGTTGCGCGCATGGCCAAACAGGATGGCATTACGATCCCCGCCGGCGAAACTGTTACGCTGAAACCCGGCGGTTTGCATGTGATGTTCATGGGGCTGCGCGACGATCCCTTTGAATTGGGTGAAAAAATCGACGCTACATTGGTTTTCCAATCTGCGGGCGAACTGTCTGTCCAATTCACGGTTGAGGAACGCAGCACACAAACCCATGCCGACCATTCCGGTCATTCAGAGCATAAGCACGAAGAAAAATCCGAGTAACCAGCCAAATGGCAGGCCAGAATTTTCTCTGGCCCGCCACTCGCTATTTGAAACGGTGAATAGCAACCGCCAGCCCGAGCTTGCAAAATTCGCGCCAGCAAGCCATTCAGTCAGGTGTGAAAAAGCAAACCGATCCTGACGACATTCCTCTGCCCTCGCTTGGCTGGACACCGTTCTTTGATGACCAAATCGGGTCAACAGAGCACAACGCCCATCCAGTGCGGATTGCAACGGTGCATCGCGCGCGCATGTCCGGCATCAGCGGGCAAGGCCGCGTGAAATTGCGGCTGCCAGCCAAAACGACCACTGCGGGATTTGCGGTGGGGGACTGGGTGCTTATTGATCCCGACGACAACACCGTATTACGCAGGCTTGATCGCCACTCGCTCTTGCAACGCAAGACCGCAGGAAGCGATATCCCGCAACTCATTGCCGCCAATCTCGACACATTGTTTATCGTGACCTCTTGCAACGACGACTTCAATCCTGCCCGGCTTGAGCGCTATCTCGCACTGGCCAATGAAGCCGATACAACCCCAGTGATTGTGCTGACCAAGGCAGATAAAATCGACGACCACACGTCTTTTGTGCGCGATGCAAAAGCGTTGCAGCGCGATTTACAGGTCGTGGTCGTCAACGCCAAAGACGCCTCTGCCATCTCGACCCTTGCACCGTGGTGCGCACAGGGCCAAACCGTTGCCTTGGTCGGGTCGTCGGGCGTGGGTAAATCCACCCTGCTGAATTTACTCAGCCGTAAAACCGGTGATGACGCCCAACAAACCGGTGGCATCCGCGAAGATGACGCAAAAGGGCGGCACACCACCACCTCCCGCTCTCTGCATCCTATCCCGCAAGGCGGCTGGGTGATAGATACGCCCGGCATGCGGACCTTGCATGTGAGCGATGTCTCTGCCGGACTTGATGTCCTTTTCGCCGAAATATCCGAGCTTGCCCCGCAGTGCCGTTTCCGCGACTGCACTCACCGGCATGAACCGGGCTGCGCTGTGCAGGCCGCTGCGGATGAAGGCACCCTTGACCCCGAGCGGCTGGCCCGTTGGCGCAAGCTGGACGATGAAAACCGCGCCAACACCCCTGTCGTCACAGGGGCACGCAACAACAAACGGCCCGCCCCTAAAAAACGCCGTTAAAACAGCCGCCCGCTTTTGGTTGCATTTTCCTGCGTCATATAAATATCCGCCGCCCCTCGCTTCGTGGACCGCCCGTTTTGCAAGCAGGGCAAGCCATTCAGCGCGTCAAACCAATCGTCGAGAATCTGAATTCCCGTCGCAGTTTTCCCTTGGCCATGCAGGCGATGTTTTCCGATATGACCGCGCTAAAGCTGACGTAAAATCGCCGCCTTTGCCACCTAACGTGCCGGAATATTTACAAACATCGGATTTGTAATGCTTTTCTTTCTACCCTCCCGCCTCTACTGTTGTTTTGTGATGCCCCTAGCCACAAGAACATTAAGATTGATCCAATGACAGATGCGGCAATCCCATTGAAGAAATTGCAAAGCGAAACGATCGCGGACCAACTTGCCTCCGAGATCATTTCAGGCAACCTGCCTGCAGGCTCCAAGCTGGATGAGCATAGTCTGACCGAACGGTTCGGCGTCTCCCGCACGCCCGTTCGCGAAGCGTTGCACGCGCTGGCCTCACGTTCACTGGTTGACAGGATCCCCTACAAAGGTGTGTTGGTCGCAAGCCTCAGCCGCCCGCGGGTTGAGCAGATGTTCGAGGCCATGGGCGAAATCGAGGGGCTTTGCGGGCGCTTCGCAGCGGAGCGGATGACCATAGGGGAACGCGCCCAGCTCGAAATACTGCATAATCAGATGAACGAACTGGAAGAGCAGAAAGAAATTGAGGCTTATGAGGCCGCCAATACCATCTTTCATCAAAGCATCTATGAGGCGACCCATAATGAGGACATGATCGAAATCGCGCAGACACTTCGACTGAAGCTTGCGCCATTCCGAAAATCCCAGCTGCGCGCCGAAAAGCGCATGCACCAATCCTCAAAGGAACATGATAAAATCGTCACAGCCCTATTGGACCGCGACGCCAAAGCAGCAGAGAAGGCGCTGCGCCGACACATGGTCAGCGCAGCAAGCGAAGTTCTATCCCAGATGGGTTAGCCCAGAACGGTCAACAACATGCGCATGCCGGTAATCCCGAGGAAAACGGCGAAACACCGCTTTACCCAGACGGTAGAAATGCGGCTGGACAGGGAAGCCCCCACCGGCGCAAAGCCAACCGTGAACGGCAGAATAATAATCGTCCCGATCAGGTTCACATAGCCAAGCGATCCGAAAGGCCGGTCCGGAACGCTCCACCCCGCCCATATAAAGCCGAGCGTGGCAGGCACTGCGATCAAGAATCCCATGGCCGACGCCGTCCCCACAGCTTTGCGAATGGGCACGCTAAAGCTGGACAGGATCGGCACGGCCAAGGTGCCACCACCAATCCCCATCAGCGCCGAGAACAAGCCCGCCAGCACTGAGATCACCCCATTTGTCGCTTTGGACGCTGGCAGCGCGTCGCGCAGAACGATGACGTTCTTGCGCATCATATTTATCGCCACCAGAACTGCGATCACTCCGAAGATCGTCTTGAGCGCGTTCGCATCAACATATTTCGCAGCCAATCCGCCCCCTAAGGCGCCGACCAAAATACCCGGAGCCCAGAGTTTGAGAATGCTGGTGTCCATGTTGCCGCGCCTGTGGTGCGAGCGGGCTGAGGAAATGGACGTAAAGATGATGGTGCTCAGCGATGTCGCAACCGCCATATGCATCGAGACATCCGCAGGGAAATCGACCAGCGCCAAAATCCAGAACAGCACAGGCACCAGAACGATACCACCGCCCACGCCCAGAAGACCCGCGAGAATACCCGCCAGAACAGAAGAGCCGATCAGCCCGATCAGGATAACAAGACCCTGTTGAAGTGTAAGTGTGTCCATGGATCAAATACTCAATGCTGCGCCATCGGCGCGGGGATCTGTGGCGGTCTCTACCAACCCGTTTGTATGCACGACAACCGCGCCGGCATGTCCTGTGAGATCGCTGAACTCCGGCAGCATTTCGACATCGTGCCCCGCCGCGCCAAGCGCCGCAACAAGCGCAGGCTCGCATCGGCTTTCCAGTTTCAATGTCATCGTGTCGTCCCCCCAAGTTTTACCCAATAGCCAGCGCGGCGCGGTTACAGCGGCCTGCAGGTCCATCCCGAATTGGGCATAGCGTGTGAATATAGCAGATTGCGTCTGCGGTTGCCCCTCGCCGCCCATCGTACCGTAGGCCATGATGCGCCCGTCATTCAAATGGGCAAGCGCCGGATTAAGTGTATGGAAGGGCTTGCGGTTTGGGCCAAGCTGGTTCGGTCCCGGCGCCAAAGAAAAACCCGCCCCCCGGTTTTGGAAAAATACGCCTGTTTCGGGGCAGGTCAGGCCCGATCCGAACTCCCAGAACACGCTTTGAATAAAGCTGACGACAGTGCCATCGCTGTCAGACGCGCCCATCCAGATCGTATCGCCCTGCTTGGGATCATACGGCCAATCCAGCGCCCCTTCGCGGTCGATGCGTGCAGCCATCGCGTCCAGCTTTTCATCCGTCAACCACTCTTGCGCATGGGTGGCCATATGGTCCGGGTCACCCAGCTCGGCGTTGCGCTGGATAAAGGCCTGTTTGGTCGCCTCGATCAACCCGTGAACATGGGCAAAGCTTTCGCCTTGCGTGACACCAAGCCGATCGAACAGCCCCAAAATCATCAGCGACGCCACCCCTTGTGTGGGCGCGGTCATATTGAATAGCTGCCCTTGCGAGGTTTTGACCGTTAAGGGGGTCACGTTTTGCGCGTTAAAACCCTCGAAATCACCAAGACGCAGCGGGCTGCCGTTCTGCTCCAGAAATGCAGCATGGGTTTGCGCAATCTTGCCTTCATAAAAACTGCGCAGCCCGTTTTCGGCCAAATGCTCGAGCGTTTCCCCCAAAGCCTTCTGCACAAGCTTCGCGCCCGCCTGCGGCGGATTGCCGTCAACCAGATATGTCTCTGCAAACCCCGGCACATCGCGCAGACCGTCAAGCTTGGCAACGGTACAATCGGCCTGATTACCGGTCACGGCAATGCCGTTTTTCGCATGACCAATCGCATCGGCCAACAGGCGCGACAGCGGGATACGCCGTTCCTGCGGCACCAGCGACAGCGCCGCGTCCCAACCGCTGATCGTGCCCGGTACGGTCAAGGCGGCCAAACCGCCACGTGCAGGGATCGCATCCACATGCCCTTTATCCGCATAAAACTCGGAGGTGGCCAATGCAGCAGCGGTGCCACAGGCCGAGATGCCGACAGGGGCCTGTCCCGGCCTGTGGATGATCCAGAAGCCGTCGCCGCCAATGCCGTTCATATGCGGATAGACAACCGCAATGGTCGCAGCGGCCGCGACCATCGCCTCGATCGCGGTGCCGCCTTGCGCAAGGACATCGCGCCCTGCCAAGGCCGCCGCGCGGTGCGGTGCGGTCATGCCGCCATTTAGACCCAATGAAGATTTCAGCACATTACCATCCTATTGCTTGTGGCAACCAAAGTGCCAGACCGGGATAGGCAAACACCAATGCCACACCAAGTAATTGTATTCCGATAAAGGGAAGCACCCCGCGATAAATCGCACCTGTCGATACTTCTGGCGGTGCCACCCCTTTGAGGAAGAACAAGGCCCAGCCGAAAGGCGGCGTCAGGAAAGACGTCTGAAGGTTCACCGCAACCAGAATTGCGATCCATGCCATATCGGCCCCTGCCTGATGAAAGATCGGCAAGAACAGCGGCAGCGCGATGTAGGAGATTTCGATCCATTCCAGGAAAAAGCCCAAAATGAACAGGATGAACATCAAGAAGAAAATTTGCCCCTCCAGCCCGCCGGGGACCAGCGCAAATGCGTCCTGCACCAACCGCTCACCGCCCAGACCGCGAAACGCCAGCCCGAAAGGTTGTGCAAAGATAAGGATCAGAAATACCATCGCACTGGTTACAAACGCACCGCGCACGGCAGATTTTAGAATGGCAAAGCTCAAACGCCCCGTCATGAAAGCCAGAACAACACTGCCCAGCGCGCCCATGGATGCGGCCTCGGTCGGGGCGGCGATGCCTCCGATGATCGACCCCAGCACCAATACAATGAGCGCGATGGGCGGCAGGACGACCTTGAGCAGCTTCATCCCCAATTCGCGGCGCGATGTGAGCGCCCGCTCTTCCTTCGGGATGGCAGGCACAAGATGCGGCCTGAACACACCCAAAAGCAGGATATAGGCGACGAACATGCCCGACAGGATCAAGCCCGGGAAAAGCGCGGCAGCAAACAGCGTGCCTACGGATTCGCCCATGATGTCAGCCAGCAGGATCAACACAAGGCTGGGCGGGATGATCTGGCCCAATGTGCCCGAGGCGCAGATGACCCCCGAGGCAACAGCCGTGTCATATCCGCGGTTAATCAATGGCCCCAAGGCAATCAGACCCATCGTTACCACAGTCGCCCCCACAACACCCGAAGCCGCCCCCATCAGGACACCGACGATGATAATCGCCAAGGCCATACCGCCCCGCAGGCCACCCATGGCCAAGCCTATGACTTCAATGAGGCTCTCCGCGATTTTGGATTTCTCCAGCATGATCCCCATGAAGATAAACAGCGGCAGCGCCAACAGCGTGTAATTCGTCACAACCCCGAATATGCGCGCAGGCAATAGGCCGAACAGCGAGGTTCCGAACCCCAAAAAGCCGAAAACAAGGCCCGTTGTCCCCAAGCAGATAGCCACCGGAAAGCCCACCAGCAGCATGATGAAGAAGCTGCCAATCATGACCAGCGATAGTATTTCAGTGTATGGCATGATCTGCCCCATCGTGTTTGTCTGTCCGCGCGGGAGCCAGAATTGTAAGAAGTGCATGGCCCGTCATCGCGACGCCCTGAATGGCAAGAAGGACGAAAGACAGGGGGATAAATCCCTTGAGTACATAACGATACGCCAAGCCACCGGGATCAGGTGAGCCTTCGTTGATCGTATAGCTATTTTGGACATATTTGATGCTGAGCCACGCAATGATGAGCGCGATGGCCACAAGCAGCAGCGTTGCAAAAAGATCGACCCACGCTTGCAAACGCGGGCTGAAACGCGCGTAGAATATGTCGACCCGCACTTCACCACCTTGGTTCAGCCCGTAAGACATCCCCATCAAAGCTCCAACAGCCATCAGATGCCACTCGGCCTCTTGCATCCCCACGTTGCCGAAACCGAACAAATACCGCGAGATAACATTAAAACTCACAACACATACCAGCGCGAGGCCAAGCCACGCGCTGATATGACCGATATGACGGACGATGGCCGAAGCCACGTCCGTCACAATCTGGATACCCTTCACCATCACAATCAGCCGGGCAGCTTGAACAAAGGTGCTTCGGACACGTCGGCCCATGCACTGTGTTCCGCTTTGAAGGCCATATAGGCGTCGTGGATTTTGCGCGTTGCCGGATCGGCTGCCGCCCCTTCTTCCAGCACGCGGTCTGTCACGGCTTTCAGCTCGGCTACAACATCGTCAGGCAATGTGTTCGCAATTACCTCGTCGTTATCCACCAGATCCTTGAGCGCTGCGGCGTTATTGGCTTCGGACCATGTGTGGCTTTCGAGGTTGGCGGCCATTGCAGCGGTTGTCACGATCGCCTGCAGGTCTGCAGGCAAGCTGTCCCATGCGGCCTTCCCGATCAAAAGCTCGGTTGTGTTGGACGGCTCGTGCCAGCCGGTTGTGTAGTAATATTTGGCCGCGTTCTGAAGGCCAAGGCGACGGTCCTGATAAGGGCCCACGAATTCTGCCGCGTCGATCACGCCACGCTCTAGCGCGGGGAAGATTTCACCGCCCGGCAGCAATTTCACATCAACGCCCAGCTCGGCATAGACCTTACCCGCGAGGCCCGGAATACGCATTTTGAGACCTTCGAAATCGGCCACAGATTCGATCGGATCACGGAACCAGCCGGTCATCTGAACGCCGGTGTTGCCCATCGGCAAAGCCTTGAGGCCCAGCGGCGCATAAAGCTCGTCCCAAAGTTCTTGACCGCCGCCATGATACAACCATGCGTTCGTACCCTGAAAGTTCATGCCAAAGGGAACGGTCGTGAAATACTGCGCAGCGGGAATACGGCCTGCCCAGAAATATGCGTTGGCAGCGTTCATCTCCACCACGCCAGAGCGCACAGCGTCAAAACCTTCCAACGCCGGGATCAGCTCACCCGCGGCGAAGTGTTGGATTTTCAGCCGGCCATCCGACATTGCTTCGACCTTTTTACAAAAGTCGGTCGGGCTACCGGGACCTTCAACATAAAAAGGCGATCCCGGCCCGTAAGCGTTTGTCATTTTCCATGAAAAGGTTGTTTGCGCTTGCGCAATGGAAGGCGCAGCGAGAGGGGCAGCAACCAAGGTTGCACCGGAGGCGATAAATTTACGACGATCCATTGTTAGTCTCCTAGAGGGTGATTGAAGCTCCCTCATCTCTAGGGGCCAGATTCCCGACAGAACAAGCTATGGATGGTTTTAAACCAAAAAGCACCCCCGAATTGTATACAAAATACTCACATAAATCAAATAACGCATACAAAGTGTGCGATTAGCAAAGCACCACTGCATGAATCAGAGCGCACAAGAAAACCGCAAAGCACCCCATCGCTGCCCCTATCGCTGTGCCGCCTGCATCAAACGCCCTGCCCGCGACAACGGGTCTATTGCAACTCCGCCCCTAGTCCGGCAAATATCCGAGAAATTTTTATGGTAGAAACAAGCAGGTCTCGCCTTGTCAGATAGAACATTCATTCGGCACGTGGTCTTTTTCAGCGCGGCAGACAAAAAAGATGTCGACCGCATCATCGCCGGCCTGTCGCTGCTCAAAGACATTCCGCATGCATCCGTTCTCGAGATCACCCAAAACAGCCGTGTTGATGCACTGTCAGGCGAAGTAGATGTGGTCGTCTATGGGGAGTTTGCCGATGATGCCGCGCTCCAGGCCTACAAGGCGCATCCGATTTACCAGCAATCAATCGATGTTGTACGGCCGCTACGTGAAATGCGGATCGCTGCGGACTTTTGACACGGATGGCTGACGCAAAGGTCCTGTTTGATCGCGGCCCTATCGCAGGCGGGACCGCGTTCACCGCGCCACAAGCCATAATAACGGCACATACCCCCGCAGAAGTTGACAGTGCCTTTGCCGCCATGCAGCAGGCGCAATCGGACGGTAAATGGCTGGCGGGCTATCTGTCATATGAATTCGGCTATCTGGCGTCGCCAAAGCTTGAACCGCTACTGCCTGCCATCCGAGAGCTGCCGTTGCTGCATTTCGGCGTTTATGACGCGCCAACCGCACAGAAGGCCCTACCGGATGCCCCCCCCGCGACATTGGACCGCCCGCAACCGGTTTGGGATTTTCCCCGCTATGAAGAGGCGTTTCAAACTGTACATGACTACATCGTGGCCGGAGACATCTACCAAGCCAACCTGACCTTCCCCCTGACCTCGCAGTTCACAGGATCGACCGAGCAGCTTTACGCACAATTAAAACAACGCCAGCCGGTCCCCCATGGCGCGTTTGTTGATCTGGGTGGCACAGCATTGCTATCGCGCTCTCCCGAACTGTTCTTTTCCCTATCTACGGATGGCACGCTCACCACACGCCCGATGAAGGGCACGGCACCGCGCGGGAATACCTCTGCCCAGGACGATGCCATCCGCGATGCATTATACACATCCGAAAAAAACCGCGCAGAGAACCTGATGATTGTGGACCTGCTGCGCAATGACATGAGCCGCGTGTCACAGATCGGCAGCGTTGCCGTTCCCGAACTTTTTGCGGTTGAGCGGTTCGAGACCCTGCACCAGATGACCTCCTGCATAACTTCGAAGATCACCAAAGGCACAAGCTTCAAAGACCTGTTTGCAGCACTGTTCCCTTGTGGTTCGATCACCGGAGCCCCCAAAGTGCGGGCCATGCAAATCATTCACGAGATCGAGGCACAACCGCGTGAGGCCTATTGCGGCTCGATCGGCTGGATCGCCCCAGACGGTTCTATGGAATTCAACGTGGCCATCCGCACCTTGCAATGCCGCCCAGACAATACCGTGCTTATGAACGTAGGCGGCGGCGTGGTATACGACAGTACCGCACGCGATGAATATGACGAAGCCTTGTTGAAATCCCGCTTTACCGATCTGGGGCTGTAACCTGCTTTTCGGGCACGATGAAAGAGCCCCGCCCGTCAGAGCATCCAATCGAAAGAACAACCATGCCCTGCCCGCCCTATGATCCATCCTCCCCGGACGGCGCGACCGGTCCCTTTCACAATCCGGTGCCGGGCAATGGCATCCCCGATCTGGCAAAGCGCTACAGGATCCCCGCGCGCCAAGGATGCGCCGTGCGCATGAAAGCGGGTCAGACGCTTACCCTGTACAATCCCAAAGGCAATCAGGTCTGCGATTTCTTTGCCCTGACCGACGGATCGGAGTCCGAATTCCTATCAATGGAGCATTGCCGCACGGCCCTTGGGAGAATCTATGTGCAGCAATCAGACGTGCTTGTGACCAACCGCCGCCGTTCGCTTGTGGAAATCGTCGAAGACAGCTCTGCCGGCGTTCATGACATCTTGATCGCTTGCTGCGACCAACATCGCTATCAACAGCTTGGTGCGCAGGGCTACCATGACAATTGCGCCGATAATTTTCGCCGCAGCCTATTGGCCATCGGCCTTCAGGCCAAACACGTGCCAAGCCCCTTCAATATCTGGATGAACATTCCCGTCTCGGAGTCGGGCGCGTTCACTTGGGAGCCTCCGGTTTCGCGCCCTGGCGATTACATCAGGCTCAAGGCGTTGGCGGATGCGGTCTTTGTCATGTCAGCTTGCCCGCAGGATATGACCCCGGTCAACGGCATAGGGGTGCAGCCTGCCGAGCTTGAATTCCACGTAGATTAGGACGGGCAGAGCTATCCGCCGCCCCGAAACAGATCACGGGATCATAGTGGAAATCTCGTCATAGCAATAATCCGATATGGCATCGCTGGTGGTTAGCCATATCTTGTCACGTTGTGCCGCAATATGGGTCAACGCACGCCGCAATTGGCGCAGCCGGTAAGGTTGCCCCACAAGGTAGGGATGTAGCGCAATTCCCATGACCAGCGGTTGTTGCACTGATTGCTCCAGCATCTCGTCAAAATTGCCAATGATCATATCCGCGAACTCTGCCGCACCATCCTTGCGTGCGACAATAGAGGGGATGTCGTTGATTTCCTGCGGGTATGGAACAGCCAATATACGCCCCTCACGGGTGGCCATCCACACAGGCTGGTCATCCATGCACCAGTTCAACGTGTATTTATATCCCGCCTGCGCCAATAGCTCGGGCGTGTCGTGGCTTTCTGCGATCCACGGAGACAGCCAGCCCTTTGGTTGTGCGCCCTCGCCTGTGGTCAACACCTCTGTCGCCTCGGCAATCAGCGCAGCCTCTGCAGATTTGTCCAGATCGCTTTGCCGTTCCGAATTTGTACGCCCATGACCGACGACATGGTCCCCGCGCGACCGAAAGGCGGCCATAAGTTCAGGCGCATAATCATACATTGCACTGTTCGCGATCACGCTCGCGGGGAGGTCCAACGCATCAAACATCTCTAACAAACGCCATGCGCCGACGCGGTTGCCATAGTCACGCCACGCGTAATTAAGCACATCCGGCTGCGGCCCACCGGGTGCCAGCTCTGCCCCCAGCCCTTCACCAAAGGCGAAGTGCTCGAGGTTCAGACCAATGTAGACGGCCAGCCGCCTACCCTGCGGCCAGCAATAATCCGCGCGGCGGGTGATCGGAGAATAGCCATAACGGCCGTGTTCGGTCGGCATCATTCAAAGCTCCGCTTCTGCCAGCCCTGCTTTGTGCAGGATAATTTCAGCGCTATCGTTCCAGACATCCGTGCTGATAATCTTGTCACCACGCACAACGAATTTGTCCATATAGCGGTTCGTCTCGAACGTTGTGCCGTCTTTCCACTCACCATAAAGATAGCCGGTATTGTAGACATGCACATCGCCCGTCACATCATCCAGCGCCGCATCCGTGCGCAAGAACCGTTTTTTGACCCAAGCATATCTTTTGGCATTAAAGCCAGCACTTTGCGCAGGATCGGTAAACTGGCGCCCGCCCGTAAAGACCAGCTTGAAATCCTCGCTCACATATTTCGCCGCCCCTTCCGGATCAGGCACCATCGAAAGCTCGAGATAGGTCTCAACAAGTGCTTTTGCAGCAGCTACGGGATCTGGGTTTTGGTTCATCGTCCTATTTTCCAATCTATTGTGGATAGGGTGCCGCACAGGCCGCACGGCAAAAACTTTGGACAACAGCTGATGCGGCTTCGTTCATCAGGCGCGTTTCGGCTGTTGCGCCGTCCAATCGCGCAGCCGCCTCATTGGCGCGGGCTGCAAGCGCCGCCTCGTCAATTGTCAGCACACGGTCATTGGCAAAAACATATTCGCCCGCGATCATCACCTCACGCAATGCGGCACCGTTTTCCGAAAAGACAACTTGCTCTAATGGGTTGCGCAAAGGTGTGTAGTGACAATAGCCGGCATCCAGAAACAGCAGATCAGCGGCCCACCCCGTGGAAATTGCACCCACCTTATTCAGCCCCATAATCCGCGCGCTGCCCGTGGTCGCCATGGAAAAGGCATCGCGTGTCGAAACCCAATCCTCGCATTGCGGTGTCATGGCACGGCTCAGGGTCGCAGCAAGGCGCATCGCCTCAAACATATTTTGCCCGTCGCTGGTATTGGAGGCATCTGTTCCCACGCCCATACCAACACCACTGTCCATCAACATACGCACGGGCGCTATGCCAGAACCAAGGCGTAGGTTACTCATCGGGTTGTGGCAAATACAGGCCTCATGACTGGCCAGAGTATCGGCTTCGCCGTGCGACAGCCACACACCGTGCGCGCCGCTGAATTGCGGGCCAAGCACGCCCAGCTGATCCAGATGTGCCGTCAGGGAGGTGCCGTATTTGCGGCCCGCCATCACCTGTTGCGTGCGGGTCTCGGCCAGATGGGTCTGAAGTGGTAGGCCTTCATGTTTGGCCATCACGCCACAAGCGCGTAAAAACCCGTCTGTGCAATGCAGCGGGATTGTCGGCCCAAGGCCGGGGCGCACGCGCTGTGTAGGCACAGGCCAACTGGCAAAAGCCTCTGCGCAGGTCGCCATAATATCCTGCCAGTCCGGCATCCGCATCGCTGCAACCAGATCCCGCAATGGTGGCTGGAAACTGTCCAGCAATCCCGGCAAGGCTTGATAAATCGTCTGATCCGCAATCATGGGGGCAACAACCGCCCGCAACCCCACATCATGATAGGCCTCGGCAACGGCATGGGTTCCGGCAACTGTCGGCGCAGGTAATTCGATGAAAAGATCAAAACACGCGGTACAGCCTTTGCGGATCAGCTCAACCGCAGACAACTCCGCCGCAAGGCGCAAATCATCGGTGCGGCGCGAACCGTTCAACCATGCACATCCCGACAAGAAGGACTCGAGCGTCAGATCACCGGCAACGCCACCACGCCCCAAAGCACCATGCGAATGGGTGTGCCCGTTGACCAGCCCCGGCAAGATCAGGCGGTCGCTTACGTCAATATGCTCTGCAGCTTCCGGCCCCGCCTCACCTTGCGCAAGAAGGGCGGCAATGACCCCATCGCGGATCAGGATCGAGACATGTTCGAAACGGTCATTGTCGACCAGAACATAACCGCCTTTGAGCAGTTTTTGACCTGTACTCATTATTCGCCCTGAGAAAGATATGCGAGAATGCAAAATAGAAACCGTGCGACAGGCATCGACCCGCCGCACAGTGTTTTTATGATCAGTTGATTGTCGTCTCGAATTTACGCTCCTCGATCGCAGGTAAGAACGAGCGATCAAAGATTTCGGAGGCTTCGGGCAAACGGTCAAGGTCATAGCCCTTTGCGACAATAGCAATCGAGCGGGTCAAACGTTCATCCACCAGATCCCCCATGCCGATGCTTTCCACTTCGGGCGCATTCATCAATTTGGTCAGCGCGAATTCCAGGCGTGCCCGCTCAAGATCGGCGTCCACCAGATTGTCATAGGCCATGATCGCCTCGACAGAACTGTCCTGATTTTGTGCAACTTCCTTTGTTGCCTTGTTCAACGCACGTACAAGCCCGGCGACCGCTTCAGGATTTTCGGCCAGAAGCTTTTGCGAGACCATCATGCCATTGGAATACAAGTCCATGCCGAACTCTTCAAAATTGAACCAGTTAAAGTCATTTGCCGGATCTTGACGGTTTGCGATCAGGTTGAACCAGCTGGTCGAGGTAAACACAAAAGCCCCGTCGATATCGCCGCGGATCATCATCGGTTCTTGCAGGTTTGGCGCCATGCTTTCCTGATTAACCTCTTCAAGGTTAACGCCGTTGATCTCGGCAAAGACGGGAAACAGCCGTGTGGTCGGTGTGCCTTGCGCACCACCAAGGGTTTTGCCTTCGAAATCGGCGGGCGTTTCAATGCCGGCAGTCTTGGGTGTCACGATCGCGAACGGAGGGCGGTTCCACAACTGGTACACCATTACAGGTGCCTCGCCCGGACGCGCGGCAGCGTTCTGGATGATGGCGTTAATATCGCCAAATCCCGCATCATAGGCCCCGCCCATGATACGCGTCACCGTCGCCGCAGAGCCTTCGCCCTGATCAATGGAAACATTCAGGCCTTCGTCCTCGAAATACCCTTTGTTCAGCGCAACCAGAAAGGGCGCATCCGAGCCTTGGGTCTTCCAACCAAGCGTGAACCGGATATCAGTAGTCTCGGCGAGCAGTGGTGCGACACCTGCAAAAAGGGAGACCGCGGCCCCGATAAGAATATGCTTCATTTCAGCTTTCCTTGTATTGGTGTGAGGAGGAGAATTTACGAGATCGAGATGTCATTGCCCCGTGTTGCCCAGCCTGTGACCCGCCGTTCCAGCAAGGAAAACAATGCGTAAAGCGCAACGCCTAACAGGGCGAGAATAATAAGACCGGCGAACACCAGAGAGACCTGAAAATTTGATGATGCGGTCATCATGACGTTCCCGATGCCACGGTTAGAGGCCACCGTCTCGGACAGGACTGCACCGACAAAAGACAGCGTGATGGCCACCTTCAGCGCAGCAAAGAAATAGGGCATTGTACGCGGAAGACCGACGTTCCACAGTATTTCCTTCTTGGAGGCACCAAGTGTCTTGAGCACATCCTCGAGATCGGGTTCAGTTGTTGCCAGACCAGTGGCGATATTTACCACAATCGGGAACACACAAATGACCATCGCGGTCAGGATTGCAGGCGTTGTGCCGGACCCGAACCACAAGACGAAAATCGGCACCACCGCGACCTTGGGGATCGAGGAAAAGCCCACCAGCAGCGGATAGGCCACTGCATAGGCAACCTTGGACGTGCCAACCATCACGCCAAGCGCTGTACCGATTGCGACCCCCAGCACAAAACCCGTGAGGGTCGAATAAAGGGTCTGCAAAATATGGGGCAACAAAATCGGAAACTTGACCCATAGCGTCACAAGAATCTCCGATGGCCGCGGCAGGACAAGGTCAGAAACATTCAGCAAAACACACAGGATCTCCCACATGAGGAAGAACCCGAAAATCAGGGAAAATGACATCACTCTGATGCGGTTTTTCTCGGTCATGGCTGGCATCCTATTTACGGACCTGTGCGATCAGCTCGCGTAGGCCTTGGGTCATTTCAACAAATTCGGGACTGTAGATCATGCTGATTTCACGCGGCTGCGGGATGCCCACCGCTTCGTCCGAAATAATCCTGCCGGGCCGCGCGCTCATCACGCAGATGCGTTTGGCCAGAAACCCCGCCTCGCGCAGGTCATGGGTGACCAAAAGCACAGTCGGCTTGCGGTCGAGGTACAAATCCTGAAGAATTTGCCACAGTTCTTCGCGGGTAAACTGATCCAGAGCGCCGAATGGTTCATCCAGTAGCAATAGGTCGGGCTCATGGATTAGCGCGCGGCACAGGTTGGATCGCTGCAACATCCCACCCGATAACTGCCATGGGTAATGATTTGCAAAATCCTGCAAGCCCACCTGTTTGAGCAAATCATGGACACGATCCCGAAACGCACCCTTGCGATCCGTGCGGTACGTCGCCTTGAACGGCTCGACAATTTTCAAGGGCATCATGACGTTCTGTTCGATCGTCAGCCAAGGCAGCATGGTCGGGTTCTGAAATGCCATGCCGATGCGCAACTGCTTGGCCGAGGCTTCACGCCCCCCGACAAGGACGACCCCTTGCGAAGGTTGGATCAGGTTGCTGACCAGCCGCAAAATAGTGGATTTCCCACATCCCGACGGGCCAACCAGCGCGATAAAATCCCCCGACCCCATCTTGAGGGACGTCGGCGAAAGCGCCGTTACAGCCCCCTCTCCGTTTCCGAAAACCACGGAAGCGCCCTGTAGCTCGACCGCATGACGGTAGGGGGCTGCATTTACTTTTTGGGCCATAACAGCCCCCTGTGCATGATTTGATATGTTCATGAGATCATGAAACGGCAGCGCGCTGCAGCGATAAACGGAATTAAGTAAAAATATTTAGAATTAAAATTCAGAGATCAAAAAGCAGGCAGAAACCTAATTTCTCGCTCTGAATTTAGGCACGTCTCGATGGCTTGAAAGGAGGTAGTGCGGCCGCGGCTCTCGCGGCACAACCATAACTAGAGTCTTTATCGTTACCGATTCTGGATGCCCAGATAGCCGAGTGTCATCTCGATTGCGTGTTCGCGGCGCGCCTGCTGCCAATCCTCATCGAACAGGTCTTGCCCGACCACAATCCCCAATGTCGCGGCATTATTCAGATGATGAGCGGACAGCGCGACGATGCTGAGATACAGCTGGCCGGGGTCAGGTTTTCGCGTGAACACGCCACTTGAAAAGCCACGCTCGATCAGATCGCTTATAGCGGCGATAAGTGGCTCTGACATATCGCGCATTGCCGCCGAGCGCGCGATATACACACCATTCAATGCGTTCTCGTTCCGCACCATCTTGCGGAAATTGGCGTTATTCTTGAAATAATCAAAGGTGAACGTGACCAGCTCGCGGGCCTTTATTGCAGGGTCGCCGTCGCTGAAATTCAATTCGGCTTCCTGATCACGTATCTGGCGGAATATGCTTTCCAGCGCCGCGATATAAAGCGGCTCTTTGCCGCCAAAGTAATGATAGATCATGCGCGAATTGCATTTCGCCGCTTTTGTGATCCGGTCGACCCGCGCACCATGGAAGCCGTGCTCGGCAAATTCATCCACTGCCACGGCCAGAATTTCGGCCTGCGTGCGTGCCGCATCGCGGCTTCTAAACTTTGTGCCTTTGCTTGGGGTCTTGGGCTGTTTGGATTGCTTTCCGGTCATCTTCCTACGTTTTTAGCCCCTGCATGTGCGGCATTACTGTCCTGCCCCCCACATTTAGCCGGTTGTAAATGAAAGCGTAAAGCCCGCCTCCCCGCTTTCGACTGCTCCCTCTAACGTTTTTGCCGCTCAAATCCCTCCAGAACCGTAATGAAATGCCCTGCGGTTTGCTTCCATGTCGGCAGTGAACGGCTTTTGTCCAAAGAAAGGGCTCCGAGTTGCTCGCGGTCGCGCAAAGCGCGGCGCAGCCCGTCCGCAAAAGCACCGGCGTCCTGCGCAGGGACAAGCACGCCCGCCTCTCCGACGGTTTCAGGCACCGCGCCCACGCTGCAACTGACCACCGGCAACCCGTATAACATCGCCTCGCTCAGAACCATGCCATACCCTTCGTAGCGGGTGGCCAGCGCAAAGACGGACGCCGCGCGAAATCTACAGTCCAATCGTTCGGCGGCCAGCTCGCCCATAAAATGTACCCGCTCCGACAGCCCCAGCCTCTCGCATTGCTGTGCAAGTGCCCTGTCTGTGTCCATGTCATGCGCCCGACCAACGATCTCGGCTTGCCATGGCAGATCCTTGATCCGCGCCAGCGCATCAAGCAAAACATCATGTCCCTTGCGCGGAGCCAACAACCCCACAGACAGGATCAACGGAGGGTCCACCGGCGCGCTGTCCCCTGCTGGCCGGTTAAATCCCGGCTGCGCGATTGTCAGCTTTGCGGGGTCGACGCCAAAATCATGTACAAGAATGCGCGCGGTATGCGGGCTTGGTACGATCACATGCGCTGCATACTGTAATGCTGCCGCCTCATTATGCAGCAAAACCTGCGCCCGCGCAGCCTCCACCCCCGTCTCGAGCCCCAATGGGTGATGGATCATCGCAATCAAAGGTGCCTGCACCGTGGCAAGCCCGTCGGGATCAATCGCCCCGAATACCAGCCCATCCAGAATAATCGGGCAGCTGGCGGGCACGCGCCGCAGCATTGCCAATGTCTCGGCCATATCCTCGGGTGTAGGATCGGGAAAGCTATCGGGCAGCTCCATATGCTGCGTGGCATGGCCCAGTGCGTTCAGTTCCCGCAATACTGTGGCTTCATAGATAAACCCACCGGTACGGCGATCCTTGTCGCCCGGGATCGCAAAAACCGCCTTCATCCTGTCACCTGCTCGCTCGCATAGATGCGTAGCACCACGCGCTCGATCCACGCGACCACGGCATATCCTGCCACCGCTGCGAGCGACAAGAGCGCAACACAAGACCACAGCATATTATAATTCGATGTGCTTGCGGTCAGAGCCATCAAGACGCCGATGCCTTTGCCCGTGGCCAGCCATTCGGCCGTGGTCACAGCCAGTAAAGCAGCAGGCACAGCCATACGCGCACTTGCAAAGAAGGCGGGTAGCATTGCGGGGATTTGTGCGCTCAACAAAAGCCGAATGCGTCCTGCGCCATAACTGTTGAACACATCCACAATCTGCCCCGGCGTTTGTCGCAGCCCTTGCAGGCAGGCCACCAGCGTCGGGAAAAAGATCATAACCGCGATGATCGTAATTGTCCCCGCCGCCCCGCGCCCCAGCGCCAGCACGATCAAAGGTGCGGTGGTAATAATTGGCACCGCACGCAAGGCCACCGCCAGCGGTAGAACGCCATGCGACAACGCCGGCCTCAGCACAAGCACTGTGGCCGTCACCACGCCAAGCGCTAATCCCGCCAAATAACCGGGGATGGTCATCATCAGGGTTTCCCCAAACGCGGCAAGCAAAGTGGCGCGAGGATCTGGTTGTGCCAGGTACGCCCAGACATCAGCCGGGCGTTTGGCAAAAAAGCTGCTCAACCCGAAGGCATCCATCCCAAACTGCCAAATGGTCAGCACTGCTAGCACCACCAGCACCAACTCGGTCATTTGCTTCCACCAGACGTTGCGCACGGACGCACGTGGCGGCGTGAGCAAGACAACCGGAGCGTAACCTATGACCGCTTTTGCCAGCCGCCCCACCGCGGCATAGGTCAGTATCGAAACCGCTGCCGCGATAACCGCAAGCGACCAAGTCGCATCCACATCCAAACCGCGCATCGCCCGCAACGTGAGCACTCCAAGCCCGCGTTCGGCACCGGTGAATTCTCCGATCATCGCCCCCAGAAAGGCGGCAGGTGCCGCAATTTGCAGACCCACGAAAAGGTAGGGCAAAGCGGCCCGCATCCGGATCAACCACAACATCGTCCAAGGGCCGCGCCCGTAAAGACGGACCAGATCACCCCACGCCTGCGGGATCGCCCGCAGGCCAATGCGCAGCGAAAGGAAGGTTGTGTAAAACACCGCCAGAGCCGCCAATGTAATCTGCGGCCCGTTTCCAGGGCCATAAAGCACCCGCAGGATCGGCCCCGTTGCCACAAGCGGCAAGCAGAACACCAGCAGTGACAATGACCCGACAGCGCGGGCACTGCGCGGAATGAGCGTCACCAACATGGCCAACACAACGGCCACCAGATTGCCCCAAACGATACCCCAAGCCGCGTTTTGGGTGGTCTCTAGGCTGGCGCGCGCCAGCAGACCTGCGTTTTGATACAAATGGACACCAATCGCAGTAGGGCCAGTGATCAACACCCCTTGGCCACTCAGGCGCGCAAAAAGCTCCCACAGAAGGAAACCGATCACAACCGGCAACACACGCCGCATCAGCCGTTGTCCTCAAGGGCGACCAAAACCCTGTCACATAAGTCCTTGAACGGCTGCGTGCGGGTCATCGCCTCATCACGCGGACCGTCAAGCGTGACCGAAATATCCAACGTGATTTGCGCCGGACGTCTGGACAAGACAATCACACGATCAGACAACAGCACGGCCTCGATCACGGAATGGGTAACAAGAACCGTTGTCGTGTCCCGCCAGAGCGCAGGCAGCTCGGCGTTCAGGCGCGCACGGGTGATTGCATCCACCGATGCAAAAGGCTCGTCCAGCAGCAACACGTCGGGGTCTGAAACCAACGCACGTGCAATCGCAACACGTTGACGCATCCCGCCTGATAGCGCGGCGGGACGCGCATCCTCAAACCCCTCCAACCCGACGAGTGAGATAAGATCATCCACAGCCCCTGAAGGTTTACGCGCCAATGTCGCACCAAGAGCAATATTTGCGCGCACCGAACGCCACGGCAACAATGACGCGTCTTGAAACGCCATCGCCAGCCCGCCACGTTTGGCCAAAGCACGCGGTGTTTGTTCACCAATATGGATTGCCCCTTGGCTGGGCTGCTCCAACCCTGCGATCATCCGCAACAATGTCGATTTCCCACACCCCGAAGGGCCGACCAATGCCGTGGTCTGCCCTGCCGAGAAGGTCAACGTCATCGGCGCTACAGTCTCAAGATCGCCAAAACGTTTCGCAACCTGATTGCAGCGAATGTCCATCCTACCCAAGGTGCCTATGCCAAGGCTTCAGCCAACACAGACCGGTCCCAAAGCCCCGCGTCCACCTCAAGACCCAGCAGCGCCAGCGTTTCTATATTGTCTGCGACCGTTTCTTCCGTGAACCAGCCGAAACCATGCGCCTGCGTCAATTCAGAGTACATCAACGGCACTTGCCGGCGCGCCTGAAGCTGTTGCGTCGGCAAATCGAGCCCTGCATCCGGGAACATACTGACCGCCAAATCCGCAGCAGCATCAGTATCAGCGTAGTAGTCATTCCACCCCATGACCTCCCCCTTTAGGAGCTTCACAAGATCGGCACGGCGATTGGCAATACTATCCTCGGTCGTGATGTAGGTTTGGGAATGAAGTGCATAGCCATGATCTGCCAACAACATAGTGACATTATCCACCCCCTGAATGGTCATGGCCACAGGCAGATCGGTTTCCCAGTTCAACAGACAATCCACCTGCCCTGCCACAAGTGGCGCAGGATCATACTGCGTCGGGACAATTTCAATTTCGTTGATGTCGATGTTGTTGATCGTACATAGCGCCTGCAACACCGGCGTATTGGCCACAGCCATGCCGATACGCTTACCGATCAAATCCCCGGGGGTGTTGACCGGATTGGAGGGCAGCGAAGTGATGGCAAACGGGTTCTTTTGCATCGCAACGCCGATAATCTTGAACGGCGCGCCCTGCGCCACAGCCGAGGCCGTATAATCCGCAGCAGAGATCCCGACCAAAGCCTGTCCCGCAACAACAGGCGGCTCGACAGGGGCGTTTGGCCCACCTTGGGTCAAAGATACGTCCAACCCCAGATCCCGCCAATAACCCTTGTTCTGCGCGATATAGCTGCCCCCGAATTGCACCGAGTGAAGCCATGACAACTGAAAATTGACTGGCGTTTGTGCTTGGGCGAATGCGGGCATTGCAGCACTTGCGCCAATCGCCAGCCCTGCTTGCAGGACGGTACGGCGCGTAGGATTAATCAAATTCGTCATGGTCATTTTCCTTGCTAGTGTTGATGTGCGGGCGATGGCACCGGAGCAACGCGCCACGCGAAATAAAGGCCCGGAAGCGCGGCGAGCATCATCGCAGCGCCATAGACGATACCGGTTGCAATGCCAGCGGCTACTGGTGCTCCGATAAGTGGAAACAAAGCCGCCGCCGCGCCTTCGCGCCACCCCCACCCTCCGACGGACAACGGGATCAGCATGGCCGATAGAACCAGCGGAATTACCGTCAGCCATCCCGCCGGCGGAATATCGGTACCCGCTGCCCGGGCGCAGGCATAAAACGAAAAGATCAGCAAACCCGCTATAACAAGCGATAATATGCATAACCGCATCTGGCCGAAAAGCCGCCCCACCTCGAGCAGGAAGCGCCCTGTGCCATGGTCGCCGCGCGCAACAAAACCCAGGATAACAACGGCGAGCGCCCCAAAACCAATCCCCGCCCAAGCGGCCTTTGGCCAGTTGAGGCCCCCCGGCCAAAGCAAGGCAACCGTCAATGCGCCCCCCAGCAGCACGAACATAACCCCCTGCCCCAATATCCTGTCGGCCATCACCGACTGCGCTGCCCGCACAAGCGTGGTGTTCTGGCGCAACCTCACGGCACGGGTCACATCACCGGCCACGCCCCCCGGCAGGACAAAATTCACCATTTGTGAAAGGTAATATTCGCCCAGCGCACGGCGGTAGTCGATTTCGATATCAAAGCTGCGCGCCAGCATCTGCCAGCGTTTGGCCATCAGCGCGGTCACCCCTGTCAACGCAGCCACAGCCGCCGCGACCCACCCCGTACAAACACCTCGCAGCTGCGCGATCACGGCTTGTGCATCCGCCCACCAAAACAGCACGCCCAGCACACAAAGCGACCCGATCACGTTGAGCGCGCGCTTCATTCCACGGCCTCCGCTAGGGTTTCATCGCTGAAAGCTGCGATGAAATCATTCCGAAAGCGATCCATCCGCCGCACCGGCCCACCGGGGACAAGCCCGTCCTGCCATCCCCAGCCGTTCAACCGCTCTACCACCTCGGGTGGCCCCACCACATGAACGGGCACATCGCGGTTATCACTGCCTGCAACAAACCCTGCAGCCTGATGATCCCCAAGCACAAAAACCAAAGGCGCGTCAGCGCCAAGGCGGGCGATATACGAAAAGGTGGCCTGCAGGGAGTAATCAATCGCCTGCCGATACGCCTCGCGGACGTCATCGCGGTTTTTCCACAGCTCTCGTGGCGTTGGCCCGCGAGCGGCCATTTCGTTGAATTCAGTGCCATCCGACACATCTTCCCATGGGATCATATCCGGCACAGGCACCCAAGGCGCATGCGAAGAGATCAGCGCGATCTGGATAAAGTCGCTGCGCGCATCCTTTGGCAACAGGTCCGGGTAGGTCGCCAGCGTGAATTGATCAGGCATGGTGACCCAATTGAACCGCGCACCTTTATAGGGAATGTCAGCGGCCGGAAGGATCACGTCGAACCCCATTGCCTCACTTTCGGGCCAAGCCAACGTAATGGCAGGCATAACAGCAGCGGTGCGAAACCCTGCCTCTTGGGCGATATGGAACAGGCTTTTGTTCCCGCTCGCCAACATTGCGCTGTAACGCCCGTTATCTGATACCCACAATCCGCTGGACAGCGTCCCATGTGCCAGCCAGCTTTGCCCGCCTGCTGTGGGCGAGGTGAGCCAACCACTTTGCACGGCAAATCCCGCCTCTTGCAGCGGCCCAAGCTGCGCTTGCAATGTCGTGGTATGGGTGGGCGCATACAGCGGGTTCTCGAAACTGGCCCGTCCATAGCTTTCGATATAGATGATGATCACGTCCTGACCTTGCAGCCGGTCAAGCAACCCCGTGGCATCCGCATAGCGGTCTTGAGCGGCGGCCGCGCGGAACTGCACCAGATCGAGCGCTGTTTCGCGCATCTGCGATACCCGTGCAAAGGCCAACGCGGATGTTTTCGCACTCCCCGGCAGGCTTTGTGCAAAACGCCAGTGGTCAGGCTCAGGCCCCACTTTAGCCACAGCCAATCCTGCAAACGCCAATGCGCCCGCAGCAGCCACAAGCCGCCCTAACCGCGGCACCGACATTTCCGCCCAAAGCCGCAGCGCCTGCATCAGGATGTAGAACAACAGCACCGTCGCCAAAGCCGCCCCCGCTACAGCCAAAACTGTGAGCGGCATACCGATACTATCGCGAAGCAATCCCAAACCGGCCTTTATCAGGAAAGTGTCCAAAATCGGATTAAAGCTGCGGTCATAGGCGGTGAACATTCCGATGTCGGCAAGTTTGATAAACGTCACTGTCACCAGCAACGCCGCAATCACCAACTGCACCCCCCAATTGCGCCCAAACGCGATCACCGCGAACAGGATCACCGGCAACTCAAGCGGCGCGCGCCCTAGCGCGCCCCACCCCACACTGTCGGGATGGCTAGGCATGGCCAGCAGCACAAAAACAAGTAGCGCAGCAAAAACAAGGTAGCCCGCAGCCTTCATGCGCCACGCCGCATCAGGGCCCATGCATCAACAGCAAAGGAGTACAAAAGCAGGCAAGCTGCCACAGAGGTGATCAACGGGGCCACGGCCGATGGGGTTAGCGGGAACACCAGCAAAATCAATGCTGCGATCTGAACGACACAAATGGTCTTGCGCCGGTAGTTCTCGGGCAAATCCCCCCGAAGCGCAGGCCAGATCAGACCAGCAAGCACAAAGACGTAGCGCGTAAACCCCAAAACAAGAATACCGAAACCAACCAAGCCATGCCCCAATAGAACAAGCGCCAGAACCGCCCCCAGCAATGCATCCATTTCCATATCGAACCGCGCCCCGAAGTCAGAGCTTAGGCCCGAACGCCGCGCCAGCCAACCATCGGCTCCATCGCTCAAGAACGCCAGAACAGCGATAAAAAACACCGCCCAAGCCGGCGCTGGCGCAAAAATTGCCCCCGCCAGAACTGACACAAGAGCAGCGCGTAGCAACGTCACGATATTGCAGCTTCCTAGCTTGGAGTGTGGATAGCTGCTCATCAATCCGCGCAAACACAGGCCCGAGATTGCGAGAAACAAAAGAATAGGCCGCAATGGCGCGGAAAACGCGAGCTCGGAAAGGACCGCAACGCCCAACAACAGGCCAGCGGCCACAACACCGAATACCGAGGCCGGATTGGATAGGCGGTCGGATTTGGGCGCGCGGTGCAGAGTTGCTTCCGGGATCATTCTGGCTTTCATGCGCCTAACCTAGTGCACCTCAAAGGTTTGGCCAATGCAACAGGCCAGCATCCGGACAGATTAAACAACCGTGACCACCCCCGCCAGAGGGCGATGATCGGAGGCCGCATTTGTCGCAGGCGTATTAATCGCCTCGACATCACGCACACCGCCAGGCGCATCTGTCAAAATACGGTCCAAAGGCAGCAAAGGACATGCAGCAGGAAACGTCCGCCGGACAGGCCCCTCGAACCGCGCCCCAACCAGCCGAGGCGCAAAGCAAAGCCCACCCCACGGGCGCCATTCATTAAGATCACCCAGCAAAATCGTCTGCATCTTGGGGCGGCGGCGTAGGTATTGGCCGATGATCCGCATCTGGAGAATACGCAGAGGTTGAGACAATGACAAATGCGTGGACATAACCCTGAAATTACGCCCCTCCCGCGATGTCTCGATGCTGATGGCACCACGGTGGCAATGACCGGGCAAGTCAATCACATCCGCATGTGTCTGTTGAAGCGCCGGATGCACAAACAGGATCGTTCCCAGAAAACCGTCGCTTTCGGGCCCCCACCGCAGCTCAGCCCTGTTGTGAACCGAACGAAGCCCCGTGAGCGACGCGATACGCGCAGTATCGACAATGCGGGCATGGGGGCGGCATTCTTCGTCAGCTTCCTGAAGTGCCAGAATGTCCAACCCGCGCGGCGCGAGAACAGAACCGATAGCTGCCACAACACGTTCCGGATCAACGCGCCCGTCCGCCCCCTTTGCGCGATGAATGTTCCATGTGGAACAGCATAGATCGACCAAAATATCCTCCCTCACGGTAGATTGAAGCCTACAACGTTTTTTTAGTGTAAACTGGTACAAACGCCGGACGGACCTGCATGCCGGCGACCTGAACAGCCGGAGCACTTATGCATCTTTTGACTACATCTGCACTCGCATTCCTGATCGCAACTGCCGCACAGGCCGAAATGGCGAACTACCAGCTCGATCCCAAGCATACGACAGTCTACTTTACAGTCGAGCACATCGGATATGCCAAAACACTGGGCCTGTTTACCAACATCTCCGGCGAATTCATGTACGATGCCGAAACCCAAGAACTCGGCGAAGTGAATGTGAGCATTGATGCGGCCAGCATCGAAAGCTTTAATGCGGCGCGTGATGGTCATGTGCGTGGCAGTGATTTCCTTGACGTGGATAACCATCCGGCGATCACCTTCACTGCCACCAGCGGCAAGGCGGCAAGCGCAACAAATGGGACGGTCACAGGTGATCTGACCATTTTGGGGCAAACACGCCCCGTAACGCTGGAGGTTACCCTCAACAAGGCGGCACCCTACCCGTTTGGCCACAAGCGGGACGTGTTGGGCCTATCCATGAGCACCGAGATTCAACGCAAGGATTTTGGCATGACCTATGCTGTTGAAAACGGCCTTGTGGGCGATAAGGTCGCAATCGCGATCGAAACTGAAGCGATGAAGATCGAATAGCTATAGCGTCCAAGATATTTTGACCTGCCTCGGCACCTTTCCCGACCAACCTCTGCTGGTCACACTAAACAGGTAAAACCAACCTCATGCCCACCATGCCGACTTCCGTCTATCGCTATATATTCCAATACTCGAAGTGGCAGCAGGTTGTCGTGATCTGCCTGACACTTGCCTTGCTGCCGCTGGCCCCCGTGCCATTAGAGCTGCAGCGTAGGCTGCTTGACGATGCGGTTGCCAATAAGGACGTCGCATTGTTGGTACAGCTGGGCGCACTTTACGTGGCCGCCTTGTTACTGACCGCCGGTGTCAAATTTGCGATGCGTGTACAACGCGAGCTTATATCGGCCCGCATTGTGCATGCGCTGCGACGCTCGGTCTATTATTGCATTTATACGGTCACGCCGCCCGCCTTGTTACAGGCCAGCAAGCAAGGCGAAGATGTGGTGGATGAGGGGACCGTCGTTTCAATGCTGTCCAGCGAGACAGAAAAGCTGGGCGGTTTTGCCGGTGCCGCCATCTCCGGTCCGCTTTTGCAGATTGGCACGCTTTTTGTCGTGTTGGGGTATATGTTCTATATCGAACCCGCAGTCGCTGCGATCGCGCTGGCGCTTTATTCGCCACAGTTCGTAATCGTTCCGATATTTCAGGCACGTATGAACAAGCTTTCAGCGAAAAAGGCCATCACCGTGCGAGCCCTTGGCAACTACATCGTAGATAACGCCGAACCGGACCTGCTGGACAAGCCCCCACCCGAAGGGTTTACCCAAATCACTGACCACATTTTGCAACTACGCACACGTTTTCTGATGACAAAAAACATCATGAAAACAATCAACAACCTCCTGATCTCGCTTGGGCCATTCGGGGTGATCGCATGGGGCGGCTACATGGTCATTCAGGGAGAAGCGGAGGTCGGCGTCATCCTTGCATTTGTCTCAGGGCTTGAACGACTAGGGGGGCCTATACGTGAATTGATCGCCTCTTACGGGGCAATCACGGACGCGCGTATGCGGTACAAAATACTCAACGACAGCTTTCCAAAGAACATCGATCCCGAGGTAAAAGAGCCGATGCCCGTCCTCAAAAAACCACGCAAGAGCACCTCAAACGCCTAGCGCAATCATGGCATCAGCGGTTCCTACAGGTATGGCCGTGTTACCGGGCCCGGCCCCCACAGGTTGTTGATTGATTTAGGCGGCTTTCGCAAGTGAATCGGTGACATTGTCCGACCCATCGCCCGCTGTCAGCCGGTCGAATTCGACGTAGAATGTGGAACCAACGCCCAATTTGCTGACATAGTTGATCGTACTATTGTGACGCTCGATGATCTGCTTGGTAATATTCAGGCCCAGACCTGTACCGCCGACCTTGCGCACATCGGAGGAGTCGACTTGACTGAATTTGCCGAAAACGCATTCCTCGGCACCCTCGGGAATACCCACACCGTTATCCTGCACCGCAATACGGACACGCGAATTAATGACTTCAACCCGCACATGTACCGCCCCGCCATCATGCGAGAACTTCAAAGCATTGGACAACAGATTACTCATCACCTGAATGAGGCGGTTGTGGTCTCCGGCGATCCTGCAGCTTTCAGGGCAAAACGCTGTCGTCACTTCGATGCCCAGCTTGCCTGCATAGCCCGCTGTTGAGTCTACAGCCTCGGACACCAGTTCGTTCGCATCAAGGGGCTGGAAATGGAAGGCCATCTCGCCCGCCTCAAGCTTTTGTAAGTCGAGCAGATCTTCGATCAACGCAGCAAGCCGCTGTCCGTTACGCGCAGCGATACCGATGACCGGCTTCAACCCGTCGGGAAGGATCTGCCGTTTATCGGCCTTGATAAGCTCAAGCGAACCGATGATCGACGTCAAGGGCGTGCGCAGCTCATGGCTGACCGTTGCCAGAAATTGCGACTTCACCTCCAAGGCGGCTTTGGTACGCTCATTTTCATCGCGCAGCAATTTCATCTGCCTAAGACGATCCTGATAATTTGAATAAAATTTCATCGAGATGTCACAGATAAAATACAGCACAAAAATAGTGGTGAAAAATTCCAGCCATATCGGAGAGCTGAGCGGTGGCAGGTAGCGCATCACATCAAGGCATGCGATGTACAGGAATGCCAAAGCATAGATAGACAGGCGCAAGACCAAGACGCCCATCATCTGGCTATTGTACATTGCCGCAAAAACAGCTGCCGAGAACAGGAAAAAGAGCGGCAGAAAATGCCCGACGGCGGGCTGTTGGACCGCGATACTGATCGTGAATGCCGAAATCGCTACGCCACTAACAGCTGTGTTCAACACGATACGCTTGAGAATACGGCCGCCCATTACGGGGTTCTTCCCGTCCCAGTCCTTGGCCTTGTAGCCAAGGTAGAGGTCCAGCATTTCACTGATGGCCACCACTGCGTAATATGTGAAAATAGTAAACGCATCCAGATAGAGCGCAGCCAGAACCGCAGCAGCCAAAAGGCTCACCTGCCGCTTCCAGACAAGCTGATTGGCAAGCGCAATATAATCCTTGATGCGCTCTTCACGGCCTCGGGAGCTGAACCAGTCGCCCCGCGCCGCCCAATATTTTCTCAGGTCCTGCATGTTCACCTCTACCGGAACTCACAGATAGAAAGATACAATCTAACCTTGTTAAAATTAGGCCGATCTTAAGGCGATCCGGGCTTTTTATTGCCCTTACTTTAAGACAACTTGTATCAAATAGCTCCGCCGGCCGGTCCTTTCGCCGCCTGCGAGGCGCCGCAAACAGGCTTTGCGGCGCAGCTTTCTACTGTAGCGAGATAATTGAAAATTCAGGCTGCCGCGAAGCGGCCATTTTTGGATGCCTCATAGACCGCAGACATATCGGGAAAATCGATTCGGGAGCTGGGGATGCTATCCACAGGGCCGAAAACCGGTGTGCGCTTGAGAACAGCGTCACGTTGTTCCCGAAATTGCGCAGTCAAAAGCTGTATCGGCTTTCGCAAACCTGGATAACTGCGCGGCTCCAGTTCGGATTTATAGCCAAGATAGCGCCGATAAAAGGCGGTGTGCTCGGTCCTGACCGGCGCAAGAGCCACATCTACATCATAGAAAGAGGCTGCCAAAAACGGGATCCGCAATACCAGAAAATGCAGCGATACATGTTTTTCTCGCGCGGCCGGATCAATCACAAAACGGGTCAGATCGACAACTGTCTTGCCTCGCTCGATATTCTCCATGATCTCGGGAAAGACTTCCAATGTGGGAGACTCTTGCGAGAGCTTTGACATCAAATGGATACGCATGGACGCCACAAATCGCCCTTCCATCTCAACGGCCACATGAACGCAATTCTTGGTCTCGTCGAAGGGATCTGTCATAATCCCGAGGTCATTTTGTGGGATGGTACGCTCTGCGCGGTAGCATTTGTAGCGCAGCCGGTAAACTTCTTCGAGGTCGTTATCATCGCTCATGACTTTATAGCGGACGTTCTTTAACGCTTCGATGACTTGCTCGTTCATTGTTCTATCTCGCCCCCGATGCAGTTATTTTTAGCCCGGCATACCAGCAGGTCGCTGTAGCCCCGATAAACGGTGTCTTGTCTGAGAATCTCAAAGCCTGCCGCAGTCGCGGCCGATGCAAACTCTTCCTCCGAATGGGTCCAATAGACGCCTTTCTTTTGCGCCTCGAAAATCGCCGTGTTCTGTTTGGCAATTTCGCGACCATCCCAGATGACCTTGAGCGCACCAATCAAACCACGCTCTTTCCGCAGGCTTGCAAACAAATATCGGCGCCAATCCGCGACATCCATGTAGCGCCCCAGATCAACAAGGTAGATCAAGCCACCCGGACGCAACACACGGTGCAAATCGGCAAGACGCTGTTCCTGCCCCGGCATCGCATAAAGCGCATGCACGCAGACGATCAGATCAGCCATGCCATCCGCCTCTAGATGCTCAAGACCGGTGTTCTCAAATCGCACGTTTTCGTAATGCGCCAATTTCGCACGTGCCGCGGCAATCATACCCGGGTCAGGTTCGGCCAGGATCACTTCGCTATCTGGAAAGACCCGCGCTGCTATTTCAGTGTAATTACCGGTGCCCCCACCGATGTCATAAATGCGTCGGGGTGTTTCGATCGTCCCGAGGTATTTTTCAAAATCCTGCTGTATCGCAAGATACTCTGGGTTGTGCTGGGATAGAAGATCATAGGCCTTGGCGTATGCACTCCAATCGGCACGTTGTGACTGATCGATTGCTTCGGAAACATCAGTCTCTGGGGAAGCTGTTTTCTCAGCACGGGGGCGTGAGGACATAGGGAAATTACTCCAAAGCTCAAACGAGCATTACTTGTTATGCAAGAGGTTTATGTTTGAAGGGTGCCGCTTGAAAACCGGCATTACAAGACTAAATTCCCTCCCTTGGGGCTTTTCCGTCCAATCGCATTCAATCTACCACAAGAAGAGTGCTTACGACTGAGGATTTGAACAATTTATTGGCAATACGATTGTTTATCGCCCCTCCCTACCCAATTTCCTTAATATCCGCGAAAGGATGCAAACAACCCAAAGGTGCTAACTCGACCCACAATGAAAACCTGCTTCCAATGCCCGATCTGCAGCATTCAAAGCGCCCCTGACCCGCGCCACAATGTTTATCACCACTCGGGAATTCCACGTTTAGAACAAAGTTCGGCCCAGATTTCCCGCCATGCATGGCCCAAGCGAGAGACCGCAATCAATTTGGAGCCGCAATGAAAACCCTGACAATCCTCGACAACCCAGACATGTTGAAAACTGGCTTGGGCGGCGACTGCGCTCTGGATCTGGTTGCGCATTTTCTTGGCATTGCGACCCATGATAATGTCAACGCGGCCCCTTCAGTATTGAAGACCGCCAAAACCGGCTCTACCGCCGAAAACAGCTAAATCCCTATAAACAATCGCGCAGATGCATGTTTGTTGCCAGATCCCCATGAGGCTTTGAGGCGGCGCTTGGCTACCTGCTCCGAACCAAATTACCCCAAAGCCACGAGCGCCACGTTGCGACGCACACCCTTGCCGCTACGGCGTGTCAGCCTACTGGAAACAGAACGGACGGATGCAAAGCCATGCACCTGCCCGATCCGATCAAGCCTAGAAGAAATCGCGCAGAAACATCGACTGACCGGAATGTGTCCTCGGCCCAACATTCCCGTCAATTCATTCGGCCCATAGTCCATAGTCCAATGTGTGCCCCAGATACTCTAACCCTTCGCGTAACTGGTCACGCCCGATAGGCCCGCAAAGACAGATGCGCAGTTGCTCCTGCGCCTGCCCCGCCACAACAAAGGCATCGCTGGGCACAATCCCCACACCGCGACCAGCCATCCGCGCCAGAATATCGGCGCGGTGCCAACCGTGTGGCAAGGTCAGCCAGATGTTAAACGCCTCCGGGTCAGAGACAAAATTCGCGTTCGGCAGGCAAGTAACCGCGATCTTTTGCCGTGCCGAGGCCTCCTTGCGCACAAAGCGGCGGATGCGGTCGGCGGTTCCATCAGATATCCACCGCGTGACAATCGCCATTGTTACAGGCGACGCCATCACCGCCATCGTTTTGATGTTCTGCTCGAGGGACAGCGCCTGTCGGCTGTCTGGCGACACCACATAAGCAAGCCGAAGCCCCGCACCAATGCATTTTGCCAGCCCACCGATATGCCACGTGAGCTCGGGAACCATTGTCGCCAAAGGCGCAGGCGCACGGGCGGGCACGAACCCGTAGGCGTCATCTTCGATCAGAGGTAAGCCGTGGCGGCGCAAGATCTCAGCGATTGCCATACGCCTTTCGATCGTCATCGTGCGCGTGGTGGGATTGTTCAACGTCGGATTCAAATACAAGGCCTGCGGGCCATGGGCCGCGATCACTTCCGATAGGGCATCCGGCAAGATACCTTCATCATCAAAAGGGATACCCACAAGGTTAAGCCGCATCTGCTTACAGATTCTGCGAATGCCGGGATAGGTGATCGCCTCGCAGGCGATTGTATCCCCCGGACGGGTCAATGTCCCAAGCGCCGCCATAATCGCAGGATGCGCCCCCGGCGTGATCGCCACACGGTCAAGCCGCGGCACCATACCCCGCATAGACAGCCAGACCGAGGCCGCCTCCTTATCCTTATCGCTCCCCACACCCGACTGGTAACGCAACAACGACACCATATTGGCAGAAACATCCATCAGACCGCCACGCATCCGGTCGACAAGATCAGGATCATCAGGCTCCGGCGGCAGATTCATCGACAGATCCACCTGCGCGGTGCGCACGGGGTCATCTTCCCGCCCCTCTGCACGGGCTCCTCGAATAAACGTCCCCCGACCGACATGGCTTTCGACTAGATCACGCCGCGCCGCCTCTTTGTAGCCGCGCGATACGGTTGTGAAATCCAACCCCAGCAAATCCGCCAGCCTGCGCTGCGGCGGAAGCCTGTCGCCTGATTGAAGCCGCCCTGTCTCCATGTCGCGCGCGATCGCATCCGCAATCAAGAGATAAACCGGGCCTGTCGAATCAGGAATCTCTGGTATCCAGCCATCCATGACAGCAACTCCATACAATTAAATCAATATAACGCAATATTCAGCTAAATAGAGATTGAATGGATTGAATGCAACCCCACAGAAAATGGCAATAACTGCCTAATTTTAGATCTAAAATTTCAATTTATTGCCCTAAAAAATAGCAGTAAACGCTAATTGATAGGAAAACGGCATACATACAATTGTGAAACAATCTCCGGTGAGTTTCCCTAAATCAAGCGCAACAATCATGCGCCGCAACTTTTGATAAGGAGATAGCCCGCATGCCCGAAGTAAAGATGGAGAAACACAAGGACGGTGACTACTTTGTAGATTACGAAAACAAAGTCTTCGAGGATGTGCAGGCCAAGCCCGGCGAAAAAGCACTCGTTACCTTTCACACCGTGGCCTTTGAAGGCTCGATCGGTCTGGTCAATATCCTTGTCAGCCAACGCCTGCTGAAAAAGGGTTTCGATACCTCGATCCTGCTTTACGGCCCTGGCGTCACGCTGGGTATTCAGCGCGGATTTCCGACATTGGGTGATGACGCCTTCCCCGGCCACCAGAACTTTTCAGCCAACCTGAAAAAATTCATGGATAAAGGCGGCAAAGTCTACGCCTGCCGCTTCGCCTTGCAGGCCCTTTATGGCCATGGCGAACAGTCGTTGTTGCCCGGCATCATCCCTATCGCACCTCAGGACGTGCTCGACATTGTGTTGCTTCACCGTCGGGATGACGCGTTCATTCTGGACACCTGGACACTCTGACGCTTGCGGCGCGGGCCAATGGTCCGCGCCGTTTCTGCTGACCACAAAAGGAAAACACAGATGACAGGCCCCTCAATTGTTCGCGCTGCCGCCGTGCAAATCGCACCCGACCTGACCTCACGGGCAGGCACTTTGTCCAAGGTCAAAGATGCAATGTCGGATGCAGCTGCCAAAGGTGCCCAGATTGTCGTGTTTCCAGAAACCTTTGTGCCTTGGTATCCTTATTTCTCCTTTGTGCTGCCGCCTATGCTTCAGGGCGCTGAACATCTGCGCCTCTACGAAGAAGCCGTCACTATCCCCTCTCCCGAAACAGACGCGATTTCCGCCCTGTCCCGCGACCTTGGAATTGTTACCGTTCTCGGTGTGAACGAACGTGACAAGGGTTCGCTTTACAATACGCAGATCGTGTTTGACGCTGACGGACAGATCGCGCTCAAGCGGCGTAAAATCACCCCGACCTACCATGAACGGATGATCTGGGGCCAAGGCGACGGTGCCGGACTTAAAGTCGTTGATACCGCTGTGGGGCGCGTCGGTGCTTTGGCCTGCTGGGAGCATTACAACCCGCTGGCCCGTTACGCGCTGATGACACAGCACGAAGAAATCCATGTTGCACAATTCCCCGGCTCCCTTGTCGGGCCGATATTTGGCGAACAGATCGAAGTCACAATGCGCCACCACGCGCTCGAATCCGGATGTTTCGTAATCAACGCGACAGGCTGGTTGAGCGAAGAGCAAATCACCTCCATCAGCGATGACCCCAAGCTGCGAAAAGGGCTTCGTGACGGCTGCATGACCTGCATGATCACCCCCGAGGGCCGCCACGTCGTGCCCCCGCTTACCGAAGGCGAAGGTATCCTGATCGGCGATCTGGACATGAAGCTGATCACCAAACGCAAGCGCATGATGGACAGCGTCGGGCATTACGCCCGCCCCGAGTTACTGCACCTTGTACACGACACAACCCCCACCCAGCCCCGCCAGATGACCGGCACGCAAGGCACCGAACCTCAAGCACCTGTGGAACCCCCATTCGAGGAGAGCCCCATTGTACAATGAAACACTCATCAACGAGCTTCAGACCAAAGGCATGCGCCTTGTCGACCCGACCGTAGGCCATCAAAGCCGCCGTGGCGGGGCCGGCCCGACCGACCATAAGGCCGTGACCATTGGCGACATGACCGTGATGGTCCCCGTGCACACGGCTCCGTCCTTCGAAAGCCCCTATGTCGTGGATGCCCCCGACGCGGACGGCAGCTCGGTGATCCGCAAGAATGGCGAGGACGTCGCGCGTGTGACTTTTCCGGCCAAACCGAAATTCTCGGACCTCGTGACCGCAGAAGGCGTGCCCTACAACCAGATCGCAGTGCTACACGGCCGCGACGTATTGGCCACGACAGTTCTGCAAACCTGCATCCGCTATCAAAGCCGCACCAAAACCTGCCAGTTCTGCGCCATTGGGCAATCGCTCGCCGCGGGGCGCACCATCGCGCACAAAACCCCCGAACAATTGGCCGAAGTTGCAAAGGCGGCGGTCGAGCTTGACGGTGTCAAACACATGGTAATGACCACCGGCACGCCCAAAGGGCCCGATCGTGGCGCAGCCGTGCTGGCCGAAAGTGCCGCTGCGATCAAAGCCGCGGTTGACCTTCCGCTCCAAGCGCAATGCGAACCGCCAGAAGATGACATCTGGCTCCAGCGCATGAAAGACGCAGGAGTTGACACACTGGGTATGCACCTCGAGGCCGTATCGGATGAGGTGCGCCAAAGGATCATGCCCGGCAAGGCACAGGTGAGCGTCGACAAGTACTTTCAATCCTTCAAAGCGGCCGTTCCGATTTTTGGCCCCGGGCAGGTTTCGACTTATATCCTTGCAGGGCTTGGCGACACGGTGGAACAGATCCTTGATATCTCGCACCGCCTTGTGAAAATTGGCGTCTATCCGTTTGTGGTGCCCTTCGTGCCCGTGTCTGGCACCCCCCTCGAAAGCCACCCCTCCCCCAGCAGCGATTTCATGAACGCGATCCTCGAGCCTCTTTCGAAGATGATCATCGATAGCGGGTTAGCCGCGACAAAAGCCAAAGCAGGGTGCGCCAAATGCGGTGCATGTTCGGCCCTGTCGACCTATGAGAAGTTTCGCATCAAAGAGGTGGCGGCATGAGCTTTCATAGCCTTCCCGCTGCCCTGATCACCTATCAGGTAAAGGTCGCCGAAACAGTTGCCGAACATGCCGCCGCAGCCGCCCTGCGCCGTGCGGTGTTTTGCGACGAGCAGCAGCTTTTCGACAGCGATGACCGTGACGATATCGACGCCTATGCCGACACGATTGTCGCACTGGACCCGCAAGGCGTGGTTGTCGGCACTGTGCGTATCCATCAAGAAGCCGACAGGATCTGGTGGGGATCACGACTGGCCGTTGACCGCCGCTATCGCCGCATCGCACAGCTTGGTGCCAATTTGATACGCTGTGCTGTCTCGACGGCAAATGCGCGCGGGTGCGATCAATTCCTCGCTCATGTCCAAACCCAGAACGAGCCGCTTTTTCACCGGCTGAACTGGCAAAGCCTTTCCTATGAGGATCACCACGGTATTCCCCATGTCAAAATGCAGGCCGATCTAGCAGCCTACCCTCCGGCAAAAGACCCGCTGCCCCGCGCACTGGTGGCTGAATGAACGACGATTTTGACATCACGACCCAGGCGGGGCTGAAAGGTCTGACGGATCAGCTGGCCAGCGCACGTGGCGTGACAAGCAAAACAGACATCGCGGCGACGGTTGCCGCCTTGGGCCTCAGCCCAGAGACCACAGGCCATCCCGGCGATGATTGCGCCGCCCTACCAGATGGCAACGGCGGCTGGACCCTGTTCGCAGGCGAAGGCTTTATCCCCGGTTTCGTCAACGCCGATCCGTGGTTTGCAGGTTGGTGCGGCGTGATGGTCAATATCTCTGATGTGCTGGCAATGGGCGGCACACCTATGGCGGTGGTCAATGCCATCTGGGCACCCGATGCCAAAGCCGCACAGCCTGTTCTTGCCGGTATGGCCGCCGCCGCACAGGCATATGGCGTGCCGATCGTCGGGGGCCATAGCAACCTTGGCGCGGACGAGCTGAACCTGTCGGTAACTATCCTTGGCCACGCTAAGCAGCTGATGACCAGTTTTGATGCCGCCCCCGAAGAGGTCCTGATCTGTGCCATAGATCACCGTGGCGCATACCGCGCCCCGTTCGACAATTGGCAGGCTGCGCTGGATGCGCCCCATCAACGACTGCGCGATGACGCAGCACTGCTGGCCAGACTGGCGGCAACAGGCATGGTTACAGCCTGCAAGGACATCAGTCAGGCAGGCATCCCCGGCACAGCATTGATGCTGGCGGAATGCTCTGGCGCGGGGATCGAAATCGACGTGGCTTCCATCCCGCTACCGCCCGATGTGCCCCTCGCCCAATGGCTGCGCAGTTTTCCAAGCTTTGGCTTTTTGATGACAACCACAGCCGAGAACGCAGCCTCTGTGATCCAGACCTTCACCGATAGAGACATCTGCGCCGCCCCAATCGGGCGCGTCACGACAGGCAACAAAGTCACCCTATCGGCAAATGGTCATAGCGCCCTTTTCTGGGACTATCGCCAAACTCCCTACATGACCCTTTCCCCGACGGAGCCTGCATATGCCTGAAGTCCACTTTCGCATCCGATGGCCTGACGGAGCGGTTGAGCAATGCTACTCCCCCTCCTCGGTAATCTCGCAATATCTATCTGCCGGTCGCGACTACCCCATCGCCGATTTCATGGATCGCACCCGCAAGGCGTTGACCCAAGCAAGCAAGCGGGTCGAGCAGATTTATGGACACCCCTGCAGTCTTGCACTTGGGCAGGTGCGCAAGCTTGAACAGCGCTATGCAAACGGTTCTTTTGCCGATACCGCCGTTGTTGCCTGCCTCGAGATGTCCCCAACACCACATACCGGAGCCCGATCATGAGCCAGTCAGCAACCTCTATTTCCTGTGTCATTATTGGCGGCGGCCAGGCGGGCCTTTCAGCCAGCTATCACCTGAAGGCGCGCGGCATCGACCACGTGGTTCTGGAAAAACACAAAATCGCCCACGCATGGCGCAACCAACGTTGGGACAGCTTTTGTCTGGTAACGCCCAACTGGCAATGCCGTCTTCCCGACTTTCCCTATCAGGGGAGCGATCCTGACGGCTATATGCTCAAAGACGAGATCGTAGAATACCTCGAGGCCTTCGCCGACAGCTTCTCCCCTCCGGTTATCGAAGGGGTAACAGTACAAAAGCTATCGCGCCGCGTTGACGGGCGATTTGACGTGAAAAGCACGGCGGGCGACTGGATTGCCGATGAGGTGGTGATTGCGACAGGCGGCTATGACAAACCGATCATTCCCGACTACGCCTCCAAACTGGACCCGTCTATTTTGCAATTGCAAACGACCGATTATCTCAACCCTGAGCAAATGCCCGACGGTGCGACCCTGGTTGTGGGCACGGGGCAATCCGGCGTGCAGTTGATGGAAGATCTTCGCGTGGCCGGCCGCGAAGTCCACCTTGCCGTTGGTCCTGCGCCGCGCTCGCCGCGCATGTACCGCGGGCGCGATGCGACTGACTGGCTGTATGAAATGGGCCATTACGAGCTGACCGTAGACAAGCATCCTTTGGGGATAGAAGCACGCGCCAAGACAAACCACTACATGACGGGCCGTGATGGCGGGCATGAAATAGACCTGAGGAGATTCGCCTGCGACGGGCTTAACCTCTATGGCTCGCTGGCCGGATTGGAAGGCACCACCGCCCGGTTCCTCCCTGATCTGGAGGCTAACCTTGATGATGCTGACAAAAGCTATTGTGGTATCCGCGAAACGATCGACGCCTATATTGAAAGCAATGGCATCGACGCTCCGGCCGAGCCCCCATTTGAAAAACTCTGGCGTCCGGAGTCCGAGATCACCCAGATTGATCTGGCCGAAAAGGGGATCACTTCAATTCTGTGGTGCATCGGCTTCCGCCCCGATTATAGCTGGATTGATCTGGATGTCTTTGACGACCACGGCAGACCTGTCTTTGATCGCGGCGTCTGTGAGGTTCCCGGGGCCTATTTCCTTGGCCTTGGCTGGCTGAATACATGGGGGTCAGGGCGTTTTCTGGCCGTTGGCGAGGATGCAGGCTATCTCGCTCAATGCATCTCAGAGCGAAGAGCCAGCGCCGCCAAGATGGTGTCATAGTCACCCGTCTTCTATACGAGCGGTAGTACGTTGACCCGCGCGGCCACCATTTCGGCCGTTGCAGTTGGCCGCTCCCTGTCTTAGGGTAGCCCAAGAATTCCACTGCTTCGCCCGATCACGGGCGCAGCATTTACAAACTTATCCGTCGGGGAGCCCATCAGGGCTGAGAGGTGCCAGCACCGACCCGTCGAACCTGATCCGGGTCATGCCGGCGTAGGGAACGGGTAGATTGTGCGACCAAGATCGCACGAGGCTCATTCTTGCGTCGGCACGCCCAAATTCTGGAGGCGTGCCCGTGACGAAACCCACACCAACTGCCCTGACGATTGCCGGTTCTGATAGCGGTGGCGGTGCGGGTGTGCAGGCAGACATCAAGGCGGTCTGCGCCAATGGCGTCTATTGCGCCAGCGTGATCACCGCAGTGACGGCCCAAAACACCCGCGCTGTTACTGCCGTCCATGAAGTCCCTGCAGACATTGTTGCCGCGCAAATCGACGCGGTTTTATCCGATATCGACGTCGGTGCCATCAAGCTGGGGATGCTGTTCAGCGCCGCCATCATTAAAGCAACCGCCAAAGGGCTAAAAGCCTTTGAAGGCCCCGTTGTTGCCGACCCTGTGATGATCGCCAAATCCGGCGATACACTGTTACAGGATGCAGCAGTTGCCGCGCTGATCGAACACATCTTGCCAAATGTGAGCCTTCTCACCCCGAACCTACCCGAAGCGGCACGACTTCTCGATACTTCCGAGGCACAGACCCCGGAAGAAATGGCCGCGCAGGGCCAGCAACTGATCGCAATGGGACCAAAGGCCGTTTTGATGAAGGGCGGCCATGCCACGGGCGACCTCTGCACAGACGTTCTTGTGGACGCAAATGGCATTGTGAGCAGCTATAACGCCCCCCGCATCGATACTAGGAACACCCATGGAACGGGATGCACATACTCCGCAGCCATTGCCGCACAGCTGGCCAAGGGTCTTCCCCTCGCGGAGGCCGTACAGGCAGCGCATTTTTACCTTCAATCTGCGATCCAAGCCGCTGACCGTCTAAAAATCGGCACAGGTCACGGGCCGGTCCATCATTTCCATGGGCAGTGGCAATGACCGTGGTGACCGTCGTAGGGGCTGGTGTTGCGGGCCTGTGTGTGGCGCGTGCATTGCTGGACCGTGGTGCTGATGTCACCCTTGTCGACCGCCACAACGATACCGGACCTCATGCCTGTTCATGGTGGGCCGGCGGTATGCTGGCTCCGTTTTGCGAAGGCGAAAGCGCCGAAGAGCCAGTCGTGCGTTTGGGCCAGCAAGCAGCCGATTGGTGGCAAGCAAAAACCGGCGTAGTGCAACGGCAGGGATCGCTTGTTGTATCTGCGGCGCGGGACAAATCCGATCTGGCGCGCTTTGCCCGCCGCACAACCGGTTTCCGCGAGGTGACGGGCAGCGAGATATCCGATCTTGAACCCGATCTGGGAGGTCGCTTTTCCAGAGGATTATTCTTTGACACCGAAGCCCATCTGGCACCGCGCGCAGCTCTGGCGCGGTTGCGCGACAGCCTGCGCGCAGATGGTGCGCAATTTGTGCAGGATAATGCCAACCCCGCGCAATACGCCCAGCGCGGCCTGACCGTGGATTGCCGCGGCTTTCAGGCCAGAAACGACCTGTCCGATCTGCGCGGCGTGAAAGGCGAGATGCTGGTTTTATCCTGCCCTGACGTACAGCTCAGCCGACCGATCAGAATGCTGCACCCGCGCCTGCCTTTGTATATCGTGCCCCGCGGCGATCATGTTTTTATGCTGGGCGCGACGATGATTGAAGGACGGGCAGGCCAGCATGTAACCGCACGCGCCCTGCTCGAACTGCTCAGTGCGGCCTATGCATTGAACCCCGCCTTCGGCGAGGCCGAAGTAATAGAGATCGGCGTCGATAGCCGCCCTGCCTTTCCCGACAACCTGCCCCGCATCAGACGCGAGGGGAATCTGATCTGTGCCAATGGTCTGTTCCGGCATGGTTTTCTGCTGGCCCCCAGCGTCGCGATGATGGTGGCAAATCTGATTTTTGACCACGCAACCCCCGAGGTGATGGATGAAACTGCAGCTTAATGGCGTCATGACCGATACACAGGCCACAACATTGGCAGACCTCCTGCAGGCAGAAGGTCTGGGCGAAGCCAAGGTGGCCACGGCTGTCAATGGCAGCTTTGTCCCTGCCGCAGCCCGCACTATGCATGTTCTGCATCCCGGCGATAGCGTCGAGGTCCTTGCCCCCATGCAGGGAGGATAGGCTATGCGCGCATTCTATGGCACACATCTGGACAACGGCTTTATGCTGGGCACCGCGCAGTACCCCTCCCCTACGGTTCTGGCCCAAGCATTCAAACGCAGCCGCGCAAGCGTCGCCACCGTGTCCTTGCGCCGCGAAAGCGGACAGGATCGCGCCGGGCAGGATTTCTGGAAACTTATCCAAAGCCTCGGCACTCACATCCTGCCCAACACCGCAGGCTGTCACAGCGTCAAGGAAGCCGTGACCACCGCCTATATGGCCCGCGAGGTCTTTGACACAAAATGGATCAAGCTAGAGGTCATTGGCGAAGAAGATACCTTGCAACCCGATGTTTTCGGGCTGGTCGAAGCCGCCCGTATCCTGAGCGAGGATGGCTTTGAGGTCTTTCCCTACACCACCGAGGATCTTGTCGTCGCCGATAAGCTGCTGCACGCAGGCTGTGAGGTTCTCATGCCTTGGGGCGCACCGATCGGTTCCGGGTTGGGGCTGAACAATATCTTCGGACTGCGGGCCATGCGGGCGCATTTTCCCGATGTGCCGCTCGTGATTGATGCAGGCCTTGGCCTTCCCTCACAGGCCGCCGCGGCGATGGAGCTGGGGTTTGACGCGGTTTTGCTGAACACTGCCGTGGCCAAGGCCGGCGATCCTGCCGCCATGGCAGAGGCCTTTGCAAACGCCATTGCCGCAGGTCAGCTGGCCAAAACCGCCGACCCGATGGAGCCACGCGACATGGCCGCCCCCTCTACCCCTGTTATCGGAAAGGCCTTTCTGGAATGACGCTCGACCGTTTCTATCCCATTTTCGACAGCGCCGACTGGATCGAGCGGCTGGTCCCGCTTGGCATCAAGCTGGTGCAACTCAGAATAAAAAATGCCGCCCCCGAGGTTGTGGATGCCCATATTCTGCGTGCGAAATCGGTTTGTGCCGACCACGGCTGCACCTTGATCATAAATGACTATTGGCAGGCCGCGATCGACGCAGGTTGCGATTATATCCACCTCGGGCAAGAAGATCTTGATGATGCCGATATGAACGCGATCCGCGCAGCGGGCCTGCGCATTGGTATCAGCACCCACGACAAGGCCGAACTGCGCCGTGCCTTGGCATTGGAACCCGACTACGTCGCATTGGGGCCGATTTACCCGACGATCCTTAAAAAGATGAAATGGCACCAACAAGGTGTCGCCAAACTGACCAGTTGGCGCGAGCTATGTGGCGACACGCCCTTGATCGCAATTGGCGGCATGTCCATCGACCGCGCCCAAGGTGCCTTTGACGCAGGTGCGGATGTGGTCGCCGCAGTTACAGACATCACCTTGCACAAATGCCCCGAGGACCGTGTGCGCGCATGGATAGCAGCGACACGATGAACAGATACGCGCGCCAGATCTGCCTGCCTCAGGTGGGCAGCACAGGCCAGTCGGAAATTGCGGCGGCACATGTTCTTGTGGTCGGCGTGGGCGGCTTGGCGGCCCCCGTATTGCAATATCTTGTGGCAGCCGGCGTCGGGAGACTGACATTGATGGACGGGGACACTGTGGCTTTGTCCAATCTCCAGCGGCAGACCCTGTTTCGCGAGGCTGACGTTGGACAAGCCAAAACCCTTGCTGCGGCGCGAACACTGCGCGAGCTGAACACCGGCTGCCACATCGAGACCTTCGAAACAATGTTGAGCCCCGCAAATGTGGCTGCACACGTCGCGCAAAGCACAATTGTTCTGGATTGCGCCGACAGCTTCGCGCTGAGCTATATTCTGTCGGACAATTGCAAGGCGCAGCGCATCCCTTTGATCAGCGCCTCGGTGCTTGAGTACGGGGGTTACGTGGGTGGCTTTTGCGGCACGGCCCCCTCACTGCGCGCAGTATTTCCCGATCTTCCCCACCGCACCGCGACCTGTGCAACCGCCGGTGTCATGGGGCCGGTCGTGGGCATGATCGGTGCTGCACAAGCGCAGATGGCCTTGGCCCATCTAATCGGACAAACCCCCTCACCTCTGGGACAGATGATCCGACTTGACATGCAAAGCTTCCGGTCGAGCAGCTTTCGTTTCGACGGTGTCGCCGATACGGCACCTGACCTTGCCTTTATCGACACCAGCCATATCGCGGCAACAGACCTTGTGATCGAGCTGCGCGGCAGGGACGAAGCCCTTGAACCAGTGACTGAAAATGCCAAGCGCCTGACAGTCGCGGAATTTGCCGAACAGCGCCTCCAACCCGCTGCCGGTCAACGTGCCGTTTTTGCCTGCCGATCCGGACTGCGGGCCTGGCAAGCGGCCACTCACCTTCGGTCTTATTGGGATGGCGACATCTCATTGATTGCACTGGGCGACATGCCTTCAACAGAAAGATAAACGACATGAAACTGACCTCCCTCACCGCTGCGATTTCTTTTGCTGCAACGCCGCTGATGGCTGCCGATGAAATGACTGTTTTGCTGGACTGGTTCATCAACCCCGATCACGGCCCCATCATTGTGGCGCAAGAACTGGGTTATTTCGCACAGCAGGATCTCGAAGTCGAAATCATCGCCCCCGCAGACCCGTCCGACCCTCCGAAACTGGTGGCCGCAGGCAAGGCTGATCTGGCTATTTCCTACCAACCACAACTGCACCTGCAGATCCATGAAGGCCTTCCCCTGCAACGGGTCGGCACCTTGGTTGCAACCCCGCTGAACTGCCTGCTGGTTCTGGCGGACGGTCCGGTTCAATCCCCTGCGGATCTGGCGGGCAAAAAGGTCGGATTTTCCGTGGGCGGCGTCGAAGAAGCAGTTTTAGGCTCCATTCTGCGCCACCATGATTTATCACTGAACGATGTTGAGCTGGTCAACGTGAACTGGTCACTCTCTCCTTCGCTGATGTCCGGTCAGGTTGATGCCGTCATCGGCGCGTATCGCAATTTCGAGCTCAACCAGATGGAGATCGAAGGCGTAAAGGGGAAGTGTTTTTTCGTCGAGGAAGAGGGGCTGCCCTCCTATGACGAGCTGATCTACGTCGCCAATACCGAGACGATGGACAAAGAGATGATCGCCCGTTTTCTGGCCGCGACCGAAAAGGCGACCCAGTACATCGTGAACCACCCCGAAGACAGCTGGAAAATCTTCTCGGGGACCTCTGCCGAGCTGCAGGACGAGCTGAACGCCAAGGCATGGGTCGACACGTTGCCCCGGTTTGCCTTGCGGCCCACAGCGATGGATCACGGCCGCTATGCCGCCTTTGAATCCTTCTTGCACAGCGCTGGGTTGATCCCCTCGCAAAACCCAGTGTCCGACATTGCAATTGATGTGACGGTGAAATGATGGCCCCCGATTATGGACAGACCTTCGCGTTGTGGCGTGCCGGTGCGGCAGAGCCATGGCACGCCTATACCCGCCACCCGTTTGTCGAAGGGTTGGGCAATGGCACCCTGCCCCGCGCTGCATTCCTACACTACCTGATTCAGGACTATGTGTTTTTGGTTCACTTCTCTCGCGCATGGTCCTTGGCGGTCGTCAAATCCGAAACTCTGGATGAAATGAAGATTTGCGCGGCAACCGTGGATGCCTTGGTGAACCATGAAATGTCATTGCATGTGAAGACATGCGCCGCCGAAGGCATTGATGAGGCCAGCCTGTTTGCGGCATCCGAAGCTGTCGAAAACCTTGCCTATACGCGCTATGTCATGGACGCGGGTCTTCAGGGGGATTTTCTGGACCTGATGGCCGCCCTGAGCCCCTGCGTGATGGGCTATGGCGAAATCGGGGCGCGGCTGGCACATAGCCAGGCATCAGACACCCCCTATGCCGATTGGATCGCAACATATGCGGACCCCGAGTATCAGAGCGTTTGCACCAATGTAGGCGCGATGATTGATGCATCTGTGAGCCGCCGGATTGGCGATCTATCACAATCCCCCCGTGCAACAGCCCTTCAGGACCGCTTTGCGATGGCGACACGGCTCGAGGTCGGGTTCTGGCAAATGGGACTAAACGCGCAATGACCCTATCACCGGGCATATCCATCAGAGGCCGTCACCGGATCAACCGCACGCCCTTATTCGAGCTTGATCTGGATATCCCCGGTGGCAAATGGACCTGCTTGCTGGGCCGCTCCGGTGTCGGCAAATCTACTGTCTTGCGGTTGATCCTTGATTTGCAGACGGGGGGCACATTTGACGGAACATTCAAGGCCTCCGATGAGGCCCCGCTTGACGGACGCATAAGCTACATGGCGCAATCGGATTTGTTGCTGCCGTGGCTGTCGGTCCGCGATAATGTGCTTCTTGGCGCACGGCTGCGCGGTGAAACTGCCGACATCGACCGGGCGGTCGCGCTTTTGCACCGTGTGGGCCTGTCTGCATTTGCCGGACAAAAACCTGCTACGCTTTCGGGCGGAATGCGGCAACGCGCGGCACTGGCGCGCACATTGTTCGAAAACCGTCCCATCGTCTTTCTGGATGAGCCTTTTTCAGCGCTAGACGCCGGCACACGCGCAGACATGCAAGAACTGGCCGCCGAGGTTCTGGAGCATCGCACGGTTTTGTTGGTGACCCACAATCCTGCCGAGGCGGCGCGCCTTGGCCATCAGATCACCGTGATGTCCGCCCGACAGACATGCAACTGGCCAGTGCCGCCCACCACGCCCCTACGAGAGATCGACGCGCCGGAAACACTCGCCTGTCAGGCCAAGCTGCTTGAACACCTACGCATGAGCGCCGCATGAGGTTTCGAGACATCCTATTTGCCGTGCTGATCGGGCTTGGGCTGTGGCAAGCGGTAGCGGTCCTGACAGATGCGCCCCATTTCATTCTGCCCACACCGTGGCGCGTGGCACAGGCCGGCTACATCAGCCGTGCAGCCATTGCCGAAAACGCATGGGTCACGATCATCGAAGTGCTGTTGGGTCTGGTGATCGGTACGCTGCTCGGAGCGATCACCGCCATCCAATTGGCGCTGTCAAAGACCGCCGAACGTCTGATGTTGCCGATCCTTGTCTTCACGCAAGCAGTGCCTGTGTTCGCCTTGGCCCCGCTGCTGACCCTGTGGTTCGGCTATGGCATGGGATCAAAGATCGTGATGGCCGTGCTGATCATCTACTTCCCCGTCACATCGGCCTTCCACGACGGGTTGAGGCGTATCGACAATGGCTACCGCGATTTATCGGCTTCCATGGGCGCAGGAAAATGGCGCTTCATGTGGCACATCCAAATTCCCCAAGCCCTGCCTGCCCTCGGTTCCGGCCTAAAGCTTGCGGCAGTTTACGCACCGATTGGTGCTGTTATCGGCGAATGGGTCGGCGCGTCAAAGGGGCTTGGGTATCTGATGCTTCTCGCCAACGGGCGGGCGAAAATTGATCTGATGTTCGCCAGTTTGATCGTTCTGGCCTGCATCACCGTGATTTTACATATCGCCGTTGGGGCGCTGGCCACCCGATTGACCCGCTACGCCCAAGGCACAACCCTATCATAAGAGGCAATATTATGCGCGCGACCGACCACCTGAGAACCGCAGTCCAAACCGATTGGGATGCCGTAACCGACCATCCCTTTTGCCATGAGCTGGCCAAGGGCACGCTGCCGGTGAACAAAATGCGGTGGTATCTTGTTCAGGACTATAAATTCATAGATGAATTCGTGCGCCTGCTGGCAACGGCCATAGCATATGCACCGACCCATGCAGAAAGCGTCCCCATGGCCCAGTTTCTGGGACTCGTGACCAGTACGGAAAACACCTATTTCCTGCGAAGCTTTGCCGCGCTCGGCGTCACGCCAAAAGAACAGACCGCAGCGCTTGCCCCCGCAACTGCGGCGTTTTTGGATTTGATGCGGGCGGCACGGGAATCCGGTCGCTATGAACAAATGCTCGCGGTTCTGGTCGTCGCAGAGTGGAGCTATCTGTCTTGGGCAGATCGTTATAAAAGCTATGATGCAGATTTGCCGTTCTGGTTTTCAGAATGGATTGATCTGCACTCTGGCGCAGGGTTCGAGAGCGTCGTAGAGCACCTGCGCACACAGCTAGATCGCGTTTGGGCAGGATTGGACACTCTGCAAAAAAGCGACGCAACGGCTGCTTTCAATGCTGCGGTAATGTGTGAGCTGGCCTTTTTCGACGCTGCATATGCAGATCGGTAACCTCACCAGATTGCCGAAACACAGCCGCGCTTTCGCGGGGTGCAGCGTAAACCCGCGCCCCGCGAAAATGCTCATGCTGTGCCCTTAGCAAGAGCCTAGCGTTTTACCATGTGTTATAGGCAAGGTATTTACCGCTCATTTCGATTTTGACACGGTCCCCTTTCGGGTTTTCAACCCGTTCAACCGTCATATCAAAATCAATCGCAGACATGATCCCATCGCCAAACTTCTCATGGATCAACGCTTTGAGCGTCGGGCCGTAAACCCCCACAATTTCATAAAAGCGGTAAATACAGGGATCCGTCGGCACCGTCTGCGCAAAGTTCTTTGTCGGGCTTTCCGTCAGGACCTCGACCGCCTCATCAGACAAAGACAAAAGCGCGCCCAATGCCGCGGCCTTGTCAGCGGGGAATGCGTTCATTCCAACGCAGGCAGAGTGGGTGAACACCGGCGACATCTCGATCTTTGCGGCAATATCTTCCCAGCCAAGGCCGGACGCTTTTTTCGCTTCGAGGATCATCATGGTTACGTCGTCTTTAGTCAGCATAGCGTTCTCCATTTTGTTGCATGCAGTTACTTTAAAACCTGGATAGCCAAGGCGAGGCATGTGATCGCCAATACCAGCGACAGGCCCTGCCAAAACTTCAGCGGGTTGCGTTCGATCAATGGCCGTGCACTGCGGTTTTGATAGGCGATTGAAGGTGTCCGCAGGTCCATGAGCAGCGCCGAAAACGTGTCGTACCGTTTGTAAGGATCCGCGTGGACTGCGCGACACAACGCCTCGTCCATCCATTGCGATACGGCGCGTGCCTCGCTTTGTGCTGTGCGGTATCGCAATGCCATACGGTCACGCGGGCTGCGGATTTTCGCGATCTGGGTGCCATAAGGCAAAGAGCCCGTAAGCATTTCGTAAGCGATAACGCCGACAGAAAACATATCGGATCGAAAGCTCACCGCCTCATTCGAAAAATACTCAGGCGCCGTGTATTGATAAGTGCCAAGGATGCCCGCCTCTTCGGGAAAAGGGGCTGCCTCCTGAACACCCGCGACATAGGCCGAGCCGAAATCGATCAATTTGACCACCCCGTCATCGGTGATCATGATGTTTTCCGGTCTGATGTCCTGATGCAGCATCTCGCGCCGGTGAAAAGAACGTAGCCCCTTGATGATCTGTTCGATGATATCGCGGACCTGTTCAAGCGACGGGTGCGGATTATCCGCCATCCACTGCCGTAAAGTCTGACCCTCGATGTAATCCGTCACGGAATAGAGGTAGGTGCGCGGGGCCTCCTGCGCCGAAGGCGCGCTAAGCAGATGAGGATTGGACAGACGCCTCGCAATCCACTCCTCCAACAAAAAACGCCGTAGCTGTTCAGGGTCATCACGTGTGTCCGTCCCCGGGATCTTCAAGGCGACTTTCACGCCGTCAGGTGCTTTGGCCAAAAACAAATGGGACCGGTGATTACCGTGCAAGGCCCGCAGGATCTCGTGGCCATCAAGGATATCCCCGGCGTTGGGAATATCCGGAAATGGCAGGGTTAAGTCATCGGTGTTGATACCGCTTTGCCCTGTGGGCAAGCTGTCGATCCGGACGATCTGCACCGTCATATTATCCGGACTGCCCGCCGACTGCGCCGCCCCGACAACACCATCAGCGGCGGCTTGCAAATCGCCCCCCGCAATCAATTCAAGAACATCGGCAGGCGACCAGAATTCATGCACCCCATCCGTTGTCAGCACATATACATCGCCCTGCTCCAACGGGATAGATTTATAGGAAAGCTCTGCAACATCGCGTGCGCCCAGCGCCGCTGACAGCACCCCCATACTTTGGTGGTCTTCGGTCAGTTGCTCCAACGCGCGGCCTGATACCCGCCAGATGCGGCTGTCGCCCACATGAAACAGATGGGCCTGCCGCGCCTTGAGGATCATCGCAGCAAGAGTGCACACATAACCTCGGTCGATATCCCCTCCGTTCGAGCCAGCAGTTTGCGCGCGCAGCCAGCTGTTGGTGGCATTGATCACTGTCGAAGCCGCGGTGCGAGCTGTCCAGCTTTCCGGTGTCGCGTAATAATCTGTCAGCAGTGATTTAACGGCGGTTTCAGCCGCGATATGGCTAACGTCTGATGTGGAAATCCCGTCTGACACAGCAAAGGTGATCCCCTTCAACAAGACCTGCTGACCAATAGGAACACGAGCGCCATGGGCGTCTTGGTTCACGGCCTTGCGGCCCTTGCTGGACGCCTGCCCGATTGAGACCGAAAGCTGGTCAATATCCAAATGATGCTTGTTCAAGCGCAACCTTTCGGTCAAATTCCCCGGCCCGAGAGCAGGCCGGGGAGGTTTTGATTATTCTGCAGGTGTACCGACAGCACCTGAAACACTGCGCTTGGGCGATGTTTTATAGTGGGTGGAATAGATCATGCCGCCAACAAAGGTCAGACCACCAACGAGGTTGCCGACGATAACGGGGAATTCGTTGTACAGCAGGTAATCACCCCATGTGAATTCACCGCCCAGCATGATGCCCGATGGGAACAGGAACATGTTTACGATGGAGTGCTCGAAACCAAGGTAGAAGAACACGAGGATCGGCATCCACATCGCCATGATCTTGCCCGATACAGTTGTCGACATCATCGCGGCAACAACACCTGTGGACACCATCCAGTTACACATCACAGCGCGGATAAACACAGTCAGGAAACCCGAAGCACCAGCCGCCGCATAGCCTACGGTACGCGCTTCGCCGATCACGCCGATGCGCTGCCCTACGGCGTTAGGCTCGGTCGAGAACCCTGTGGTAAAGATAACCGCCATAAAGACCGCAGTGGTTAAAGCGCCCGCAAAGTTGCCGCAAAACACAAGGCCCCAGTTACGGAAAACACCGTTCCACGTAATGCCGGGTCGCTTGGCAATCACGGCCAGCGGGCACAATGTGAACACGCCGGTCAGCAGGTCAAACCCGAGCAGATAGAGCATACAAAAACCAACAGGAAACAGCAAAGACGCGACCAGAAAATTGCCGGTATTCACGGCAATGGTCACCGCAAAGGCGGCAGCAAGCGCCAGAATGGCACCGGCCATGAATGACCGGATCAAAGTGTCTTTGGTCGACATCAAGACTTTTGCTTCACCAGCGTCGATCATTTTCTCCGCGAATTCGGAAGGTATTACGTATGACATATTTACAGTTCCTTTGTTGAAGTGAGTGACGGTTTAGAAATCAAACAGGGCAGCGATGCTGTGTTTCCTGATCGAAAAAGGCGCGATCACGATCCGCCCAGCAGAATGTCCGGCCCTCTTACACGGGAGAATCTCCCGGTGGCACAGCCTGATACCACCCTCACTGAGCACAGCGCCGTCATAGATAATTGAAACTTTGAGGGACGTGTTTTCATCATGACAAATGCCACCTGTTCCTGCCCCTCGGAGGGGTCGGGTTGTCGAGGATAGCATCGTTGCCAGTAAGGGATGTCCACGCCATTGTGGTTCGATCCGCTATTTCTGGGTAGTGGCTTGGGGATACATTTCTACCTTTGCGTGACCGCTGCAGCCAAAAAATTGCCGATGTTTTCGTTAAGGTCGAATTTTATGCGAAAAAATGCGGCTTACGGCTCAAAAGTAATCAATTTGGATACAAAACTGCCCATCCAGAGCCTTCTGAATAGCCGCTCCTGTCGAATCCGGCCCACATTCTCCAACCCCGGCCACGCCCCACATGCCACTGTCAGGGCGAGTCGTGCGCCGTCTGGGTAAGCTGAATGAGCCCATCCGAAAAACCGGCGCCACCACAGGGAAGACACTCAAAAGGTGACAGCCGCTTGGTACATTCGCCTAAAATCACAGCAATCCGACAGCAACCAAGCTCAATTCATCCAAGCTTTCTTGCTTGAAGTTTGACATTTGCCCCCTAACCGAATTTTCTGAATAAAACGCTCAACGGCGAGCGACGCAGATAGGTCTATCCGCGACACACGACGGGCAACGTGGCTCATCATCCGACACACAGAACATGCGCAGCGTCCGGCATTCGTGCCGCGTGCCGCATTTCATTGCAGGAGATTACCACATGGGCGCGTCCAGCCACGGCTTTAATCAAGAACAGCAAGAATATCTGGTGAATGTGTTGTCAGGGCTGAACCTGCACAAAGCGCTCTCTCGAGGTGGTAGCGCGTCTGAAGCCCCACCAGAGACCGTATACGGTGTTCCAATGGAAGATCTGTGCAAGGAAGAAGTCGCCAAGCATAAAATGCATCCTGTCGACATGTGGCGGCAGGTAGAAGAATGGGAAGCAGCAGGCCATTTGGCCGTCGGTCTGGACCAGTTCCTGCTACGGCATCTGGGTTTTTTCAACGTGGAGCCAGCCAGCCCGGGATATATGATGCGGCTGCGTTGCCCCGCATGTGTCCTGCGCGGCGATCAATTGCAAACGCTGGGCCATGTCGCGCAAACCTTTGCGGGCGGTTACTCCCATGTCACCACACGCGGGAGCCTGCAACTGCGCGAGATACAGCCCGGAAATGTCATTCCTATTGTCGAAGCCCTGCAAGAGGTCGGGCTAACCTCGCAAGGCACCGGTGCCGATTCCGCCCGCAATCTGACCTGTGCCCCCACCGCCGGTTTCGACCCCGCCGAACTGATCGACATGCGCCCCATGGCCAAACGCCTTAGTACCCGCATCCTGCGCACCAAAGAACTTCAAGGCATCCCCCGCAAATTCAACATCTCCTTCGATGGTGGCGGGGTGATTTCATGTGTGTCCGATACCAACGACATCTATTTTCAGGCGATGGAGCTGGGGCCGAATGATCACGGGCTGGAGCCCGGCATCTGGTGCCGCATCGGCCTTGGCGGGATTACGGGCCATCAGGATTTTGCCCGCGACACCGGATTGGTCTGCAAGCCCGAGGAAGCCGTAGACATAGCCGAAGCCATGCTGCGCGTCTTTGTGGCACATGGGGACCGCACCAACCGTGGCAAGGCCAGATTGAAGTATTTGCTGGACCGCGAAGGGCACGACTGGTTCTGCGACCGCGCACGCGAGGTGCTTGAAAGCTTTGGCACCGGTGCCGAACTGCGTCCCCTGCCCGCAGGTGTCGAATCCCCCCGCGCCGCCATTGATCGACAAGGCCATATCGGTGTTCACAAACAAAAGCAGGCCGGCCTGAATTATATCGGCGTTGCACTGGAGCTTGGCCGTATGTCCGCCGAACAGATGATCGGTCTGGGCCGGATCGCTGCAGATTTCGGAGGCAATGATATCCGGCTCACCGTCTGGCAAAACCCGCTGATCGTCGGCGTGCCCGATGACAACGTTGCCGCTGTCGAGATGGAAATCGCAGCCCTTGAGCTTACCACGCGCGCCAATGCCTTTGCTGCCGGTGCCGTGGCTTGCACAGGCAAATGGGCCTGCAAGCTGGGTCTGGCTTATACCAAACAGGACGCGCTCGGGATTGTGCGGCACCTCGAAGAACGGTTCACCCTCGACAGCCCGATCAACATCCACCTGACCGGCTGCCCTAACTCCTGCGCACAACATTACATTGGCGATATCGGGCTGGTTGGCAGCACCGCCCCCGGTGGCGGCGAAGGCTATAACATCGTGCTGGGCGGCGGTTCTGATCAGGATCAATCCCTCGCACGCCCGCTGTGTGGTCCTGTGCCCGCGGCCAAGGTGAACGGCATTTTGGAAAATGTCGTCAGCCACTATCTGGATGCCCGCAGTCCCGGCCAGACCTTTTTGGACTATGTGCGCGGCTTGCCTGACGACGCCCTCCCCACTTTGGTGCCGACCGAATTTTCCGCCGCCAGTTGATCTATATATTCTCCCGGAGAAACAGACATCATGACCGCACAAGATCCCAAAATGCTCGAAAACCTCGCGACCGCGATTGGCCAAACCCACGGCGGCGCCCCGGCAAGCTTTATCCCTGCTGATGCCCCCTTTGACGAAGCCCAGCGCCACTGGCTCAACGGCTTGTTGAGCGGGCTACACGCAATTGCCGCCTCTGCCGCAGCCGAAGATGAACCCCAAGTCGGCACCGCACTGACTGTTCTGTATGGATCGCAATCAGGGAATGCCGAAGCGCTGTCCAAGGACCTGCGAAAATTCTCCAAGACCCAAGGGTTTGAGCCGACGGTTGCCGCGCTGGATGACATACAGCTGTCCGATCTTGCCGCTATGTCGCATGTGTTGATTATCGCCGCCACCTTCGGCGAGGGAGAGCCCACAGACAATGCCGCGAAATTCTACGCGGCCCTGATGGCCGAGGACGCGCCTACCCTTCCTGCAACCCTGACCTACAGCGTGTGCGGGCTGGGGGATGCCAGCTATGCCGAGTTCAACAAATCCGCGCGCGATATTGATACACGCCTGTCCGAACTGGGGGCGTCACGCGCGGCACCAATGGTTGCTTGCGACGTAGATTTTGACGACGATTATGCAGCATGGAAAACCGCAGCCTTTGACAGCGAGCCCTTCAAATCGGCCGCCGGCGCTGCCTCGGCCCCCGAGCCCGCGGCAGCCCCCGCAGGCTTTGACAAAAACCACCCCTTTATGGCGACCCTACTGACCAGAGAACGCTTGAGCGGAGAGGCTTCGGCTAAATCTGTGAACCACATCGAATTGTCGCTGGCTGGCGGTGGTGAGGACCTCGAATATCAGGTCGGCGATGCGCTTGGGGTCTGGCCGGTTAATTGCGCTGATGAGGTCGCAGCGATCCTGAAAACCTGCGGATTTTCCGGCAAAGAAACCATCGAGCTGAAGACCGGCCCCGTGCGGCTGCGCCCGGCTCTATTGACGCGGCTTGACCTGACGACCGTGACGCCAAAGACGCTCGAGACTTGGGGCGTGGAAACGGCCGAGGATGACGATCAGATCATCGACATCCTGTCCTCTGGTGATCTGGGTCTTACCCCGCAAACCTTGGTGGATGGCTTGCGCGCCCTGCAGCCAAGGCTTTATTCGATCTCGTCCAGCCCCAATATGCACCCCGGCGAGGTTCATCTAACTGCCGGCGAGGTGCGCTATGACCTACACCAGACCGCGCGCAAAGGCGTCACATCGACCTATCTGGGCGAGCGTTTGGCCGAAGGAGCAGCCGTTGGCGTTTACGTGCAAAAATCGGCGCATTTCCACATCCCCGATGATGACAGCCAGCCGTTGATCCTGATCGGCCCCGGCACAGGGATCGCCCCCTTCCGCGCCTTTCTGGAAGAGCGGGAAGCACGTGGGGCCACCGGCGAAAACTGGCTGTTCTTCGGTGATCAGCACCAGTCTTGCGATTACCTGTATCAAGAGCAAATTACCGCATGGCAACAAAGCGGATTGCTTACCCACACCGACCTTGCATGGTCACGCGACAGCGTCGAAAAAGTCTATGTGCAGACCTTGCTCAAGGCGAAGGGTGCCGAGGTTTTTGCATGGCTCGAAAAGGGGGCGGCCATTTATATTTGTGGCGATGCAAGCCGGATGGCCAGTGATGTAGATCAGGCATTGCGCGATATTGTCATGACCTACGGCGACCGCGACGCAGATGCTGCGGATATATATATCGACACGCTTGTTGCGACCCACCGATATCAGCGCGACGTTTACTGAGCTCGGACCTAAAGCTGTCGTAGCTCTGTGTTCAAGGCGTTGCGCCTTATCAACTCGCCCTCCTCCTGCGCCGCGCTTTACGGCGGCGCAAAAGGATCTGCGCGATCAAAAGATAAGGTACGAAAAAGCCTACAACCTGAAGCCGGTCAAACACCCCCGTCAGCGTTTCATTCGAGGCAACGCCACCGGTGAAGGCAAACCAGATGACGTAATGCATCCGGTAGATCCACGAACCCACCGCAAGGATAACAAAGTACACAGCCCAGTCGAAATGCCGCCCCAAATCCTTGGCCAGCGCATAGTAGACCGTATTGACCGCAGCCCAGAGCAGCGCGACGCCATACAGCGTAAACCACACGCTCATCCACCAGCCCCCGATCGTGCCCTGCAACGCAATATAGGCCAACCCGCCAAGTCCCGTCACAATGGCAAGCACAAATAAAACATACCCAAAGCGGCGGTGCAGCACCGGCCAACGCCGCCGAACAATCGGCATAGCCTGAAGCGGCGCACCGATTGCCAGAACAGCCCCCGCAATCATGTGCAGGGCAAGGGCCAGATTAGTTAAACCGCCACTACCCTGAAAAACCCGAGACACATCGCCCGGCACATCCGACAACAGCGCCCTCAGCCCCAGCTGGCCGGAATACACCACAAACCACCCCGTGTTCAGAGCAAGAAAAAGCAAAAATACTGTGGGAAAATGGCGGCGCATGCAGATTTAGATAACCTGCAATCGCCCTCAAAGCCACCGACAAAGGAGCCCGCGCCGGCTTCCTTCTCGGTTGGTTTTCGCATACGGGTCGCGAGCAAATCACAGCTGCCCGAGAAAGGATGTCACGATGATCACACCCGGAGCCTCTTTTAAAGACAATCTGCAACTTCTCCCATCAATTGACGGCATTGCCCGTATCGATCTTATCCAAGCAGACGGATCGGTTCTGGCGTCTATCGAAAACCAACCCGGAAAACAGGGGTCTCTTACCGTCTATCAATACCTGCACCAGACGTTCGGAACCATTGACACACGGGCAGCCGAGCACGGGATTGCCGTTTTCGCCGAGCATACAGCAGATGCCAAACAACGCCCCGGTGCCCACCCCAATATCGATCTGCTGTTCGATGTTATCAATCGCGGCATTGCCCTGACGGCAAAGATTATTCCGACCTGACACGGCCTATCCCTGCCGGTTGGGCCTCAGCTTTCGCGCACTTCCACGATCGTTGTCTCGCTCAACCGGCGGATAAGACTTTTTTCAACATCCTCCAGAACGCCGGCCACGCGCCGGTGCAGGGCATGTTCCACTGAACATGCAGGCACCTCAGTTTCAGTTGCAGGTGCCACAAGGCTTTCGTCGAGCGCCAGGTATACATCCGCCAGCGTGATGCTTTCCGGTGGGCGGGCCAATCGCCAACCGCCCGCATGACCCTTTTCAGATAGCAATAGCCCTGCATCTTTGAGGCGTCCCAAAACACGCCTCACAACAACAGGATTGGTGCCGGCATGCGCCGCGATATCAGAAGACGTTCGCACGCGCTGGGGCTCTCCGGCCATATGGCCGAGCGTGTGTAATGCAAGAGAGAGACGGGAATTGCGTTTCAAAGCACGATATCCGGAAGAATAGCCATCATGTAACTTACCCTGTTGCGTGCATCTAGTAACTGCGATAGTTGCGTAACGTCAATTCGCGACTATTGGGATCAAACTGGTGCAAAATCGTAATTCCCGCAACCTCGGTCAAACAAGCCTTACCGGTCGTCGCCGACATACGCACCCCATGAAAACCTATGATACGCTCCCCGCGCCTTTGCGACAGTGGCTTGCGCAGGCTGCTTTGCCATGGTCGCCCGCATCAGCCAGACGCATCTGGAGCCGTGCGCGTCAGCGCGGGCTCGAAGTCGAAGACGTGCTCAGAACCCTCACACAGGCCGAAACCCGCACCCTTGCACGGGACAAGCACGCTTTAGGCAACATCACACATCAGCGATGATCGCGGCTACACCTTTGCGCGCCTTGCACTATTGATTTTCGACGCTGGCCTTAGGTGTCATCCGATCTCGTTGGCGACATTTTGTACGATCTGCATAACCGCACATAACCGCGCCGTCCGATGTGGCACGCGACGGGTAATCGACCATAATTCGTGGTAACGGCGCTGGGGCAAAGCAGCGATTTTCAACTGACTGCGCCCCGCAAAAGCCTCAACCCCGCTGCGCGGCAGCAGGGTATAGCCGATCCCCTCTGCCACAGGTGCCGGTATCTGACCAATCTGGTTTACAAAGCTACGCAGGTTCAGCCGGTCTGCCCCTTCGAACTGATCAGGGAAATTCAAAGAAAACAAATCATCCGCATAAGCAAAACCGTCCGGATGCGCGATAAAGCCCCGTTGTTCGAGGCCTTCAAATGTGATCACCTCGTCCACACCATCCGCAGGCAGGATCAGGCATAACTCCTCGCGCCCGATATGGCGCGCATCAAGGCGCGGGTGGCTTTTGTCATGCCCCACAACACCAAGATCAAAGCGCCCGTCCAACACGCCGGAGACAACGGTATCTTGTGGTGCCGCTTCGAGGTGGATCATCAACTGTGGCGCAGCTTGCATGGCCGCCAAAAGACGAGGGTAGAGCAATTGTGCAAAGCTGCCCGAACAGGCGATCCGCACCTCGCCCACCGCCGGATCATCCGCCATGATCACATTCCGCAAGCTCTTTTCCTCGGCCCGCCGCGATAGCCCAAGGTCGCGCACCATCTCACCTGCGGCGGTCAAAGCAAAACTTTTACCCTCCTGCGTGATCAGTTTTTGCCCGACCTGCTGTTCAAGTTTGCGCAAATGCTGGGAAACGCCCGGTTGGGTCATATGCAACTTTTCCGCTGTACGGGTAAAATGGCCCGTTTCGGACAGGGTCGTAAAAGTTTCCAGCCACGTTGCGTTCAGCATAAATCATTACCTAAAATTATTAACTTAATTATAGATCATAATTTCACGTATTACCCAAGCCCAACTATCCTTTCACCAAGCAACACAGAAAAGGATACCCCTATGCTTCCGACACCTCGTAGTTTCTCGCATATCGGCATTTCGGTCCCCGACCTCGATGCAGCCGTAAAATTTTACTCTGAAACCATGGGCTTTTACGTCATTATGCAGCCCAGCAAAGTGACCGAAGACGAAAGCTCGATCGGCGCTATGTGCACTGACGTCTTTGGCCCCGGCTGGGACAGCCTACGAATCGCACATTTATCGACCGCAGACGGTATCGGCATCGAGTTGTTCGAATTCAAAGGCAACGAGGCACCGGACGACAATTTTGCCTACCGCCGCCACGGGACATTCCATTTCGCAATTCAGGACCCGAACCTTGAGGAACTTCTGGAGAAAATCATTGCCGCAGGTGGCAAGCAGCGGATGCCGGTCCGCGAGTATTTTCCAAACGAGAAACCCTATCGCATGGTCTATGTTGAAGATCCCTTTGGTGTGATCTTCGAGCTGTACAGCCACAGCTATGAGCTCACCTATTCCGCGGGGGCCTACTCCTAGGCGCGCTTGCCCCGAGAGCGGCATGATGTCGGCGCTCGTAACCTTTGATTCATCAAGAATTACGGGCGCCTGGCAACTATACCCATTCTTTACCTGGCGTAGCTAATTTCCCGAGCATTGCATTCTAGCGTTTGAAACCAACGCAGGAATTACATCCGTTCGTGAGGGAACCATGGCAAGCCAGACAATCGAAACCTTTTACCTCGGCATTCGTCCGGATCTGGACACCAACGATAGCAACTTCCAATCAGAAAACGCCGGCGCATTGGTCGGGCAGGTCTTTGGCGGTGCAAATGATCCTCTATATGAGCGCATAGAAAGCCTAAGTTTCAACGACGCGGATAACGACGGCGCAGTGCGCACAAATGATGCCCCGCAAACCGGCGAGGAGCTTGAGTATCAAGGTGTCTCGGAGGTCATGGATTCAGTCCAGACCTATAATGTTACCCTCACCTATATCGACGGCACGACCGCTCCGGCCCATCTGGTCATCGTTCAAGACGTCACCGGACGCACCTTTGTCACTTCCTGGAACGTCGGGAATGCCGATAACACCCCGCTGGGCGCGCAACCCATTGAATCAATTCAGATCGATTCAGTGAACATCGACACTGCCGCAGGCCTACGCGACGATCTGGATGAAGACTTGTTCATTGATGGCACTGTCGACGGAACGTCCGGCGACGATAATATCGACGAAAGCTACATTGACGCCGACGGAACCCAAATGAACGCTTATGGCGGCGATGATACGGTGTTTGGGGGCGATGGGAACGACACGATTGCCGGTGGCGGCGGGCAGGATGTTATCGACGGCGGAAATGATGCCGATGCGATCGACGGCGGCGATGGGCGGGATACAATCTCGGGCGGGGCCGGAGACGACACCATCGAAGGGGGCAATAACTCTGACGTCCTGTCCGGGGGCGCCGGCAATGATGTGATCACCGACATGGGCGGCGCCTTGTCCGATGATACGATCTTTGGCGAGGGCGGCAACGATACGATCGCCGGCGGCATTCGCGAAGACCTACTGGATGGCGGCGACGACGCAGACACCTTCATCCTCGAAGATGACTTTGGTGACGACACCATCATTGGCGGCGAAGGGGGCAGCGATAGCGACACGATCGACCTCAGTGCGCTGACCGGTCAGACGACCGTGGCCTTTACCGGCGATGAACAGGGCACGATTTCGAGCAGCAATGGCGATGTTGCCACTTTTTCCCAGATTGAACAGTTCATTTTACCGAATGGTGAAACAGTCGCCTCCGGCTCTGCTGGCGACGTCATCTATGTCGGCGACGCCAATGGAAATGCAGCAGGCGGCGGCGGCGGGCAAGATACCCTGTCCGGTGGGGACGGCAATGATAGTATCGGCGGGGGCAATGGGGACGACCTGATCTTTGGCGATGGCGGCAATGACGGGATCGGCGGTGGCGGTGGCAACGATCTGATCTTTGGCGGAGACGGTGATGATGGCATCGGGGGCGATGGCGGCAATGACACCATCTATGCGGGCGAAGGCAACGACGGTTTTGGCGGGGGGGACGGCGACGATCTTTTATTTGGTGAAGGCGGCAATGACGGGATCGGTGGCGATGATGGCAATGACACCATCGATGGCGGCGATGGCAACGATAGTATTGGCGGCGGTGTTGGCAGTGATGTCGTTCTAGGCGGTACCGGAGATGATGCCATCGGCGGTGACAGTGGCAATGATACTGTCGACGGCGGTTCGGGCAACGATGCCATCGAAGGGGGGACCGGGAATGATAGCCTCATAGGCGGTTCGGGTAACGATACGTTCACCTATAACGCTGGCGACGGCAATGACACGATTGCCGACTTCAATACCGGCAACAGCGGTTCTTTGAATGACGGCGATCCGACCAACAATGACTCGATTGATTTATCGGGATTTTATGACAACATTTTCGAGCTTCACGCGGATCAGGCAGATGACGGCGTCCTGAACCAATCCAATACGACCGGACCCGACGCAGTCGATTACAGCAACAATGACCAATTTGGCCCCGGCGAAGGCATCACATTCACAGGTGCTTCTGCTGATAGCAGCAGTTTTACGTCCGAGAACACCGGCGTCGTTTGTTTCACATCAGGCACCGCAATCCGTACGCCCTATGGCGATGCTCTGATCGACGACCTGAAAGTTGGCGATCAGGTCATCACAGCCGACAACGGCCCGCAACCCATCACATGGATCGGGAGGCGTCAGATCACACATCAACAGCTTTTAGGAAACCACAGGCTTTACCCGATACTCATAAAAAAGGGCGCTTTGGGCAATGCCCGCGATCTTCTGGTCTCGCGGCAGCACGGCATGCTGCTGGGGCAGGATCATCTTGCACGGGCAGTACATTTGACAGAGGGGACCCCGGGCATCCGCATCGCTTGGGGTAAAAGACAGGTGACCTATATTCATCTGATGTTTGAATCCCACCAGATCATATTTTCCGAAGGCATCCCGAGCGAAAGCTTCTATCCCGGCCCCCTCGCATTGGGCGCATTGAGCTGTGCTGCCCGTTCGGAGCTGATAACTCTGTTCCCCCAGCTAGGCACCCTTCAGAAAAGCAGGCATATAACACCGCCCTATGGGCACCCTGCCCGCGTATTTTTAGAAAACCGAAAAGCTGTCCGCATTTGGAAACGCGAAATGCCACATAAGCTCGCGCAGGCTATCCACATCTGAAGCAACCGAACCCAAAAGGCGCGGCACCCTTTATGTTATTTGCCGGCCAAGCCATTCACCTCTGCTCGCGCAGCGTGTTTTCAAACAATGCTTGCGCGAAACCTACTATGCGCCCATCGCCACCCCGAACGCGCCCCTGATCAATCAGAGCGGGCAGCGGCAGCGCCCCTGCTCCAATCGGTTGCAACGCCTGTGCAATTGATGTTAGCCCATTGTTTCCAAATATAGCCACGCTAATTCAAGCGCCAAGGATCGATGATACCGGCGCTTACTCGTCGCTCAATAGTGAAGGGCTTTGCCATCACTCGCTACGCTATTCACTCGATGCCCGTGTAAATTTTGCTGAAAAGCAATTTACCCCAATGCGAATTATGAGGAGACATGAATTGTCTGATGAAACGAACAACCACGGAATACCCGAACCACAGGGCGCCGCGGATGTCATTGATACAGAATACGAAATCGGCCAAGATAACGTCGATGGAGCTGTAGGACCTTTCGGTTTTGATATTCACAATCCGGTCTTCGCAATTTCAGGGGCTGCGATTGTAGCTTTTGTTTTCTTCACCTTGGCCCTGCCAGAACTTGCAGGTGGGCTTTTCAAAAGCATGTTCGACTTTACCACCAAAAACTTCGATTGGTTCCTGATCGGATCGGCGGATATTGTCGTGCTTTTCGCGCTGTTCCTGATTGTCTCACCTTTTGGAAAGGTCCGGCTGGGTGGATCAAAGGCCACGCCGGATTACACATACATCGGCTGGTTTTCCATGTTGTTTGCTGCCGGCATGGGCATCGGCCTGATGTTCTACGGCGTGTCCGAGCCGCTTTCGCATTTTTCCTCCTCCATCGGAGGCTCGGTATCTGAAAACGGCCTGCGCAGCGATTGGGCACCGCTTGCCGGCGCGCTCGATAATCAAAGCGAAGCCATCCGCCTTGGCATGGCAGCCACGATCTATCACTGGGGCCTACACCCTTGGGCGATCTATTCCATTGTTGGCCTCGCCTTGGCGTTGTTTACATATAACAAAGGTCTGCCTTTGACGATCCGCTCTGCGTTTTACCCGATCTTCGGAGAACGCGTTTGGGGGTGGCCCGGCCATTTGATCGACATCCTCGCCGTCTTCGCCACGCTGTTTGGTCTGGCAACCTCACTTGGCTTTGGTGCGACGCAAGCGAATGCCGGCCTGAACGAATTGTTCGGTATTCCCGTTGGAAACACGACAGAAGTCATATTGATCTCGGCGATCACCGCCGTCGCGTTAATATCAGTTTTGCGTGGTCTTGATGGCGGCGTTAAGGTTCTATCCGAAATAAATATGGGTCTTGCCGGCTTGCTGGCCCTGTTTACCCTCATCGTGGGGCCTACCGCATTTCTTTTCGCGTTCTTCTGGGACAGCCTGAAGGCCTATGTCGAATACCTGCCCGCACTGGCCAATCCCTTTGGCCGTGAAGATGTCAATTTCAGCCAAGGCTGGACCGCCTTTTATTGGGCGTGGTGGATCAGCTGGTCACCTTTTGTCGGCATGTTCATCGCCCGCGTCAGCCGCGGCCGGTCAGTACGTGAATTCATCACCTGCGTCCTGTTGATCCCCTCACTGGTCTGCGTCGCGTGGATGTCAATTTTCGGCGGCACAGCAATCCATCAGGTCATCTTTGACGGCTTCGCAGGCGCACAATCCGCAGAGCTTCCGCGCCAATTGTTCCAGATGCTTGGACAGTTGCCTTTGGCATCAATCACCTCGTTCATCGGTATCATTCTGGTCATCGTGTTCTTTGTCACTTCTTCGGATTCCGGATCATTGGTGATTGATACAATCACCGCTGGCGGCAAGGTCGACGCCCCTGCACCCCAGCGCGTTTTCTGGTGCATTTTTGAGGGTGCTGTTGCGATTGCCTTGCTGCTCGGCGGCGGACTGGCAGCCTTGCAGTCAATGGTCATCTCCACAGGCTTGCTGTTTACCATCGTCCTGTTGGTGATGTGCTATTGTATCTTCAAAGGCCTCCGGGACGAGCGAAACGAAACGAAATAACCCTTACTTTAGGGACGATATTAAATGCCGGGCGCTTTGTCATTTGCGTCCGGCATTTTTCGTGCCAACAGGCGTTCCTGCTATTTTGTCAGGCCAAAGCACGCCAAATAGCCGTAAAAAAATCGCGTTGCTATTTATAGCGCGACAAGGCGCAACAGCTTTGCCTTTACCCTTGGATCATTCCTTTTCAGCCGGCGGTTTGTCCGTTTCTGTTTTATTTTCGTCACGCCATTTCATCTTGAAATCATCTTGGTCGTGATGCCATTTAATAGCAAAAAACATGCCTACCCCCAGCACGATAAGCTTGAAGGGCAAAAAGATGAGGGGGAACAGATTAGCCCAATGCCAAACCATCTTACGTTCCTTTACGGATTGAATGCGCTACGCGCTGATCCACCTGATGCCGCATTCCTATCCCAACCAACATCGGCCATTTTGACGCGGCAGCCCGGCGAATTAAGATCGGATGGACGTGGAGGCATAGCAATATGCGACGCCTCCCGTCGTTCAGAGCAGCACGCAGTGCATGGCGAAGATCGGCTCACCGAATATTGGCGCTAATCTGGAGTTTCACCATTAGGCTTCCCCGCTGCAAACAAGCAAACGGCCTTGGGTACTCCCCAAGGCCGTTTCTCCATCTTCTCAGCCGAAATGACCTTTTGAGACGTTTAGGTCATGTCGCGTGGCACGCCACAACAGATGTGGCGCGCCATCTAACATTACCTATCAACATCTCAAAAATCGTTTCTTTTCAATGCGACTCGTTCCCATTGGCGCATCCATTTGAAACAAAATTTCATAAAGAATGACCTTTGTGGCAGACCTAGCTCTTCCCCAACCGCGCCGCCCCTATGTGTCCTAAGTTAACTTGTGCACGCTTAAAATGGTATCTCGCAAGGCTCGATCATCGTCAATTCAGCGGCAGCCATCAACCGACACGATCGGCCCAAAGCTGCCGTTCGTGCGAAACGCGCCTAATGACGGCTCCCAACCCAAAACCAACATCGCGACTTATCTCACTGGGCGGGGAGCGGTCGCACCGTACACCAGCAGATTCCGCATGACTTGTCCCGACCTTTAAGAAAACTGACGGGCTCCTTTCAATCTTGCGTTGTGCTTGGAGTCAAAACCGGCACAGTCTGCATGGAAATATGCTGCAGATAGAACAGGGTTTAAGAAATTGAATGAAGTCGAGCGCTTTGAGGAGTCATGCGATAAAGCAATTGGCAAACTTAGCCTTTGGGAAAAGCCACTGCGTAGCATCTTGACCGGATACATAATGATGGCGGACAGCCTGACATTTGGTGGGCGTTTCGGAAGCAAAATCGAACGCGATCAATACAAAGCTGAAAGGATCCTCGCACGGTTATCATATCTGGCTCCTTACCTGAGCAATTGCTCGCGAAAACTGCTCAAAAATAGCCAAGAAGCTATGGAGACTTTTGAGACAAGCGATGGCCCGGAAATTCAAGAGGCCCTAATGTATGCCCACTTTTGCGAAATCATGCCGCAGTTTAGGCAACAGTATTATGACGTTAAATTACAGGATAGGAATTTATACTTTTCGCACAAATCCGACGCTTTCGCTAAGAGCGAGGTCAAGGACGTCATCTTGACTGAGCTTTGCCTCGGGTTTGATACTAAAGAGCCTGAAACAATCCCTGTGACGTTACTTTCCAACATATCACGCCAACACCCTCACAAAGATCTATCAGCGTATATCAAAGGAGCAGCCGTAAATTACGGACTGCATCGGTCCTCCTTCTTGGAACCAACTTACATTCCTGATGATGCGTTCTCGGAATCTTTTGGATTTAGTAGAGACGCATTCGAGAAGGTCAGGGCAGCCCTATGGTCATTGTCAGATCTGCTTTTTGCCTTGTCGGCATTCTATGAAATGTCTGCTGGTCATGAAGATAATCGAGCTCAGTGGCAGTGGAGGGTTGTCGATTGCATTGCACCGACTTTCAAGCGCAGTTGGTTGGTTTCATTCTTATGTAGATTAACGGGACTGACCCCAGATCAAATAGTGTTAGTGCTAGACTTCTTGGTGGCAAGTGAGAAGCATGGTATGTTCAATCGTTCGGGAAATGGTTACCTACAACCGCTTGTGCAACTGGGGGAGTTCATTTTCACGTCACCGTTGCTGCTTCGAATGATGCCCAGCATAAGAAATATGCTCTATGCTCTTAACCAATCTGACCGAGACCACTTCAGTAAAACCGCTGCACACCATCTTGAGGTTGAGCTTTTAAAGGAGTGAGGTGCCCCTAGATTTGTAGACGGTTTGCTTGGTAATTTTGGAACCAAGGAGAGACGGATATGAGCAAGGGCATTCGATTTACGGACGAGTTTAAGCAGGACGCTGTGGCGCAGGTTGTTGAGCGTGGCTACGCGGTCAGCGAGGTGGCGGAGCGGCTGGGGATCAGTACCAAGTCGCTGTACACTTGGAAGGCGCAGTTTGCGAAGTCGCCGAGCGTCAGATCAGAGGTTACGGAACAGGCTGCCGAGATTAGGTGGTTGAAGCGAGAGCTGGCCCGCGTGACCGAGGAGCGCACCATCTTAAAAAAGGCGACCGCATACTTCGCGCGCGAATCTCAGTGAAGTATGCGTTTATAGAGGCCCACCGTGCGGAGTTTTCGGTGCGGTCGATGTGCCGGGTGCTGATGGTGCATTTCAGCGGATTCTATGCATGGCTTAAAGAACCGTTAAGCCCCCGTGCGCTTGAGGATGCGCGCCAGACGGAGCTGATCCAACAGGCGTGGACTGAGAGCGGCAAGGTCTATGGCTATCGCAAATTGACGGATGATCTGCGTGATGCTGGCGAGACCTGTTCTGAGAACCGTGTTGCGCGGATGGCCAGTATCGCAGGCATCGCAGCACAGATCGGCTATAAGCGCCGTCCTGGTCGCTATGGCGGCAAGCCTGCTGTCGTCGCGGACAACACACTGGATCGGCAGTTCGAGGTTGAAGCACCTGACAGGATTTGGCTGACTGATATTACCTACATACGGACGCACGAAGGTTGGTCTTATCTGGCCGTCGTGATCGATCTGTTCTCAAGACGGGTTGTCGGGTGGTCCATGCAGTCACGCATGACAACCGACCTTGCTTTGCAGGCTCTGCTGAGCGCCGTGTGGCGGCGTAAACCGAAGACTAAAGTCATGATCCACTCCGACCAAGGCTCCCAGTTTACCAGCACAGAGTGGCAATCGTTCCTTGGTAAACACAATCTGAATGCCAGCATGAGCAGACGAGGGAATTGTCATGACAACGCTGTGGCCGAGAGCTTTTTCCAGCTCCTAAAACGAGAAAGGATCCGGCGACGGACATACCTGACACGCGACGCTGCAAGGCAGGACGTGTTCAACTACATCGAGATGTTTTACAACCCAACACGCAAGCACACCAACAACGGTATGCTGTCGCCGGTTGACTATGAAATGAAACAGCAGAAAATGAACGAGGCAGGTGTCTAGAAAACTAGGGGCACCTCAGTTAGAACGCGCAAACACAAGGCGACAACGGACAGCAATCATAAGTTCAACATTGCGCCCAATCTGCTGGATCGTAACTTCACGGCGGATCAACCAAACCAGAAATGGGCCGGTGACATCACTTATATTTGGACGCGCGAAGGGTGGCTGTATCTCGCTGTAATACTGGACCTGCATTCAAGGCGCGTGATCGGTTGGGCGGTGAGCAACAGGATGAAGCGGGACCTGGCGATCCGGGCATTGAGCATGGCCATCGCCTTCCGAGCGCCGCCAAAAGGCTGCATCCATCACACGGATCGCGGGTCGCAATATTGTTCGCACGACTATCAGAAAATCCTGCGACAGCACGGCTTCAGAGTGTCCATGAGCGGAAAGGGAAATTGCTATGATAATGCGGCCGTTGAGACGTTCTTCAAAACGATCAAAGCAGAGCTAATCTGGCGAGACACATGGGAAACCCGCAGGCAGGCTGAGATGGCCATCTTCGAATACATCAATGGGTTCTACAATCCACGACGCCGCCACTCAACATTAGGCTGGAAAAGCCCTGTCGCTTTCGAACAAAAGGTGGCTTAAACAAGCACTTGGGGCGGCACTAAAGCGTGACAGGTCCATTCCTCAAAACATCAGCCTAATAATTGTGCAAACCTCAACACATTGCAGCCCAAAAAAAATCGGAATTTGAGAGTAGTAGGTAAGAAATCTAAACTGGATTGTAGTAAAATGGCGTTTATTTCTGAGATACACTATCGCACCAGTGATGTAGTTGTATCCGACAGCGCAACACACGAGTACGTGGAAATCACTTTGGCACCGGGTGAGGACCCCGCCGATTTTGTGCTGTCTTTTTACGGCAATGACGGTGTCCTTATGGATGGTGCCACCGACAATATTGAGGCGACCGGTGTTACTGACGGCCAAGTCACGCTGAGCGACCTTGTCGGTGTTCCTGATCCCGAAAACCCCGGCTACACAATCTATACGGTCACGGGCACCAGTTCCGTCCATGAGTTGGTCAATGCTGGAACGTCGCAAGTTAGTGACGAGGCGAATTTTATTGCCCTGACAAATATAGCAACCAACGTTGTCGCCGATGCCATCGGTATCGGGACAAATACTGCAACAACGTTATCCGGAGGTGCCGCAGACGGGGCGCTGACAACGAATGCGCCCCGTGTTGGAGGTGGCCAGTCGGTTCAATTTGATTCCGCTGGTAATAACGTTTCCGGCCCGCGATCGCCTGACGACTCGAACATCGTTTGTTTTTGTGCAGGCACGCAGATAACCGTCCCATCTGGCAACTGCTCGGTTGAAGATCTCAATGTTGGAGATTTGGTTGAGACTTTGGAGCACGGTCCGCAACCCATACGATGGATCGGGCGAAAGCGGGTTGATTACACGCAGCTTGAGAAAAACCCGAAGCTGCTGCCCGTCCGTATCAGCCAAGGAAGCATGGGGAACAATCTACCACATCGTGATTTGTTGGTCTCCAGGCAGCACCGTATGCTGTCATCTTCACGGATTACCAAGGGTATAATCGGGCGGACCACCTCACTTGTCGCAGCCATTAAGCTCACAGAACTGGCTGGCATTTCTGTTGATTACCAAGTCGAAAAAACTGAATATTTCCACATTCTTTTCGATCGGCACGAGGTCATTTTCGCAGAGGGTGCACCGGCAGAAAGTCTATATCTGGGGCAACAGGCCATACAGGTGTTGGACTGGCATGCGCGTCTCGAAGTTTATACGCTGTTCCCCGAACTGAAGAACGCAAACTTTAAATGGACTTCGGCGGCCTACATTCCTTCCAACAAGGAGCAAAAAAAGTTGTCGCTGAAACATGCACAACACAATGCATTCATGTTGGATCAAAATTGGGAACCAAGGACCCGTCCCGCCAACATAGCATGACTATTTCACCAGAAAACTAGGGCACAGTTTTTCGAGAGTGAGCTTTGGACGGTTCTTCGTGTGGGCAATGGCCCGGAATATATTAATGGAAAGCTGCTGGAGTGGGCCGGGAAGCGGAATTTTCGGCTGGAATATGTCCAGCGGGGAGAGCTGCAACAGAGCGTCTACGTCGAGAGCTACAATCGCACCGTTCACCCCTCCCATCGAAACTGCGTTTCGCCTCCTGGGCAACGGGACGGCTGGTTTGAAGTTGTCCGGCAAAACTGGACAGCGTGCTAAGATGTATCCAACCTTGAAGACAGGATACAGAAATGACGAAGAGACGCAGTTTTTCAGATAAGTTTAAGGCTGCGGTCGCGCTCGAGGCGCTTCGCGGAGACAATACGGCACAAGAGATTGCAGCAAAGCACAAGATCCACCCGGCGCAGGTGACGACATGAAAACGGCAGGAATTTAATCGCTGCCCAAGAGGGTCATGTGAAGCATGATCCCGAGAGGGGGCCTGACGTCAGCGGTACTTACCGGCTTGGGCGTTGAATCTTTGAGCGCGAAGGCGGTCGCCATGCTCTCTATCGCAGCGCGCTTCCATGTGCCGATCTGCGTCGCCTCTCACACATGCTTTGCATGTGTTGCCGGTAATAGGTGAACGCCATACTTCTTGGACAGCTCCGCCAGCGTCATCTCTTCACGGATGGCTTCAAGCGCGACCTTTACCTTAAACTCTGTTCTTTCGTTTCTTCATTTTGGATCACTTCTTTCGTCATGCGATCCACCTTAGCCACTGGTCTGAATTCCGGCGACCACTTCTCATCTTAATCACATAGTATGCCCACTCCGCAAAACTATTTTCCAGCGACTACATGAACACAAATTACGCAACGAATAGTGGCCAGCCACTTACACGCGACCCCAATTTGACCTTGGATCGCGTTGATGTGATAAATGCAGCTATTTTTCCAACAGGTTGAGATCTCGAGATCGGATCGGGCTGATTGTGTTGAAAAAACTCGGTATCTGCCCGGAGCAGATCGATTTTGCAGAACACCTTTCCGCTGAAGCCCCATTAGTAAACTATGTTTGCCATGGCGTGCGTTTCGAGAGCCATGTTCTGGTTCTTGAATATGATTTTGCGGTGGTGGAGTTTTTCAAAAAATCATCCCAAATTGCCCTTTTTCTGCATCGCAGCGAAGATCTGTAATTTACATATGAGCTTCACTTGGGTCCGCCCCTACATTGTTAACTGCGCGCGGGAAATATGCCTCAAAAATCCAAACCCAGATCAACTGAACCTGCCGAATGCGTCAATGCGCCTGACGAAATGTAATCCACGCCTGTCGCCGCGATTGACGCAATACGGTCGCGTGTTACGTTCCCGCTGGCTTCCGTCTTCATGCACCCATCCACAAGTGCAACTGCTTTGCTAAGCATTGCGTTGTCCATATTGTCCAACAAAACGACAGACGCCCCACCAACTTCGAGAACCTCCACCAGTTGATCTAGACGATCAACTTCAATCTCAACCGCCATCATGTGACTTGCATGTGCTTTGGTGGCTTCCAGCACATTCCGCACACCACCCGCCGCTGCGATGTGGTTATCTTTGATTAAGATTGCGTCTGACAATGAAAAGCGGTGATTAAACCCGCCGCCATGCAGCACCGCCAATTTCTCAACCAACCGTAGGCTCGGGGTCGTTTTACGTGTGCAGGTCACGCGAGCGTTCGTGCCCTTGGTTTCAGCAACAAATGCAGCCGTCTTGGTCGCGATACCCGTCAAACGCCCCGCAAAGTTCAAGGCCACCCGTTCACCAGACAAAATTGAGGCTGCACTTCCCGTTATCGTCATCAGGGTTTCACCAGCCTTACAAGGTTGACCATCGCTGATATGGGTTTCGATCTCAAGCGTCGCATCGACCAAATGAAAGGCAATACGCGCAACCTGCATACCCGACACGATAGCGTCGGTCCGTGCGTTCAGTCGCGCAGTATATGTCGTTTCGGACGGGATCACAGCGCGTGTTGTGACGTCGCCATAGCTTCCCAGATCTTCAATGAGGGCGTTACGTATCATCGGTTCTAGGATCATGTCTGGAACATTGGAAAAGCTCATATTGCTTCCTCGCAAATTTGGGACCGTATCGTCATGGCATCAAACAACGTTAGCCGTGATCGTTTGCCATCGCCTGAAAGAGTATCGGGAAAGTCGGATCGCTCATGCGCGCCGCGGCTCTCTTCACGGGTAAGAGCCGCGGCTGCAATCAGCGTCGCTGTTGCCGTCATATTTAGAAATGCAACGCTACTGCCAAATGCAGCCTCAAGTTCTGCGATCTTGCGCAAGGCTGCCTTGAGGCCCTTTGCATCTCGCACGACGCCAACAAGAGTCGTCATTGTTTGGCGCAGCTCTGCCACTGCCGTTTGATCAGGTGACGCACCGCCAGTTTCGAATGTGATGTCGATCTCTGGTGCTGTTCCTTCAGAGACGATTGCTGCAATACCTTCGGCGCAAATACGCGCGTAGACCAATGCTTCAAGCAATCCATTTGAGGCCAGACGGTTTGCCCCGTGCAATCCAGTCGAAGACGCTTCCCCGCAAACCCAAAGATTACCTAATGATGCGCAACCATTGGTGTCTGTCGCGATCCCACCCATGTGGTAATGCGCTGCTGCAGCCACCGGAATGGGTTCTTTCGACGGATCAATGCCGTGGCGCGCGCACGCATCTGCAACAGCAGGATAGTCTGTCTTGATTGCTTCACCCAAAGCATCACGAGTGTCGAGCATTGGACGCCGTCCCGCCTGAGTTTGCCCATATATGGCACGCGCGACAACGTCACGCGGCGCAAGTTCAGCATCAGGGTGCACGGTTTCCATGAACCGTTCACCTTGGTTGTTGATCAGGATAGCACCTTCGCCGCGAAGGGCTTCGGTTGCCAAGGGCGCGGGATCGTCGCCGACATCCATCGCGGTTGGGTGGAATTGAACGAACTCTGGATCTGCAAGCATCGCACCCGCACGGGCAGCCATACCAATCACCTGACCGCGAATGCGGGGCGGATTTGTCGTCACAGCATACAGCCCACCAGAACCGCCACCAGCAAGCAAAACAGCACTGCCCCGCAGCAGTATCGGGGCAGACCGCTCGTCATCTGATGACTGAATGGCGATGCCAGTAACTTGCCCATCCAAAACTTCTAGATCAAGCGCAATGGTACCTTCTAACACCTGAATTGACGGGGTCTTTCGGACTGCTTCGATCAGTGCCCCCATGATCTCGGAACCGGCTTGGTCGCCTTTGACACGGACGACACGCGCGAAACTATGTGCGGCTTCACGCGACATCACGTAATCACCGTTTGCATCACGATCAAAGGGTGCCCCAAGTGCTGTTAAATCGAGGATATGCGCACGGGCTTCTTGCGTGACTAAATCGGCAACGTTTGGGTCAACAGTACCATCCCCAGCCTTGACCGTATCAGCGGCATGACTTTGGGCACTGTCTGAGGCGTCCATTGCGGCGGCGACACCGCCTTGCGCCCAAGCCGAACTGGCCCCTTCACCCAGCCGCTCCGGCGATATCATCACAACAGGACGCGGCGCGAGTTTGAGTGCAGCATAAAGCGCGCCAAGCCCTGCGCCCACAATGACGATACGATCAGTTTGAATGGATTCCATCGGGTTTAAATGCCCAGCTTGCGCGACAAATCGATCATCGCTTGCACTGAATGGCGGGCCTTTTCGGCAACGGTTGGATCGACATGAACTTCGTTCTCGCCGCTGTGCAGAACCCACAAAATTTTCTCAAGCGAGATTTTTTTCATGTAAGGGCACATATTGCATGGACCAACAAAATCGACCTCAGGCAATTCGTCCGCAATATTGGACGCCATTGAACATTCGGTAATTAACATTGCCTTTTCCGGTTTTTCGTCCGTGACATACTTAAGAATGCCGCTGGTCGAACCAGAGAAATCAGCCTCTGCCACAACGTCTGGTGGACATTCTGGGTGTGCAATCAGGCGCGTTCCCGGGTTCCACTCACGGAATTCGCGTAGATCTTTTGCAGTGTATTGCTCATGAACGATACATGAACCGGGCCAATACACGATATTCTTGTGGCTTTGGTTCGCTACGTTTTGGGCAAGGTATTTATCTGGGGTCATAATCACCGTGTCGCTATCTAACGCGTTCACGATTTGTAGCGCATTGGATGACGTACAGCATATGTCGGATGCAGCCTTCACCTCAGCGGTGGTGTTCACATAGGTCACAACAGGCGCACCCGGATATTTGGCGCGCATCTCATCGATGCCTTCCGCCGTGATGCTTTCGGCCAATGAACACCCGGCTTCCATGTCTGGCATCAAAATTGTCTTTTTCGGGCTTAGGATTTTTGATGTTTCAGCCATGAAGTGAACACCGGCTTGAACAATCACATCCGCATCAACATCACTGGCCTTGATCGCAAGCTGCAAACTATCACCAACGAAGTCAGACACCCCATGAAAAATCTCAGGCGTCATATAATTGTGCCCAAGAATAACCGCGTTGCGCTTCTTCTTTAAAGCGGTGATCGCTTTGACATAGGGGGCATAGACCACCCAATCAGGTGGTGAAACGACACGAGACATGAGCGCATAGGTATCTCGCAGTTCTTCTGCGCATTCGGGCGACGGCGTGAGATCATAATGATCTGTTAGAACAGTGCGAACATGCGAAAGGTCGAGCATCGAAGGCGTCTCCAGCTATTTGAGGCACTCAATACATGATGAACGCCCACAGGCCAATCTATTGCGAGTTAGCTTTGATTTCCTGCGATGCTTCCCAAACCAGCCATTGAAAAATGCAAAAACCGAAGTCCGCTTTGTCCGCACAGCGGACCTTGAGCTGTCAATTTTGCTGCGTCAGGTGTCGAACGGCAGTTTTGCGGAAGCTGCAGCGCAGCGTGTGACCCGTCGGGCAACGGCGGCAATGGGCCGGTAGTGCCCAACGAACTAAGATCGGATGGACCTAGCAACACGCTATGCCTCCCATCGTTCAGACCAGCACGAGGTGCATGGCGAAGATCGGCTCACCAAATATTCGCGCTGATTTTGAATTGCTCCACCAAACATCGCCACAGCCAAACATGCAAACGGCCTCGGGTAATCCCCGAGGCCGTTTCTCCATCTTCTCAGCCGAAATGACCTTTTGAGACGTTTAGGTCATGTCGCATGACGCGCCACAACAGAAACCTCAAAGCGCCTGCATCAGCCGCATTTGCTGTGACCACAGCTGCCACATGTCATGCAGCCTTCGACCATTCTCAGCTCATACTGACCGCAACTTGCGCATGCTTTGCCGCGGGGCTGGTCCAGTCCTACGATTTTTGCCTTTGGGTCAGATTTCAGCCCCATCCCCTCGCCCGCGATGAAGCCTGTGGCGATCATGTGCTGTTCGATCACGCCGCCGATTGCGGCAAGGATTGAGGGAATGTATTTCCCCCCCATCCATGCCCCGCCACGGGGGTCGAACACAGCCTTGAGCTCTTCAACGACAAACGACACGTCACCGCCACGACGGAATACAGCCGACACCATCCGCGTGAGCGCCACAGTCCATGCGAAATGCTCCATGTTCTTGGAGTTGATGAAAACCTCGAATGGGCGGCGATGGCCACCAACAACCAGATCGTTGATTGTAATATAGAGCGCGTGTTCGCTGTCTGGCCATTTGATTTTATAGGTCGAGCCTTCAAGCTCCTCCGGGCGATCAAGCGGCTCTGTCATGTAGACAACGTCGCCATGCGGTTCTTGCGGCTCTTCGCCGTTATGGCTGATGACCTCGGGGGCCGCTTTTTTATCCTCAGATACTGACAGAACAGACCCAGTTACATCATTCGGGCGGTAAGTCGTGCAGCCTTTGCAGCCCGTATCCCACGCCTCCATGTAGACCTCCTTGAAGGTGTCAAAGGAGATATCTTCAGGGCAGTTGATGGTTTTCGAGATCGAGCTGTCGACCCATTTTTGCGCAGCGGCCTGCATCTTGACGTGCTCAAGCGGTGCGAGCGTTTGAGCGTTCACAAAATACTCGGGCAACTCGCGATCCCCGAATTTGTCACGCCACATTTGCACAGCATAATCAACAACCTCTTCTTCCGTACGGCTGCCATCTTTTTGCAAGACTTTGCGCGTGTATGCATAGGCGAATACCGGTTCGATGCCAGAGCTGACGTTGCCTGCATAAAGACTGATCGTGCCCGTCGGTGCGATGGAGGTCAGCAGCGCGTTTCTAATGCCATAGGTGCGGATTGCTTCGCGGACGTCTTCATCCATGGCGCGCATTGTACCGGACGACAGGTATTCCTCGGCATCAAACAGCGGGAATGCGCCCTTCTCCTTTGCCAATTCCACCGAGGCCAGATACGCGGCGCGGGCGATCGCGTGCAGCCATTGTTCGGTTTGACGCGCCGCCTCATCTGAACCATAGCGCAGACCAAGCATCAAAAGCGCATCGGCAAGCCCAGTCACGCCAAGCCCGATACGGCGCTTGTTCTTGGCTTCCAGCTGTTGTGCCTCGAGCGGGAATTGCGAGACATCAACAACGTTATCCATCATCCGGACGGATGTGGCGACCAGTCGGTTGAGCGCATCTACATCAAGCTGCGCCCCATCTTCAAAAGGATCTGCGACCAGCCGCGCAAGGTTGATCGAGCCCAGCAGGCAAGCACCATAAGGCGGCAAAGGTTGCTCACCGCAGGGATTTGTGGCGGCAATGCTCTCACAATAGCTGAGGTTATTGGCCTCGTTGATCCGGTCGATAAAGATCACACCCGGCTCGGCGAAGTCATAGGTCGCCTTCATGATCGCATTCCACAGATCAAGCGCCTGAACCGTTTTATAGGTTTTGCCGTCGAATTTGAGGTCCCATTGCTTGTCCGCTTTCACAGCTTCCATAAACGGATCGGTGATCAAAACGGACATGTTGAACATCCGCAGACGCGCGGCGTCGGACTTGGCTGTGATAAAGGCCTCTACATCAGGATGGTCGCACCGCATTGTCGCCATCATCGCCCCGCGGCGCGAGCCCGCAGACATAATCGTGCGGCACATCGCATCCCACACATCCATGAAGGACAACGGGCCGGACGCATCCGCCGAGACACCCAGCACATCCGCGCCCTTGGGCCGGATTGTGCTAAAGTCATAGCCGATCCCGCCGCCCTGCTGCATGGTCAGCGCGGCCTCTTTGAGCATGTCAAAGATGCCTGCCATACTGTCGGGTACGGTGCCCATCACAAAGCAGTTGAACAACGTCACACGCCGCGCGGTCCCTGCCCCTGCGGTGATACGGCCCGCAGGCAGGTATTTGAAATCTTCCAGTGCCTCGAAAAAGGTTTCTTCCCAGCTTTCCTTGTCGTCTTCCACCTGTGCAAGGTCACGCGCAATACGGCGCCATGTGTCTTCGACTGTGACATCATGGGCAGTGCCATCGGCGGCCTTAAAGCGGTATTTCATGTCCCAGATTTGTTCGGCGATTGGGGCAGCAAAGCGGGTCATGGCGATTCCTTGGCATGATTGAAAGCGGAGCATCAACATACCTAATTGCGCAGAAATTGCCATCACCGTTCAACCGGATCGGCGGCGACATACCACAACAGTTTGCATATTTGACACATTGCCATACCTTATGATGTGGCTCATGGGTGAGTCTGTGGATAAAGTGGTGGGTAACTCTGTGAGCAATAAATTTGTGCATCTCGTCAAGCTTTCAGTCGGCACTGAAAACATCGAGCAGCTCGAAGCATGGCAACGCCATCGCGCCGCGCAGGCGAAAGATGGGTTATATTGGCACCAGACCCGTATGTGGCCAAAACGCGAGGCCGAGCTGATCAATGGCGGCTCGATCTACTGGGTGATCAAGGGAGAGATTTCGGCGCGGCAGCGCATCATCCGGCTTGATGAAAAAACCGGTGCTGATGGTATCCGCCGCTGCGGCATCGTGCTGGATCCCGAGGTGGTCCCCACTGTGACTGCACTCAAACGCCCCTTTCAGGGATGGCGCTATCTTGCGCCGGAAGACGCGCCCGCCGACCTGACCAAAGGCCGCGCAACCGAAGAGGCGCTGCCCGTCGATCTCAGCCGCGCGCTTGCCGATATTGGCGTGCTTTAGTCCAGCCGCGCGATCAATTCGTTAAGCGTTGCCTTTTCGGCCGCGGTTGTCTCCGCAATCCGCGATTTCCACAACGTGGCCTGGCTGCGCAGGATCAAACCATCCGACAGGATCTTGAGGTGGTTGGCCCGCAGGGTATCACCTGTTGATGTGATGTCGGCGATCGCCTCGGCTGTCTCGTTGGCTACAGTGCCTTCTGTCGCGCCCTGGCTGTCGACCAAAGCATAATCTGCCACACCCGCCCCTCGCAAAAACTCACGCACCAGCCGGTGATATTTCGTCGCTATGCGCAACCGCATTCCATGCGCTGTGCGAAAGCCTGCGGCGACGGCATCCAGATCATGCAGCGTATCGACATCGATCCAGCCTTGCGGCACCGCAATGATCAGGTCCGCGTGACCAAAACCAAGCTCGGACAGGCTTTCTACTTCGCTGTCCCATAGAGGCAGCTTTTCATGCACCAGATCCGTACCCGTCACCCCCAGATGAATCCGGCCCGCTGCCAGTTCCCGCGGGATTTCCCCCGCCGACAACAGCACCAGTGACACGTTATCAATGCCCTCGACAACGCCTGCATATTCACGGTCGGATCCACTGCGCGCCAGGGTGATCCCGCGCGCACCGAACCATTCGAATGTCTTTTCCATCAACCGCCCCTTGGACGGCACGCCAAGCTTGATCGTCATGCCACGCCCTCCAACTGCAAAATGGCACCGGGGCGCATAACACCACCCACGGCCGGTATTTCACGCCCGCCGCCCAAACGGCGGGTCAGCGCGTCATAGCGCCCCCCCGTCGCCAAATGCGGTAGGTCATTGCGGCCCTCCGCGCGGAAGCCAAAGACAAAGCCGTCGTAATATTCCATCGACGAGCGCCCGTAACTGGCGTCAAACAGCAAAGTATCGACATCTACGCCCCGCGCTGCCAGCGCAGTCTTGCGAGCATCCACACGGGCCACAGCCGGAATGATCGTGGGCATATCCACGGACAGGTCATGCAATCGCTCCAACGCGTCCGGCATAGCCGCAGAAATATCGAGCACAGCCTCGATCATCTCGACATCGCGTGCGATAATCGGAGGCTGGTTGGCATCATCGCGCAGGATCGCAATTCGGGCATCAATTTCATGCTGACGGCGGGCCCCGACCATCGGCGCATCACTCGTGATCTCGCCTGCCAACAGCGCCTTACGCACGGCTGAGACGGGCTTTCGCCCTGCGAATTGTTCCAGCAATGCGCGAAAACGGCGCGGCCGCCAGATATGGCGCATCAACGCGGCTTTGCGCACCTCGGTTGTCTTCAGCCCGTTCACCACTGCCATCAGCACACCGATATCACCGGTCACAGCGCGCACGGGCAAATCCCCCAAGGCTCCCGCAATCGTCGCGAAAACTTCAGCATCGCTCTCCGCGGGGTCAGCGCGCTCAAACACCTCATATCCGACCTGCACATATTCATTAGCGCGGTCTGCATAAACTTCCTGACGGCGAAACACCTCGCCCGCATAGGTATAACGCGCAGGCTCGGCCCCCTGCGTCATGTGCATCTGCACCACAGGCACGGTGTAATCCGGTCGCAGCATCTGCTCTCCGCGCAGCGCATCCGACGTCACATAGGCGCGGGCGCGGATGTCTTCGCCGTAAAGGTCCAACAAAGTCTCGGCAGGTTGCAAAATCGGTGGTTCGACGGGTTGTGCGCCGAGACCTTCGAACACAGCACGCAAAGCTGCGGCTTTTGCATTGGTTTGTGCACGTGTCGGCATCAGCGGTATAGCTCCAGAATTTCGCGTACTTTGGCCACCAGATCGGCCCGTGGTACTTCATATTGGCTGGGGCGTTCTTTCCATTCTTCCAGAGTCGCATTTTCGGCCAGCTTGGCCCCCAGCACCAGATCTTTGATCTGGATAACGCCGTTTTCATGCTCTTCGCCGCCCTCGATTACCGCCAAGGGGCTACCGCGTTTGTCTGCATACTTAAGCTGGTTGCCAAAGTTCTTGGGGTTCCCCAGATAGACCTCGGCGCGAATGCCTGCCTGACGCAGCTCTGCGACCATTTGCTGGTAATCAGCCATGCGGTCTTTATCCATCACGGTGACCACAACCGGACCCTGGGCTGTCGTATCCACACGCCCTTTGGCCTGAAGCGCAGCCAACAGCCGGTCGACCCCGATAGAAACCCCCGTGGCAGGCACTTCCTGTCCGGTGAAGCGCTTGACCAAATCGTCATAGCGCCCGCCGCCCGCGACCGAACCAAAGTTGCGCGCGCGCCCTTTCTCATCCGTGATCTCGAATGTCAGCTCGGCCTCATATACGGGACCGGTATAATACCCCAAACCGCGCACCACTGATGGATCAATCTCGATCCGGTCAGAGCTATAGCCGCCCGCCGCCAACAGATCAGCGATGGTTTCAAGCTCGGCCACACCCTCAAGGCCGACAACACTATCGCCAACCAATTCGCGCAGGCGGGCACATGTCGCCGCACCACTATCGCGCTTGGCCTGCATAAAGCCCATCACCACATCGGCGCTGGCATCATCCAGCCCCGCGCCCTCGGTGAAATCACCACTGTCGTCTTTGCGTCCCTCGCCCAGCAACGCACGCACGCCGTCCGGCCCAAGGCGGTCCAGCTTGTCGATCGCGCGCAACACGATACCGCGTGCGGCTTCTTTGTCGTCGCCCGACAGGCCAGCCACTTCGAGCACACCGTTGAGCACTTTGCGGTTGTTCACACGCACAATGTAATCGCCGCGATCAATGCCGACTTCCTCAAGACAATCAGCCAGCATCGCGCAAATCTCGGCGTCCGCCGCAACTGATCCGGCACCGACTGTATCCGCATCACATTGATAAAACTGACGAAACCGCCCCGGCCCGGGCTTTTCATTACGCCACACAGGCCCCATCGCATAGCGGCGGTAAGGCGTCGGCAGATCATTACGGTGCTGCGCATAAACACGCGCCAATGGCGCCGTCAGGTCATAGCGCAACGCAAGCCAATCGCCCGGCTTTTCCGACTCAGCATCTTCTTGCCACGCAAATACACCCTCGTTGGGGCGGTCCACATCCGGCAGGAACTTACCCAATGCCTCGACCTTCTCGACCGCGGCACTTTCCAATGCGTCAAAGCCGTAACGATGATAGACCGCAGCAATTTTCGACAGCATTTCAGCGCGTTGCGTTACCTCTGCGCCGAAATAATCGCGAAACCCCCGTGGCGTTTCCGCCTTGGGGCGCGGGGTCTTTTTGGGCTTGGCCATGACGTACCTCTGCAAGGACAAAATCTTGCCTCGGCTCTACCGGATGGCGGCCCGAGGAGCAAGCAGGCGCGCGGTCGACCCATTGCGCAAACTGACAAAGGCGCATAGGGAACAGATATGGAAAAACTCGAAGAACAACTTGCCCATCTGCTGCGCACCGTTGACGACCTGTCAGATATCGTGGCCCACCAGCAGGGCGAAATTGACCGCCTCAACCGCCGCGTCGAGATGTTGATGCGCCGCGAAGGCGAGCGAGAGGCCGCAGGCGGCGGTGGTGTCGTGGTCGGCGACGAACGACCGCCCCACTATTAACGGCTACTTCAGCGCGCTGGCCAAAACCTCGCCATCGTGGACAAGGAATTCTTTCCACTCGCTGTTTTCTTCGCTGAATTCATATGCGCTCACGAAAACGGTTGATTTGTCCAACTTGTCGATCTGCGCGCCGCAGGGTTTATTTTTGGACACGCGGCAGACTTTGGATTTTATCCCGTCATAGGCTGTATCCGTTGCGGCAAGGGTCATAAACTGCCCCGTGGGGCCAAACCGGATTTCCTCGTAGAATGTCGGCGCGCCCAGCAACGCATTGGCCGCCGTGAATTGACGCGGGCAATCGTCGGCAAAGCCGGTAATATAAAAGGTGCGTTTGTCTCGCGTGCCCACGCTGCTGTCATACAGCGAAAAGCCCCGCTTGCCAGAGCCTGCAACCTCGGTCCCAAGAGATTTCCCCTTGGCTTCACAGACCCGCGCGATCTGCCCAAAGGCAAGAACGGTACCGTAAGGGACGTCAGCAGCATCAGGGCCGTTGCGCGGCGCGTCTTTTTTCGCCCCTGAACCGCCAAGACCGAATAGGCCAAAACCACGCGCTTTATGTTGCTCACGCGGCTCTGCCTCTGCGGCGGGCAGCGCGGCGTATTCGACCGATGCTGACACAGTGGGTCGCGTTTCAATGATCACTGGTTCGGATTGCGCCTGCGCTGCGGCGACAGCTTCGGGGTTTGCCTCGGCGGCGCGGCGCGCGAGTTTGCGCAAAAAGCCAACTGGTTCTGTAGCAGGGGCCGGAGCGGCTGTGACCTGCGGCCCTGCCTTGGCTGCGTCAGTCCCGAAAAAAGCTTCACGCTCGACCTCATCTGCTGTTGCCAAAGCAGCGGCGGCAGGATCGGTATCGACAATATCAGCCTCACTCACCCGCCCGACACCGGCAAGCGGATCACCACAAGCGCCAAGCAAAACAACAACCGATAAAACTGGTACAAGACGCACTGTGTTCCCCCCACGACAATCCTAACATTGTATTAACGTCGCAGGGCCATAGCGTCCAGTAAGACGATCTCTTTGGGCGGTTTTTCGACTAGATCTCTTCGACTTCGACCACACCACCCAGTGAACGAATGGCACCTTTGATCTGTGGCGTCACAGGGAATTCGGCCCCCAGATCGACCTCGACCTCACCGGGCAGTGCGGGATCCATCAAACATAGATGCACCGGCCCCTTACCTGCCGCCCTTGCTGCCGCACGCGCACCTTCAAGCACCTCGGAAACCGCTGCAATCGCTGAGGGGTTTTCCACAAAAATGCGCAACCCCATACCGCCGACATCCGCCACAGCCATCTCGATAGGGACCACACTGCGCCCCAACAGCTTGAGCTGGTCGCTCTCCATTGTGGCCTCGACGGTCAGCACCACCTTCGATCCCGTCTCAAGATGGTCGCGACACGCCTCAAGCGTATCCGAGAACAGCGTGACCTCATATCCCCCCGCCGGATCAGACAGCTGTGCAAATGCAAAGCGGTTGCCGCGTGCAGATTTTCGCTCCTGCCGTCCAGCGACGACACCAGCCAAACGCGCATTCATCGCGCCACGGTCGGCCACTTTCTCTGTCAGCTCGTCCAGCGTCAGGAAAGGCACGCCACGGTCATTACCCCATTTGCGTTTCAGCGGCCCCATATAGTCATCCAACGGATGGCCCGACAGGTAGAAGCCAACGGCCTTGAACTCTTCGGTCAGGCGTTCGGGTGCTTCCCAGTCATCACAAGGCACCATGCGCGGCTCGGGCAGGTCATCACCTGCTTCGCCAAACAACGACACCTGATTAGAGGCTTTTTGTTCGTGGATCGCCGCGGAATAGGCCACCAACGGGTCTAACGCGCCAAACACACGACGGCGGTTGGAATCCAATACGTCAAACGCCCCCGAACGGGCCAACATTTCAAGCGGACGTTTACCCACGCGCTTGAGGTCGACGCGGCGTGCAAGGTCAAACAACGTGGCAAAAGGCTTATCCACACCCTCAACCTTGCGGCCTTCGGTGATGAGCTTCATCGCTTCGACGCCTACGTTTTTCAGCGCGCCCAGCGCATAAACCAGCGCGCCATCCACCACTTTGAACGTCGCATCCGAGCGGTTCACGCAGGGCGGCACCCAAGGCAGCTCCAACCGCTTGCGCACTTCTTCGAAATACACGGCCAGCTTATCGGTCAGGTGGATATCGCAGTTCATCACACCGGCCATAAATTCGACCGGATGGTTCGCCTTGAGCCATGCCGTCTGATAGCTCACCACTGCATAGGCGGCGGCGTGGGATTTGTTGAAGCCGTAGTTGGCGAATTTCTCCAGAAGGTCAAAAACCTCACTGGCTTTCTTCTTGTCGACGCCATTGGCCATGGCGCCCTTTTCGAATTTGGGCCGTTCCTTGGCCATTTCTTCGGCGATCTTTTTACCCATCGCACGGCGCAGCAGGTCAGCACCGCCAAGGCTGTAGCCCGCCATGACCTGCGCAATCTGCATAACCTGTTCTTGGTAAACAATAATACCTTGGGTTTCTTCCAGAATATGATCAATAGACGGGTGCACGGATTCGCGCTCTTTCATCCCGTTTTTGACTTCACAATAGGTCGGAATGTTTTCCATCGGGCCGGGACGGTACAAAGCCACAAGCGCCACGATGTCCTCAATACAGGTGGGTTTCATGCGCTTGAGCGCATCCATCATGCCCGAGCTTTCCACCTGAAACACCGCCACGGTTTTAGCCGAGGCATACAGTTTGTAGGATACCTCGTCGTCCAGCGGGATGGTCGAAATATCATCCAGCAACCCCTGCGGCGGCTCGAATAATTGCGCGCCATCGGCGCTTTGGTGCAGATGGCGGCCCGATGATTTAATCTGGTCCACCGCGTTCTGGATTACGGTCAGGGTTTTCAGGCCCAAAAAGTCGAATTTGACCAGCCCCGCCTGTTCCACCCATTTCATATTGAACTGGGTCGCTGGCATATCCGATCGCGGATCCTGATAGAGCGGGACCAGCGCATCCAGCGGGCGGTCTCCGATCACAACACCCGCCGCGTGGGTCGAGGCATTGCGCAACAGCCCTTCGACCTGCTGGCCGTAGTCAAGCAAGCGCGCGACAACCTCTTCGTTCTTTGCCTCTTCGCGCAACCGCGGTTCATCCGCCAGCGCTTTTTCAATAGAGACGGGTTTCACCCCCTCCACAGGGATCATCTTGGACAGGCGGTCCACCTGCCCGTAAGGCATCTGCAGCACGCGGCCAATATCGCGCACAGCAGCCTTGGACAGCAGCGCACCAAAGGTAATGATCTGGCCCACACGGTCGCGGCCGTACTTCTCTTGCACATAACGGATGACCTCTTCGCGGCGGTCCATGCAAAAGTCGATGTCAAAGTCGGGCATGGAAACCCGTTCGGGGTTCAGGAACCGCTCGAACAGCAAGGAATAGCGTAGCGGGTCAAGATCCGTGATCAACAGCGCATAAGCCACAAGGCTACCCGCACCAGACCCACGCCCCGGCCCCACGGGGATACCCATATCCTTGGACCATTTGATAAAATCGGCAACGATCAGAAAATAGCCGGGGAACCCCATGCCCTCAATGATCCCCAGCTCGAACTCGAGCCGCTCCTCATATTCTGACACTTCCGCGGCATGGGGGATAATGGCCAATCGCGCCTTGAGCCCCTCTTGTGCCTGACGGCGCAGCTCGGCCACCTCGTCGTCGGCAAATTTCGGCAAGATCGGGTCGCGGCGATAAGCCTGAAAGGCGCAGCGCTTGGCGATTTCAACCGTGTTTTCGATCGCTTCCGGCAGATCCGCAAACAGGGTGATCATCTCGGCCTGCGACTTGAAGTAATGCTGCGTGGTCAACCGGCGACGGCCGTCTTGCTGATCGACATAGGCCCCCTCAGAAATACAAATCAGCGCATCATGGGCTTCATACATATCTGCCTTGGGAAAATAGACGTCATTGGTCGCCACCAACGGCAGCTCCATCGCATAGGCCATCTCAACAAAACCGCGTTCTGTCAGGCGCTCAGGCTCTGGCGCACCATTCTCGCCCGGATGGCGCTGAAGCTCCACATAAAGGCGGTCGCCAAAGGCTTCTTTGAGCGTATCCATCAAGGCCTGAGCGGCTGGGCGTTGCCCATTTTGCAGCAACATTCCCACCGGCCCCATGGCCCCCCCCGTAAGGCAGATCACATCAGAGGCATTGGTCGCCAACTCTTCCATCGTGACCTGCGGCAGTGCCCCGCCTTTATCCAGATACAGGCATGAATTGAGCTTCATCAGGTTTTCATAGCCCCGCTCGCTTTGTGCCAGCAGCACAACGGGCGCAGGCGCACGCGGTTTCTCACCGGGGCCTGCTTTTACGTACTCAAGATCAACCTGACAGCCGACAATGGGCTGCACACCTGCCCCGGACATTGCCACCGAAAATTCCAGCGCGGCGAACATATTGTTCGTATCGGTCAGCGCCAGTGCGGGCATACCAGCCTGCTTACAGAAATCCGGCAGCTTTTTTAGCCGCATCGCCCCTTCCAAAAGTGAGTATTCGGAATGGGTGCGCAGGTGAATGAATCGGGGGGAATTGCTCATGCCGCAAGCTTAGTCCTTCTCGCCCATGGCCTCTAGCGTGAAAACGTCGCGGCCCGTTCCGATGTGCAAAGAAATTCCGCTCTGGCCTCGCAGCGCCACGTCACCCCGCCAAAGGACTTGCAAAAGCATCCGGCTCCACCGTAGCCTAACGCTGCCCCCGTGTTCTACGCCGCATCGAACAGGGTCTTGCAGGATATTGGTACCGCGGCGGGGTTTTCCCCATGCACATCTCTTTTATGCTCAACCACACGCCTGTCACTCTGACAGACGCGCCCCTGACAACGACCCTTTTGGATTGGCTACGCGAAGAACGTGGTCTATGCGGCACAAAAGAAGGCTGCAATGAAGGCGACTGCGGGGCTTGCACCGTCATGGTCAGCGATAGGGACGGCAGCAAGCCGCTGAATGCTTGCATCCTGCTGCTGCCCCAGATCAACGGCAAGCACGTGACCACTGTGGAAGGTTTGGCCTCTGGCGACGGGGAACTGCACCCCGTGCAGCAGGCGATGGTGACACACCACGGCAGCCAATGCGGTTTCTGCACCCCCGGCTTTGTGATGAGCATGGCCACCGCCCATCTGAACGGTGAGACAGACCATGACACGGCCCTTGCAGGTAATCTGTGCCGTTGCACCGGCTATGCACCGATCATCCGCGCAGCAAAAGCCGCGCGAAATGCAGCTGTCCCCGCCCACCTGAAATCCCTGCCCTTGCCCCAAGCATCCCCTCAGGAAAGTTTTCAGCCCCCAAACGCTGATGCGTTGGCCGCGTTGTATACTGCTCATCCCGACGCGACCTTAATCGCGGGGGCAACGGATGTGGGACTTTGGATCACCAAACAACTGCGCGCTTTGGACAAGGTGATTTTTCTTAACGCCTGCGCCGATCTGCGCGGCATCACGCACAACGCCGAGGGCTGGCGCATTGGCGCAATGACCACGATTGCCCAAGTTGAACACAGCCTCGCGCCGCATTTCCCGAGCCTTGGGCGAATGCTGCGCCGCTATGGCTCTGCTCAGGTACGGGCGGTGGCCACGTTGGGCGGTAATATCGCCAATGGTTCGCCTATCGGAGATGGCAGCCCCGCGATGATCGCGCTTGGTGCCACGCTGCATCTGCGCTGCGGTGATACGCGCCGCATGATGCCGGTTGAGGATTTCTTTGTCTCTTACGGCAAACAGGACCGCCGCGTGGGTGAATTTGTCGAAGCGATCTCAATCCCCGCGCAGGCAGATACATTACACTGCTACAAGCTGTCCAAACGATTTGATCAGGACATCTCTGCCGTGTGTGGCTGCTTGAATCTGCCCGTACTGGACGGGAAATTTCACTGCACCCGATTGGCGTTTGGAGGCATGGCCGGCACCCCGGCCCGCGCACCCAAAGCCGAAGCGGCGCTGAACGGGCAAAGTGTTTCCCGTGCAACAATCGACGCGGCAATTGCAGCACTTGCCCAAGACTTTGACCCCATGTCAGATATGCGGGCCTCTGCCAGCTACCGTATGAAGGCCGCGCAGAATATGCTGCTGCGCGCCTATCTCGACATCACTGGTACGCAGACCGACCTGCACGCGGTGCAGCCATGAGCACCGCAAAGCCCCTCCCCCATGACGCGGCCGCGCTGCATGTCGCGGGCACTGCACGCTATGTGGATGATATCCCGACCCCTGCCGGTACTTTGCACCTCGCCTTTGGCCTAAGCAGCCAAGCCTGCGGCACAATCACCGCGATGGACCTTGAGGCGGTGCGATCCGCCCCTGATGTTATCGCTGTGCTGACCGCCGATGATCTGCCCTTTGCCAATGATGTGTCTCCCTCCAACCACGATGAGCCGTTGCTGTCGGACGAGACGATCCATTATCTTGGCCAGCCCTTGTTTCTGGTTGTTGCCACCAGTCACCTCGCCGCCCGCAAGGCGGCGCGCTTGGCCAATGTAGCGGTCAAAGAACAGCCCCCTATTCTTACAATAGACCAGGCTCTCGCCGCCAATAGCCGCTTCGAGGAAGGCCCGCGCATCTATGCAAAAGGCGATGCCGCCAAGGCGCTGACCGGTGCAACTCATAGCCTAAGCGGAAAGATCGAAATCGGCGGGCAGGAGCATTTCTATCTCGAAGGGCAATGCGCCCTTGCCCTACCGGGGGAAGATGGCGACATGCTGGTTCACAGCTCAACCCAGCACCCCACCGAAATACAGCACAAAGTGGCCGAGGCCATTGGCCTGCCCATGCACGCCGTGCGGGTCGAAACACGGCGCATGGGCGGCGGGTTCGGCGGTAAGGAAAGTCAGGGAAACGCGCTTGCCGTGGCCTGTGCCATTGCCGCACGCGCCACGGGGCACCCTTGCAAGATGCGCTATGACCGTGACGACGATATGATCATCACCGGCAAACGGCATGATTTCCGCATCGAATATACGGTCGGGTTCGAAAAGGACGGGCTGCTGACGGCGATCGACTTTACCCATTATGCGCGCTGCGGATGGGCCATGGATCTAAGCCTGCCTGTCGCAGACCGTGCCATGCTGCATGCTGACAATGCCTATAACCTTGAGCATGTGCGCATCACTTCGCACCGCCTGAGGACAAACACCCAAAGCGCTACCGCCTTTCGGGGGTTCGGCGGCCCGCAAGGCATCGTGGGGATTGAGCGGGTGATGGACCATATCGCTGCGCATCTGGGTCTTGACCCGCTGGCCGTGCGCCGCGCCAATCTGTACCGCGACAGTCTCAAAGCGACCGCAGTACAAACGACCCCCTATGACCAACCCGTTGAGGATTGCATCATTCACGCATTGGTGGACCGGCTTGAGGAAAGCGCGGAATACACCGCCCGCCGCCAGACAATTGCCGATTGGAACGCAACCCAGCCTGTCCTCAAACGGGGTATCGCCCTCACCCCTGTCAAATTCGGGATTTCCTTTACGCTGACCCACCTCAATCAGGCTGGCGCGCTGGTGCATGTCTATCAGGACGGCTCGATCCATCTGAACCACGGCGGAACCGAGATGGGACAGGGTCTTTTTCAGAAGGTCGCACAGATCGCCGCAGCGGAGTTTGGCGTGCCTTTGGCACAGGTCAAGATCACAGCCACGGACACCGCAAAAGTGCCCAACACCTCTGCCACTGCTGCAAGCTCTGGCACAGATCTGAACGGGATGGCGGTATTGGATGCATGCCGAACAATACGCAGCCGTATGGCAACGCATATCGCCGGCCTTTCAGGAATTGATGAAAGCGACATAAGGTTCAAGGACGGGCAGGTCATCGCCGGCACAACCAGCCGCACCTTCGCCCAAGCGGCCCAAAGCAGCTATGAAGCGCGGATCAGCCTCTCGGCCACGGGGTTTTACAAAACCCCCGACATCAAATGGGACCGGATCGCAGGCAAGGGCCGCCCGTTTTTCTACTTTGCTTATGGCGCGGCGGTCACCGAAGTGGTCATTGATACGCTTACCGGCGAAAACCGCATTCTACGCGCGGATATCCTGCATGACGCTGGCCAATCGCTGAACCCGGCGCTGGATATCGGCCAGATTGAAGGGGGCTATGTGCAGGGCGCGGGTTGGCTCACCACCGAAGAGCTGGTGTGGGACGAGCGCGGCGCGCTCAAGACCCACGCGCCTGCGACCTATAAAATTCCTGCCTGCTCAGATCGACCTGATATCTTCAATGTAGCGTTATGGGACCAACCCAACCCTGCACGCACGGTCTATCGCTCCAAGGCAGTGGGTGAGCCGCCGTTCATGTTGGGCATTTCAGCGTGGAGCGCATTGGCCGATGCTGTACAGGCTTGCGGATCGACCTATGCAGACCTACAGGCCCCCGCAACGGCAGAAGCGGTACTTACTGCGGTTACACGAGCCAAAAGCGATGGATGACCGACAAGCCCTTATTTATGTCGAGATCACCGGCACACGCGGCTCTACACCGCGTGATACCGGCACGGTGATGATCGTAGGCGCGCAGACCACAAAGCAGACCATCGGTGGCGGCGCCCTTGAGCTTCGGGCGATCAAAACGGCCCGCAAAATCCTTGCGCAAGGCAGTGAAGAGTACAGCGAGACGATCCCCCTTGGTCCAAGCCTTGGACAGTGTTGTGGTGGCGCGGTCACGCTGCGCTATACCTACACGCCTCCTGTTTTCGCGCGCGAGCTGGATCAGTTTACCGTCCACCGGATCATCACGAAACCCCCACATCCCAAACACCTTTGGCTTTGGGGGGCGGGGCACCTCGGCCGCGCAGTCGTCACAGCCGCGCCACCCCAAGCGTTCAAGATCACATGGGTAGACGATGCCACCGATCGCTTTCCTGCGCGCATCCCAAGCCACGTCACCCAAACCCCTGCGACCGACATGCCCCTGCTGGCAACACGCGCGCCGGATTATGCGCATCATCTGATCTTTACCTACTCCCACGAGATTGATCTGGCCCTTTGCGCTGCATTGCTGAAGCGCGGCGCAGCCAGCATCGGCGTCATCGGGTCAGACACGAAATGGGCGCGGTTTTCCAAACGTCTGCGCGCCATGGGCCTTGATCCTGCGCCGATCACCTGCCCCATCGGGGATAAATCCCTTGGCAAACACCCCGACCGGATTGCACAAGGGGTGGTGCGCGCACTACTGTCGGATACGCAAATCGAGGCCCTTCTATGACCCAACCACTGCTGTCCCTCAGCGCTTTGACCAAAGCCTACCCCGGCGTTGTCGCCAACGACGACGTATCGCTAAGCATTGCCCCCGGTGAGGTCCACGCATTGCTGGGCGAAAACGGTGCGGGCAAATCGACGTTGGTCAAAATGATCTACGGGTTGGTAAAGCCGGACAGCGGCCAGATGGAAATCAACGGCACCCCCTTTACCCCGTCCGAACCGCGCGCCGCACGGGCCGCAGGTGTCGGCATGGTGTTCCAGCATTTCTCGCTTTTTGATGCGATGAGCGTTGCGGAAAACATCGCCCTTGGCATGGAGGACGCCCCCAAGCTTAGCTTGCTTAGCGATAAAATCACCGCCGTCTCCGAAGCCTACGGCCTACCGCTCTCTCCCGACCGGATCGTGGGTAACCTCTCTGCTGGTGAGCGGCAACGGGTCGAGATCATCCGTTGCCTGCTACAAGACCCCAAGCTGCTCATCATGGATGAACCGACCTCGGTGCTGACGCCGCAAGAGGTTGAAATCCTGTTTAAAACCCTGCGCAAACTCAGCGCAGAGGGCACCGCGATCCTGTATATCTCACATAAGCTCGAAGAAATTCGCAGCCTATGTGACAGCGCTACAATTCTACGGCTGGGCAAGGTTGTGGGCCATTGCACCCCGCGCGAGACGACCGCGCGCGACATGGCAGAAATGATGGTGGGCAAGTTATTGCAGACCCCCACACGCGCCCCCCAAACCGCTGGTGAGGTTATTTTGCGCCTGACCGAACTAAAGGCACCTGCCCCCAATGCCTTTGGTATAGCGCTCAAAGGTATCAGCCTTGATCTGCGGGCGGGTGAGGTGCTTGGGATTGGTGGAGTTGCGGGCAACGGGCAGGACGAACTATTGGCCGCCCTTTCAGGTGAACGCCCCGTGCCGCGCGGTATGATTGAATATAAGGGAGAGGACATCGGCCCGCTTTCTCCGACGGCACGACGGATGCGCGGCGTACTTGCCGCCCCCGAAGAGCGCATGGGCCATGCCGCTGCGCCTGATATGTCACTTGTGGAAAACGCGATGCTTACCGGTGCCCAGCGCCAAGGGCTAGAGCAGCACGGTTTTCTAAGCTGGCCTGCGGCGACACAATTTGCACATGCGATCATCGAACGATTTGACGTGCGCACACCGGGGCCACAGGCCGCTGCGCGATCTTTGTCGGGCGGGAATTTGCAGAAATTCGTGATCGGCCGCGAAGTAATGCAACAGCCCGAGGTATTTGTCGTCAACCAACCCACATGGGGTGTGGATGCCTCTGCTGCGGCGGCGATCCGTCAGGCGCTGCTGGACCTTTCCCAAGCCGGCGCTGCCCTGATTGTGATCAGTCAGGATCTGGACGAGCTGATGGAGATCTCCGACCGTTTTGCCGCGCTCAACGAAGGCCGCCTGACTGAGCCACGCCCCGCCTTGGGCATTACAGTCGAAGAAATCGGTCTGATGATGGGCGGTGCCCACGGCATGGAGGTGGCGCATGCGTGACCTTCCGTCCTTCGAGTTTATGATTGTACTATTGATGTGGGACCGAAAATGATCGCCCTTGTAAAACGTCCCGAGCCGAGCCGTGCCTTTTCGCTTGCGACACCCTTGCTGGCCGTCCTGGCGACTATGTTTTTTGGCGGGCTGCTGTTTGCCTTGCTGGGCAAAGACCCGTTTGAGGCCATCCGCACGATTTTCTGGGAGCCGCTTTTTGGTGAATTCGCCTTTTTCTATCGCCCCCAGCTTTTGATCAAAGGTGCGCCTTTGGTGTTGATCGCCATCGGCCTTAGCCTCGGGTTCAAGGCAGGTATCTGGAACATTGGTGCTGAGGGTCAGTATATCATGGGTGCATTGTTTGGCGCGGGTACGGGACTGGCATTTTACCCGACAGAGAGCGCGCTGATCTTCCCGTTGATGGTATTGGCTGGAGCCTTTGGCGGCTGGATTTGGGCCATGATCCCCGCAGTGCTGCGGGTAAAATTCGGCACCAATGAAATTCTTGTCTCGCTCATGCTGGTCTATGTGGCCGAACAGTTCCTCGCCTCTATGTCTTTGGGTCTGCTGAAAAACCCCGAAGGCTTCGGATTTCCGGGGAGCCGCAATCTGCAACAATACCCGGCGGCCCATAACGCAGAGCTAATCGCCGGATCTGGTATGCATTGGGGGGTTGTCGCAGCATTCATCGCCGTGATTTTTGCCTATGTCCTTCTCGCGCGTCACCGGCTTGGGTTTGCCATTCGGGTCACTGGCAATGCCCCGCGTGCAGCAGCATTTTCAGGTGTAAACCCCGCACGGCTGGTGCTGTTTTGTCTGGGCCTTTCCGGCATGCTTGCAGGGCTTGCTGGCATGTTCGAGGTCACCGGCCCCGCGGGACAGGTCACCATTGATTTCAACGTCGGTTACGGGTTCACCGCGATTATCGTGGCATTTCTGGGCCGGTTGCATCCTGTCGGTATTCTGCTGGCGGGCGGATTAATGGCGCTCACCTATATTGGCGGCGATATTGCGCAATCCAAACTGGGCCTGCCCGCAGCGGCCATTCAGGTGTTCCAAGGCATGTTGCTGTTCTTCTTGCTGGCCTTTGACTTGTTCACAAATTACCGGCTGCAATTTGGCCGGACGGAGGTCGCGTAATGGATTTATCTGCCATCAATCCCATCCTCTTCATCGCGGGCTTCTTTGTCGCCGCGACCCCGCTGATCTTTGCCGCTATCGGCGAGCTGGTGGTCGAACGCACAGGCGTTCTGAACCTTGGTGTGGAAGGCATGATGATCATCGGAGCCATCTGCGGCTTTGCAACCGCCGTCGAAACCGGCTCTCCCCTGCTGGGGTTTGTGGCCGCAGCCTTGGGCGGTGCCGCGCTGAGCCTGCTGTTTGCCTTTCTCACGCAGGTCATGCTGGCCAATCAGGTCGCCTCGGGGTTGGCGCTGACGCTCTTCGGGCTTGGGTTCTCTGCCCTGCTCGGCCAAAGCTATGTCGGGGTCAAACCGCCCCGCCTTGGGGATGTCAATTTTGGCCCCTTGGCCGATATTCCCGTCATCGGCCCCGTTTTCCTGAGCCATGACATCATCGTCTACCTTGGCCTTGCCTTGGTGGTCGCTGTTTGGGCAACCTTGAAATTCACCCGTACCGGTCTGGTGCTGCGCGCTGTTGGGGAAAACCACGATGCCGCCCATGCATTGGGTTTCAAGGTCAAGCGCGTGCGCATGTTTGCCATTTTGTTTGGCGGTGCCTGTGCGGGAGTGGGCGGTGCTTACATATCGCTCATCCGCGTGCCCCAATGGACCGAAGGCATGACCGCCGGTGTCGGCTGGATCGCACTTGCCCTTGTGGTATTCGCCTCGTGGCGGCCATTGCGCGTTTTGCTGGGTGCCTATCTTTTTGGCGGCCTTGTGCAATTGCAGCTCAATCTGCAAGGCGCGGGCGTTGCCATTCCTGTCGAATATCTGGCAATGTCGCCTTACGTTATCACCATCGTCGTCCTTGTCCTGTTGTCGCGCTCAAAAACCGCCGCACCAGGATCACTAGGGCGCATTTTCCATGCCTCATCATGAGGCCACACCGCAAAAGCGGAAAAAAGACCAACTGGGAGAAACCTGATATGACATTCACCAAACGGGCCGTTACAAAACTGTTGGCCGGCGCTGCACTGGCAGCGGGCCTTGCCACCGGCGCTGCCGCTGACGACCACGAGAAAACCAAAGTAGGATTTGTCTACGTAGGCCCGATCGGCGACGGCGGCTGGACCTATGAGCACAACAAAGGCCGCGAAGCGGTTGAAGCGGAATTCGGCGATAAGGTCGAAACCGTATTCGTCGAAAGCGTGGCCGAGGGCCCCGATTCCGAGCGTGTAATGACCCAGATGGCGCTGGACGGTGCCGATCTGATTTTCACCACCTCCTTTGGTTATATGGACCCGACCATCAGTGTCGCCTCCAAGTTCCCGAACGTAAAGTTTGAGCACGCGACAGGCTACAAACGGGCCGACAACGTCTCGACCTATTCCGCGCGCTTCTATGAAGGCCGTGCCATTCAGGGCCACATCGCGGGCAAGATGACCAAATCCAACATCATCGGCTATATCGCGTCCTACCCGATCCCCGAAGTCATCCGTGGCATCAACTCGGCCTATATTCACGCCAAGAAAGTGAACCCGGACGTCGAGTTCAAAATCATCTGGGCCTACACATGGTTTGATCCGGCCAAGGAAGCAGACGCCGCCAAAACCCTGATCGACCAAGGCGCGGATGTCGTTCTGCAACATACCGATTCCACAGCTCCGCAAGCGGCAGCACAGGAAGCGGGCAATGTGATCACCTTTGGCCAAGCCTCTGACATGGCGCAATACGGCCCCATGCCACGCGTCTCATCCATCATTGATGACTGGGCACCTTACTACATCGCGCGCACGAAGGCCGTGATGGACGGCACATGGGAAAGCACGGACACATGGGACGGCATCGGTGCTGGCATGGTCGGCATCGGCGAGATCTCTGACGCTGTGCCTGCGGACGTGAAAGAAGAAGCACTGGCGCTCAAGGCGTCGCTGGCAGACGGTTCCTACCATGCCTTTACCGGCCCACTGAACAAGCAGGACGGCTCTGTGTTTCTGGCCGAAGGCGAAACAGCCGACGACGGCACATTGGCTGGCATGAACTTCTATGTCGAAGGCATTGAGGGTGAAATCCCGCAATAAGCCTGCGCAATCTTAAACTTTGAGAGGCCCTGCCATCTGGCGGGGCCTTTTTTATGGTGCAGCTTCGCGGCGTCGGTCTATTGCCTTCACGCCAGCACGCAAAAAGACTCCATTCAAAACACAGCGCCCATTGATCAAGCTGCGCAACAATGTCACCAAAAGCGGATGAAACACGCACTCACCAGCCTTGATGGCACCGCTGCCAGCCGCCTTGCCTTTGGCACCATGCAATTTGGCGGCAATGCCGATGCCGCAGCCTCCCAAGCGATGTTTGATGCAGCGATTGACGCTGGCATCACCCATTTTGACACGGCTCATGTCTATACGGGGGGTGCCTCTGAGACGCTGCTGGGCAGTATGGTCAAAACACAACGGGACCGGCTGATCATCGCCACCAAAGCGGCCTATACGGGCGGTGCAGGCCGCGCCAATATCCTTGCCTCGGCAGAGACATCCCGTCAGCGGATGGGGCTGGATATATTGGACGTGCTATACCTGCACCGTTTTGATCCCGACACCGATATGCACGAGAGTTTCGAGGCACTGGCAGCGCTGCGCGATCAGGGCATCATCCGGTATGTCGGCATCTCGAACTTTGCGGCTTGGCAGGCTGTAAAAGCAACCGGCATCGCCGCGACATTCGACCTTCCCATCACATTGATCCAACCGATGTATAGTTTGGTCAAACGGCAGGCAGAGGTCGAGATCCTGCCAATGGCACAGGATTTGGGAATGAACTGCGCCCCCTATTCACCGCTTGGCGGCGGATTGTTGACCGGCAAATACGCCAGCAGCGGTGAGGGACGGTTGACCGAAGATGACCGCTATGCCGCGCGCTATAACTTTGCCCATATGCACAATGCCGCCAAAGAGCTCCCCAAGATCGCAGAGCGCGAAGGCGTGCATCCCGCGACGCTCGCTGTGGCTTGGGCTGCGGCCCATGCAACGGCGCCAATGCCGATCATCTCTGCACGCTCTGCCGCGCAGCTCACCCCTTCTCTGGCAGCAATGGATTATAAAATGGTACCCGCGCTTTATAACGAAATCGCCGCATTGGTCCCTGCCCCGCCCCCCGCCACAGATCGCGCGGAGGAAGCATGACCGATATCATTGTCATCGGTGGCGGCATCGCTGGCCTTTCTGCTGCGGCACGCCTGTCGGCAGATGCAAAGGTAACCGTCCTCGAAATGGAAAGTGCCACAGGCTATCACGCCTCCGGCCGCTCTGCCGCCCTCATCGAGGAAAACTATGGCGCACCATCGGTCCAAGCCCTCAACCGCGCAAGTATGGCGTATTTTCAGGAGGGCAACTACCTGAGCCAGCGCGGCCTGATGATCGTGGCCACAGGCGATGACGAAGACGCCTTTCGCGCGGATCTAGACCATATGGGGGTCGCTGAGATTTCCCCAAGCGAGGCCTGCGGCCATGTGCCCATCCTCGACCCTGCCAAGGTCGGCTTTGCCGGATACCACGCCGAAGCTTTTGACATTGATACAGACCGGCTGATGCAGGATTTTGTTCGGACGCTGCGCGACAATGGTGGGCAGGTGATCACCGATGCCACCGTCACAGCCATCCGGCAGGACGTCCACGGCTGGCACATCAGTGCCGGTGCCGATTATAGCGCTCCGACGCTGGTGAATGCCGCCGGCGCATGGGCCGATCTTATCGCTGGCATCGCCGGTGTCACGCCGCTGGGCATCGTGCCGCACCGCCGCTCCATGGCGCGGCTTGCTGCTCCTGGGGACCACGACACTCGCAACTGGCCTATGTTTTTCGGCACAAATGAAAGCTGGTACGCCAAGCCTGACGCAGGCGCGCTGCTGGTCTCTCCCGCAGAAGAAGCCGCGACCTATCCTCACGATGCTTTTGCCGATGATATGGTGCTAGCCGAGGGGCTTGATAGATATCAGCAGATGGTGACCGAACAGGTCACCCGCCCGATCGCCACATGGGGCGGTTTGCGCAGCTTTGCCCCCGACCGCACGCTTGTGCTGGGCCGTGATGCTCATACGCCCGAATTCATCTGGTGCGCGGGCCAAGGCGGCTATGGTTTTCAAACATCGCCCGCTGCCTCTGCGCTACTGGCGGATCTCGCAAACGGGCGCAGGCCCGCATTGGACGCAGAGACCGTGAACGCCCTGCGCCCCGAAAGGTTACAAGTATGAGCAAGCTCCCCACCAGTGCCAGCGTCGCCACCCCCGTTGAAGGGGCCAAGCTTTCGGCGCCCTCGGCCCTGCGCAATCTGCCTGTTATCCTTGAGCTGATGCAGTCCCATGCACCCGCGCAAGGCCGCGCGCTTGAGATCGCTTCCGGCACGGGGCAACATGTCACGGCTCTTGCCAAAACCTTTCCGAACATCGACTGGTTTCCCACCGAAATTTCATCCGAGCGCATTGCGAGTATTGACGCCTATGCCACCGAGGCATCGGTTCCGAATTTACAGCCGGCACAGATGCTTGACGCAGCACAGAGCGGTTGGGCAGCGCAGAATTCCCCCTTTGATCTAATCTATCTTGGCAATCTGTTGCACCTAATCCCGCTGGGCGCCGCACAAACTATTCTGACGGAAACGGCCCAGGCTCTGGCCCCTTCTGGCACTGCCATATTCTATGGCCCCTTCATGCGTTGCGGCGTGCTGACATCCGAGGGCGACGCCCGTTTTGATGCACAACTGCGCGAAGCGGACCCTGATATCGGCTACAAGGACGACCAATGGGTAAATGATGTACTGACAGGATGCGGCCTGAGCGTTACGGTAGAGGCCATGCCAGCCAATAACATCGCCTTTATCGCCAGACGGGATTGAATATGAAATTTGCCTCCCCCCTATGCGCCATATTGATCGCCTTGCTTGCGGCCTGTGGCGGGGGGGACGGCAGAACGGTCCCTGTCGGCCAAGCTGTTCCAGCCAATTTCCGCGATACCGATCCGGTCGCTTTCAAGGCCGAGCGCCCCGCGCGTTTTCCCGTGCACGGTATTGATGCCGCGCGGTTCCAGACCAGCATCAACTGGAAACAAGCCCGCAATAGCGGTGTGAACTTTGCCTTTATCAAGGCCACCGAAGGCGGTGACCTGCTGGATCCGTCATTCAAAGATCACTGGCGCGGCGCGGGCCATGCAGGCGTCGCACGCGGGGCTTATCATTTCTATTATTTCTGCACCTCACCCGAAGATCAGGCCCGTTGGTTCATCAAAAACGTACCGCGTACCAAGGGTATGATGCCGCCTGTGCTTGATATGGAATGGAACCCCTTTTCGCCCACCTGCGCGCACCGCCGCCCCGACGCACGGGTGGTCCAAGATGAAATGCGCCGCTGGCTGCGTATCGTCGAGGCGCATTATGGCCAACGCCCCATCATCTATACCACGCCGCGGTTCTACAAGGAAAACGAGTTGGCGGGTTTCAGAGGTTATGAATACTGGCTGCGCACCACCGCCAAATCCCCGCGTGAGGCCTATCCGCGCCAAAGCTGGCGGTTCTGGCAATATTCCATGACCGGTCTGATTGACGGGATCGCGGGGGAAGTAGACCTGAACACCTTCAATGGTAGCGCGGCGGAATGGTCGGTTTGGTTAAACACACGCAGCCACCGCTAATCAACTGCAACAGCCAGCCAGACCACCGCGGCAGATCACGCCGCGATGGTCTTTTGCGCTTTTAGCCATCCACACGAATGGTGGTGTTTTTCGGATCATAAGGGCTGTCTTCGACAATCTCGGCATCCCACAGCTGGTCAAACATTTTGACCTTCAGTTTCGTGCCGACCACAGCCACGTCAGGGGTGACATAGCCCATGCCGATGGATTTCCCGAAAGCGACCGAATATCCACCCGAGGTCAGACGCCCCACACGGGTATCCCCGTGATACAGCACCTCGCGGCCCCATGGGTCAGCGTCCTCTGGCCCGTCAATCAGCAGCGTCACACATTTCACGTTGATCCCGTGATCCGCCATGGCCTGTTTGCCGTGAAAGTCCTTGTTCATATCCACAAAGCGCGGCAGGTCGGCTTCAAGCGGGGTCGCATCGCGGCCCAGCTCGGTGCCGAAGGCGCGATAGGATTTTTCCTGACGCAGCCAGTTTTGCGCACGTGCGCCCACCAGCTTCATCCCGTGTTTCTCACCGGCTTTCTCCAGCAGATCAAACAGATGGTTCTGCATCTCGATGGGGTGGTGCAATTCCCAACCCAGCTCACCAGTATAGGCCACGCGGATGGCGCGCACAGGAACCATGCCCAGCTCGATGTTGCGCATGGTCAACCATGGGAAGCGCTTGTTGCTGAGCGCCGTGTCTGGATTGGCGTCTTTGATCACCTCATTCAGCACATCGCGCGATTTGGGGCCCGCGATGGCAAAGACACCCCATTGCGTGGTCACATCATGGCATTCGATATAGCCGAATTCAGGTGCTTTATCCTCGATCGCCTTGCGCAGGTAATCGCTGTCGTAAGCTGTCCAAGCGCCCGCACTCACCAGATAATATTCGTCCTGCGCGATACGCACGATGGTATATTCCGTGCGCGTGGTGCCTGCGCCCGTAAGCGCATAGGTCAGGTTGATACGGCCGACGCTGGGCAGTTTGTTACAGGTGAACCAATCAAGGAAAGCTGTCGCGCCCGGTCCTTTGACCACATGTTTGGTAAAGGCTGTCGCGTCGATCAGGCCGACACCTTCGCGAATGGCTTTGGCTTCCTCGACCGCATATTGCCACCAAGCACCTCGGCGGAAGGAGCGGCTATCGTGGTCGCTAAACCCCATTGGCGCGTAGTAGTTAGGGCGCTCCCACCCGTTCACCCAACCGAATTGCGCGCCGCGTGCCGCTTGGCGGTCATAGGCGGGGGATGTGCGCAGCGGACGGCAGGCGGGGCGTTCTTCGTCTGGGTGGTGGGTGATGTAGACGTGCTCATACGCCTCTTCGTTTTTGCGCGCTGCAAATTCGGTGGTCATCCAGTCGCCATAGCGTTTGGGATCAAGCGATGCCATGTCGATCTCGGCCTCGCCATCTACCATCATCTGGGCAAGGTAATAGCCGGTGCCACCCGCCGCCGTGATGCCAAAGCTAAAGCCCTCGGCCAGCCACATGTTGCGCAGGCCGGGCGCTGGTCCCACCAGCGGGTTGCCGTCAGGCGTGTAACAGATCGGCCCGTTGAAATCATCCTTGAGACCGGAATCCGCACAGGACGGCACGCGTTCTGTCATCGCCATATACTGCTCTGCGATACGGTCCAGATCGAGCGGGAAGAGATCGGCGCGGAAACTGTCCGGCACACCATGCTCAAACCGCGCAGGAGCGCCGCGTTCATAAATGCCCAAAATCCAGCCACCGCGTTCTTCGCGGGCGTAGGATTCATTATCCGCATCGCGGATAACTGGATGTTCAGGATTGCCCTCTGCACGCCATTTGACCAGTTCGGGGTCTTGATCCATCACGATGAATGTATGTTCAACAGGGATGGCAGGCATTTTGATGCCCAGCATTTGTGCCGTGCGCTGTGCGTGGTTGCCCGAGGCCGTCACAACATGCTCGGCGGTGATCACAACCTGCTCGTCAGAGGGGACAAGGTTGCCCCCCTTCTCGACCATCTTGGTCACGGTAACTTCCCAAGCCTCCCCGTTCCAATGGAACGCATCAGCCTGCCATTTACGCTCGATCACGACGCCGCGCTGCCGCGCGCCTTTGGCCATGGCCATGGTCACGTCCGCGGGGTTAATATAGCCATCCGTCTGGTGGTAAATTGCACCTTTCAGGTCGTCGGTGCGGATCAGTGGCCATTTGGCTTTGATCTCATCCGGCGTCATCCACTCATAGGGCACGCCGCAGGTCTCGGCGGTGGAAGCATAGAGCATATACTCTTCCATCCGCTCATCCGTCTGGGCCATGCGCAGGTTACCAACCACCGCAAAACCCGCGTTCAATCCCGTCTCTTCTTCAAGCGTTTTATAGAACTTGATCGAATAATCATGGATGTGCGTGGTCGCATAGGACATGTTGAAATAAGGCAGCAAACCTGCCGCGTGCCATGTAGAGCCGGACGTCAGCTCGTCCCGCTCAAGCAGGACAACATCATCCCAGCCCGCACGCGCCAGATGATAGGCAATCGAGGTGCCGACCGCGCCGCCACCGACAACCAATGCTTTGACTTGCGTTTTCATGTCTCGATTCCCTTTATTCGCTTTGGGTTTGTTTTACGCACACAGCATAAATCGCCACGACAGACCGCGACCGGACAGGGTAGAAAACCGACCTCTCGCCTGTTCCGCTATATTTAGATAAAGATTTTGCCGGGATTCAAAATGCCGTCGGGGTCCAGTGCCTGCTTGACCGCCATCATCATATCAACAGCACCGCCAAGCTCACGCCGCAGATAGGGCCGTTTGCCCTGCCCGATACCGTGCTCGCCCGTGCACGTCCCGCCCAGCGCAATTGCCATATCGTTCAGCCAGCTTACAAAGGCCTCTGCCCGCGCGACTTCTGCCACATCCTGCATGTCCACCAAAACCGATGCGTGGAAATTGCCATCCCCCGCATGCCCCACGATTGGCGCGATCAAATCCATCTCGAGCGCTTTGGCCGCAGCGGCGCCCACTGCCTCGGCCAGCTTCGAAATCGGAACACAGACATCCGTTGCAACGGCTTTGCACCCCGGTCGCAGCGCGAGCATTGCCCAATAGGCATCATGGCGCGCCTGCCACAGCTTCGTACGTTCTTCTGCGGTAGTGGTGGCCGCATAACCTGTGCCGCCGAATTCTTCAGCCAGCGCGCCAAAGGTCTCGGCCTGCTCGACCACACCGGCATCAGAGCCGTGAAATTCCAGCAGCAGCAAGGGTGTCTCGGGCAATGTTAGCTTGGAATAGCCATTCACCGCCTTGACCACCAGCGCGTCCAGCAATTCGATCCGCGCCACAGGCAGGCCATATTGGATCACCGCCATGACTGTCTCGCAGGCGGCCTCGATGGTCGGGAAGGAACAGCTCGCCGCCGAGATCGCCTCGGGGATGCCTTGCAAGCGCAGGGTGACCTCGGTGATGATGCCCAGCGTTCCCTCGGAGCCGACCATGAGCCGCGTCAAATCATATCCGGCAGAGGATTTGCGCGCACGGCTGGCTGTGCGGATGATCTCGCCATTGGCCGTAACGACCTCGACGCTGATCACGTTGTCTTTCATCGTGCCATAGCGCACCGCATTGGTGCCCGAAGCGCGCGTGGCGGCCATGCCACCGATGCTTGCATCGGCTCCCGGATCAATCGGAAAGAACAACCCCTGATCACGCAGATGGGTGTTCAACGCCATACGCGTCACGCCCGGCTGCACACGGCAATCCAGATCGCTTGCGTTGACTTCGACAACCTTATCCATGTGGCTTACGTCTATGCTGATGCCGCCTGCGGGGGCGTTCGTGTGCCCCTCCAGCGACGTGCCCGTGCCAAAGGGGATGACCGGCACCTTATGGGCCGCGCAGACCTTCACAACATCCGCAACCTCTTGGGCGCTATGGGCAAACACCACGCCATCGGGCGGCTGGTTGGGTATCCATGTGGTGGTATGCGCGTGCTGCTCACAGATCGAGGCACCGGTGCTGAACCGCTCCCCGAATTGTTGTTTCAGAACGCCCAGCGCCGCTGCAATTCCGTCTTCGTTGCGCGTCAGCGCCTCTGGTTGTGCCATCTTCTACTCTCCCAATGCGATGCCTTCGCGGCGCGGATCCGCACCGCCACGCAGGGTATCCCCGATGGCGATCAGATGCAGACCCGAGGTCAACGCACGCGCATTTGTCTCATATCCAAGAGCTGAAAGACCGCTTCCCAACGCCTCGGTGGAGGTGCCTGCCTCCAGATCATAGGTGCCGAACCGGTTGACAGCATGGGGCAAGGCAGCGGCCTGTTGCGGATCCATACCCCAGTCGATCATCGCAATGATAGCTTGCGCCGTGTAGCCAATAATCCGGCTGCCACCGGGGGAGCCTGCAACGATCACCGGCGCGCCGTCTTTCGTCACAATTGTCGGTGCCATAGACGACCGCGGCCGCTTGCCGGGCTCGACGCGGTTGGCAATCGGCACGCCGTCCGTGTGGCTGCGGAAGGAAAAATCGGTCAGCTCGTTATTGAGCAAAAAGCCACCAACCATCAAACGACTGCCAAAGCTGTTTTCGATGGTTGTGGTCATCGAGGCGACATTGCCCGCGCCGTCCACAATCGAGATATGCGAGGTCGAAGGCAGCTCGATCGCGATATCATCAGCCCAGTTGAGCGCATGGTCAAACGCAGGATTGCCCGCTGTCACCTCGGGCAACGCAACCTCCCCTGCCAACAGTTCGCCACGTTCTGCCAGATAGGCAGGATCCAACAACCCCTCCACCGGCACCGGCACATAGTCGCTATCGGCCACGTACCGGCCACGGTCGGCAAAGGCCAGCCGGCTGGCATCACCGATGAGCCTGCGCACGTTGATATCCTCTGGCCCCGCGCTCAGATCATAGCCTTCCAGCATGCCCAGCATCTGGCCCACCGCAATAGCACCCGAAGAAGGCGGCCCCATGCCACAGACCTCATGCCCGCGGTAAGAGGCGCAAACGGTAGGGCGCTCTTTCACACGGTAGATTGCCAGATCAACCTCCGAAAGCACGCCCGGATTGCCCTTTGCACCCTGCACTGTTGCCACAATCGTCTTGGCCAGATCGCCAGCATAAAAGGCACCAACGCCTTCCTCGCCGAGGGTCTTGAGCGTTTGGGCGTAGGGCATATTCACCAGCTTATCCCCTGCCTCGATAGGCTTGCCACCGGGCAGAAAATAATTCGCCGTGATTTCGGAGCTGGACAGCCGTTCGGCATCCTCAGCAACAAGCTGTGCCAAGCGCGGGCTGACGGTAAAACCCTGCCCTGCCAGTTTCATCGCGGGGGTCAGCAAGCTGGCCCAGTCCTGCGTGCCATAACGTTTGTGCACTTCGGCCAGCAATGCAGGTGTACCCGGCGTCCCGACGGAACGCCCACCCACAACGGCATCAAAGAACTGCAACGGCTCGCCCGATTCGTCCTGAAACAGTTGCGGAGTAACGGCCAAAGGCGCAGTTTCGCGGCCGTCAAACGTGGTCAATTGCCCGCTTGCGGCGTCATACCAGACCAGAAACGCACCACCGCCAAGGCCCGAACTTTGTGGTTCTACCAATCCCAGCATTGTTTGGACCGCGACCAGCGCATCAGCGGCCGTACCCCCTGCTGCAAGCACGTCTGCACCCGCTTGCACAGCATGGGGATTGGCCGCAGCAACCATCCAGTTTTGCGCTTCAACGGCCGTGCCAGCATCCTTGGCCGCCATGGCGACCGAAGCCTCGGGGGACAGTACCTCGAATACACCTGCACTCGCCGCTTCGGGGGCGACAGCATCCGCCGCCTGCTGAGCCGCCGCGGCACCGCATGTGACCAAAAGAAACCCTGTCAAAACTGCACGCATTACTTGCTCCATCTTTGTTGTATTCACCCTTGGCATCGTCCAAATCCGCAACCCGCGTTACAGCATCGCCGGGACCACCTGATCCGGTGGCCGATGCCCATCCTGAAATGTCTTGATATTGATGAGAACTTTCTCTCCCATCTCGATCCGCCCTTCCAACGTCGCCGATCCCATATGGGGTAACAAAACAACGCTATCGAGTTCGCGCAACCGCGGATTGATCTCGACCCCGTTCTCGTAAACATCAAGGCCCGCGCCTTTGAGTTCTCCGGCGCGCAGCATCCGTGTCAGCGCATTCCCGTCGATCACTTCACCGCGGGAGGTGTTCACGATTACCGCGTCGGGCTTCATCAGCTTGAGGCGCCGCGCATTCATCAAATGGAATGTGGATGGCGTATGTGGACAGTTAACCGATACCACATCCATCCGCGCCACCATCTGATCAAGACTTTCCCAATAGGTGGCCTGCAATGCCTCCTCTATCTCGGGACGCAGGCGGCGGCGGTTGTGATAATGGATTTGCATTCCAAAAGCCTGTGCGCGCCGCGCCACGGCCTGACCGATCTGACCCATGCCGAGGATACCCAAACGCCGCCCTGCAATGCGCCCACCCAAAAGCGCGGTCGGTGCCCAACCGTCCCATTCGCCCTTTTGCATCTTGGCCATGCCTTCGGGCATCCGGCGCGTGACCGCCAACATCAGCGCCATCGTCATGTCCGCCGTGTCATCCGTCAGCACACCGGGCGTATTAGAAACGAGCACACCCTGCTGCCGCGCGGTAGACACATCAATGTGATCAACGCCAGCGCCATAATTTGCGATCAGCTTTAGCTTGTCCCCCGCCTGAGAGATCAGTGCATTGTCAATCGTGTCCGTGATTGTCGGCACAAGGACATCACATGTTTTTATGGCTTCTTGCAGCTCGCCACGGGTCATCGGCGCATCCGAATCGCGCAACCGCACGTCAAAAAGTTCTGCCATCCGCGTCTCGACTGCCTCGGGCAACCGTCGCGTGACTACAACACTCAGCTGTTGTTTCGGCATATTTCAATCTCCGTACTTGGCGTGATCCATCGATTGCTGGCATGGTGACCCAAGCAGCGACGAGTCACAAGAACCACGCGCTGCTCCAGAGCAATAGAAAATAATAATCAGTGCAGGCAGCACATCATGAACAAATCGAAATTGCGCCTTTGGGGTGCCTGTTTCCTTGGCGTTTGCGCCATGATCGTTACCACCAGCTTTGCCACATCCGCGTTTGCTGCGGGGGCAGAGGAAGTCGGCAAGGTCACCAACAGGCCCATCCCGCGCTTCGTTTCGCTAAAGGCCGCCGAGGGCAACGTACGCCGCGGTCCTTCTCTGTCCCACCGCATTGACTGGGTATTCAAGCGCCGCGATATGCCGCTGCGCATCACCGCAGAGCACGGCCATTGGCGCCGCGTCGAAGACCGCGACGGCATGGGCGGATGGGTGCATTACTCGCTTCTGTCCGGCACTCGGACTGTGCTGGTCGAAAAAGATATGCTGAGACTGCATTCGCGCCCCCAAACGGATGCACCTGTGACCGCCGCGCTGGAGTTGGGCGTGGTTGCACGTGTCAGCGAATGCAATGAGGAATGGTGCCTGCTACGTTCGGGCGGCTTTAAGGGCTGGGCCCCCAAGGCGCGGCTTTGGGGCGTGAAAACGTCGGAAGTGTTTGATTGATTGCACCTGAATGCCCGTTAGATCATGCTGCCTCATAACAGCTGATCCAAAGGATATTCCCATGACTTGCGTTTATTACGATCACTTTGGCCCCGCTGCCAAAGTACTGACCCTTGGCAACATCCCCGCTCCCGCCCCTCAGCAGGGTGAGGTCACTGTGCGCCTTGCCGTCTCGGGCGTGAACCCCTCTGACATCAAGGCCCGCGCAGGCAGCAGACCGGGGGTGCTCAAACCCGCCTTCCCCCATGTGATCCCCCACAGCGATGGTGCAGGCGTGATCGAAGCGGTCGGCGCGAATGTGGACCCCGCCCGGATCGGAGAGCGCGTCTGGATCTGGAACGGTCAATGGCAGCGCGCCTTTGGCACCGCGGCCACCCATATTACCCTGCCCGCGGAGCAAGCTGTAAGAATGCCTGCCTCCATGAGCTTTGAGACCGGTGCCATTCTTGGCATCCCCGGCCTAACCGCCGCCGAGGCCGTTTTTGGTGCGGGGGATGTGTCCGGCCAGACGCTGATGATCTCGGGCGGCGGTGGCACAGTCGGGTTTCTGGCCGTGCAACTGGCCGTCTGGGCAGGTGCCAAGGTGATTGCCACCTGTAGTCCCCGCGACATGGACCGCGTCAGCGCGGCCGGTGCGCATCACGTGTTCGACTACCGCTCAGATACGCTGGCCGATGACATCATTACAGCGAATGACGGGGCTCCCGTGGACCGTATTCTGGAGGTCGAATTTGGCGTGAACATCGGCACCAATGCCGACATCATCAAACCCTATGGCACGATCGCCGCCTACGGATCGCAAATTGACATGACCCCTACCCTGCCCTTTGGACCGCTGTTATTCAAAGCCGCAACAATCGACATTATCCTGATCTACCTCCTGCCCCTGCTTGAACGGCACGAACGGATCACTCGCCTGCATGACGCTTTTGCCGCAGGAGCGCTCAAATGCCCTGTCGTGCAGGTCTATCCGTTGGCCGACTGCGCAAAAGCGCATGATGCGGTGCTGGCAGGCCAACGAACTGGGGCTATCTTGCTTGATTGCAGCTAGGGCCTTCAAGGTATTTTTTGGGCCTGCTGCCATTCAGCACGCAGGCACAAACCCCAGAACAGCCCGCAAACACCATTGCCGGCAACGCAACACAGGATAAAGATATCGCCACACGGCTCCGCGTTATCTTAACGCAACCGGAGAGCTACGACGACGTTACCATCGGCGAATAGCTCGGTGAATTGGGCAGTCGCGTCGAGGGTGTCGTGGCAATCGAAAACGAAGCCACAACGACAATCGATGCGGTGCAGCACCTCAACCCTGCCGCATAACAGTTTAAAGAGCACACCGGAAAGGTCGTCCGCTTGACCTCGCGCGCAACGACTCTGCTCTGCTTTGATGGCCACCACATCCGAATCCCTAACTTCTCGCACAATGCCTAGCAGCGCTTTACCTTTGAGGCGGCTGGTGCAAGCAGCCTATGACGCAGCCGACATATCTGCACACACTCCAGCACCCGCGCGCGCCGTGTAGGCGCTGGAAAGCAAGCATCAGACCAAAACCATAGAACTTGAACGGGTAGTAGAAGCCCCTGACCTGCTCCGAAAAATTGGCGAACAAGAATAACTGCACATTTGGACCATTTTCTTACCGATAAAGGCTTGCGCCCTGTGCAGACCTGTCCTATCTAACCCGCACGTTGGGATGTGGCCAAGTGGTAAGGCATCTGTTTTTGGTACAGAGGACCGTAGGTTCGAATCCTACCATCCCAGCCAACTTTCTATGTGTGATGTTCGGTCAAAATTGGAACCTAACCGGTCCAACTTGGAACCCTGACCGGGCAAGACTGGGGTCTTGGGCCAGAATAACCATTTTCCTTTATTGATTTTTGAGTTTCTGCCGCACTGACGTGAAATGCCAAAATTTACCCGTTCTGAACTCGAGCTACCGCGCGCTCAGCGAAAATTGCGCAACCTTACGACAATCACACAGACCTCTATCGCCCTGAGCCCTTCAGGCAACCAATTGAGCCGGCAGGGCCGTTTCCACACCACATAGTTCGCGAAGTTTCTCTTCAGTGCGTCACTCACGGCCCTTAGCCGACCTTGACCTAAAGAGCGGAAGCTGCATCGCAGCGTCACCGAAGCTGACATTCATGGATGGCGCAGCATTTTGAGAGATCAGCCGTCCGCAGTGCGGGACGGAGCGGTCGTTCGCTGTGGCTGCGCCAAGGTTTGCTTTGACGATTTGGCCATGCTAAGAAAGGTCGTTTTTGGCCGATCATGCTCATTCTGCCCTGGCGCGAGCGTCGTCGCTTGGTTCACTCAAGGTTCACTGGTTTTCCATGAGGTGCTCGTATGGATCCGGCGTTCGGTTTAAAGTTCAGGCGCCCATCAATGCACGCATGGGATCGCGTTTGATTTGGCCCAAAGAAGGACTTACGATCTACAAGTACTATGCCGCATATTTAAGAACTTATTGAAATGGACGTGACATGCACACTGTTTTCCTTAACCTACTTTGCTTGGGGCTGCTTTTCACGCCCGGGACGACCCTGGCCCAAGTAGTTATCCCCAATGAACAAATCCCCTACGAAAACACAGAGTACTGCCTGACGAACATAAACTCTGAACCACAACACGTCTTCTATGACGCAGACGAAGATGCTCTGTATGAAAATTACACATTTAGGGAAATTTTCTTTGGCGGCACCGACAATATCACGTGCCCCGCCTTTGTTTCTCTTAGGTTGCTGACACCAGACCTGACTGATGTCGAGCGCAGTGTTTTTTGTCTTTCCTATGACGAAGAACAGGACACAATGGTCGGCTTTTCTGAAGGCACGAGAAGCGCATATCTACTTTGCAAGGAGCCGTCTGTCCCGTTGTGTGACCGCGTAAACGCCACCAAGGAAGAGGCGCTCGCAGTTGTGGGGCTTGGTGCAGGAGCAACAGCTGGTGCATCCGCTGCAACGACGGCAGCTGGGATAACAGCAGTCACGCATAGCTCTGGAGCGGTTATTCTAACAGGTAGCTCTGGTTACATAGCTGGAACCCTTGGAACGGTTGGCTCCGGTTTGTTAGCCGCACTTACCGCCCCAGCAACACTAATCGCGGGCGCTGTATCGGTGGTTGCCGTGGGTGGTGCGGTTTATGTGTGCCGACCCGATGAATGATGGCGGTTGTAAACGAAGCAAAGGTGACTTCTGGGTTCTGCTCAGGACTGCGAGTTGACCTTCGTCGATTGAAACGCCGATAACTCAAAGCTGTGTAGACTTGCAGCGCACGTGTCAAAAATGGCCGCTTTAGCCACTGGCAGTGCGCTTACGAAAAGCGTTTCAAAATCTCGTCCACGAACCCTTGGAAAACAGATTTTGATTTTGGCACCTTTTGGGCAGCGGGTTGTGAACCGAGCATTCGTGAACAGCGCGGCATCAGGTGCTTTGGGCTCAAACCGGACTTGCGGCGGTGCGGCACGCAGATCTTAACCTCACAGGCTGCAGCGCGACCAACCGGATGACCGTTCCCAGCCCAAAGCGGACATGGCCGAACGACAACTTCGGCAGAAACCGGACATTCGCTGCAGATGCGAAGATTTAGTTGCTCTCCTGATAAGCTGACATTGATTGGTATGTCGCCCTGATTGAGGAATGACAAGCGGCAACCTTTCCCTACCGGTCATGCAATCTCTGGAAGGAGCATAGTGGAATTCCACCATGTCCGAGGGATCGCAATATTGCTAGAAAGCAGTACTGATCGGTTGAGGGGTATGAGGTGAACATTTCTTTCTTAGGCACAGGGCGCGCGGTGCCGCGTCGCGCTGTCTCCAGTGTGGATCTTGATCAGAAGTGGCAGACTGGGGGTCGTATGGCAGCAACTGGTGTGAGCCGTCGGTTTTACTGTACTGATGAAACGCAGATCGACTTAGCCACCGATGCATGTGAGCAGGCATTGCAAAATGCGGAGTGCCGGATTGAGGACATTGATCTGATTATTTCGGCAGCATCCGTACCATATCAACCCATTCCGGCCATGGCCCCGCTGATCATGCGCAGTCTCGGTCAAGCCGACGGTTCAACAGCAGCCTATGACGTGAACAGTACATGCCTCAGTTTTGTGACGGGGTTGGACATTGCCGCTCGAATGATTACCGGGGGCGCGGCACAAAAAGCATTGGTTGTTTCATCCGAGAGGGCGTCTAGGGCGCTTCCTTGGGCGGAGTTTCCAGAAACAGCAGCCCTTTTTGGAGATGGTGCAGCGGCGGTAGTCTTGGGCGCATCTAAGGCTGAGGCCGATGGCATAATCAAAGCCGTTCGTTTGCGCAGCTTTCCTTCGGCTTATGAGGCTTGTGAGATTGGCGCTGGGGGCACGCGCTTTGATTTCGATGCTGATGGCGCATCTTTTGCAGAGCATTCCAAGTTCAGGATGGACGGAAAGGCGCTTTTTCGCCTCACGTCTTCGCATTTTAACAAATTCATCGACGCGCTTTTGGACGATGCTGGTTGGGATCATGCCGATGTTGATCTTGTCGTGCCCCATCAAGCCAGTCCAGCCGCCCTTGACCATATGATCCGTCAAACGCCTTGGCCCAAGGAAAGGATCATGCGCATTGTTGAGGATTACGGCAATCAGATCGCAGCTTCGATCCCCTTCGCATTTGATCTTGCACGCAAAGAGGGGCGCGCGCCCGCTGGAACCAAAGTTCTGTTTCTAGGGACCTCCGCTGGAGTCAGTATCGGCGGCGCGGCTTTGGTGGTCTAAGGTGGGCGGGCGCATTCTAGTTACGGGGGCCACTGGCTTTTTGGGAAAAGCGGTGTTGCGCCGCCTTGGGCGGGGCGCGATTGGACAAGGCCGCGATCCAGCACGCTGTGCTGCGCTTTCCACGGAAGGGTTCGATGTCGTGCAGTGGTCACTGCCACAGCCTGCGCCCGATTGTGCTAAGTTGAGGAAAGTGGATACAATCGTGCATTGTGCCGCCTTATCTTCGCCTTTTGGGCGTTATGATGGGTTTCATGCGGCGAACGTGGAAGGAACGCAGGCGGTTTTGAATTTTGCGCGCAGGCAAGACGTGAAGCGGTTAGTTTTCATCTCAAGCCCGTCCATCTATTTCGCGCCGCGTGACCAATTGAATGTTCGTGAGGACATGCGACTGCCTTCACCCTTTACCCCATATGCAAAGAGCAAGGTTGCCGCAGAAGAATTGGTGCGTTCCTCCAATGTACCGGCAATTATTTTGCGCCCGCGTGGGATTTATGGCCAGGGTGAGACAACGCTTTTACCAAGGCTATTGAAGGCAGCAAATACGCGCGCCTTACCGCGTTTTCGCAGTGGGCGCGCCCGGATTGATTTGACCTTTGTCGATGATGTTGTTGAGGCAATTCTAGTTGCTTTGGATCCGAATCCTACGTTGGAAGGACAAGCATTCAATATTTCTGGCGGTGAAACCCTTCCGATAAGCGAGATTGTCGAAGCAGCCTGCCTGCATGCAGGTATTGTGCCGCGCTGGCGCAATCTTCCGTTGGCCCCGGCTCTGATGGCGGCTCGGGTGGCTGAAACCCATGCTTTGATGCGACGCATCCCATGCGAACCCGTTGTGACACCATATGGCCTCGCGTTGTTCGCCTTTGAGCAGAGCCTTGATCTTTCGCGTGCTCGCGACCTGCTTGATTGGGAACCAAAAGTCCGATTTGCAGACGGCCTGGGCCGCGTATTTGATAAAGGTGCAAACAGATGACACCTATCTTTGCCAATAGTGCCTGGGTTGCGGCCCCCGACTGCATGATCCGACGGCAAGGCGGTTGGCATCGGCGGTTGCTTCAGGTTCGCTATGGTTTGTTCCTGCATCCTAAATTCGGGCCAACACTGATCGATACGGGCTACACACGCCACAGTCTCGACCTGCCAGGCCGTTCGATGGCTTTGCAATGTTATGCACGTGTGCTTGCACCGCAATTGGTCACGCAAGAACAGACCGAGCCGCTGTTGGCCCAATTCGGACTGACACCTCCTGATGTATCACGTGTGATTGTGACCCATTTTCACGCTGATCACGTGTCTGGCTTGGCCGCCTTCCCCAATGCAAGATTTTTCGCAAGCGGCTCAACTTGGGCGAAAACAAAGCAAAATACAGCATGGCAAAACCTCAGGCATGGCGTGTTTAAGGAGCTTGTGCCAACAGACTTTGACGACCGCCTAGATACAATTGAGCAAGCGCCATGCAAGACGGCTCCCCATCTGCCGGATGGGCATGACATTTTCGGCGATGGCAGTGTCTTGGCGATCCCCTTGCCCGGCCATGCGGATGGCCATTTCGGGCTCCTCTTTGAACAGCGCGAGGTACCGTTGCTTTATGGCACCGATACCCAGTGGGTCCGTGACGCGCTTTTGTCAGAAGGGCGCCCGCGCCTTTTGCCACGACTGATTTCGCACAGCATCAATCATGTTGCGCAAAGCAGCGATCAGGTTGCGGCCTTTGCAAAGGCTGGGGGTGCTGTTGTGCTGTGCCACGACGATCAACCATCCCCATTCGACTTTGCGCATGGGGCGGTTCCATGATCGCAAAGCTGCACGCGCCGGCTAGCTTTATCGCCACTCGTCGACTGTCACGGGCTAGACTTGGGCGGGCACGCTTTGTGCAAAAGCAAGAGCGGGCAATGAAAAGGTGGCTCGAATGCGCTGTCCCGCAAGTCCCGGCCTTCACTGATAAGCCGCACCGCTTGGCAGACTTGCCTGTCATGAACAAGGCAAAGCTGATGGCCAGTTTTGAGCGATACAACACAGCTGGCCTCACTGCGGAAGAGGTGCGAAGCGCCCTTAAAAACGGAGACCGTATCGGCCGGCTGACTGTCGGCGCGAGCACGGGGACCAGTGGCAACCAAGGGCTTTTTGTCATCTCTGATGCTGAGCGCTTCCGCTGGTTGGGTAGTATCTTGGCCAAAACAATGGCTGATTTGTTGCTCCGCCAGCAAAGGGTTGCGATCCTTTTGCCCCGCGGCACGGGTCTGTATGACAGCGCGAACCAAATTCAACGACTTCAGTTGAAGTTCTTTGATGTGACGCAGGGCCTTGCGGACTTGCGCCCTGGCTTAGAAGCGTTTGATCCCACAGTCATTGTTGCCCCTCCCAAAATTCTGCGCGCAATTTCCGAGAGTGCTTTTTCCTTACAGCCAAAGCGCGTTTTCTCTGCAGCTGAAACTTTGGACCCAATGGACCGCCCCATAATTGAGGCCGGGATTGGCGTGTCGCTGGGACAGATTTACATGGCCACAGAAGGTCTGCTTGGCGTCACCTGTCGCCATGGTCGGCTGCATCTGGCAGAGGATTCGGTTCATTTTGAATTTGAGCCGGTAGGTGATGGCTTGGTTACGCCGCTGATTTCCTCATTCCGACGCGACACGCAGATTCTTGCCCGCTATCGCATGAATGATCTGTTGCGGCTCGACCCAAATCCATGCCCTTGCGGCACCCCCCTACAATCCGTGTCAGAGATTGTCGGAAGGATGGACGATTGTTTTCAACTTCGTAGTAGTCGCGGGGTACAGATGCTGACCCCTGATGTTTTGCGAAATGCAGTTGTGATGGCCGATCACCGGATCACCGATTTCCGCCTGATCCAAACTGGGCCGAATGTTATCACCCTTTCGCTGCCCGAGACCCTAGCGCAAGAGGCAAAAGAGGCTGCGAGGCTTCGCCTTGAGGCACTGTTTAAGCAGCGCCACCTTGAAGTGAAGATCGCTATCAAACCCACCACGCTTCGATTGGATGTAAGTCGTAAGCTTAGGCGAGTTGAGTACTCTGTGCCAGCTGAAGTCTGCCCATGAGTGGTCACAACCAGCGTCTGGATCATTTTGTCACCTGCTTTAACCGGCATCCGGTCAACGCCTTGATCCGCAACCTGTCAACGCGGGTTGAGCGGTTGGATGTGGCAGGACATGCTGTTCCAATCACGGTGAATGATGGAAACACAACCGAAAATTGTTACATCTGTGATCCGGTCACTGGGTACATTGATTATGCCCAAGAAGAGACGCGCAATTTTGCAACGAGCCCAATCTTGCGAAAAGCTGCTATTAGCATGATCCAAGCGTCGGCAGGGATCGTGTGCACCAGTGGCCTGGACCGCGCAGTGCATGTGAACAACTGGTTGTTTTCCACGAACCCTGCACCAACCATTTCACAAGGGACAGCCGCAACGTTGCGCGATGACTTAGTCGCGCGTTTTCCGCGCCATGCGATTATTTTAAGATCTTTGAACACTTACTCTGACGAAAATGCCTTGCGGGCCCTAGTCGCTGAAGGGTTTCAACCGCTTCCGTCGCGCCAGATCTACCTTTTTGACGGGAGGGTGCCAGTGCGCCTGAGTAAGGACATGAAGAGCGACAGGGCGTTACTGCGTCAAACGCAACTGATCGAGGTCGGCAATGATGAGTTTACACAGCCAGATTACGCACGCGCTATCTGGCTTTACGAACAGCTCTATCTTGAGAAATACACACCGCTCAATCCACAGTACACGGCCACATACCTGGCCGAAATGCACAAAACAGGCATCCTTCATATGCAAGGTTTGCGTGATGACCAAGGCACGCTTGTCGCGATTGGTGGACGGTTTCAATATGAACACACACTGACGCAGCCCTTGCTAGGGTATGATACGTCGCGACCTCGCGCCGAAGGTCTTTACCGTTTGATCACAGCGATGGCACAGCGTGACGCGATAGAAAACCGGCTCCTTTTTAACATGAGCGCGGGGGCTGCGGGTTTCAAACGCAACAGATGTGCTGTGCCCGCAATTGAATATAGTGCAGTTTATAGTCGTCATTTGCCAAGAAAACAGCGTGTGGCGATACGGACCGTCGCAGCGGTATTGTCGGGTGTCGGGGTACCGCTCATGAAAAGGTATAGATTATGACGAAAGACCTTTGGCATGCTGTCGCGCGCAGTCGCGATCTCAAGCGCAAGCCCATGCGGGTGATGTTTGAGGGAAAAGGGATTGTTTTGTTCCGCCACGCCGACGGGCTTTCAGCGCTGCACGATCAATGTCCGCATCGGTTGGTTGAGTTATCTAAAGGACGCATTGTCCAAGACACGATTGAATGCCCCTATCACGGCTGGCGCTTTGACCCAGAGGGCGTCTGCATCGACATCCCGGGCTGCGTCACCACCTTGCCCCGCTGCCGGGTTCCGCGCTACAGCGTGTTGGAGCAAGATGGCGGTATCTTCTTAAGCATGGGCAAGCCGCCCGCAGCACCAAAAGTTCATCCGATGGCTGGGCAAGACATCGTTTCCAGAGTGGTCAAAAGTGCGACCCGCTCAACGCTTGTGGATGCAGCAGAGAACATTCTGGATGCGACGCACACCCATTTCACCCACAAAGGGCTTCTGCGCGGCCTGTCGAAAAGCCGCAACCGTGTAAACGTGCAAATCACGACCGGGGTGGATTGGGTGGAGGCCGTCTATACCGGAGAAGAAAAACAGCACGGACTTATTAGTACCTTGTTGGATGGCAGTAGCACCAAAGGCGTTGGAAGGTACCGGCGGTCTGGGATCGCAGAACTGGAGTATTGGGGACCCAAAGGGATGGTTCTTGCCACCACCTTTCACCTGCGCCAGACGGATGACGAAACGGTCGAAGGGATCGGCTGGCTCACCGGGCCACGGCACGGTGGGATTGGGCACCTCAAAGCCTTAGCGTTTAAGCCGATGTTTCGCATCGCTCTTGAACAGGATCGTCGCGTGCTACGGTCGGCCTTTGACAATGGCCGTGGTGCCACGCGCATGATTGGCCCGCTCGACATCTTGCGCCGTCAGATCGAAATGATCGAAGCTGGGATTCCGCTGCCCGAGGAAACGCGGCACTACGAAATGGCGCTTTGATCGGAACCGTTCCATTCGATACCCCAGGTTGATGCACGTTCAAGGCTCATCCTTTGACGCAACGCAATCCAGCCAAATTCTGCAACCGCACGCAGCTGGGCTGGATATCCGACACAGTCTGTAGGCCAGCGCATAACGTCTTCAGACCTGCGTAACGCATCTAAGAAAATCGGGCGCTGTTGGTGGTGTAATATCATTGGCAAGCCATATAGCCAAAGCGCGAGGGGAAGGGTTTGAGGCGCTGTTACCTCTGGTTCGACCCTAGATAAACCCTCAAATATCGCTTTTGAAAAGGCAGGCCCATTTCTGAAAAAATGCAACCCGCTGGTCGCACGAGGATTGCATTCCAGAGGCAAAATTTGACCATCCTGCGTGCGCATCACATCAAAGGAAATATGGCCATTCCACGCAGTTGCGGATACGAATTTTTCGACGAAGTTTCGCAACGGTTTACTAACTTCAGGGGCAAAGCATATCGCCGCCCCCGGACCTGCGCGCACCAACCCGCGATATGCACTGAACGCGACGAGCTTGCCCGCATGTGCGACAGCATAGATGCAAAGTTCAGTTCCGCCGACATATTCCTGCGCAACCCATGGTGCTACGGCGGTTGGGCGAATTGCTCTTAAAGCTTTCGCCTTTGGCCGGATCAAAACTTGTGATCCAAACCTCGACCAAACTGGCTTAAACACAAGATTGCCCGCATTTGGCGCATGAAGGTCAAGATCTGTTGGTGACGTAATGAGATGGGTTCGGGGCGTTGGGAGGGCGAGGTTTTCGCACAGGCGGATGAAATCGTACTTATTGTGGACCAGACTGAGGACCTCCATCTCTGGAGCAAAGAGCGCCACGTTTGGTTGTCGGCGCGCCCATAACGCACCAAGATGCAGCGCCTCCTCGCATGTGGGAATGACCAAGCCGATGTCAAGTTGCTCAATAATTCCAAGCAAAGCGTCACCTGCCGCCTCAGGGGTTTCGCTAAAGGCGGGAATCTGGAAATAGGGAATGTTTTGCTGGCTCGCTGCAGCAAGTGGATGTTTCAGATGATCCACCAATGTCACCGTGTGACCTGCATCGAGCAGCAACCGTGCAAGGTGAAACGCCACAGGAGCACGGGCGCCAGTGATCAAGATTCGTTGTTTGATCGTCGTGATTGAAATAGCGTTCTCCTCCATATGATCGAAAAGTTAACCTAGCATTTAACGTCTGCTTTTGGGAAGTTGCACCGGAGCGAAGTGGATCATTGCCAACGGCAGTTGAGGGCCGTTCTTACCTACATCTCGAACCTTAACTGAGCCCCACCGTATCGGTTGCAAACCGCGTATAGGCTTTGGTCAGCGGCATAAAATCTGAGATGTATTCTGAGTACAAAATGGCGGGTTCCAGTCTTGCCCGGAATAGGTTTCATTTCATTTAGGGCAGCCAGAAAAAACTGTTTCTAGATCAGGCGCTTAACTTTTCCCTAGGCTCCAATCTTCAGCGGACGCCACAGTGATGTTCGGTCAAAATTGGAACCTAAGACGCCGGCTGACCACTAAGCCATCCGCAATGCATTGTGAAACAGTCTCTTCAAGCAAGTAGCGCACTAAGGCGATCTTCCGAAAGCGGAGATGTCCGTTCTTTAAGAACGGTCGAATGGATCGGCACTGGGTCAGACAGACCGAGACGGAAAATCCAGCAATAGGCGAGGTTCAGATGCACCTCGTCAAACAGCCGCCGGTCGGAACGAATGCCAAAGCAATAGCCGACCAGAAACATCCGAATTAGCAGTTCAGGATCAATCTATGGGTGCCCGGGCTCTCTACAAAAGCCTGCTGGATATTCGCGAATGTCAGGCAGATCGACAAACCGGCCAATCTCCCGCATTCTTACGGGAATTGAGACAGCGAAAGTGCCTCAAATCAACAAGATTTTTTCCGACAAAATTAGTCCAAAGTGACCGATTTCCCAAAACGTTACGAACGTCTGCTTTCAAAAAGGTGGAGCGGTAAATACGTGTTTCAGGCTGAAGAATTATTCAACGCGCCAGCCCAGTCATATTGAAGCAGCTTGGCTTTCTCTGACATAGCTTGCGCGTAGTGCTTCTGTGACCTCGCCCGGTTCTCCGTTTCCGATGGCTGTGCCATTCACGCTGACAACAGGGTTCACAAAGCCGGATGCCGAGGTCGAGAAGGCCTCTTTCGCGGACATTAGCTCATCGACTGAAAAGGCTCGCTCTACAATTTTCAGCTGGTGCGCCTCTGCGATCTTCAAAACAGATACGCGAGTGATCCCGTGCAGAATATCTGTTGAGAGTTCACGCGTGATAATCTCGTTGTTATGGCTGACAATATAGGCGTTGTTCGAGGAGCCTTCTGTTATCTTCCCATCACGGCAGAGCCATACATCGTCCGCACCTTGCTTTTTTGCGCGTGTCTTCATCAGGGACGAATACAACAGCTGAACAGTTTTGATATCTGCCCGCCCCCATCTTTGGTCATCGGCCAGAACGATTTTTTGACCGCGCGCTGCCAGCGGGTTGCTCTCGAGACTTTTAGCCTGAGTGAACAAAACCAACCCCAGTGGCGCATCAAGACCCGAGAAGTCGAAATCACGGTCCGCCACACCGCGTGTCACCTGCAAATAGACAAGCCCTTCTTCGAGGTCATTCCTCTCAATCAACGCCTTATGGATAGCGAGCAAATCCTTACGCTCATATCCGTTGCTCATGTCCAATTCTGACATGGATCGCTCCAAACGGTCCATATGAGCATCAAAATCGACCATCTTCCCGTTCATGACGGCCGTGACTTCATAGACCGCATCGCCAAACAGGAAACCACGATCAAAAATAGAAACTTGGGCCTGATCTTCGGGCAGATAGACGCCATTGACATAGACTGTTCGCATTTATGCGGCTTTCGTTAAATTAGAGGATTTGACCAAGGAATTCCTTGGTCCGAGGGTCAGAGGCATTTTCAAAGAAAGTGTCCGGGGAGCCATGCTCAACGATGACACCTTTATCCGTGAAATAGATTTGATCCGCGACTTCGCGCGCGAATGCCATCTCATGCGTCACAAGGATGCAGGTCATGCCATCAGCGGCAAGTTCCTTGATGGTTAGCAAAACCTCTTTGACGGTTTCAGGGTCAAGGGCCGCTGTGACTTCGTCAAACAGCATTACATTGGGGTTCATCGCCAGCGATCTTGCGATGGCAACGCGCTGTTGTTGCCCGCCTGAAAGCTCACCTGGATAGGAGTTTTCCTTGCCCTCAAGGCGCACTTTTTTGATCAAGGCACGGGCGCGTTTTTCAACCTCGGCTTTGGGTTCTTTGAGCACCTTGAGCGGCGCCATCATCACGTTTTCAAGCGCCGTTTTATGCGGGAACAGGTTGTATTGTTGAAAAACCATCCCGACCTTTTTGCGCAGCTCTAACTTGTCGAGCTTGGCGTCATGAACATCCTGCCCCTGCAGCGTAATCGAACCCTTCTGGATGTCATTCAGTGCATTGATGCAGCGGATCAATGTCGATTTACCCGATCCTGACGGGCCGATGATACAGATCACCTCGCCCTTCATGATGTCCATTGAAACACCTTTCAGCACCTCAAAATGTCCAAAGGACTTATAGACATCCTTGATAGATACAATCGGCTGGTCGTCGGTCCAGTTTTGGTTAGACATGTGCGTTAACCCTTTACAGCGAATTTCTTTTCCAACCGCATCGTGAGACGCGCGATCGGGTAGCAATATGCGAAGAAGATGATCAGTGCGAAGCCATAGAACGGGACAAGCAGTGAGGGATTATTCCCTTCAGCTTCCATGGCTTGGCGCGACAAGGTTACCAGCTCGGCAACCCCCAGCAATGACACAAGCGGCGTGGCCATCGTCATGATCGCATACCAGTTCATCCAAGGCGGGATCATCCGTTTGAAACACTGGGGCAAGATGATCTGCCACAGGATTTGACGGCGTGTGAAGGCAAGGCTCTCGGCCGCTTCCCATTGGGCCGAAGGCACCGATTTGATCGCACCACGGACGATCTCGGCAAGGTTTGCCATAATGGGCAAGCTCAGCCCAAAGACAGCCTTCATCCAATCGGGCACGGGAACATAGGTGTCGCCGATCTTGATCTCGAAGGGCAGTGTCAGCATCACAATAAAGAGCAGGACGAGCCATGGAGAATTGCGGAACAGCTGGACGATAAACCAAGAGATAACGCGTATCAGTTTGATGTTTGATACACTTCCCAACCCTAAAAACAGGCCTGCGATTGTTCCAAAGAACATCGTGAAAAAGCTGATGACAACATTCAGCAGAAACCCTTTGGTCACCAATAACGGCAGCCATTTCGCCATAATCCCAATAATCCGGTCGGTGGAATATACGGTTTGAGCCTGAACCACTGTTGGCCATGCAAGAAGCAAGGCCAGCCCAACGGGGAAGACCCAAACCGGCATGCTCGCCAGCCAACGGGAAAACCCCAGCGCGTCGGGCGCGCGGTATTTCGGCTCCAGCATGACGGGAAGATCGGTGGTGGTTTGTATGTGATAGGTCATTAGCTTGCCTTCCCGAAACCGGGAACGTGCAGCTTCATTTCCCAGCGATGCATCCCAAAGGCGAGGATGCCAACCAATGCGATATAGGTGAAGAACAGAACCGTCATTGCCGCATTTTGTGCCGAGGAATGGTCGTTCCAGATAGAAACCATCTCATACAAAAGCTCAGGCACGGCAATCGCGATGGCCTGCGTTGTTGTTTTGACCAGATTGATCAAGTTGTTCGTCAAAGCAGGCAAACTAACCCGCAAAGCCAGCGGAAAGGTGACGTTCAAATAGGTCTGCATCCGGCTGAAACCCAAGGATTCAGCAGCCTCTAAGGTAGAGTCAGGCACCGCCTCAATACCCGAGCGAAAGATTTCGACGTTGAAGGCACCAGCAAAAAACGACAGCGAAATAATCGCCCAACCAACATTGGTTATGAGCGGTTGCAGCGTCCAGCCATCAGGACCGGTGACGCTTGGCGTGAATTGACCAAGAGCAAAGTAGAAAAACAATAACTGGATCATCGGCGGGGTGTTACGGAAGAATTGGATATAGCCCTGCACGCACCACCGCAAAACCCGCGATGGCGACCCTTGCGCCCAAGCGCCAATTATGCCGATGACCACACTTAGGATTACGCATACAACAGAGAGTTGAATCGTCGCCATCAACCCGCTGACAACGCGGTCCCATTGGGTTGGATCGTGGAAAAAGATGAAATTCCACTTTGGATAGGTCTCCGCTAAATTGCGGAAAAATTCTTGAATATCAGCGATCATAAGGCCCTCTGGCGACGCAAAAGGCAGGCGCTGAAGAACCAGCGCCTGCCAAGTCAGACTTGATTATTCAGCGAGCCAGTCGGAGAAACGGTCCTGCTGCGCCTCAAGGAACGCGCTGCGCTGGATGCCCCATTTTTCTTCCAGCTCAAGCAGACGGCCGGATTGCAGCCAGTCATACTGCATGCCAGCCATGAAGCGACCAAACACACAGGACTCTTCGCCCAGTGGCACGGCCAGCCCCCAAGGGTTGTCGTCCTCTGTCTTCAACGGCATTTCGAAATCTTCATACTCACCTGATGCAAGGTCTGCAGCGATCGAGCTGTCATCAAAGACCCATGCGATGCAACGGCGGTCACGAAGCGCTTGCTTCGCTTCTGCGTTGCCGGTGAAGGCGATGATTTCCGCGCCATAGCGCTCTTCGACGATGGTGTTATAGAAGGCGCCTTGCTTGCCGCAGACAGGCTTGCCCTCAAGTTCAGACCACTCGGTAAGGCCCAATGCCTTTGGGGACATAACGTTTGTGCCCGAGGTGTAATAGTTCGGCTGAACAATACCTACCAGCTCGCGGCGATCGGCGCGGTCCGACATGGTCGCGATCATCAGGTCGATCCGGCCCTGTTCGAGAAACTGCATGCGGTTGGAGGATTGAACACCTACCAATTCCAGCTCGACACCCATGGTTTCGGCCACTTCGGCAGCCATATCGACTTCCATGCCGACCAACTCACCGCTGCTGTCCAAAAAGCCCCAAGGCTTGGTATCTGCTTTAACCCCGACGACGATGGTGCCGCGGTCCACGATTTTGTTCCATGTATCATTGGTACAGGCTGCAAAGGCGCTGCTTGTGGTAGAGGCGATAACGGCCGCCGTGGTCAGTAATTTTGTGACGCTTTTCATTTCAGTCTCCTGTTGGATGGGTTTTTGTATTTTATCGCAAAACGCTGGCAGGAATTTCTGAAGTGTTCTAATGCTGATTAATAATAGGATATGCAAAAAAGGCATAAGGCATGGAGATTACCTGGCTTGAAGACCTGATCGAGCTCGATGCGACACGTAATTTTTCAATTGCGGCGACCGCCCGTAACATCACCCAACCAGCATTCAGCCGCCGCATAAAAGCCTTAGAAAATTGGATCGGAACGCAGCTGATCGACCGCAGCACCTTTCCGGTCAAGCTGACGCCAGCGGGCGAAGTCGTGTTGGAAAATGCCCGTACATTGACGCAGGACATGTACCGGTTGCGCGATGAATGCCGTGACCTCTTTAGCCCGAGTTCTGATACTTTAAGCATCAGTGCGCTGCATTCTATAGCACTTAGCATATACCCGACCTATGCCCAAAAACTGCAAAAGGTGATCGGCCCGTTCACGACCCGCATGAATGCGACGGATTATTATGACTGCATCGAAAGCCTCACAGTGGGCCGGAGCGAGCTCGCGATATGTTATTCCCACATTCTCGGGCCGCAGTATCTGAACTCCGGTCAGTTTGAAACGCTGACACTTATGCAAGACCCGCTTGTTTTAGTGGCAAGCCCCCAGATCGCGGATCGTTTGGAGCAAGCGCTGGAGGCCCGGACAGGTGGTGAAACACTGCCTCTGGTGTCCTATTCGTCGGGCTGTTTCTTGGGGAAAATGCAAGAGATCCTGACAAAGCACTATTATACGAAACACATTGTGTTCCACACAGTCTTTGAAAGCTCGATGTCGGAAACCCTCAAAAGAATGATCCTCGCTGGTCAAGGGCTCGGCTGGCTGCCGAAAAGTATCATCGAAGATGAATTGCAGCAGAACAAATTGCAGATCCTATCAGCCGATGATGCGGTCCTCGAACTCGATCTGGTTCTGGTTCGCAAGACCGCCACAGGATCACCACTTATGCAAAAAATCTGGGAAGTCTCGACCAATAACCATGTCGAACTGGTTCGAATGTGATGGAAACTATAAATCAGCTATTGGGCTTTGTGGTTAAAGCCAATGAATGGGCATGCACAAACTAGGGTTAAACGGACAAACCCGCATTTTAGCTGGCCTCTCCGCCCTACTTCAAAGCGCGATACTCAATTGGCGCAAGCATGATGAAAGTCGGTTTCGTCCCCTCGCCCGTCCCGAAAAACTTCGCCCTGCACTGTTGCAAGCCCTTTTGCCTCTTTGGCACGCATGTGGCGCGCAAATGTCAGCTTTTCCAAAATGCTTGCTTTTGGCTGTTGTTTCAGCGATGAAAAAAGCATGGGTAGGCGATGGCGTCGCCGGCATATACATGCGAGCCCATTCCCCTTCCTGAACGCCGGGATTTTTCTTTGCTGCTGCGCAGTCGGGGAAGGTCGCCTTCTTCGGATTGTGCTTTGGCATGATGATGAAGGAGCCAGAAATGGATCGTCCAGAATTTTACCGTTTTCATCAGGGTGAGAAAACCCTTCCCTTCGCACCGCAAGAGTACGCAGATCGCCTCTCACGTTTGAGAACGG
>NZ_JBDWCI010000008.1:0-438979 GCF_039977885.1 Sulfitobacter sp.
TCAGCGCTTCCAACGCCACCTTGGCCTTGAATTCTGGATGATGTTGCTTCCGTTTCGACATTCCTGATCTCCTTCGTGTTGAAGATCAGCAGACTACAAATCGCAGCTTACGTCAGTGTCCGAATTTCGGGGGGTAGCTCATTTCAGATATCTTGGTTCCTAAATCCACCTTGTATCCGAGGTCTTTCAACGCTTGTTCGGCCTCAATACCTGCCAGCACCGAACCCTCAAGCAATCGGTGATACCAGAGCCTGTCCATGAGGTAGAAAGCGATTAAGGGGATGACTGCGGATACAATAACCAATCCGGCAACGGCAATCTCCATGCCAAGGACTTCAATCGCACTACCTTCTCTAACGGCATAGCCGCCTAGGCCTAGAAATGCGCCAGCAACTACCAGCGCAAAGTTACGTATCCGGAGCTCCAAATCGTTAAAGTGCTGCTGAACATCTACGATTTTCTTCCAGATTTCGATCTGGCCATTATCAAGTGGTGCCGGTGTCACGGGCTTAGTCATCAATCTACTCCAAATAGCGGCAATACTTCAGAGAAACTGTCTTTAAGGATGTGTGTTGGCTTTAACCCATCTGGCTTGAGAGCAGAACGTTCGCGCTCCACCATTTCGGGTGTCCAGTGGGTTACCTTCCTTAGCAGCTCATACTCGGGCTTGTGCTGACTAACGCCGTAGAGAGCTTGTGCATCAGTGACGCCTGCTTGTTGGGCCATATAGACATCCTTTAGGATGTTGTCGCCAACGTATACAACCTCATCCTTAGATGCACCCAAATCATTAATAATATCTATCAACAGATCCGGATTGGGTTTCAGTTCGCCTTCAGGTGTAAACTGGTGAACAGTATGCTGAAACTTGTAAGTTTCAGGGGCGTAAAATCGAGCACTTTCAATGCCATCTGGCATCGCATGATCTGGAGGTGAGTAAAGGTAGTCAACTAGACCGTCGAGACCAAGTTTGCGGAAACGGTAGTTTGTATAAAATGCTTGAGACTCCGTGTAAGCGGCAATGAGTATCCCAGCGGCCCTAAGTCTTTTCAGGGTATTTTCTACAGTCGGATATAGGCATAACACTTGGCGGCGAACCTTACGAAATTCGTCGATTGCTGGTTGCATAACCGTGACGGCATCATCGCCGTAGAGATGGTTAAGGCAAGGTAACTCCGCAAGCAGTCGCGAGCATTCACTTGTGCCATACTTTTGATGAATTTGACTGCATTCAGCGTAGAGCACTTCGGAATCTACACCGGAGATTTCAATAACTTTGTCTGTCATGGCTGAGAAAGTTTGATACCAGAGTTCCTGCCAATCGAGTAAGGTATTGTCGACGTCTGTAATCAACACTCGTTTCTTCACAATTTCTCCAGTGCCCTAAGTATTACGCGCGAATTTCTGTCTCTGCTCAATTGCTTACAAGTTATACAAGCTTAGGTGAATCAAAAAAACAGGCAAGTCACATGCCATTTCGTCTAAGACTTCCTTGTGCCGTACCTTAACATGGGATCGGCTGAGACCTAACTGCCATCTTACGAACAGCAACAAGCACTGTTTCGTCTGACCTCTTGCTCGAGCCGCGTCTCGACGATGTGTTAAAGCGCAGCGCGAATTTAGGCATAGCCTTGAATGTCTGCTTTAGGTCTTCATGTTCAGATGTTCCGCACTGGCAGCGAACGACTGCTACCCGCCGATTCCGTGGAAAAACACCCGTTCGCGGGCGCAGAATTTCGTTGCTTGAGTTGGGCGCGAGCGCCTTTCCTATCAGGCTGTGCGCGTCTGCTGCGGTGCAGGAAAGATCTTGGCCAATTTGCGGATGTTTTGGGCGGTTGCGGCGAGGAGGAATTCGTCATTTGCACCGCATGGGCCACGTAATCGGAGCCTTCCGAGGCCGAGGATGCGCTTGAGGTGCGCGAAGAGCATCTCGACCTTCTTCCGGAGCTTCATGGAGATATCGTATTGCTTGGTCTTAGCGATGTCTCAGGCTATTTGGCGGGCGTCTTCGTGTTCTTCGCGGGTGATCGATCTGGCGGCTGCATTCGGGCAGCATTTCGCCTTGGACGGGCAAGTCTGGCAGGTCAGTTTTAGGGCACGGTATTTGGTTCTGCCCTGTCCGGTCGGCCCTCGGTTCGGATCGGAATAGTTTCGCCGGAACTGCTTCAGCTCTTGGCCCTCGGGGCAGATGTATTGGTCGTTCTCTGCGTCCCACGCGAAGTCAGCCCGGCTCCAGGTGCCGTCGCTGCGGCCAGATTTGTCGAAGACGGGGATGTGCGGGTTAATCTTGCGTTCAACCAGCCAACCCAGCATCGGTCCGGTGCCATAGGCCGTGTCAGCGATCAGGCGTTCGGGATGCAGGTCGAACTTCTCCTTGACCCGCTTCAGCATGGTCTTTGTCGACCCGACCTCGGCTTGCCGGATGGAGCGGGTGGGTTCCACATCCAAGATGACACCATGATCCGTGTCGATGAGATAATTGTCGGAATAGCTGAAGAATGCAGGGCCTTTACGGGCCGCTGTCCATTGGCTTGCGGGATCAGAACGCGAGGTGAACTTGGGTTGCACCTCGCTGGCGGCGCCAAAAGCGGCCTCGTCCAGGGTGTCGAGATACTCGCGCACGGCGCGGGGCGCATCGGCGGGATCGATTTGTCCCGCGTCCCAGTTCTCCTTCGGCGTGGAGTTCTGCTTGTTCGCATCGGCTTCGATCAGGCTGGCATCAATCGCCATGCGCTGGCCGCTGACCAGACCTTCTTGGATACACCGGGCGACAGTCGTCTCGAACAGGTGCCGCAGCAGTTCGCTTTCTCGAAACCGACCGTGGCGGTTCTTGGAAAAGGTTGAGTGATCCGGAACCCGGTCGCTTAGATCAAGCCGACAAAACCACCGATAGGCGAGGTTCAGATGCACCTCTTCGCAAAGCCGCCGTTCCGACCGGATGCCGAAGCAATAGCCGACCAGGAGCATGCGGATCAGCAACTCGGGATCGACGGATGGACGGCCCGTGTGGCTGTAGAAATCCGCCAGATAGGCGCGGACGTCAGTCAAATCGACGAAGCGGTCGATGGACCGAAGAAGGTGATCCTGAGGGACATGATCTTCCAGCGAGAACTCGTAGAACAGCGACGGCTGCGCTGCCTGCCTTGGTCCCATCATCACAAATCCTCCCGCCCAATGCGGAAATTGAAGCAGTAGTTCAGGCCGCAATCAAGGAGGAGTTTTTCAACAAAATACGCCCAGAGTGACCGGATCAAATCTCGGCCCCTTCCGGACTTTGACCGGCCATCGCATGCCGCGCTGCAGCTTCTTGGCAGTAGACATTAACTGGTCTTCTATTTTCTACATCTACAAGCAGCTCTCTATGTGCAGTTGCACGACCCGCACACTGCATGTTAGCCGGGCCATAGCCATTCCTGGGTATGCTGCTCAGGTGTCGGTTAGGGTTGGCTCGGTGATTGCACACCTTGCCAGCCTGAACATGGACGGCCCAAAGCTTACGATCCATCGGTCCTTATCGACCGGACTGGACCTGTCACGGTTTGATGCCGCTCCTTTGATAGCATTTACTGCAACAAAGGAGATTGACTATGGGACTGAAACGAACGGGCGAATTCCGACAAGATGCGGTGCGGATTGCGTTAACCAGCAGGCTAACGCGTAAGCAGGTGGCGGATGATCTTGGCGTCGGTATGTCGACGCTGAACAAATGGATCACCGCGCACAGAGGCACAGACGTGGTGTCGAAAGAAGATTTGAGCCTTGCTCAGAAGAATGACCGGCTTCGGCGTGGGAACCGCATTCTCAAGGAGGAGCGGGACATCCTAAAAAAGCAACGCAGTTCTTCGCGAGCCAAAAGCCGTGAGGTTTAGGTTCGTGGAAGAACACCGGGATGCGTTTCCGGCAGCGCGCCTAGCCCGACGTGTAAAGGCTGTCGCCATGTTTTCTATCGCTGCCCGCTTCCATGTTCCGATCTGTGTCGGATGGACGCCGTACTTCTTGGAAAGCTCCGCCAGCGTCATATCCTCGCGGATCGCTTCAAGCGCAACCTTGGCCTTAAACTCTGGCGAATGGCTCTTGCGTTTCTTCATTTCGGATCAACACTTTCGTCATGCGATCCACCTTAACGACTGGTCTGAATTTCCGCGACCACCTCTCTGCCCGAGAAGCCCATGCCGTCATACCACCGCACAAGAATGCCAAATTATGGAAGCCCGACACCCCCGGGGCCAGAGCGCGCAACGAAGCGGTGAGAGCCTCAAAGTATCTAGGCCGCGCATTGTGACGACAGGTGACCGGATACCACCGCAGAAGCCGCGTCGAAACGAAAACTCTCGGGATCATGCTGCGCATCACCCTGTCGGCCAAGGGATGCATTGTGTGAAATTACTCGGTCAGCGCCTCTCAGCGCGCGACTTTGATCGCCAGATTGCGGAGATCCAAATCCGCGCCGCGATCCTAAACGGATTCACAGCGCTTGGCATACCAAGTACCGTGGCTGTAGGATAACCCTTCTGGGGTAAGGGGGAGATCGGCCTCAGACCGATTTGTGCAACAAAGCCGAACCACCCCATCAAACGGCATCAAACTGTGGTAGGTCTACACTGGCGAACTAACTAAGAAAGAGCCCCCTTTATCTAGCCGCCCACCTTCCTCTCCCGCAATACATTCGTTAACCAATCGGGATCCATTTCAGGGGCCGAAGAAAGCAGCCTTTCCGTGTACTCATGGTACGGAGGGCTGAGAACCTCTGAGCGCGGTCCTTGTTCCACGACCCTCCCCTTAAGCATGACAACAATGTCATCTGCTATCGCTTTGACGGTGGCCAAATCATGGGTGATGAAAAGATACGATACGTTTAGGTTATCTTGCAGCTCTTGCAACAACCTCAGGATGCCCTCGGCGACAAGCGGGTCGAGGGCTGATGTGATTTCATCACAAACGATAATATCAGGTTCTGCCGCCAAGGCGCGTGCAATACAAATCCGCTGTTTTTCCCCTCCGGACAACTCCGATGGGTAACGGTCGAGATAGCTGTCATTCAATCCTATTCTCGATAAAAGCTCGGACACGCGCTGATCTCTCTGATGATGGCGCAAGCCAAAATAGAACTCTAGCGGTCGTCCGACAACTTCGCGGATTTTCATGCGTGGATTCAATGCGACATCCGGCATTTGGTAGATGAGCTGAATTCGGCGAAGGGAATCCTCTTGACGGTCCTTATACGATGGAAGCAGAGGTTGCCCGTCAAATAGAACCTCGCCATCGCTTGGCACCAGCAACCCTGCGATTACCCGCGCGACTGTCGACTTACCCGATCCAGACTCACCAACCAAAGCAACAGTTTCACCTCGCCGGATCGTAATGCTGATACCGTCCAGCACCTTCATCCCTGCCCCGTAGCTAGCCGTTAGATTCCGCAAGTCCAGAATAGGCGTCTTCGATGTTGCCGCTTCGAGTTTCGCCTGATCTGCGTGATGCACCGATACCAACGCCCGCGTATAGTCTTCTTTGGGGTCTTGAATAATCTGTCGGGTATCACCCGTTTCAACTTCGCAACCATGGCGCAGCACCATGATGCGATCGGCAATCTGGGACACAACAGCAAGGTCATGCGTGATGTATAGCGCTGCGGAATTGTAAGTCTCAATAGCAGCGCGGATCGCCACAAGCACTTCAATCTGTGTCGTTACATCCAATGCAGTCGTGGGTTCGTCAAAAATAATCAGGTCGGGTCCACAGACCATTGCCATGGCCACCATCGCGCGCTGTAATTGGCCGCCAGACACTTGATGAGGGTAGCTGTCGCCAAATATTTCAGGCTTGGGCAGTTGCAAGACGTCGAAGAGGGCTCGGGCCTTAGCCTCGGCGCTCTTGAGGTCCATCACGCCTTGTACGATAGCGGTTTCCACAACTTGCTGCATTATGGTGAGCGCGGGATTGAATGAAGCTGCCGCGCTTTGAGCCACATAGGCAATGCGTACGCCTCTCAATTCGCGCAGTTGCTTTTCCGATGCCTTAGTCAGGTCAATGCCGTCAAAGAGGATCGAGCCTCCCGCCATTCGGCACCCCGAACGCATATGGCCCATCGACGCGATGCCCAATGTGGATTTCCCAGCACCGGATTCACCGATCAGCCCCAAGACTTCACCTTTGTGCAGGGTCAGCGATACCCCATTAACGATCCGCTTCCATTGGCCGTCTTGGTAGCCATCAGCGTTGAAACTTTTCATGCAAAGCAATGGGTCAGACATAAATTTTCCTTTGCACAAAGATCATCTGCTGGACCGGATGCTGGAAGTCATTTTCAAAAACCAGTCTACCACCAAATTCACGCCGACCGTCAGAATAGCGATAGCCGCTGCGGGTATGAGCGGGATCACGATCCCCCACGATATACCTTGTGCGTTCTCGCGCACCATACTGCCCCAATCTGCTGAAGGCGGTTGGATGCCTAATCCCAAAAAGCTCAGCGCTGCGATAAACAGAAAAACAAAGCAAAACCGCAACCCGAACTCGGCAATCAGGGGCGGTAACGTATTCGGCAGAATTTCATTGCGGATAATCCACCACAGTCGTTCGCCCCGTAGCTTCGAGACTTCGACGTACTCCATAATCTCCACGTCTATCGCGACAGCACGAGAGATGCGGAACACCCGTGTAGAATCTAGCAAGGCTATCACGATGATTAGGATATGTATCTCGGTTCCCAAAATAGACAGAACCATCAGCGCAAAGATAAGCGTAGGTATCGCCATCACCACGTCGAAGGTTCGGCTCAAAGCTTGATCAACCCATCCGCGCATTGTTGCAGCGAGAAATCCCAGCGACATCCCTAACGCAAACGCCAGCACTGTCGTCAGTAGCGCAATCCCAATGGTGTTGCGCGCGCCATAAAGCAGCCGTGTGAACAGATCGCGGCCAATGTGATCGGTCCCCAAAAGGGTCGCAGGACTATGATGCGGTGCCAATGCATCCCAAAAACCGTTTTCCCACGGCGCCCCGACAACCTGTGTTTCACCATATGGCGCGATGAGCGGCGCGAACAAAGCCGCGATGCAATTGATGACAATGATCGCAATGCCGACTTTGGCCGACACTGGTGCTTTTTTTAATGCGGTCCAGAAAGTGTTCATTTCGCCGCCCTCATTTCGCATGTCTAAGTTTGGGATTGGTTATAATCGACAGAACGTCAGCCAGCAGATTGAGTAGCACATACACAGAGGCAAAAATCAGGACACTTGCCTGTACCAAGGGGACATCGCGGTTTGATACCGCATCCACAAGCAGCTGTCCCAACCCAGGATAAACAAAGACAACTTCGATCACCACCGAGCCTACGATCATGAAAGCGAGGTTCATGACCACAACATTGATCACGGGCGAGAGCGCGTTTGGCAATGCATGTCGCACGACAATGCGCCACGGAGAAAGCCCTTTTAAAAGTGCCATCTCGATGTAGGGAGCAGAAATTACATTCAAAAGAGCCGCGCGGGTCAGGCGCATCATATGTGCGACTGAAATCATCGTAAGGGTAAGTGCGGGAAGCGCTACGGCATTCAGCTTGCTCCATAGCGTCATATCCGTTGTGATCCGCGAGAAGCTCGGGAAGATTTGATGCTCAACCGAAAACCACAGGATCAAGATATAGGCGATAAAGAACTCGGGGAGTGAAATTGCCGAAAGCGTCGTTATGGAGATGAACTTATCCACCCATCGGTCGCGGTACAGCACCGACACGACGCCTAGAAACAGCGCCAAAGGGACCGCCAATACCGCCGAGGCTCCTGCCAGAAAAAAGGTATTGCCCAAACGCGCGCTCAGTAGATCTGAAATGGCGCGACCGCTGGCAAGGGACTCTCCTAAATTTCCTGACAGTACATTCCCCAACCAGTCCAGATAGCGCAGATAAGCAGGTTGATCCAATCCAAGCTTTACCCGCAGAGCGGCCGTGTTCTCCTCTGTCGCCGCCTGACCAAGAATGGTTTGAGCCAAGTCTCCCGGCAAGGCCTCTACCCCCCAAAAGACAATCAACGAAATGATGATCAACGTAGCAACGCCAAACGCCAGTCGTTTGATAATCATTTTGGGTAAACGGTCCATTATGCTTCCTTTATGGTTACGGCGCAGTCGAGACATGTACCGGCGGGATACGATTTGCCCAAGGCAATGCTTGCTCAAGCACCCCGCCCACTGAAAACAACCGCGCCTCATCCCCGAACCGCGCCGCGAGCTGCACACCTATCGGCAATCCACCGGCACTTTGATGAAGTGGCAGTGAAATCGCCGGTTGGCCTGTCACGTTGAAAAGTGGCATGAACACGCCCAATTTTGAGACCTGCTCGTTCCAAGTATAGGGATCGACGAGCCCAGCGGGATCACACTCAAGCGCTCCAATCTTTGGCGCTGGTCCAAGGCATGAGGGCACGACCAAAAGATCATACTGCTCAAAGAACGCACCGGCCTGACGGCTCACGGTGTTGAATACATCAAATGCATCCAGCAAGTCTGCCGCGGAGAGCTGTTTGCCTGCCTCATAGAAAGCCCATGTCGCCGATTGCAGGTTGTCTGGCGATGGGCGGCGCTCCAAACTGCGACCCAGCGCATCGCAACCTTGAGCAACAGTCGCACATGACACGGTCAGCGCGGCACGGATCAGCGCGTCGTAGTCAATATTCGGGCGGGCCTCTTGTATAGAATGGCCGCAGTCTTCCAAAACGCTTAGCGTTTTTTGGACACCTGCTTCGACCTCGGGATCACAGGCCCGCACCCAAGGGGTTGTCGAATAAGCGATCCGCATGGGCCGTGGTGTCTGATCCAGCGCGGCACTGTGGCGGGTTTGTGGCGGCGCGATAGCATAGGGGTCACCTATCCCTGGCCCCTGCACCGCGTCCAAAACAGCCGCACAATCGCGCAGGGTGCGTGTCACTGCAAAAGTCGTAGCGAGCCCACAAAGGCTTTCGCCCTGCCCTGGCCCTGCAGGAAGCCGCCCCCGCGTGGGCTTCAATCCGACCAAACCACTGTGGGAGGCGGGACTTCGGATAGATCCTCCTCCATCGCCAGCGGTCGCAATTGGCACTACGCCCGCCGCCACCATTGCGCAAGATCCACCACTGGACCCGCCAGGGGTATGATCCAAATTCCACGGGTTCCGTGAAATGCCTGTGATTCCGTTTTCCGTCACCCCCGCCAGCCCGAACTCGGGCGTCGTCGTCCGGCCGAGGTTATTAAACCCTGCCACTCGAAATCGAGAGAAAGCGAGACTGTCCTCGGCACTTATATTCCCCAGCGCCAGCTTGCTGCCCATCTCGCACAAAACACCGCGCTCTTCACAACCCAGATCTTTGTTCAGGATCGGTACCCCAGAAAAAGCCCCCCCCTCTACACGCGCCTCTGCGCGTTCGGGAAAGACTTGGGCCATTGCATTGAGTTTGCCGTTCACACGTTCAATTGCATCCAGCGCCAGAACCGCCAGTTCTTTGGCAGATACATCTTTGTTCGCCACAAGTTGCGCCAAACCAACTGCATCAAAACGCGCATATTCACTCAAACGCATGCGAAAGTACCTTCCGTACCTAATCTTTTCCCGAAAGGCCTAATCTGCCTGTTGGCAATTTGAGCACCTATCAAATGGCGGCGTTATACCCAGAACAGAAAGAATTAATGTTCCTTTAAGTGGAACTCTAATTCCGTATAACGGACTATTCCCATTTGTGTAAGATGCTCACACACGCGCTGTCAATCGTGAAAATGCTCAAGCTGCAAAGGCTTTGCAGTCTGCCCGTATCTAATCGGCAGCACAAATCAAGCGTCTCGCGCTCTCCGCCCATCGGGCAAATCTAAACTTTTAGGATCTGAAATTAAGCGCTATGGCCCATCTTTTGAGAGATACGCGCTGCGGCATGCATCAAAGGATCGGCCCAGCCCAGCAAGGTGTCAGCCTCTACGCGAAACACAGGTGCCCAAACATTCAGCGCCGCAATGACACGCCCTTCAAAATCGTAGATCGGCGCAGCAATCCCACGTATCAGATCGTGCTGCTCGCGGTCACTATAGGCAAAACCTGTTTGTTTGATCTTCGAAAGCTGTGCAGAGAACAATTCAGGGGCCGTGATGGTGTGCTCTGTAAATCGGTGCAGCTCGATCGTGCCTAGAAACTCTTGAAGGACCGCGTCCGGCAAGAACGCCAGCATGACCTTGCCAACAGCTGTGCAATGGGCAGCTTCTCGGTCGCCAATCTGGCTGGCGGTAATATTCAGTTTCTGATTGCTGTCCGTTGCGCGCACATAGACCACATTCATACCGTCGCGCACAGCAAGCGAGACCTGCTCGCCCACTTGCGCATGCAGCAACTCCATTTCCTCAACAGCGACATTCGCCACGTCGATGTTGTTCCAAGTGCGTGATGCCCAGGTCATCAGCTTCAAACCCAGACTGTATTTCTGAGTTCGCTCGTCAAACGAGACAAGCCCCTCGCGGACAAGGGAAGCCAACAGTCTGTGACTGGTGCTTTTAGGAAGTCCCGCAGACTTTACGAGATCTACGAAACGCACGGCTCCCTCGGCCCTGCTCAGCGCATCCATTAAGGCCACCGACTTGTTGAGGACATCTCTTTGCGGGGTATCAGTCATGGTAATTCATAGCCTTCGTTCATTTCAACAGTCGATGCCTGCGCCATTCGTAGCGGCGCTTACACCTTCGATTCAATAGGTCTCCACAACAAAGCCATATCGCGGTAGCGCCTCAGACAGGTTATTGGCCCACGGATGTGCACAATTTACAGGCACATATTCGTACGACACACGGCAAGCATCATCGAATTAGAAATTCGTTGACACAAAACAGCCACCTTCGTATGTTTTTTAAATTCCACTAAGCGGGATATATGTTCCGCTTAGTGGAATTTCAAGAGTCAGTGTTCCTGCTTTGGGACACATGATGAAATACTTGCACTGTGCTGCTGATATGTACTGACGCCTACCTCCCCTGTGTGAACACGCGCAGAGCCCAAACCCACCCTCGTGTCCGCAAGGCATGGCCAATACCATCTACTTCGATGGCTGCAACGTTACCCAAGGAGAATGTGAATGATTGACCTCAAGAAACGAACAGAGCCTAGCAATGCGGCCCAACCGACGCGGCGCGAATTTATATCCAAGGCGCTTGCAATGGGCATCACCCTACCTGCAGCCATCTCGCTAGCGGATAAATCAGCCTTTGCCGCGACGCCTAAAACAGGCGGCCGCATGCGTCTTGGGCTTGGGCTCGGATCAACCACAAATACCTTGGACCCCGCCACATTCGAAGACACTTATATGCAAGTCGTGGGATTTGGTCTGCGCAATTGTCTGACTGAAATCAGCAACGAAGACGAACTCATTCCGGAACTTGCCGAAAGCTGGGAAGGCTCGGATGATGCCACAGAATGGACATTCAAACTGAGAAAAGGCGTCACGTTCCACAGCGGCAAAACAATGGACGCGCAGGATGTGATAGCCTCCCTACGACACCATTTGGGCGAAGGATCCACATCACTGGTGTTCAGTATTCTGGAACCAATTACCGAAATCACCGCAGAAGACAATCACACTGTCACCATCAAACTGTCCAGTGGCAACGCCGACTTCCCCTATCTTCTAAGCGACTATCACATCGCTATCCTGCCTGTGCGGGATGGCGTTGTGGATTGGAAATCAGGCGATGGCACCGGGGCGTATAAACTTACAAGTTTTGAGCCGGGCATCAGCACGACGATGGTCCGCAATGAAAACTACTGGAAAGAAGGTCACGGCCATTTCGACGAAGTCGAAGTGCTGTCGATCATTGACACAAACGCCCGCACCAGCGCGCTCATTTCAGGTGAAATCGACGCAATGGACCGTGTTGATCTGAAGACCGCTCACCTTATGGATCGCCGCCCGGGCATTAGCCTCAAAGAGACCCAAGGCACGTTGCACTACGTTTATTCCATGTTCGCAGACAACGCTCCGTTCAACGATCCCAACGTGCGTCTCGCGCTGAAATACGGTATTGATCGCGAGGAACTTCTCGACAAACTTCTGTTCGGCCATGGCTATGTCGGAAATGACCACCCAATCGGGAAGTCGAACAAATATTACGCCGCTGATCTTCCCCAACGGGCCTATGACCCCGACAAAGCGATGTTCCACCTTAAAAAGGCCGGCCTCACTGAGCTAACTGTCCCGCTGAGTGCGGCTGATGCGGCATTTTCGGGCGCTGTAGATGGCGCACTCCTGTATAAGGAAAAAGCCGCTAAGGCGGGAATAAACATCGACGTCACTCGTGAGCCCAATGATGGTTACTGGGCGAATGTGTGGGGCAAGAAACCTTTTGTCGCCTCCTACTGGAGCGGTCGCGTTACGGAAGATTGGGTATTCTCGTCCATCTATGCCAAAGGCGTCTCGTTGAATGAGACACATTGGGCGAATGCGCGCTTTAACACTTTGCTCACACAGGCGCGCTCCGAGCAGGATACCACCAAACGCCGCGAGATGTATTACGAGATGCAGCAGCTGTGCAGCGATGATGGTGGCGTTATTGCCCCCGTCTTCTCCAACTACGTCTTTGCCACCAGTGACAAAGTTGCCCACAACCGCATGTCAGCCGCATGGGACATGGATGGGATTAAATGTCTTGAGCGCTGGTGGTTCAACTAAGATATCCCCTCTTCGGGCGCAGGAGTTTTGCGCCCGAAGACCTGCGCCCCAAAAAGGAAAATACCCAATGCCCATGCACTTCACGCAAGAGGAGTTCGCCGCCCGTCAAGATAAAGTTAAAGCCGCCCTTGCAGATCGCGGGCTGGACGGCCTGCTTATCTTCAAGCAAGAAACAATGTATTACCTGACGGGATATGACACGACAGGGTATTCCCAGTTTCAGGCGTTATATTTTGGCGTTGATGGCAGTTTGGCCCTACTGACACGATCTGCCGATCAACGGCAAGCCATGCACACATCCCTTATAGAAGACATCCGCATTTGGGTTGATCGCGACGGGGCCACCCCCGCAGAGGACCTCAAGGACCTACTTCAATCTTACAATTGCTCGGGCAAACAATTGGGTATTGAGTTGGACGCGCCCTGCCTCACCGGAGCACGATGGGATATGGTTCGATGCGCGTTGGATGGGTTCTGCATCCTGCATGATGCATCCGGCCTCGTCCAAGCCTTCCGTATCGTCAAAAGCGCCGCAGAACTCGCATATGTCACCAAGGCGGCAGAGCTTGCTGACAAGGCCATGACCGACGTACATGCACAGCTGCGTGCCGGTGTCGATGAGGGCCATCTTTTTGCCACAGCACACAACGCTATTTTTGAAGGCGGTGGCGATTATCCCGCAGGCCGGTTCATCATCGGATCCGGAAAAGGGGCGTTGTTGGTACGTAATTTTACGGGACGCGAAACCGTCGGTACTCAAGATCAGGTTCAACTGGAATTTGGTGCCTCTTACCGACACTATCATGCCTGCATCATGCGGACCGCATTGATTGGAACCGTCTCACCCGAACACCAAAGAATGCAAGATGCGGCCTTAGAAGCTCTGATAGCCTGTCAGGAAATCTGCAAACCGGGGAATTTGGTGGGCGATGTATTCGACATGCACGCTAAAATTTTGGATAGTGCCGGTTACCGCTCTCATAGGCTCAATGCCTGCGGATATTCCCTAAGCGCAAATTACCCACCGTCGTGGATGGAACAGCCCATGATTTGCACAGGCGAACCCACGACAATCCAACCAAACATGGTGTTTTTCATGCATATGATCCTCACCGACACGGAGCGCGGCCTTGCCTTGTCTCTAGGCGAAACGGGACGGGTCATGCCAGACGGCTTTAGACGCTTGTCACGCCTAAATTGCGCTGAATTACTTACGGCCTAACGAGCTCTGCACGACATTAGTAGGTCAGCTCTCGAGTGACGTGGTCCGGCAAAATGGACCTGTCGCGGTTTGATGCCGCTCCTTTGATAGCATTTACTGCAACAAAGGAGATTGACTATGGGACTGAAACGGACGGACGAATTCCGCCAAAATGCGGTACGTATCGCGCTGACCAGCGGGCTTACACGCAAACAAGTGGCTGATGATCTTGGCGTTGGCATGTCGACACTGAACAAATGGATCACAACGCATGGAGACACCGATGTGATGTCAAAAGAGGATATGAGCCTCGTTCAAGAGAATGACCGGCTTCGACGTGAGAACCGCATTCTGAAGGAGGAAAGGGAAATCTTAAAAAAGGCCACGGTGTTCTTTGCGAGCCAAAAGCCGAGAGGTTTAAGTTCATTGAAGAACACCGAAATCAATTTCCAACAGAACGCCTGTGTAAGGTTATGGACGTGAGTGCGCGTGGCTTACGTGCATTCCGCAGCAGCCCTGCCAGTCGCAGACAGCGATCTGATCTGGTGACATTGGCCCACATCAAGGAACAGTCGCGTCTCAGTTTGGGGAGCTATGGCAGACCAAGAATGACCGAAGAGTTGAAGGAGATTGGTCTAAATGTCGGGCACCGGCGTGTGGGAAGATTGATGCGGCAGAACGGTATATCCGTTGTCAGGACCAGCAAACACAAGGCCACGACCATTGCCCGGCAGGCGATTGCAAAGCAATCTGCCGAGAGGGGGACAGTAATCACAAATTCAACATCTCCCCGAACCTACTGGATCGTAACTTCTCAGCAGATCAGCTAAACTAGAAATGGGCTGGCGATATCACGTATATCTGGACGCGTGAGGGTTGGCTTTATCTGGCCGTGATCTTGGATTTACATTCTCGGCGAGTGATCGGCTGGGCAGTCAGTCATCGGATGAAGCGTGATCTTGCGATCCGGGCGCTAACGATGGCCATAGCCTTCAGGACACCACCCAAGGGCTGCATCCATCATACTGATCGTGGCAGCCAGTATTGTTCACACGATTATCAGAAGATCCTGCGACAGCACGGCTTCAAGGTATCGATGAGCGGCAAAGGCAACTGCTACAACGCCGCCGTTGAAACGTTCTTCAAAACCATCAAGGCAGAGCTGATCTGGCGAGACAACTGGAACACCCGCAGACAGGCTGAGATGGCGGTCTTTGAATATATCAACGGGTTCTATAATCCCCGTCGACGCCACTCAGCATTGAGCTGGAAAAGCCCTGTCGCCTTCGAACGCAAGGTGGCCTAAACGAGCACTTGGGGCGGCACTAAAACGCGACAGGTCCAAAGCGCAATGCAAAGATACAGGGATTGGTGCGTAGTTTGAATGAGCGGTGGACCCTCGAAAAACGTGACCGTCAACCCACTGATCCAAGATGAAGCTCCGCGCGGTGCTCAACCACCGCATTCCGCGCTGGCCAGCATCGCTCCAACATTTGAGGTCTACGCGGTCCTGGCCAACGCTATGTTGCACGAGAGGCTCTAACAACTGATGCCGAGCGCAATTTGAAATAAGTGCTGAACGTTTTTGCAATAAGCAGGCCGCGATCTTAACGCGGCTTGTGGCAAAGATTGCCCTACAAACTGTACATTTTTTCGCGCTTAGTATGGTTTACCTTTGCGCGAATTCCTTTGACCTTCAACTCAGAAAAACATCCAAAATGTCAAGTTTTTTTGCAGTAATGGATACACTTGACACCGTAATCCCCTTTCTGAATATTCATTCAATTCACTATAAGCTATTGTTAAATAAGAATAAAAATTGAAAATCCTATTTTAAGAGACCGCGAGATGTCGAAATGGCCTATAATCTCGGGAATTAGCGGGGTCTCCGCATTAAAATGTACGCTTAACCGAGCACCATCTGGAACTCATTTTGGCTTGGTTGAGCCTAATTCGAGACAGATTGCATGGCAATCGCCCAGCGCAATCAAATCACCAAAGGAACGTGCTAAGATGTATCCAACCTTGAAGACAGGATACAGAAATGACTGAGAGAAGAGGTTTTACAGATAAGTTTAAGGCCACGGTAGCGCTTAAGGCGCTTCGTGGAGGCAAGACGGCGCAAGAGGTTGCAGCCAAGCACAAGATCCACCCATCGCAAGTGACCACACGACACAGTAGGCAATTGATCACTGCCCGACAGGGTTATACGCAGCATGATCCCGAGAGGGGCCTGATCTCTGGTGCAATGCCTGTTCGTCAAGCTGTTGAGCGATTTGGAACGCCGCATAACTTGGCTGGTAGCCATGCTAGAGCGCAAAAGCACGTATGCTTGTTGCTGCAGCGCTGGCGAATAAGAGGGCCCGTGGTCTGTAGGCCATGGTGACGAAACAAGTGGGCTACCGAACCCCGACAACGATGGCATGAGCGTAATGCGACAGAAATCAAAAACCGGGACTTGAGCGTGTGAGGAAATCGATAAAAAATGAGGGAAATGCTCGGAAAGATCCGGACCAAGCAAAGCATTCTTTGTGCAGGAGCCTATAAGCTCGATTTGTTGATCTGCCTTCGGTTCGCGCATCGCCATACCGGCTCGCGGCTGTATAATGCGCCGCAACAAAAGACCTAAGACATGACCGCATCCGATCACAGACAAAAGAAAATAGAGAAGATACCTGTTTCCTTCAAGATCCACCTATTAGCACCATCAATGTCTTCTTTGGATATCAACTCCAAAGCTATCAGGTTTTACATACAAGAGGTGGCCCTACGGGTGGACCGAAATCAATGCCACCGCGCACTCTATTGTTTTGATTGCAATTTCTTGAAATATTGGTGCGGTCGTAGAGACTCGAACCCTAGCCAACCCCTTATAAATCAATGACTTACGCGGCGAATTGTAACCATGTAACCGCCCCTAAAGTGGGCCAAGTGACGTTGGGTCAAATATGCATCCCTATCTGCAAATTCACTTTAAACCTGACGGTCGAGCAGATCGCATTTGGCAACAAAATTACGTCCAAATTCACTCAATTCGACAGTGAAATGTAATTGGCTATTATACTCCCTACAGATTATTTTATCTGAAATGTTAGTTGCCTCAATCCAGTGACCTATCCCTTTTAATCGATCATCTATCTGAGCCATCGCTACAGAGAGCATATCTGTGCGCTCCAAGCCATGTGCTAATTCAACATTTGCATAGTCTCTGACATCTGGCGCTGCGACTAACCCAAGACGTGCAATATTTTCCAACGCATGAGGGCGCGCTTGAATCGTATCAATTCCAAGCGCCCCAAAAAGCTTAATTAATTCAGCCTCAGAACCAGCAATCAAAGCTCTGACGTTAGCCCACTCTTCTTCATAAGCCGCCTCGCTTACGTCACTATTCTTTTTGTTGCGGATGCCCCAACTATGATCACGCCGCAGTTTGTCAGCCCGTTGACGGTGCGTTTCGTTGGCGGCAAGGAAATTCAATATTATTGCATCATCAGGGCTTAATGCTTGTAGAACAGAAACTAGCCCCCTGTCAGCCTCTGTATCTCGGTTCGGGTCCATAGCGTTTGCCATCAATCCTGCCCACATATCTGCAAGCTCCGAAGTATGGGCGCTGCCCATCCCTTCGATCATGTCATAGACTTGGCCTTCTAGCATTGGCTTAGACTGACCCAGCGAAACGCCCCTTGCAGCAAGTCTTTCCCTAGCATCACTCAAGATCGCCACACGGCGTTCGGCCCGATAAACCTTAACTCTGTCACCAACGACGCCAATAATGTCAGCTAGCAAACCAGATGTTTCCGTAGCTGGCATTTGTAGCGTAGCCTTCAATATATCAGCCGCAGCTTTATCAAAGTTCTCTCCCATTACGTTGACGCTATTTTTAACCTCAACAATCGGATTGTTACCAGATTTGTTTTCTTCATCAGTCAAAGATAATACCTCAGAACACTAAGCAGATGCGCTTTCTCTCTGATTATCATCATGGCTGTTTCTATGAAAGCGCACATACACCGGAAACCGCTCGCAACGGTGCCGATGTGACCCGAATACGTAATAGGCTTAACTGTCAGGCTTAGAGATTTGGATAATCGCGGCGAGCATTTAAACAACTACCTTCGCATGCTCGCCGCGCTTTGGTGGACATGGGCGAGAAAGAACCCATGCCTACCGAATGATCCTAGAAGTGGAGAACGAACTTGGATCAAGTTTGGGAAATGATAACCCATAAAGCAAAATATAGGGCATCTATTATCTACTTATTGTTATGATATAACACTTATTCAATTTGAAATTCAAGGACTATTTGAGGTTGTAGGTTTGGCAGGCGGTAATTGCTGCGAGCATCAACAAGATTAGCTCAGCCATTGGTTTTCTCCTTTTGCTGGCGCTTTTCTACGCGCTTATTCATACCTTCTTCGATCTGTTCCGGCGTCCAGCCTTGTTGGGCTTTACGCAGCTTCCAGCGTTGATCAGCACCCACCGTCTTTTTGTGCGCGGCTTGCTGTTCCGGCGTCATATCTGAGAGGTTTGCGTTTGCTACCGTGCGGACCTTGCGGCGTGTTGCATTGTAGCTGTCGGGGTTTTCAGCGCGCCAGCGGCTGATCAATTGGATTTTGCGTTGCCGATCATCAAGGGCGCGCTCTTTTTCGATATCCCACTTTGCATTGGCATCCCGCAAAGCGACCTTGATCCCGTGAACCTGATTTGGGTCAGCGCTTTCAAGCTGTGCCTCAAGTGAGCGAACAAGAGTGAATGCCTTGTCGTATGGGCTGACATAGGCGGGTTCGTCGTATGTCAGCTCAAACTGTTCTGCATGGTTGATATCGTCGCTATGATGATAGTAGCCCGTATACAGCGCAGCTGTAATAGGTTCCGGCGGTGTGGCACTTATCACTTCGGCCATTGCTACGTCAAATTCATGGATAAGGCTGTCCTCAGTAGCTTTGTGCCTATTGCCAGTGCCGCCAGCATCATAATCGACGGGCGCTTTCTCCGGCATAGGTGCGCCACTGAAAAAGCTTTCAAGGCGACTGCTAAAATTTGCTTCGTCTACTGGCATCCCAGTGTGAAATTCGCTATACATAGTCATGTTCAAAATGACCTCCTTAATTGGTTGTCCGAGGGGCCAGCGTTCGCAGCGCTGGTCCCTTTTCTATTAGTGCTGTGCTTTTTTCACCGCGTGGTCGAGCAGGTCTGCAAAGTCTTCGAGCAGGTCCGGTGTGAAATTCTTTTCAGGTGCGGCGGCTGGAATTGCCATCTTGAAGCCATTGCCAGCGCGCCAAATTGTAAGTGTCCCGCCTTCTTCGCCGCACATTGCAACATTCTTTTTGCCAGCGTGTTCGCCAGCCAAATATTCGCGGATCATTTTTGTGATCTTGGCGACCGCCACGAAATTGAAGCCCGTGACTGAATTCCGCTCGAAACGGATTGCCAGTCCATCTGAAAGCGCATTGATTTCTACGCTCGGAATATCGCAGGGAACATCCGTATCTTGATTGAGCGCACGAAAGAGTTTTCCGATTGCTGTGCTATTTGAAATTCCATGCTGCTCCGCCATGTCCTTGATTTGGGCTGCGCGATCTGCTGGAAGTTTAATCCGTTGGTGCTGGGTCATTGTCTTATCCTTTTTCTTACTGTTGCATAAATACAACAGTGGGACCATTAAGGCAAGGGCTAAACGGGGAAATATTCAAATTAGCTCCGGCTGAGCCTCTATGTAGCGCTTTCCTTGTCTGGGGTGCTGAATAACTTCCCACCGCACCACACGGTGCTAAAAAGCAGGTATACGTCGAAATGAAGGTTCGCTCCGAGGTGTGGGAAACTCCCTGCGCATTCCGGAGCGTATTTGGTATCTGCAAGCATTTATGTCAGCATTGCTGCTATAAATGTCTGGCTTTTGCACGTCTTATAAACTTTCTTAAGAGTTTGGTTATTTCTTTAAGAATTATAGTAAGACGTGCAAAAACCAGACATTTTAAATACCCTCCGGAGTGGGTTTTCAGGCTAGTTTTATAAATAGAATACTACTCCGGAGAGGCACATTCTAAATCTGCTACTCTTCGGCTGCACATTTCTGCATTATTCCACCTTTCGGAATAGGCGTTTTCTAAATCTGCTACTCTTCCGTGGTGAAGCTCTGTTCAAATTTAGCATCAAAAGTCCAAGGTGTTCCGTCTGATCCACTCCATTCTTTGCAAACAAACTTCAACGGCGCATCTTTCCCACGCGGCAAATAGTAAAATGGGCGAAAGCCACCCTTACTTTCGAAGAATTCTGCAAGCTCTGTATACTGTTCTTGCGTCAAACCATCCCATCTGAGCGAGATATTCTGATTAATATGGTTCAAACCACGCGGCGATCTCTGGGAATATCCATCCCCAAAATCAGCCTCATTGAGACTGACCTTGGGCTGAAATTTCGTTCCCTGCGATGGCCGGATAGACGGATCAAAGGTTTCGAGCGGCATCTTATTTCCTCCGGTTGAGCATGTTACCCACGCGCTGTTGGTTCTGAATTTCCTTCACGATCACGCCACGCATCTGGCTTTCCATCGTCTTGGCAAGCTTTCCAGCAAGGTCGTCGTTCTGCTCTGGCGTTCCGGCTGATCCATTGACCGTGACAGGTGCGTTGATATTGACCGCCCCGTTAGCGGCTGGTGAAGCGCTGTTAGGTGCTGCGATTGCCCCGCCGCTGGCCTTCACACCAGACACAAGGCCACCCTCTGCATAGCCCCGTTTAGCGGCCTTGTGCAGCGCTTCGAGATTGCCCACGCCGATAGCAGACGTTGCCGCTTTGGACATGACGTATTCACCCTTGTGGACCACGCCAGCGGGTTCGTGTTTGCCACCTTGGCCCGTAAATCCACCCTCTGCAAAACCACCGCCCAGCAATTTCAGAAAGCCACCAAACACCGATCCACCAGCACCTTCGGCCATTTCCAACATACGTTTTTGCAATGACATTTTGATCATTTCGATGATCAGTTGCCCCATTGCTTCCTTGGCTGTTAGCGCTCCGGTTGCCATGCCTGTGAAAACATCTGTGATGGATTGCGCACCCGCTTTGCTGGCGTCTTGCACCTCTTGGATTTTATCAGCCGCCAATTCAGCCGCCGTGCCAGCTTTGGTGTATTCGTCTGCCAGTGTATCGATCTGCGCTTTGAGTTCCGGCGTTATCGCCACGCCTGAGCGCTGCGCCGCTGCCAAAAGTTCGGCCTTTGTGCGCGCCAATTCGATAGCATCTGCGTTTTGCAGTTGCGCGCCTGTCACCTTCGCCAATGCAGCGGCTTCCAATTTGAGGGCGGCTGTTTCCCCTGCGATGCTTTCGATTTCGCGCTCAAGGTCACTCTGTCGGCGTGATCCACCGCCACCACCAGCAGAACCACCACCACCGCCGGATACAGGCGCAGGGGAACCAAAGTTCGCATCTACACTCGGCAGGTTTGGCCGTGTGGTTCCACTTGGCGCAAGTTTAGATTGCGGAATAAAGCTGCGAGGATCACCACGCGCGCCAACTTCCCCATAAACAAGCTGAGTTGTAGTGCCATCTGGATTTGCACTTGGCAGTGCAGCGCGCAATTCACGCGCCCTTGCAATCGCAGCGCCCATCAAATTTATGAAGCCTGCCAAGGCAGATGATACGCCAGTGAATTGAACGCCATCGATTGCAGCGACCTCTGCAAGTGCAGTCTGTGCCGCCCCTGTCAGGTCTTGAACACGGCTTTCGAATTCTTCTGCGCTGATAGAGCCATCGTTTAGATCACCAACAAGAGCCACCATCTCAGTAGCCACGCGGTTCAATTCAATGGATGCATCGGCTTCGCCCAACATCGCCAAATTAGAAGCAGCTTGAAACAGCGGCCCCGTCAATTGGTCTGCACTTTCGCCAAGGCGGTGATATTCTGCGATGATCTGCCCAACGGCCTGTTTATGCTGATCTAGCGCGCCTTGATCTGTGGAAAGTTCGACGGATACGCCATCGCCAAGCAAGCTTTCTGCGCGTTGCATTGTGTCTGTCAGGTCTGTGAGGTCTGTGCGCAGGGTTGCAAGTTTTACACTGGCATCTGCCAGCCCTACCGCGAATGCCTTACCAAAATTGGATACGCGGCTTGTGAGGGCTTGGAAACGGCGGTCCAGCTCTTCGGCTTTCCGGATCACATCTGCGTCGAGAACAGCGCCAGCGTCACGCGCTTCTTGTCTCAGGTTCCGGAGTGCATCACCGCCACCAGACAAAAGGCGCGTGAGCTTTTCTGCACCCGTGCCGCCCAGCAGTTCGTCAAAAATGCGAATACGGCTGGCGCTATCGAGGTCTTTTGCGCGGTCTGCGATCTCTTCCAGCAGCTTTGGCGGGTCTTTGAGTTTGTCCTTCAGTTCGTTCGCTTTGAAGCCAAGGCGATTAAACGCCTCTGCGGCTGGTCCCTTTCCGGTGATGATGAATTCATCAGCGCGCAGGCTCAATTCTTTGAGGCTGTCTGTCATGGCATCAACATCGATCCGCGATTGCTCGGAAACGTATTTCAGTTCTTGAAACTGCTCTATATTCACGCCAGCCGTTGCAGCGACGTCACCGATACGGGCCACTTCACCAACGACTTGCCGAATGCGACTTGTAGCAGTGCCAATGGCTGCAACAGACACACCAGCAAGCAAAGCTGGTCCCAACTTTTTGAAGCTGGCTGAAATACCAGCGGTTGATTTCGCATAACTAGCGTTAATCCGGTTCGCAGATTGCGCGGCCCTACGTTCCATTTGTGTAGCGCTGCGATTTTGAACAGTGTTTGCTTTCTTCAAACCCTTTTCGAGTTTGTCGATACGCGCTTCAACGTCTACTATCAGTCCTTCGAGTGCCATTATTTCATTCCTTAAAACATGAAGATTTCGGCATTTTCGCCGGAGTATTTGGATTTCGCTGTCTCACCAGCGCTTGCGCGTGACACGGCCATTGCAGCGGCAATTGCGCCATCTATGCGATCTGTCTTTTTGCCTTTGTGCATCCGGATCAGACCGGACGTGTCATTGCGGCTGGCAACCACACTGTCGAAGTGCTGGCGCAATGCTGCGTGGCCGCTGTGCCGGATCAATTCACCATTCACAGTGCGTTCCAAGTCGCCAGCGGCAACGCCCATATTCAGCGGTGTTTGGCGCAGTTCTACTGTGGGCAGTCCATCGTCATAGAGCCTCTGCATGGTGGCACGGGCCAGATGTGGGTCGAATGCGATTTCTTCCACATCAAAGGTGGCGCAAAGTTCTCTGATTTGATCCTCAATAACCGCCGGATCGATAATCGGCCCATCAATCACATGGATCAGGCCATCATCGCGCCATGCCTCATAGGGCAGTGCGTCACGTTCCGAGCGGCCTTGGATATCGTCTGCGGGGATATACAGCCACGGGTGGATTGTGATCTGTCCATCATCGTGCCGCCATGCCGCAACAATGGCCGTAAGGTCGCCACTGATAGACATATCCACGCCCAGATAGCACGGCACGCCCTCAAGTTCGCTCAGATCAAAGTCAAGGGCGCGGCTATCATAAGTGTCCATATCAAAAAGCGGGTCGCGGCTGTTGGCTTGCCAAAGATTGAGGTTAAACTGTTTGAATGCTGCCCTGTCGGATGGTCTGTGTTCGGCCTCTTTTGCCAGTGCGCGCAATCCTTCCAACGATGGAAAGCCATGCGAAAGGCCAGGGTTCGCTTTATGCCAGGTGTTTTCATCAAGCCAATCATCATCCGGATCAGCTTGGAACAGAATTGGCAGGTATGCAGGGTTCGTGATCTCGCCTTTTGCAACCGCTGTGGCATATGCGAATTGCTCAGCGGCCAATGTTTCTGCACCGCGCCCCGCTGTGGTGGCGATCACTGTCAGGCTGTCGTCAACTTTAGCTGCACCACTGCGCAGTGCTTCCCAAAGGTCGCGGCCCTTCCAAATGTGAACTTCATCGATCAAGGTGAATGTAGGTGTCAGGCCATGCGCAGCACCGCCGTCACTACTAATGGCGCGCAGGGATACATTATCCGCCTTGAATACGATCTTTTTGGCACTGTTGAAGGCGTCATAGATTTTAGTGGCCGCGATCAGGCGGCCATCCTCGCGGATCATATTTACAGCTTCGGTGAAGCCGATCCCTGCTTGTTCTCGATCAGCAGCGGCAAAGATAACCTGCCCAGCCGGAACACGCTCTGGCCCGATAGTGTGCAGCAATGCCAATGCAGCGGCCAAGCTGGTCTTGCGGTTGCCACGCGGCACAAGAAAAAAGACGTTCTGCACAATGCGGCGCCCGTCCGGATGGCGCGGCCCATAGATACGGCGCACGATACGTTCTTGCCACGGCGCAAGCTGCAAGCCACGTTTCGCTTCAAGGCTGTTTGGATGGCGCAAACGGCGCAGGAATTGCACAGCGCGCTCCCCATATCCCAACGGATCAGGGATATTCGAGCCGTCATAAATCCATTCTGGGAACGCACCGGAAGTCATTACGTCACCGCCAACGGGTTGTCGCTGTCGTCGTCTTCTTTTGCGCCGCCAATGCGAGCCCGTGACGTAGGTGTCAGACCGTATTCAGCGGCAAGTTGGCGCGCTGTCTGCATGTAGCGGATTTGCAAACCGCCCAACTTAAGGTCCGGCAATTCGCCTGTGGTCATGGTGTCTGCGATCTGGCGCGCTGCACCTACGGCAACACAGTAGCTTTCCACGCCAGCAAGGTCTGCACGGGTGATGATCCGGCGCGTGATCAGTTGTGGCATAATGCGCCGCCACTCAGCTTGCGCCAACTTGCTAAGATACTTTGGCACGGCTGGCGCTTTTGTCAGGGCTTCGCTGTCTGCTTTGGCTGGTGGCTTTACGCCGCGACTATGCACGCTCATTTCGCACCACCTTTCAAACGCAATTCAAGGCCACGCTTGCGGCCCAGTTCTGCGATCTGATCGATATCGTATGCGGTGCCATCATAGGTCACGCGATCAGCCGTTGTGAGGTCTGGCAGATAGCGAATGCGGAACAGCAGATTGCCTTCCTGTGCCTCGCCATATCCAGCCAGATATTCATCTGCACTTTGCTGCACCAGCTCAGCACGCACCGTTGCGATAACGGCCCATGCTTTCGAAACTGCACCGGACGCACTAACCGTCTCAGTCATGCGCTCAATAGCGATCGATTGATCAAGTTTGCCGGAACGTATCATGGCAACCACCGAACAACTGCTTCAACCGTTCCAACGCCGTGCGCGTATGCTTTCTCCGGATCAGGGTCGCGGATGTATTTGAAGCTAGGGCGCTCGTATTCATTGATATCTTGCACTGGCAATGGGCTGTCCCAAAGCGCACCAGTTACCGCCCCGCCGATCTGGCGCGCCATGTCTGCACCGTCTTCCAATGCCCAGATATGCACGTCGATATAAACACGGGTCAGATATGCGCCGCCTGAGCTACGGCCCAGATTGATTGTCTGCGGATCTGCAAGGATGATGCAGGGCATCTTGTCCGGTCTGGTGCTACCTGCTCGGATGCTATCTGCACCAACAAGCGCGATCACCGCCGGATCGTCCAGCAGTGCAGCACGAATTGCCGTTTGAAGTTGAAGCGATGGTTCCATTAGGTTGCTCCCTGCTTGATAGATTTGATTGCCTTGTTCACCGCGGCTGTAATCCGGCGCTGCACCTTGGCTTTTTTCAAACGGAATGCAGGGCGCATGAACGGTTGCGCTTCATGGTTCACAGTGCCGAATTCCTGCAAATGGCCGTGGCGCACGTCTGTATTGCCTACCGTGACCGCCGCTTGGGTCGCGGCAAGGGTCACGGAACCACCACCAGCGGCATAGGGTGGCGTGGTTTCATTTGGTCCTGTGACCGCAATACTGCCCAGCAAGTCGCCATCGTCTTCCGGAACAAGCGCTTCCATTGTGTCCGCAATATCCTGCGCGCCTTTGACCAACGCAGGGCGCAACATCGCCAGCACTTCGTTGGGAATGCTCTCCAACTGTTTGCCCAGTTTCTTCGACTGCGCTGTGAGGCTTAGGCGTTTAGTCATTGCCTTGATCCTTTGCCGTGATGCTCAACCGGATAGATGCCAGCAAGTCGCGCACCCCAAACGGGATTGCCTTCACAGATACATCGGAACCACCTTCGCGGAATTCATACCAATAGGCCGCAAGCTGCAAAGCGGCTTCGGTTGCAGCTGCGTTGTCTGCGTCAAAGGCTACTCCGGTGTGTGCAGCAATCCACGTTTCAGCAGCGGCCAGCTTGTGCGCCAGCAGTGCATCGTCAAAGCTATGATCGAGATTGAGTTGTGCCTTTAGCAATGCGGTTGGCGTTTGGGCTGGCATGGTCTGTCTTCTTTCTATTTCAAAACTTTAAATTCGTTATCTCTTGTTGGCTTGACCCCCCGCCGGTCCCCAAAACTGGCTAAAAGTTCCAGACTACCCCCGCCTGTTGTTCGATTGCATTCGGACAAGTTTCAAATAGTGTGAAACTCAAATTTGGATTGAACGGAATGACTATGGATATTGCAGCGATCACTCAGGCTATTGGCCTTGCGACTACAGCTGTCGGAGCAACAGGTAAGGCAGCGGACACAATCAACTCGATTAAGGGTCTTTTTGATGGTGACAAAGAGCCGGACACGGGCGAAGCAACACGATTGCTCAACACTCTGGCCGTTGAGCTCACAACCGCCAATATGCTGAATGTTCAAATTAGCGCCGCACTCAAAACACTTAGCCAAGAAATGATACAACAAGATCAATTTGAGACTGAGAAGGCACGGTATGAAATGTTTGAAACAAGAGGTGGCGCTCTCGTCTTTCGCATTCGTGAAGAAATGAGAAATGGCCAACCTTCTCATTACGTATGCCCAGTATGTCTGAATCGAGACAAGCTGTTTAGCTATGTAACGCGCGGCTATTCTAGCTACGTGTGTCAGACGAACCGTGATCATTTCTTCGATTTTGAAGAGTAGCCAAAAGTCATTGGTTGTCGGGTATGTCATCTTACCCTCTCAACACGTTGCTTCTTGGAGTTGTGGCATCGGGTGCAGAGCGGTTGCCAATTGGACTTGTCCCAGAACAACTTGTCGTTGCCTCTGTGTGGAATGACGTGATCGACAACGGTTGAGGGCTTGCTACATCCGGACCATGCACAGCGATCATTGATCTTTAGGAACGCTTTGGACGCTGTGCGCCAAGCGCTGTTATAGCCACGCTGTGCGGCTGTTGGGCGTTTCCGGTCATGGCGTCTGTTGCGCTCACGCTTTGCTGCCTGTTGGCAAGCACAGAGCGCACCATGCGGCACGGTTGCATTGCATCGGGTGCAGATATGGGGTGGCCGTGGCATTAGGCTGTTTCCCCTGTCTTTTGCTTGGACATTTCTTTGAGTGCGCGCAGACCTTCCCTGTCGAATTCCGGATCGAAACCAGCTTCTACAATCGCTTTGTGTTGTTCTGCTGTTTGCGTGTTGGATTGTTCGGCATCGTCGCCGCCACCGTGAATTGCTTTCAGCATGTCCACATGGCCTTGGAAGGCGTTGGTGATCTCAGGGATGGTGGCGTTCCATGCTGCGTCCGGTGTCCATCCAAGCCACCCTGTCGCAATCTGGTAAAGCTCTGAATAGAAGTCTGCCCATGCAACGGGTTTCGCTTTCGCAGTTGTCGTTGCTGTGGGTGTTGGTTTCTCTGTCGAGAGGTCCGGCGTCATTAGCGCGGTGAGAATTGCGAACGCAGGGGCAATCAAGGTTTGCTGAATAACACTCAGATTTTCGTCTTGCATGGTATCTAGCAAGGCCAGCGCTGTTGTGCGATCCGTAGCAGAATTAAGGACTATATCGCGTAGCGTTCTGGTGTGGCCTTGTTGAAGCTTTTGAAGGACGCCAGCAAAACCGCCGTCCATCTTTTCGATAAGGGTAGCCGCACGCAATGAGGCGCGCAGGAATACGATGTTGCCACCGTATTCCATTGCGATCTCGTCATATGCGTGCGGCTGTGCCATCTTACGCGGCAACCTTGAGCTTAATGAAGCGATCAGGGTGCGTAACATCTACACCAACACGCTTGCGCGCATGGAAACGCACCTGACCATTTGTTGCCAAGCTGTAAGGGTCGCGCAGTGTAGTCAGGCCAACCCGATCAATGATCCGGAAACCTTGCATGTCACCAAACACGATAGGCGTGGCACCCGCTGCGATATCCGGCATGTCGAACATTTCAACAATGGGACGGCCCAGCAGTGTTGTAGGTGCGCCTTCGGAAATTGGATCAAGCACAAGGTAGCGACCGTTTCCATCTTTCCATGTCCGGACAGTTGCTAGTGTGTTGCGGTTCATCATCCAAACACCAGCCTGTGCGAAGACAGACGGGATTTTGTGGAACATGGCGATCAGAACATCAGCAGGGTTTGACGCGGGGAAGTTTGCGGCAACGCCTGTCTTCATTTCTGCGATACCGTTACCAGCGGCAAGAATGCCTTTGGGCTTGCCAACACCGTCACCAGACACAAATGCTTGGCCCTCGGTTTTGGCAAAACTTTCTGCGAAGTCAGAAAGCAGCTCGCCTTCCAAACCGTAGGCGTTATCCTCAAGCAAGGCGTTGGAAACGTCTGTGAATGTCGCCAGTTCGTGCGGCGTCATTGTCACTTGCTCAAACGTCATGCCGGACGCGGTGCGGTTGGCGATCTCTGTTACCCATGACGCCTGTGTGCCAGTGACACGGCGCGGATATACAATCGACTGACCGGAGATATTGATCACTTTTGCATATTGGCGCAGCGGCGAAAATTCATTCAGCAGCTTGATCAGCTCGTTGCCTGTTTCTTCGGGGGCCAAATAGCCGCCGTTGGCGTCTGTCGAGACTGTCAGGGCTTTGATATCGTCAGCGTCCAACCGTTCAACGCCACGGCGCAGAAAGTTGCCGAATGCTTTTTGATCAGCGTTGGTTTCTGTGTCAGCACCCGCGATATGAACACCTTGGGGGCGCTGTGCTTTCGCTTCGAGCGTGTCCAAGCGTTTCTGCACTGCGTCAAACGCTTTTGTGTCTGCCTCTGGTGCATCATTGGCAGGTGCAGCAGCGGCGATTGAAGCATCAATCATCTTTTGAATTTCTTCGTTTTCCATATCGGAATTTTCCTTTTGTGATTTGTTTGATTTGAGAGAGGTAATCTGCGCATCCGGATGGCATGGGACGGCAACGATTGAGATTTCGAGCAAATTGGCCGCTGTGATCGTGCGGCCTTTGGTGTTGTTTCGCTTGCTGTCTTTGGTTTCAAAACCGATAGACAGACCGTTCACAGCCTTGGACTTGATCAGGGCGTGAACCTCTTTGGCTTTCGGGATATCGTCGATCAGCAAGCGGCCTTTGACCTCTACGCCTTGCGGTGTGTTTTTGATTTCAGACCAAACGCCAATGACCGTGGATTGATCATGGCTCCAAAGCATTGGCAGTTGTTGCGGGGTGCTAAGTGCGCCTTTGGTCATTACATCGCCAACGCGATCTGGAATGCCCCACGGCCACGCCATTCCTGAAATTTCGCCTGTGTCTGTGACCTGCAAGTCAGCTTTGATTTCTACAAATTGAGCCATTACGCGGCCTCACTTTCTTCTGTGTTTCCGTTCCAGCGCGCATCAAGAATGTCCAAAACCAGCGGGTAAGTTTCAGCCATCGGGCGGTTGGTGGCGTATGTGTCTGTAAGCTGCATGGCGGCTTGTGGGTTCGTGCCGCCACCGATCAGGCCAAGCCGGATGATCTCTGTCAGGTCAGCGGCTCTGAATTGCATGGCGATGGCGCGTTGATAGAGCGCGCCAATGCCTACATCTGCTGTGCGCTCAAGCTCTGCAATCATCGGGTCAGTGAGCGTGAAAATCTGCTCTGCTATTCCGAAAAATGCGGTGTGGGTGATGCTGTCGGTCATTATGCAGCGTCCTCTTGTTCAGGGGCGCTTGGCGCGTCTGTGTTATCCGGCGTTGGCGTTTTGTCCGATGTGGTGAACGGGTTTTGCAGCACATCGCCGCCCTCAATACGTGGCAAATTGAGTTCCTTGCGGACCTCGTTTGCCGTTACAGCCCCCATGCTTCGGTATTGACTGAATGACGTGGCTTTGACCGCGTGGTCAGCGCTGAGCAGACTTTCAACATCAAAGGCGATATCGAGTTCGTCGCGCTCTACGTCTGTGAGCAAGCACCGCGCATAGCCCCACTGCCAAGTTTCGATCCAAGGCCGCAAGGTGAGCGTCAAAAACTGGCGCATCATCTGTTCTGTGTTGGACCAAGTGCCGCGTGAAAGCTCAAAGAGCATTGTAGGTGGAACGCGGAATGCACGTGCGATCTCGCGGATTTGCTCAAGACGGTTTTCTGCGAATTGAGCGTCTACAAGGGTCATAGCGATCTGGTGATAGGCCATGCCTTCGTCGAGCAAAGCCGTAGAGCCTGCATTGCTACCGCCTGTGCCTTTGAAGAATGAAGCAGCCAGCTTTTTCTTGGCTTCTACATCAAGGCTCTTTTCAGCAGTAATAACGCCGGATGGTCTGCCGCCGTTGTTAAAGATACCTGAAATGTGGCCTTCGAATTGCAGGGCCAGCCCGATAGCTTCACGCGCCAAGCTGATAGGGGAAACCGCACCAAACGCTTCAACGCGCAGCACATCGGAGTAAGAGCGGCGCACCTGTCCGGCCCCTTCTGGCGTCACAAGGAAGTAGGGTTCGCCATCGGGTTCAAGCACCATCTGGCAACGGCCATGCTCAAGGCGGTGCAGTTCAATGGGTGATCCTGTGGCGTTGCGGATCACAAGTGCATGTCCAGCACCGTGCATCAAAGCATCAAGTGTAAGCTGTTCACGTAGCTGTGCTGCGCTTGTCCAAGGGTTCGCCTCACGATGGATAAGCTTAAACGCCGGATGATCCTTTTCGATATCCTTGCTTTCGCTGTCGTGCAGCTTTGCTGGAAGGGAACCCATCGTTTCGCTGATCAGCCCAACGGCACAAGCAACAGCAGGGACGCGCAGGGCAGATGTAGGGGAAACAGAAACGCCGGATGATGTGGGGATAGCACCAAAAAGGGTAAGCGCTTCGCTGTCTGTGAGCGAAACAGATTTGGTGTCGAGCGGTGCAGCCTTCGGGGTAATTCCTAAGGAGCGTCTGAGATTTTCAAAAGTCATAGCAACAGTAGATTAGGTCATAATTGCTGACATAATACCACACACCAGCACCACTGTCGATACAAATGTTATACTATAACACCAAGCAATTCTTAGTTGTTTTCCAAACCGAATGCACTGTTAATGTCCCATAAGGGAGAAAGCCGCCGATGCAACCATTAGTAATTACAGTGATATTATTAGCCGTAGCCGTTCTCCTGTTCAAAAGAGGCGCTCCTAGCCGTGCTTTTGCTAGAGAGCATATTGAGCCGCTAGAAGCAAAGATACCGCCTATCAAACGGGAGTTAACAAGGCTCAGAAACAAGAAAAGCGCTTTGGATTTTGAGCTAAGTTTATTTGACCGTGATTTTAGAGCTGAGACCGCAGCGCAACATGAGCGCAAACGTCTAGGACATCTTAAGATCAAAGCCCTCCAAGCGAAAATTAACAGCGCTTACGCTGATCTGAATACAGCGAAAACTGAATTAGATAATTGGTATAGTTGGGCGAACGGTTCAATAATTGGCAATGGTGGAAAAAAGCTGAAAAAGTCAGCTTTTTTCAGTCAGTCAACTGACGAGCGCGATTCCCTAAAATCTGAACGTGATAATGCAAGTGCAAGAATCGACACCCTGAAGGCCGAAAAAAACGATGTATACAAAATCGAGATTGAAGGCTCGAAACAGCGGTTGAAGACCATCGCTGCTAACCGATCCAAACTCAAATCGTTTAGATCATCCGGTCGAACAGTAAGCATGATTCAGAACGAAATTCTTTTAATTCAGGAAAGTATCGATAGTGCTCAGAATGACTTAGAAAAGCTAGAAATGAGTATTAGGCGTAAGTGGAGAGATTTTAAGACCACTAGCGACTAAAATGATCCTGAGGCTTTACAAATCATATTCACTTCTATGCATTCCACTTCAAGACAATAAGTAGGCTGGCAACTTATAAATCGCATTCTGCTTTGTTTTGAGCGTCACATCGCCGTAGTTCGCGCTCGCAGTCTTTCCTGAGTGCCCCTGTATCGCGTCATAGGTTCCATCTGGTATGCCCTGCTCGCGACACAGCGTCTTGAACCTGTGCCGCCATCCGTGGCTAGGTTGAACGTCCTCCGGCACGAGATTTGCGGTGCGCAGCCATTTCGATAATTTCTCCGCTGTCGTTCTGGCGAACTGCTCATATTTCGCAGGATCAGTTGCCGTATGAAACAACGGGCCAGCTTTTGAACTTTCGAGGAATGTCACGAACCCCTCTTCGATCACTTGCGGATGCAAAGGCACATCACGATAGCCACCCGACTTTACTGTGCCAGCGTCCGGCGTGATCCTTGCAATCCACTGCCCGTCTTCTTTTCGAATGTCCTCTTTGCGTAGCTGCGTAATTTCAGCGACACGCGCACCAGTGAAAGCGCACAGCAACGGCACCCAACGCTTCGTCTGCACCATGCGGTCTGACTCGCGAATGTTGCCAAATTCGTCCGGCTTCGGCTTGTAGGCACGACAGGCGCTCAACAGCTTCGTTGCCTCTGCATCTGTGTAGCCACGTTCACGCCCATAGACCTTGCGGGGTTTTGGTTGCCTTACATTGGTTGCAGGATTTTCCGGCAATCGATCATTCTCAACCGCCCAACTAAACAAGCTACGGACCGTCGATAGATAGACGTCACTGACTGTTTTTGCCGCAAGCGTCTTGATCAGATTATCACGCCACGCCAACAAGTCTTTCTTTGTGACCTTTCTTGCATCGTCATGCTTTAAGAATTTGCGCAAGCTATCAATCGCAACTGATTGACGTTTGCCACCATCGCGCATGAAACCAGCTTGCTTTCGGATCAAAACGTAGTCTTTCCAAAGCCCGTTCAAGCTGACTCGCTCTTGAGGCTTTTCCGGCGGTTGTGCGTTTACGATTATAGGCGCGGTAGGTGTGCCGGAGAAGTCGCCTTCGTCACGCTCATAGACCCGCTCTAGCGCTTCATACTCAGCACTACACAAAGCTCTGGCAATTGCACGCCATTCATCACTGCCCTGTTTGGCGTCAAGATTGCCAACCTTGCGGAAACGCTCAATCTGAGAACCTACAAGTTCTTCTAATTCCTTATCATCAGCGCGTCCTGCAATCGCATATCGCAACTGTTCTACGTAGCCATCATCAATGCCAACGGAGGGCCAGCGGCGATCATTCCGGAGCTCATCGTCAAACGCTAGGCGCTGCATGTAGTGCGCGTGTGCAATCTGATCAGGGGCCAGCGGGTAGCGCGCTGGCTTCGCCCCCTGCCCTGATTTTCGCTCTGCCTCTGCTATCTGATTTTGAAGCTGAGCGACTGCGTTTGGCAACATTTTGAGCGCTTGGCGATAATCAGCGCCTAGAGGCGTCCTCAACTCAGTCTTGCCGATTACGTGCCGCAAGTCTTTCGGCACGACCAAACGTGCGTGATAGCGCCCTGAGCGATTGACCAAATGTCTGATTTTTCCGGCCATATCAAAACCCGTTTGTAACCAAAGTTGTAACCTTGAAACGGACTTAGGCCCATGTTTGCAAGGGTTTTCTTTGATATCAAAGGGATAGATTGGTGCGGTCGGAGAGACTCGAACTCTCACGGGTGTTACCCCACAGCGACCTCAACGCTGCGCGTCTACCATTCCGCCACGACCGCACGCCATGGATGGTGCGCCCTAGTAGCGCGGGCAGACAGATAGCTCAAGAGGCAAATTGCAGCATTCTCAAAACACTTTTAAATCCCTCGCCAAAGGCTGCCGGCTTGGCGTCCTATCCCCATATAAACGACCGCCCCCCTTGCATCACGGGCCTATCGCGCCAACCTTTAAGCCCTGTCCGTTTTAAAAGGAAATCCAGTGCCCCAAGATTCCAAAGCCCCCACCCCTATTCAGATCGACATTGTGTCTGACGTCATGTGCCCTTGGTGCATCATCGGTTTTCGCCAACTTGAACAAGCCCTTGGCGCAAGCGGTACAGGCGCATTCATTCGCTGGCATCCTTTCGAGCTTAACCCAGCAATGCCGCCCGAAGGACAAAATCTGGCCGAGCATGTGGCAGAAAAATATGGTGCCACCCCAGAGCAATCCGCACAGAATCGTGCGCAGATGAAAAAGCTGGGTGAAGATTTGGGGATCGATTTCCAATTCGATGAGGACAGCCGCATCCTTAACACCTTTGCGGCCCATCAATTGCTGGGCTGGGCGCAGGAACAAGGGCAACAACACCCCCTAAAACTGGCCCTGTTCCAGGCCCATTTCACCCAAAGGCGCGATGTATCGGATATTGACGTGCTGGTTGATATCGCAGGAGAGGTCGGGCTGGATGTGGTGCAAGCCCGCGAGGTTCTTGTCACACAAAGCCGCGCCGAGCAAACCCGCGAACATCAGAAATTCTGGACCGACCGCGGGATCAGTGGCGTGCCTTCTATGGTGTTCGAGGGGAAATACCTGCTGACCGGTGCGCAGGGCGCGCAAAACTATGCGCAGATGTTACAAAAGGTTCTGGCGGAATGCGACGACGCCGCGGCAGAGGGCTGAGCCCTCTTCCCCCTCCGGCCTGTGGCGCGTAAAGGTGGGTCATGGTGGAATGGATCATATCGCCCGGCCTGACCGGATTTCGCGCAGCAGAACAATGGATGGAAGCCCGCGTGGCCGATATTATTGCGGGCAAGGCGTCCGAATGTATCTGGCTGGTCGAGCATCCACCGCTTTATACGGCCGGCACCTCGGCAAAGCCCGAAGATCTGCGAGAGCCCGACCGCTTTGACGTCTTCACCACCAAACGGGGCGGGCAGTACACCTATCACGGCCCGGGCCAGCGGGTGGCTTATGTCCTGCTGGATGTTGCTGCGCGCGGGCGCGATATCCGCCTGTTTGTTCAACAGTTGGAAGCATGGGTAATTGCCACGCTGGACCAGTTCAACGTCACCGGCGAAATCCGTGAGGGCCGCGTGGGCGTATGGGTCGCGCGCCCCGACAAACCCACAACCCAATCAGGCGAAATGCCGGAGGACAAGATCGCTGCAATCGGTATCCGGTTGCGCAAATGGATCAGCTTCCACGGCATATCCATCAACGTGGAACCCGAGCTCACGCATTTCGATGGCATCGTGCCTTGCGGCATTTCGGATCATGGTGTCACAAGCCTTGTCGATCTTGGCCTGCCCGTCACAATCGAAGATGTCGACATCGCGCTACTGCAGAGTTTTGCAAAGGTCTTTGGCGATATTCCCACCCCGCGTTAAGCCGCCGGTTTGTCCGCCTCAACTTTTTGATAATATGCCTCGATCGTCTCGATCAGGTTTTCAAGCCGCAAAGGTTTATCGCAAAAGCTGTGCACATTCGGATCTGCCTCTGCCCGCCGGTGATCCGCAGGTAGCAAGGTCGTGGATAGCATCACAATAACCAGCTGCTCTTCTGCGCTGATATCCAGCTTGGCATATTCCTCTAGAAACTCGAACCCGCTCATGACAGGCATATTGATGTCCAGAAAAATGAGTTCAGGCAGCGGACCGCCCGCGGCGATATCCCTATTCAGGATATCCAGCGCCTCCTGCCCGTCCGTTGCGACTTCGATCCGGTCAACCAGACCGGATCTCTCGATGACCCGAGAATGTAGCATGTTGGTCACCGTGTCGTCATCGATCAGTAGCACCCGTTCAATCCGCGTCATTATTTTCTCCCACCACTGGAAATACGATTTTAAATTCGGCCCCTGCTCCCCGTGCGCCGCTGACCGAAAGATCACCACCCCGACGCTGCAGCATGCGCTGATCACAGTACAAAGAAATGCCGCTACCGGCGGGCGTCTTATGCGCGCGCTGGAATAGCCCGAAAACCTTTGCGCTTTCGCGCTCCCCATCAACGCCGACACCGTTATCTGCAACCGTGAGCACCACACGCCCCTCTTCAACCCGCCCGCGAATGGTGATCCGCAGCGGGCGCAAGGCGGCATATTTAACGGCATTGTCGAGCAATGACGTCAGAATACATCCCAGCTCGAATTTGGAGAATTCAACCTCCAGATGATCCGGAATGTCACAGACCACAGGCAACCGCTTTCCCGGCATCGCCTTTTCCAGATCTTCAATTGCGACCTGTACTTGCCTGGCCAGATTAAGCCGCAGGCAAGGTAACTCATTGCTCAGCCGAAGCTGGGCGACCAGAACAAGCCCCTGTATTTTTTGCTGTAGCTGCTCGGCCGAGGTGTTGATCCAGCTCACAAGCTCGGCCTGTTGATCGGGCAACACCCCAATTTTCTCGCCCAGCATCCGCGACAAGCGGCTCAGGTTATTTGCAGGTACCTTCAGATCATGCGTCGCAACGAATGTCAGCTGCTCCAACTCGTCAACCGTGTCTTCAAGCTCCCGCGTGCGCAGGTTGATCCGCTGTTCCAACCCCTCGTTCAACTCCGCCAGATCACGGGTACGCATCGCCACCTTGTCCTCAAGCCCAGCATTCAGCTTCGAAAGGGCAATTTCGGCCTCTTTTTCTGCGGTGAAATCACTCGCACAGCCAATATGACGTAGTACCTTGCCGTCAGGAGCCCGATCAAAAACACGGTCAACAGAGCGCAACCAGCGCACGGCCCCCCATTTTGTCTTGACGCGGTATTCCAGCACCGCAGTCTGATTGTCCTCAAGCCCCGCTATTTTCTGCATATGAGCACCCAACAGCGGCTGATCATCCTCATGAACCAGATGTGCCAACATCGCATCGCCGAAATGTTTGATTTCCGCGCTTGAATACCCGAGGTGCTGGGCCACCGACCGGTTGGTATAATCGTTCGAGAAGGTCAGATGGTTAAAAACATAAACAAATCCGGGCATCAGGCTGACCACGCGATCAATACTCGGGACGGTCGTTGCCGATGTCGGGACCAGAGGCGCGGTATCGCTTTCGAAAATTATTTGTTGGGATTCGCTTTGGCTCACGCTCGGCTTCCGGTGCTGGCTTGTACAACCTTCACCATTGCTCGTGACTGATTACACATCGGTTAACCCGACGGGGTTTTCCCCAACTGAATGCCTCCAATCTTTCGCAGTTTCCGGAATCCGGCAAAAATTGGCTGTTATTGAGGAAAAATCCGCCACGTCTCTTGAAAATACTTTCATCTGCGACCAACGCGCCCATTGCTCTGATCGGCACATATACTTACAACCGTTCCAAGATTGAGATGCGCCCGTCCAACAGGCGTGTCCATAAAATAGTTCCAAGCCAAGGAGGCACCGCATGGCCGACGCAGCCATTAACGGGCATGATCATGAAGACGAGCGTGGTTTTTTCACACGCTGGTTTATGTCCACGAACCACAAAGACATCGGTATTCTTTACCTGATCGTCTCCGCTCTTGTCGGGTTTATCTCTGTCGCATTCACGATCTACATGCGTCTCGAGCTAATGAACCCCGGTGTCCAGTACATGTGTATGGAAGGCGCGCGCTTCATCGCTGATTCCGCCGAAGTATGTACGCCTAACGGCCACCTTTGGAACGTCCTGATCACCGGCCACGGTATCTTGATGATGTTCTTTGTTGTTATTCCGGCCCTGTTCGGCGGTTTCGGCAACTACCTTATGCCCCTGCAAATCGGCGCGCCCGATATGGCGTTCCCGCGGATGAACAACCTGTCTTTCTGGCTTTATGTTGCAGGTACATCGCTGGCGGTATGTTCGGTTCTGTTGCCGGGCGGTAACGGTCAGGCCGGCTCCGGTGTGGGTTGGGTGCTTTATCCGCCGCTGTCGGTAAAAGAAGGCGGCATGTCGATGGACTTCGCGATTTTCGCGGTTCACGTCTCCGGTGCGTCTTCGATCCTTGGCGCGATCAACATGATCACTACTTTCCTGAACATGCGTGCCCCCGGCATGACATTGTTCAAAGTGCCGCTGTTTTCATGGGCGATCTTTGTAACGTCATGGTTGATCCTGTTGTCCCTGCCCGTTCTGGCCGGTGCGATCACCATGCTGCTGATGGACCGCAACTTTGGCTTTGCCTTCTTTGACCCTGCTGGCGGTGGTGATCCGGTTCTGTATCAACACATCCTGTGGTTCTTTGGTCACCCCGAAGTGTACATCATCATTCTGCCGGGCTTTGGCATCATCTCCCACGTGATTGCGACCTTCGCGCGCAAGCCGATCTTTGGCTATCTGCCAATGGTCTGGGCGATCATCGCCATTGGCGCGCTGGGTTTTGTTGTCTGGGCACACCACATGTACACCGTGGGCATGACCCTGAACCAGCAGGCCTACTTTATGTTGGCCACGATGGTCATCGCGGTACCCACAGGTGTGAAAGTATTTAGCTGGATCGCAACAATGTGGGGCGGCTCGGTTGAGTTCAAAACACCAATGCTCTGGGCCTTTGGTTTCTTGTTCCTCTTCACCGTTGGTGGTGTGACCGGCGTTGTTCTGTCGCAGGCCGCCGTGGACCGTTACTATCACGACACCTACTATGTGGTTGCACACTTCCACTACGTGATGAGCCTTGGTGCCGTGTTCACGATCTTTGCGGGTATCTACTTCTACCTGCCAAAGTTCACTGGTCGCATGTACCCTGAATGGGCAGGCAAGCTGCACTTCTGGGCGATGTTCATCGGCGCGAACCTGACGTTCTTCCCGCAACACTTCCTTGGCCGTCAGGGTATGCCACGTCGTTACATCGACTACCCTGATGCATTCGCCTATTGGAACTGGTGGTCAAGCATGGGCGCGTTCCTGTCCTTTGCCTCGTTCATCTTCTTCTTCGGGGTGATCGCATGGACATTGACACGCGGCGCACGCGTCACGGCCAACAACCCGTGGAACGAATTTGCCGACACGCTGGAATGGACCCTGCCCTCCCCGCCGCCCGAGCACACGTTCGAGCAGCTGCCGGTGCAGTCCGACTGGGATAAATCCCACAGCCACTAAGCAGTTTGCTTAAACAGAAACCAAAAAGGGCTCCAACGGCGGTTGGAGCCCTTTTTATGTGGCGCATGGGTAAGGAACGATGATGCAGCTTTCCAAAACAACACAGACTGGTCACCTACAATGATCGAAGCGATAACCCTATGTGCGCTGATCCTCGCCCCTCAAGCCATCGCGGGCTGGCGGGGCTTTGATCCTGCGGCGCATCTGACCTTACTCCTGCTCAGCTTGACCCTTGTATCAAGCGTGCTGGTTTCGCTGGCTGGTCAAGCAGTACCGCCCGCAGCCACAGATAGCGCCACCTCGATCCACCCTGTTGAGTTTACCGGGATCAGCTATGCAGCCGTCGGTCTGGCCATCCTTGCACCCTTGTTCTGGGCAATAGAGCCGCGCTGCACGACGCGTGACAAGGCAATCGCAAATGTGTTGATCCAGACACTCGCGCTGTGCTTTGCCTGTGCCACAACAATCATCAGCCTTCCGATCGCGCAACGTTTGATCGAATGGATCAGCTTTGGCGTGGTGGCCGCGCTATTCGGGCTGGTCTTACACAGCCTGCGCTGCCCCCCTATGCGCAAATAATCAAGGCTTCCCTTTTGTCGCATTGATCCGCGCGCAGGGTACAGTACAATAATTCCATGCCTTATGAATGGACCTCGCCTCCCCATAGCACGCCGCAAACCATGCGGCTTTGGCCACATAACTCCCTGCCCGCTCGGGGCATGGCGATATTTGTGCTGTCTACATTTATCCTGATTTCAATTCCCGCACTGCCCTTGCTCGGCTCTCCGATCCTATGGGGTATGCTGCCCTTCACGCTCGCCGCGGTTTGGGGGATATTCTGGGCATTGCAACGCAATCACAAGGTTCGCCAAATTCATGAGGACCTTGTGCTAGACGACACCATGGCGCGGCTGACACGGACCAATCTCAAAGGAGATGTACAGCTGTGGGATTGCGACCGCTATTGGACCAAAGTCACGAAATACGAAACCGAAGGCCCCGTCCCCCATTACGTCACCCTGCGCGGCAAGGGGCGCGAGGTGGAAATCGGGGCATTCTTAAGCGAGGAAGAGCGGATCGCCCTTTACGACGATCTGCTCAGAGCGCTCAAACGCGCCTAGTTGGAAAGCAGGTCCTTGAGCATCGGCCCCACGGTGCCGAAATCCATCTGACCGGTATATTTGCCTTTAAGCACGCCCATGACCTTGCCCATATCACGGATCGACGAGGCCGCAGTTTCGGCCACAGCCGCATCAACGGCCGCTTTGGTCTCGTCTTTGCTGAGTTGGCGAGGCAGGAATTCTTCGATCACCGCGATCTCTGACCGCTCCCGCTCGGCCAGATCAAGGCGACCGCCTTCTTCATATGCGCGCGCAGATTCGAGCCGCTGCTTTGCCATCTTGCCCAAAATGGCCAGTACTTCCTCTCCCGGCACGCCTTCCTCATTACCGGTCGCGCGTGCGGCGATGTCCTTATCCTTGATCGCAGCATTCACCAGCCGCAGGGTCGACAGGCGCTCTGCATCCTTGTCTTTCATCGCTTGCTTCAGCTCGGTAGAGATACGGGTACGAAGGTCCATGGGTAGCCTTTACAGAAATCAAATTCACGAGCGGCGACACTACCTAATCCCACCAATACATGCAATGGGATTGAAATTACGCCAAACCACTGATTTCAAACGGTTAATCATTTAAATCCGAATCTTGACCCTCTAGGGCACCCGCTATAGGTTGCAGGCGTTTGTTCACGAGGCGCTGCTGCCTCTTTCCCGATTGGGGCCACCCGTTGTGCCCCGTCCCCGCACAAGGATTAAACCATGGCCATCGCTGCTCCCGCACATCCTACAGCCTGCCTCGCCCTCGCCGATGGATCGGTGTTTTATGGTATGGGTTTCGGAGCCACGGGCCAGACCGTGGCCGAGATGTGCTTTAACACCGCCATGACCGGTTATCAGGAGATCATGACCGATCCGTCCTACGCGGGCCAGATCGTGACATTTACCTTCCCCCATGTCGGCAACACTGGCACCAACTCCGAAGATGACGAAACCGGCGATCCGGTCGCTGCGGGGATGGTTGTCAAATGGATGCCCACCGATCCCAGCAGCTGGCGCGCCACACAACACCTGTCTGAATGGCTGGCCGCGCGCGGGCGTATCGCCATCGGCGGGATCGACACCCGCCGCCTGACCCGTGCCATCCGGCAACAGGGCGCGCCCCACGCAGCACTTGCCCACAACCCTGATGGGGAGTTCGACATTGCAGCCCTTGTTGCTGCTGCGCGCGAATTTGCAGGGCTTGAAGGCATGGATCTGGCCAAAGACGTGACCTGTGCGCAATCTTACCGCTGGAACGAGATGCGATGGGCGTGGCCGCAAGGCTATGCACCACAGACAGAGGCCAAGCACAAGGTTGTCGCCATTGATTACGGTGCCAAGCGTAACATCCTGCGCTGCCTTGCCTCGGCCGGATGCGAAGTTACTGTTCTGCCCGCCAGCGCAACCTTCGAAGATGTCATGGCCTTTGAACCCGATGGCGTGTTTCTGTCGAACGGCCCCGGCGATCCGGCCGCGACAGGCAGCTATGCTGTCCCCATGATCCGCGACGTGCTGGAAAAGACAGAACTGCCCATGTTCGGCATCTGCCTTGGTCACCAAATGCTGGCCCTTGCCCTTGGCGGTAAGACGGTCAAAATGAGCCACGGCCACCACGGTGCCAACCACCCCGTAAAAGACATTGAAACCGGCAAGGTTGAAATCACCTCGATGAACCACGGCTTTGCAGTAGATGCGCAAACCCTGCCTGACGGGGTGATCGAAACACACCGCTCGCTGTTTGACGGTTCCAACTGTGGTATCCGCATGGAAGGGCGTCCGGTCTATTCTGTCCAACACCACCCAGAAGCCTCTCCGGGTCCGCAAGATAGCTATTACCTGTTTGAACGGTTCGCACAGGCAATGGCTGACCGGATCTGATCACATCTGTAAATGATCCGGGCACCGGTTAGGACCAGTGCCCGATTAACAGATTTTTAAGACCTACCTGAGACAGTTTAGTCCTTGATAAACGAACTCAGGTAGGGCCGGGATGAGCGATCTTTACCTGCGCTTGCCTGATCCGCAGGCTGCCACCCCTCCAAAGGAATGGCTTCCTTTAGGGCGGGTCATGGTGAATGCGGGCATCATTTCACAGCCGGATTTGGTGCACGCCATTAATCTGCAACGACATATCGACGCCCCTTTGGGCGAGATACTGGTTGCGGAAGGATTGGCACACCCCGACGAGGTGTTGCAGATGCTGTCACGGCAACACAATGTACCCGTTGCCGATCTGCGCTTCAACACGCCTGATCATGCGCTTGCCCCTTCCCTTCCCTCCCAACTGTGCCTTGAACATCGCTGTGTGCCATGGATGAAGATGGGGAACGCGTTACTGGTCGCCACGTCCCATCCTGAAAACTTCAACCATCTGAAAACCTCACTGGGTGATCGCGGCCTCCACCTGTTACCTGTCTTGATCCACGACCGATATGTGCGCCAACACATCTGTGCACTTTACGGGGCCGAGCTGGTTACACGCGCAGCCAACCGTGTCCCGATCTCGGAAAGTTGCCGCACCTACGCGCTTAGCGGGACCCTTGGCAAAATCTTCGGCCTCAGCTTTCTCGCGCTTGTGTTCATGTCCCTTGTTATCGTGCCGATGTGGGCGCTTACAACGGGCATGGTTATCGCCTTTGTCACACTTATGATGACGACCACCCTCAAAGTGTCGGCCTGCATTGCCCAACTCAAGGCGCATTTCCGCAAACAACCCATCGAAGAAACCGCGGGCCGCAGCCCGTTCCCCTTGCCAAAGGTTTGCATCATGGTCCCTTTGTTGCAAGAAAACGAAATCGCGGGAAAGTTGATCCAAAGACTGACCAAACTGACCTACCCGAAATCTTTGCTTGAGGTCGTGCTGGTACTAGAGGCCGACGATACAATCACCCGTGAAACGATCGCGCGGACAGATATGCCCAGCTGGATGTCCGTTATCGAAGTGCCCAGCGGTGATGACCTGAAAACCAAACCCCGCGCATTGAACTATGCACTGGATTTTTGCCGCGGTTCGATCATCGGCGTTTGGGATGCCGAAGACGCGCCAGAGCCCGAACAAATCGAAAAAATTGTCACCCGTTTTCAGGATGCCCCGCCGAACGTTGCTTGCCTGCAAGGGATACTGGACTTTTACAATACGCGAACAAACTGGATATCCCGTTGTTTTACGATAGAATATGCTACGTGGTGGCGGGTTGTTCTACCTGGCGTGGCCAAGCTGGGTCTGGTGGTCCCTTTGGGCGGGACCACTTTATTTTTCCGCCGGAATATCCTTGAAAAGCTATGCGGCTGGGATGCGTATAATGTGACCGAAGATGCCGATCTGGGCATTCGCCTTGCCCGCCACGGTTATGTCACCGAACTTATTCCCACCGTCACCTTTGAAGAAGCAAACTGCCGCGTTTGGCCATGGATCAAGCAACGCTCGCGGTGGCTCAAAGGATATCTGATCACATGGATGGTCCATATGCGCGCCCCCCGTGCTTTGTTGCGTGATCTGGGGCTGATGCGCTTTTTGGGGGTGCAAACACTGTTGCTGGCGACATTTGCGCAATTTGCCATGGTTCCGTTTATGTGGTCATTCTGGATCATGCTCGCAGGGTTTGATCATGCGACCGCACAGACCCTTGGACCCACTGTCACCAAAACGATGGCTTGGATGTGCCTTGGCGCGTTCATCATTGACCTGGGCATCTCCATGGTCGCTGTATCACGGCCGCAACACAGGCATCTGATGAAATACGTGCTCACCCTTCCGTTCTATTTTCCGATGGCCGCCATATCGGCCTATAAGGCGCTCAGGGAAATGGTGTTTGCCCCGTTTTATTGGGACAAGACCGAGCATGGCGTGGTTAAGGAGCTTGATTAGCTTTCAGCTTCGCGCGCGGCTGCTTCCTGTTTGAGGCGCGTGGTGAAAGCGACCGAGATATGCGCCCGTAACGCCGCATCGGCCGCATCCCCGTCGCGGGCCTCGATGGCGGCGACGATCCTGTCATGCTCGGCCTGCGCAATCTCGCCGCGCCCGACCACCGCGAGTGACGTTGTCGCCATCAGCGCCATAGAACGATGCACCAGATCAAGCTGTTGCACCAGAAACCGGTTATGCGATGCCAGATGGATCTGTTTATGGAACCGCCGGTTCGCACGGGCCAGCGCTGCAGGGTGGGCAACCAGCGCATCATCATCACGCACCATTTCGCGTAGCAGGCGCACTTCCTCTTCGGTGGCATTGCGTGCAGCAAGCCGTGCGGCCAATCCCTCTAGCTCACCGCGCACCACGTATAGCTCTGCCATCTGGTTGTGGTCCAATGACGCAACGATCAAACTACGCCCGTCGCGCGCCAGCAGTGATTGGGTCTCGAGCCGTTGAAGCGCTTCGCGGATCGGTGTCCGTGATACGCCAAACCGTTCAGCCAGCTCGCTTTCGACCAGACGGTCACCCGGGCGGTAGCTGCCCGTGTCGATCGCATCAAGGATCATCGAATAGGCATCCGTGTTGCCAGAACGACCAGCGGAGGTGGCAGAGAGCATGTGTTCGGCCCTTTCTGTAAGGTTCACCGCACCTTACCCAATGATGCCCTAAAGGCCTAGCCCCCCTTGCACCCCCGCGCGCACGGCCCTACCACTCACTTTATGCCTCAAGATGCTTTTTCCAACGTCACCCATTGGGTGTTTGACCTTGACCATACGCTCTACCCGCCACAAGCGCGGCTGTTTGATCTGATCGAGGTCCGCATGACTGCATGGGTGATGCAAGCCATCGGCGTTGACCGCGCCGAAGCCGACTATTTGCGCCAACACTACTGGGAAACCTATGGCACCACCCTTGCCGGCCTGATGCGTGAACATGACGTAGACCCTGCGCCTTATCTGGCCGACGTTCATGATATCTCGATGGACAGTCTCGCGCCCGATCCATTGCTTGCCGCCCGTATCAAAGCCCTTCCGGGGCGGCGCATCGTCTACACCAACGGCTCTGCCCCCTATGCAGAAAGAGTATTGGAGGCGCGCGGCCTGACGGGCCTGTTTGACGCCATCTATGGGATCGAGCACGCAGGCTTTCTGCCCAAACCCGAACGCGCGGCCTTTGACACCATCTTTGCCCAGGACAAGGTGAACCCGCTTCAGGCGGCCATGTTCGAGGATGATCCGCGCAATCTGGCCGTACCGCATGATTTGGGAATGCGAACCGTGCATGTAGCCCCGCAGCGTGCGCAGGGGTCGCATGTGCAATTCCATACAGATGACCTATCTTTATTCCTGAGCAAGCTGACCGCCTAGGAGGCCCTTATGCAGCTGACATGTGACATTGTGATTTCAGGTGGCGGCATCGCGGGTCTGACCGCCGCTGCTGCCTTTGGCAGCGCGGGCTTTCACGTGATTTGCGTAGACCCGACGCCTCCTGTGACAGATGGAACAGCACAGGGGGCTGATTTGCGGTCGACTGCAATGTTGCAACCGGCCCGCACCGTACTTGAACACGCAGGCCTTTGGGACACGCTTGCCCCCCATGCCGCTGCCTTGCAGGTGATGCGGATCATTGACGCGGGCGGCGAGATGCCCGAACCCCGCGTCACCCGCGAATTCAACGCCGGCGAGATTTCCGATCTGCCTTTTGGCTGGAACTTTCCCAATTGGCTTTTGCGTCGCGAAATGGTGGCACGATTGGAAGCCTTGGAAAACGTCGATTTTCGCGCTGGTGTCGGCACAAAAAGCCTGTTCACCCGCGAAGGCAGTGCCAAAGTCACGCTAAGCGACGGGACGCGCGTCATCGCCAAACTGGTGATTGCGGCTGATGGTCGTTCCTCCCCCATGCGCGACGCCGCGGGCATTGGCGTGAAAACGCGACGCTACGGGCAAAAGGCGATCGTCTTTGCCGTTACCCATCCCGTCCCACATGAAAATGTCTCGACCGAGGTGCACCGCACCGGTGGGCCCTTCACACTGGTCCCCCTGCCCGACCGCGACGGGCAGCCCTGTTCGGCGGTGGTCTGGATGGATGACGGCCCCGCCGCCACAGCGCGGATGCAAATGGACGTGGATAGTTTCGAGGCCGCAGCATCGGAACGATCTGCCGAGCATTTCGGTCCCCTGACATTAGTTACCAAGCGACAGATCTGGCCCATCATCACACAACATGCCGAACGTCTGAACGCTGAACGGGTCGCATTAATCGCCGAAGCCGCCCATGTCATGCCGCCCATCGGCGCGCAGGGGTTGAACATGTCCCTCAATGACATCGCCACCCTGCTGGATCTGGCGCAGGCAAGGCCCGAAGACCTTGGCGATGCGCAGATGTTAGAGGCCTATCACAAGGCCCGATACAAGGATATCTTGATGCGGGTGCGCGGGATTGACTTACTGAACCGCGCCAGTCAGGCAAGCGCCCCTCTGGCCCGCGATGCGCGCGCCGCAGGGCTGAATGCGCTATATGGTGCCGCCCCTGTTCGCAAAATGCTCATGCAGATGGGGCTTGGCGTCCGCTAAGCCTCTGCTGCTTTTTCGGCTTCGATCATGGCCGCGCGTTCCTCGACCTGCTCGACGATATGCTCGACCATCTCGTCGTTATTGAGCTTATGGCTTTGCTTGCCTGCAAGATAGACCATACCAGAGCCGGCCCCACCACCGGTAAAGCCGACGTCCGTCATCAGCGCCTCACCCGGGCCATTCACCACACAGCCGATAATGCTCAGGCTCATAGGGGTTTTGATGTGCTCGAGCCGCTTTTCCAGCTTTTCAACGGTTTTGATGACGTCAAACCCCTGCCGCGCACAAGACGGGCAGGAAATGATATTCACCCCGCGGTGGCGCAGGCCAAGGGATTTAAGGATCTCGAAGCCCATCTTGACCTCTTCCACAGGATCAGCAGAAAGCGAGACGCGGATTGTGTCACCAATGCCCATCCACAACAGGTTACCCATGCCGATCGCAGACTTTACCGTGCCTGAAATTAGCCCCCCTGCCTCAGTAATCCCAAGGTGGATCGGCGCGTCTGTGGCTTCGGAGAGCTGTTGGTAAGCCGCAGCTGCCATAAAGACATCCGAGGCTTTGCAGCTGATCTTGAATTCATGGAAATCATTGTCTTGCAGGATCTTGATATGATCCATCCCGCTTTCGACCATCGCGTCGGGGCATGGCTCCCCGTATTTATCAAGCAAATGCCGCTCTAGCGAACCGGCGTTCACCCCGATACGGATCGAACAATTGTTGTCGCGCGCAGCCTTGATAACCTCTTTGACCCGCTTCTCGTCCCCGATGTTACCGGGATTGATACGCAGGCAGGCCGCACCAGCCTCGGCGGCTTCGATACCGCGTTTATAGTGGAAATGGATATCCGCTACGATCGGAACCGGGCTTTTGCGCACAATCTGTTTCAGTGCGGCCGAACTTTCCACATCGGGCACGGACACACGCACAATGTCAGCGCCCGCATCAGCTGCGGCCTGAATCTGTACGATAGTCGCTTTTGCGTCTGTTGTCAGTGTGTTGGTCATGGTCTGCACCGCAATCGGTGCATCGCCGCCCACAGGCACATTACCCACCATGATCTGACGGGATTTACGGCGATAGATGTTGCGCCACGGACGGATGTGATTGATGGACATGTCACCCTCGCTGGACAATTCAGACCCCCCTTACGTAGCTACGCACAGGCGTGTCTGCAATCGAAAGCTCGGAGAATACGCGGGTTTCCCTGCGGCTTATTGGTCTGTGGCGGGTGCCTGCGATACGGCGCGCATTTCTGCGACCAGAACTTCAAGCGCGCTATCATCGCCAAGCTGCGCCGGCTCATAAAGTTCGGCAAGGGCTTGCTGCTGAAGCGGCACATTGGAGGTCACGCTGCCGCGACGACCTGCAGGGCCAAAGAACTCGCCGTTCATGACAAAATACACTGCGCCGCTTTGACCGGTGCGCAGCACAGGTGCTTCTTCAAGGGCAGGCACGTCAAACGTATCGCCCTTTTGCATAATTTTCTCGAAAATATTCGTGCCATCGGCAGCTGTGACGCGCACCCATGTTTCAGCGGTTGCGATCACCTGCACAGCAGGCGCAGGCCCCTCAACAACCTGTGGCACGCTAAGCCCTGCAGTCGCGGTTTGCGGGCCAAAGGTATCGCCCAGAGGCTGTTCAACGGCTTCGGCGATCTTCCGCGATGGTGTTTCGAACAAACCACCTGCATGGGGATCAAGTGTCGCGATGGGGGCATCACGCGCAACCAGCACAGGCACTTCGAGCGGCGCAGGACGGTAAAGACGGTCCAGCGCTTCGACACGTGGCGCATCGGCAAGTACCGCAGGTGGGGTCACACCATCCACGCTATCGGTCTGCGGCGCAGTTGTTTCGGCGGCTTGCAACGGATCAAGGTCAGACAGCACCACAGGCGTTTGATCCACAGGGGCAACCTGTACGCGCTGCACTTCCTTCATTACGGTCCAGCCGCCAAATCCGATCGCACCAATCAACGCGATCAACACCAGCGATGAACCAATCGCCGCCGGTTCGATCCGCGACAGGAACCCATCACCGCCCGGAGCAAATGGCATCACAGGGCGGGCAAAAATATCATGGTCGTTTTTGGTACGGCTCAGGCGGTCTTCGCGGGTGGATTTATTCACCACCGACGCCTCGGCCGACATGCCGTGCGCAACGCTAAATCCGCTTTCGGTACAGAAGGCCGCGAATGCCTTATCAGGGTCCATACCCAGATAGCGCGCATAAGAGCGCACATAACCCGCGATAAAGCCCGGCGTATCAAAGGCATCGGGATCGGCATTTTCGATTGCGGCAATATAAGAGGCTTTGATCCGCAGCTCACGCTGCACATCCAGAAGCGATTTTCCGAGCGTCGCACGCTCGCCACGCATCAGATCACCAAGACGCAATTCGAATGCATCAAAGCCGGTTGGCTCTGACATATCTTCCTTATCATCTCTGGAGGCCCAACGCCCTATCATACTTCTGCCCTAGTCTTGCCTGCTGCCCGTTTGCCCCAAAGGGCCAGAATCTATTCGATTCGCCTTAGTTCTTTGTTGAACTAAACGTAACACACTGCAATCTCATTGGCGAGAATTTGAGCGATTATCCAGCCATTTCGGCGCGATTCAGCGCACAATGTGACCAAAGACCGTCCATCGCCCCCACCAACGCGTCCATTTCCCGCGGACCGTGTACTGGCGACGGGGTAAAACGCAACCGCTCGGTGCCGCGCGGGACGGTCGGGAAGTTGATGGGCTGAACATAGATGCCATGGTCTTCCAACAACATGTCTGACAACATCTTTGTGTGAACCGGATTGCCGACCATAACAGGCACGATATGGCTGCCGTGGTCGATGATGGGCATGCCCAACCCTTTCAAGCGGAGCTTTAGAATCTTTGCCTGCTGTTGGTGCTGTTCGCGCAGCTCTGGTGCGGCTTTAAGATAGGCGACCGATGCTGCGGCACCGGCGGCAACCGCAGGCGGCAGCGAGGTGGTAAAGATAAACCCGGGTGCATAAGAGCGGATCGCATCGCACATCTTGTCCGAAGCCGCGATATAGCCCCCCATGACGCCATAGGCCTTTGCCAATGTGCCATTGATGATATCAAGACGGTGCATCAGACGGTCCCGCTCGGCGACACCTCCGCCGCGCGGACCATACATGCCTACGGCGTGGACTTCGTCGATATAGGTCAACGCGCCGAATTCGTCGGCCAGATCACAAATCGCTTCGATCGGGGCGAAATCACCATCCATGGAATAGATCGATTCGAATGCAATCAGCTTGGGCGCGTCGCTGTCATCGGCCTCAAGCAGTTCGCGCAAATGCGCAAGATCGTTGTGCCGGAAGATACGTTTGGCCCCACCATTACGGCGCACACCTTCGATCATGCTCGCGTGGTTGAGCGCGTCGGAATAGATGATCAGACCCGGGAACAGCTTGGGCAGTGTACTAAGCGTGGCATCATTGGCAATATAGGCCGAGGTAAACAGCAATGCTGACTCTTTGCCGTGCAAATCGGCCAGTTCGGCTTCGAGCCGCTTGTGATAAACTGTAGTGCCAGAGATGTTGCGCGTGCCACCGGAACCGGCACCCGTTGCCTCGATTGCCTCATGCATTGCTTCGCGCACCACAGGGTTTTGCCCCATGCCGAGGTAATCATTGCCGCACCATACGGTGATGTCTTGCTTGGTTCCGTCAGGCTTGGTCCACACAGCGTGAGGGAAATTGCCATTCTCGCGCTCGATGTCGATAAATGTGCGGTAACGACCCTCATCGTGCAGGCGCTCTAACGCACGGTCGAGCTGTTCTGAATAGGTCATGCGCATCTCCGTAATTCTTGCTGCATCGTGCGCGTGCGCCCGTGTTGCTGTCCGCAGAGATATAGAACGATTCCAAATCGTTCAATACGCAATGCCGTACACAGTGTCGCACTCTACCGCCTCGACACGCGCATAGAGGCAATTCAGTTTCCCATAATGGACTTAACCGCCCCCTGTTCTACGGCCGCCACAACAAGCCATGCGACCAAATACCATGCCCGAACCGGCAAACGCCGGCGGAAGATAGCGGGCGATCCTTCCCCTGCCAGGAACCGCTCTGGACATCGGCTTGGCCGCTGATAGGGTCGCGACAAATCCACAATCCCCGGAGCCCTCCCATGTCCCTTGATGCCGTCCTATCCCAGATCGACGAAGACCTGCCCGCCGCGACCGAGCGGTTGCTGGACTTGCTGCGCATTCAGTCGATCTCGACCGACCCTGCCTATAAAGAGGCCTGCGATACCGCGGCCGACTGGTTGGTGGCAGATCTGCAAAGCCTTGGTGTAGATGCAAAAAAACGCCCCACCCCCGGTCACCCAATGGTAGTAGGACATGCCGGACCCGAGAATGGCAAACCCCATTTGCTGTTCTACGGCCACTATGATGTGCAGCCTGTTGATCCGCTCAACCTGTGGGACCGCGACCCGTTTGACCCCGCCATTGAAGAGACCGACGCAGGCACAGTGATCCGCGGCCGCGGCGCTGCTGATGACAAAGGGCAGCTCATGACCTTTATGGAGGCACTGCGCGCATGGAAGACCGTCGAGGGAGATTGGCCCTGCCGCATCACCTTTTTCTTTGAGGGTGAAGAAGAATCCGGCTCGCCTTCGCTGGTGCCTTTTATGAAGGAAAATGCCGAAGAATTGCGTGCAGATTTCGCGATGATCTGTGACACCGGCATGTTCCAAAGCCGGACCCCCGCGATCACAACTATGTTACGCGGCCTGCTGGGCGAAGAATTAACCATCACCGCCCCCAGCAAAGACCTGCATTCCGGCATGTTCGGGGGAATCGCCATGAACCCCATCCGCGTGCTGTCCCGCATCATCGCATCACTGCATGATGATCAGGGGCGCATCACCATTCCGGGCTTTTATGACGGCGTGCCCGAACTCTCGGACGAGCTCGAGGCGCAGTGGCAGGGCCTTGCCTTTGACCACGCCGGTTTTCTAGGTGACGTGGGCCTGAGCCATCCCGCAGGCGAGCAAGACCGCACCCCGCTCGAAATGATCTGGGCGCGCCCCACCTGCGAGGTCAACGGCATCGGCGGTGGTTATCAGGGCGACGGGTTCAAAACCGTGCTGCCCTCACAGGCCAGTGCAAAAATCTCATTCCGGCTTGTGGGCGATCAGGACCCGCTCGCCATCCGTAAAAGCTTTCGCGCCATGGTCGAGGGGATGCTACCGCCCGATTGCACCATCGAATGGACAGACCACGGCGCAGGCTCGGCGTCGGGCACTGCTACCGATGATCCGGTGTTCGGACAGGCGCTCAAGGCACTTAGCGACGAATGGCAGGTCCCGGCCGCCTATATCGGCTGCGGCGGCTCGATCCCGATTGCGGGGCATTTCCAACGGATTCTGGGCACGCCACCCGTCTTGATCGGCTTCGGAAAAGACGACGACCAGATACACTCCCCCAACGAAAAATACGACATGGAAAGCTTTCACAAAGGCATCCGTTCTTGGGCGCGGATATTGGATGCGATCACCTAGGGTGACCACCGCAAAACGGGATGGGCGGTGCCGCAAACGCCCATCCCGCATTGACGGGGCATAGCGAGCCTCATCGCGCCTGTTGCAACTGCAAAACGAACGCCGGATTTGGCCGAATTGCGGTTTTCCTCGGGCTCCCTTGCCTGTACCAGTTCCCTGTCGAGTACCAACCGGGCCTACTGTTGATCGTCTTCGACCTTGCGGCCCATTTTTGAGGAAATGGCGATATGCCTAATCTACCAAATTTGACTGCTGCAGAGGCCATTCCGGACGCCGCCATGGGCGAGGTCGAGCGGATTCTCAAAACAGGCGATCTGTTTCGCTACGGCTCGGATCAATCGCCCGTTGCCTTGCTAGAGGCCGAGTTCGCCAAGGCATTGGGCAGCAAATACGCGCTGGCGGTTTCATCCTGTTCGGCCGCGTTGTTTTTGTCGCTCAAAGCATTGGGCCTACCCCGCGATGCCAAAGTCCTGATACCCGCCTTCACCTTCGCCGCGGTTCCCTCATCGGTCATACATGCCGAATGTGTCCCCGTGCTGTGCGAGTGTAATGAAAACTACCGGATCGACCTTGAAGACTTTGCCCACAAGCTGCCAGAGGTGAGCGCGGTCATTGTCAGCCATATGCGCGGCCATACCTCGGACATGGATGCCATCATGGCGTTGTGCGATGCGGCAGCTGTTCCCGTGATCGAGGATGCAGCACATAGCCTTGGCACGGCGTGGGACGGGAAAAACATCGGAACAATCGGCAAAGTCGGCTGCTTCAGTTTCCAGTCGTATAAATTGCTCAATGCCGGTGAAGGCGGCATCATGATCACCGATGATGAAAACCTCATTGCGCAGGCCGTCATCATGTCAGGCGCTTACGAGCACAACTGGAAAAAACACCCCGTCCTTCATGACGCTTTTGCTCAATGGCAAAACAGGCTGCCACTCTACAATCTACGCCTGAACACGCTTTCTGCGGCGTTGATCCGGCCGCAGCTGGATGCATTACCTAACCGGGTGGCAAAAGGACGGCGCAACCATGATCACGTCGCCGCGCATCTTGATAGCTGTAGCTGGATATCGGTCCCCGCCGCTCTCCCGCCTGAACAGCGCGCTCCGGATTCAATTCAATTCAATCTGGTAGGGATGACCGACTCACAAGTTGACGCCTTCACGGCGCAGGCTGCCGCCTCGGGGCTGAAGGCCGAGGTCTTTGGCCGCTCTCAAGACAATGCGCGCGCGTTCTGGAACTGGGATTTTATCGAACATAACCCCGACCAACCCAAGACCCGCAAAATGCTATCGCGGGCATGTGACGTGCGCCTCCCCGCGCGTCTGAGCCTTGAGGAATGTGACGCGGTGGCACAGACAATTCTGACCGCGATCGACGCGACAATGGCCGCGTAATCGCAAGTAAAGCTGCGGATGCGCCAAAGACATGGCGCATCCGAATGGCCCACGCTGTACTTACAGCACTTTATCAACCACGGCGCGCAAACGACCCAATGTACCGTCGACATCGTAAAGCTTGTCCAGACCGAACAGCCCCAGACGGAAAGTGCTAAAGCTCTCCGGCTCTCCGACTTGCAGCGGCACACCGGCGGCGATTTGCATACCGTGGGCGGCAAACGCCTTGCCGGATTTCACATCGGGATCATCGGTATAGCAAACCACCACACCGGGTGCGCCATAACCGTCGGCGGCGACAGAGATCACGCCTTTCGCGGCCATCATGGCGCGCACGCCGTCGCCCAGCTTCCACTGCGCTTCCTTGAGACGCTCAAACCCGTATTCCTTGGTCTCGATCATGGTATCACGAAACACGCGCAGCGCATCTGTGGGCATGGTTGCGTGATAGGCGTGACCGCCGCCCAGATAGGCCTGCATGATCGCGTGCCATATGCCCAGATCAAGCGCGAAACTGTCTGATTGCGTTTCCGCCAGACGGGCAAGCCCGCGTTTTGACAGCATGACAAGGCCCGCACAGGGTTGCGCGCTCCACCCTTTTTGCGGGGCCGAGATCAACACATCAACGCCCAGCGCCTCCATATCCACCCACGCACAGCCCGAGGCGATGCAATCCAGCACCATCAACGCGCCGGCGTCATGCGCCGCAGCGGCCATTGCCTTGATATAGTCATCCGGCAGGATCACCCCTGCCGAGGTTTCCACATGCGGGGCAAAGACGACCTGCCGCTTTTGGGTTTTGATCGCCTCCACCACATCCTCGATCGGTGCAGGGGCATAAGGTGCTGGCGTCCCATTGCCCTGCGCACGCGCTTTCATCACCGTGGTATTTGCCGTCAAACCGCCTGTCTCGATGATCTGGCTCCAGCGGTAGGAAAACCAGCCATTGCGAACGACCAACACCTCGTTTCCGCGCGCAAATTGACGGGCCACGGCCTCCATCCCGTAAGAACCACCGCCAGGGATCACCACCGCAGACTCGGCACCGTAGACCTCGCAGAGCATCGCGTGAATATCACGCATCACCGTTTGGAACGCCTCACTCATCGAATTGAGCGAGCGATCCGTAAAGACGACCGAAAATTCGTCAAACCCTTGCGGGTCTACTGTATCAAGCAATGCCATGGTCCGCTCCTTTGTAAATCAACTGCTTCCGTGATAGGAATTTTCAGACCGCTTGGCAAAATCTATATGCCCTTTGCGCCCTATAGCGGGCCCGCCAACCGTTCCTCGCTCAATAGGACGTTGGCCTCCACATCCCCTGCCCCGGGTAATGTCATGATACGGCGCCGTAAAACCCGTTCGAAATCGGACAGATCACGCGCAACCACACGCAGGCGGTAATCATACAGGCCCAGAACATGCTCTACTGTTTGCACCTCGGGGATGGCGCTGACGGCGCGCTCGAAATCCTCAAGACTCACGCGGCCCCGCAAAGCGAGCTTGACCCCCAGAAACACCGTCACACCAAAACCCAGCTTTTCCGCATCCAGCCGCAACATGCGGTCGTGAATAATGCCCGCCTCCTCCAAGCGCCGGATGCGCCGCCATGTGGCAGGCTGGCTCAGCCCCAGAATCCTCCCCAGCGCACCCGCGCTTTGCCCCGCATCCATCGACAACGCCCGCAACAGGCGGGTGTCTATGTCATCCAGCGGGGTCATAATGGCAGGCCTTCGCTGGTTTTGATCCGCGCCACATGCATCAGTGCTTCAATCTCGGAGATATGCGGCAAAATCAGAATGCGGCTGCGATAGATCTGTTGATAATGCGCCATGTCGCGGGCGATGATCGACAGGCGCACGTCCACACGGCCCAGAAATGTCTGGATTTCGATTACCTCGGGCACCTTGCGGGCCTGCGCCATGAAGCTGTCAAAGGCATTGCCTTGGGTTTTATCAAGTGTAATGCGCAGCGACACCTCAACCGCATAGCCCAGCGCAGCCCAGTCGATGACCACGCCCACCCCTTGCACCACGCCCAAATCCTGCATCCGCGCAATGCGCCGCGTGGTGCGCCCCGTGGTCAGTCCTGCGCGCTGCGCCAGTTCGGCATGGGTCAATGTTGGTTCTTCCTGCCAATAGCGCAGAATGCGCCGATCTTCATCATCAAGCATGATATTTCCAAAACGGTAAAGTTCGGCGAATAGTTTTGGCAGAGATTAGTGCATTTTACGCTATCGCGCAATGGCGTCTGCCCCTGACCCGCGATAGAAGCTACCCAAACCAACCCGAAAGGACTTAGACATGCGCGTTTATTATGACCGTGACTGCGACGTTAACCTGATCAAGGACGCCAAAGTGGCGATCCTCGGCTATGGCTCGCAAGGCCACGCCCACGCCCTCAACCTGCGCGACTCCGGCGCGAAGAACCTCGTTGTGGCTCTGCGTGAGGGTTCCCCCTCCATCGCGAAAGCCGAAGGCGAAGGCCTGAAAGTTATGGGCATTGCAGAAGCGGCAGCGTGGGCTGACGTAATCATGTTCACAATGCCCGACGAACTGCAGGCAGAGACATACAAGAAATACGTCCACGACAACATCCGTGAAGGCGCAGCCATCGCATTCGCCCACGGCCTGAACGTACACTTTGGCCTGATCGAGCCTAAGCCCGGCGTTGACGTGATCATGATGGCGCCAAAAGGCCCAGGTCACACCGTGCGCGGCGAATACACCAAAGGCGGCGGCGTGCCTTGCCTTGTTGCCGTTGACCAGAACGCCTCCGGCAAAGCGCTGGAAATCGGCCTGTCCTATTGCTCCGCCATCGGTGGCGGCCGCTCGGGCATCATTGAAACCAACTTCCGCGAAGAATGTGAAACCGACCTGTTCGGCGAGCAGGCTGTTCTGTGTGGTGGCTTGGTTGAGCTGATCCGCTGTGGCTTTGAAACACTGGTCGAAGCCGGCTACGCACCAGAAATGGCCTATTTCGAGTGCTTGCACGAAGTGAAGCTGATCGTTGACCTGATCTATGAAGGTGGTATCGCCAACATGGATTACTCGATCTCCAACACAGCTGAATACGGCCAGTATGTCACCGGCCCACGCATCCTGAACTACGACGAAACAAAAGCCCGCATGAAAGACGTTCTGTCCGACATCCAGCAGGGTAAATTCGTGCGTGACTTCATGCTTGAAAACGCCGTTGGCCAGCCAACAATTAAAGCGGCACGTCGTGCAAACGACGAGCACATGATCGAAGAAACAGGCGCAAAACTGCGCGGCATGATGCCTTGGATTTCTGCCGGCAAGATGGTCGACAAATCCAAAAACTAAGCTGTTTCACCAGTAATCAGAAAGGCCCGCAGCACAGCGCTGCGGGCCTTTTTTTTATTTTCGCCGTATCATCCGGCATGTTTTAATCCGCCTGTCGCTTGGACCGATTGCAGGCCATAGCGGTGCGGGCGTTGGGGCGGCCCCGTAAAGCGCAGCCAGCCAAGGCGGCACATGCCAGCGCGGATGTCACGAAAATCCAGTTCATCGTCAGCTTCCTTTCGGGCAAATTATATCTCCCTGTCTACACAACGCGCACGGCCTGCTTCGGGTTCCTGCGCGCAGCCCTTGTGTTACCCCCCGTTTTGCCCCAATCAGGCGCAATGGACAGCACACCGAAAATCACCCCTTGGAGCTGGCTTATGATCGCCATGCTCGGCCTCACTTGGGGCGGTACATTCCTGGTGATCGAGCTGGCCCTGTCAGGCGGCATGCCCCCTTTCTGGCTGGCCGCATCGCGGATCACATTTGCAGCGCTGTTGATGTGCATCGTCTGGGGCGTGCTGGGATTTCCGCTATTTGCCGAACCCGTTTCAGGTAAAAACTGGTGCAACCTTCTGATCATCAGCGCCCTCAGCTCGGCCGTGCCTTTCACCTTGCTTGCATGGGGGCAGCAATATGTCTCATCGGGCTTTGCCGGAGTGTCGATGGCTGCTGTGGCGTTGATTGTGTTGCCTTTGGCCCATTTTGCCCTGCCAGGTGAGCGGATGACGCCGCGCAAGGTAGCAGGTTTTCTTGTCGGCTTTGTCGGTGTGGTGATCCTGATCGGCGCACAGGCCTTCCAAAGCAGCGGTGCCGCGCTCGAGACACCGGGCCGTCTGGCCTGTGTGGGGGCGGCGGCCTGCTATGCAGTTGGCTCGATCATGTTGCGGCGGTTGCCAAAAGCCCACCCTATCGGATTAACCACCCTGCCCCTATTGATAGGTGCGGGCATCATTCTGCCCACCGCATGGCTGGTCGAAGGGCCACCCACCCTGCCAAGCAGTCAGACACTTGCGGTCGTTGCCTTTCTGGGCCTTGTACCCACAGCAGCCGCGAATTGTTTGCGTGTGGTGGTCGTGCGCAGCGCGGGGCCGGTGTTCATGACATTGGTCAATTATCAGGTTCCGGTTTGGTCCGTCCTGCTTGGCAGCCTGTTTCTCGGCGAAGCGCTGCCAAGCGCCCTTTTATTGGCCATGTCGTTGATCCTGAGCGGTGTCGCGCTGAGCCAATATGGCGCGCTAAAACGGCTGTTCAGTCGCTGACTGCCGCCTCCACCGCTGCCACAACCGAGTTTACCGCGCGGTCCATCAACCCTGCATCTTCATGCTCGGCCATCACACGCACCAAAGGTTCGGTTCCCGACTTGCGGATCAGCAACCTGCCCCCTTGGGCCAAATCGCTTTGCGCTTGGGAAATGGCCGCTTTTACATGGCTGTCTTCGAGTGGCAGCTGCCCTGCGGCGAAACGCACATTCTTCAATACCTGCGGCACCGGTTCGAACTGATGCATTAATTCGGACGCGGGGCGGTCAGCGCTGATCATTTCCGCCAGAAACTGCATCCCCGCCATTAACCCGTCACCTGTTGTGGCATAGTCGGTCATAACGATGTGACCTGATTGCTCACCACCGAGGTTGAAACCACCTTCACGCATCCGTTCGACCACATAGCGGTCTCCAACGCCCGTACGCTCAAGCCGGACGCCGCGATCTTCTAGAAAATGCTCCAACCCGAGGTTGCTCATCACGGTCGCGACCAAAGCATCGCCCTTCAGACGGTTTTCGGCCTTCCAGCGCGCGGCCATCAGCGCCATGAATTGGTCGCCATCCCCCACACGCCCCTGTTCATCCAGCAAAATCACGCGGTCGGCATCACCGTCCAGACAGATACCCACATCCGCCCCATGCGCCACCACGGTTTCAGCCGCTGTCGCGGGATGGGTCGAGCCGCAATTGTCGTTAATGTTATGGCCATTGGGCGAAACGCCCACGGGAATAACCGTGGCACCCAGCTCCCACAGGGCCATAGGGGCCACATGGTGAGCCGCGCCATTGGCGCAGTCGATCACGACCTTCAAACCATCAAGCCGCATCCGCCGCGGAAAGCTCGATTTGACCCGCTCGATATACCGGAAACGGCTGTCATCAATCCGTTTGGCACGGCCGATCTCTGGCGCGGTGGCCGGCTCGACGCCCGCCGCCACCAAGGCCTCGATCTCGGCTTCGACGGCATCGGATAATTTGAACCCGTCAGGGCCGAAAAACTTGATGCCGTTGTCTTGCGCAGGATTGTGGCTGGCTGAAATCATCACGCCCAGATCAGCGCGCATAGACCGCGTCAACAGCCCGACCGCAGGTGTCGGCACCGGTCCCAACAACAGCACATTCATGCCGGTCGACGTCAGCCCCGCCGTGAGCGCGTTCTCGAACATATAGCCCGACAGGCGGGTGTCCTTGCCGATGACCACGCGGTGCGCTGCAGAGGGGTCATCACGGCGGAAATACTGGCCGACTGCCGCGCCGATGCGCAGCGCCATTTCTGCTGTCATGGGGTGAATATTGGCTGTGCCGCGCACGCCATCTGTACCGAATAGTTTTGTCATTCCATTATCCTGTCATACCCGCGCGCCAAAGTGCAATGGCCTGTGCGGTTTGTGCAACATCATGTACGCGCACAATCTGTATTCCCTGCCCCAACGCCCCCAGCGCCACAGCAATAGAGCCCGGCGCGCGGTCGCGGGCATCGGGCGCATTGCCGATGGTGCCGATAAAGCGTTTGCGCGACGCACCCAGAAGCACCGGCACACCGAGGCTGTGAAACAGACTTAACCGGGCCAGCAAGGCAAGGTTATGGGCCTGCGTTTTTCCAAACCCGATACCGGGGTCTGCAATGATGCGGTCACGAAGGATGCCCCGCGCCTCCAATGATAGGATTTGCCGCTCGAGAAAGTCATACACATCCAGCAATACATCATCATAGGCCGGATTGTCCTGCATGGTTGCGGGGTCCATTGGCCCGTGCATAACGCACACAGGCAATCCCGCCGCCACTGCCACACCCGCAAGCGCGGGATCATAGGTAAAGCCTGATACGTCATTGATCAGGCTCGCCCCCGCCCCAAGCGCGGCCTGCGCAACAGACGCTTTACGGGTGTCGACCGAAATAACACCGGAAAACCCCTGTGCGCGCAGCCCTTCGATAACCGGCTTCACGCGGCCAATCTCATCTTCGGGGGCGACGGTCTGTGCGCCCGGGCGGGTAGATTCTCCGCCAATATCAAGGATGTCGGCACCGGCACGGGCCATGGCCAGCCCCCCGGCGATGGCATCATCTGCCGCCGCATGTAGCCCACCGTCAGAAAAACTGTCGGGTGTGGTGTTCACGATGCCCATGATCTGCGGTGTCACAATCGGGCGGGGACTCGCCAGCGTCGCCAGAACCTTCTGTGGCACGGCGTCCAGCCCAACCACCCGCGCCGCCTGACCACGCTGCAAAACCTCGACCTGAGTGAACCAGCACCAGCCGCCTGCAAGGCGCAGCGCCCCATCAGGGCGGGCAGCATCCACGCTTGGGATTGCGCGATAATAGATCTTAGCCATCGGGCAAAATCTCGGTATCTAATGGGATCACACGCAGCGGGACCGGAGCGCCCTCGGGTTGATCCGCCCCGATGACAAGCATCTCATGCGCCTCAAAGGTTGCGGCAAACCATGCGGCCAACGCCACCGCATCGCGGGGCTGTGCAGAGGGCGTATCAACACTATCGAGTGTGATCTTGGACGGAGCCCAGACGCAAGTTTGACCATTTTTCATCGCCCAATCCAGTTCGGTCCGTGTCTCTACCACGACACAGCGCGGATCACGGGCGGCCAGCACCCATGCGTTCTGCTCGATGGCCAGTAGATCAATACGCCGCTGCGCCATCTTATCCGGCACCTGCGGTGCGGCCACATCAGACGCGCCGACGCAGATGACCAACGGACGCCCACGCGCGACCAATTGATCCAGCCAGCCCTCCAAATACGGCGAGGCGATTGCCTCATTACCCAGAAACACCAATTCGGGCTGCAACGCGGCATCTGCCACAACTTCGACCACAGGGACCGTCACATCACGTGCGCGCACGATCTCAACCCCCAATGCGCCAGGGCCACGATCGAGCTTTTCTATGCGGACAAATACCCGCATCGCCTGCGGCTCAAGGAGAATAAGTTCGGCGACCCGCTCGGCCAATGTTTCAAGAAGAGCCAGACGTTCGACCGCCAGTGCGGCGGTTATCGCTTCGGTGACGCGATCATAAGACAGGATGCGGTCCACATCATCATCAATCGGCCCGCTGAGCGGTTGGACCTCGACGACGATGTTAAAACAAATACGCTGGGTGACGCCCCGTTCGGCCTGAAAGGCACCGATTTCAACCTCGACCGTGTGATCGCGCACCGAAATCCGGTCCAATACATCGCTGGTGGCCGTTGCGGCGGCGCGCTCGGACGGATGTGCGAAGGCTAGGCGCGTTTCAGTGGTCATAGGTGCTCCGGGGCAAGCTGGTATAGGCCGCGTTTATACCGCCCTGCTCTGCCCGTCGAGGGCCACCAGCGCCGCCATGGTGCCTGTTTGCGTCAGTAGCTGGCCGTACGCACGCCGCGCCGGTAAAATACATGCACACCAAAACGCGCGGTATTGGTGAACTTACGCGCCCAGCTGGGGCGTACTGCCGTGGTGTGATAGAAGGTCGCCCCATGGGTCACGTCCGGCGATTTGCCGTCAATCGTGGCCCGCGCAACCTTTGCCACCCGTTCATAGGCGGCTTTTTCGTTGATAACCTCGGGATTACCGTCGCAGGTATAGGTAAACTGGCACTGGTATTTCTTGCCGGTACCCTGATGGATCACACCGCAATATGTATTCGGGAAGCGCGAAGATTTCACGCGGTTCCGGATCACTTCGGCAACGGCAAACTGGCCTTTGACCGTTTCACCGCGCGCCTCAAAGTAAAGCGCTTCGGCCAGGCAGCTGAACTCGGCAGAGCCGCTCGCCTTTGGCTGGCTCGCAATCCATGACGCGGTAAAAATTTCATTGCCCAATTGGGCCCCGCCCGCGCTCGCCTTGTATAGGGCTGGCGGAGATGCGAGTTCTTTGATCCGGTCAGCTGAAGCGGAGGCAAGGCCGCGTGTCTCGATTTTGGCAAGTGCTTTTGCAGCAGGATTAGCAAAAGCGCCCAGTGGCAATGCGGCAACCAGCGCTGCTGCCAGCCCCAGTTTTGCCGCCTTTGCGGTGTTGTCCAAAATCATCTGCATTCCCGTCTCCGGCGTCGTTTCAATGCAGAAGCGCCTAGACTGCTGGTCAAAAGCCAACAACCCTTACAGGGATTTTTGGGCAGGCTACCGCCTAAACCGACGCGATTCTCGTTATAGCCTTATGAAATATCAAGATATTTTATCTGCAATCGCAAGTTGAGCAGATGCCAATATTGCAACCGGAACACGAAATGGAGAGCAGGAAACATAGTCAAAACCCGCCGCACGGCAGAATCCAATCGATTCGGGGTTGCCGCCATGCTCGCCGCAAACCGACAAAGTGATGCCCGGTTGGCTCAGGCGTCCGCGCTCGGCACCCAGCTTCAACAGCTCGCCCACCCCATCGTGATCAAGGGTATGAAACGGGTCTTCGTCAAAGACGCCTTGGCGCACATAGTCAGACATAAACCGGCCCGCGTCATCGCGCGACAAGCCGTATGCCATCTGCGTCAGGTCGTTTGTACCAAAGCTCAAGAAAGAGCAATAGGGTGCGATTTCACCTGCGCGCAAGGCTGCGCGCGGAGTTTCGACCATGACGCCAAGCCGGTATTCAACCGGCGCACCACGCTCAAGCCTGACCGCAGCGGCCACGGCTTCAATCGCGGCTTGAACCAGCTCAACCTCGCGGCGCGCAGACACCAGCGGGATCATGATTTCGGGCACAACGGTGATGCCTTCCGCCGCCGCATCCACGGTTGCTTCGAAAATTGCACGGGCCTGCATTTCGTAAATTTCAGGGACCGTGATGCCAAGGCGCACACCGCGCAGGCCCAGCATCGGGTTATATTCGCGCATCGCTTCAATCCGCCGTGTCACATCAGAGCGCGGCAGGTCCAGCGCCTCTGCTAATTCCCGCTGGCCGCTGGCGTCCATGGGCAGAAATTCGTGCAAGGGCGGATCAAACAGGCGGATACAGACCGGTTGATCCTTCATAATGCGGAAAAGCTGTGTGAAATCCTCGCGCTGCATGGGCAGCAACCGCTCCAGCACCGCGCGCCGGCCGTCCGATGTGTCGGCAAAGATCATTTCGCGCATGACCGTCAGGCGGCCCTGATCAAAGAACATATGTTCCGTTCGGCACAAGCCGATGCCTTCGGCGTTAAAATTGCGCGCGGTCCGTGCATCGGCGGGCGTATCCGCATTGGCGCGCACTTTGATATCGGCGCAATCAGTCGCCCATTGCATCAATGTGCGGAAATAATCATCCAGCGCGGCCTCTTGCATCTTGGCCGCCCCCGCAAGGATCTGCCCCGTTGAGCCATCCACCGTCAGCTCGTCCCCCTCACGGAACACGCGGCCATCCGCAGCGGTGATCGTTTTGTCCCGCTGACTAAAGATAATGTTCGAGGCCCCCACAACACAAGGCAGGCCGATCCCGCGGCCGATCACCGCCGCATGGCTGGTGATACCGCCGCGCTCGGTCAGCACAGCATTAGCGGCATGCATGCCGCGCACGTCTTCCGAAGATGTTTCACGGCGCACCAGAATACAGGCTTCGCCACGCGCGGCACTTGCCTGGGCTTCGGCGGAATCGAATACCAGGCGCCCCGTGGCAGCCCCCGGACTGGCGGCAATGCCGAACCCGATCACATCCCGCCGCGCCGTCGCATCAATTTGGCGGTGCAGCAACTCGGTCAGCAGACCGGGCTGCACCCGCATCAGCGCCTCCTCGCGGCTGATCACCCCGTCTTGGGCCAACGTCACCGCAATACGCACCGCCGCCCGAGAGGACCGCGACACACGCATCCCGTCGAGGATATGCACCGCACCATCCTCAATCGCGAATTCCATCACCATCTCGGCCCGCAGCCGCCTGCGCATCAGGGTCGCATGGTCCTTTAACGTCTCAAACGCCTCTGGCAGCACATCCTCGAGCGCGGGTCCGCGCGGGTCGGATGTAAGGAACATCGACCCCGAACCGCCTTCGAGCGCATCGCGCCCCTGACTTTGGCTTAGGTAGCGGCCCGTGACCTGCGGCGCGCCAGTGTCGCTGTTGACCAGCTGCAACACACCTGATCCGCAGTGACCGGCCCCAAGGCCGAACACCATCTGCTGCACCACAAGGCCCAGGCCCGCATCCGCTGGCGCGCCTTTGGCCTGCCGCAACAACCGCGCCGAGGTGCCGTTCCACGCCCGCGCCATGGACAGCAAAACCGCGCGCAGCTGGGTGCGGCGCGATTGCGGGAATTTCTCTTCGGTCTCTTGTTCATAGGCGGCGATTGTTTCGTCCAGCGCGACCTTTCCTTCACCCTCAACCTCGTCGAACATATCGGGGTCCAACCGGACCACGTTGATCGCATAGGATTGGATAAAGCGGGTGTAGATCGCCGCGGCGGCCTCTTCACCCATGGTATTGCTGAACATCTCGAACCGTGCGTCATTCATCCCGATGTTCAGGACGGCCCCCGGCCCGCCCCAATCGGGGTCCTGGCTGGACGGGCGCACACACAGCAGCGCATCGGTCGGGAATTGATCAACAATATGATCCACGTCGGGCAGATCGCCGCTGGCGATGGCCTCAACCGTCGAGAAAGACAGCGCCACAGTGCGCGGCACGGGCAGCTCAAGCCGGACCAGGCGCTGCAAACATTTCGCCCGCCCGCCATGTGTCGCCGTGGCGATGGGGGCGGTTTGCGTGACAAGCGTGGTATCGGGATTGTTCTGCACTGCGGCGTCCTTTGGGTTCATCCGCAGCATAAAGTTAACGCCGCCCAGAGCAAGCCAAAGCTTACACTGAGCAGCGTTACGTCAATTAGCCGTCGATGCGGGTCAAATCCGCCACCGAAGCGCATAGGCTGCGGATACGGCTGAGAAGGTTCAGGCGGTTGCGGCGCACGGTCGCATTTTCGGTGTTGATCTGCACGGCCTCGAAAAAGGCATCAAGCGCGGGGCGCAGGCCAGCCATTGCCGACATAGCGGTGGTGAAATCCTGCGTTTCCATGGCGGGCGTGATTGTGGCTTCGGCGGCATCCAAAGCAGCAAACAGCGCTTTTTCCTCTTCCGTCTCGGCGTATTTCACATCCGCACCGTAGGAGTATTCCACCCCGTCCGCTTCCTCAGCTTGGCTGAGAATGTTGTTGGCGCGTTTGAAGGCTTGAAGAAGGTTTTCGCCATCGTCGGTCTTCAGCGTATCGCTAAGCGCGCGGGCGCGCTTGACGAGTAACGTGAGATCGTCATTGCCCTCCATGGCGATGCAGGCGTCGATGATGTCATGGCGGATGCCTTGATCCTTGAGATAGACTTTGAGGCGGTCGTGGAGGAAGGAGAGGAGGTTCTCTGCTTCAGCCGAATGTGGCGATGCGGCAATCGTCGCGTTCAACGGTATCGTCAAACCGTTATCGAGAACTGTCCGAATAACACCCAACGCAGCCCTGCGCAGCGCGAACGGGTCTTTGCTGCCGGTAGGCTTTTCATCAATCGCCCAGAAGCCTGTGAGTTTGTCGATCTTTTCTGCCAGTGCCACGGCGATGGACACCGGCGCGGTTGGCACGTCGTCGGAGGGGCCGAGCGGCGCGTAATGCTCCTCGGAGGCTGCCGCGACCTCCTCGCTCATGCCAGCAGCGGCGGCATAGTAGCGGCCCATCAGGCCTTGCAATTCGGGGAATTCATAGACCATTTCAGAGCTGAGATCGGCCTTGGCGATTTTAGCTGCAGCTTCGGCAGCGTCTGCATCGGCACCAACCATCGGGGCCAGTTCACGGGCCAACACGGCCATACGCTCGATCAGCTCGGCCTGTGTGCCCAGCTTGTTGTGGAAGGTCACGTTCTTGAGGTTCTCGACCCAAGTGGCCATGCCTGCGTCAGACTTCGCCACGCGCAGATCATTGTCCCAGAAGAATTTCGCATCCGCCAGCCGCGCGCTGAGCACTTTTTCATTGCCGGCCAAAATCGTAGCGCCATTATCGGCAGTGGTGCGGTTGGCAACGGTGACAAAGCGCTCGATCCGCCCTGTCTTGGGGTTGCGCACGGAAAAGAACTTTTGGTGTTCTTTCATCGAGGTTTGCAGCACCTCTGGGGGCAGATCGAGGAAGTCATCGCCGATGCGGCCCATCAGAACCACGGGCCATTCAACAAGGCCTGCAACCTCGGCCAACAGGCCCGCGTCCTCAACCACTTCCAACCCATTGGCAAAGGCCATGTTGGTCGCATCATTCCAGATCGTATCCTGCCGCTCGGCCGCGTCTAGCACGACGAAGGCGCGTTTCAGCTTGGAGGTGTAATCGTCAAATCCGGTGACGGTGAAAGCATCTGGCGCAAGGAAGCGGTGACCGCGCGTGCTGTTGCCAGAGACAATCCCGTCCACTTCAAAGGGCACTACTTCAGCGCCGTCTTCACGGCTAAGGATGCACAGGATCGAATGCAACGGGCGCACCCATTTCAACGTGCCGCTGCCCCAGCGCATGGATTTGGGCCATGGGAAGGTGCGGATCGTCTGCTCAAGCACTTCGGCGATGATGTCGGCGGCGGGACGACCTTCTTTGGTGATCTTGGCAAACAGGATTTTGCCCTTGGGCGTGTCGCGCTCTTCCAGATCATCGCGGGTCAGACCGGCACCACGCAAGAAACCCTCAATGGCTTTTTCGGGCGCGTCCGCTTTGGGGCCTTTGCGCTCTTCCACTGTACGGGGGCTGGCGTCCAGCACCCCCTCAACCGTCAGACACAAGCGGCGCGGCGTCGCAAAAGCCGCGGCAGAAGCATAGGTCAGCCCCGCCTCAACCATGCCATTGGTCACAAGTTTCTTGAGGTCTTCGCCTGCGCGCTTTTGCATACGGGCGGGGATTTCTTCGGAGAACAGTTCAATCAGCAGATCAGCCACTGGGATACCTCGTCTTTGCCGCTTGCGGCGTTATTCTGTTGGTGCTTGCGCGGTTGGTACAGGGGGGCATTCCTCACCGACAACCGTACCGTCATATGCTTTCTCGCCACAATCGTTCAGCTCGTGCCAGACATAGCCGTGCCCGTCATTGGTGATGGCCACAATCCGGTCCACGCCGTAGTGCACGTTTTTCTCGCTCAGAAAGGTCAGCGCCGTGCCGGCCTCAAGCTCGCCTGCGATTGCTTCGGCGTCAAAACAATCGAACCAGCCCGGCGCATTGCGCGGGGTCATGTTTTCGACCATCTCGAAAGTCTCGGTCAACAACCCCAGACTATAGGGCGTAGTGAAACACGCCCGGTAGCGGATGGGCGAGCTGTCGGCGTCGATCGCTTTGAAGTTCTCGATCGGGATCATTTCGCGCTGCGCATCGCCCAGTTTCACCAGCTCGACACCGCCCGCAGGTGCATCGACCTCTTGATAGAAGCCATAGATTTGCAGGTAATAGAGTGCGGCACCCGCCACCAATGCTGAGATCACGATGAATCCCCCTAAAATTTTACCGGTCATCTACTGCTCTTTCCACAAAGCGCGCGTTCACACGGCATCATCACGCCAGCCACCCGCGCGCGTCTGCACAAAAGCGTCCGCGCACATTTTGGTCAGCGCCCGCACGCGACCGATATAGGCCTGACGTTCGGTCACGGAAATCACGCCACGCGCATCCAGCAAGTTGAACATGTGGCTGGCTTTGATCGCCTGATCATAAGCGGGATGGGCCATCACAATGCGTTTGCCGGTTTTCGGGTCCACGTGCTCTTGTTCGATAATGGCTTTGCACTCGGCCTCGGCCTCTTCAAAGTGACGCAGCAACACCTCGGTGTTGGCCACGTCAAAGTTCCAGCGCGCGTATTCTTCTTCCGTCTGTTTGAAAACATCACCGTAGGTCAGCGGGATCGGCGCGTCAGGGTCGTTGAACGGCATGTCCATCACATGATCCGCCCCAAGGATATACATCGCCAGACGCTCAAGCCCGTAGGTCAGCTCCCCCGAGACAGGGTGGCAGTCATGGCCGCCCACCTGTTGGAAATAGGTGAACTGGCTGACTTCCATGCCGTCGCACCAGACTTCCCAGCCAAGGCCCCATGCGCCCAATGTCGGGCTTTCCCAGTCATCCTCGACAAAGCGGATGTCATGCAGCGCCATATCCACGCCAATCGCCTCGAGCGAGCCGAGATACAGCTCTTGCAGGTTGGGCGGGCTGGGTTTGATCAGGGTCTGGTATTGGTAATAGTGCTGCAACCGGTTGGGGTTCTCGCCGTAGCGCCCGTCGGTCGGGCGGCGCGAGGGTTGCACATAGGCAGCCGCCCAAGGCTGATCGCCAAGGCTGCGCAGGGTGGTTGCGGGGTGGAATGTACCTGCGCCAACCTCCATATCGTAGGGCTGTAGAATTGCGCAGCCCTGCCGTGCCCAATAGGCCTGCAGGCGCAGTATGATTTCCTGAAACGAGCGGGGTGTACCGGCCATGATCGCGTCCTTTGCCATTTGACGCTCTTACTAGGGTGCGGCGCGGCTCGGGTCAATCACAGGGCAGCGGTGCTACAACTTGGCCGCCCCCGTCGTAAATTCTATGTCAGCCAATGGAATGCGATATGGAAATCACCCTCAAATACTGTTTATGTGCGGCAAATTAATCATTTTGAAAGCCATTCCGATAATGTTGCGATTTATCCTGATCTGCCTGAGCGTCCTGAGCTTTAGCTTCACGGGTCCCGTTCATGCCCAGTCGAATAACGATGACGATGTGGTTTGGGTGCAGGTGCAGGCCGTGCAATCCCTGTCGCAGGCCACCGACCGTGCGCGGGCCTATACAACGTTACTTCAGGATGTGAACGGATTCGCTGTGGGTGGCGGCTGGTATGCGATTGTCGTCGGCCCCTACCGCCGCGCCGATGCAGAGCTGGTGCTGCGTCAGTACCGCCGCGACGGGCTGATTCCCAGCGACAGCTTTATCCAGCTTTCCAGCCGCCTGCGTCAGCAATTCTGGCCTGTGGGCGCGAATGTGCTGGGCACGGGTGCCCTAGATGCCCCTACGGGCAGCCAGCCAGAACAACCCGCCCCTACCCCGCAGGCGGAGACCGAACCACAAATCACCGAGATCACCCCTGCCCCTCAGGTCGAACCGGAACCTGCAGATGAAACACCCGCACAGGCACAACGCACCGAACGCGCCCTGAGCCGTGACGAGAAAAAGCAGCTTCAGGTTATGCTGCAATGGGCTGGCTTTTATAACGCAGCCATCGACGGCTCATTCGGGCGTGGCACACGCAACTCTATGGCCGCATGGCAAGAAGCCAATAATTTTGAGAAAACCGGCATCCTGACCACCTTGCAACGCGCCGCGCTGAAACGCCAGTATAACGCCGTGCTCGAAGATCTGGGCTTGCAAACGGTCCGCGATGCACAAGCAGGGATCGAAGTCACGATGCCCACAGCTGTTGTTGCCTTTGACCGCTACGAGCCACCCTTTGCGCAATACTCTCCCACGGGAGACGTCGACGCACGCGTGCTTTTGATCAGCCAAGCCGGCGATCAGGACACTTTGTTTGGTCTCTACGAGATCATGCAAACGCTCGAAATTGTCCCAACGGACGGCCCGCGTGAACGTGGCGACTCAAGCTTTACCCTCGTCGGCGAAGATGGCCGGATGATCAGCCATACCGAAGTCGCATTGGAAAATGGCGAAATCAAAGGTTTCACCCTGATCTGGCCCGCCGGCGACGAAGAACGCCGCCGTCGGTTGCTGGCCGAGATGCGCAGCAGCTTTACCCGCACACCTGGTGTTCTCAGCGCCTCGGCAGGGGCGGCATCGCAGCAATCCATCGACATGATCTCGGGGTTGCAGATCCGTAAACCCAAGGTTACCGCATCGGGCTTTTTCGTAGACAGCAATGGCACAGTCGCGACAACCTCTGCTGCCTTGCAAAGCTGTTCACGGATCACATTGGACGGAGACACCGACGCGCAGATCATAGCTGACGACAGCACCCGCGGCGTTGCGTTCCTCAAACCGGATGCCGCGCTTGCCCCCTTGGCCGTAGCAGGATTTGCCAGCGCCCCCACCCGTTTGCAAAGCGAGGTCGCCTTGGCAGGCTATTCTTTTGGCGGTGTCTTGAACGCCCCTTCCATGAGCTTCGGCACGCTGGCCGATGTTCAAGGGCTTCAGGGCGAGGAAAACATCAGCCGCCTTGCACTGCGCGCCCGCCCCGGTGATGCGGGTGGTCCCGTACTTGACCGGACCGGAGCAGTCATCGGGATGCTAACCGGCGCACCAGAAGGCGGACCTGTGCTGCCTGATGACGTCAGCTTTGCTGTGGATGCGGCCACGGTGGTATCTGCGGCGCAGGACGCAGGGCTCACCGTGCCGAGCGCCAGCGCGACCTCTGGCCTGACGCCCTATCAATTGTCGGAAAAAGCCAGCGGCATGACCGTGCTGGTCAGCTGCTGGGAATAACGCCAGATTATTCGGAACACTCAAAGAGCGCAGCCTTGAACGGCTGCGCTCTTTTCTTTGTCAGGACAAAGGTTCAGGCCGTAAGGGCCGGTGTCGCGTAGACTAGCGTCGGACCATCCGCTTCAAACGCCGCGCGCAGGGCGTCTTGCAGGGCTTCAAGGCTTTGAGGCGCTACAGCCCGCGCGCCAAAGGCCTCGGCCAGTCTGCAAAAATCGGGATTATGAGCGACCACCGCATTGGGCGCAATCTGGGCGCGTACCATGCTATCCTCAATCTCGCCTAGTTTGCCATTGTCCCACAGAATGATCGGCAGACTGAGCCCCAACTCAACAGCGACGCCCAATTCCTGCATGGTATAGTGAAAGCCGTAGTCACCGATAATCGCCATCGTCGGCGCGCCTTTGCGGGCAATCGCACCGCCGATCGCGGCGGGCGTCGCATACCCCAGCGTGCCAAATCCCGACGGGTGGTGCCATTGCGCAGGCCCATCCATGTCCCAGACCTCATTTGCGACATAGGCGAATTGGGTCATATCCGAGTAAATCATCGTACCCTCGGGCAGTGCGTCGCGCAGGGCATCGCAGATGGGCACGATACCGGGGCGTTCGGCATCCACTTCGGCACGCCAGCGCGCGCGGGTGCGGGCCACCTCTGCGGGCTCCCATTTGGTCGTGCGCCCCTGCTCTGCCACGTCTTGTGCCAAAGTCTCAAGGAACAGTGTTGCATCCATCTGCACCCGTATTTCCGCCGCATGATGATCACTGAGCACTTCGGCGTCGATATCCACACGGATGACCGGAGCCTTGGCACCAAGGTCCATCCGCCAGATGTCGACCTCTGCCAGCTCCGAGCCGACAACAATGACCAGATCGGCAGCAGCAATCACATCCGCACTGTCAGGGCGCGCCAATGCAGCGCCATAAAACAACGGATCATCCGCAGCGATCACGCCGCGCCCCGCACAGGTGACCATGCTGGCCGCCTTGAGCCCAGCCACCACAGCACGCGCCTGCGTTGCTGCACCCGTCGCCCCGCCGCCAAAAATGAACAACGGTTTTTCCGCTGCTTTGATACGGGCACCAATCGCCTCGAGATCGGCGTACAGATGCGCAGATGGTTCTGCCACAGGCACAGGTGCCGCTGCCGGCTTGGCGTCAGCCTCCAGCTGCGCGATGGGCACCTGAATATATTTCGACCGCGCCCGCGATGTGGCGAACTCCTGAAAGGCACGGTCGACCAATCCGTAAGCCGCCTGCGCACTATGCGCCGTATGAGACCAGTCGCAGACCGTTGCCGCCGCCGCTTGCTGGTCTTTCATCTGGTGAAGCTGCCCGCGCCGCGCGGCTGTTTCGTCCAGACAGCTGGCGATCACCAGAACCGGCACAGAATCGCTATAGGCTTGGCCCATCGGCGTCATGATATTGCACATACCGGGGCCGGTGATCACATAAGCCACCCCCGGTTTGCCGCTTGCCCGTGCATAGCCGTCAGCCATGAAACCCGCGCCCTGCTCGTGACGCGCCAGCACATGGGTGATGCCGGCCTCTTCAATCCCGCGGTACATTTCCTGATTATGCACCCCCGGAATGCCGAAAATCACATCTACCCCGCGCGCCTTCAACATATGGGATATCTGAGCGCCCAAAGGGCGGGTCGGCATTTGGGACATCAAGCTCTCCAAAATTTAAGGGTAAATATGACGTAGACCACCATCAGCTCTAACCGCCCTACGAGCATGGCAAGCGTCAGGATCCATTTTGCCGTGTCGTTCAACGACGCGAAGTTGCCGGAGGGACCGATGATATCCCCCAATCCCGGTCCGATGTTCCCCAGCGCAGTCGCCGCACCAGACACCGCTGTCACAAAATCCAGCCCCGTCATCGACAAGGCGACCGCGACAACCCCCAGCGTGAGCACAAAGAACATGAAAAAGGTCATCACGGAGGCAAGCACTTCTTCGGTAACCGGCTTGCCTGCATAGCGCGGAGTAAAGATGCCATGCGGCGACCGGATGCGCCGCAACTGCGCTCGGATCGACGCGAACAGAAGCTGGTAGCGGAAGACCTTGACCGAACAAGCCGTCGACCCCGCGCAGCCGCCAATCAGACCGATGAAAAAGAACAACGCCACAGCGAAGCTGCCCCATTTCATATAATCGACCGAGGCATAGCCAGTGCCAGAGATGATCGACGTGACGTTGAATAACGCCTCGCGCACGGCCTGTTCATAGCCCAGGTGCACCCCTTCTTCGAGCATGATAATCAGCACGATCACCAATACGGCAATGGTTTTCACAAAGCCCCGAACTTGCGGATCGCGCCACAGGGCGACTGGGTTGCCATTGATCAGCTGCACATAGCGCACAAACGGCAATGCCGCGAGAATCATAAACAACGCGGCAATATACTCCAACGGACCAGCAAAGACCCCGAAAGATGCATCATAATTGGCAAAACCGCCTGTCGAAATTGTGGTCATGGCATGGGCAGAGGCATCAAATGCATTCATGCCAAAGCCCAGATAGGTCATCGCGCAAATCAGTGTAAAGGCCACATAAAGACCGGAAATTTGGGTTGCGATCTGGCCCGCACGGGGCAAAATTTTTCCCAATGTATCAAAGCTTTCAGATTTGAAAATCTGCATACCGCCCACGCGCAGCTCGGGCAGGAACACCATCGCGACAACAATGATACCGATGCCACCCAGCCATTGCAGAATAGCCCGCCAGATCAGCAGTCCCTTGGGCAGGTCATCAAGCCCTTCAAAAACTGTGGCTCCTGTGGTGGTCAGGCCCGACATTGCCTCGAATACCGCGTCAACCGTGCGTGCATCCGTCTCACCCAGCACGAACGGCAGCGCACCGAACAACGGAAGCGCCACCCAGACAGAGGTGGTCAAAAGGAATGTTTGCTGAATAGTCAGCCCTTCACGCACGCCACTTTGGCAAGAAAGCGCAATAGCGCCACCTGCCAGAACCGTGATAAAACAGCTTTGAAGAAAAACAGGCCAGTGGCCGCGCCCCTCGGCCAGATCGACCATGAGGGGCACTAGCATCGCCGCGCCAAGCACGGCTACCAAAAGGCCAATTACATATCCAACAGGGCGCAGATCCATCTGGGCAGGGTTGGCGTGGGCGGGCACCAGTGTCAAGCGAGGCTGCTCGACTCCCCCCGAATACGCCACAAAAAATGCGGCGTATGTGTCGTTTTAGATGTGGCGCATATCGCGAAAGGCGTATTGCACGATTTCGTCGCGTTTGATGTCCAGCTGCGCAAGCTCTGCGTCGGATTTTTCGTTCAGCTTCTGAACCATTTGCATGCGCGAGGACGCGATCGCCGCTTTGCAATATGCCGAACCGATGCGTTTGAAGACACCGCCGACAGCGCGCAATGTGCGGGCCAGGATTGCAACAGGTGCAGAGGCCGCGTTTTCGCCACGGGCGGCGTCAAATTCATGTGCGGGTGCTTGATAGGTCATTTCGGATACCTTCGGTTTTTTTTCAGCGCGGGAGTATTCCCGTGCCTCATAACTAGGCCTTGCTGCACCGCAGCACCACCGTCAAATCTGCATAGCCGACACCCGCTGGCTGCAAGCGAGACAGCCCAAATTTTAGGCAAAAATGAAAATAGCCGCCCCATAAAGGAGCGGCTATGTTTGCGGTCACATTGCTTTTCAGGGGCGATTTAGCCCACGTGAAACAGCGTATTGAACAGTTTCGGATCGAAACTGGCCTGCGCAAATGTCGGACCTTCGGTCAGCACACTTACGGCATCATGGCTATGCAAACTCTCTTGATGGCTGGCCACAATCCGGAAATCCGACACCCTTTGGTCAGCCAGCAACTGCTCACAAAATAGGCGTGCAGCATCTTCGACAAAGATCGGATTGGCGGCATTCAGCTCTGCAAAGGCCTGCTCATCCTCACGCTTGACCATGACCTGCGTCTCGGTTGGCACGGCACGGCGACAGGCCTCGACCAGATCCTCGAACCACAGACACTCGCCCGCATCCTCCAGCAACACAGAAACCCGCGCGACCGAGCGTTGCGAATGCGGCGTTGCCAATTGGTTGCGCGTGGCACGGGCATGTTCGCTCAGCTCAAGCGAACAGGGGCAGGTGCTGGAGTAGACATAGTCCAGATGGATAATCCGCTGACGCACGCCCGCCTGTTCGACCAACTCAAGCGCAACATCGTAATATTGATAGCCCTCCAGCCCCGAGCGCAGGCTGCCGATCTTCATCGGGAAAGAAAAACGCATCTGGATACGGGCATCAAAGCTCTCGAGGTCGGTGATATAGTCATCCAGCGCCGCTTCGATCACATCAAAGCTAAAAGTGCTTTCGGCATGTTTGTAAAAACTGCGCATGATGCGCGACATGTTGATACCTTTTTTATCGGCATCAAGGCTAACCGTACCCGTCACAGAGGTCTCGAGCGTCAAGGGTTGGCCGTCGCGGGTGGCGAACTGCACAGGCAGCCGGAAGTTCGAAATGCCTACGTGCTGAATTTGCTGATTGGCCCCTTTAATCAGGCTCGATGGTCCGTTTTGCAGATCGGGCAGGCTGTCCTTGTAATCGGGCTCGATCTCGAAATCGGCCGGATATTCACGCTTGAACAGCGGATAGGCTTCGCCCCCGCTCAGCAGATTCGCAACCGCAGGATCCAGCGTGGCCAGCTCTGCCTCATCGGCAGTCGCAGCCCATGCGCGCAAAGTCTCGAGCGCAGCTTGCGCAGCGGTCCGGTCCGGTGTCGGTGCAATTGGTGTCGCAATATTCATGGGAGAGCCCCCTTGTCTGTCAGGAGCCATATGTAGGCGTCCCGCGCCATATTGCCAAAACATTATCACAGATAACGGGGAAATATTGCGCGGGCCCTTTTGGTTCAGGCTTATTTTGCGGCTGCAAGCGCTTGAAGAAAGTCTTGAACCAGATCGTCGGAGTCTTCCAGACCGATGCTCATCCGCACCAAACCAGGGGTAATGCCAAGGCTCGCCCGCTGCTCTTCGGGCAGGCGTTGGTGCGTTGTGGTGGCCGGATGGGTCAGGATTGTTTTGGCATCGCCAAGGTTGTTCGAGATCACCCCGATTTGCAGCGCGTTCATAAAGGCAAATGCCGCGTCCTTGCCGCCTTTGAGATCAACCGCAAGAACAGTGCCGCCCGCGCCCATCTGCTTTTGCACCAATGCATTCTGGCTGTGACTGGCCAGACCCGGATAGATCACACGCGCCAATGCGTCATGACCTTCCAGCGCCTCTGCCACAGCTTGCGCACTTGCCGCTTGCGCACGGACCCGCAGGCCCATGGTTTCAAGACCTTTGAGCATGACCCAAGCGGTAAATGGCGACATCGAACCGCCGGTGTGCTTCATGTAGGGTTCAACCGTGCCACGGATGATGTCGCGCGACCCAAGGATCACACCGCCAAGCGTGCGACCTTGGCCGTCGATATGTTTGGTCGCCGAATAGATCACCACATCGGCCCCCTGTTCGAAGGCGCGTGAATAGACCGGCGTGGCAAAGACGTTGTCGATGACTACCAACGCCCCTTGGGCATGGGCCAACTTTGCCACAGCTTCGATATCAATGACTTCCAATGTAGGGTTCGAGATCGACTCAAAGAATACTGCCTTGGTGTCGGGACGGATCGCCGCCTCCCATTGCGCCAGATCGGTTCCGTCTACAAAGCTGACCTCGACGCCGTAGCGGGTCAGGATTTCTTCCAATACATAAAGGCACGAACCGAACAGCGCACGCGAAGACACGACATGATCCCCTGCCTTCAGCATGGAAGTCAGCGCACCAGAAACCGCAGCCATACCAGACGCGGTGGCAAATGCATCCTCGGCACCCTCCAGCGCGGCAATCCGTTCTTCGAACATGGCCACAGTCGGGTTGCCGTAGCGCGCATAGATGAATTCATCCTCGCCGCTGGAGATAAACCGCTGTTCGGCGTGTTCGGCACTGTCATAGACAAAGCCCTGCGTCAGGAAAATCGCTTCGGAGACTTCGCCATACTGGCTGCGTCGCGTTCCTGCATGCACCGCTTTGGTGCCCGGTTTCCAGTCATTGCTCATATATTCGTCCTCTGTATCTCCGCACGGCGGCGGCGGCAAAACCACTTGTCTTTCCGCATATGCGGCGGGCACAAAAAAACCCTTACGCGGCCAAGCGAAAGGGGGGCTTTCATCCTGACCTTTTAGCAGAATATTTAACGTGGCCCGCAATCCGGTAACAAATCGCCACCCTTGCGTGTTATGTGATCCGCCTCTTTTGGTCAAGCCGGACGAACGCCCCTGTAACGCGATATTCATCTGGCCGTTACATGCTGAAACTATACCTCAAATTGTCATCATCCCGCCATGCGTGCGGCATCCAGTACAAGGACCGGCGATGTCGTTGCTCCGGATCAACAGCTCTGAACACGGCCTCACATTGCATGGATCGGCCCAGCCTGTGAAGCCAATCCTGACCAACAGTTGTACAGCCACACGGGGCACAGTGATCATGGTGCACGGGTACAAATATGCACCCTACATGGGGACCCATTGCCCACACACCAGCCTGTTCGGCCCCGCAGGCTGGCCGCAAACACTGGCCACGCGATCCGACACCCTGTGCGTTGCCTTCGGCTGGCACGCCCGCACAGGGTTGGCGCGGGCCTACGGGCGGGCGTTCGAACACGCTCGGGAGCTGGCAGGGCTGATCCGCGCGCTGCGCCCCCACGGTCCTGTGCATGTGATTGCCCATTCGCTGGGAGCAACATTGGCGCTGGCCGCCCTTCCTTATCTGCGGCGCGGCGATGTCGGGCGGATCGTGCTTTTGAACGGAGCCGCGCATCAAGGGCTGGCCTATCATGCACTGAAATCTCCTGCCGGTCACGATTGCACCCTGTTTCACGTCACCAGCCGAGAAAACTACCTGTTTGATCTGGCCTTTGAACGCCTTATCGGCGGCACAGGTGCCATCGCCCGTGGGCTTGGAGCACCGCAGGCCCATCAGATACAGATCAGCTGCCCTGCCACACTCGAAACACTCGCCCGCTTGGGTTATCCTTTGGCACAGCCTGCGCGGCGGGTTTGCCATTGGTCCAGCTACACGCGCCCCGGCGTGATGGCCCTGAACGCGGCGCTGCTGGAGGGGAGGCTCACGGCTGAGCAGTTGGCTTGCGCCCTGCCCCACGCGCCTGATACCGGCACCTCATGGTCCCTTGCCCTGCGCCGCAAAGCTGCGGCCATCACAGCCCGCTATGACCGCAAGAACGCATCCGATCAACACGCCTAGTGGACGGGGGGATTGCCCCTCACTTGGCGCAAATCCCGCTCACTTGGCGTCGGCCTCGTCTTCGATCACATAGGGTTGCAGCTGTGCGAACTGCCAGAACAAGAACACCATCAAAATCACCGGAAATCCGAATGTCTCGATCTTGACCCACGCATCCGTGGACATGGTCCGCCAGATAATCTCGTTCCCCACGGCGAGCGCGGCAAAAACCATGACCAACCGCTTTGTCAGGATCATCCAGCCTTCATGGCGCATGGGCATCATTTCAGCCATCACATACTCAAGCCACGACCGCCCCCGCGCCAGACCGATCCCGAGGATGATGGCCAGAAAACCATAAACGATCGAAGTCTTCATCTTGAAGAACCGCTCGTCGTTGAACCATGCCGTCAACCCGCCGAAAAAGATCACCATAAAGGCCGTGAAAACCTGCATGCGGCTCAACTTGCCGGTGAGCAGCCAAAGCGCGCCAATCGCGGCCAGCAAGATCGGTATGAACACCACAGCAGATACAATAAAGCCGCTGTATTCCGTGCCCCCGAAGGTAAACACATCATCCTTGATGCGAACATAAAGAACAAAGAACGCCAGCGTAGGCCCCAGTTCCAGCACTTGTTTCAGGATCGGGTTAATCTCACGTGCTTGCGTCATCACTAGCCTCCAAATTCAACAATTACCGCCCCAAGTGCGATCAACACCATCAACGCCACCCGCCGCGGTCCGACGGTCTCTTTGAGCACCAACCAGCCGATTACGGCGGCAAAAACGGTTGAAGTCTCTCTCAATATTGCGGCCTCGCCCACCTTATCAAGACGCGTGGCCATCATGATCGAACCAAAGCTGAGAAAAGCAACCAACCCGCCAAAGACCCCGCGCTGCATCAGGGGCCCGACGGCCGGCGCATCCGGCATGGCCCGCCAACGGCGATAGGCAATAATCGGGAACAAGAAACCGTCGATCATGAAAAACCACGCCAGAAACGTGAACGGATTACCGGTTGCACGGATGCCGTAAGCGTCAAAGGTGGTATATAGCGCCACAAACAACCCTGTCACAAAGGCCAAGCCCAAGGCCACATGCAATGTCTCCCGCTCGGCCACGAGATAGAGCATATTATAGATCGCCAGCCCAAAAATCCCCGACATCAGAACCGCAACGCCGAACCACTGCAAACCGCTAAAGACTTCGCCGAAAATAAGGTAAGCGCCGATTACCGTGAACAAAGGCCCCGTTCCGCGCACCACCGGATAGACAACCGTATAGGCACCTTTGGTATACGCGGCTGCTTGCAACAGCTTGTACAGGCAGTGGATCACCCAAGCGCCCGCAAAAATGACCCACATATGCGGCTCGGGCCAAGGCACCACAAATAGTGCAAAAGGTGCCGCCATCAGACAATAGGAGCCGTCAATCGCACCGCGCGTCAGCCATGGATCATGCCGCCCTTTTTGCAAAGCGCCAAACACCGCATGTAGAATCGCCGCCAGCAAGGCAAGGAAAAGCGCAAGGTTATGCCCTGTCGCTGTCCCTTCGATCGAAATGAGCCAATCGGTCATACGGCCCGCACCTAGCGGTCCAGCCCGGTAAGCGCATCTGCAAACTCTTGCGGATCAAATGCCTGCAGATCATCAATCTGCTCGCCCACGCCGATCGCATGGATGGGCAGGCCGAATTTATCCGCCAGCGCCACCAGCACACCGCCCTTGGCAGTGCCATCCAGCTTGGTCATCACCAAGCCGGACACATCCGAGATTTCCTGAAAAACCTTCACCTGATTGAGCGCGTTCTGCCCCGTGGTGGCATCCAGCACCAATAGCGTATTATGCGGCGCGTCGGGGTCTTTCTTGCGAATGACCCGCACGATCTTGGCCAATTCCTCCATCAGGTCGCCCCGGTTTTGCAAACGCCCTGCCGTGTCGATCAACAGCAAATCCGCACCGTCTTCTTGCGCCTTGCCCATCGCGTCAAAGGCAAGGCTGGCAGGGTCCGATCCCTGCGGCGCAGTCAGTACCGGTACGCCTGCACGCTCTCCCCAGACCTGCAACTGTTCCACCGCAGCGGCGCGGAACGTGTCGCCCGCCGCAATCACAACCTTCTTACCCGCCGCGCGGAACTGGCTGGCCAGCTTGCCGATTGTCGTCGTCTTGCCCGAGCCGTTGACCCCGACAACAAGCACAACCTGAGGCGTCTTCGCATACAGCGGCAAAGGCCGTGCCACCGGTTCCATGATGCGGGCAACCTCATCACTCATCAGGGTTTTGATCTCTTCGACCGACAGCTTACGCCCCAATCGCCCTTCAGCCATATTGGCCGTAACACGCAGAGCTGTATCCACCCCCATATCCGAGCTGATCAACAGCTCCTCGAGCTGCTCCAGCATGGCATCATCCAGAACACGGCGCACCACAGGCCCTGCAGATTTGCGGCCCATAAGACGCCCCAGCAACCCCGGCTTGGCGGCAGGTTCCGACGTTTGCGGCGCATCCAGATCCCCCACCGGCGTCAAGGTGGTGCGAAGCGGCGCGGCCGGAGCCTGCTCTTCCTCTTGCGCGGCTTTGGCGGCTTCCTGCTCTGCCTTGGCTTCAGCTTCAGCTTGCTTTTGCAGGCGTTCCGCCTCGGCCTCAGCTTCAGCTTGTTTTTGCAGGCGCGCCGCCTCGGCCTCAGCCTGCGCTGCGGCTTGGGCCTGTGCCTCGGCTGCGGCGCGGGCCGCTTCGGTCTGGGCTTGGGCCTGTGCGGCCTCGGCTTCAACACGCTGGCGCTCAGCCTCGGCCTGTGCACGCTCACGGGCGGCTTGGGCTTCAGCGGCTTGGCGCGCTTCCTCTTCGGCCTTTGCATGCGCCTCGGCCTGTGCTGCCGCCTCCGCGCGCTGCGCGGCTTCCGCTTCGGCTTGCGCCTCGGCCTGCTGACGCTCAGCTTCTAGCGCCTGATCCTGTGTGTTACCGGCTGCTGGTTCTGCCTGCCCGCCATCACTGACAATCGCCTCCAACCCCTCGTCGATCTTGGACGAGGATTTGAACATGCGGTCTTTGAGCTTTTTGAAAAACGCCACGGGTGCAGTCTCCGGCTTGAATTGCCTAACCGATCTAACCCCTTGCGCCTTCAGATGGAAGGGCATCCGATTGACAAGGACGCGCACAGCGGCCACCAACAGGCTATGCGGCTGTTTTTTGTCTTTTTATCTGTACTTTGGGCAGGTGCCTTACGGGCCGATCCAACGGAACCTTATTGCAGCACCGCCAAATGGGGCCATGTGCAATGCATCCGACCGGCGCATTTTGTCTATGACACCTGCAACGCGATCGAAGTTTTCTCGGCGCGACACGGGCTCGATAGCGGGTTCTTTGCGCGGCTGATCTGGCAGGAAAGCCGCTTTGACCCGAACGCGCTTAGCCACGCCAATGCGCGCGGGATCGCACAATTCATACCCTCCACCGCAAAGCTGCGGGGCCTCAAAGACCCGTACAATCCCGCCGACGCGTTAGATCATTCGGCGCAATACCTCGCGGAAATGATACGCCGCTTTGGCAACGAAGGGCTGGCCGCAATCGGGTATAACGGAGGAGAGCGGCGCGCGGCGGGATTTCTGGAAGGCAAAGGCCTAGCCCGCGAGACAGTCAATTACGTCCCCATTATTACCGGCCTCACCGCCGAGCAATGGCGCGACGCCCCGCCCCAGAACCATGACTTTCGCCTCGATAAGACAAAGACCTTTCACCAAGCCTGCAGCGACATGGCGCGCAACCGCAAGCTGACGCCGTTAAAACGGGTGGCACCACCACTCAAACCCTGGGGCGTACAGCTGGGCTTTGGCACCTCAAAGCAAGCCGCACAGGCCAAGATCGACCGCCAAACCGCCAGCTGTCGCGCCCAATTGCGCAACGAAAAGCTGGACCTTGTTTTTGTGAAGAACCGCGTATCAGGCAAACGCGGCTTTTACTTTGGCCGCATCGGGCGCAATTCTCTGCAAGGGGCTCAGACCCTTTGCAACAGTATCAAATCCCGCGGATGCGGCTGCCTTGTTGTTCAGAATAAGTAATCAAATCAACAGGAAGAAAGTCAAACCTTATGCTATACCTGAGGTTTAACCTTTCATTAAATCTCACCTGCGAAATGCTTGATCGTGAGGCGGATTGGATTAGGTGCCGCCTGACCCAGCCCACAGATGGACGCATCGACCATTGTCTGGGACAGCTCTTCGAGCAGCTGTTGATCCCAATGCTCGGCCTGCATCAGCTTGACCGCTTTTTCACAGCCAACACGGCAGGGCGTACACTGGCCACAGCTTTCATCTTCAAAGAACCGCAGCATGTTGAGCGCCGCGTCGCGGGCGCGATCAGCCTCTGACAAAATCACAACCGCCGCCGAACCGATAAAGGTGCCATGCGGTTGCAATGTGTCGAAATCAAGCGGAACGTCATGCATGCTGGCCGGTAGCAACCCCGAAGACGGGCCGCCAGGCTGATAGGCCTTAAAGACATGGCCCGGGGCCATTCCCCCGGCAGCCTCAATAAGATCTGTGATGGTTGAACCTGCAGGCAGCAGGAAGACACCCGGCTTTGCCACACGTCCCGAAACAGAATAACTGCGCAGACCGGTGCGCCCGTTCTTTTCAACGCTCGAGATAACCTGCGGCCCCTCGCGGCATATCCGTGCAATCCAATGCAGTGTTTCAATGTTATGCACCAATGTCGGGCGGCCAAACAGGCCTACTTGCGCCACATAGGGCGGGCGGTGGCGCGGTATGCCGCGCTTGCCCTCGATGCTTTCGATCATCGCGGATTCTTCGCCACAGATATAGGCTCCGGCCCCGCGCCGCAGCTCGATATAACCCGGAGCCACGACGCCGGCATCTTCAAGCTCTGCAATCTCGCGGGCGAGAATTTCCAGCACGGCAGGATATTCGTCGCGCATGTAGATATAGGCACGCTGCGCTTCGACCGCCCATGCGGCGATGAGCATCCCTTCTAGGAAAAGATGCGGTGTGCGCTCGAGGTAATAGCGGTCTTTGAACGTCCCCGGCTCCCCTTCGTCGCCATTCACAGCCAGATAGCGCGGCCCGGCATTGGCCCGCACAAACCCCCATTTCTTACCGGACGGAAAGCCCGCCCCACCCAAACCACGCAGGCCAGAGGACGCGATAGTGTCCTGAACAGCCTCCCAATCGCCATTTTCGCGCAAATCCTTGAGCGTAGCATACCCGCCCGCCGCCGCGTAGCTGGCATAGGTTTCATAATCGGGGATATGCGCATGTGTATTGCCCGCAGCAATCGCCGCCTGCACTTTTTCAACCGTCGCGTTATCAATATGCGCATGGTCCAGCTCCAGCACAGGGCTGGTATCGCAACGCCCCATACATGGCGCGCGCAGCACGCGGACCTCGGCAGAGTCAAGCCCGTCCTCCAAGGCCGATTTCAGCGCCTGCGCACCTGCGAGCTCGCAACTGAGCGAATCGCACACGCGGATGGTCAGCGCAGGCGGAGGAGTCTCCCCCTCCTTGACCACGTCGAAATGCGCATAGAAGGTCGCAACCTCATACACTTCCGCCATGCTGATACGCATTTCCTCGGCCAAAGCCCGAAGGTGGGCCGCGGACAGATGGCCGTATTTATCCTGTATCAGGTGCAAGTGTTCGATCAGCAAATCACGGTCACGCGGCTCGGCTCCTAATAGATCGCGAACCTCGCTCCAAGCGGTATCCTCCAGCTGGCGTCCTTTGGTGTGGCGCCTGCCCTTACCCTTGCCGGATTTCCAAACGCCCTTATCCGACCCGGTCTTTTTGTCATCGAGCGCCATGCCATTGTCCCCTTGTGCTTTTGGTCTGTGTAGCAAATACCGGTTGCTCCGGTGAGCTAAAAAACGACAATTCACCCGCGCTTTACGCGCAAGCGGAGCTGCGCTTATAGCACATCGGAAACCTTTGGGCACGCTGGTCCTAAAGTCCAAGTTCTGGCATAACAGCGTTATGAGAACCCTGAGCCTGATCCTTTGGGGCCTTTGCGCCCTGCCCGCCGCTGCACAATCCCTGATGACAGCAGAGGAATTTGACAGCTACACGCGCGGCAAAACGCTTTATTATGGCAATGGGGGCACGCCCTATGGTGCCGAGATCTATCTGCCCAACCGCCGCGTCCGCTGGTCATTTCTGGATGGCGAATGCCGTGATGGCGAGTGGTATGAGGACGATGGCCTGATCTGTTTCGTTTATGAGGATCGCACCGATCCCCAATGTTGGAGTTTCGAACAGGGGACAGGCGGATTAATTGCGCGGTTCGAAAACGATCCTGCCGTCACGCCGCTTTATGAGGCGAACGAAAGCACCGAGGAAATGCTGTGCCTTGGACCCAAAATCGGCGTTTGAACCGGCCTTTCCTGCGGGAGGGGCGCTGCCCCACCTTTGCCAAAGGCAAAGGCCCCCGGAGTATTTTCAGCTAGAGAAAATAGGGCTTAGCGGCGCATTCTGACTTTGCCGTCGGCGAATTGGATATCATATTCGGTGTGATTGTCTGCTTGGGCTGCAGTGGTAATCAGGACCTCGCCGCTGCGGACCACGGCAAAGCCGCGTTCCAGTGTTGCCTCATAGCCGAGCGTGCGCCGCAAGCGTTCGGCGCTGTCGATCTGGGCACGCCATTGTGCCAGCTGGCGTTGAGCCGTATCCGAGAGCTGGCGCGTGGTGCGCTCGAGGCGGGCACCCTGCAGCTGGCATTCTCGGGTTACGGCCGGGGTCAATCGGGTGGAAAGCGCCGTGATACGACGTTGGTTTTCGGCCAGACGGGCGCGTAATGCGGCAGGGCGCAGGCCTCCGCCCAGCTCGGTGAGGTGCATTCTGCGCCTTTGCACACCCGTCATAAGTGCCGGATCAAGCCGTGCGGCGGCACGTTCCAACCGCAGACGCGGCGCTTCGGTGAGGGAGCGGGCACGGGCCAGCCGGTCGCTAGCACGGTCGAGGCGCTGGCGCGGGCCGTCCAGCAGGCTATCGGCACGGGGCAATGCACGGGCCATATCGCGCAGACGTTGGCCGCGCAGGGTGATGCCTTGGGTAAGTGCACGGGACAGGCGCGCGTGTTGTTGGTCAAGCCATGCCATCAGCTCAATGCGCACCGGCACGGCAAGCTCGGCAGCGGCTGTCGGTGTTGGCGCGCGTTTGTCCGACACATAATCAATGAGCGTCGTATCCGTTTCATGCCCCACGGCGGAAATCAACGGGATATCCGAGGCAGCTGCGGCCCGCACGACCGCCTCTTCGTTGAACCCCCACAGATCCTCGACCGAGCCGCCACCGCGGGCGACGATGATCAGATCGGGGCGCGGCAGGGCCCCACCTGGTGTCAGCTTATTGAAACCCTTGATGGCATGAGCGACTTCGGGTGCGCATCTGGCACCTTGCACGGCAACAGGCCAGACCAACACTTTGCGCGGGAAGCGGTCACGCAACCGGTGCAGGATATCGCGAATAACAGCGCCCGAGGGCGAAGTTACAACACCAATGATTTCGGGCAGGTACGGCAAGGGTTGTTTGCGCGCAGGATCAAACAGCCCTTCGGCGGACAGCGCTGCCTTGCGTTTTTCCAGCACCGCCATCAGAGCGCCCATGCCGGCAGGCTGAATATCTTCGATAATGATCTGGTATTTCGACTGGCCGGGGAAGGTCGTGATACGGCCTGTGGCAATGACCTCCATCCCCTCTTCGGGTTGCGTAGCCAGCTTGGAGGCAACCCCTTTCCAGATGATCCCCGCCATCACTGCCTTGTCATCCTTGAGGTCGAGGTAGACATGGCCCGAGCGTGGCAAGCTTACGCGCCCCACTTCGGCACGCAGCCGCACGTGGCCGAATTCGTTCTCGATGACGCGTTTGATCGCGCCGGACAGCTCACCCACAGTATATTCGGGGGTATTGCCCTGCGTTGGGGCATCATTAGGGCCATCGTCGAACAGATCCATCGCTGCGTCCTTGTGCATGAGCTGCGGCCAGCATAAAACGCAGGCAACCAAAGGCCAAGGGAGTGCGAGCCATGAATATTATGATCCTCGGTGGTGGCGGGCGCGAGCATGCATTGGCATGGGCCGTGTTGCAGAACCCCAAATGCGACAAGCTGATTGTAGCCCCCGGCAATGCGGGCATTTCGCAGATTGCCGATTGCGCCAGCATTGACGTTAACGATGGTGCAACAGTTGTGGAATTTGCCACGCGCAATAACATCGATTTCGTCATTGTCGGCCCCGAGGCCCCTTTGGCAGCGGGTGTTGCCGACCGTCTGCGCGAGGCAGGCGTGTTGGTGTTTGGCCCCTCCAGGGCTGCCGCAGCGCTTGAGGCGTCCAAGGCCTTCACCAAAGAGATTTGCGACGCCTGCAACGCGCCCACCGCCGCCTACGGGCATTTCACCGATGCCGCCGCGGCCAAAGCCTATGTTGAGGCGCAAGGCGCGCCAATTGTGGTCAAGGCCGATGGATTGGCCGCGGGCAAAGGCGTCATCATCGCCGAGACGGTGGACCAGGCCATAGCCGCGATTGACGATATGTTTGGCGGTGAATTCGGCGAAGCCGGCGCTGAGGTCGTCATCGAGGAATTTATGGAGGGCGAAGAAGCCTCCTATTTCATTCTATGCGACGGTGAGACCGTACTGCCCATTGGCACGGCGCAGGATCACAAACGTGTAGGCGACGGCGATACCGGCCCCAATACTGGCGGTATGGGTGCCTATTCCCCCGCGCCGGTGCTGAGCGATGCAATTGCCACGCGGGCGTTGGACGAGATTATCAAACCTTGCATGGCCGAGATGGCAAAACGCGGGATGCCCTATCAAGGCGTGCTATATGCCGGCCTGATGATCAAAGACGGGGCACCACGGCTGGTTGAATATAACGTACGCTTTGGCGATCCCGAGTGTCAGGTGCTGATGATGCGCCTTGGCGCGCAGGTGCTGGACCTGTTGCACGCCGCCGCCGAGGCGCGGTTGGACGAGATGCGTGTGAACTGGGCCGATGATCACGCGCTGACCGTTGTACTGGCCGCCGCGGGCTATCCGGGCAGCTATGACAAAGGAAGCGTGATTGCAGGGTTGGACACCCTGCCCTCTGATAGCAGCAACATGGTGTTTCACGCAGGTACCGCCGAACGGGAGGGCAAAATCGTTGCCTCCGGTGGTCGCGTTCTGAACGTCACAGCCCGTGGTGATAGCCTCAAGCAGGCGCAGGAACGTGCCTATGCGATGGTTGATGCAGTTGATTGGCCCGAAGGGTTCTGCCGCCGTGATATCGGCTGGCGCGCCCTTTAATCCCGAAGACAAAGAATAGAAGCAGGGCGTAACGCGCCCGCTTCAGGACAATGGTGCCCCTTCGCAGATCACCGGTTCCTCGCTGATATCGCTGATGCGCTGCACCTCGCCGCTGCGTGTCGCCATGACCAGCAGCGTGCCGCCATCGTTAAAAGGTAGCCAGCAGTTCTCAGGGTCCGGCGCATCCTCATAGATAAAGCATAAATATGGGCCGCGCACTTCGATCCGGCCATAGGTACAGCGGCCCGTCTCATCCGCCCAGACCGACAGATCGCGACGCAGGAATTCCTCAACCCCGACCAATCCACCGTCACGAATTCTTGAAAAACTCAGCGTGCGGCCCTGTGCAAGGTCCAGAAAACCATCTGGTGTGATTTGCTCTTGCGCTGCCACAGGGTTGGCCGCGATCACGGTGGCAAGAAGTGCTGCGTATAATTTCATCTGCAGGCCAATGCGCGGGCAAAGCTGCCGCGCCCCTCATGTGATCCGATATCGCGGGCGCCTAACTGGCCCCCGTCAAACCGCACTGCCATCAGGCGCTGCCAATCTGCACGGGCCACGACCATTTCGGGCCCTTGCCCGCAATTACGCAAGCCGCCTGCAATATCCCGTTCGCCGATCCGGTGGTTGGTCAGCCCGGCAAGCTCTCCCACAGGCCGCAGATCGCCGCCCTTGAAGCGCCAGACGCGCAGTGTTTTGGCCAAATGCGGCCGGTCGATATAGGCAAGCTCGATCATCCCGTCACCGTCCAGATCCGCAACAGCAACCGGAGCAAGCCAGCGGTTACGCCGCCCGATATAGGGCGTGGCCGCGACCAGTCCGCCAGCGTTATAGATAGCGAGCCGCGCACCGCGATCGCGGTGGCTTTCGACCACAACAGCCTCAGGAAGCCCGTCTGCATCCACATCAACAATGCGCGGACGGGTGTCTTCAAACACCCGCTCTTCAGGCAGACGGATTAGATAGGCCTGCCCCGCGCCATCATAGCGTAGCTCTAGCGTGCCATGCTCAATTGTGTCCCCCAGCACGCCATGGGGGTAGCGCGTTGTAGGTTCGGTATAGCGGGCCGACGTCATCGCCTTTGTGCGCCACATCTGCGCCGGTTGGGCAGAGGCCGCAACCGGCACCAGTAGCGCCGCGCACAATAGCTGGGTTGCGCGGTGCATAAGCCGCCCCAACAACGCAGGTCGCGGCCCCGCCATGCTTAGATTTGCTTTTCAGGCATTTTCACGCGCAAACCGTCCAGATCATCAGTGACCTTGATCTGGCAGGTCAGACGGGATGTTGCAGGATCAGGCGCACAGGCAAAATCCAGCATGTCTTCTTCCATCTCGTCCTTTGCAGGGACCTTTTCGACCCAAGCAGGATCCACATAAACGTGACAGGTCGAACAGGCGCAGGCCCCGCCACAATCCGCCTCAATGCCCGGGATATTGTTGTCGCGTGCGCCTTCCATCACGGTGAGCCCGCTGGCCACTTCGACCACATGCTCAGTTCCGTTATGTTCAACGTAGGTAATCTTGGCCATGAAAGCTGCCCTTTTCCAAAAAATTCACCCTTTTCTACGCAAGCCCTGTACGGCATACCAGCCCCTTTTACGCGGCATCGCGTCACTGTGTATGGCGGTTCTAGTCAAGGTGATGCAAACAGGTTAAGCAATAGGCACACAGCATAGACCCAAAGGTATCGGGCCATGATACACCCCCCCGCTTCCCCCAAGGCACCGCGCCTTTTTGTAGCTCTTTTAGGCGCTGCTTTGTTGGGCGCTTGCAGCCAGGGGCAAACCGTCACCGAAAGCGGCGTGATTGTCGGCAACGGGCTGGCCCCTCCGGGCGCACCAGCGGGCACCTGCTGGGGGAAAATTCCAACGCCTGCCGTGATCGAGACAATCACCGAACAAATCCTTGTCACCCCGGCCGAGACCAACCCTGACGGCTCGATTGCGACGCTGCCTGAATACCGCTCTGAAACACGGCAAGAGATCGTAACACCGCGGACCGACCGCTGGTTCGAGATCCCCTGCCCGCCTGCCTTTACCGTCGAATTCGTCTCGACCCTGCAGCGGGCGTTACAGGTGCGCGGCCTTTATGACGGCCCGATCACCGGAAATCTGGATAGGGACACCCGCGCGGCAGTGCTGGCTGTGCAATCGGCAGAAGGGCTGCACAGTGATGTACTGTCCATCGACACAGCACGCGCGCTGGGGATCGTAGCCATTCCGCGCACGCCATAACCGACCGGTTCGGTCCGGCATAAAAAAAGGGCGCCCCGTCTGGAGCGCCCTTTTTATTGGAACATTGGTCCCGCGTTACTCTTCGTCGAGCGTCAGCGCCACAAATCGTGGATCACCTGCACGGCGCACCAGCAGCAAAAGCGACTTGCGACCAGCGTCACGGGCGGCTTCCACACGCTCGTTCAGCTCGGCAATCGTCGAAATCTTCTGCTGGCCCGCTTCGGTCAGGATATCGCCGGTGCGCAAACCCTTCTCGAAGGCTTCCGAGCCGTCCTCGACGTTAGTCACAGCCAGGCCCTGCATGGATGCATCCGCGCCAAGTTCCTGGCGGATATCATCGGTCAGTGGCGTCACGGTCAGACCCAACAACGAAGACACTTCTGCTTCGGGCTGCTCTTCCGGCTCTTCCTCGGCGGCGGGTGCATCGGCGTTTGATGCGTCTTCGCGGCGACCCAATACCACCGGAATGGTCTGGCTTTTGCCTTCACGCAGCACGGTCACGCGCACAGTCGCCCCGACAGGACTGTTGCCGACTTGCCGCACAAGGCCGCGTGTATCCGAGACATCCACACCGTCAAAGGACAGGATCACATCGCCCGTTTCCAGACCTGCTTCGGCGGCCGGACCTTCCGGCACATCGGTGATCAGCGCGCCCGATGCACTTGCGAGGCCCATGGCATCAGCCACATCCTGCGTCACATCCTGAATGCGCACACCAAGCCATCCGCGGCGTGTTTCGCCAAATTCCTTGAGCTGGTCCACAACGCGGTTCACAACATTGGAGGCCATGGAAAAACCGATCCCGATCGAGCCACCATTGGGCGACAGGATGGCCGTGTTCACACCGATCACCTGACCGTCCATGTTGAATAGCGGCCCCCCCGAGTTGCCGCGGTTGATCGCTGCATCTGTCTGGATGTAGTCATCATAGGTCCCCGACAGCGCACGGTTGCGCGCGCTCACGATACCGGCTGAGACAGAAAACCCCTGACCAAGCGGGTTGCCCATGGCAATCACCCAATCGCCCACACGCGCTGCGTCACTATCGCCAAAGCTGACAAAGGGCAGCGGGCTGTCGGCTTCGACTTTGAGCAGCGCAATATCTGTGTTGGGGTCTGTGCCGATCACCTCGGCGATCAGCTCCTCACCCGAGAAGAATTCAATTGTGATCTCATCGGCACCTTCAATGACGTGGTTGTTCGTCACGACATAGCCATCTTCGGAAATCACAAACCCCGACCCAAGCGCAGAAGAACGACGCGGTGCGGGCGTATCGCCCTCGTCGTCCTGATTACGGTCCTGAAACTCACGGAAGAAATCCTCAAAGGGCGATCCTTCGGGTACAATGCCGCGTGGGCCTGTCCGGTTTTCCACCAATGTGGAGGTGGTGATGTTCACCACAGACGGGCTGATATTCTCGGCCAGCGGTGCAAGGCTTTCGGGTTTGGCCAGCGCCATAACCGTTTGGGCAACAATCATGGTCAATGCCATAAGCCCGATCAGGGCCGCGCGCATCTGGGTTGAAAGAGTTCGGGACTGTGTCCGGGCGACCGCCTTGGGCTGCATATAGTGTCTCCTGATCGACATCATGCCCCAAAGGGGCGGATTTGACGTTACTCACACAGCAGCTTTGCGGCACGTGGCCCCCGCTGTGAAGGCTTATGGGCTCTCAGAGTGCATCCTGCACGCACCCTTCGCAACATGAAAGATGTACCTTGTCACAGCGAATTCAACACTTGATGACGGGCCCGTTACTGGCAAATGCATTTAAATATAAAAAAAGGGCCGACACATATCGTGCGGCCCTCTTTGAAATCACTGCTTTCGCGCCTAGCGCTGTTCGCCCTCTTCCGAGCGACGCCCCTGGTCAGAGCGCAAGTAGTTGAAGAACTCACTGTCAGGCGACAAAACCATGGTTGAGTTATCCCCTTTCAGCGACTCTTCATAGGCGGCCAATGAGCGGTAAAACTCAAAGAATTCAGGGTCTTTGGAGTATGCTTCGGCAAAGACGCGGTTGCGCTCGGCGTCGGCTTCACCCTCGATAATCCGTGCATCGCGGCGCGCTTCCGAGATGATCTCTTCGAACGTCCGGTCAGCAAGGGCAGTCACACGTTGCGCCGCTTCACGGCCACGCGCACGCTCGTCCGTGGCTTCACGGTCGCGCTCGGCGATCATCCGCTGCAAGGTCGCGTCAAAGTTCTGCTCTGGCAGGTTGGTCTGGCGCAGGCGCACATCCACAACCGCAAGGCCCAAGGCATTTGCACGCGCATCCGACTGGGTGCGGATCTGGTCCATCAGCGCGGAACGCTCTGGCGACAGGATCGTGTTCGAGGTCACACCCTGACTACCCAGCACAGCGCGGATTTGCGATTCGAGAATACCGCTAAGGTCGCTGGCTGCGCGGGTTTCACCGCCCGAGCCGACAGCGCGGCGGTATTGTTCAACATCGTCGATGCGGTACAGCACAAAGGCGTCGATCTCGAGACGGCGATCATCGGCCGGCGTGACTTCGATCACAGGTGTCTCAAGCGACATGATCCGGTCCTCGAACCGCACAACTTCGTCGATCATCGGCACTTTGAACCCGATACCGGGATCGGTCACGACCTGTTTGATCTGGCCAAACCGCAGGACCAGCGCCTTTTCGCGCTCATCCACAACAAAGATCGAAGACAACACGCCCGCAGCAACAATGACCGCGATCGGGATCAGGAAATTACCCTTGTTCATCAGTTATCTCCTCCGCTGCGGCGCAATTCGTTCAGCGGCAGATAAGGGACCACGCCCTGCCCGCCGTCCCCGCCGGTGTTATTTTCCAGAATGATCTTGTCCACGTCACCGAATACTTTTTCCATCGTCTCCAGATACAGACGCTTGCGCGTCACATCAGGGGCATTGCGGTATTCGTTCAGCACCGCCTCAAAGCGGCTGGCTTCACCGATGGCACCGTTGACTTCGCGTGCGCGGTAGCCCTCGGCAGCTTCAAGCAGCTTGGCGCTTTCACCGCGCGCTTCGGCTGTTTTCTGGTTCGCATAGGCATCCGCCTGACGCTCCAGACGGTCACGCTCCTGCTCGGCGGCCTGAACGTCGCGGAAGGCATCCACAACCGACACCTGACTGCTGGTGCCATTTGCGTCCGTCACGACAACCGTGCGGCTGGGTGGATCGACCTTGTTCACGTTTACGCGCAGAATGTTGATGCCCGTCTCGCGGTTATCCAATGTTGTCTGGATCAACGTCTTTACCTGCTCTTCCACCAGACCACGGTCGCGGTTGAGGATGGGCGCAAGTTCGGATTGAGCAATCACTTCGCGCATCGCAGATTCGGAAATCGCACGCACAGAAGCATCAGGATCGCGCAGCGAGAATTTGAAATCTTCGGCGTCCTTGATGTTCCAGACCACCTGGAAATCAATATCAACGATGTTTTCATCGGTGGTCAGCATCAAACCATCATTGCCGCTACCGCCACGGGTCACACCCAGGGTTTCGGTGCGGTTGGTGGTGACGTCAAAAACTTCGGCGGTCACAAACGGCCATGGCGCAAAGTTCAGACCCTGCGTGCCGATGCCCGAAAACTTGCCCAAAAACAGCTCAATGGATTGTTGCTCGGGCCGTACCGTGTAGGTCGAGGCAAACAACCACGCGGCCGCCGCAACCAACACACCGACACCAACAGTGCCACGGGTCAGCATCGGACCATTGGCCCCGCCGCCACCCGAACCTCCACCGGTAGGCTTGCGGCCACCGCCACCCATCAGAACGCGCAGCTGTTCTTGACCTTTTTTGACCAGCTCGTCGATCTCGGGGATAGGAGGCTTTTCTCCGCCGCCGCCATTATTGCCGCCGCCGTTGTTGCCACGGTTGTCACCGCCTTTGTTGCCGCCGCCCTGATTGCCGCCGCCTGAATTGCCACCGCCGCCCCAAGGACCGCCTGTGTTGCCAGCCATATATATTTCCCTCTGTAAGTCGCCCCGCATGGGGGCAGGCTTGTCGTATGTCACCCCGACGGGGTGCGAATTTTCGTATACTGTCTAATTTGTACGTTCACACGTTTATTTCAAGGTATGTCGCCCGCTGTTACGAACGACCCTATCGCCTTTTGCCGCCCCTTACGAGGTCCGCGTTGGCGTGCGCATCGTAACCAATTCCTCCGACATCGTGGGATGCACTGCGCAGGTCTGGTCAAACTGCTCTTTTGTGGCCCCCATTTTAATCGCGATGCCCGCCATCTGGATCATCTCGCCCGATTGTGGTGCGACGATGTGACAGCCCAGAACCACGCGGGTTTTCTGGCTCACGACGAGCTTCATCATCACGCGGTCATCGCGCCCCGCAAAAGATGTCTGCATCGGTTTGAAGGTGGTCGCATAAACCTCGATCGGCTCTTGCGCGCGCGCCTCTTCCTCGGACAGGCCCACGGTGCCCATTTCAGGCTGGGTGAACACGGCAGAAGCGATCAGTTCATGATCCACCGGCGTAGGCTCACCACCAAAGACAGTTTTGACAAAGGCCATGCCCTCGCGGATCGCAACCGGCGTGAGATTCACGCGGTCCGTCACATCGCCAATTGCATAGACCGATGGCACAGAGGTCTGGCTGTATTCATCCACCTCGATGGCACCGCCCTTGCCCATACCAATGCCCAGCGCTTCCAGCCCCATATCAGCCGAATTCGGCTTGCGACCGGTGGCAAAGAATACTTTTTCATAAACTTTTTCGAGGCCGGTATCGGTCTTGACCCATGTGCCGCCATCGCGGTCTTCCATATGGGCGATATTGGTGCCGTCCTGCATGATGATGCCGCGCGCGCCCATCTGTTCGGCCACCAATGTGCGTGCCTCGTTGTCAAAACCGTTGAGGATCTGCTCACCGCGGTACATCAGCGTCACTTCAACGCCCAGACCGTGCAAAATACAGGCAAATTCACAAGCGATATAGCCGCCGCCCACGATCAGCATGGATTTAGGCAGCGTATCAAGATGGAAAATATCGTCTGAAATAATACCCAACTCCGCATTCTCGACCGGCAGGCGCACAGGGCGGCCGCCCGTGGCGATCAGGATATGTTTCGCGGTCTTTTCCTCACCGGTAGACAATTTTACCGTATGCGCATCCTCGAGCGTGGCGCGCGCGTCGAACTTGTCCACGCCAGAGTTATCCAACAGCTTGCGGTAAATACCTTCAAGGCGGTCCAGCTCACCGCGCATTTTGCCTGCAAAATTATCCCAGTTGAAATCGCCGTCTTTGACATCCCAACCATAGTCGCGGGCATCCTGAAACATGTCACGGTAGGTCGATGCGAACACCATCAGCTTTTTCGGCACACAGCCCCGGATGACGCAGGTCCCGCCATAGCGGTCTTCTTCGGCCAGTCCTACGCGGGCGCCATATTCACCTGCCGCAACCCGCGCCGCGCGCACGCCGCCCGAACCGCCACCGATAACAAACAGGTCATAGTCAAACTGGTCTTCGGACATCTAAAGCTCTCCGCTGTGCGATTGATTTTTGCATGTCTAGCGCGGCACAGTGCCAATGACCATATCGGCCCCGATCAAATACCTGTGCCGCAAAGCCGCAGCAAGCTAATGGCCCGCCGCGCCAGAGCCTATTCGCTCAGGTCTGAAAACAGATTGTCACTCTCGACGAAATCCAGACGTTCGGTATCGACGGTGCCTTCGTTGATGTCCCGCACCTCTACACGACCATCGCCATAGCCGATCACAACCGTGTCGCAGATATCAATGAACAGACCGTTTTCCACCACACCGGGCATCTGGTTGACCACCAGCGCCAATTGGCGCGGGTTGCCGATGCGGCCCAGATGCAGGTCAAGGATATGGTTGCCCTCATCCGTGACAAAAGGACGGTCGCCATTCATGCGCAGCGTGCTTTTACGGCCCAGCACATCCATAGAGATCAGCGTCTCTTCGACCAACGCCTGCGTGGTCTGCCAGCCAAAAGGGATTACTTCGATGGGCAACGGGAAGGCGCCCAGATGCTCGACCTCTTTGCCGATGTCGGCAATCACAACCATCTGGTCGCTGGCTGTGGCCACGATCTTTTCTTGCAGCAATGCGCCGCCGCCGCCTTTGATCAGGTTCTGGTCACCGTCAAATTCATCCGCGCCGTCAATCGTCAGATCCAGCCACTTTGCCTCATCCAGCGAGATAACCTCGATCCCGACTTCGCGCGCCAGTTGCGCCGTGCGCGTGGATGTCGGCACACCGCGGATTTTCAACCCGTCATCGCGCACCATCTCACCCAGACAACGCACCAGCCATGCGGCGGTCGATCCGGTGCCAAGGCCGACACGCATGCCGTCCTCTACAAATTGCGCCGCACGTTTGGCGGCTACGAATTTCGCTTTATCGATGGGCGACAGTTCCGAGGACATAGGGCAGCTCCGATTGGGGACTCGCCCTGCTTATAGGAAAGATGCGCGCGCGGTGCGAGAGGCAATTGCCCCCACGCTCCCCCACGCCCGAAACATGCGCCGTTCCGTCGCATTCAGACAGGCGGCAGGCCCGGCTTTGCCGCACAAAAAGGGAATGAGCTATACCCTGCACTTTGCCCCTGACAATGCCTCCCTGATCATTCGCCTCGCGCTTGAACAGCTGGGCCAGCCCTATCACACGACCTTGGTCGACCGCGCAATCAATGCCCAGCGCAAGCCTGCCTATCTGGCGCTTAACCCCAACGGGTTGATCCCCGTGCTGGAAACCCCGCAAGGTCCCATTTTCGAAACAGGTGCAATCCTGCTTTGGCTGGGCGACCGCCACGGCGAGATTGGCGTGGCCCCCGACCATCCTGCGCGCGCCGACTACCTCAAATGGCTGTTCTATATCGCCAACACCCTGCACCCTGCCCTGCGCATGATGTTCTATCCCGATAAATACATCCCCGATGATACAGCTGCCCAAACGGCTCTGCGGCAGGGGCTGCACGGCACAATCAAATCCGCCCTGCACCAGCTTGACGCATTGGCAGCAAACCCGCCAGGCGGTTTCAACGGCACCCTGCCCGATGCCCTGCAATTCTATCTCGCCGGGTGCCTGCGCTGGTGCGCGCTTTATCCCACCGACACCGACCGCCGCTGGTTCGATCTCAATGCCACCCCCGCCTTGGCGCAGATATGTACCGCATTAGAGGCGCGCCCCTGTACCCACGCCCTGCAAACCGCCGAAGGATTGGGAGCCAACCCTTTCACTGCGCCGAACTATGCCAACCCGCCCCAAGGGAGTGCGACCTGATGTTTCTATCTGTCTTCGATATGTTCAAAGTGGGCATTGGCCCCTCTTCTTCGCACACCATGGGGCCGATGGTCGCCGCCGCGCGTTTTCTTGACCTGATGCGGGCATCGCCCTTCCATTTTGCAGGCGTGCGCGCCTCCCTACACGGCAGCCTTGCCTTTACCGGCGTCGGCCATGCCACCGACCGCGCCACCATCCTTGGCCTCGCGGGCTTTACCCCTGAAACCTATGAGGCCGAACAGGCCGAAGCTGTCCTGAGCGCCATCACGCGCACCCACACCATCGAGGTAGACGGGCTGCCGCCCCTGCGCTTTGCCCCGAAAAAGGATATTATCTTTGACTATGAAACCCCTCTGACCGGCCACGCCAACGGCATGACCCTGATGGCCACAGACGCCCAAGGTGACGTAACACTGCGGCAGGTCTATTACTCTATCGGCGGCGGTTTTGTCATGACCGAAGAGGAACTGGCCGCAGGCAAAGACACCGACGAGGGCGCGCCGGTGCCCTACCCGTTCAAATCAGCAGCCGAGATGCTCAAGATGGCCCATGCCTCGGGCAAATCCATCGCCGCGATGAAACGCGCCAATGAGGAATCGCGCGGAGGTGCGGATAATTTGCGCAGCGGCACCAAACGCTTGTGGCAGGTGATGAACGACTGCATCAATCGCGGGCTAGAGACCGACGGCACCCTACCCGGCGGCCTTAACGTCAAACGTCGCGCCAAAGGCATCCATGAGGCCCTGCTGGCCGAACGCGGCCTGAACCAGCCCGCGCCGCATACCATCAACGACTGGATGAGCACCTATGCCATGGCCGTGAATGAGGAAAACGCCGCAGGCGGCCAAGTCGTCACCGCGCCCACCAATGGTGCAGCAGGTGTGCTACCCGCCACGCTGCGCTACTACCTCGATCATGTCCCCGGTGCCTCAGAGAGCCACATCGAAGATTTCCTTCTCACCGCCGCCGCCATCGGCGGGTTGGTCAAATTCAACGCCTCCATCTCGGGCGCCGAAGCGGGCTGTCAGGCAGAGGTCGGCTCTGCGGCAGCCATGTCCGCCGCTGGGCTTTGCGCGGTGATGGGTGGCACGCCCGAACAGGTCGAAAACGCCGCCGAAATCGCGCTCGAGCACCATCTCGGCATGACCTGCGACCCCGTGCGTGGTTTGGTTCAGGTGCCTTGTATCGAACGCAACGGCCTTGGCGCGATCAAAGCGGTATCCGCTGCAAGCCTCGCCCTGCGCGGTGACGGCACCCATCTGGTGCCATTGGACGCCTGCATTGAGACCATGCGCCAGACCGGTGCCGACATGAGTGAGAAATACAAAGAAACGTCACTGGGCGGCTTGGCGGTCAACATACCGAACTGTTGATAGCAGCAGCAATCCGGCGCCCTTACGCTTTGCAAAATTCGTGCTACCGTGTAGTAAGTCGAGGCTACCGGCCTTCTTTGCTGCCTTTCATGGCTGTCGATATGGACAAGATGATCATGAAGACAACCAAAGTTTCCCAGCCTCTCGATACAACATCAAACAACGCTGAGTTACCGGCGTGGTTAAGCAAGGCAATCGCGCAAGAACAAGCCACGCAAGATATCGAAGCCTTTTTACGCGCCCAGCCCGAGATCCACGACCTAAGCGATCTCACGCCGCTTAAAGTCTCCCGATTTGCTTGTGTATTTTCTGTTCGGGTGAACGGCGAAAATGTCGTCGTAAAGCAGTTTTTCAAAGCCACAGCAGACCAGACTGTGCGTAAGTTGAAAAGCGAGCTCGATTATATCGAAGCCCTGTTCGGTGACGGCGATTGTCAGGCCAACACATGCCGGATGGCCTGGCCGAGCGAGGGAATTGTCATGCTCAGCTTTGCCCCCGGTCCGCGCCTTGGCGACGTCCTATCGGGGCTGGAAGGCAATGAACGGCGCGACCTGCTCAATCACAGCGGTAGATGGCTTGCCCGTTATACAGCACCACGCCGTCATGAGGGCAGCTTCAGCCCAAACTTCTGGATCAAAAGGCTCCGGAAGAAAAACTTGGACGCTATCACTGATCCTGCTGATCTGACGCTCCTGAAACAGCTTATCCATGCAATGGAGGCTCAAGCACAGACGATAAAGGGATGTCCCATCCTCCATGCAGCAACGCACAATGATTTTGTCGGGATCAACGCGCATTATAAGGACGGCATTATTTATGGTGTGGATATACAGGGTGAAACATGGCACCCAACGGCCAAAGACGCTGCGCGTTTTCTGGTTTGGCTACAAATCCACAACCGCACCCAACCGCAAAACCGCCGTTCGGGCATTTGCCAGAATGATTGGGACGCCTTCCTGAGCAGCAACGTCATCTCGGCAAGCGAACAAGAAACAACCATGCCCTTTCTGATCGGCGATCAATTATATCGCAGATACATTTCGGAATACGCCCGCCCGCGCAAAAGAAAGAACACAACAGCAGCGATTACGGCCTACCTAGATGAACGTCTGCCCCAACGGTCCTCATAATTCGACAGACCGCTAGCAGCTCGGCCATCCCTTTAATTTTTCTTATAAAAATCTAAAATCTGTCACTTTTCGATGTGACTAGCGTCAATTAGCGCAGTGCGCATTCATCCACAGCCAAAGCACACTGCGTTTTGAAGGCCTATTTCGACCTTCGATGTTCTTTGGCTCCTAGCTAGATACAACCTATAATAGAGGTCGCCATTTAGATGAAAGATATTATGCCGCGTCACCGCGAGCCGGCCCGGGTTGCGATGGAATCTGGATTTGCACATAGCATGAGCCGCCACACCGCCCTCTTTTACCGGCGCTCGCGCAAAACCCTCGTTGTGACATTCGACAATATGAAATGCCGTGATCGACCCGGCCCTGCTTTTCCTTGGGGCTATGGTTTTCTGGCGAAACAAAATCACTCCCACCTGGGAATTGTCATGCGCCGCCGTAATGATTGGTTCCGGCACGGCGACCTGACCCGTTTCTTTGACAAGCTAAAGGCAGATGGTTTCTTTGATGGCTTTGAAAATGTCGTCTTTTACGGAAGCTCTATGGGAGGCTATGGCGCGCTCGCCTATGTCTCCGCAGCACCCAATGCGCGGGTCGTGGTGTTTTCACCTCAAACCAGTCTGGATCCGGAGCAGGCTCCATTTGAAACCCGCTACCGTACCAGCTTTGCGCGGGGTGATTGGTCTGGTTCTTACGTCGATGGTGCGCATGAGGCCCGAACAGCGCGGGAAGTTACCCTATTTTATGATCCTTATGAACCCGCCGACCGTGAGCACGTTGCGAGATTACAAAATGCGGGTGTTAACCTGAACCTGATGAAAATCCCCTTCGGAGGGCATGACACCATGCGCAGGCTGATCATTCGGGGCCTTCAATCCGACATTTGCGGTGCAGCCCTGGAGGGGCGCCTAAGCCCGGATGACTTTGCCCTCCGGCTTCGAAGAGCCCGTGGTGTTCAAGCCGTCTCACGCACAACACTGACCCGCGCCATTGAAAAGGGACACCCCCAATTGGTTTTAGCAACGTTGCTTAAGCTGGAAAAAAGCAGACCCGGCTGGAAATTCCCGAAAATCAAACGGGATGCACAAGATGCAATTAATCGGACCAACCCATCGCAGTTTCTCCAGGGAGCCCCCTAACTCTCCTTGCAAGCAACCGCGGCTAAGCCTACCCCTTCGGCTATGAATACTGACCGCCCCCTTCTCGGCATCTTGCTGATGCTAGGCTTTTGCATCCTCGCACCATTGGGCGATGCGATTGCCAAAATTCTCGGCCCCTCCATCCCGCTGGGACAACTTGTACTGACCCGCTTTACGGTGCAGGCGGTGGTCCTGATCCCGCTGGTGATGCTGAGCCGGATGAACTGGCGGCTGTCTGCGCGGGCATGGCGGCTGACGTTGATCCGCACCATGCTGCATATTCTTGGCATTGGCTTTATGTTCGTCTCCCTGCGCTATCTGCCGCTGGCCGATGCAATTGCTATTGTCTTTGTGATGCCCTTTATCATGCTGTTGCTGGGCCACTTTATACTGGGCGAAGAAGTCGGCCTGCACCGCATGGCGGCCTGTGCGGTGGGCTTTATCGGTACATTGCTGGTGATCCAGCCAAATTTCCTTGCCGTTGGTTGGGTCGCACTTTTGCCGCTCGCTGTTGCTGTCCTTTTTGCGCTTTTCATGCTCACCACCCGCCAGATCGCCAAAGAGGCCGACCCCGTCGCCCTGCAAGCAATCAGCGGCGTGATAGCAATCGCTTTGCTGCTGCCCCTGACCCTATGGGGCACACTCGCAGGGTTCGCCCCTGCCAGCCTTGTGATCCCCGCCGCAATGGATTGGGCTTTGCTCGTCGCGATCGGGCTGTTGGGCACATTTGCACATCTGCTGATGACATGGTCGTTGCGTTTTGCCCCCAGTGCCACATTGGCACCGATGCAATATCTCGAAATCCCCGTGGCCACGATTGTCGGGTTCTGGCTGTTCCGCGAACTGCCTGATACTGTGGCAGCCCTCGGGATTATGCTGACGGTGGCGTCGGGGATATATGTGATCCTGCGTGAACAGGCCACCGCGCGCCGCCTTGCAAAAACTGCGCCACCAGCGGCCTAAGATAGCGGCGCGGCGCAATCAGCAGCATCCCCGGCCCCTCCATCTCCAGGCGCATCGGCCCCATCGCACGGTTTGACGTGCCCACAAAGCGCGCCGGATCAAAGGCCAGCCCGTCAATCGGCCACTCCAACCCCGTGCTGCACCCTGCGACCGGCACCAAAGGAAAGAGCGACACAACATCCCCCGCCTGCGTATCCAGCGCCAGAACAGGCGGCGCGATCAAGACGACCTCCTCTTCGGCCAGCAGGATGCAGGGCCGGTCTGCGCGCACCAACAGCGTGTGAAAGGCCGCCAGCTGGTGATCAATACGCCCGCCGCAAAACCCCGCGCCAATCACCACAGGCGCCTGCACATGACGAAGAGCCTTGTCGAAATCGGTAGATTGTTGTTCACTTATCCGGTGCTGGCGCGCCTTCGGGATATGTTGCAGCGCGTCTGGGGGCGCACTGTCCATGTCACCGATCACCGCCCATGGGGTCACCCCTGCGGACAAAGCCGTGACCAGCCCGCCATCCACCGCCACCAGTTTGGGGGCGATACTTAAGACCTCCGCAATATCTGATGCGGTAGCCTGCCCCCCACCAAGAAGCGCAACCGGATCGGGACTTTGACAAATGGCTTCAGACATATGCAATTCATTTCAAAATGACTGTATGGCCACAATTAGGTCACACAATGATACCGACCCCGGCACAGTTTCGGGCCGCTTTTGTCTTGGATATCATGGTAATCCTGTCGCAACAAACGCGCAGAGGACGAGCATCCGATGATTAACAGCAACAAGATTCTTACAGTATCCTATGGTACTTTTTCATGCACCCTTGAAGGATTCGATGATTCCTTCGGGACGATGAAGGCCATTGCCGAGTATTTCCGCGATCTGTCCGCCGATGACCGCTACTTTGGGGCAGAACCCGTACAGCCGGACGCACAAATGCTGGCACGTATCGCCCAACGGGAAATTTCGCGGCAGGTGGACGCCCGCGAAGATGAGGGCCGCATCGTCCTCTCCGCACGCGAACTTTCGCAACAATCCCCTCCCGCAGTGGACACCACCGCGCCCGAGGCCCCTGTTGCCCCCGAGGCCTCCGTTGAACAGGCCGCAGCGCCGGTTCAGGATATCCCCGACACCGCCGCTCAGGATGACACTCCGTCCGCAAAAACGGCTCCCGAAGGCGAATCTATCGCCGATGCCGCCCCTACCGAAGCCGCGGACGAGATCGTAGAAGATATGACCGGGCAAACCGCAGCAGAGGCCGAAGCCCCCGCCGCAGCCCTGTCTGATGATCCCGAACATGACATCGTGCCCAGCCTTCCTGACGCAGAGGTCGAAGCCTTCTTTGCGGACAGTTCAGCCTCCGATGCACCCGAAGAAGACATCGTCGAGGAGATCGAGACAGACCAGGAGCCTGCGCAAACCCGCGCCAAAGCCGATAGCATTGCCGAAAAGCTCAAGCGCATCCGCGCCGTGGTCTCCCACCAACCCGAGGCCGTAGCCACACTCGACTATTCCGAAGACCAACATGCCGATGCCGACAACACCGATACCATGGCAGACATCGCTGATGTGCAGTCCGAGGATAACTCGGACATGTTGTCCACCACTCTTCGCGACATCGAGGATGCGCTGGAGGAAGATGACGCTTTTGAACCAGTGACAGCCGAGGATGCCCCGGACGCTGCGGAAGAAGAAGAAGACGACGACATCGCTGCCATTTTGAGCCGCCTCGAAGATGAAGCCGATGATGAGGTCGATGCCAATCTCGACAACCTCATGGTTGATGAAGACGACGCGCCCGAGGCCGACGATGATCTCTCTGGCAACATCCTGTCGGCAATGGATGAAGACGGCGACCGGGAGGATGACGACAATATGTTCGACGCCGCCCCCGAAACGCCCGCTCAGGCCGAGACCGAGGCAGAAGCCCCCGCGCCTGCCAAACCCGCAGCCCCCCGCGCCCGCGTGCTCAAGGTAAAGCGCGCCACCCTCGAGGCGGCGATCAAATCCGGTCAGCTGGAAGAATACGACGACGAGGACGAAGCCGAGGCCGCTGCACCGGCAGACGCCCCGAAATCCAGCCTCAGCGATGAAGCAGAGGCCGAATTGGCCCGCGAGCTGGCCGAACTCGAAGCGGATATGGCCGCCTCCAAAGCCGCTGCCGCCGAAGAAGCCGCAGAGCTCGAAATCGCGGAGACAGCCGACGCCGACCTGCCCGACGAGCAGGACACCCCGGCCGAGCCTTCCCGCGCCAAACTTGACGCCGGTGCCGATGAAAGCTTCTCCCGCTTGATGGAAGAAACCGAAAACCAGATGGTCGAGCCCGAAGGCAGCACACGCCGCGATGCATTCGCCCACCTGCGCGCAGCGGTTGCCGCGAAAAAAGCTGACGAAGCCGTTGGCGGAACGCTGGACGAACGGGACAACGACGAAGCCTACCGTGAAGATCTGGCCAGCGTTGTGCGCCCGCGCCGTCCCACCGGCAGCGACCGCCCCCGCACCGAGCGTCCAAGCGAGCCGCGTCCTGCGCCGCTCAAGCTGGTGGCCGAGCAACGCATCGACACAGCCGAGCCGCGCCACGTGACCCCGGTGCGCCCGCGCCGCGTTGTCGCCGCCGTGCCAACCGCTGCCGAGCAGGATTCGCCCGACGCCTCCAGCTTTGCCGATTTTGCCGCTGAAATGGGCGCGCTGCAATTGCCAGACCTGCTCGAAGCTGCTGCGGCCTACCTGTCCTTTGTCGAGGGTCACGAGGAATTCTCGCGCCCGCAGCTGATGACCAAAGTGCGTCAGGTAGAAAAAGAGAACTTTACCCGCGAAGACGGCCTGCGCTGCTTTGGCAAATTGCTGCGCGAAGGCAAAATCGAAAAACTGGCAGGGGGCCGTTTTCAGGCTTCCGACCAGATCAGCTTCAAGCCGGACGCCCGCGCGGCAGGCTGATTTTGAAGACCGTAGAATGACAAAAGGCGGGCCTCAGGGTCCGCCTTTTTGCATTGGCTGAATAGGCTGCGCAGAAAACTGCACAGCGAGCCGAAATTGCTGACCACCAAGCATCGAAAACCTGCAAGGTTTGGCAGCCACAACCGACATCGTTTTATCACCCAGTCGACAAAACTAGCGTTCGCACAAGGCGCAGCAAATTGCAGATCCGAGGCCAGATTACCGATATTCTGCAACGTCACGCATGTTTGCTATCGTCACACAGCCAAAACCGGTCAGGTTTTGAATGGTTTTTAGCGGCGTAAATTCGGGCGGTTTTAGACTATGCCAAAAGGAACGGCTTTTGGGAGAGATGTCGAGGTCCGCTATGCGGGACTTTTCAGACCTTCGCTTCACACGCACCAGTGTCCGCTTCAGCGGACCGTTCAACAAACGGTCGTTTTAGGGAGACGGTATGTCGGGAGTTGGGAATAGTTCAGGTTTCGCAAATTACGCCTGTCAAATTGCTCTAAAGACGTCCCCCGATCCAGTTGGTGAACCGTTGCCACATACCGCCAAACTCAGGCGTTTCCATCGTTCGTACACTGTCAGTTACGCTATCAAGCGTTGCTATACTCGTGTCCCAAGCAGTTTGAGGAGATTGCTTTATACTGGTCCATACTTCTTGTTTTGTCGGAATCTGTATGGCGCAAACCGCATTTCTGTCATCCGAGCGAGCAGTTTTAGGATCAAGAGCGACTTGAAGATCGTAAAGATCAGTCATGTTATCACAAGCTGTCTTGAGCTCGTATGCTGTTGCTGCAAGGACAATCGCAACCCCGTAGACTGGAATGCTTTCACCCGGGATACTGGACACGTTTGCGAGGGTTGATCGCGCTGTCCGATTCATGGTGCGATCAAGAACTTCTTGTGTGGCTTGCTTAACCGTAGTCGACCGCCCTCTGAATGTAACAGCATCAGCTTGTCGAATGCGCGCATTCTCTGCAATAAGGCTGGAAGCACGGCGTTTCTCAATATCGAGATCTGCCCTTAGCCGCGTATTTTGTGTGGTCAGGTCAAAAGTTTTGGCTTTTGATCGCCCGACAACGGTGGACGTTGTTCCCGCCACAGCTGAAATTGCAGTGCTTGTGATGGCAGCCAGCGCAGTGATTGTATGGCTGGCTACGAAAAAGCTAAGAAAAAGCAAAAAAGCCAATATGCGGCCGGTTGTGAAGATAATTCGGATTGACCCGATTGTAAGCGCTAGAGTTTTCTTAACCATTTTTACCAATCAGATCCTGTATGTCTCAATTCTTAATTTGAAGCCAAAGTGCAGAATTAGAGAAGACTTATCAATGCGAGAAAACAGAAGGCTTGTTTCTGATTGTCCGTTACGTCGAATTATACAGCTCGGGATCGACCAGCTTCGTGTTGGAAACGCCAGCACTATCGCCGTGCAAGACCCTTCCACAACCCCTCCTTTTTGGCACACGCCCAAACTACCATAATTTATGCAGCCACAAACCCCGTTCAAAACCCAAGCGGTTGTTGAAGGTTTGTGGCTCTCTCGTGATAGCGGATATCCGTGAACCGCACAGCATCGGTCAAATTGGGCTCGAACCGCACCTCCTCTGCATCCGCACACCTGTCCCAGAACCATGGTTGTGGGACGCGTCAATTACAGATCATGTGTTCATACCGCTATAACAGCTCGACAATGCCTACACGGTTTCCAATATGCCATGCCGATGAAATGTCCGGTGAATCGCAGACTTCTTGCCAACACTCCCACATGTCATCCGAGAATCCTAAATCGTCAAAAATAACCAATGCACCTGATTGGCTTACCTGTTTCACAAGCTCAAACTGCGCCAGCACGACAGATTTCGTATGGATAGCATCAATTAGAGTGATCGTTGCTTTGGGGGTCACCAACGACAAATTGTCTTCGAATGTCCCTGCTGTCAGTATGAACTGATCGCTGATTGCTTCAAAGTTTGCGCGCGCGATAGAGCACCATAGTTCATTCGGCTCGAAGCTGACCAAATGACCTTTACCAACAATGTCGAGACCTGCCAGCCAATACATCCCACTCGCGCCGAAAGCTGCACCAAATTCCAATATGGTTTCCGGTCTTTTCTGCGCTGCCAGCAAAGCGTAAAACTGGCAGATGCCGCGCCCTGTTCTGACTTGGGATATATTACGCTTTGCCGCCGGGCCAGTGCTGTGGACGTAATCCGGTATCTGATCGTAGCCATGTCAGAGAGGCATCTTGCCTTTCTCACCCGTTTTTGAAATCGCATCTTCTATCTTTAGAAACGTGGCTTGTGCGCTCTCTGCAAATGCCGCCTGATGCTTATTGTAGCTCAACATCAGGTCATTATTGGCACCATAATCACCGCGCACATTCTTTAATTTCAATCTCAAAATATCACTCCATCTAGCGACCGGCATATTAATTGAACCATTAGAGCGACGCCTTTTCCAAATAACAACCGTATGTTGAACGGCTCGTGGAAAGTCGACATTGACCTATATTGTCCAAAACATCCCCCTTGGGGGCCGTTCGCGTGCAACCCATGACAAAAATCAGGGAAAACGGGTAATGATTAGGTAGATTTCGCGCAGAAAATCAGCCGATTGCCGCTAGGATCTTTGATCGACATCTCATCCCAGCCCCATTCCTGCCGCTGCCATTCGGGTTTTGCGTATTTATATGATTTCGCCTTCAGCGCCACCGACATTGCCGCAGCATCCGCCACTTCGATCCGCACCGCCCCGCCAGGTGAGGCATCGCCGAAATGCTCTGACAGATGAATTTCGCAATCGCCCGATTTCACCGCCATATAAAGCGGCGCATCCGGATCAAAGCGATGTTCAAACACCAGCTCAAAGCCCAGAAAGTCGAGATAGAACTCTTTCGACAGCTCGGCGTTGAAACTACGCAGGATGGGAACGGGCGCTTTCATTGCAGTGGATCGGCAGGCCCGTCGGGATCCGCCTGTCCCACGCCCTTGAACACGGCTTTCATCGGAAAGGCCCAGAGCACACCCGAACCGATATAGATCAGCAGTTCCAGCCAGAAAGGCGGGCGGTCAAATTGCGCAATGATCCAGATCATCGCCACGATATACACCGGAAGCCCGATCAGCAGCACAAACAGCGACCAGCGGCGGCGGGCTTTGTAACTTAGGGCCATGGCGATCATCCTTTGTCTACGGGGCTGCATTCAACATGACGCAGCCCGCGTAGGTTTCAATTGCGGCAGATCAGTCCTCGAACGGGTCCGTGACCAGAATCGTATCTTCCCGCTCGGGCGATGTCGACAACAGCGCCACAGGGCACTCGATCAGCTCTTCGACACGGCGCACATATTTGATGGCTTCCGCAGGCAGATCCGCCCACGACCGCGCCCCCTCGGTGGATTGTGACCAGCCGGGCATTTCCTCATAGATCGGCGTGCAGCGCGCCTGTTGGTCGGCGGCGGTGGGAAGGTAATCCAACCGTTTGCCGTCCAGCTCATAAGCCACACAAATCTTGAGCGTCTCGAACCCGTCCAGCACGTCGAGTTTGGTAAACGAGATGCCGTTGACGCCCGAAGTCGCACAGGTCTGGCGCACCAGAACCGCATCGAACCAACCACAGCGGCGTTTGCGCCCTGTCACAGTGCCAAACTCATGGCCCCGCTCACCCAGACGCTGACCATCCGCATCATCCAGCTCGGCCGGGAACGGGCCTTCGCCCACGCGGGTGGTATAGGCCTTCACGATGCCCAGAACAAAATCGATCGAGCCAGGGCCAATGCCCGTGCCCGTTGCCGCCTGCCCTGCAATCACGTTGGAGGAAGTCACAAACGGGTATGTGCCAAAGTCGATATCCAGCAACGCGCCCTGCGCGCCTTCAAACAGGATTCGCTTGCCCGCTTTGCGCTTCTCGTTGAGAATCTTCCAAACCGGTGCGGCGTATTCCAGAACGGTCGGCGCAATGGCGCGCAGATCGGCCAACAGGCGCGCGCGGTCCACAGGCTCAAGCCCCAAACCACGGCGCAGCGCATCATGGTGAACCAACGCACGGTCCACACGCAGCTCAAGCGTGGCGTCATCGGCCAAATCGGCCACACGGACCGAACGGCGGCCCACTTTGTCTTCATAGGCGGGGCCAATGCCGCGCCCTGTTGTGCCGATCTTGGCAACTGATGTTTGCGCCTCACGGGCGCGGTCCAGCTCACCGTGGATCGGCAGGATCAGCGGCGTGTTTTCCGCGATCATCAGCGACTCGGGCGTGATCGACACACCCTGACTGCGCAGACCCTCGATTTCGTTTTTCAGATGCCAAGGGTCCAGCACCACACCATTGCCGATCACCGACAATTTGCCACCGCGCACAATGCCCGACGGCAGCAAGCTCAGTTTGAACACTTCGCCGTCAATAACCAGCGTGTGACCGGCGTTATGCCCGCCCTGAAAACGTGCGATCACATCGGCACGCTCGGACAGCCAGTCGACGATCTTGCCTTTACCTTCGTCGCCCCATTGGGCGCCTACGACAACAACATTGGCCATGATATTCCTCTCAAAGCTGCGGGGAGCACGTGCGGCATGCATGGTGCAAACCCGCGCCCGTATAGCGCCCTGTGCGGCGGCATGGAACCGCAAACTGCCCGCCGAGCATAGACTTTTGCCCCACTTGACCGGATAAAGCGCGCAAACAGGACCAAGGACGACTGAAAATGGGCTTTTTCATACGCTGGATCTGCGCCTTTGCGCTGCTTGCCGCGACCTTTAACCCCACCGAATATAACTATGTGCAATGGGTGCGCAGCTATGGCGGGATGAATGTCTCGATCGCCGTGCTGGCCGGACTGGTGCTGCTGATCGGCTATATCATTTATCTACGTGCCACCCTGCGCAGCATCGGCGCATTTGGCATGATCCTTGTATTGGCCGTGGTCGGGGCCGGCATCTGGGTGCTTTATGATCTGGGCGTGCTACGCCTTCAGGACCCCAGCCTCAATGTCTGGCTTGGCCTCGGCGCGCTCAGCTTTGTGCTTGCCATTGGTCTGAGCTGGAGCATCGTGCGCCGCGCGCTATCAGGTCAGGCCGATGTGGATGACGTTGATGCCTGATCACAGGACATTGGGCGGCGCGGGTTGAGGCATTCAGACCTCGACAGCGCCGTCTAGCGTCACAGGCTGACCGTGGGCCGTGCTCAAATAGGCGCGTTCCCATGCTGCACGCGTCTGCTCGACGACGGCAGGATCGGCCAGATCAATTTCTGCCAAAAACCCTTCCAGCGTCTCCAGCCAAGCCGCGAAATAATCATCGCCGCCGTTCAACTCTTTGGACAGCCCGTGCTGCTTGAGCATCGCGCCAAAGCGTTCCGCCCAATCCGACCAGACAAAATGCCCCGCTTCATTTAAATGCACGGTCAGCGCAAAAAGCTGCGCATGCCACGGCGCGTCAAATACAGGTTCAGGCGCGTTCATGCCGGCGCCAGATAGCTTTGCCACAGGTCCAGAACCACCTCGTCACGCGAGTGCTCGGGATGGGCCCAAAGCTCGGAGGCAGGAAAAGCCACCGCATAAAGCGGCTCTGGCGCTTCGCCTAATCCATGCGCATTGCTGTCAGGAAAAACATGCGTCCCGTGATACCGCACAATCCGCCCCCGCGCGCCCGCCGCATAGGTGGGCAGCCGTGTATGGCCGCCGTCCACCAACAGGTTCTCGGCAATCTTGCGGGTCACCACCGCATCACCCACGGCAAAAATAGCCGCTACATTACTGTCACGATCCACAGGGCCGCCACGCGCGAGCACCCCCGCCACCTGATCAGCCGTCAATTTCTTTGCCGCCAATGCGCTGATTTCATCCGCGCCCTTGCCCGCCAGATCATCACGGCTCAGCACACCTGTCTGCACCAAAAGCGCGGCCAACCCGCCCATCCATAGCTCGTAATAGCTGAAAGCAGTGTAATCCTGAGGCGAAAGACATTCACGCGCATGGCGCGACACATCAATGTTCCACTTGCCCAACATCCCCGCAGCAAGAGTGAGCGCCAATGCACGCGCGTGCCAATCCTCGTGAAACACCTCATCTTCGGATGAAGGCACCACCGGCCCGTCACCAAAGCGCCCGCCCATGTCATGAACGCGGCTCACGCAGGCACCCGGGCAAGCGCTGTGCCAATCATACTGTCGCGTGACACTAATTCCATAAGCGCCTCTTCGGACCAGCCCGCGGTGCCGTCAGGCCGCATCGGCAACACCAGATACCGCACCTCAGCCGTCGAATCCCACACCCGAACGGCGGTTCCCTCTGGCAATGTCACGCCGAATTCCGCCAACACCTTGCGTGGCTCACGGACCGACCGCGCGCGGTAGGCGTCAGATTTGTACCAGCCCGGCGGAATACCCAACAACGGCCAAGGATAGCAGCTGCACAGCGTGCACACGACCATATTATGCGTCTCGGGCGTGTTCTCGACCACGACCATATGTTCGCCCTGCCGCCCGTAATACCCCAACGCACTTAATGTGGCCGTCGCATCATCGCGCAACGCCTGCAAAAACTCGGGATCGCTCCAAGCTTTGGCAACCACGCGCGCGCCATTGCGTGGCCCGATCTTGTTTTCATATGTATCTATGATCTCATCCAGCGCGGCGGCATCCACCAGCCCCTTGTTTGTGAGAATGGTTTCAAGGGCTTTCACGCGCAGGGCGGGCGCAGGCGGAAGTAAACTATGCGGGTGATCGTGGTCATGGCTATCATGGGGCATAGGCCGCAGACTGCCTTGCAAAAAGCACCTTGTCCATGCCTCACAGTGCAAACAAGCGCATCCTCCCTTGCCCATAGCCGCAAATGTGCCTAGATACCCCCAAACCGGTCCAGTTAAAGAGCAGCCAGCACCCTATGGAAAACGTCGTCCTGATCATCCACCTTATCCTTGCCCTCGGTCTGATCGGCGTTGTGTTGTTGCAGCGCTCCGAAGGGGGCGGTTTGGGAATTGGCGGTGGCGGCGGTGGAAACTCCGGCCGTCCGGCAGCCTCCCCCATGAGCAAGGTAACATGGATTCTGGGCGCGGCCTTTGTTGTGACCTCGATCACACTGACCATTGTTTCTGCCCAGAAATCCGCTGGCGTCTCGGTCCTCGACAGGCTCACCGCTTCGCCGCCCGCATTGAACCAGAATGACGACAGCCCCGCCTCACCGGGTCTGGGCAGTCTGCTGCCCCCGGCGCAAGGCGACAACGCCCCGCTGGTTCCGACAGTCGACTAAAAACCACGAACTCAACAAGTTGAGGCAATAGCGGCAATCGCAACATGATGTTGCGACCACTGCCTTGCCTTGCTGTTCCGAATCCTGTTAGACTGAGGTCCCGTGGTGGTGCGATATTTGCACCCGCTTGGACCTCATTTATTCAGGCCCAAAAGACGTAGAGCAGACGCAAAAACGCGCACGGGAGAACGATCCATGGCACGCTATATTTTCATCACCGGCGGTGTTGTATCCTCACTTGGCAAGGGTCTCGCCTCTGCCGCATTGGGCGCCTTGCTTCAGGCACGCGGCTTTTCGGTCCGCCTGCGCAAGCTTGATCCCTATCTCAACGTCGATCCCGGCACGATGAGCCCGTTCGAGCATGGCGAAGTTTTTGTCACCGATGATGGTGCCGAAACCGACCTTGATCTGGGCCACTATGAACGCTTCACCGGCGTTGCAGCGCGCAAGACTGATTCCGTCTCATCCGGCCGCGTCTATTCCACCGTGCTGGAAAAAGAACGCCGCGGCGATTATCTGGGCAAAACCATTCAGGTCATCCCCCATGTCACAAACGAGATCAAAGATTTCCTCGCTGTGGGCGAAGACGAAGTCGATTTTATGCTCTGCGAAATCGGCGGCACCGTGGGCGACATCGAAGGCCTGCCGTTTTTCGAGGCCATCCGCCAGTTCAGCCATGATAAACCGCGCGGCCAATGTATCTTTATGCACCTCACGCTGCTGCCCTACCTTGCGGCCAGCGGTGAGCTAAAAACAAAACCCACACAACACTCGGTCAAGGAACTGCAAAGCATCGGCATCGCCCCCGACATCCTTGTCTGCCGCTCCGAACAGCCGATCCCCGAGAAAGAGCGCGAGAAAATCGCCCTCTTCTGCAACGTGCGCAAAGAAGCCGTTGTCGCCGCCTATGACCTCAAATCCATCTATGAGGCCCCGCTGGCCTATCACGCCCAAGGGCTTGATCAGGCCGTGCTGGACGCCTTCGACATCTCCCCCGCCCCCAAGCCCGATCTGGCCGTGTGGCACGATGTCTATGACCGCATCAACAACCCCGAAGGCGAAGTAAAAGTCGCGATTGTGGGCAAATACACCCAGCTTGAAGATGCCTATAAATCGATCAAAGAGGCGCTGACCCACGGCGGCATGGCCAACCGTGTGCGCGTAAATGTCGAATGGGTCGATTCGGAAGTCTTTGACAAAGCCGATGATGTCGCCCCCTACCTTGAGGGCTATCACGCCATTCTGGTGCCCGGCGGCTTTGGCGAACGTGGCACCGAAGGTAAAATCAAAGCCGCGCAATACGCACGTGAACACAAGGTCCCCTATCTGGGCATCTGCCTTGGCATGCAAATGGCCGTGATCGAGGCCGCGCGCAATGTGGCCGGCCTCTCGGCGGCGGGCTCGGAAGAGTTCGACCACGAATCGGCGGGCAAGAAGCGGTTTGAACCAGTCGTCTATCACCTCAAGGAATGGGTACAGGGCAACCACAAGGTCGAGCGTAAAGTCGGCGATGACAAAGGTGGCACCATGCGCTTGGGTGCTTATGACGCGACCCTGACCGAGGGATCGAAAGTCGCCGAAGTCTATGGCACCACCGCCATCGACGAACGCCACCGCCACCGCTATGAGGTCGACATCGCCTACCGCGAACAGCTCGAGGCGGCCGGGCTGACCTTTTCCGGCATGTCACCGGACGGCAAACTGCCCGAGATTGTGGAATGGTCCGATCACCCGTGGTTCATCGGCGTACAATTCCACCCTGAACTGAAATCAAAACCCTTCAAGCCGCATCCGCTGTTTGAAGGATTTGTGAGCGCAGCCAAGAAAAACTCGCGGCTCGTCTAGAAAAAATGCGCCACCTCTCGCAGGTGGCGCGGCCTACGTTTTCGTGAGCTAAACTGACTTGATCATGGCAAAAGACGCTGTCACGCTGCGTTAACTGCACACTTCCCAAGATGTCCCAGTCGACGGAATGTTGCACGGTCCAAGATTGAGGAAGCCCAAACATGCTGCAGCAAAAACTCTCGAACCGGTTCGAAAAAAGCATCAAAACCGGCTCGCTTCAGGTCACCTATCCCTCCGGCACGACCGAAACATACGGCGATGGCACCCTCAATCCGCTGCACCTGCGCTTTGCCGATGAAGAGACCATGAAAATGGTCTACTCCGATCCCGAGCTGCAATTCCTTGAACGGTATATGCACGGCAAACTGCTGATCGAGGAAGGAAACATCCACGATCTGATCCTGCTCGCCCGTTTCAACAAGATGAAGAAAACCTTCATCACACCGCCTGCCGCCGCACGCACGGCCATGCGCATTCTTGAACGCAAGATGCAGCGCTCGATCCTGCCAGATGCCGCACAGCGCAACGTGGCCCATCACTATGATGTGGATGCCGAGCTGTTTAAGCTCTTTCTTGATGATAACATGCAGTATTCCTGCGGTTATTTCGAAAACGGCGACGAGACCCTTGAGCAAGCGCAGGTCAAGAAAATGCGCCACATCGCCGCCAAAATGCGCCTCACCGAGGGCCAGCGCATCCTTGATATCGGCTGTGGCTGGGGCGGCATGTCGCTGTATCTGGCGCGCACCACCGGCGCCCATGTCACCGGCGTCAGCCTGTCCGAGGAACAAGTCCGCGTGGCCAACGCACGTGCCGCCGCCGAAGGGCTGTCGGACCGCGCCCAGTTCAAACTGCTCGACTACCGCAAAGTCACCGGCCAATTTGACCGGATCGTATCCGTGGGCATGTTCGAACATGTCGGCCTGCGCCACTACAAGGAATACTTCAGCACCGTGAAAAAGCTGCTGGCCCCTGACGGCGTGTTCCTGCTGCATTCCATCGTGCGCCCCAAGCCGAACCGCTATAGCGCGCCCTTTGTGGAAAAATACATCTTCCCGCAGGGGCAAATCCCCTCTCTGGCCGAGGCAATCGCCCCTGCCGAGCAGACCCAGCTTCAGGTCAAGGATGTGGAAATCCTGACCTACCACTATGCTGATACCATCCTTGAATGGCGCGAACGCTTCCGCGCGAATAAGGACAAGGTGATCGAGATGTACGACGAAACCTTCTTTCGGATGTGGGACACCTACCTCACCGGCTCCGAAGTACAGTTCCGCCATGGCCGCCTGTGCAATTTCCAAATCCAGTTCGTCAAACGTAATTCCGAGGGCCCGCGCAACCGCAATTATATCGCCGAAAACGAGGCCGCACTCGCGCAGAAAGAGTGATGCCCGCGCAAGTTGTTTAATGTTTCAAGGACCTACAATCACTTGATCTACCGTGATGGCCGCAGGTCTAGCTTAATTTCGCAACCTGCTCATACTCTGGATCACGTTATTCAAAGGAGTAGACCATGACACTGACACGCCGCCAATTTACAGGGCTCTCGATTGCCGCCACTGCCGCTGCCACCTTGGGCGCAACCCCGTCATTCGCCGCCGCTGCAAAGCGCACAGGCCAATTGTCAGGTCGCCAAGGCTACAAAGTCAAAGGCACCGTTGCCGTTGAGAAAAAAGGCGGCCAGACCACCGTCATCCTCGAAAGCGATTACCTGTTCGACCCGAACAAAAACCCGCCAGACATCAAAATCGGTTTTGGTAACAACGGCAAATACGCCAAAGGTTCGAAAATCCACAACAAACTGACCGTGAAAAAAGGTGCCGCGTCTTTCAAAGTGCCAAAAGGCATCGACACAGACAAATACAGCGAACTCTACATCTATTGTGAGCAGTTCACCGTCATTCTGGCTGTTGCAAAACTCGCCTGATCCATACTCAGAGCCCCACAAACGAAAGCCGCCGGAAACGGCGGCTTTCTTTCGTTATCGCAACCCGGTCAGGGGGGGAAGACACGTGTACCAGCAGGATTCCTTTTTTGATCTCAGCGCATGGGGCCAATTCGGCCTTGTCGTGATTAGCACCATACTATTTGCCATCACGCTTGCGGTTGCATGGCACGGTCTGCATCGCCTCGGGCCAATAATGCGCATCGCGGGGGCGTTTGCCCTGCTGTGGCTGTTTGTCTGGCTCTCGCCGCAGGTCTATTACATGTATTACTACATGATCTTTCCCGATCTGCCGCTGCAATGGGTGATCTGGCCGCCATCCGGCCCCGCGAAACCAATGCAATTGCTGTTCTTCCAATATCGTGCGAATCTATCAGCCCATAGTCAGGGCCTTCTGGGTTGGTGCCTGATCGCCGCCCCCTTTATCAGATCGAGGTGCCACCGCGCGCGCGGTTAATCTCCCCCATTCCCTGCGATTGTCTGCACGGGCGGTGTACACATGGTGCACATTGTGTGACATCGGCAAATCCCTTTGCCCTATGGCCTTAACCCCTGCATCGGGCCAAACGCGGAATACCGTTGCGCCCAGCCCCCTATTCGCTACACCCGTTGCATGCTTAGTTACCAACATATCTATCACGCCGGAAATCTGGCTGACGTTCACAAACACGCGCTGCTGTCGTGGATGCTGTCCTATCTCACCCGCAAAGATAAGCCTCTGAGCTATATCGAAACCCACGCAGGCCGCGCGCTTTATGATCTCGAGGCCGAAGAGGCGCTCAAGACAGGCGAAGCCGCCGCTGGCATCCGTTCGGTGCGGGACTGGTTTCCGGACACCCAACCATACGGTGACGTATTGAACAAGGTAGCAGCAGAGGATGGCCCAAACGCCTACCCCGGCTCCCCCATGATCGCCGCGCATCTGCTGCGTCCCGCCGATCAAATCCATCTGGCCGAGCTGCACCCTCAAGAGAACGCCGCACTTGCACTGGCCATGTCCCCGACATCCGCCAAAATCCACCTGCGCGACGGGTTTGAAACCGCCTTTGCGTTATGTCCGCCAACCCCGCGCCGCGGTTTGTTGCTTATTGATCCCAGCTATGAAATCAAAAGCGATTACAACGATATATCTCGCCATATCCCCAAACTAAACCGTGCGTGGAACGTAGGCGTTATTGCGCTTTGGTATCCGATTTTGACCAACCGCGCCCATGAACCGATGCTGGATGCTCTCATGTCGCAGCACCCGCAAGCCCTGCGCCACGAGGTCCGCTTTGCCCCTGCCCGTCCGGGTCACGGGATGGTCGGCTCCGGCATGTTTGTCCTGAACCCACCCTACGGGCTGGAGGATGAGGCAAAGCGCCTGACTGCTCAATACGCAAAGCTGCGCTAGGGTGCCGCAGCATACAGAAGGGAAACGATCGCATGGCGAAAAAGGGATATTGGATCGGCAACATAGATGTGCGCGACGCTGCCGTTTATGAAAAATACCGCGCTGCAAATGCCAAACCCTTTGCCGATTTCGGCGCAAGGTTTCTGGTGCGCGGCGGCACGCAACAGGTCCGCGAAGGCAACGCATTTGCCCGAACGGTCGTGATCGAATTTCCCAGCTATGCCGAGGCAGTCGCCTGCTATCAAAGCGCCGGTTACCAAAACGCCAAAGACATCCGCATGTCAGTGGCCGATGGGAACCTGATCATCGTCGAAGGCTATGACGGATAACCCCGATCATCCCCACCCGCGCCCCCATTTGCCGCCACCCATACAAGATATAGCAGCCTTGTCATCAATCGTGACAAATACGCCGCCATTTTGCACCCGATAGGGTTTGGCAAACACCACGATCTGGGGTAACAATTTTCTATGTTAGAACGCCTTTTCCCGCGCCGTGCGCCCACGCCTAAACCGCTTCCGCAACCCAACGCCCAGCTTGCGCTTGGCGCGCTTTTGGTGCGCGTGGCCTTGGCCAACCGCCAGTATGTTGCGACCGAAGTCGCCCAGATTGACAAAATTCTGGCCGCCACTTTCACCCTTGGCCCGATCGACGCGGCCAAACTGCGCGCCGAATGCGAAGCACTTGAACGGCATGCCCCCGGCACCCCCGAATTCGCCAAAATCCTGCATCAGGAGGTCGGTTATGCCGATCGCAAGGCGCTCGCCGATGCCATGTGGGCCGTGGCCATCGCAGACGGCCGGCGCGACGATGATGAAGAGCTGCAATTGCTGGCAATTGAAACCGCCCTCGGGCTCAGCGATGCCGATATTGCCGCCGCGCGTGAAAATGCGCTTGGCCAATTGTAAATACGCGCCCCCTAGCTAGGTTATATACATGTTTGCAGATTTCCTCAAAAGGCTGACTGATCCAGCCCCCGCCCCATTGGCGCGCACCGATGCGCGTCTGGCGCTGACCGCTCTTCTGGTCCGCGTTGCCCGTTCGGATAATGATTACTCTGCTGCTGAACGCCGCAATATCCAAAGCATCATCACCAACCGTTACGGGCTGGACGATGAAGGCCGTGATGCCCTGCTCGGCGATGCCGAAACCCTCGAGGCCGAGGCCCCGGACACAGTCCGCTTTACCCGCGCCATCAAAGACGCCGTGCCCTACGAAGACCGCCTTGAGGTCATCGAGGCGCTTTGGCAGGTTGTCTTGGCCGACGGTGCCCGCGCCAAGGAAGAGGACGCATTGCTGCGGCTGGTTGCCAACCTTCTGGGCATCTCTGACATGGACAGCGCCCAAGCCCGCAAGCGCGTAGAAGGCTAAATACTAAGCGATCGCAAAAAAATCAGGAAAAACGCCTCTGCTTCTGCGTTGCATAAGTTCAGATTCTCGCGTCATATCTTCTCCACCATTACACAAACAGGGCCGCACATAGCGATGTCAAACACACCCGTTATCGAAATTCGCAACCTCCACAAAGCCTATGGCGCATTGGAAGTTATCAAAGGTGTGAGCATCGAAGCGCCCCGAGGGCATGTAATCTCGCTGATCGGGTCGTCCGGCTCGGGCAAGTCGACGTTGCTGCGCTGCTGTAACCTGCTTGAGGATTGCCAACAGGGCGATGTCCTTTTCAAGGGTGAACCGGTAAAATGGCGCGGCAATGTCCATGCCCGCCGCCCCTCGGATGCCGCCCAAGTGCTCCGCATCCGCACGAACCTCAGCATGGTGTTTCAGCAGTTCAACCTGTGGTCCCATATGACAATCCTGGAGAATGTGATGGAGGCTCCGGTGACCGTTCTGGGCCGCCCCCACGCAGAGGTCGAAGCGGCCGCGCGCAAATATCTCGACAAGGTGGGGATCGGCAACAAATGCGATGTCTATCCCGCACAGCTGTCTGGCGGCCAACAACAACGCGCCGCCATTGCCCGCGCGCTGTGCATGGAGCCCGAGGCCCTTTTGTTTGACGAACCGACCAGCGCGCTTGACCCCGAGCTGGAGCAGGAAGTGGTGCGCGTGATCAAGGATCTTGCCGCCGAAGGGCGCACGATGATTATCGTCACCCACGATATGAAACTGGCCGCAGATGTATCGGACACGGTCGTGTTCCTGCATCAGGGGCTGATCGAAGAACAAGGGCCACCCGAGACATTATTTGGCGCGCCCAAATCAGAGCGACTGCGCGGGTTCCTTTCTGCCACCCACGCCGCATAAAAAGTAAAATTGTTCACCAACAGGAGACATAAAATGAAAAACTTGATCCTTGCGTCGACGGCGCTGGCTCTTACTGCAGGCATGGCATTTGCCGAAGGCCAGACTGTCCGCATGGGCACCGAAGGTGCCTACCCTCCCTATAACTTCATCAATGACGCCGGCGAAGTAGACGGCTATGAGCGCGAAATCGGCGACGAAATGTGCAAGCGCGCAGAAGTGACATGCGAGTGGGTTACAAACGAATGGGATAGCATCATCCCCAACCTCACATCCGGCAACTATGACACCATCATGGCCGGCATGAGCATCACCGAAGAGCGCAAGGAAGTTATCTCCTTCACGCAAAACTACATCCCACCGGCCTATTCAGCCTATATGGCGCTTTCCGCGGATGCGGATCTGACAGGCGGTGTGATTGCCGCACAGGCCAGCACCATTCAAGCAGGTTATGTCGCTGAAACCGGCGCGACACTGCTGGAATTTGCAACCTACGACGAAACGGTTGCTGCTGTGCGCAACGGTGAGGCAGATGCCGTGTTCGCCGACAAAGACGCATTGGTTCCTGCCGTTGAAGAATCCGGCGGCGAGCTTTTGTTCGCAGGTGCGGACGTCCAGCTTGGCGAAGGTGTAGGTCTGGGTCTGCGCCAGTCCGATACCGAACTGAAAGACAAGTTCGATGCAGCCATCACGTCCATGAAAGAAGACGGCACCATCAACGCCGCGATCAAAAAATGGTTCGGCGAAGAAGCCGCAGCTTACTAATAAGCAACTACACAAAAAGGGGCGCGTCTGTCGCGCCCCTTTCCTATTGAATATATCCCGATCTCCGAAAGACTTGCGCCATCTTTAGTTTTTGCTCAGACCCTTCACAGCTCGACGGCCTTAAATGGCTCGGTTGCTACCTGACAACGGGCAAGCACATGAACCTCTATTGGTCCGTGCTAACCGTGTTGTTGCTGTTGGCTATTACCGCCCCTGTCGCACTTGCATTCGGCTTTGCCGGTGCCTCTGCTGCGCGCTCTGCGTTCGCGCCGCTGCGCTGGCTCGGCAAACTTTATATGGCTGTAGTGCGCGGTATTCCGGACATCGCATTTTTCCTGTTCTTCGTGATCGCGCTGGATCAGGGTATCGAATATCTGCGCCAAAAGGCATTATGCCCCGATTGGGATGAACCACTTCGACAGGGCAGCGATTTCATCGTATGTCCGGCAGCCAAGATGCCCCTCAACACCGCGTCGCAATGGGTCCATGAGGCTTACGGCTTCACCTTGGCTGTTGTGACCTTTGCGATCGTTTTTGGCGCCTTTGCGGCCAATGTCCTTTACGGTGCCATGCGCGCTGTGCCCAAGGCACAGCTTGAGACAGCCGCCGCTTACGGCCTGTCGCCCCGACAGACATTCCGCCGCATCCTTATTCCGCAAATGTGGGTCTATGCCCTGCCCGGTTTGGGCAACCTGTGGATGGTTCTGATCAAGGCGACACCGCTGCTGTTTTTGTTGGGGGTCGAGGATATCGTCTATTGGGCACGCGAGCTTGGTGGCTCGAAAACAGCGCGGTTTTCTGACTATCCGCACCCCGACTGGCGGATGTGGTACTTTTTAGCGCTGCTCGTATTCTATCTATTCGTCACCCATCTTTCCGAAAAACTGCTCGCGCGGGTAATGGCCCGCCTCACACTCGGGCAAGCCACGACAGGTGGCGAAGCACAAAGGAAAGCCGCGTAATGAGCTGTATCCAAACGATTCAGGACTACGGTCTACGCTCCATCGGTTTTGGTGAGCGGTTGCTTCCACGCGAAGACTTTACCCTGTGCGAACAATTTACACTGATCGGCTCCGGCATGATCTGGAACGTGTATTTCGGGCTGATTGCGCTGGTGTGCGGCTTTTTCTTTGCCACAGCTTTGGCACTTGGCAAGGCAAGCCCGCGCGCTGCACTGCGCAAACCGGCGGAATGGTTTATCTTTATCTTTCGCGGCTCGCCCCTGTTTATCCAGTTCTTCTTTGCCTATTTTCTGTTCCTCAGCCTCAAATCCGTCTCGCCGGTGTTTGACGCCTTCACCTCAGCATGGCTGGGCGCGTTGATTGTATTGTTCCTCAATACTTCGGCCTATTCCGCCGAAATTTTCTATGGCGCACTGCAATCCATCCCCAAAGGCGATGTAGAGGCCGCAGACGCATACGGGCTTACGGGATGGCCGCGGTTCAAGCGGATCGTCTGGCCCACCATGCTGCGCCTTGCATGGCCTGCCTATACGAATGAAGCGATCTTTTTGTTTCATGCGACGACATTGGTCTATATCTCGGGGTTTCCTGCATGGCAGCAACGCGGCGACGCGCTGTATTACGCCAGCTATTTTGCGGATAAGACCTTTAACCCCTTTATCCCTTACCCGATCCTTGCCGGATATTTCATTTTGCTAACCTTGGCGATAATCGCGGCGTACGGGCTGATGAACCGCAGGCTCAACCGACATCTGCCAAGCGAACAGAAACAAAAAATTCGCTTGCGCCCCAATCTGGTCCGGTAGTATCAATAATTTGATCAAATCTAGTGGCGCTGGCCACAGGCTGTTGATGAGCCATACCTCCGGCCCCAACATGTGCCAGCCCACCTTAAGGGTGACCTATGCACAATTGGCTTCGAAAAAACCCCACCGTACGCACCATCCGCGTGGCTGCTGCCGACCTTAACGGGGTGCCTCGCGGCAAACGCATCCCCACGCGCTTTGCTGATAAGGTCACACAGGAAGGCACACGTTTTCCTTTCTCGGTTCTCAACCTCGATATCTGGGGCGAAGATATCGAAGACAGCCCTCTGGTGTTTGAAAGCGGCGACCGGGACGGTTTGCTGATGCCTACCGAACGGGGCTTTTTGCCGATGCCGTGGCTCGATGCGCCCTCGGCGTTGCTGCCGATCTGGATGTTCCACGAAGACGGCCGCCCCTATGCCGGCGACCCACGCCATGCCTTGCGCGCGGTACTTGACCGTTTCAAGGCCCGTGGCCTGACCCCTGTCTGCGCTGTCGAGCTTGAGTTCTTCTTGATCGACGACAGTGGCCGCAAGCTCCAGATTCCTGAATCGCCACGATCCGGCAAACGCCGCAAAGGCGCAGATACATTAAGTATTCGCGCGCTGGACCAGTTTGACCAGTTCTTTACCGATCTCTATGACGCCTGCGAAGAAATGGACATTCCCGCCGATACCGCCATTTCCGAGGCCGGTCTGGGCCAGTTTGAAATCAACATGATGCATTGCGATGACGCCCTGCGCGCCGCAGATGACGCATGGCTGTTCAAGATGCTGGTACGCGGATTGGCCCGCCGTCACGGCTTTGCCGCGAGTTTTATGGCCAAACCCTATAAGGATTACCCGGGCTCAGGTCTGCATACGCATTTCTCGGTGCTCGACAGCGAAGGCAACAACGTCTTTGACAATGGCGGACCCGAGGGCACAGCCCTGATGCGCCATGCCGTGGCCGGCTGTCTGGAGGCCATGGCCGGATCTGCGTTGATCTTTGCGCCCCATGCCAACAGCTTTGACAGGATGGTACCGGGCAATCACGCCCCAACCGGTGTCAGCTGGGCCTATGAAAACCGGACATCATCAATTCGTATCCCCTCGGGCAGCCACAAGGCGCGCCGGATCGAGCATCGCGTGTCGGGCGGTGATGTGAACCCCTATCTGATGCTGGCCGCCGTGTTGGGTGCCGCGATCAACGGGATTGAGGACGGCAAGGAACCGGTCGCCCCGATCACCGGCAATGCCTATGCTGCTGACTTGCCGCAAATCCCGCACACATGGACCACAGCAATCGACGCCTTCGAAAGTGACCCTGCAATGGCCCGTATCTTTGCCCCTGAATTGGTAAGCAACCTGATACTGACAAAACGCCAGGAGCTGCATTATATGGCAGAGCTTAGCCCTGCCGAGCAGGTCGAAATCTATTTGGATACGGTATAAAAGATGAAAATAGGCATCCTTCGCACGGGTCACTCTCCGGACGGGCTGAAAGAAAGCCTCGGCAATTACGACCAAATGTTCGAGAAACTTCTGGCCGGACATGATTTCACCTATCAGACATTTTCAGTGGTGGACGGGGATTTCCCTGCTGGCCCGCAAGATGCTGACGGCTGGTTGATCACCGGATCCAAACACGGGGCCTATGAAGATCACGACTGGATTGAGCCACTTGAGGTGTTGATCCGCGACATTCAAACCAGCGGCAAGCCCATGGTCGGCGTCTGCTTTGGCCATCAGATCATCGCGCAGGCGCTTGGCGGTACGGTTGAAAAATTCGACGGCGGTTGGTCCGTGGGACGCACGGAATATACCATGGACGGTCGTATTGTAGCGCTAAACGCATGGCATCAGGATCAGGTGACCACCCTCCCCGAGCGCGCGCGTGTCGTCGGGTCTTCGGATTTCTGCGCCAATGCGATGTTGGCCTATGGCGATACGATCTGGACGCTACAACCCCACCCCGAATTCGGAGCCGATTTTATCGACGGGCTGATCAAAACGCGCGGCAAGGGGGTTGTCCCTGACGCCCAGCTCGAAGCCGCATCAGCCACCCTGACAACCCCGACCGACAACGCCACAATCGCCGATCAGATGGCGCAATTTTTCAAGAGGAAAGCGAGGGCCTGATGGCCGACTGGAAAGACACCCTGCCCGAGGCCGCAACGGCCTATCTCCATAACCGCAGACTGGATGAGGTGGAATGCATCATTCCGGACTTGCCCGGCATTGCGCGCGGCAAGGCGGTGCCAGCCTCCAAATTTTCGCGGCAAGACAGCTTTCATTTGCCTGACAGCATCTTTTACCAAACCATCACCGGTGAATGGGGCGAAGCTGCTGGCGCCGAAGGATTTATTGAACGCGACATGATCTTGCGCCCTGACATGTCCACCGCCACGGCCGCCCCCTGGACCGCTGACTGGACGTTGCAGGTAATCCATGACGCCTATGACCGCGACGGGAAAGTGGTCGAATTCAGCCCCCGCAATGTGCTCAAAAGGGTGGTCGCACTGTATCATGCGGAAGGCTGGGAACCCGTCGTCGCCCCCGAAATGGAATTCTACCTGACAGCGCGCAATCTGGACCCCGCCCAGGCGATCAAACCGATGATGGGGCGCTCGGGCCGACCGGCAGCCGCCCGACAAGCCTACTCAATGACGGCTGTGGATGAATTCGGCCCCGTAATCGACGACATCTATGATTTCGCCGAAGCGCAGGGGTTCGAGATCGACGGCATCACTCAGGAAGGCGGCGCAGGCCAGCTTGAGATCAACCTGCTGCATGGCGATCCGGTAAAACTCGCCGATGAGGTGTTCTATTTCAAACGGCTGATCCGCGAGGCCGCCATGCGCCACGACTGCTACGCCACTTTCATGGCCAAACCGATCGAGGACGAACCGGGATCGGCCATGCATATCCACCACTCGGTGCTGGATATGAAGACAGGCAAAAACATCTTCTCGAATGCAGAAGGCAAAGAGACCGCGGCGTTTATGAATTTCATCGCAGGGCTGCAAAACCACATGCCCAGCGCGCTGGCAGTAATCGCGCCTTATGTGAACAGCTACCGCCGCTACGTCAAAGATCACGCAGCACCGATCAACCTCGAATGGGGTCGTGACAACCGGACAACCGGCATCCGCGTTCCCCTCTCCAGCCCCTCTGCGCGGCGGGTCGAAAACCGTCTGGCCGGCATGGATTGCAACCCCTATCTTGGCATTGCCGCCTCTCTGGCCTGTGGCTATCTGGGCCTCAAAAACGCCGAAACTCCCCTGCCCGAATTTACCGGCGACGCCTATGAAGGCGAAGGCGATATCCCCCGCACAATGGGCGAGGCCCTGCGCGTGTTTGACGAAGCCCCGGAACTGCACGACATTCTCGGCCCTGAATTTGCGCGGGTCTACCGGATTGTGAAAGAGGCCGAATACGAGGAATTCCTACAGGTCATCTCGCCGTGGGAACGCGAGCATTTGCTGCTGAATGTCTGAGTGCGCCCCATGAATCTGCTTTATGCCAATGACCGCCGCGCTCAATACCCTGACAGCTATTATGCTGCCACCGCTACGCCGCTGCGTGGCTTTGAACCGCTCAAAGGGGCGCAAAAGGCAGATGTCTGCATTATCGGCGCGGGATACACGGGCCTAAGTGCAGCCCTGCATCTGGCGCAGGCTGGTCGTGATGTTGTGCTGCTGGACGCTCAGCGCGTGGGCTTTGGTGCCTCGGGGCGCAATGGCGGGCAGCTCGGCTCGGGTCAGCGAATGGAGCAGGACGCGCTTGAGGCGCTCGTAGGCGACCCCGAAGCGGCCAAGCTCTGGGCAATGGCCGAAGATGCCAAGGCTTTGGTCAAATCTCTCATCGCCAAACACGGGATCGACTGCCAGATCAAACCCGGCGTGGCATGGACCGCCTCTAATGCCGGTGACACAAAGCACCTGCACGTCTACGCCGATCATCTGGCCCGGAAATACGGCTACGACCAGATAGAAACTCTCGATAAGGCTGCACTGCAATCCGTCTGCCCCTCCCCCGACTATTCCGGCGGCATTCTGGACATGGGGGCGGCCCACCTGCATCCATTGCGCTTCGCCCTTGGTCTGGGACAGGCTTGCCTAGAGGCGGGGGTTCGCATTCACGAACGCAGTGCCGTGCACCACGTCGAGCAAGCAACACCGGCCCGCGTGCATACCGATGCCGGCCATGTGACCGCCGACCATGTGATTTTTGCCTGCAATGGCTATCTGGGCGGCCTCAGCCGTCCTGTGGCGGCCCGCGTCATGCCCATCAACAACTTTATCATCGCCACCGAACCTTTGGGCGCACGCATTGCTGATGTCCTGCCACGTGATGTTGCTGTGGCCGACAGCCGCTTTGTGGTGAACTACTTCCGTCTCAGTGCGGAAGGCCGCCTGCTGTTTGGCGGTGGCGAAAGCTACGGCTACCGCTTCCCTCGCGACATCGCCGCAAAAGTGCGCAAACCGATGTCGGTCATCTTCCCGTCCCTCAAGGATATCCGCATCGACTACGCTTGGGGCGGCACCCTCGGGATCACGATGAAACGCCTGCCCTATCTCGCCCGTCTTGCACCCAATATCCTCTCCGCCTCCGGTTACTCCGGCCATGGCGTCGGAACAGCAACCCATGCAGGACAATTGATGGCCCAAGCAGTCAAAGGCGACGGTGACGGCTTTGACACATTAGCCGCGCTGCCCAGCACACCATTCCCCGGCGGCTCCGCCCTGCGCAACCCCCTTCTGGCCCTTGCCATGAGCTGGTATGCTCTACGAGACCGCCTCGGCGTCTAGCGAACCAGCCCCCTATTTCTTCTAGCCAGAAATACTCCGGGGGAGCCGGCCTTGGCCGGCGGGGGCTGGCCCCTACTCTACATCACCATAGCACGGCGCATAAAAAAGGCGGGCAAACACCCGCCTCGTACTTTTATAAATGCCGCTTCATTTTAGTTTGGACAGTTTGTCCTGCAGTTCCGCCAATTGACGCTTGATTGCATCAAGGTCCTCGCTGCTCTGGCTGGGTGAGGACTCTGTCTGCTCCTTGTTTGCACCCATTGGCCAGCCCGCTCCGGCACCGCCTGTCATGGCCTTCATAAAGGCTTCCTGCTGGGCTTGCATGGCCTCAAAGCCAGGCATTTTTGACAGCGGGTTCATAGTGGTCATGTTTTCCATCACCTTTGCCTGCCCGTCGCGCAGCATGGTGAAAGACTGCGAAAGAAACTCTGGCACTACGCTGACCTTGCCGGTCATATAGCTGCGCACCAGATCGTTCAGCACATCCACAGGAAGCACCGCTTCCCCCCGGCTTTCATGCTCGGCGATGATCTGGAGCAGATATTGCCGCGTGAGGTCGTCACCCGATTTCAGATCTACAATCTGCACTTCCCGCCCGTCGCGGATAAAGCCCGCGATATCATCCAAAGTGACATAATCACTGGTCTCGGTGTTATAGAGCCGCCGGCTGGCGTATCGTTTGATCAGAAGCGGTTTAGCCGTATCGCTCACGTCGGTTCCTCCATGAAACTGTGCTGCACTGCAGCCTAGCCCCCACATTCGCAAAAAGAAAGGGCGAGCTGTATACAGCCCACCCTTCCCACGGTGTCATCTGTGAAGATAACCGGTCAGACCAAAGTCCTACTTATTTTGCAGTAGCTTTTTTCGCCGCTGCTTTAACTTCTTCGCCGGCTTTGGACATCACGGCTGTGGCTTCGTCAGAGATGTCTTTGCCCGCGGCCATCATCAGCTCGACTGTTTCCATTTGCACTTTTTTCGCAACTTCCGCGAAAGATGCCATATGCTCGGCTGCTGCTTCGGAATAAGCAGAGGCGAAATCGGTCATCGCTTTGGAGTAGTCGGCAGGCTCGGATTTTGCTTTTGCCATCTCGGAGAGCTTTGCAACGGTGTCTTTTGTCCATGCCGAAGAAATCTCGGTGGATTTTTCAACAGCGGAGAGAGCCACACCAGAAAGCTTTTCGCTCAACGCGGCAGATGTCTTGAAAGAGGCTTCCATGGAGGTTGTATCCACAGGGAAGGCACCCATCATGTCTTTGAGCATTGCCGTCATGTCGGGTGTTTTTGCAGTTGCCATCTTAGTCGTTCCTTACATTGGGTGGCGCAGCACCATGCCCCGCCTGACTGTCGCATCTGCCTTGAGATCCCCCAAGCGTCTGCGGCTGACTACCATATACATGCTGCAGCGCGGCATTTCAAGCCTTATTCTGCATTGCAGCATTTCTGTGGCAGCGGAGCAAACTGTCAATGACTTCAGCTTCTTGACTTAACGGCAACATAGGTGCCCGGCGCATCGCATAAAATTTCTTTTCCTTGCGCACCCGGAATCCGCGCCTCGATCATCTCGCCCGACCGCTTATCCAGCCACGCCTCCCAACGCGGCCACCATGATCCGGCTGTGAATTCCGCCCCCTCCTGCCATGCAGCATGATCAAGGCCCAGATCCTCATTGGTGTAGTGACCGTATTTGCCCTTGCTTGGGGGGTTCACAATACCCGCGATATGGCCGGATTGCGTCATAATGAACGTCTTGTCATTGCTGCCCATCTTTTGCACACCGCGATAGCTGTCCTTCCACGGCGCGATATGATCGGTCTCACAGGCAATCGCGCACAGCGGGATGTCCACATCCTCCAGCACCAGATGCCGACCACACAGATCAAACCCGCCCTCGGCCAGCTCGTTGCGCTGGCACAGGCCACGCAGATATTGCATCGCCATCCTGGCCGGCAAATTGGCACCATCGCCATTCCAATACAGCAGATCAAACGCCGGCGGGGTCTCTCCCATCATATAGCTTTTGACTGCGGGGCCGTAGACCAGATCATTGGACCGGAGAAAGGAAAAGGTTCGCGCCATAACGATAGAGGGCAAGATGCCCTTGTCTTCGGTTTCCGCCTCGATCCCGTCGATAAAATCATCCGTCAGGAAGGGCTGGAACTCTCCCTGATCGGAAAAGTCGGTCAGGGCAGTAAAAAAGGTCGCCGATTTGACCGATGTATCGCCACGCTGTTTGAGCAGGCTCAAGGTCAGGCTGAGCGTGGTGCCCGCAATGCAGTACCCTACCGCGTTGACCTGTTTTTGCTCTGTGATCGCTTTGACCTGTTCAATCGCGGCAATATAGCCGTCCTCGACATAATCCTCCATGCCAACGTCGCTATAAGCGCTGTCGGGATTGACCCAAGACACCATAAACAGCGTATACCCCTGATCGACCACCCACTTCACAAACGAGTTCTTGGCCTTGAGATCCAGAATATAATATTTGTTTATCCACGGCGGAAACACGACCAGTGGCGTGCTGTGCACCTGTTCGGTGCTGGGAGTGTACTGGATCAACTCGAACATCCGGTTGCGAAACAAGACCTTCCCTGCTGTGGTCGCGATATTTCCACCCAGCTCAAAGGCGTTTTCATCAGCCAAACGCACGACCATCTCGCCGTTGTTGGCCTCAAGATCACCAATAAGGTTCTCAAGCCCTTTCAGCAGGCTCTCTCCGTCGGTATCCACCGCACGTTGTAGCGCATCGGGATTTGTAGCCAGAAAATTTGTGGGGCTCATCATGTCGATGATCTGCCGCGAGAAGTAGCGCAGGCGCTGCTTTTCGCGCGGTTCCATGTCCTCGACACCCTCGACCGCTTGGCTGATGGCCTCTGCGTTCATCACATACTGCTGTTTGACGAAGTTGAAATAGGGATGTTGCTGCCACATCGGGTTGGCAAAACGCCGGTCACTGCCGGTGCGGTCGTCGGGGGCGGATAAAGTGCCCTTGGCCAGCGCCTGTTGCGCCTCCATGAAATGGATGACTGATTTTGACCAGAAGGCCAGCTGGTGCTCCATCAGTTTCGCCGGATTGGTCATCGCCTCTTGCATGTAGGCTTTTGCCGCTTTCGCAAACAGCTCCTGATTGGGGCCATCCAGCGCCGGTTGATGGGTTGATCGGGTGGCAAGGACATGTGTCAGCCGCTCCCGCAACCCGTCAACTTTTTTCAAATTCTCTTTCAATCGAGCCAAAGAAGCGTCCGTCGGCCCGGTGTCATCTGTAGATTTTGTTGTCATCGTAACCAATCCCCCCTATGTTGCACCTGCAGCATTTTGTGCAAACCGCCCCAATTGTGAGGCGGGCGGCGCAAAATCAACCCGGTTTTCCGGGCCTTGGTACAGGAGTTCCGCAATGCGATTTATGGCATCCTACGACATGATGGAGTCAATCCGAAACACAAATCAGTGGCTCGGTGCTTCTACTCTTGCGATGGCGTCTTATCCCGCCTTTGCCATGTTCCCCAACCCAGCCCTGCAATGGTTGGGCGCATGGGGCGAAGTGACTGAACGGACGTTCAGCCGCATGGTGGTCAAACCCGATTGGAACCTCCCCTCGTTCCTTGGCGAAAACGGCACCGACTGTACCGTCGTCGAAGAAATCGAAATCAAAGGCGCATTCGGCGACCTGCTGCATTTCCGCGTGCAGGGCCGCACAGAACCCAAGCGCAAGGTTTTACTGGTTGCTCCGATGTCGGGCCATTATGCCACTTTGCTACGCTCGACTGTGATCAGCCTGCTGCCCGATTGTGACCTCTATATCACAGACTGGCACAATGCCCGCGACATTCCGGTAAGCGCCGGTAAGTTCGACGTGGAAGATTACACCATGCATCTGGTGGACTACATGCGCCATCTGGGTCCCGATACCCATGTGATCGCGGTGTGCCAACCCGCACCTCTTGCGCTGGTGGCTACGGCCTATCTGGCCGAAGAAGATCCCGCTGCCCAGCCAAGCACGCTCACCCTGATCGGCGGCCCCATCGACCCCAGCGCGGCACCCACCGAGGTCACCGATTTTGGTCACTCGGTCACCATGGGCCAGCTTGAGCAATCCATGATCCAACAAGTCGGCTTCAAACATGCCGGCGTCGGTCGCAAGGTCTACCCTGGCCTGTTGCAGCTCAGCTCCTTTATTTCGATGAACATCGAAGCACATAAAACCGCCTTTACCAACCAGATCCAGCGCGTCGCCAAAGGCGAAGCCCATGATCACGACAAGCACAACAAATTCTACGACGAATACCTGGCGGTCATGGACATGCCGGCAGAATTCTATCTGTCCACTGTGGACCGCATTTTTAAGAACGGTGAAGTCGCCAACAACAGCTTTACGATCAAGGGCAAGAAAGTCGACATCGGCAAGATCACAACCGTGGCCGTAAAAACAGTCGAAGGCACCAAAGACGATATCTCTGCCCCCGGGCAATGTATCGCCGCCCTTGACCTATGCACCGGCCTGCCCGACAGCAAAAAGGCAAGCCACCTTGAAAAAGGTGCAGGCCACTACGGTATTTTCGCAGGCAACAGCTGGCGCACGAACATCCGGCCGCTGGTCCTCGACTTTATTGACGACAACGAAAAACAGACCCCTCCGGGCTACCGTACGAAAAAGCCTGCGGCGAAACCTGCAAATAAAAATACCGCAGCGTAGATCACTATGGCGGATATTCCTTTCTCATGCAGCTGTGGTGATATCCGCGGGACATTACACAGTGCGACACCACAGGGCGGCAACCATGTGCGATGCTATTGCTCCGCATGCCGCGCGGCCGCGCTTTATACAACGGGGATTGATCCCGAAAACCGTGGCGTGGAGTTATTCCAGACCACGCCAGACAAGATCAGTTTCCAACAAGGCCACAGCAAGCTGTCTGTGTTCTCGTTCACACCGCGCAAATTGCTACGCTTTCGCGCCTCTTGTTGTGGCGTACAGATGTTTACGATGCTGCCCACGCCAAAATTCGCGCTTGCGGGTATCATGACCGATTGTCTGGAGGATTGCTCTGCGATCGGACCCGTCGCGTCAGAGGCGTTTATCCCCCAAGACGATGGCAGCACCAAACACAGCTCGGCCCTTAAAATTTATGGTGGGACAATCTGGCGCGCGTTGGTTGCGCGCGTGACAGGGCGTTGGAAACAGACCCCTTTCTTTGACATCGCGACCGGTAAACCTATTGCACCGGTCTATGTCCCCTCTGCCGAAGAGCGCGCAACGCTCCCCTTTTGAGTTACTGCAAAACGTAGGGCTGCTTTAGCCACCTGCGCAGGGCAGCCGTCGCCTCATCTGGCTGTTCCAGCGTGGGCAAGTGGCCGGAATGCTCTAACACGCACAACTGGGCATAGGGGATCAGCTCGGCCATGAATTCATGTCGCTTGACCGGATTGACCGTATCATATGCACCGCACATCACCAGCGTGGGCACACGGCAGCGGCGCAGGGTCGCCTGCTGATCCTTCCGGCGCTGCATCGCGCGGGCCTGACGGATAAAGACATCCGGCCCCAATGTTTGGGCCATCTCCTCGACCAGCGCCAAAACCTCGTTGCGGTACGGTCCGGGGGCCAAAGCCGTTGCAGGGATTTCAGTGCGCATAATCTCCGCCAGCCGACCTGAACGCACTTTGACGATCTGCGGTTCGCGGTTGGCCGCTTCCACAGGGGTCCCGGCCAGCGGATGCGTATCCATCAGCGCAATCCGGCCAACCCTGTCAGGGGCGCGGCGCAAAATCTCCATCGCGACAACACCGCCCATTGCCGCCCCTGCCAGCGCAAAACGTTTGGGCAGAATATCCAAAAGGCCCGAAGCGATCTCCTCGATCCGTTCGCCCATGGTAATGGGGGCGACGGTCACAGCGGTGTCGCAAGACAGCTCTGCGATCTGGGGGCCGAACAGGCGGGCATCACACATCATGCCAGGTAACAGAACCAGCGGCTCGTTCATCGGGTACTCTCACTAGGGTTGCCTTAACCTAGTGCATGACGCGCACAGCGGACAGGTGCAAGCCCTCAGGGGTACACAATCCCGCGCAACGGGGGGAAATCCGCGTATCGGGCCGCGCGGGTAGCACCGTCTTCGGCCGGTTCTTGTCCTGCGCGCAGCAACATGCCACGCGGCGCGATATAGCTGCTGATGGTGCGCAACGGCTCGGGTCGCCAGACCAGATTGAAGGCGGCGAGTTTGGGGAAAAACCACATTTCCGAATAGGGCAGATGATCATGCACCCACCACGCCAGATCGCGCCAATCGCGCCCCTGATCGTATTGGTCGGCAAACCACGGGATCACCAGAGATGTACCAGCCACAGGCGCGCCACTCCAATCCCAGATGTGACACTCGATCAGGTTATCGCTGCGCGCGCAGTTAAGCCGGTTGTCGTTCCCGTAGGTATTGAGCGCATCCGAGCGGTAACCGGAGCGGATGGCGATACGGCCAAAGGTTTCCTCCAACGGGTCGAGCAATTGCGTACACAGCGCCCGCCCCCGCTCAATCGCCAGCTCAGGATTGTCAGGAATGTTGGGGATGCCGTGAAAGGCGCTGATCTCGCTCATCAGGAAATCGCGCATGTAGAAATATTTTGACAGGCGCACGCGGCCAAATGTCTCAAGGCTCCACATGCTGGCAGGTCTGCGCATCAGTAGCCGTTCCAGCGAAAACTGCCATCTGCGGCCAATGGCGCATGAGGGTTATGCGAAACCTCCCAGATATTGCCCTCGGGGTCGGCAAAATAGCCGATATGCCCGCCCCAGAACACATCAGAGGCAGCGCGCAATATCCGCCCACCCGCAGTTTGCGCACGCGCCAGCACGGCGCCAACCTCCTCTTTGTCGCGCACATTATACGAGAACGTCACGCCGCCCCGCCCCATTTCCTCAACAGGGATACCAATATCCTCGGCCAGCTTTTCAAGCGGGTACAGGCCCAGCGTTTGCCCCATCAGATCAAAGGCAATCACCCCGTCTTGCGCCTGCACGCGGGTCCAGCCAAGCGCCTCATAAAACGCCGCTGTGCCTGCCATGTCGCGTGTGCCGAGCGTGATGAGGCTAATCCGCTGCTCCATCCCGCCGCTCGTCATTCTATAAACGCAGCGGCAGAGACCTCGTTCACCGCATGCTCAATCAGATCCAGGCACGGCCCGTCGGAAAACCGGTGATCGGCATCTTTGACCAGCAGCAGTTGCGCGTCAGGGCAGCTGAGGTGGTCCAGCAGGCGTGTGGCGGTTGCCGTACTCACAGCGGTATCAGCTGTGCCTTGCAGCAAGCGCACGCTAAAGGGCAGCTCGAGCGGATCACGCAAGACGAGATGCATCCGCCCATCCTCGACCATACGTTTGGTGACGATATATGGCTCCATGTAATCAGAGGGCAGCGCCACTTTGCCTATCTGCTCAAGCTGGGCCTTTTGCGCCGCATCAAAATTCGCCCACCAGCCGTCTTCGGTGAAATCGGGGGCAGCCGCGATAGCGACCAACCCCGCCAAACGCTCGGGCCGTGCACGGGCCAGCAACAGCGATTGCCAGCCGCCCATTGATGACCCTACCGGCACAATCGGCCCTTCGGTGAGCGTATCAATCACCGCCAACGTGTCTTCATGCCAATCACCGATACAGCCTTCCTCGAACGTGCCTGAGGATTGGCCATGACCGGAATAGTCGAAACGCACAAAAGCGCGGCCTGTGGCACGGGCCCAATCCTCTAGATGGATCGCTTTGGTGCCTTCCATGTCGGATTTCAGCCCCCCGAGGAACACAACACATGGCCCCTCGCCTGCGGTGCGATGATAAGCAATGCGCCGTCCCTGTGCAGTCTCGAGATATGATGGCTGTGTCATGGCGCGTCCTTTCGTGATATTTTCGCGCGATCATGCACGCTGCGCACCAGCAGGTGCAACGGCGCGGCGGCAAAATGTTTCATTGCGCCCCCTCCTGAGGCGCAAAAACGGCCAGTTACCCCACCCAATATCAAGAAGCTGTCATCTCGGACCTAAATCCTTGAATAACCCGTCATGCGTGTTCAGTATTACGGTCTGAAGCGGAAACTTTTAAGGAACAGACCATGTCAGACAGGGCCGAAAAAGCCGGTTTCACCACCCACACCTTCATCCGCTGCACGCAGGATTCGCTATGGGCTGCGATGACCGACCCGACGCATATGGCAGCGTCGCATTTCGTCGCCGAACGTGTGACATCTGCCGAGGGCGATAGCGGCGCGATGACCTTTCTGCTGCCCGGTGGCACCCCACGGTTCACATTGCGCCCCATCACCGTCACTCCCAAGACTGAATTCGAAGCAGGTTTCGAGCCGCATTTCTTTGGCCCCGATGCGCCTTCATCGCGTGTGGTCTATGAGATCGAGCAAATGGAAAAAGTGTGCCGGCTGACCGTTGAGCATTACGAAATCCCCGAAGGACAGGAAGGCGTCGCCGCCGGCTGGATGCGTCTGGTCAGCTCGGTAAAATCCTACCTTGAGACAGGCACACCGATCCGGATGCCTGTGGAGTGCCTCCCTGTCTAGGCCAGCGTCACAGCACGTAAGATTACGCAAGCCCCTCCTCAAGGCGCGCATCGCCGATACAGCCTCTTGACGGCTGCCGCGCAGCGCGCCACATACGGCGATACATAAACCCGCAACCGGGCGTCTCGTAGGCGCCAAACCGACGAGGAGGCCCCATGGCCCAGATCGCACTCACCCTTCCCGATGGCAATTCACGACACTACGACGCAGGTATCACTGCGGGCGAGGTCGCAGCCGATATTTCCAAATCCCTTGGCAAGAAAGCCATCAGCGCCACCGTAAACGGCGCGCATTTCGATCTGGCATGGCCGATTGATGCAGATGCAAACATCGCCATCCACACCATGGCCGACGAAGAGCAGGCCAATGAGCTAGTGCGCCACGATCTGGCGCATATCATGGCCCGCGCTGTCCAAGACCTGTGGCCCGATACAAAAGTCACCATCGGTCCTGTCATCAAAGACGGCTGGTATTACGATTTCGACCGCAAGGAATCTTTCACCCCCGAAGACCTTGGCCTGATCGAAAAGAAGATGCGTGAGATCATCAACAAACGTGATCCCGTCCGCACCGAAGTGTGGGACCGCGCGCGCGCCATCAAGCACTACGAAGATCTGGGTGAGCCCTATAAGGTCGAGCTGATCGAGGCGATCCCCGGTGATGAGCCGTTGCGCATGTATTGGCATGGGGATTGGCAGGACCTGTGCCGCGGTCCCCACCTGCAACACACCGGCCAAGTGCCCGGTGACAGCTTCAAACTGATGTCCATCGCGGGCGCATACTGGCGCGGCGACAGCGACCGCGCGATGTTGCAACGCATTTACGGCGTGGCCTTTACCGGCAAGGAAAAGCTGCGCGCGCATCTGAATATGCTGGAAGAAGCCGCCAAGCGCGACCACCGCAAGCTGGGCCGCGAGATGGACCTGTTCCACATGCAAGAAGAGGCCCCCGGCCAGATTTTCTGGCACCCCAATGGCTGGACCATCTACACCCAGCTACAAGATTACATGCGCCGCAAACAACACGCCGACGGCTATGTCGAGGTGAACACGCCGCAAGTTGTGAACCGCAAATTGTGGGAAGATTCCGGACACTGGCAGAACTATCAAGATCACATGTTCATCGTTGAGGTCGACGAAGACCATGCGCGAGAGAAAACAGTCAACGCGCTTAAACCGATGAACTGCCCCTGCCACGTGCAGATTTTTAACACCGGCATGAAATCCTACCGCGACCTGCCCCTGCGCATGGCGGAATTCGGATCATGTAACCGCTATGAGCCGTCAGGTGCGCTGCACGGGATCATGCGGGTACGCGGATTTACCCAAGATGACGGGCATATTTTCTGTACCGAAGACCAGATTGTCGATGAAACGGCCAAATTCATCAACTTCCTTGCCTCCGTTTATGCCGATCTTGGGTTCAACGACTGGACAATCAAACTATCGACACGGCCCGAAAAACGGATCGGTTCCGAGGAAAGCTGGGACCGCGTTGAAAAAGCTTTGGGGGATGCGTGTAATGCTGCGGGCTATGAGTATGAGCTTCTGCCCGGCGAAGGAGCGTTTTACGGCCCTAAACTCGAGTTCACGCTGACAGACGCGATTGGCCGTGAATGGCAGTGCGGCACCTTGCAGGTGGACCCCAACCTGCCCGACCGTCTGGATGCAAGCTATGTCGGGGCAGACGGCGGCAAACACCGCCCTTATATGCTGCACCGTGCCACATTGGGCAGTTTCGAGCGGTTTATCGGTATTCTGATCGAAGAACACGCAGGCAAGCTGCCATTCTGGCTTGCGCCGCGTCAGGTTGTTGTCGCCTCGATTACGTCCGAAGCCGATGATTACGTCCTCGAAGTCGTCGAACAGCTGCGCGCCGTGGGCGTGCGTGCGGAAGCGGACCTGCGCAACGAAAAGATCAACTATAAGGTGCGCGAGCACTCAGTTGGCAAGGTGCCGGTGATCCTGGCCGTCGGCCACCGCGAAGTCGAAGAGCGCACCGTTTCTGTCCGCCGCTTGGGGGAAAAGCAAACATCCGTGCAGGCGCTGGACGATGTGACAGCGGCCCTTAAAATCGAAGCAACAGCACCAGATTTGCTGTAACATTTTCAACAATCGGGGGGCGAACCCTCCCCCCGATTGTTACAAATCAAGCGAAAACCCCTTATAAAGGGTGTTTCCCCACACATTTTCCCATACTTTTCTTAACGCTGTCGTGACACACTGTCTCGTGAGTAGATTTACGGCTGGCAAGCTGTTTAACTGCCATCACCACCATTCAATGCGACTTCAATCTAGGGAGAGACCCGATGTCCACAACCATGAAAACACTCGCCATTGCAGGCCTTGTTGCCGCCTCCGTTACAGGCACAACAGCCACCACAGCTGAAGCAGCGGCCAAAGAAAAATGCTATGGCGTTTCTCTGGCGGGCGCAAATGACTGCGCCGCGGGCCCTGGCACAACATGCGCCGGTACTTCTGTAACAGATTACCAAGGCAACGCATGGACACTGGTCGACTCCGGCACATGCGCCAGCATCGAGCTGCCAGCCCAAGCAGACGGCTCACCACGCACAGGCTCGCTCGAAGCACTTGATCGCGACCTGCCAGCATAATCCCCCTTACAGAGCCCTGTGAACAACAGGGCTCTGTACCCTCGACCTACACTACCCATTGGAGGGCTCTGTAATGTTTGACCAATCCTTCCCGGTCTCCCACCTGCCAAATGGCGTCGGTGTCGGCTACAAACCCCAACATTTCACTGATCTTCTCCAAGCGCCCGGTCCTGTAAACTGGATCGAGGTACACGCCGAGAACTACATGGGTGACGGCGGCCGCCCCCACGCGCAACTTAGCGCACTTTCCGAAAAATTTGCGCTCTCCGTGCATGGTGTCGGACTGTCTATTGGCGGCGAAGGTCCATTGGACCCTGACCATCTGAAACGCTTGCGCCAACTGGTCGATCGCAGCAATCCGGCCAGCTTCTCCGAACATCTGGCCTGGTCTACCCATGGGGCAGAATTTTTGAATGATCTGCTCCCCCTGCCTTACACTGCGGCAACGCTTGACCGCGTGGGCGACCACATCGCCCAAGTGCAGAACACGCTGGGCCGTCAAATGCTGTTGGAAAACCCTTCCAGCTATCTCGCCTTTGCCGAAAGCACGTATTCCGAGACCGATTTTCTGGCCGAACTGGTGCATAGAACCGGTTGCGGCCTGCTACTGGATGTTAACAACGTCTTTATCTCTGCCACGAACCTTGGGCTAAGCCCGCAGGATTATATTGACGCCTACCCATTGGATGCGGTGGGTGAAATCCATGTGGGTGGCCATGACGAGGACGAAGATGACAATGGCGCGCCCCTGCTGATCGACAGCCATGGCGCACCGGTCGTTGATCCGGTCTGGGCTTTGCTGGATTATACGCTTGCACAAAGCGGCCCCAAACCCGTGCTGGTTGAATGGGACACCGATGTGCCCGATTGGCCAATCTTGCGCGCCGAAGCAGAACGCGCAGCTGCGGCATTGGCCCCAGTGCTGACGGCCTGATGAAAGTCACCCAGGAAGAATTTCGCGCCGCCCTGCTGGACGCATCCACACCTGCGCCAGCGGGGTTGCTGGACGGTGCAGGTGGCCCTGCGGGACGGCGTTATGACGTTTACCGCAACAATGTCACTGTCTCGCTGGTTGAAGCGATGAAAGTTGCCTTTCCCAACGTGCGCGGCCTGTTGGGAGAACAGAACTTCGATACATTGGTCCCGCTATTTGTACGGGCCCATCCTCCCAAATCTCCGCTAATGATGCACTACGGGGCTGACTTCCCGGAGTTTCTTGAAGGTTTCGCGCCGTTGTCGCATCTGGGCTATCTGGCTGATGTGGCCCGTCTTGATCTGGCTTTGCGCGCCTCGTACCACGCGGCGGACGCAGTGCCATTCGACCCGACAGTTTTGCAACAATCCCCCGAGGAGGTCGCAGAACTGCGGCTTACACTTGCCCCGGCCACACGATTGTTGCGATCGCGATGGCCCCTGTATGACCTGTGGTGCCGTGCCAAAGATCCTGCCGCCCCCGCGCCTCGCGCCATAGGACAGGCCGTACTCATTACCCGACCCGAGTTTGATTCAACCGTGAATTTGTTGCCCACAGGGGCTGCCACATGGTTAATGTCCCTGTCAGATCACCCGCTGGGTGCAGCCGTAGAGGCCGCAACCGCCGCGGCACCAGATTTCAATTTTGCCGCCAGCCTCACACTGGTCTTGGAATCCCAAGCCCTGTGTACCACTAAAAAGGAAATATAAATGACTGCCCTGCTCAACCTCTACACCGCGATCACCGGCCGACTTGAACGCGCCGATTGGCTATTGCCCACTCTTTCGCGGTTCCTGTTTGCGGCGATCATGTTGATGTATTTCTGGGTGTCCGGCCTGACCAAATTGGGCGAGGGTTTTCTTGGCCTGTTTAGCCCGTCAACCGGTGCTTACGTCCAGATCTTCCCCCGCGTGATGGAGGCAGCTGGCTATGACACCGACCAGTTCGCGCTTTGGCAAAAGCTGATGGTGCTGTTTGGCACATGGGCCGAATTCATCCTGCCGGCGCTTATCATTCTGGGCCTGTTCACCCGCCTCGCCGCCCTTGGCATGATCGGGTTCATCATCCTGCAATCGCTGACCGATCTCTACGGCCACGGCGGCTGGGAAGATACAAAAGTTCTGGGTGCCTGGTTTGACCGTTTTTCAGACGCTATCATCATGGACCAACGCGCACTCTGGGTCTTTTTGCTGCTGGTATTGGTGGTCAAAGGCGCAGGGCCACTGTCCTTCGACCGTGCCCTGCGCGGACGTGCTACGCAGATGTAAGCTGCGCTTGCGTCTCGGGCGACCAACCCAAAAACAATTTATCGCCCGCTGTAATCAGCGGGCGTTTCATTAGGGCAGGATGCGCAGCCAACAGCGCCAGCGGCTCCCCTGCCCGCTCTGCCTCATCCAAACCGCGCCATGTGGTCGAGCGGGTATTGAGCAAGGCCTGACCGAACTGCGCATAGGCCTGCCCCATCACATCCGCTGGCACACCTTCCGCACGCACATCTATCAATGTGGCCGCGGGTAAGGCCTTGATTGCCTTGCGGCAAGTGTCACAGTTCTTGAGACCATAAATCTTGATCACTGCCTAAATCCTCCTCAGATCGGGTGTCTATTTCTCACATTAACGAGAAACTGCATCTACAACCTTGAAATTTTCCGAGATCGCGCAAATTCTTACAATGTAAGTCCCGAATAACGGGCCATCGGCGTGACCGCTACACTCGGGTGCGCCTGAAATAGCAAGGAGTTAAGACGATGCCAACGGGTACCGTAAAGTGGTTTAATACAACAAAAGGTTACGGGTTTATCGCGCCGGACAGCGGCGGGTCGGATGTGTTTGTACACATCTCGGCGGTAGAGCGTTCGGGGCTGACCGGTCTGGCCGACGATCAAAAGGTCAGCTTTGAGATGTCCGAGGGTCGCGATGGCCGCCAGATGGCGGCAGACATCACTCTTTTATAATCGCTCAAGCATGGGCTGCGCCTAGTCGAAGGTGCAGCCTTTGGTGCCGATAGGGCAATGGCTTTGCTTGGCAAGGTAGGTTTTACGCACAACCTTGTGGTGCTTTTTCTGCGCCACAGGATGCGCTTTTACGGACTGATACGTGTGACCCGTGTTGGGCGTCCCACAACAGATCACGCCGCTGATGGTCACCGGCTGCAGCCCTGCAGGGCAGTAATTTTCGCTCGACGCGTAGGGGTAGATTTTCACATCAGCCAGCGCAGTCGTCGGCAAAGCGGCCATCAGGCCCAATGCGGCAGCAGCCGCCAATCCATAAAATTTTTGCATTTGTCACCTATGTTCTTGTTTTATGGGGGCCAGTTTTGCGGAGCCGGGGAATCAAGTCCAGCATTTTTGCGCATTAAGGCACGGAGCTGGCTCAGGTGACGCGATGCGGCCACATGAAAATGCTGTAAGGTGGGTGCAACCCATCCCATACGCGTGGGTTGCACCCACCCTACGGTCATTACCTGATTGGCTTTCCACACGAAGCCGCCTGAGCGGCCCCGAAGGTGCCTACTTAAGCGCCCCCTCGAACTCCCGCCATTCGCCTTTGCTCATCCCGCTGTTCTCTTGCGTGACCTCTTCGCCTTTCAGCATCCGGCGGACACAATCCAGCGCTTTGGCAGAAAGCGTTGCCCCGCCCAGACGGTAGTCTTCGAATGCGCTATAGGCGGCAGGGACCCAGTCGGCGACGACTTTGCAGATGGCATCAGCGTAGACGCGGATTTCGTATTGGGCGTGGCTGTCGGCGCGCAGGCGCAGGAAATGGAACAGGTTGTGCAGGTCCACTTTCCAATACCACTGCGTATAGATGTTGGCGGGCAGATTCATGCGGGCGAGTTCGCGGGCAAGGCCGTCCTGCGGCTCTCCGTCGGGGCCGGTCTCAGAGATCATCGCCTCATAATTGTCATAAGCGCGGTTGGAATCAGATTTCAGGATTTCCAGCACACGCGCCGCCTCGGCCCCTTCCAGAACGCCACCGCGGCCCTGGTTGTTCACCACGGACTGCGCGTTGATATGGGAGGCTTCGGGGATATAAAACTCACGGTCTAGGATCGAATAGCGGGCGGAATATTCGTTCACATTGGCGGTCCGGTGTCTGATCCACTGACGCGCGACAAACACAGGTAGTTTCACGTGAAGCTTGATCTCGCACATCTCAAAAGGGGTCGAGTGCCAGTGGCGCATCAGGTAGCGAATCAACCCTTCATCGTTCTGAACGGACTTTGTGCCCTTGCCATAGCTCACGCGCGCGGCCTGACAGATGGCAGCATCGTCACCCATATAGTCGATCACGCGGATGAAACCGTGGTCCAGCACCTCATGCGCGGTGTATAGATGCGCTTCCATGCCTTCGGAAACCGCACGCAGGGTGGGTTTGCTCAGTGCGCGCTGCGCGTCGATTTCGGCTTGTTGCTCGGGGCTGATCGGCATGGGGCGGTCCTTGTAACGGAAACAGTGGATTCGGCGCTGACTATATCTGGCGGATGACGCTACAGGAACCGCCATATCGGGTATTGTATTTTCGTCATGGTAGCGTGGTTTATGTGCCAGATGTCGACCGCAACGTTGACAAAAGGCCGTGCACGCAGCGATTGTTTTGAAAAACTGACAATTGATTTTAGGGCAGATCGAATGAAAACGCATCTATTCACGCTCGCTATGATTGCGAGCCTCACAGCCTGCGGAAGCAGTGGCGGCAGCGGCGACAATCCATTTGTTGTCGACGATGAGGACACAACAACAGACACCGGTGATGATGTCACTGATGACGACACCGATGGCGAAGGCACCGGCATTACCCGCGATGGCATCCCCCCCGGGACCGACTCCCCCTCGCCTAACGCCTCCCTGTTCCGTTCCGAGCCCACAGTTGAAGGCGACGGAGTAGATGCAGGTAACGGTTTTGCCAACGGGATCTCCTATACGGAAGAGGGTGATTTGTTCACCGTCGACAACCTCGCGTTTGACGGGGACCGCCCCTATTCGCGCGTTGATGATGAAGGCAATCCCAACGTCGTCACCAGCCTGAACAACGGGCTGTTCAACGTTTATGAAGGCCCGACAACCGCAGTTGACCCCGTCAGCGGCGATGTGATCAACCAATTCACGTACCGCGCTATCTATGGCGTGAGCCAGAATCGGGTCGATGGAACAGATACCCCAACCACGCAATTCGCGATTGTGCGCACCGGCAGCTACATTGACTACGGCTTTGGCGGTTTTATTTACCAGCGCGACGATAGTGTTACCCTACCCAGCTCGCTTCAGGCGACCTTTTCAGGGCAATCGGCAGGCTTGCGCGATTTCGGCACACAAAGCGGCCTGCAATACACCACGGCCGACGTTAATCTGTCGATTGACTTCAATGACTTCAACGACGGCGATACCTTCCGTGGGGATGGTGTAGTTGGCCGCATCTTTAACCGCCGCGTGTTTGATCTGGACGGTAATGATATCACCAATGACGTTGTGGCAACGCTTGGAGATGCAGACAATCCCGAAACATCCATTCCAGATGTAAACTTTGAAGTTGGCCCTGACGTTCTGGATGACAACGGCGACCTGATCGCCAACATCCAGAGCACTCTGTCAAATGGTGAAGAATATGAGTCGGGCACTTTCTACGCCATTGTCTCGGGTGATAACACCGACGAAGTAGTGGGTGTATTTGTGCTGGAAGCCAATGACGAAGCACAAAGCCGCGATACAGGTGGCTTTATCGTATACCGTGGTGATCCGGAGTAATCATGCGATCCCAGCGCCAGCAGTTTTTTGCACTGCTGATAGGGGCGGCAACAATGTTTGCGGCCCCTATCAGCCATGCACAGGACACATCACATCAGACGGTCACGCTTTCTCCCGATCAACTGCGGCTCGCGGCCGAACTGAATTTGCGGAATGGACAACCCGAGCGTGCGCTGGCCTTTGCCGACGCGCTGCTTTTACGTGACCCGAATGATGTGACCGCACTGCTGGTGCGCGCAGGGGCCCTGCGCGCGACGCAGGACTACAAGGGCGCGCAAACTGCTGCTCGTGCAGGTTGGAAACTGGCTGATAATGACGGGCAGAAATACACTGCTGCCGTTTTGATGGCACAGGCGTTGTCGTCTGATGAAAAACGCACGCGCGCGCAATTCTGGCTGCGCCGTGCCGCACATGTTGCCCCGACCCCCGCACATGAAGCCCGCGCCAAACGGGATTTCAGATATGTCCGCCAGCGCAATCCATGGCAAACGCATCTCTCTTTCACGCTGGCCCCTAATTCCAATATCAACAACGGCTCGTCGCGCGACACTTCGGCACTGTTGTATCAGATTCTTGACCCCTTTACCGGCGGCGAGGCGAACGAGGTCGAGCTTGGTGCGGCAAGCAAGGCGATATCGGGTTTGGAAGCAGGATTTGACTTACAGACCCGCTACCGCTTCAAACAGACCGAGCGTAGCGCCCATGATTTGCGGCTGCGCCTGTCTTACCGGACGTATGAGCTGTCGAATTCGTCCAAGGATGATCTGGCCGCCGAAGATGCCCTGCGCGAGGCGCAGGGACAAGATCCGCTAGACATCACCGGATCTGATTTTGAATACGGCATTGTGCAGCTGGGCTATGGCTACAGAAGGCTGCGCGCCGACCGGCGTGGAGAGTTCAGCCTGACCGCAGATATCGGCCAAAGCTTTTACGGACGTGAGCGTCTGAACAGCTATCTGCGCACCAGCCTCGGTCAAAGCTACTTTTTGAGCAAAACAACCAAGCTCAACTTTGGTATCAGTAGTGATCTGCGCCAAGCCCAGCGCGGTTCAGACCAACATCTGATGAGCCTGTCGGCGGGTATCAGTCGCCAACTGTCCGGTGGAAACGGTATTTATTTCGGCGCAAGCGTCAGCACCGTAAATTCAGAAAGCGAAACACTCGAATACGATGAAATCCGCCTGCGCTCGGGTTATGTGCTGGGTCGCAGGATCATGGGCACCGCATTGCAATTCGGCGTGAGCACCAGCTACCGTGATTATGACGTATCCCTGCATGATCCATCGGGGCGGCGCGATTTTGAAATCGGTGGTGAAATCACAGCAACTTTTGAGCAGATCGACTATCTGGGCTTCAACCCCACGGTGAGCTTTACTGCCGAGACCACCGATAGCAACATTGGCCTGAATGATGTGAACCGCTTTGGGCTTAGCATCGGGATTGCCTCTTCCTTTTAAGCGGCTCAAGGCTCGACAGTGCGGTATCCTGCGCTAGTATCGGGCTGGCAATTGCCCGAAAGGAACCCCTCCCATGCCCATTAAATTTCTGCACACTATGGTCCGCGTCAAAGACCTTGATGCCTCTATCGCGTTTTACAAACTCCTCGGGCTGGTTGAACGCCGCCGCATGGAAAACGAAGCCGGGCGTTTCACGCTGGTGTTCTTGTGCCCCCCCGGCATGGATGATGGCCACGCCGATGTTGAGCTGACCTATAACTGGGATGGCGACGACGCCCTACCCAGCGACAGCCGCCACTTTGGCCACCTCGCCTATTCCGTCGAAAACATCTATGAGACCTGCCAGTATTTGCAGGACAACGGCGTTACGATCAATCGCCCCCCACGTGATGGCTATATGGCGTTTGTACGCTCGCCCGACAACATTTCCGTTGAACTGCTACAGGAAGGTGAACCGCTCGCCCCTGCCGAACCTTGGAAATCAGCCGAAAACATCGGCAGCTGGTGATCCGTACGGCCATATTGTCGGCAGGGCTGCTGTTTGCTGCCCTGCCTGCAGTGGCCATTGAGTGCCGCCTTGCGCTGGCCTTGGCAATTGATGTGTCCAGCTCGGTAGATGCCGCTGAGGACAGTTTGCAACGCAATGGCACAGCGGCGGCCCTCCTTTCCCCCGAAGTGGAGGCTGCATTTTTTGCGGCTGACCTGCCTGTGGCACTGGTTATTTACGAATGGTCGGGGCGCTATAATCAAAGGCTGATCCTTGATTGGGTCATGATTGACAACCGCGCCGCCCTGCTGCGCGCCGCCGAAACCCTAAGAACATCCAGGCGTAGCCACAATGATTTCCCGACGGCGATGGGCTATGCGCTGGGGTTCGGGGCGAAACTGTTCGAACGCGCCCCTCCCTGCCTGCGCAAAACCCTTGATATGGCCGGGGACGGACAAAACAATGAAGGGTTCTCGCCCACAACGGCCTACGGTGCCTTCGCGTTTCAGGATGTGACGGTAAACGGCCTTGTTGTGAATGCAGCAGATTTCGAGGGCGAAGTCGGGCTGGTTGCCTATTACCAAGGCGAGGTGCTGCATGGGCCCGGTGCCTTTTTGGTGATTGCCAACGGGTTTGAGGACTATGGGCGCGCCATGCGCCGCAAGCTTGAGCGCGAATTGGCCCCGCCCGCCATCGGTGCCCTGCCAAAGGAGGAAGATGCGGGATGAAGCGCGCCGCCCTCGCCCTATTGCTGGCCTGCACTGCGTCTTCGGCCATAGCGCAGGAAACCTGTCGGCAAGCGCTGGCTTTGGGGCTGGATGTATCGGGCTCTGTGGATGCCCGCGAATACCGCCAACAATTGGAAGGGCTGGCAACGGCGCTAGGCAGTCCTGCAGTACGCGCAGCCCTGTTTGAAAGCCCCGAGGCCCCCGTAGAGTTTTTGGTTTATGAGTGGAGCGGGCCACGCGATCAGCTTACGCTTGTGCCATGGACCCGCATCGCAAAACCCACTGATCTTGACCGTGTGATCGAGCAGCTCACGACAACCGAGCGGCGCACAGAGGCCACTCCCGGTACTGCCCTTGGTGTGGCCGTGCTGCATGGGGCCAGTCTTTTGGCCCAGCGCGCTCATTGCTGGAAGGCTACTTTGGACATTTCGGGCGATGGCAAAAGCAACCTTGGCCCGCGCCCGCGCACGCTCAAACCCAGGCTTTCCGCACAGGGTGTGACCGTCAATGCCCTTGTCATCGCCCCCGCGGATCAGGGCAACCCCAAGGAAAGCACAGTGGATTTAAGCAGCTATTTCAGCGCCGAGGTGATTGTCGGACCTGACGCCTTTGTCGAAGTCTCGGCCGGTTTTGCCGATTACGCTGCAACGATGGAACGTAAATTGCTGCGCGAACTCGAGGGGCTTGTCTTGTCCTCGCGCTGATCCCGCCTTTTCCGGTGGTGCGCCTGCCTGCACACAGCCATCACAGCGCCGTAGAGATCACGCATATGTTAAACCGTGATCCTAAATTTAATGTAAAATACTCGTGAACCGAAGCTTTAGAAAGGCCTGTCATGCACGTATTCAACCGCCGTACAGCATTGCTTTTGGGCACTGCCGCCCTTGCGCATAGCGCCTTTCCAGCTTTTGCTGCCGCTGCCAAAATCGCCACAGACAAATCCGGCATCGCTATTGATGGCTATGATACCACGGCCTATTGGCACGTGGGGGCCGCAAACAGCGGCTCTTCGGCCCATACTGTCCAATGGCTTGGCACCCCGTGGCATTTTGCCGACGCTGAGACCGCAGCGGAATTCGAGGCCGCGCCGGAGAAATACGCGCCGCAATTTGGCGGCTTTTGCACACGCGCCATGTCGTTCGGCAAAGTCGTGAATGGCGATCCTGAAGTCTGGCGGATTTACCAAGGCAAGCTTTACCTGTTTGCCCAGCCCGTAGGCGGCAAAAAATTCGACGAAGGCCAAGACCCGATGATCGAAAAAGCGCAGGCAAACTGGGACAAGCTGCACGCCTGATTGATCCCCCTAGCGGCTACGCATCCATTTCAACACAAGCCGGTGCTGCACATTGGCTTGGGCTGCGACACGGTAAAATCCGATCAGTTCGCGCACCGGAGAGGATAGACGGTCAAAGCCTGACAGGAATGCGACGATCACGCCTACCTGCGTTTCGCCTGTCATCACCAGATATCCGCCAAACAGCAAAACACAGATCGGGCCAAGCGCGTTCAACAGGTTAAGCAGCGATTTCATCGCATGTTTCAAAATAATGAACTTCATCCGGTTTATGTAAATCTCGGTCACAACCGACAGCTGCTTTTCATGCGCCTCATTGTCCATTTCGGATATCTCGTCGCCCATATCCCGCAGCAAGCCAATCCGTTTCTCCACCAGATCGTTCAATCGCCGCTGCACCACCGGTGTCAGGATGACCTGCGGTAATAGAACTGCCAGCGCGAAAACCGCGATCTCCGGCTGGATAACGAACATATAGATCGCAACACCAAGTAGCATCGCCACATTGGCAAACGCTTGCGACAAAGCCTCGCCAACAAACCCGCCCAGCTTTTCAACCTCGGCCCCGACGATCGAAACCGCACGCCCGCTATCGCTTTCGCCGTCCGCCTCATCAAGGCTTTTGTCATAGACCTTTAACAGGTGGCTGCGCGTTCTGAATGTGGTGCTTTCGGTCAACCACCCCTGATAAAGCCGGAAAATAAATTTGGAAATCTGGTGCAGCAGGATGACAACCACATACATCGTCCCGAACTTTATCAGCAGGGACACATCCTGCCGCTCAACCACTTCGTTCACGATCCTGCGTTGTAGCTCAAGCGGGATCAGGTTTAGCAACGTCACGAAAACCGCACCGCAGCAGGCAAACACCTGATGCCAGCCGCTCATGCGCCAAACATACTTCAGTAGGGAGGTGGCCCGCCTTTTGTCGTCGGTTTTACCAACGCCCAGCGGCCCTTTAACAAAGGATGCAAGCTTCATTCAGAGGGGCCGTCAGTTTTCCACATCACCTACAATACCATGCAGGTCACATGGTTACAAACCATACCGCGATAACGCCCCTCAAACATCTTTTATGCGGGAGGGCAGGCAGTAACAAACCCACCTGCCCCGCCTGCTCGCACGTCTTAATAGATATAGCGGATCTGATCAGTCCAATACCGCTCAACCCGTTTGAGCGATGCAGTGATGTCCACGATCCCCTCAGGCCCCAAAACACCGCGATCTTCCAATCCGCCGGCATGCCGCGAGAACAGCTCAGCCACGACATCGCGGATGTAACGCCCCTGCTCTGTCAGGCGTACCCGAACCGAACGGCGATCTACCTCACAGCGCTGATGGTGCATATATCCCATCTCGACCAGTTTCTTGAGGTTGTAGCTGACGTTGCTGCCCTGATAATATCCACGGCTTTTCAACTCACCGGCGGTGACCTCGTTATCCCCGATATTAAAAAGAAGCAGCGCCTGCACGGCGTTGATCTCCAACACGCCCACACGCTCGAATTCATCCTTGATCACATCCAGTAGCAAACGATGCAATCGCTCCACCAGAGAGAGCGCCTCCAGATATCCGCTCATAAAGCCCTGTTCTGGTAGGGGCATTTTCTCATTGGCTGGCAGACCAATGGGGTCCTGAATACTCATACGTCTCTCCGACTCTTGTGGCTCTGATAGGCAGATTGCCCAATAAGTCAGAAGATTTCGTTAAAAGATATCAGACTATATTATTGTTGCGCTACATGAGTTTGGATATCTTTGATCAAATCACTATAGGCCGGATCGGGCTGCTTTTGCTCTGTCACCCACTGGTAAAGATCATGATCGTTCTCATCGAGCAGATCATCATAAAGCGTCAGACCGGCATCGCTCATCTTATCAAGATGCTTTGTGGCATAGGCCGACAGGATCAGATCCATCTCTTTGATCCCCCGCCGCATTGATCGCATAGCAAGCCGTTTGATGCGCACCTCGCGGGGCTCATCTACGGGGCGGTCGGGTTTTGGCATCTCAAACATCGGTAGGCTCCGTCAAAATAGCGCGCAGGCGTTTTTCCAATGCGGCCACCTGCTTGGCCCGTTGGCCCAGCTCTACCCGAAGCGCGCGCATTTCACCCAACAGATCCGCCGCATTTCCCGAAAGCGGGACCGCCTCATCAGGACCATCCAGCCCTTCGCCCTCGCCGTTGATCAGCCACATCATGGACACGTTAAGCAACCCTGCCAGCATCGACAAACGGTTCGCACGCGGCTCGGCTGCGTCGTTCTCCCATGCGCGCAACGTGGCAACACGCACGCCCAGCCGCCGCGCCAGCACCGCCTGTGTCATGCCAGCCGCGTCACGGGCTGACGCGACGCGATCGCCAAAGGTGGCCACATCGGGCGCGTACCAATCGGTTGTGTCGGCGATATCATCAAGTTCGGGCATATTGATCTCCTTTTACACAGGTGCGCCTGCCTGCACGCCTTGCGGGTACTGCACGCGCCAAAGCGCTTGCAACTGCGGGGCACGACCCCCTATGAGTGCTGAGACCATATATAGCGTAAAGAGGCCGAAATGGAACTGCTCTCCCGTACACTTGCCCGCGTCAAACCATCACCCACCATCGCGGTGACGACAAAGGCGCAGGAACTCAAGGCCGCAGGCCGTGACGTGATCGGCCTTGGTGCCGGTGAGCCCGATTTTGACACGCCGCAGAACATTAAAGATGCCGCTGTCGCCGCTATCGCTGCGGGCAAGACCAAATACACGGCTCCGGACGGCATCATCGAACTCAAGCAGGCAATCTGTGCCAAGTTCAAGCGGGACAATGCGCTTGACTATGCCCCGTCCCAGGTGAGCGTTTCATCCGGCGGCAAGCAGGTGCTGTATAATGCGCTGATGGCGACCATGAACCCCGGCGAAGAGGTCATCATCCCTGCCCCCTATTGGGTAAGCTATCCTGACATGGTCCTGCTGGCCGGCGGCACACCGGTCGTTGTGGAATGCCAGCTCGAGCAAAACTTCAAGATGACCCCAGAGCAGTTGGAGGCCGCAATCACCCCCAACACCAAATGGCTGATCTTTAACTCGCCCTCCAACCCGACAGGTGCCGGTTACACCTGGGACGAGCTCAAGGCGCTCACGGATGTGTTGCTGCGCCATCCCCATGTCTGGGTCATGTCGGATGATATGTATGAACATCTGGCTTATGATGATTTCAAATTCTGCACCCCTGCACAGGTAGAGCCCGCCTTGTATGACCGCACGCTTACCGTGAACGGCGTGTCCAAAGCATACGCCATGACCGGCTGGCGCATCGGTTATGCCGCAGGGCCCGAAAAGCTGATCGGTGCGATGCGCAAGATCCAGTCACAATCCACCTCCAACCCCTGCTCGGTCAGCCAATGGGCCGCGGTCGAGGCGTTGAACGGGACCCAGGATTACATCGCCCCCAACAACGAGATATTCGTACGCAGGCGCAATCTGGTGGTGGATGCGCTCAACGCCATTGACGGCATCACCTGCCCCGTGCCCGAAGGCGCTTTCTACGTCTATCCCTCGATTTCGGGTCTGATCGGCAAAACCAGCGCCGCGGGGACTTTGATCGAGAACGACGAGATCTTTGCCACTGCCTTGCTTGAGGAAACAGGCGTTGCTGTTGTTTTTGGTGCGGCCTTCGGACTGAGCCCGAACTTCCGCGTCAGCTATGCCACCTCGGATGAAAACCTCACGGAAGCATGCAAGCGGATTACTGATTTCTGTGCAAAATTAAGCTGATATCCCGCGCAGGCCCCCGGTGCCCTGGTACAGTGGGGCCTGCACGACACATTTATTGACCGACCAGTACATAACACCAGCAAATACTTGATTTCCCCACACTTCCGGATAGGAAAGGGGGCGGTATAGCAGACAGGTCGTGCCTGACACTGTAAGCTGTGCCATTTTACACAGGAACGACCAGATCAATCCGGGGGGACACGTGATGGCTGATACGCTGCCAGAATATTACTTTCGCGTCCGTGAAAACGGCGCATTTGTCTTCCGGCTGGATACCGAAAACCGCCAGCGGCGGATCGAAATGGACCAGATCGCAGTCATCAACATGCGCAACGGCGAGATCAAGTCACAGGGCGACCGCAAGTTATCACAGGCCGACATCGACGCGATCAAGGACTGGATGGAAGACCGTGCAAAGACGTTGGCACACCGCGAAATCGACGACATATTCCGGGCCATCGACTATCTGAACACAACCGCCCATTGGGTGCAGTCGCGCGCCACCGACGACCAGCTCGAAGCGGTTACCGATCAGCTATTGCTCGCGATGCATGATTTGCGCAGCACATTGGTGCGCAAAAAAGCAGACCGGCTGTCACGATCCTGATACGGCCTTAGCTGGCTTGCGCCCTAACGATGCGCGGCAGCACATTGCACCAAAAGCGGCCATTGAGCAGGATTGCCGCCACGCCCAGCCCGATCCCCAGACCGGCCCAAACGCCAACCCCTTCAAAGCCGAATACAAACCCCAACAGATATGAACAGGGCACGCCAATGCCCCAATAGCTGATGGCAGCACAGATCATCGGCACCCGTGTATCTTGGACTCCGCGCAGCACACCCAACCCGACCGCTTGCATACCGTCCACCAATTGGAACAACCCTGCCATAAACAAAATGCCGGTGCCGATTTGCAGAATCTCGGCGCGGACCGGATTATCGTTCAGAATAAAGATCCCGATCAGGAATTCGGGGAATAGAAAGAAAACCAGCACTGTCGCGGCTGCAAAAGAAAATGAAACCGCCGTGACCACCAAAGCGCCCCGTGCCAGATGGGCCGCATCCGCGCGCCCCAATGCATTGCCTGCGCGCACCGTGGCCGCATTGCTCAGCCCCAGATGCACCATGAATGTCAAAGCCGAAAGCTGTAACGCCACACCATGCGCGGCCAAGGGCACCGTCCCTAACCACCCCATCATAACGGCCGAGGCCGCGAACAGGCCAACCTCGCTGAGCAAGGTGATTGATATAGGCCAGCCCAATTGGAACACCCGCTTTAGCATATCCCAATCTGCCCCCCAAAGACGGCGAAACAGATCATGCTCAGGCAACGCCAGACGCGCGTAAATCACGATACCAACAAGCGACACCAACTGTGTGGCGACCGACGCTATCGCGGCACCTGTGACCCCAAGCTCTGGTGCGCCCCAATTACCGAAAATCAACGCGTAATTCACCAACGCATTGGTTATTGCCGCAAGGACCGTAATCCACAGCACGACTTTTGTTCGCTCCAGCGCCGCCAAGTAGGATTTGAGAACCATCACAAAAAGTGCAGGTATGATGCCCCATCCAGCCACCGAGAGGTATCGTGCTCCCAACACCACCACCGGCTCTTGTTGTCCCATCAGCCGCAGGATCGGCGCGGAATAGATAAGCACTGGCAACGTCAGCAGGCTAAACCCGAAACTCAGCCATAGCCCCATGCGTGCCGTGCGCCGGATCGAGGTCTCGTCCCCTTCGGCGTGAAAAGTCGCCACCATAGGCATCACAGCCGCAGCATAGCCTGATCCGAAAATGAACAGCACAAAGAAGTAGGTCGACGCCAGCGTCACCGCTGCCAAAGGTTCGACCCCGTACCACCCCATCATGACAGTGTCAGTCACGCCAATTGCCATCTGCGCCAGATGCCCCCCCACCAGAGGCAGGCCAAGAACGACAAGGGCGCGGACGTGGCCGCGGTGGGTCATGGTGTTTTGCATAACCCTCTCCTAGACCTTCTGTGCCCCTGCGAACAGAGAAGAATTGTAACCACTATATTGCGCCACCCACATCCGCAGCCGCCCCCCTTTTTCGGTCCCCCAAAGGAGAAATTTCGCCCAAATCCGCCCTCACGGCCTAATTTGCCTGTGGATTATCTCATCACGGCGATTGCCCCGACCCGCACAGCCTGTCAAAATGACCCTCAATCAAAAGCAACAGCAGCAGGCGAAATCCTATGTCCGATCTCCTCTCCGGCAACGGTTCTGAACCAAAAGCCTATGACGCCTCCTCGATCCAGGTGCTCGAGGATATGGAACACGTCCGCCTGCGCCCCGGCATGTATATCGGCGGTAAGGACGACCGCGCCCTGCACCACATGGTGGCCGAGATCATCGACAACTCGATGGATGAAGCCGTCGCCGGTCACGCCACATGGATCGAGCTGGAGCTGCATGAAAACGGCCATGTCACCGTGCGCGACAACGGGCGCGGCATCCCGATTGACCCGCACCCCAAAGACCCCAGCAAATCCGCGCTTGAGATCATCTTTTGTACGTTGAACGCAGGTGGCAAATTCTCGGGCGACAACTATGAAACCTCCGGCGGTCTGAACGGTGTTGGCTCTTCGGTTGTGAACGCGCTGAGCGATCATTTGCGGGTTGAGGTGGCCAAGAATCGTGAACTCTTTGCGATGGAATTCTCCCGCGGTGTGCCTCAGGGCAGCCTAGAGAAAATCGGCGCTGCCCCGAACCGTCGCGGCACCTCGGTCACCTTCCACCCTGATCCTGAAATTTTCGGCAACCAACAACTGCGCCCCTCGCGCCTGTTCTCCATGGCGCGCTCCAAGGCGTTCCTGTTCTCGGGCGTCGAGATTCGCTGGAAATCCGCACAGCCCGATGGCGACATGCCCCAAGAGGCAACATTCCACTTTCCCAATGGTCTGTCCGATTACCTCAATGAGGTGCTGACCAGCTCCTCCACCTATGCCGAAGCGCCCTTTGGCGGCACTGTGGATTTCAAAGAGAAATTCGGCCAGCCCGGCAAGGTAAACTGGGCCATTAACTGGACCCCTTCGCGCGACGGGTTCATTCAGTCGTTTTGTAACACCGTCCCCACGCCCGAAGGCGGCACCCATGAGGCCGGTTTCTGGGCCGCGATCCTCAAGGGGATCAAAGCCTACGGTGAATTGGTCGGCAACAAAAAGGCCGCGACAATCGTGCGCGAAGATCTGGTCACCGGCGGCTGTGCACTGGTATCAATCTTTATCCGCGAGCCCGAATTTGTGGGCCAGACCAAAGACCGGCTTGCCACGGTTGACGCACAGCGCATGGTGGAAAACGCCGTGCGCGACCACTTTGACAACTGGCTGGCGGCCGACACAAAATCCGCGGGCGCGATCCTTGATTTCCTGGTGCTGCGCGCCGAAGAACGCCTGCGCCGCCGTCAGGAAAAAGAAACCGCGCGCAAATCTGCCACTAAAAAGCTGCGCCTGCCCGGCAAGCTCACGGATTGCACCTCGAAGAACCGCGAAGGCACGGAGCTGTTTATCGTGGAGGGCGACTCGGCTGGTGGGTCCGGCAAAGGCGCGCGCAACCGCGTGAACCAGGCCTTGCTGCCGCTTAAGGGTAAAATCCTCAACGTGCTGGGTGCGGCCTCGGGCAAGCTCAACACCAACGCCGAAATCAACGACCTGTGCGAAGCTTTGGGTGTGGGCATGGGCACGAAATTCAAGCTCGAAGACCTGCGGTACGACAAGATCATCATCATGACTGATGCGGATGTCGACGGCGCGCATATCGCGGCGCTGTTGATGACGTTCTTTTACACCCAAATGCGCCCGATGATCGACAACGGCCATCTCTATCTGGCCTGCCCGCCGCTCTACCGTCTGACCCAAGGGGCCAAACGCGTCTATGTGGCCGATGACGCGGAAAAAGACGCGCTATTGGAGACAGGCCTTGGCGGGAAGGGCAAAATTGATTTGCAACGGTTTAAGGGTCTGGGCGAGATGGACGCGAAGGACCTGAAAGAAACCACTATGGACCCGGCCACACGCAAACTGATCAAAGTCTCGGTGCAAGAAGACGTGCCCGGCCAGACCTCCGATCTGGTGGAGCGTTTGATGGGGAAAAAGCCCGAGCTGCGGTTCCAGTACATTCAGGAAAACGCGCGTTTTGTTGAAGAGTTGGATGTTTGACGGGCGATCTGTCTCAAATAGGTTCGATACGAGCACTATCTTTACAAATCGCCTAAGCCCCCTCATAGGTTGAATTTATTTTCAAATGCGGGGGGATATACATGCAACTCAACGGCTATAAACTTAAATGCGACTTTTCCGTCACTGAAGCGATTATCCAGCTCATTCTCTGGATATTGCTGTCGGTAATGACTTTTGGATTAGCGCTTTTTATTCTGCCCTACTACTTTGTGAAGGCACCCCTTAACAGTTGTACTCTCGTTGATCCGGCAGGAAATGCCGTCGGAAAAGTAAATGTCGAGGTGACTTTTGATGCCATTCTTGGACATGCGCTTATTTGGCTTCTCCTGACCATCGTGACTTTCGGCCTTGCTTATCTAATCTATTGGCCTGCTGTTATTAAGCGACTGCTGAATGCGGCAACTATCCGGGAACTCTAATTCCCAAATCGCTTATTGAATAACCGTAGAACAAAAGTTAGGCGCCCCTGGGACGCCTAACTACATACTTCGGGGGAGGTAAGGCAAAGCCTCTAAACAACCCCGCTGTAGGTCAGGGCAGTGATCCCCCAGACGCCCATCAAAGCGACAAATCCGACAACGGTTGGTGCAAGTACTCTCAACATATCAATTTCCTTTCCAAGCAGCCTTGGGCTGCGGTGCGTGCCGCGGGACCTGTATGGCCCTGCGATCTGATAATGAGATGGGGACAGATATCTGAAACAAACAGGGGGGCATCCATCACCGTTGCACACCCTTGTGAGAGGAATTGGAAACAATTGCGCTTGCGCTCAACCGCCTTGCCCCTTCAGATACGGGTATGCGTATTCTCCTGATCTCTTTGTTATTCCTCGCCTCTTGTGGTCGCCCGCTCACCGAGGCCGAGCGTGCCTTTGCCGCCGACATCCACGGTCCCACGCTTAACTATGACCGCGTGCGCCTGCATGACGGCGCGCCGACGCGGGCGGTGACGTTTCGGCGCAAACCGCGCCCGCGCACGACCTGTCGGGAGCTGATTTTTCCACCTAATCCGCCAGAGGAGCAGATCGTCACCACCAAACCCGCAGCAGTCGCGATCTATAACACTGTTCTGTTCGACAAGGACTGGTTTCTGGACGACTACTTGCCCGACTACCCTGACCGCGTCGGGCTGGTCGCGGCGATGTTGCTGAGCCATGAATTGACCCATGTATGGCAATGGCAAAACCGTAAAACCACCGGCTACACCCCGCTCAAAGCCGCGTTTGAGCATTCCCCCGGCGGCGACCCCTATCTGTTTGAGCTGACGGATCAAAAATTCCTCGACTTCGGATATGAGCAGCAAGGATCAATTGTGGAGGAGATGGTTTGCTGTCGTGCGCTCAACCCTGCGGGCGCGCGGACCCAGCGGCTGCACGCGCTGGTGAGCCAAGTCATGCCTGTCGCCCCGCTGCCGCAGAGCCCTGCCTATGATGTGGGCCTGCCGTGGGACGGCATTGATCTCGAAAATATCTGCACCTGAATGCAGACGGGCAAACGAGCCTATTGCCCCTCCCCCTTGGCAATCACACGACGCCTATTTGCTGCTAAGCGCGCCCTGATCCAGACGAATTTGTCGATCCATACGGCCGGCAAGCTCAAGATTGTGGGTGGCAATCAGAGCCGACAGCCCCGTGCTGCGCACAAGCGCCATCAGCGCCGCGAACACGGTCTCGGAGGTGTCGGGGTCAAGGTTACCCGTCGGCTCATCCGCCAACAGGAGTTTTGGCGCATTGGCAAGCGCACGGCAAAAGGCGACGCGCTGTTGTTCGCCACCTGACAGCGCTGCGGGGCGGTGAGCCGCACGCGAAGCCACCCCCACCTGCTCCAACAACTCCATCGCGCGGGTCTGCGCTGAACTGCGCGAAACCCCGTTGGCAAGTTGCGGCAGCACGATATTCTCCAGCGCCGAAAACTCGGGCAGCAGGTGGTGGAACTGGTAGATAAAGCCCACATCGCTGCGGCGCACCGCTGTGCGCGCACCGTCTCGTTTGCCTGTCATATCCGTGCCCGCGATCTCGACCTGCCCCGCATCCGGTGTATCGAGCAGACCGGCGATGTGCAGCAGGGTGGATTTACCCGCTCCAGAGGGGGCCACAAGCGCCACAACCTCACCGCGCGCGACCTCAAGGTCGATACCGCGCAGCACCGTGACCTCATTGGGCTTACCGTGGTTATAAGCTTTGGTAATGCCGGACAGACGTAGGGTGGGATCACTCATAACGCAGCGCCTCTACAGGGTTCATGCGGGCCGCACGGCGCGCGGGAAAAATGGTCACGATAAACGACAGCCCCAGTGAAAGGCAGACCGCGCTCATCACATCGCCGAACTCCAGCTTAGCGGGCAGGAAATAGATACCGCGGATGGAGGGGTCCCACGCATTGCCGCCTGCCAGCCAATTCACCACGCCAAATATCTGATCCACATAAAGCGCAAAAAGGCAGCCGAAAATCACCCCCATCACCGTGCCGATGATCCCCGTAAACGCACCGCAAATGAAAAACACCCGCAGGACAGACCCCTCGGACAGGCCCATCGTGCGCAAAATGCCAATATCGCGCCCCTTGTTTTTCACAAGCATGATTAGCCCCGACACAATGTTCATCGCGGCAATCAGCACTAGGATCGACAGGATCACGAACATCACATTGTCTTCGATATCCAGCGCATTCAAAAAGCCGGATGACGCTTCGCGCCACGTCCAGATCAGTGCCGTATCCCCCGCTGCTGCCAAAATCTGAGGGCTTAGATCATCCACCCTATCAGGATCGGCAACCATGACTTCGATCTCGTTCACCGCGCCTTCAGAGTTAAAATAGCTTTGCGCCTCCTCCAGCGGAAGATAGGCACGGGTTCGGTCGATGTCATAGCGCCCTGCCGTGAAGATATACGTCACCTCATAGCCGTTCACACGAGGCGATGTGCCAAATGCCGTCTTGACCCCATCAGGTGAAATCAGACGGATAATATCCCCCACCTGCACACCCAATGTACGCGCTATGCCCGACCCAATGGCGATGCCTTCGCCAAACCGTGCAATATCGCCCTGTGCGGTTTGCGGATTGGCAATGCGCGGAATCGTGGCAAGGTCATCCGCGCTGATGCCGAATACCTCCATGCCCGCATTGTTGCCCTGAAAGGTCGACATTACCTGCCCGCGCACGATAGGGGCCGCGCGGGTCACCCCATCCACAGCCGCGATATTAGCAGCGAGCGTTTCATAATCGGGGATCGTCCGGTCGATCGTGCCGCCCGGTTGCATCCTGCCCATCTCGTAGACCGTAACATGGGCATTTGCGCCCAGAATAGTATCGACAAATTCTGCCCGAAAACCCGACCGCACGGCCAATGTGGCAATCAGCGCAAATACCGCCAAGGTAATGCCAATCAGACTGATCCACGTCATCACACTGACGCCACCTTCAGCGCGGCGCGCACGCAAATAGCGCCATGCGATCATCCATTCAAACGGGGCGAAGGGGGGGGTGCTACTGGCCATTTTGGTCCTTGCTCGGGCAGTTTGCGGCAAACTGCGGGTTTGCACCTCTAGGGTCAAGGCTTAGGCGATGGGAAACACGCGGGTTTGTGCCCTCGATTGCCCGATAGGTAGGGTTCAGGCCAGTCGCTTGCGCCGAAATGGCCAGCACAGCAGCCCGCCCAGCAAAGAAAACGCCATCAACCCCAAAAAGAACCCAACGCCGGCAAAACTAAGGCCTGCGAAATTCACAGGGATCGCCGGTTGAAAAGCCTGCCACGCGGCCTTTGCAATCTCGGGATCTGTAAAGCGGCTGGCGTTGTAGGCGCGGGTAAAAGGCCCCTGCCCCTTGAGCACCTCCAGGTCACGGTTCAGCTGTGTATGGCGGGTCACGGTGCGCGTCATATCCGCGCGTCGCCGCTCCAGAAAATCCGTACCTTGAAGCTGTGCCAAAGCCTCTTCGCGCGACAGACCCGACGCCGTGGCCGAGGCATCAAAATCGGCCACAACTTTACCCAATGCATCAACCGCACCGCCAAGGCGCTGGATATATTGTTGGGAGTATTCGGGAAATTGGGCGGTCGTGGCCGCGCCAGCAAGCCCGCCGGCCAATGTCAGTGCGCGCAAGATCATAGGCTATACATCACTCTCACCAAGGCGGCCTTTAATACTTATCAGATGCCAATCATCCAACAGGTCTTTGGGGTAATCCCGCCCGCAGCCCAGATCAAGCCCGCGCCATATCATGAGCCGCTATTTGGGGCTCAACCGCAACAGCCGGCCATCGGTGTTATCAAGGATCAAAATCGCACCATCGCGGTCGATCTCGACATCGCGCACGCGGATTTCACCGTTCAGGAACCGTTCTTCGCCAACAACGCGGTCCCCCTCAAGTTGTAGACGCACTAAACTACCAGGATTCAAAGAAGCCGCCAGAAGATCCCCCTGCCAGCCATCAAACATCGCCCCCTCATAAAAGGCAAATCCTCCCGGCGCGATCACCGGATCCCAGAAATACTGCGGTTCGACAAACCCCTGTGCACGCGCCTCGCCACTGCCCACGGCGGATCCGTTATAATTGACCCCATAGCTCACCACCGGCCAGCCGTAATTGGCACCGGCGGCGATTTTATTCAGCTCGTCGCCGCCCGCAGGCCCATGCTCCAGCGTCCACAGCGTGCCGTCCGAAGGGCGAATATCAGCGCCCTGCACATTGCGGTGGCCCAGTGTCCAGACTTCGTTATCGAAGGGATTGCCTGCGGCTGCGCCCCCATTCGGACGCACCCGCACCACCTTGCCGTAGGTCTTGTTTCGGTCCTGCGCAAATTGACGCTCGCGGTTTGAGAAATGCTCCCCCGTGGTGATGTAGACAACACCGCCATGCGGCACCACACGGGAACCAAAGTGAATCACGTTAGATGACGGCGGGTCCTGCACAAAAATATCCCGTACGTCGCTCAAGGTCCGACCATCCGAACTCAGCACCCCGCGCGCGGCCGCCGTGGCAGACTGCCCCTCGGCCATGGGCTTGGCATAGCTTAGATAGATAACGCGGCTCGTCTCGAAATCCTCGGCCAGTGCAACATCAAGCAACCCGCCCTGCCGCTGCGCAAGCACCTCTGGCACCCCGCTGACAGGCGCGCCTGCCACACCGTCCCGCACCAGTCGCAGCGCGCCTGAGCGTTCGGTCACCAGATATCCGCCCTCGGGCAACACTTCGATCCCCCAAGGGGTGTCCAGCCCTTCAGCTAAAATATCGATTTGCAACTGGACGCCACTTTGAACCGCAGGCGCACGCGTTTGGGTTGGCCATGCAGGGGTGAAATGCGGGGCGTTTCTGTCGCTTTGCACCACGCCTTGCGCGCTGGCTCCGTTGGCCAAAGCCAATGCCGCCAACAAACCAAACAGCTGTTTCATGTGCCACCCTCCGCTTTATTTGAAGGATGGCACAATTACCGCACAGGTCCAGCCCGCGCGTCGTTTTTCTTAGATGCCGTGCACCTGAAGGCCGGTGTAGATTTCGGCAATCCGCGCGATGGCCTGCTCGGGCGGCATCTCTTCGCTCTCTCCTGTACGGCGCGAAGTCAGCTCAACCACACCGTTTTTCAGGCCCCTAGGGCCAACAGTAATACGCCATGGCAACCCGATAAGGTCCATCGTGGCGAACTTCCCGCCTGCCCGCTCATTACGGTCGTCATACAAAGGCTCAAGCCCCAGCGCCGTGATGCTGTCATAAAGCGCCTGACAAGCGGTATCAGCTTCTTCATCACCCTGCTTGAGGTTCACAATCCCGCAATGGAATGGCGTGACCCCTTCAGGCCAGATGATCCCTTTATCATCATGGCTGGCCTCGATGATCGCGCCCAAAAGACGGCTCACGCCGATACCGTGACTGCCCATATGCACAGGCACGACCTTACCGTCAGGCCCCTGCACAGTAGCACCCATCGATTCCGAATATTTAGTACCGAAATAGAAAATCTGACCCACTTCGATGCCCCGCGCCACGCGGCGGCGCTCCTCGGGCACTTCATTGAACAACGCCTCGTCATGCGTTTCGTCCGTGCGGGCGTATTTGGTGGTGAATTCCTCCATCACCGCCGCACATTGCCCGTGATCATCATAATCGATCTCACGGTCACCGAACTTCAGATCAGTTACGGCACTGTCGTAGAAAACCTCTGACTCGCCCGTTTCGGCAAGCACCAGAAACTCATGCGTATCATCACCACCAATAGGCCCGCTATCCGCGCGCATCGGGATCGCTTGCAAACCCATCCGCTCATAAGTCCGAAGGTAGCTCACCAGATGGCGGTTATACGCATGCAAAGCATCCTCTTTGGTCAGGTCAAAGTTGTACCCGTCCTTCATAAAGAACTCGCGCCCCCGCATCACGCCAAAACGCGGACGCATCTCGTCGCGGAACTTCCACTGAATGTGATAAAGCGTCATCGGCAGATCTTTATAGCTGCCAACATGACTGCGGAAAATATCCGTGATCATTTCTTCATTGGTTGGGCCATAAAGCATATCACGATCCTGACGATCCTTGATGCGCAGCATCTCGGGACCGTAGGCATCATAGCGCCCGGATTCTTTCCAAAGGTCCGCAGACTGCAAGGTTGGCATCAACATCGGAATGTGCCCCGCCCGCATCTGCTCTTCATGCACAATGTTCTCCAACTTGCGCAAAACCTTGAAACCCAGTGGCAACCACGAATAAATACCCGCTGCATTCTGCTTAATCATGCCCGCCCGCAGCATGTAACGGTGGCTAACGATCTGTGCCTCGGAAGGGGTTTCTTTCAACACAGGCAGGAAATAACGGCTCAAACGCATGGCTCACGCTCCTTGGAAAACTTCCACAGTTGCCTAAGCCAAACCCCAGCCAGACACAATCTCCCTATTTCTTCTAGCTCCAAGTACTCTGGGGAGTTTGAGGGGCTAGCCCCTCAATTACACCGATGCCACCGCGCGCTGAACCAGATGTAGCGCCACCAGCGTTGCCTTGCCCATGTCCTGCACCGATATCCACTCAAGCGGGCCATGGATTTCCTGCATACCGGTAAAGATATTCGGGCATGGCACCCCCATTTCTGTCAACCGAGAGCCATCTGTACCACCGCGGATGGCCACGGCATCCGGCTCCAATCCGGCATCGCGGATCGCCGCATGCGCCAGATGTACCGGCGTCATATTTTTCTCCAGCCAATAGCGCATATTGCGGTATTGCGGCGTGATCTCACAGGTGATCGTGGCGCGTGGCTCTGACAATCCCACCAGCTCACAAACCGCTCTCAAGATTTCACGCTTCTTGACCAATCCCTCTTTTTCGAAATCGCGCAGAATAAATCCCAAACGGACCTCATCCGCACCGCCGGAAATGTCGGTGGCGTGAATGAACCCTTCCAACCCCTCCGTCGTCTCTGGCGTCATGTTCTTTTGTGGCAAAGTCTCGATGATGCGCGCGGCCAAATGCATGGCATTGACCATTTTATCCTTGGCCCAGCCCGGGTGAACGGACACCCCTTTAACGGTGACTATGCCGCGATCCGCGCTAAAGGTTTCATGTTGCACCTCACCTGGTAACGCACCGTCAAATGTATAGGCAAAATTACAGGCCAGATCGGCAGGCAGGCGCGCGTCCACACCACGGCCGATCTCTTCGTCGGGGGTGAAGGCAAGGCGCAGCTTACCATGCGGGATTTGCGGGTTCTTCAACAAATGACGCGCCGCTGTCATGATGATCGCGACCCCCGCCTTGTCATCCCCACCCAACAAAGTTGTGCCTGACGCTGTGATCAGATCATGCCCTATACATGCAGCCAGATGCGGTGAGATATCCGGCGCCAGCCGCCGCTCTGGCGCATCGGGAAAAGTGATTTCGCCGCCGTTATAGCCTGCAATCACACGTGGCTTCACGCCGGTGGCGTTGAATTGCGGCGTGGTATCTACATGCGCGCACAAACCAATCACGGGCCCGTTTACTGTGGCAGGGATCGTGGCCAAGACCACGCCGTAGTCAGTCAGTTCCACATCGCTCGCGCCCATCTCCTCCAGCTCGGCCACCAAAAGGCGGCTCATATCAAGCTGACAAGGGGTCGAGGGCTGGGTTGCGCTGCTCTCATCGGATTGGCTGTCGATGGCGGCATAGCGCACCAACCGCTCTTGAAGTTCGCTGTCGAATTCTGTGCGCATGGGCTCGCTCCGTGGCTGACAATCAGGCAGGCAGGGCCCAACGCGGCCCCACCCAATAGGTCAAATGCTCATCCCCTAGGACAAGGGCGCATTCCAGGCCCGATCACCATCCGCGTCTTTCACCCGCGTCGGCAGGCCAATGGTATCAAGCAACGTGAACAGCGGCTTCGGATCAAGCTCTTCGACATTCAACATCGTACCTTGATCATATGTGCCATCTGCAATCAACATGGCCACAGCCACCGGAGGCACACCTGCGGTATATGAAATCCCCTGACTGCCTACCTCGTTATACGCATCCTTGTGATCCGCTACGTTATAGACAAACACTTCGACCTCTTCGCCGTCCTTGGTACCTTTTACCAGATCACCAATACAGGTCTTTCCGGTGTAATTCGGCGCAAGGCTGGAAGGATCAGGCAGCACGGCCTTGACCACCTTCAGCGGCACAACCTCTAGGCCTTCGGCCGTAGTCACAGGTTGCTCTGACAACAAACCAAGGCTTTGCAGGACGGTGAACACATTGATGTAGTGATCCCCAAATCCCATCCAGAAGCGAATGTCGGCCTCGGGGTAGTTGGCGGCAAGCGAATGCACCTCATCGTGGCCAGACATATAGGCCTTTTGTTTACCAACTACCGGCAGGTCCCATTCGCGGCCCACCTCGAACATCTTGTTTTCCTGCCACGCGCCCTGCTGCCAGCTATAGACTGTGCCGGTGAACTCGCGGAAGTTGATCTCCGGGTCAAAATTCGTCGAGAAATATTTGCCGTGGTCGCCTGCGTTGATGTCGACGATGTCAATCGAGGTGACAGTATCCATGAATTCATCCACCGCAAAGCGGGCGAAGGCGTTGACCATGCCGGGATCAAAACCCGCGCCCAAAATCGCCGTCACGCCTGCGGCAGCGCAATCCTCGCGGCGCTTCCATTCGTAATTCCCGTACCATGGCGGTGTTTCGCAAATCTTCGTCGGGTCCTCATGGATCGCCGTATCGATATAAGCGGCCCCCGTCTGTATACAGGCCTCAAGCACAGTCATATTCACAAAGGGCGAACCGACATTGATCACGATCTGCACGCCGGTTGATTTGATCAACGCCGCCACAGCTGCAGTGTCCATACCGTCAACGGCATGGGATTTAAAAACACCTGCCTGTTTCATCGCGCTTTTGTCATGCACGCTGGCAATAATCGCATCGCATTTTGCGATGGTCCGGCTCGCAATATGAAGATCACCCAGAACATCGTTATTTTGCGCGCATTTATGCGCGACGACTTGTGCGACACCACCGGCGCCAATGATCAGAACATTGCGTTTCATAGTTCCAAAAGACCTCTTTTGAGTGTGAGTTTAAGACAGCGCTGCAGAAAAGTCGCTGTAGTCGAAATCACGCACCATGCGTGTGGTGCCATCGAGTTCACGGATCGCGATGCTTGGCATCTTCACCCCGTTAAACCAATTCTTCTTGACCATTGTGTATCCCGCCGCGTCCTGAAACGAAAGCCGGTCACCCGCTTTCAGGGGCACATCAAAACGGAATTCGCCGAAAATATCGCCGGCCAGACAGGATTTGCCGCAAATCATCCACGCCTGATCCCCTGTATCCGGCGCGATCTTGGCCGGCTCACGGTAGATTAACAGATCCAGCATATGCGCCTCGATCGAGCTATCGACAATAGCGAGGTTCTTGCCGTTATGCATCGTATCCAGCACCGTCACCTCAAGCGTCGCAGCCCCCGTAATCGCGGCCTCGCCGGGTTCCAGATAGACCTGAACACCAAATTTCTGCGCAAACTCTTTCAGGCGCGCCGCAAGACGGTCCAGCGGATAATCCGCACCCGTAAAATGGATACCACCGCCCAGGCTCACCCATTCCATCTTGTGCAGCACCGCTCCAAAACGATCCTCGATCAGCGTTAGCATCTCGTCGAACCGCGCAAAGCTGTCGTTTTCGCAGTTGTTATGGAACATCAGCCCGCTGATTTGCTCGGCCACAGCCTCAATCGCTGCGGGATCATGCTCACCCAAGCGGCTGAAAGGCCGCGCCGGATCGGCCAGATCGAACTCGGATGTAGACACCCCCGGATTAACCCGCAGCCCGCGAATATGACCCTCGGATTCATCCGAAAACTTGCTCAGTTGACCGATGGAATTAAAGATAATCTTGTCTGAACACGCCAGCACCTGATCTATCTCATGGTCTGCATAGGCCACGGAATATGCGTGGGTTTCGCCGAGAAATTTCTCATGTCCCAAGCGGACCTCATACAGGGAGGAAGAGGTCGATCCGTCCATATATTCCGACATGAAGTCAAAGACAGACCACGTGGCAAAACATTTAAGCGCCAGCAAGCATTTAGCGCCGGATGCCTCGCGCAGCCAAGCGATCTTTTCCAAATTGGGCAGAAGGCGAGATTTGTCGATCAGGTAATAAGGTGTTTGCATGCCGTGGGCTTTCTTCAAAGCAGGATTTTCAACAGTAACCACAAGCCCCCAAAGAGATCGGGCCAACATTCCGCCTAGCAGATAAGGCGTGCGCAGGCAAAGACCAGCGGACTGCGCCATTGCAGGGGCTTCTACAGCGGGCACAATAATGAATTCAAGCCCACGGCGACCACGGCACGCTGGATCACTACTGCGCCATGGGCAGGCCCGAAATGGAAATGCGAAAGCCGGCCAGCCCTGCCGCTGCGGCACCGCTAAATCCGGTCTGCCCCCTGCTCACAAAAAATTGCAGAGGCTTCAACCGCCCTGTGAGCAAGGCAAAAAGAGATTGATCCGCGTGCCGCACCGCAACACCGCCTTCGGAATGCTTGAATGCTGGCCCGTGCTTGCTATCTTAGCGGGTAACAGCCGCACCACCCCTTTGAGCCAAATTGGAGTGAACGACATGCCGATGACCCCTTACTACAACCGCCGCAAATTTTTGATCAGTACCGGTTTGATAACCGCAGCTGCAGGGGCCGGCCTGCCCGCCTTTGCAGCGACCGATTTACGCCCTACGCAAACCATGCGCGGCGGGTCGAACAACTACAGCCCCAAGGCGCCATTGGTTGAAAAGCTGGGCGAGGGTTTCGAGATGTCCGGCCTTGTGCGCCGCGCCGGTGACGGGGTCCCGCTGGAAGGGGTCCGCATCCAGATTTGGGCCGCAACGACGTTGGGCGGGGAGCGCGAACCGCGCAACCACGGTTCTGTTCTCACGCAAGCGGACGGCACATACCGTCTGGAAATGCCGCAGATCGTGCCGAACTTTGGCCAGCCCCACGCGCATCTCGCCTATGATGATTCACAGTTCAAAACGGTCTTCCTGCGCCCTGTTATGTCCAGCCCGAAAGACACATCCTTGCAGGCCGACTTCGTTCTTGCCCCTGCCTAGACCCGTCATCAAGGTAATCGCAATCTGGGTCACGGTCGCAGTCTTTGTCACCGTGCCCTTTGTCTTTGCAGTATTCAGCCCGCTACTGGCCTACCGTGACGGACCTTATATCGCAGCAGGCCTGGCGGGGGCTGCGATCCTTGGTGCGCTGTTGCTTCAGCCATTGCTGGGCTTAGGACTGCTCCCACGGCTCAGCACCAGCCGCGCGCGCCACTGCCACCGCATCATCGGCCCCCTGATCGCGGTCGCGGTGCTGGTGCATGTGGGCGGGCTCTACCTCACGAGCCCGCCTGATACGATCGACGCATTGTTGCTGGTTTCACCAACACCTTTTTCGGTTTGGGGAGTATTGGCGATGGTCGGCGTATTTTTAGCGGTTGTATTTACGAGCCTGCGCAAACGGATGGGCCTGCGGCGTTGGCGAATGGTCCATTTCGCCATCACCACACTGATTGTTCTGGGCAGCGTAATCCACGCCCTGTTGATCAGCGGGACCATGGAATACTGGAGCAAGCTTGCCCTTTGCATCGCCCTGCTGACAACGACCGTCATCGGCATGATCTATGGCCGCGTGATACGGCCCGCAAGGCGGCGCAATAAAGGGTGACCCACCCCTTCCCCCTTGAAACAGCGCCCCGCATCGGCGATGAGATTGCAAACACTCAGGAGAAAGCCATGGCGCTGCCGATCAGAGAACAAATGAAATACTGGGGCGTTGTCGCGCTGGTATTTGCCGTTTTGCTGCTGTTTCTTGGCGATGTGCTTTTGCCTTTCGTTCTGGGCAGTGCGATTGCATATTTTCTGGATCCGGTCGCGGACAAGCTCGAAACAATGGGGCTAAGCCGCGTGATGGCGACAATGCTGATCACCGTGGTTGCTCTGCTGACTTTTGTGATTATGGCACTTCTGGTTGTGCCAACGCTGGTTGCACAGGCCATCAACCTGTTTGAAATCGCCCCCGATCTGACCCGTCGAATGGGCACATTCTTTACTGAACGGTTCCCCTCTTTGCTGGAACCTGACTCAACCTTGCAAAACTCGATCAATTCGCTCGGAACGGTGATCAAGGAACGTGGCGGGGAGCTGCTCAATACCGCGCTCAGCTCGGCTGCTGGGATCATCAATGTGCTGATGCTATTTGTGATCGTGCCTGTGGTGGCCGTTTATATGCTGCTCGATTGGGACCGGATGGTGAGCAAGGTAGACAGCCTGCTGCCGCGCGACCATGCGCCGGTAATCCGCCGTCTGGCAGGCGACATCGACCGCACGCTGGCCTCGTTCATTCGCGGCATGGGAACGGTCTGTCTGGTGCTCGGGACCTATTACGCGATTGCGCTGATGCTGGTGGGGCTGCAATTCGGCCTTGTTGTCGGGTTCATCGCGGGATTGGTCACCTTTATCCCTTATCTGGGTGCGCTGATTGGCGGCACATTGGCCATGGGGCTGGCTTTGTTCCAGTTCTGGGGCGATTGGCTGTCTGTGGGCATTGTGGCCGGCATTTTTGTGCTGGGCCAGATGATCGAAGGGAATTTCCTAACGCCCAAGCTGGTCGGCAACTCGGTCGGGCTTCACCCTGTCTGGCTGATCCTTGCGCTGTCCGTGTTCGGGACTGCGTTTGGTTTTGTGGGAATGTTGGTCGCGGTGCCCGTGGCTGCGGCGCTGGGAGTGATCGCGCGGTTCGCTGTTGAGCAATACCAACACAGCATGCTCTACCGTGGCACCGAAGACGGTGCCACCCTTGATAAAGACATTCTCTGATATGCCGACACAGCTTGGACTTGACCTGCCCGTGCGCACCGCACATGGGCGTGACGACTTTCTCGTCGCGCCTTCCAATGCCATGGCCGTGGCTATGATCGAAAACTGGCGGAATTGGTCAGGTGCCAAGATGGTGCTCACCGGACCGCCCGGAGCCGGTAAAACCCACCTCACCCATGTCTGGGCCGATGCAGCGACCGCGCGGATTATCTCGGCGCGCGAGCTGCGCAGCGATGACGTACCCGCACTGGCCGCGCAAAGCATCGCAGTCGAGGACGTGCCCCTGATCGCCCAGGACCCCGCCGCACAGACCGCCCTTTTTCACCTGCACAATATGGTCTTGGCCGAAGGTCATTCGCTGTTGTTGACGGGCACCGGTGCCGTCCCGTATTGGGGGCTTACCCTTCCTGATCTGGTCAGCCGCCTGCGCGGCGCACTGGAGGCCTCGATTGATGCGCCCGATGACGCGTTGTTATCGGCGGTACTGGTAAAATTGCTGGCTGATCGCCAATTGATGCCTCCAGCCGATGTAATCCCCTACCTGCTCAAACGGATGGACCGTTCGTTTGCTGCTGCGCGCGATGTGGTCGAAGCGCTGGACCGCGAAAGCCTTGCCGCAAAGCGCCCCATTACCCGGGCCCTCGCCGCGGTCGTGCTGGACAAATAGGCTGCTCCTGCGCGATAGTGTAACCTACCGCTTCCCTTCGCAATTTTGTTACACTTATGCAGGATAAGCACGCCTATGTCTGATGCTGATTTTCTCACCGCGCCTTATGACCCTCCTGTTGATCTGGCCGATCTGGACCTGTCCGGCCCCGGCCGTTTCCAGAACCGTGAACTAAGCTGGCTTGGCTTCAACTGGCGTGTGGTCGAAGAATCCCAGAACCCCCGCGTGCCGCTGCTTGAGCGGCTGAGGTTCCTGTCGATTTCCGCCGACAACCTTGATGAATTCTACTCCGTCCGCGTCGCCGGCCTGCGCGAGCTGGCTCAGGTGGGCAACACAACCCCCGCCGCCGATGGGCTGACCCCTGCCGAACAATTGGTTCTGATCAATCGCGATGCGCGCGAACTGATGCTCCACCAGCAATCGGTTCTGGTGGATCTGCTTGCCGAGATGGACGAGGCCAACATCATGCTTGAACGGCTTGATGACCTAAGCGAAGCCGATATTGCCGCCCTTGACGAGATATTTCTCAATCAGGTCTTCGCCGTCCTGTCGCCCCTGGCCATTGATCCTGCGCATCCCTTCCCCTTCCTGCCCAACAACGGCTTTGCACTGGCGCTCCAGCTTGAGCGGACCCGTGATAAAAAGGCGCTTCAGGCACTGCTACCGATCCCCGCCCAGATTGACCGATTTGTCTCCCTGCCGGCACCTGAAGGTTCGCACCGTTTCTTGCCGCTTGAAGAGCTGTTGGTCCTGAAAATTCCTGATCTGTTTCCGGGTTACAAGCTCAAGGCCCATTTTGAATTCCGCGTCCTGCGCGACAGCGATCTCGAGGTCGAGGACGAAGCCGAAGATCTAGTGCGCGAGTTTGAGGTGGCACTCAAGCGGCGCAAGCGTGGCGAAGTGGTCCGTATGACCCATTCAGCAGGGGCGCCTGCCGAATTGCTCGACACCATCATGGCCGAACTGGGGGCCAAGTTGCAGGACGTAATTGAAATTGACGGGTTGATCGGGGTTGATGACCTGTCCCAACTGGTGGTGGATGACCGGCCTGACCTGCTGTGGCCACAGTTCACACCGCGCATTCCCGAACGGGTCACCGACCATGATGGCGACATGTTCAAGGCGATCCGGTCCAAGGACATGCTGTTGCACCATCCTTACGAGACGTTCGATATGGTCGTGCGTTTCCTGCAGCAAGCTGCCCATGACCCGCAAGTCGTGGCAATCAAACAGACACTCTACCGCACATCGCGCGACAGCCCGATCGTCGAAGCCCTGTGCGAGGCCGCCGAGGAAGGCAAATCCGTCACCGCACTGGTCGAGCTGAAAGCCCGTTTTGATGAAGCTGCGAACATCCGTCAAAGCCGCCGGCTTGAGCGTGCAGGCGCGCATGTGGTTTACGGCTTTATTGATTTAAAAACTCACGCAAAAATCTCGACCGTGGTGCGCCGCGAAGGCGACCAACTGGTGACCTATACCCACTATGGCACGGGCAATTATCACCCCATTACGGCGCGGGTTTACACCGATTTATCCCTGTTCACCTGTGACCAGAAACTGGGGCGCGATGCCACCAAGGTGTTCAATTTCCTATCGGGCTATGCCCAGCCTGCGCATCTGGACAATCTGGCAATCTCTCCAATCACGCTCAAACCGAGCCTTCTGAAAATGATTGCCGCCGAGGCCAGCCATGCAAAGGCGGGCAAGCCTGCAGAAATCTGGGCCAAGATGAACAGCCTTGTGGACGCCGAAGTCATCGACGCGCTTTATGCCGCCTCGAACGCGGGTGTGAAAATCAGCCTTGTGATCCGCGGCATCTGTGGTCTACGGCCCGGGATCAAAGGTCTGTCCGAAAATATCCGCGTTAAATCCATTGTTGGCCGCTTCCTTGAGCACAGCCGCATCGTATGCTTCGGCAACGGACACGGCCTGCCCCACAAGAAAGCGCGTGTGTTTATCTCATCTGCGGATTGGATGGGGCGTAATCTAAACCGGCGTGTCGAAACATTGGTCGAGATCGAAAACCCCACCGTAAAAGCCCAGATCACCAGTCAGATCATGGCAGCGAACCTTGCGGATATCGCGCAAAGTTGGGTCATGGCCCCTGACGGTAAATTCACACGCCCGCCCCTGCCCGAAGGGCAATTTGCCTTCAGTTGCCATCGCTTCTTTATGGAGAACCCATCGCTGTCTGGCCGCGGCTCGGCCGGTGCCTCGGATGTGCCCAAGCTGACCCACACCGAAGACTGACCCAAGCCACCTGCCCTTACGACAAGCAGCCCCGCCCCGCTTGCGATATCAATTGACGCGGGCGGTGGGATGGGCCAATTTACCGGCACTTCCCGCTGACACCACTGGAGCGCGCATGGCTGATCCCATCACGACCCCTCCCGTTCCAGAGACCGGCGTTGCCGATCTGGGTCTGTTCGGAAAACCGCTATTTCAGGACCCCGGTGCACGTGCCTTGCGCCGTGTGGGCGTGGTGGACGTCGGGTCCAACTCGGTCCGTATGGTGGTTTTTGACGGTGCTGCGCGCAGCCCTGCCTATTTCTACAACGAAAAAATCATGTGTGCGCTGGGGGCTGGCATGGCCGATACCGGCCATCTGTCCCCCGAAGGACGCCTGCGCGCCCTTTCCGCCATGCGCCGCTTCGCCAAACTTGCCGAAGGCATGGGCCTGTCGGAATTGACTGCGGTTGCAACCGCCGCTGTGCGGGACGCCACGGACGGGCGCGATTTTTGCACCGAGGTCGAAGCCGAAACAGGTATCAAGATCTGGGTAATCGACGGCGAAGAAGAGGCGCGGCTTTCTGCCCAAGGTGTGCTGCTTGGCTGGCCGGGTGCATTTGGTCTGGTCTGTGACATTGGTGGCTCCTCGATGGAGCTGGCCGAGATTTCCGGCGGGCGGGTTGGCAATCGCGTTACCTCCAATCTCGGGCCCTTGAAGCTGCGCGATATCAAAGGCGGTGCAAAGGCCCGTAATGCCCATATCAAAGAGATCATCGCCGCGCTTGCCGAAAAAATGGGAAGCCAACGTGACCGGATGTTTCTGGTCGGCGGCTCATGGCGGGCTATCGCGCGCATTGATATGATCCGTCGCGGATACCCGCTGCATGTGCTGCATGAATACCGCATGACCCGCGCCTCGGTGCGTGACACAATCAAATTTATTTCAAATTCGGATATGGAGGAATTGCGCGTACGTGCGGGTGTATCCTCGACCCGCGCTGCCCTTGTTCCGTTCGCCTGTGAAGTCCTGAGCCGCCTGATCAAAACCTTCCGGCCCAAAGACATTGCCATCTCGTCTTATGGCATCCGCGAAGGCATGCTGTATGAACAAATGCCCCAGCGCCTGCGCGACCGTGATCCGCTGATCGAAGCCTGCCGCTTTGCCGAAGCAAAAGATGCCCGCAGCCCCGGTTTTGGCAAGATGTTGTATAACTTCATCCTGCCCCTCTATAAATCCGCCCCTGCTCCACGCCTACGCCTGATCAAGGCGGCGTGCCTGCTGCATGACGTCAGCTGGCGTGCCCACCCCGACTACCGTGCCGAAGTCTGTTTTGACAACGCAACCCGCGCCAATCTGGGCGGTCTAAAACACGCGGAACGGATATTCGTGGGGCTTGCCTTGATGAACCGTTATTCCAGCAAGGGTGAAAATGCGCGTTTTGACGACCTGATCAATATGGTCGATGCCAAAACCCGCAGCGAGGCCGAAATTCTGGGTAAGGCGATGCGGTTCGGTGCAATGCTATGGATGGATAAAGTGTCCGAATTGGGCGAGCTTCGGTGGTTCCCCAAGAAGAAAGAGCTTCATCTGCATCTGGGTCGCGAAATGATACCGCTGTTTGGCGAGGTCGCCGAGGCGCGGTTCAATTCCTTGGCCAAGGCGCTGGACGCGCAAGCAAACGTAAAAATCGCAAAACGCTAAAGCTCGATCTGCGGCGCAGGTTCAAACGGCGGCAGCTCTGGTGCGTCCGGTTTGCGCCGGATGATGATATCGCCGTTTTCCATTACTTCTGGTGCCTCATAAACGCTCCAGTCTTCAACGCGGTCGAATACATCGCGCAGCTTTGGTCCCATCTCGGTCATAAAACTTTGCAAGGCGGGGCCCGCATCCTCAAGAAGCTCGGCCAGATCATCCAGCGCGGGGGCCATTTGTTCCATCAACCCCTCAAGAAACATCTGCGCCCCCTGCTCCATCAGCGTGGGCGGCTCTTCCTCTGCAAGGGCAGGCGCGCCAAGCAGGGCAATAATCAGCGGGGCAATAAAACGTTTCCTCATGCCCTCAACATAAGGGCAAAGCGCCGGCTTTCCAAATCCTATAGGTCAATATCCACCGAAACAGGAAAATGGTCTGATGCGGTGACCAGCGCATCGCGCAGCTTGTGATCGCTCCAGCAAGCCGGATCATCCAGCGGATGCCAGATACGCCACCGCGGGTTGCGGCTACGTAATGCGGGACACACCATGATGTAATCCAGCAAGGCCTGCAAAAAGCGCTGTTCGTCCCTGATCCAGAACCGCGATGTCGTCGGCATCGCCCCCAGTCGCTGGGACAGTGCCCGTGCGGCATGGGGATCATATAGCGGATGCGGCCCCTGCGCCCCCAACACGACCTCGACCGACGAGCGTCCAAAGAGGTCTTCGAAAACATCAAGGCCCGGACCATCATTGAGATCGCCCATCACCATGACTGGCGTGCCGGCCTCAAGATGCGCGTCCACCCGGGCCCGTAGCCAGATCGCCTGCGCAAGTTGTTTGCGGCGGTTCGCAATCGAAATTTGCATGGCATGGGCATCGTCACGGGCACCATGCGGGGCTTTGGATTTCAGATGCGCGCCGATCATGCGGAATTCAAAGCCGGATGCCGCGCGTACCGCCAATTCGAGTGGCGGTTTGGAAAACACGACCTTGTCGCGTGTTGCATCGACATCCAGATCAATCTGCAACACCCCATCAAAACGCGGCGCGCCGGTGGCTCCGTCTGGACCTGTCGCCGCTCCTTGCGGGTCATGCGCAGCACTCAGCACATCCGGATCATACAAAAGCGCGATTTCCTGCTGCGTATTATTAGCAAACCCCGTAACGGCGCGCCTTGCACGCAGATCAAACCGCGCGGCAAAATGCTCCAATGCCTTGACCGTATCGTGTTTCGCGCCGGTATCAGGTGCCTCAATCACCATGATCGCATCCGCATCAAGAGCCTGAAACACAGCGCCTAAAGCTGCCGTTTGCTGGGCGCGGGTCACATCGCGGCGCCCCGACCACCCATCATCATCATGCAGCCGGTCATCGCGATCAAACAGGTTTGCAAACCATTCGACGTTATAGGTGACAATACGCATCAGGCGGTCTTGCCCGATATCGTCTCCCACGCGCGGTTAATGTCGATCATGCGTTTTTCAGCCATCTTGACTGCCTCTATCGGCAGACCACGCGCCATGAGCGCATCAGGGTGGTTGGCCCGCACCAGCTTGCGCCACGCGGCGCGCGCCTGCTCTTGGGTGGCATTGGCCGGTATCCCCAGCACAGTATGCGGCAAGGGCGAGGTATTGGGCACGAACCGCGCACGCAGAGCTTCGAATTCACCTTCATGAAGAGCGAAAATACCCGCCACTTCCTCAAGAAAGGCGTTTTCATTGGGGTGATAGACACCATCCGCCATGGCAATGTGAAACAACCCCTCCATCAGATCAAGCAGGATCGGATCGCCTTCGCCAAACATGCCTCTGATCCGGCGCGCGTAATCATCAAATCCGGCGACATCCGTACGCGCCAGGTTGAACACTCTGGCCGCTCCCTTGGCTTCATCATCTCCTATGCGGAACACCTGGCGGAAGGCCATGACCTCATCCCGGGTCACCTGCCCGTCCGCCTTGGCCATCTTGGCCCCCAATGCAATCACCGCAATGGTAAACGCAACCGAGCTTTCGGGTGCGCTGCGCAGGCGGTCAAAAACCGCAGTGAGCCCCTCACCCGCCCTAAGAGCGGAAAGCGCCTCGGAAATTCGTGTCCAGATTGACATGGAGGTATCCTAACGCGCCTTGCCTGCCTTGTCAGGGTCTGCCGATAATCTTGCTCATCAAGATTAGGTCATGCCATCGCCCTGCTTTGTATCCTACCTGTGGCAACTGGCCTGATTTTGCAAACCCCAAACGGGTGTGAAACGCGACAGCAGATGCATTTTCGCTGCCGATGCCCGCGACCATCACATGGATGCCCTGCGCGCGTGCGCGGTCCAACGCCGCCTGTAGCAATGCACGCCCGATGCCGCGCCCCTGCTGTGCGGTGATGATGCTATGCTCGGCCGTATGGGCATAGCCCGGCCCGCTGCGAAAAGCGCCCCAAGTGATGAAACCCGCGCAGGTGCCTTCGATTTCTGCCACCAGAAACGCCTCCGGACGCCCTTCCAACAAGGCCACCATCTCGGGCGGGGTCTTGAGCAAGGTTGTGAAGGTCGCGGTGGTGTCGCGGATCATCGCATTCCACATATCCTGCACAGCAGGCAGATCACTGGATCGCGCAGGCCGGATCAGCATAGGGTTTTGGGCCCAGCAGCTGTGGCAAATTTTGCCTGTAGCCGCTTAGGGCCGGTGGAAAAGGTGATGCGCGCATCGAGCAACACAGCTGCCAGCATCGCCCCTAATGCAGGACCCTGAGGATGGCGCACATCCAGCGATGTCAGCTTGCATCCTTGCTGTGCCAACCTCGGAGCGGGATGCGCATCTCCGACCCATTGGATCAATGCAGGTGCGCAATTATCGTAGGGCAATAAGCCGCTGTCCGGCACCGCCATCCGCCAACGCAGATCACCGCGTTGAATGTCAAACGGCGTGCCAAACCCTGTCGGCAACTTGGCCAGCGTGGCATCCAGATCATCACAACGACACACCCAATTCGTCAGCCGCGGCGCCCCCGTAAAGTTGTCCAAATCAAACCAGCGCGGGCGCGTAGGTATTGGCGCGGCGGGGTTAATCGCAATCGCCTCAAGATACAGGCCATCCTCCAGCCCCAGCAGCGTATTGTGGGTGTGGAAGATATCATGTTCCCCACCCTGTTGCAGCGGCACGCCAAGCGCGCCCTCAACATGCGCGGTAGCATCCGCCAATGTCTCCCCCGCGACCGCGATGTGATCAAAGGTAATCATGCGCGGGCAGCCCGGATCAGTTTAAGGATATCCTGCGCCGCCTCGGGGATGTTTGTACCCGGGCCAAAGATCGCCTTGACGCCGGCATCATAGAGGAACTCGTAATCCTGCTGTGGGATCACCCCGCCACAGATGACCAGAATATCCTCGGCCCCTGCCTCTTTGAGCGCCTGAACCAATTGCGGGGCCAGCGTTTTATGACCCGCCGCCTGAGAGCTGATGCCGATGACATGCACATCATTGTCTACCGCATCTTGTGCCGCCTCTGCAGGGGTCTGGAACAGGGGGCCGACATCCACATCAAAGCCGATATCGGCAAATGCCGTGGCGATCACCTTGGCACCGCGATCATGGCCGTCTTGCCCCATCTTGACCACCAACATGCGCGGGCGGCGGCCTTCGACCTCGGCAAAATCCTCTACCGATTTCTGGATTTCGGCAAAGCCCTCATCGCCCTCATAGGCCGCACCATACACCCCTGCCAACGTCTTCACTTCGGCGCGATGGCGGCCGAATTTCTCTTCCATGGCCATGCTTATTTCTCCCACAGTAGCACGTGCGCGGGCCGCCTCGACAGCAGCCTCCAGCAGGTTGCCGCCCTCCTCTGCACGGCGCGACAGCTCGTCAAGTGCGGCCTTGCAAGCAGCCTCGTCGCGGCTGCTGCGGATGGCTTGCAAACGCTTGATCTGACTGTCGCGCACAGCCAGATTGTCTACATCCAAGATGTCGATGGCGTCCTCTGTCTCGCGGCGATATTTGTTCACGCCGACAATCACATCAGTGCCACGATCCTGCCCCGCCTGCCGCTGAGCCGCAGCTTCCTCGATCCGCAGTTTCGGCATGCCAGAGGCCACAGCCTTGGTCATACCGCCCATTTCTTCGACTTCCTCGATCAACTTCCACGCCGCTTCGGCCATATCATGGGTCAGTTTCTCGACGTAGTAAGAGCCCGCCAGCGGATCGACCACATTGGTCACGCCGGTCTCTTCTTGGAGGATCAACTGTGTATTACGCGCGATCCGGCTGGAGTTCTCGGTCGGCAAGGCAATCGCTTCATCCAGCGCGTTGGTGTGCAAGCTTTGCGTCCCGCCCAAAACCGCCGACATCGCCTCATAGGCCGTGCGGATGACGTTATTGTACGGGTCTTGCTCTTGCAGGCTCACACCAGAGGTCTGGCAATGGGTGCGCAGCATGCTTGATTTGGGATTCTTGGGCTCGAACTCGGCCATGATGCGCGACCACAGCAGCCGCGCGGCGCGCAATTTGGCCGCTTCCATGAAAAAATTCATGCCGATGCAAAAGAAGAAAGACAGGCGCGGCGCAAATTTATCCACATCCATACCCGCAGCAATCGCCGTGCGCACATATTCGCGCCCATCCGCAAGCGTGAAGGCCAGCTCCTGCACAAGGTTCGCACCCGCTTCTTGCATGTGGTAGCCCGAGATCGAGATCGAGTTGAATTTCGGCATCTCATTGGCTGTGTATTCAATGATATCCGCAATGATCCGCATCGAGGGCTCAGGCGGATAGATATAGGTGTTGCGCACCATAAATTCTTTGAGAATATCGTTCTGGATCGTCCCCGAGAGCACCGCGCGGCTGTGCCCTTGCTCTTCGCCGGCGACGATGAAACTGGCAAGGATCGGGATCACCGCGCCATTCATGGTCATTGAGACAGAAACTTTATCTAAAGGGATACCGTCAAAGAGGATTTTCATATCCTCCACGCTATCAATCGCCACGCCGGCCTTGCCAACGTCGCCCTCTACACGAGGGTGGTCACTGTCATAGCCCCGGTGCGTGGCCAGATCAAAGGCGACCGAGACACCCTGCTGACCCGCGGCCAAGGCCCGACGGTAGAAGGCATTTGATTCCTCGGCTGTAGAGAAACCCGCATATTGTCGGATGGTCCAAGGACGGCCTGCATACATGGTGGCCTTCACGCCACGGGTATAGGGGGCTTGGCCCGGGATGCCCCCCAGATGATCAACATCTGCCAGATCTTCGGCAGTATAAAGCGGGGCAACATCCAGCCCCTCAAGTGTCTTCCATGTCAGATCGTCAAGCGGACGACCGCGCAGCTCTGCTTCAGCCAGTTTGCGCCAATCGTCCTTGGATGCGGGGGTTGAGTTTTTGGTCATCGGGCTGTCCTTGTATCAGTGATCCCGCCGGCAAGCTTGTGCCTGCTCTTGTGCGGGAAGGGTCCTGTGTCAGTGTCGCAAGGCCATCCGCGCCAGCGGTCAGCCACATCAAGTCATCGGCGTAAGCCTCGCGCAGACGGGCCGCCTGCTCTGGCGTGAACGGGTTCCACCGCCCCTCGCCCTCGGCAAGATGGGGCGGCAGCTCGGCCAAAGGCACGCCATTCTCGGCCATGCGGTCACGCAGCATCACCACATCCGGCGAGCGGTTGAGCCAGCTTTGCGCGTGGTCATGGGGGGCCGGACGCATGGTGGCCTGTGCCAGCATTTTGTCGGCCTGCCCTGCGAATTGCTCAAACGGGAGGACAATGATCTCGGTCTTCGGCAATGCGCAGGACAGATCAGTGATCACATCACGCCAGCTACGCGGCGCACCCGCAATGGCATCAAGACGCCCGACCTCGGGCACCGCATGCCCACGGCCGACCCCATAGGCCGCCACAGAAGACCACCACAGGTCAAGCGCCCGTATGCTCATCACCACCCGCGTAATGCCCCCCTCAAAGGCAGCATCCAGCCGCGCCATCCGCTCCCCGATGGCGGGGTAAAGCGTGGCCGCACGCAAACACGCGCGCGGCGCGCCAATCATATTCTCTTCGCTCACCAGTAAGCGTTCCGCACCCGCACGTTTGGCCTGTGCCGCATGCATCCGCACCCGCCCCATTGCGCGGCGTTGCAGGTTGCGCCCGTTGAGCATGCGGGGCTTGGCGAACAATCCGTCCATCATCCCTTTACGCAGCATATGCGGCTCCCAAAGGGCCGTGCCATCAGCGCAAAGCTGCCCTCGATTGCGGCGCAAATAATGCTGAAAGCTGGTCGAACCGGTGCGATGCGCACCCACGTGAAGAATGATATCCATAAACCGATCAATGCCTTTGTGCCAAAGGGCCGCCAGAGGCAGCCGCGTCAGGGAAACTGCAGCAGTCATGCGGCAAAACCCCTTGCGGTGGGCTTAACGGTAAAAATGGCGGTATATAGCGTCGCAATTGCTGAGACAGGCTCTATATTACCTACAGAGGGAGTGATTATGAAATCTATCTTGAGTGCTGTTTTCGTTGGACTATTTTCCACTATTGCGCAGGCGCAGGCGGTCGCCCCACCCGCGCTGCAAGGCTTCATCCGCCAAGCAGTTGATACAGATTTGAGCGAATTTAAGTGGACAAAAAGACCCGTCATCGTTCTGGCAGAAAGCGCGGATGACCCTGCCTTTATCGAACAGATGGAGCTGATTGAGCGCCATGCAGATGATCTGGTCGCGCGTGATGTCGTCGTCATCGTTGACACGGATCCCGCCGCACGCAGTGACATCCGCCAAAAACTGCGGCCGCGTGGCTTTATGCTGACACTTGTCGGGAAAGATGGCGGTGTAAAACTGCGCAAACCCTTCCCATGGGACGTGCGCGAAATCACCCGAAGCATAGACAAAATGCCCATGCGGCAACGTGAAATCCGCGAGGCCAAGTGAGCCGCTGAAAGAAAATGACAATGGGACCCAACCCGTCTCATTCGAAAAAGCTCTCATCGAGCTCTGCAATCGTGTAGGTGCGTTTTACGCGGCAGCCTACTTCATGGTTAATCATCAGCCGGGCAAGCTGTGCTCCATCAACCAAAACAATTCGTGCACCTAGCTTTTCAGCTGTCTGACGTGCACTGGACGAAAACGTGGACGTGGTCACAAAGATACCTTTAGTCACGTCTTTCATACCCAGCGCACCATAAAAGTCGCGCAAGGCACCTGACCCGATGACATTTTGCTGCGCGTAGCGCTTGGCCTGAACATACACTTGGTCAACCCCGAGCTGGTCTAGGTTAATGACTCCGTCAACACCATCATCCCCAGATTGACCGATAACCCGCCCTGCTGTCGCGTCATAGCCGTAGCCCATTTTAATGAGCAACCGAACGATGATGTCTTCAAAGAATGCCGGATCGCTTTCGCGCAATTTCGACAAAAGCTCTTCAGCCAAGGCAGATTTAATTTCATTATAAGCTGCGTTAAGCACCTCATCAGGTGTGCCCTCTTGGGAAGTAAGCAAGGGCGCTGCGCTCTTTGTCTCTGCCCCGCGGGCCTGGAAGTCTTGAAATGACGCGAATTTGGTTAAGTAAGCCGCGTTGAGCGGGTCAGGATCTTCGGTTAAAACCTCGGCACCTTTCGCTGTAATTTCGAAATAGCCCCTCCGCGTATTCCGAAGCAGGCCCGCCTGCTTCAAGTAACTACGCGCCCAGTGCACCCGATTGGCAAATCTTGTCTGCTTACCGCTTGGTAAAAGCTCTGCCCGCTCACTCTCTGTCAGAGAGAAGAGCTGATCCAACTCTTCGACCACATCCGAAATCTTGCGCTCCCCCGCTATGGCGGATCGCAAAACAGGTTTCATTAGGGTCTGATAGTCAGGGATTGCCACGTTTCACTCGAACTCCATGATCACTTCGTCCACCGCAAGGCTATCCCCTGCGCTTGCGTTGATCTTGCTCACTGTGCCTTTCTTTTCGGCGCGCAGGATGTTTTCCATTTTCATCGCCTCGATGGTGCACAATGCCTGACCTTCCTGCACCTCGTCGCCAACCTCTACGTCCAGTTTCACAACCAGACCCGGCATCGGACAAAGCAAAAGTTTGGAGGTATCGGGGGCAACCTTTACGGGCATTTTGCGGGCCATTTCGGCCTGAAGCGGGGTGCGCACATGCACTTTCATCTCGGCACCCCGGGTGCGGATACGAAAGCCGCCAGAGATTTTGCCGACCTTAAGCACCAGCGGCGCGCCTTCCACAGACATCGTGGCAAGCTGATCCCCCGGCGTCCAATCCCCCACAACGCGCAGTGTCTCTCCGCCCTCAAAGGTGACAGAGGCACCGTCGGTATCGGCGGCAATCGTCACGTCAAAGCTGTGGTCTTGCAGCGCCACGTTCCATTCGCTGCCTACCTTGCGCTCGTGGTTGTCCATCCGGCCGGATACCCGCGCGCGGCGGATTTCGGCGACGCGGTGCATGGCGGCAGTGGCAGCGGCGATGCGCTTGAGCTCGCCTTCGGGCAAAGTGACGCCCGCAAACCCGTTGGGATATTCTTCTTCGATGAAGGCTGTTGTCATATCACCCGACACGAACTTGGGGTGATCCATTACAGCGCTCAGGAAGGGGAGGTTGTGGCCAATCCCCTCGACTTCGAAACTGTCCAATGCGACGCGCATCCGCTCGATCGCCTCGGCGCGCGTGGGAGCCCATGTGCAAAGCTTGGCAATCATCGGGTCGTAATACATCGAGATTTCGCCACCTTCATAAACGCCTGTGTCATTGCGCACAGCGGTCTCACCTGTGGGAGCATCCCCTTGCCATTTGCCGTTCTCAAGCAGCAGCCCTGCGGCAATCTCGGCCGGTGGACGGTAACGGGTCAAACGACCAATTGAGGGCAGGAAGCCGCGATATGGATCTTCGGCATACAAACGGTTTTCAATGGCCCAACCGTTGATCTGCACGTCTTCTTGCTTGATCGTCAGCGCCTCTCCATTGGCCACACGGATCATCTGCTCAACCAGATCAACACCGGTAATCAGCTCGGTCACAGGGTGTTCCACCTGAAGCCGCGTGTTCATCTCGAGGAAATAGAAATTCTTGTCGCCGTCCACGATGAATTCGACCGTGCCCGCGCTGGTATAGCCAACGGCTTGGGCCAATGCGACAGATTGTTCCCCCATTGCCTTGCGGGTCGCTTCATCAAGGAAGGGGCTTGGCGCTTCCTCGACTACTTTCTGGTTGCGGCGCTGGATCGAGCATTCCCGCTCGTTGAGGTAGATGCCATTGCCGTGGGCATCGCAAAGCACCTGAATTTCGATATGCCGCGGCTGGGTCACGAATTTTTCAATGAAAATGCGGTCATCTCCAAAGGAATTGGCCGCCTCGTTCTTGGAGGATTGGAAGCCCTCGCGCGCTTCCTCGTCGTTCCACGCGATGCGCATGCCCTTGCCGCCGCCGCCCGCAGACGCCTTGAGCATCACCGGATAGCCGACTTCATTGGAGATTTTCACCGCCTCATCCGCGTCTTCGATCAGGCCCATATAGCCCGGAACAGTGTTCACCCCGGCTTCCTTGGCAATTTTCTTTGAGGTGATCTTGTCCCCCATCTTTTCAATTGCGCCAACAGGCGGGCCGACAAACGCCACGCCTTGCGCGCTAAGAGCTTCGGCAAATTTGGAGTTTTCGGACAAAAATCCATACCCCGGATGCACCGCCTCCGCGCCGGACGCTTTCACCGCATCCATGACCTTATCAATGACGATATAGGACTGGTTGGCCGGTGGCGGGCCGATATGCACGGCCTCATCCGCCATCTGAACATGCAACGCCTGCTTGTCCGCATCCGAGTAAATGGCAACGGTCTGAATGCCCATTTTGCGCGCTGTCTTGATGACGCGGCAGGCAATCTCGCCCCGGTTGGCGATCAGGATCTTATTGAACATATACAGGGCCCTTATGTGGAAGAGAAAAGTAGGGTGAGACACAAAAAACTCCGCGGGCCAAAGGCCTGCGGAGCGATGTCGTCACGTTTGGAGGGATGGTCGCGTTATTTACAGTCGACAATCTCGGCTTGGCAGGCAGCCACGTTGGCACCTGCACCGATTGCAGCCCCTGTGAGCAGGCTCCCACCGGTAATGGCCGCAGCACCAGCGCCGACTGCGCCGCCGCCCAATGCCTGTTCGCCAACGTTGTCACCGCAAGCCGAAAGTCCAGCTGCGAAAGTAAGTGCGAGACCGATTTTATAGATAGCCATGAGAGTTTGCCCTTAATTGTAACATTCACTGCCACAACACATGACAGCGCAAATTGTTCCACAACCTGCCCAATAATTGTCCGAGGAACCGAAAAAATGACGGACAACAGATCAAAGGGACATGCCCGTTGCCCGTCAGCAGAAAGGGTGTGGTGTAAAGGCGGCAATAACAAAGAACGCGCCGCTGTGGTCACGCTGGACCACATTTCGGCACAAGAAAAGCCAACAGCCTCACGGGGCGTTTTGTCGGCCAAGCCTTGCTTGTTCTTAAAGGTATTGCGCAATTTCACGCCTACTCCTCCCCCACGATCTTGGGAAAGGTCTTTCGGGCGGCGTGCAAATCAATGACCAGCATCGCCTCGTAATCGGCAGGATCAAACGGATCGGTCGCCGGAATGATCTCACGTTCGAAAAACCATGCAAGGCGACCCGCATCCAGATTACCCCGCTCAAACGGTTCAGTGCCGAAATGCTCCCATAACGCGGTAAAGAACGCCTCATCCGCACGGCGATCAGGTGCACGGCGGTCCGAACGGCGCTCACGGGCGGTCAAAGGGGTGGCCCCCTTGGGATTGGCGCGGCGCAGGGTAAATTGGAAATCGGTTCCAGGCAGGCGCCCTGGAAATCCGCGGTGTTTGAGCATGTAATCTAGTGCCATGCTGCGCCCTCCGCGATTGAGGGCTTTGTCGTGCTTGGGGTCAGGATGGGCGCGCACGCCCACCCTGTCTGTCGTTTACTTGTATTTGCCGGTGTAAACTGGCTCTTGGCTGATGGGCTCTTGATCAACCACGACGAATTCTTCGACCTGCTGCTCACGCGCACAAGCGGCGACCACGACCATAAGGCCGAGTGTTGCCATAAGTTTGATGTTCTTCGACATCTGTATCTCCTAACACTTGTTGTACGGGACGGTTTTGTAAAACCTGCCATGTTTCCCGCAATGAATGCAGACGACACACCTGTGTCGTCCGTCGCCATATTATCCAACGAAGCCGGTTCTGGATATGTGGATAAATCCACGGAAAAATTCTGTGACGCATTAGCCGCAGATAGGCGGTCACATGAGTAGTGATCCGCAAGATATTGTGTGTGCATTAGAATTCATCCCACATGCAGGTCCCGTTTTGGGGACGGAAGGACTCAAAATATTGGATCACATCGGGATCCGGTTGCCCGAACTCGGTGATGCGCTCCATAAATGAGATAACGATTTTGTCGCCTGAGAGGCCGTGTTCGGCCATATAGGGCAAGGCTACAGCCTCGCATAGATGCATCATATCCACGCCCGCAAGCTCGAAATCAAATTGCTGCGCCCCTGTCCCGATCTGGGGTGTCAGGAATCGGAACCGCAGGTAGGTTCCCCCCGCTTGCGCGTCGATCAAAACCTCATGCAGTTCGGCCTGCTGGCCTGATGGCACTTCAACCGCCCCAGCAGAGGTCGCACCAGCCAAAAGGGCAAACAGCAGTGGCATCTGGCGGAGCATCATGTGGGTCGCCTCGCGATACAATCGATCTCGACCAAGGCCCCCACGGCAAGAGCCGTCACGCCGACAGTTGTGCGCGCAGGACGGCGATCTGCCGGGAAAAAGCTTTGGTAGGTTTCATTGAACGCAGCATAGTCACGCTCGAACGCGGTCAGGTAGGCCCGGCATTGCACCACATGGGACAGATCAAGCCCGACGCCCGCCAACACCAATGCAAGGTTCTCCATCACCCGCCGCGTCTGCGCCTCTACCCCTTCAGGCAAGCGCGCGTCAGGGGCGGCCGGATCTGTTGGCATCTGACCGGTGAGGATCACCCAGCCATCGGTTTCAACCGCATGGGAGAAAGGAGCCACAGGCCGTGGCCCCCCTGCGATCATGTGAAACAGCGGCCCGCCCGATGCAGAGCTATGTACGGGATCATCCTGCATCTTACAGAGGGATATTGTCGTGTTTTTTCCACGGGCGCGTGGTCTTTTTATTGCGCAGGCTGGCAAAAGCGCGGGCAATACGTTTGCGCGTGGTGCGCGGCTGGATCACCTCGTCAATAAAACCGCGCTCGGCGGCGACAAAGGGGTTGGCAAAGCGGTCTTCGTAATCCGCTGCGTGCTGAGCGATCTTTTCAGGATCGTTCAAATCAGCGCGGTGGATGATCTCGGTCGCGCCTTTTGCACCCATCACGGCAATCTCGGCAGTAGGCCAGGCATAGTTGAAATCCGAACGCAGATGCTTGGACGCCATCACGTCATAAGCCCCGCCATAGGCTTTGCGCGTGATCACGGTGACCATCGGCACGGTTGCCTCACCATAGGCAAACAACAGCTTGGCCCCGTGTTTAATCACACCGCCGTATTCCTGCGCCGTGCCGGGCAGGAAGCCGGGCACATCCACCAACGTCAGGATCGGAATCTCAAACGCATCGCAGAACCGCACAAACCGCGCACCCTTGCGCGACGAGTCGATATCCAGACACCCCGCCAGCACCATCGGCTGGTTTGCGACAACGCCAACGGTACGGCCTTCGATCCGCACAAAACCGGTGATGATGTTTTTCGCGAAATCTTCCTGAATTTCGTAGAAATCCCCCTCATCCCCCAGTTTGAGGATCAATTCCTTCATGTCATAGGGCGTATTGGCGCTTTCAGGCACCAATGTATCCAGCGAGGCCTCGATGCGCTCCGGCTCATCAAAGAAGGGGCGCACGGGCGGCTTTTCACGGTTATTGGCAGGCAGGAAATCCACCAGACGGCGAACCTCTGCCAAAGCCTCTACGTCATTCTCAAAAGCCCCATCCACAACTGAGGATTTCTTGGTGTGGGTCGCAGCCCCGCCCAGCTCCTCGGCGGTGACCTGCTCATTGGTTACGGTCTTGACCACGTCAGGACCTGTCACAAACATGTAAGAGGTATCTTTGACCATAAAGATAAAGTCGGTCATCGCAGGCGAATAAACCGCCCCACCGGCGCACGGCCCCATGATCACGCTGATCTGCGGGATCACGCCAGAGGCTTCGATATTGCGCTGAAAAATTTCGCCGTACCCTGCAAGGCTGTCCACGCCCTCCTGAATACGCGCACCGCCAGAGTCGTTAATGCCGATCACAGGTGCGCCGTTCTGCACGGCCATATCCATAATTTTGCAAATCTTCTTTGCGTGTGTTTCGGATACAGAACCGCCAAGCACGGTAAAATCCTGTGAAAACACATAAACCAGACGGCCGTTGATAGTGCCCCACCCCGTGACCACGCCGTCACCTGCCGGCTTTTGCTGCTCCATCCCGAAGTCGGTGCAGCGGTGGGTCACAAACATGTCGAATTCCTCGAACGACCCCTCATCCAGCAACAGATGCACCCGCTCGCGTGCTGTCAGTTTGCCGCGGCCATGCTGGGCATCAATGCGCTTTTGCCCACCACCAAGCTGCGCATCCGCGCGGCGGTCATCAAGCTGTTGCAGGATATCTTTCATGGATGGCTCCTCGGGCTAGGTTATCCACCACTTGTAGCCCAGCCCCTGAAAGAGACAAAGAGTCATTTGGCAAATTTGCAAATAATATCCAAGGCACCATCAGCAAAATGCAAACCAGCAAATAACCCCGATCTCACCCTGCCTGAAGGATCCGCCCCCATCCCCGCACGGGCATTGGCAAAGATACGCCGGAAACGAGCGAACATTCAGCATCGAAAGGGGCGGCACCACATTCCGGATTGCGCCACACCGCCGCGAAGCCGATAAAGCCGCAGGCGTCCGTGTGATGCCTGCTCCTGATCCGAAATTGAACAAGGTCCGCCATGCGCCGCAGCACATTTCCAGCCCTCCTCGCCCTCCTGCTTGCCTCCGGCTGCAATACTCTTGTCTCCGATCATACGACAGTGACGGGTGCAGGCGCGGACGAATTGCTTAAACTGCGCGCAGGTCCAAGCCTCAACTTCAACGTTATCCTCGGCCTGCCCGACGGGACCTCCCTTAATCGCCACGAATGCGTGACCGAGATCGGCCAACGGTGGTGCCGCGTGTCTCTTTCAGCTGCACCGCAAATCAGCGGCTATGTCTCTGCCGACTATCTCACGCAATATTAACAAGGGCTTGCTCGGGGCGCAGGGCGCGGCTGCACGATCATCAGGCAAGCGTGCAGTCTTATTGATTTCGTCACGGCCCTCCTCTCGACATTCTTTCGGTGCCCACCTACGGTCCCGCAAATGCAGCAAATCCGAGAAGATCTCCGCCCAGTCAAACTTGGCGACCGCAGATCACCGCCCCACATTGCAACATTGATCCTTCTGGCCGGTATGTCGGCCAGTGTGATGAATATGTTCTTGCCGTCTCTACCGGCAATGGCCACGCATTTTAACACCGAATACGCCGTGATGCAGTTGTCGGTTGCGATCTACCTCGCCTTTTCGGCTACGCTGCAGATCTTTGTCGGGCCGCTATCAGACAAACTTGGCCGGCGGCCCGTGATCTTGTGGGGCTTGGTGATTTTCCTTGTTGCGACATTGGGCTGTATCTATGCGCCAAGCATCGAAATCTTCCTGATTTGCCGCATGGCACAAGCCTCCATCGCAAGCGCGATGGTGCTAAGCCGTGCGGCGGTGCGCGATATGTATGCGCAGGATCAGGCCGCTTCGATGATTGGATATGTCACAATGGGCATGGCTGTGGTGCCTATGCTCAGCCCTGCTTTGGGTGGTTTGTTGGGATCATGGTTCAACTGGCAGGCCATTTTCTGGGGATTGTTCGCATTGGGCGCTGGTGTGCTGGCCCTTACCTGGGCCGATCTCGGCGAGACAGCGCGCACATCCGGCAAATCGCTCACCGCGCAATTCGCAGAATACCCCGAATTGCTGCGCAGCCCGCGTTTTTGGGGCTATGCCTTGGCATGTGGCTTTAGCTCGGGGGCGTTTTTTGCCTATTTGGGCGGCGCGCCATTTATCGGACAGGTCGTGTTTGGCATGACCCCGGCCACACTTGGTATTTTCTTTGGTGCGCCTGCGGTCGGGTATTTCGCCGGAAACTTTATCACAGGGCGCTATTCCACCCGCTTTGGCGTCAACCAGATGGTGCTTTGGGGATGTATCGTCAATGCTGCGGGCGGGCTGATCTCACTGTTGATCTTTGAAGCCGGGCTCGGCACGCCGCTCACGTTCTTTGGCATGATGACCTTTGTCGGGCTGGGCAACGGGTTGTGCATCCCCAATGCCACGGCTGGCATGTTATCGGTCCGCCCCCATCTTGCCGGCACCGCCTCTGGTCTGGGTGGGGCAATCATGATTGGCGGCGGTGCCGCGCTAAGCGCATGGGTTGGCGTACTGCTGACCCCCGACACAGGTGCCTTCCCTCTGCTGTGGATGATGCTGATCAGCGCGCTGCTGGGGCTTGCGTCTATCCTGCTGGTCATGTGGCGCGAACGACAGCTGGCTGACAGCTAACGCCGAACTTGCGCCACAGGGTTTGCAAAGTTATTCCTGAACCAGAACAGGATTTGCAAAAGGGCATTCAATGGCCATTCAAAAACTCTATGCCGGTGCCAAGCTGCGCGAACAGCGGCTCAAGCTTGGCCTGAAGCAAAAAGAGTTTGCCGCCCGCCTTGGCGTGTCCCTGCCCTATCTCAACCAGATGGAAAACAACAACCGCCCTGTCTCGACCACGGTGGTTCTTGCGCTTGCGTCCGAATTCGGAATGGACGTGACCGAGCTGAGCGCGGGCGACAGCGAACGCCTGGTGGGCGACATTCAAGAAATCCTGTCAGACCCGTTATTCGGTGGAGAGCTACCGCCCTTGGCTGATGTCCGGCTCACCGCGTCAAATGCCCCCGGCCTTGCGCGGGCATTCATCGCCCTGCATCAAAGTTATCGACAGGCGCATGAGCGCCTCGCCTCTCTGGATGAAGCATTAGGCCGCGAGGATGCGCGCTCTACGCCGAGCCCTTGGGAAGAAGTGCGCGATTTCTTCCATTATTGCGACAATTACATTGATGCCATCGACCGCGCCGCCGAACATTTTGCCGACCGCGCAGAGACCCCCGCCAATATCCGTGCGCTTGCCATAAACACGCTGGCCGCCGGTGGCCTGACCGTCGCCTTTAGCGAAATGGACGCCCTGCGGTTGCTGGATCCTGCAAAGGGTGTGCTGCATATCTCGGCCCGCGCGCCGTTGGAAACCCAAACCTTTCAACTGCTACTGCAAGTCGCGTTAAGCCAGCACAACACCCTGCTCGAAGCCACGCTGGATCTGGCGCGTTTTCATTCGACAGCCGCCCGCGACATCGCCAAAATCGGGCTGGCCAACTATTTCGCCGGAGCTGCCCTGCTGCCCTATCGCGCCTTTCAGGCGCAGGCAGAGGCCTGCCGCCATGATCTTGAAGTACTGGCCCAACATTTCGGGGCCTCCATCGAACAAATCGCCCACCGGCTCTCGACCCTGCAACGCCCTGGCGCAAAGGGGGTGCCGTTCTTTTTTGTCCGCGTGGATCAGGCAGGCACAATCACCAAACGCCACTCTGCCACGCGGCTTCAATTTGCGCGCTTTGGTGGTGCCTGCCCGCTGTGGAACGTGCACCGCGCCTTTGAGACACCGGGCCAGTTCCTGCGCCAATTGGCCGAGACACCTGATGGTATGCGCTACATCTCTATCGCTTGCGACATCTCGAAATCCGCAGGGCGTTTTGGCGCACCCGTGCGGCGTTTCGCTATCGCATTGGGGTGCGAGGTGCAACACGCAGGCCAGCTGGTCTATGCGGACGGGCTGGACCTGAACCACCACAAGGCGTTTGAGCCTATCGGCATTTCCTGCCGGATCTGTACGCGCAAAGACTGTCACCAGCGTTCAGTTCCCCCGCTTGAGCGGAACCTGACCGTCGACCCCGACCGCCGTGGTATATTGCCCTACCGCGTGGATTAGACGCGCGATTTACGCCATCCGGCGGCTCGCGCGGCGGCCTCGGAACAAAACCACCGCTCGCCTGCTTTTTCCTTGATTCCGGTCAGATCGTAATACCGCTGTCCGGGGACATGATAGATACGGACCCCTTTGGCGTTGATATTGCCCTTGATCACGCAGCCATCTGCCCGAGGCTTGGACACCACACGCCGCTTGTCGGCGCGGTGTTGTGCAGGCGTCTTCATGCGCACCGCATGCAGACCACGATCGGCAAGCGCCGCCTCGCGCTCGATCTCGGCGTAATCCTTGCCATATTTCACATAGGCAAATGCCATGCCTTCGCGCACCAGCCACGCGCCTACATCCTCACCCAGCGCCGTACAACGGGCTACCGTGCGACCATAACGGTCAACGTCGAGCGCCTCACAGCTGGCCATCTGTCCTGAATAGCGGTCTTGCACCACTTTGGTGATCCAGCCCCCACAGGCCCATGCCTCTCCGCGAGGGGTCTCACATGTCTGCTCTGTCTCGGGTGCGTCGATAACATGCAAGCGCACTTTGGTTCCTGCGACCTCGAAGGTGTCACCATCAATAACATGAATAGGCCCGCGCAAATCCGGCGTGGTCTGGTTTGCGTGCAACAATCCCCCCGACAGCCCGAAAGCGCCAAGCGTGACAAGGATAGCAATCCGCGTGCGGTGCTTTGGTTTTAAATGAAAAACAGCCATCAGCCTTGGATGTAGGAAAGTAACATCCCTGATAGATAGCCTGCTTTTCCCAGCGGGTTAACAAAAAGTTAACGCGCCGCCTTATATTAGCGGCGCGTTAATGATCATCGCTGTTTCGTCTCCCAGTCGGGATGTATCCACGGCTGATCATTGGACGCAGCCAACGGATTGAGGCCCAACACGTGATCGGCCATCTTTTCACCGACCATTATGGACGGCCCATTCAAGTTGCCGTTGGTGATCCGCGGGAAGATCGAGCTGTCCGCAACCCGCAGCCCCTCAACCCCGATCACCCGTCCCTGCCCGTCTACAACCGCGTCAGGATCATCTTTACTGCCCATTTTGCAGGTCCCGCAAGGGTGATAAGCGCTTTCTGCGTGCTCACGCACAAAGGCGTCGATCTCCGCATCCGATTGCACATCGGCTCCGGGCTGTATCTCGTGCTTGACGTAGGGTTTGAACGCGTCTTGTGCGAAAATTTCGCGCGTCAGACGGATGCAGCGGCGCCATTCCTCCCAATCGTCGGGATGGGACATGTAGTTAAAATTAATCTTTGGGTTGTCCGCAGGATCTGCAGAGCCCAGCGAAACACGTCCCCGCGATTTGGACCGCATCGGCCCCACATGCGCCTGAAATCCATGCCCCTCGGCCGCCGCTTGGCCGTCATAGCGCACGGCAATCGGTAGGAAATGGTACTGGATATCGGGATAGGCGACACCTGCGCGCGAGCGGATGAAGGCCGCGCTTTCAAATTGGTTCGAGGCGCCCATGCCCTTTTTGGTAAGCAGCCATTGCGCGCCGATGAGCGCCTTGGACAACAGATTCCAGTGTTTATAAAGCGTGATCGGCTGGCTGGCTGCCATCTGCATATAGACCTCAAGGTGGTCTTGCAGATTGCCCCCCACCCCCGGACGGTCGGCAATCACGTCAATGCCATGCTCGGCCAGATGCGCGGCAGGCCCAATACCAGATAGCATCAACAGTTTCGGCGAATTGATCGAGGAAGCCGCAAGGATCACTTCGCACCGCGCGGTGATGACCTCGATCTTGCCGCCCCGTTCAACCTCGACGCCCACGGCACGGCCGTCCTGCATCACCACACGGCGGGCGAAGGCGCGGGTCAGGCTTACATTTTCGCGCTTAAGCGCGGGACGCAGATAGGCATTGGCCGCCGACCAGCGCCGACCGTTATGCACAGTCTGCTCCATCGGGCCAAAGCCCTCTTGTTTCTCGCCGTTGTAATCGTCTGTGGCTTCATAGCCCGCCTGTTTGCCTGCCTCGACAAAAGCAGCGAACAGCGGGTTTTCGCGGGGGCCACGGCTGACATGCAGCGGGCCGTCCTTGCCGCGCCAATAGCTGTCACCGCCGTGCCCGCCGTCATGCCATGTTTCCATACGCCGGAAGTAGGGCAGCACATCGGCATAGCTCCACCCCTCTGCGCCTTGATCGCGCCAATGGTCATAGTCCATCGCATGACCGCGCACATAAACCATCCCGTTGATCGAGGATGATCCGCCCACAACCTTGCCGCGCGGTACAACCAATTCACGGTTTTCCAGCCCGGGCTCAGGTTCGGATTTATACCCCCAATCGTAGCGCTCCATATTCATGGGATAGCTCAACGCGGCGGGCATCTGGATGAAGGGCCCCGCATCCGTGCCGCCATGTTCAATCACCAGAACGGATTTGCCTGCCTCACCCAAGCGGTAAGCCATGGCACAACCAGCGCTACCTGCGCCTACAATTACATAATCAGCTTCCATCAATTCGCACTCAGATATCCAGCAAGAAGGGAAATAAAGGCACCGACGTGGACGACCATGATTGCACGGTCCTTCCACATCACGCCCACAGCAAACCACAAGGCAATACCCGCAAAAAACGCAAAGACATTCCATGGCTGCCAGCCAAGGCCGGTCAGCCCGTAACCCACCAGTTGCACCGCCGTGGCGATCCATTTCACGACATCAACCCGCGACATCGGCGGTTGCGGTTCTTGCGGCATATCGGTCATTAGAACGGTGCCTCAACGTCGCCCATGCGCACATAGACGGATTTCACCTGGCTGTAGTGGTCAATGGCCGCTTTGGAGTTTTCACGCCCCACGCCAGAGGCTTTGACACCGCCAAAGGGTGCCTCAACCGGCGCGTCATTATAGGAGTTGATAAAGCATGTACCTGCCTCGAACCCTGCGGCCACACGGTGGGCGCGGGTCAGATCGCGGGTAAATACACCAGCCGCAAGGCCGAATTCGGTGTCATTGGCGCGGGCCATGACATCGGCTTCATCTGTGAAATCAAGTACCGCCATGACGGGGCCGAAAATCTCTTCGCGCGCGATGATCATGTCGTCGGTGACATCGGCAAAGACGGTGGGTTGCATGTAGAACCCGTCCCGATCTATCGCCTTACCGCCATAGACCAGACGCGCGCCTTCGGCTTCGCCTTTGGCGATGTAGTCCAGCGCGATATCCATCTGGTTTTTTGAGACCATCGGACCAAAGCTGGTGTCGGGGTCCATCGGATCGCCAATCTTGGCTGTATCCAGACGTTCGGCCAGACGGGTCAGGAAGGCTTCTTTGATGTCTTTATGCACAAACACCCGCGTCCCGTTGGAGCAGATTTGGCCAGAGCTGTAGAAGTTGCCAAGGATCGCGCCCGATACGGCGTTCTCGATATCGGCATCCTCGAATACGATCATGGGGGATTTACCGCCCAGCTCCATTGTGACGTGCTTCATGCCTTCGGCGGCGGCGGCGTATACCTTACGGCCTGTAGGCACTGAGCCTGTCAGCGATACTTTGTCGACGCGCGGGTCTGTGACCAACGCAGCGCCCACATCGCCCAAACCTTGGACGACGTTATACAGGCCGGCGGGCAGACCTGCCTCGACCAGAATTTCAGCCACCTTCAACGCGCAAAGCGGGGTGGTCTCGGAGGGTTTGAAGATCACGGAATTGCCGCAGGCCAACGCAGGCGCGCCCTTCCAGCAGGCGATTTGCGTGGGGTAGTTCCATGCGCCAATGCCCACACAGACGCCCAGCGCCTCACGGCGGGTATAGACCCAATCTTCGCCCAATTGGATATGCTCGCCCGTCAGGGTTGCGGCCATGCCGCCGAAATATTCCAGCGCATCGGCACCAGAAGTGGCGTCTGCCACAGATGTTTCCTGATAGGGTTTGCCGGTGTCGTAGGTTTCCAGCACGCTCAGGTCGTGGTTGCGTTCGCGCATGATATCGGCGGCGCGGCGCAGGATGCGACCCCGCTCGGTGCCGCTCATGGCGGCCCATGCTGCCTGGGCGGATTTGGCGGCCGCTAGTGCTTGTTCGATAATGGCTGGAGTTGCCGCATGCACCGTCGCAATCACGGCACCTGTGGCGGGATAGATCACTTCGATCGGGGTGCCTGCGGTGTCTTCGACATATTGGCCGTTGATGAAATGGCTTGCGGTGGGTTGGGTTTGCATGAGGCTCTCTTTTGAATGATGTTGGCCCCGCGCGCGATGCTGCGCGGGGCCGGTGATTTTAGGAGTTAGTTCAACGGTGCTGCCTGACCATCGAGGTCTTTCATCGCATGGCGTTTAACAAAGAACATATAGGCGAGTGCTGCCAGATAGATGCCGATCACCACGGTGCCGACCCACTGGATTTGCAACCACTGGCTTTGGAACAGCAGCGTCAGCACGAACAGCCCGACAGCATTGGCCAACACATAGGAAACCGTGCCGAAACGCTCGGTCGTGAGGTTCAGGTTATCGGTGTAGAGGCGGATCAGGCTGTCAAACGAGTTGATGACAAACACGATGCCCACAACGGTCATGGCCCAGTTGGGCAGACCCGCCGTACCAATGCCGTTGAGGTGATAGAAATACAGAACCGAGAACCACAGCGCGAGCGGGATCGATGGGAACACCAGCAAAGCGGCCAGCAGTTGGTAGGTTTTCAATCCACCGACAAAGCGGCTGACGAATTGGCCGATCATGATGGACCACGCGAACCACCAGAACAGGTAGAATTCATGGTAATCGGTCAGCGGGATGATGAACTTGTGCAGGTTCGCGAAATAGCCACCGATTTCACCACTGGTCGCCGCCAGATCGCCGACACCCATGCCTGCATTGAAGAACATGAACGCAATCAGCGCAAAGAACAGCACGGTCGAGCTGACCGACAGGACCTTGACGAATTTGATGTCGGTCGAGCTGAAGGCCGCAACAAGGATCACCAGGAAGCAAATCACATAGAACACCGGCAGGATCGTCTCACCGTCACCGATTTCGGCAATGTAGTAAGGCATATAGATCAGGAACAGCGCGCCGGTGAAGGCACAGGTGGTGATGATGACCAAGTTGTTCAGCAGCTTTACCGCAGGGATTTCAAAGAATTTGATCCGCGGCTCGATCGCGCAGAAATAGAAGGTCGTCAGGAAATAGAAGGCCCAGATCAAAAAGCCCCAAAACCCGAATTCCAGCGCCAGCGGGTTGGTAAACCCGTAGGCAGGCTCGGTCGCGACATCCGCATAAAGCGGAAAGTCAAAGGCCAGCGGAAACATGATCAGCCCCACATCGAGGCCAGAGGTGAACAGGATGGCGATGAAGACAAACAGCGACACAGGCTGTGTACCCGTCAGCGTCAGGTTCCACCATTTAATCGTACAGAAGATCACCAGCGCGAAGGCAAGGATCACTCCGAAGGAGATGATTGAGGTTAACATTTTAAGTCCCTATCGTTTTTTGTCGGGTGTTTTATACGCGCTGGCGGCCCTGCACCCATCGGCACCGCCAGTATTTGTCATTCGCCGCGCGGAAAGCGCTTGTTTTCTTCAAGCACATTCAAATCCATATGGTTGCGCATATAGGCCTGTGAGGCGTCGCGCAGCGGTTGGTAATCCCATGGGTAATACCCGCCCGAGCGCAGCGCCTCATAGACGATCCAACGGCGCGCTTGGGATTTGCGCACCTCCGCGTCATAGGCATCCAAGTCCCAACGGGCCTCGGATTTGGCGCGCAATTGCGTAAGTGTACCTGCATGGGCAGGCACCTCGGCCAGATTGGTCAGCTCATGCGGGTCAGCCTCAAGATCGAACAGTTGATCAGGGTCCAGCGCACAGCGGTTGTATTTCCATTTGCCATACCGCAGGGACACCATCGGCGCATAAGATGCCTCGGCGGCGTATTCCATGGCCACAGGTTCCGTGCGCTCGACGCCCTGCCCCATGGGGACAAGGCTTTGCCCCGTGGTCCATGGCATGATCTCGGACATATCCACACCTGCCAGATCACATAGCGTCGGGCAGACGTCGATATTGCTGACGGGTGTTGTTTGCAGCCCTGCTTCCATCTGTGGTGCCGCAATCATCATCGGCACGCGCGCCGATCCCTCAAGAAAGCTCATCTTGAACCACAATCCACGCTCGCCCAGCATATCGCCGTGATCAGACACAAAGACGATGATCGCCTCTTGGCGCGTGTCCTCGAGCGTTTGCAGAATTTCACCGATCTTATCATCGAGATAGCTGATGTTGGCAAAATAGGCACGGCGCGAGCGTTTGATGTTGTCTTCGGTAATCTCGAAATTACCGCGGTCGTTTGCGTCAAGGATGCGTTTGGAATGAGGATCGTGATCCTCATAGGCCATCATCGGCACCTCGGGCAGCAGATGGTCGCACTCCTCGTAAAGGTCCCAGTATTTCTTGCGCGCCACATAGGGATCATGCGGATGGGTAAAGCTGGCCGTGACGCACCAAGGCCGCGCATCCAGACCGCGCGATAGCTCGTAAATCTTGCGCGTGGCCTCATAGGCGACGGCATCGTCATATTCCATCTGGTTGGAAATCTCGGCCACGCCTGCGCCTGTGACACTGCCCATGTTGTGATACCACCAATCAATCCGTTCACCGGGTTTGCGGTAATCGGGGGTCCAGCCGAAATCGGCGGGATAGATATCAGTGGTCAGGCGGTCCTCGAACCCGTGCAACTGATCGGGGCCCACAAAATGCATTTTGCCCGACAGGCAGGTGTAATATCCCGCACGTCGCAGGTGATGCGCGTAGGTGGGGATAGAGGATGCGAACTCTGCCGCGTTGTCATAAACACCCGTGGCACTGGGCAATTGCCCCGACATGAACGCCGCCCGCCCCGGCGCGCATAACGGCGAGGCCGTATAGGCGTTTTGAAACCTTGTAGACCGCGCCGCCAGCTTTTTCAGGTTAGGCGCGTGTAGCCAATCGGCCGGGCCATCAGGGAACAGCGTACCATTCAGTTGGTCCACCATAAGGATCAGGATATTCGGCTGGCTCATCCCTGCCCCTCCAGCAACCGGTCCAAGGTCAACAGCGCTGCCTGCTCTGCCCCGGCCGCACAACCGGCATCGCTGAGCGCGGCCCGCAGATATAGACCGTCGATCAGCGCCGCGATCACTTCGGCGTTGTCGACTGCATTCTGTGCATGATCGTCAATCTGACGCAGGGCGTGGATCAGGTTGGAGCGCAAACGGGCATGATAGATCTCAAGCAGGCGCTTTGTGCCCGGATGGGCCGGTGCCGCAGCATAAAGCGTCATCCACGCAGCCACCGTCGCAGGCGCGAAACAGATGGGATCAAAGCTGGCGTAGATAATCGCCTCTACCCGTCCGCGCGGCGTGCTGGCTGCCTCAAGGTGGCTGCGGGCCACAGTTCCATACTCCGTCAGAATATGACGCATGGCAGCCAGGAAAATCCTGTGCTTTCCCCCGAAATAATGATGTGCCAACGCTGCGGACATGCCGGCCTTTTGGGCGATCTGCCCCACAGTCACATCCAGCGACTGGGTGCGGCCAATCTCGTCGATTGTGGCCTGTACCAATGACGCACGGCGCAGCGGTTCCATACCAATTTTAGGCATCAGATTCGGATCATTTCATACATCCGCTTAGGGTGAGGGCTTTTAATTGACGCGTCAATCAATAAAAAAACGGCGCAAAACCACCCCGAAATCAGCCCTTGGTGGCGAGGGCGTCCGGCGTCACGCGGCGGTTGAGCATGGCTTCGCGCCAAGTGATAAAAACGACAGACCCAAGCACAACGAAACCGCCTACAATCACCCAGATATCAATGGCTTCGTGAAACCAGACCACGCCCAGCAATGTGGCCCACACCAACTGAAGAAAGGTCACCGGCTGGGTCACCGTCACAGGAGCCACAGAAAAAGCCATAGTCATTGTGTAATGACCCGCAGTAGCAAAACAAGCGACCCCGGCAAGCATCGCAAGCTCGTGCAGCGTCGGCGTGATCCAATTGGCCAAAGCAAGCGGCGCAAGCCCGATGGTCACGAAAATGGACAGCATCGCCACCACGATACCGGGCTTGACCTCATCCGCCATCACCTTGGCCACCAGATAACTTCCCGCAAAGACAAGTGCGACCAACAGCATGGCCAAATGCCCGCTACCGATTTCGCGAAAACCGGGCCGCAGAATAATCAACGCCCCGATCAACCCCGCAAAAACAGCCACAATGCGCCGAAAGGCCAACCGCTCTCCTAAAAACAGGGCCGCACCAACGGTCACGTAGATCGGTGCCATATAATTTAGCGCGGTTACATCCGCGATCGGAATACGCACCATGGCGTAGAACCACAAAGCTACCCCGCCCGCATGGCTGATCCCGCGCACCCCGAACAAACCCCATTGCCGTTTCGTCAAGCCTGCGGCCCGGATCGCTCCCAATGAAGGGAGCACAAACACCAGGCCAATTGCATAGCGCAGAAACGCCGCCTCGCCTGCGGGCAGGCGCGGCCCCATGGTTTTCACCAATGCCGTGACCATAATAAAACAAAGGCCTGTCACAAACATCCAGAAGATGCCCATCACGGGCCGTGCAGGGGAACGTGTTGTCATGGCTGCAGATGACTTTAATCGTTACACCGGCACAAGCCTTAAACGTACAAAAGACTGACCGCGATGGCCCACATGGTCAGCGCAATCAACGCATCCAATATGCGCCAGCTAAACGGTTTGGCAAACAAGGGCTGCAAAAGACGCGCGCCATAGCCCAACATAAAGAAAAACGTCAGGCTTGCCAGAACTGCGCCGCTACCAAATGCCAGCCGGTTGTCATATTGCGCCGATATCGAACCGAGCAGAACAAGCGTATCAAGATAGACATGCGGATTAAGAAAAGTCAGCGCCAAAACCACCATTAATGTACGACCCAGCGATGCCGGTGCCTGCTCCGCTGCCTCAAGCGTTCCTCCCCCTCGCCATGCACCCAGAGCGCTGCGGGCGCCGTACGCTATAAGAAACGCCGCGCCACCATAACGCATGACTGTCTCGAACCACGGCACAGCCTGCGCCAATGCGCCAAACCCCGCCACGCCTGCCGCAATCAACAGCGCATCACACATCCCGCAAGTCAGACAGACCCAGAACACATGCTCGCGCCGCAGCCCTTGCCGCAAGACAAAAGCATTCTGCGCGCCAATCGCAACGATCAACGTCAGGCCAAGCAGAAATCCGGGAATAAAAGAAGTTAACAAAGCAGCACCCTTAACACTTGCGCCGCCTGCGCAGCTGGCGTAGGGATCGCATCCGCTCACCCAAGGCGCAAGCCTTGCCTTCACGTATCAGTCACACAGATGCGTTTTGCACGTGAGCAGAAACTCAGGCACATTATGGCTTAACAAGAGGCGAAAACCGCTGAAAATTTTGACGTTCTTCTTCAAAGACTTACCCGATTATTCCATAACACGGAAATGTTACAGATTAATCACAGGGAACTGATCCAACAGCTCTAGCGTATGTCCGTGCCAACACCTATCTGCAGCACAACAAAACAAAGGAACAGCAGATGACCAATACCATCAAGAAACTGGAAGTAACTGCCGAGGAACTGGATCTGTTTATTTCCGCCCTCGAAACACAGTCAAAGATCCTGCAGATGCAGGCCAGCGCAGGTGGTCCCGGTGCAAACGAGCGGTTAAATGAAGTGAAGAGCCTGCTGGTAAACGTGTCGAGCCACCGCGAGGTATCGCGCGATCCACGCCCTGCACAAAGCGGCCTATGGAACATGCTTCGTTCCCTGCGCGAGGCGATCTAGAGCCCGCGCAGGCGAATGCCGGCTGAAAAGTTTCCGACGTTCCAAATAAAAACACCGCTGCCTGTTCCTGCAGCGGTGTTTTTATTTTTTCAAACGGTGGTTTGACGCTTCTTATTCAAGCGCTTCCATGACCTCGTCCGAGGCTTCAAAATTGGCCGTGACGCGCTGCACATCATCATCATCCTCCAGCGCATCAATCAGCTTCATCAGCTTCTGCATGCCCTCAAGGTCCAATTCGGTGGTGGTGGTCGGCCGCCAGATCAGCTTGGTCGAGGTCGACTCGCCCAGCTCTGCCTCCAGCGCCGTAGATACCTCATTCAGGTCCGTGTCAGCGCAAAAGATCACATGCCCTTCTTCGGTGCTCTCGACGTCTTCGGCACCGGCTTCGATTGCGGCCATCATAACCGTATCCGCATCGCCGACTTCGGCCGGATAGATGACTTCGCCCTTGCGGTCGAACATAAAGCCCACGCTGCCGGTCTCGCCCAGATTGCCGCCGTATTTAGTAAAGGTCGAACGCACAGTCGAAGCAGTCCGGTTGCGGTTATCCGTCATCGTCTCGACAATCACGGCGACGCCATTGGTGCCGTACCCTTCATAGCGGATTTCTTCGTAATCCTCCGCATCGCCCCCTGTCGCCTTCTTGATGGCGCGGTCGATGTTATCTTTGGGCATCGACGCCTGCTTGGCCTCTTTGACAGCCAAACGCAGACGCGGGTTTTTATCGGGATCGGGGTCACCCATCTTGGCCGCTACTGTAATCTCTTTCGAGAACTTCGAAAACATCTTGGAGCGCAGCTTGTCCTGACGCCCTTTGCGGTGCTGGATGTTTGCCCATTTGGAATGGCCTGCCATTGCGGTCTCCGTAGATTGAATGTTTTATTTAGCCGCGCTTATAGGGCAGCTGACCGCAGATGGGCAAGCACCTCCTCAAGCATCGCCAAAACTGTTGGCCCATTCCCCCTTGCCCTTATTTGCCCCCTGCAACATGTTACCCCTATGACAACTGATCAAATTATCCTCTTCGCCCTCTTCGGAGCCGTCTTCGGCCTGCTGCTTTGGGGCCGCTTCCGCTATGATATCGTTGCTTTTTCAGCCTTGATGGCAGGTGTCGTACTGGGCGTTGTGGACAGCGCGGATGCATTCAGCGGTTTTGGCCACCCTGCCACGCTAGTTGTGGCGCTTGTACTTGTGGTGTCGGCTGGGTTGGTGCGCTCTGGCGCTGTGTTGCTGATCACCCGCACACTGGTAGATGCCTCGCGCAGTCTGGGCGCACATATCACACTGATGGGAGCCGTTGGCGGCATCCTCTCTGCCTTTATGAATAATGTCGCAGCTCTCGCCCTCCTGATGCCCGTCGACATCCAAACCGCACGCAAGGCAGGTCGGGCACCGGGCCTGTCGCTGATGCCACTCAGCTTTGCAACGATCCTCGGCGGTATGGTCACGCTGATCGGCACCCCGCCCAATATCATCATCGCCTCGATCCGCGAAGAATCCCTCGGCGCGCCCTTCAAGATGTTCGACTTTGCCCCCGTAGGCGGCGTCGCGGCGATTGCCGGACTGGCCTTTGTCGCCCTTGTCGGTTGGCGCCTGATCCCCGCCCGTGATGACAACGCCCTAAACGCCGAAGACCTCGCGGCCTATATCGCAGAACTCGTCGTACCCGAAGACAGCAAACACATCGGCAAACGCCTATCCGAGCTGGAAGAAACCGCCGATAAAGCCGATGTCACCATCCTTGGCCTGATGCGTGACGGCAAACGCCGCTATGGCCGCGCCCGCAACGCCGAATTGCGCGCAGGCGATGCATTGGTGCTCGAGGCAACACCAGACGCGCTGGATGAATTCCGCTCCACCCTGGATCTGGCTGTCGCAGACAGCGCCCGCGAAGAACGCCTGCGCGCCGACGGTGAAGGTGTCGAGATTATCGAGGTTGTCGTGACAGCCGAAAGCCGCCTTTCAGGACGTACCACACAATCCGTGGGCCTCGCGTGGCGCCAGCGCACAGTGCTGCTGGGTATCTCGCGGCGTGGCCGCAAGATCACTGAACAGCTGCGCAAAACCCGGCTTGAGACAGGCGATATCCTGCTGCTGCTTGTGCCGCGTGATACAGGCAATGATGTGGTCGAATGGCTTGGCGTGCTACCGCTGGCCGACCGCGGCCTTGCAGTCACGGAAAACAGCAAGGTCTGGCTCGCGATCGGCCTCTTCGCCGGCGCTGTGGTCGCGGCTTCGCTGGGCATTATCTACCTGCCCATCGCCCTCGGAATAGTCGTCATAGCCTATGTGCTGGCCAAAATTGTGCCCCTATCCGAACTCTACACCCATATCGAATGGCCGGTCGTCGTCTTGCTTGGCTCGATGATCCCACTGGGGGCCGCGCTCGAAAAATCTGGTGGTACAGAACTGATCGCAGGATCATTGGTCAACCTGACCCAAGGCATGCCCGCTTGGGCGGTCCTGACTGTACTCATGGTTGTCACAATGACGCTGTCGGATGTTCTCAACAATACGGCCACCACCATCGTGGCAGCCCCTGTCGGCATCCAGATGGCACGGTCTCTCGAAGTGAACCCCGACCCCTTCCTCATGGCCGTCGCAATCGCCGCCTCCTCTGCCTTCCTCACTCCGATCGGTCACAAGAACAACACACTGATCCTCGGCCCCGGTGGCTACAGCTTTGGCGATTACTGGCGGATCGGCCTCCCACTGGAAATCATCGTGGTTGCTGTCTCCATCCCCGCGATCCTCGTATTCTGGCCTCTCTGAAACCCTATTTCTTCTAGCCGGAAATACTCCGGAGGTCTGGAGGCAGAGCCTCCAGCGGGCCCATAGGGCCCGCCCTCACCAAAACAGCGGAATAACCGCACTTGCGATTAAAGACATAGACAGGTTCAGCGGTACGCCCACCTTCATAAAATCAGTGAACTTATATCCACCCGGCCCGTAAACCAGCGTGTTGGTCTGATAGCCGATCGGCGTGGCAAACGCACATGACGCCGCAATCATCACCGCCACGACCAACGCCCGCGGGTCAGTCCCCAGCGCCGTAGCCAACGAGATGGCAATCGGGGTCATGATCACTGCAACAGCATTATTCGAGACAATTTCCGTGAAAATAGTTGTCATCAGGAAGACACAGAAAATAACCAGAAATGGCGGCATCCCGACCAGCGCTGGGGCCACGGCATCCACAATCAACTGAACCGCGCCCGTATGCTGCAACGCGGCCCCGACACAAAGCATGGAAAAGATAAGCGCAAGCAACCGCCCATCAATGAATGAAAATGCCTCATCCGCATCGATACAACCCGTCACCAGCACCACCGCCACGGCCATCACAGCCAGCATCAGGATCGGTGCCACATTCAGTGCCGCAAGGATCACAATCGCCGCCAGAGCGCCTACGGCGATCGGCGCATGACCTCGACGATATGCACGCTCGGACGGGGTGCTGACGTCGACCATATCCATGTCCACCGACAGGCGCTGGATATCTTCCGGTGCCCCCTCCAACAAAAGCGTATCCCCGACCCGGACCACCAGATCATCCAGTTGGCGGCCAATATTCTGGTTCCGGCGATGCACCGCCAGCGGATACACACCGTAACGGCGGCGCAAACGCAGCGCCCCAAGGCTACGGCCCACCATGCGGCAGCCCGGCGTGATCAACACCTCCACGGTATGGGTCTCAACCGCCGATACCTGATCCACGCGCTTAAGCTCTGGCGTGGCCTGAAGGCTCAGCAGTTCGGCCATCTGCGTACGCAACACCACACGGTCCCCCATTTGAAGAACCACGTCCTTCAGGTTCCGCCGCAAGGATGCATCCCCGCGCACCACGTCAATCAACCGTACACCGTCGCGCTTGAACAGCTTCACATCCAGCACTTCACGACCAATGAGGTTACTCTCTGCCGGGACGACCGCCTCCGAGAAAAACTTCATCTTCGAACGGTTGCCAAGCATGCCTGCCATGCTGTCACGCTCGGGCAAAAGGCGCCGGCCGATCGTCCCCATGTAAACAAGCCCCCAGGTACAAACGACAAGGCCGATGGGCAGGATTTCAAAGATGCCGAACGGCTCCATCCCCTGCGAACGCGCAACCCCGTCTACCAACAGGTTTGTCGAGGTCCCGATCAACGTAAGAGAGCCCCCCATGATCGCGGCGTAACTCAGCGGGATCAACAGCTTTGAGGCTTTGGTGCCCAGCGTTTTACTCAGCTGGACAACCACGGGGATCATTACCACCACCACCGGCGTGTTATTCATAATCGCACTGGCCGCCATGACAGACAGGATCACGCCCACTACAGCCATTTTGGGATTGGTACGGGCATAGCGTTCTGCCAGTTGGGTCAGCACCTCCAACGCGCCGGTCCGTACCAGCGCGCCCATGACAATAAACATCGCCGCAATCGTCCAGGGGGCCGAGTTGGACAGCACCTCTTGCGCATCATCATAGGGCAGCAGCCCCAGCGCCAACAAAATTGCCGCGCCTGCAAGTGCGACAACTTCCGTTGGAAACGTCTCCCGCAAAAAGAGGATAAACATCACCCCCACAACTGTGAGCGCCAGCACCGCTTGGGAGAATTGCGAAAGTTCAATAATATTCATGCGTCGAACCTGTTATAAACGCTCTTGTTGTCGCCTATGGTGTGCGCTGCGGCAAGCATTCGTTTGAACCGGGCCAGCCGCGGTGTAATCGTCACACCAGCCCATTCGGTTCCGGACGTCTGCCCGCCTATCCCGCTACCGATGCCTTCAGGGGGCCGCCTGTTGCAGGTTGCCCCCTTGGCGCACGGGTACCACCCGCGTGGCGCGGCCTGTCTTGTCGTCAGTCTCGACATAGACGCCGGACAGGGTCGCCTCGCCATTGGCGGGAGAAAACCGGTCTTTGGGCATGCCTGTGATAAAGCGGCGCAAGGGCTCGGCCTTATCCATCCCGATGACCGAATGATAATCGCCGCACATCCCCGCATCTGTCAGGTAGGCCGTGCCCGCAGGCAGGATCATCGCATCCGAGGTTGGCACGTGGGTATGGGTCCCCACCACAAGGCTTGCCCGCCCATCGCACCAATGGCCCATGGCCATCTTCTCAGAGGTGGCTTCGCAATGCATGTCCACAATAATCGCATTGGCCATGCCGCCCAGAGGATGGGTTTTAAGCACGGTATCAAGGGCTGAAAACGGATCATCAAAGGGGCGTTTCATAAACACCTGCCCCAAGGCCTGAGTGACCAGTACCTGCTTGCCCGTGCGGGTCTTGAACAGGCGCGCTCCCTTGCCCGGGGCGTTTTTCGAAAAATTGAGCGGGCGAATGATGCGCGGCTCTTGTTCGATAAACGCCAGCATGTCCTTTTGATCAAAGGCATGATCGCCCAGCGTCAAGCAATCGGCACCCGCAGCCAACAGATCTTTAGCATGAGAGCCTGACAGGCCCATACCCGAAGTGGCGTTCTCGCCATTGACGACGATGAAATCGAGCTTCCACTCACTGCGCAATCGGGGGAGGTTTTCGGTAATGGCACGGCGCCCGGCGCGGCCCATTACGTCTCCGAGAAAGAGTATCTTCATGTGCCCTCGCTAAGCTGGCAAAGCCGTTTATGCAAGTACCAAGGGCGCTGAGGTGCATATGACACAGGCAATTTTCATCAGGTATTGCCCCGCCCATGGGTGGCGGCGATCTCGATCACGCCCGCCTCGGTCACGATCAGATCAAGCGGCTGGTCTGTCGGCTCTAACGGGCATTGGTCGACCTCTTGGCCCGCAAATGCAAAACCGATGGCCAAAGTAGACCGGCGCGCACGCAGCATTTCCAGCGTTCGGTCATAAAACCCTCCGCCATATCCCAAACGTCCGCCCGCGCGGTCGAAAGCCAATAGCGGTACAATCACAATTTCCGGCTCAAAGATCGACAGCTCCGCCGGGACCTGCGCCCCGAAAGGACCTGCGACCATGGCCGCCTCGGGGGTCCATTGCGCAAATTTCAACGGCTTAGCCTCGGCTTCGATCACAGGCACGCCCACCAGCCCGTGCGCACAGGCCTCGGCCATTGCCGGTCTGGGATCAATTTCCGTGCGAATAGGCATAAAGCCGGCTAGCGGGACACCGCGGTACCCTGCCAGAACCTCACTCAGATACCCTGCTTGCGCTGCATTTGCCGCCTCGAACAGCGGCTTGCGCCGCGCAAATGCCGCCTTGCGTACCTGTGCTTTCAGGTCATCCATGCTCATAACAGAACGGCCGCCGCGAGCCCGAGGAAGGCGAAAAATCCAACCACGTCCGTTACCGTCGTTACAAATGCCCCCGACGCCAGTGCAGGGTCTATACCCAAACGGTCCAGCACGATCGGAATCCCCGTTCCTGCAAGCCCCGCAATGACCATGTTGATCACCATCGCTACGGCAATCACCCCGCCCAGCGCGGGAGAGCCGAACCAAATGATGCCGACAATCCCCATCACAGCGGCGAATATGCTGCCGTTGATCAGCCCCACCAGACATTCACGCCGGATCACGCGCCATACGTTGGAACCGGTAAGGTCTTTTGTCGCCAATGCCCGCACCGCAACAGTCAGGCTTTGGGTACCGGCATTGCCGCCCATCGAGGCGACGATCGGCATTAAAACAGCCAAGGCCACGATCTGCGCCAGTGCCACTTCGAATTGCGCGATCACAAGGCTTGCCGCGATGGCGGTCATAAGGTTCACGGCCAACCACGGCAGACGTTGTTTGGTCGTCTCGCGCACACGGTCGCTCAACGATCCTTCGCCAACCCCCGCAAGACGCATGATGTCTTCTTCGTGTTCCTCATCCAGCACGGCCATGGCGTCATCAATGGTAATCACCCCGATCAGTCGCCCGTCCTCATCCACAACAGGTGCCGAAATCAGGTGGTACTGGTTAAACGCATATGCCACATCCCCCTCATCGCGGGTGGCGGGGATGATCTGGAATGAATCCTCATACAGCGTGCTCAGCAGCACCTCACGTTTTGAGCGCATAAGCTTGCCCAATGTGACATTGCCGACCGGATGCAGGCGCGGATCAACAACGATGATGTGATAAAACTGATCCGGTAGATCCTCTTCGGGGGTGGCACGCAGATAATCGATAGCGGCTCCGACGGTCCAATGCTCGGGTGCCATAACGACCTCGCGCTGCATCAGACGACCAGCCGAGAATTCGGGATAGGTCAGTGCCTGCTCAACCGCAGCGCGGTCTCCATCATCCAAAGCGTCCAGAATGGTAGCCTGCTGCGCGTCTTCGAGATCTTCGATGATGTCAACGACGTCATCACTGTCCAGCTCGCGCATCGCTTCCTGAAGCACCTGCGGTGTAAGGATCGCGATCACTTCATCACGGATGGAATCGTCAAGCTCGGAGAGAATTTCCCCGTCGAACTCACGGTCGTACAACCGGATCAGACGCGCACGGTCAAAGGCGTTGATCTGCTCCAGAAGGTCAGCGATGTCCGCAGGGTGCAGCGGCTCCATCAGCTCGATCAGCTTGTCGCGGTCTTCAATATCGACAGTATATAAAATTGCTGCCACATCGCGTTTGACCAGCGCATAGGCCTCGGTGTCAGACTCGTCCGCCACAAGGAGCTGCTCAGTGTTTTCAGTCGACATACGCGCGGCCCCCTTTTGCTGTTTCGCATAGCATAAGGGTGGCTCAAGGTGACCACAATGGCCCACGCAGCCCACTGTAAAATCTTTAGGAAAGCGCCATTGCTCCCCCGTTGTAATCCACTCATACTCGGCGGATGAATACGCAAACCCTCCTCACCGGCCAGACCCTTACCTTTCGAGGGAACCCCTTTATCCAAGCATGGGAAGACTGCGTGCATATCGACAGCGCCGGAGCTGTTTTATTGGAGGGCAGCCGCATTGGGGCAGTGGGGCCAGCGACCACCCTAAAGGCGGCACATCCGCAGGCAAGCGTGGTCAATTACGGGAATGATCTGATCTGCCCGGGTTTTGTGGATGCCCACGCGCATTACCCTCAAACCGCAATGATCGCGAGCTGGGGCAAGCGGCTGATTGACTGGCTCGAAACCTACACATTCCCCGAAGAGGCGCGGTTTGCCGATCCGTCCTATGCCAGCGATATCGCGGGCCGCTATCTTGACCTGACGGCGGCAGCAGGCACGACGACAATTGCCTCTTTTGCCACCATCCACCCCCATAGCGCCGATGCGCTTTTTGCTGCGACTCAAGAACGCGGGCAATGTATGGTGACGGGCAAGACCTGTATGGATCGAAACGCGCCGGATAATCTACGCGACACTGCGCAAACCGCCTATGACGACAGCAAAGCGTTGATCGACCGCTGGCATGGCAAAGGCCGCGCGCATTATGCCATCACGCCGCGCTTCTCTCCTACGTCTACGTCGGACCAGCTCAGCGCGCTTGGCGCACTTTGGGCAGAGCACCCCGACTGCCTGATGCAAACCCACCTGAGCGAGCAACCCGATGAGGTCGCATGGGTGGCCGAGCTGTTCCCCAAGGCGCGCGATTATCTCGACACATATGAGGCCCACGGGCTGTTGGGCGCGCGCGGTCTGTATGGGCACGCGATCCACCTGACGCCGCGTGAAATCGACCGGCTGGCCGACGTGCAGGGCCGCGTAATCCACTGCCCCACCTCCAATTCCTTTATCGGCTCAGGCGCGTTGAACCTGCCGCAACTCGCCACTCGCGGCGTGCCCTTGGGGCTGGCCACCGATACCGGCGGTGGTTCGTCTTTCTCGATGTTGCGCACGATGGCTGCCGCCTATGAAGCAGCCCAACATCACGGTCACGCGCTACACGCGGCACAGTTGATGTGGTTGGGCACCGCAGGGTCGGCAAATGCGCTGCATCTAGGCGATGAAATCGGCACGCTCGCTGCGGGTTATTACGGCGATATTGCCGTGCTGGACCTGCAATCAACTGCTGCGATTGCCCAACGTGCCAACCGTTCGGGCAGTGTATGGGAAGACGTGTTTGCCACGCTGATGATGGGCGACGAGCGCGCAGTGCGCGCCACATGGATTAATGGAAACCTGATCTAACCCCCGCTTAGCGCGCAGCAAAGCCTAGCAATTGCTGGCACCCAGCACCATCACGCGAAATCCGTTCACATTAGCCATGCCGAATTCCCGCGCTTTACCCTTGATCATGTTGCGGTAGTGCCCCGGAGATGTGCGCCATTGTTCGATTGCCGCCTGATCGCTCCGGTAGCCACGGCTGACGTTCTCTCCCAATGAGCACCAGTCATAGCCTGCCCGCTCTACCCGCCGGCGCAAGTCCGATCCATCCGAGCTGGTATGGCTCAGGAAGTTATTTGCCGCCATATCCTGCGCATGGGCCAGCGCCGCACGATCCAGTTTGGCGTTTCGTTTAACCTGACCGACACCTGCACTGGCGCGGATCGCATTGATCTGCGCCCTGACCGGTGTCGTTGTTCCCGCGAATGCGGCAGATTGTGGATCGTTGACCGGGCCTTGCCCCGTGCTACACCCGACCAAGAACAGCGCCATGGCTGAACACATCAAAACTCGTCTCATACTCGTACTCTCACTAAAACCGGCGGGCTTTTTACGCCCGCATCAATGCCGTCGCAAGCCCCGCTTGCTGCCGCAAAACCTGCGGCAAATCTATTGTGGAAAGGTTACTTTCTCGCACGATACGCCGCCCCTCAACGAAAAGATCGCGCACAGTGGTCGGGCCGGCAAGAAGCAGCGCAGCACGATCCCACGACCCTGACGCCTCTACGCCGGTCATGTCCCAAACCGCGATATCAGCGCGCTTGCCCACCGCGATGCGCCCACAATCGGGGCGGCCCAATATGTCGGCCCCTCCACGTGTCGCAATCTCGAGCGCCTCACGCGCGCTCATCGCATCTGCGCCAAGCGCCACACGCTGCAACAACATCGCCTGCCGCGCCTCGGCCACCAGATTTCCCGCATCATTGCTGGCCGAGCCATCGACCCCCAGCCCCACCGGCACGCCCGCGTCGCGCATGGCGCGCAGCGGAGCAATGCCGCTGCCAAGGCGGCAGTTGGAGCACGGGCAATGGGCCACGCCGGTTTGCGTGCGCGCAAACAGCGCGATCTCGGCAGGGTCCAGCTTTACGCAATGGGCGTGCCAGACATCCGGCCCGACCCAACCCAGACTTTCCGCGTATTCCCCCGGACGGCATCCGAAGGTTTCAAGGGAATAGGCCACATCTTCGTCATTTTCGGCCAGATGGGTGTGCAACATCACGCCTTTGTCGCGTGCCAACAAAGCAGCGTTGCGCATCAGATCCCTGCTCACTGAAAAGGGCGAACAGGGCGCAATCCCCACGCGGCACATAGAGCCCTCTGCAGGATCGTGAAACGCATCAATCACGCGGATACAATCCTCAAGGATCGCGCCCTCCTCTTCGACCAGCGCATCGGGCGGCAGGCCGCCATCGCTTTCGCCAATACTCATGGCGCCGCGTGTAGGATGAAACCTCAGGCCAACTTCGGCCGCCGCGTGGATAGTATCTTCCAACCGTGATCCGTTGGGATACAGATACAGGTGATCCGAGCTTAGCGTGCAACCCGACAAGGCAAGTTCCGCCAGACCAACCTGCGCCGAGACAAACATGTGCTCGGGCGTAAATTTCTGCCAGATCGGATAAAGGGTGCGTAACCAACCGAACAATAGGGCATCCTGCCCGCCCGGTACCGCGCGGGTGAGGCTTTGATACAGGTGGTGGTGCGTGTTGACCAAACCTGGCGTAATTAGACAGCCCGAAACATCGACAACCTGCGCACCTTCCGGCACGGAGAGGCTCTCTCCGATCTGCGCGATGGAACCGTTTTCCAGCAAGATGTCATGACCTGACAGCTCGCGCCGCGCATCGTCCATCGTCAGAACCGTATCGGCCCCGCGCAGCAGCACCGCCTGCGTCATGACATTTGCGCGCGCAAGATCGCCAGCGCCTCCGCATGGATTTGTGCATTGGCCGCGGCAATCACCTGACCGCCATTATGGGCAGGCCCGCCGTTCCAGTCAGTCACGACCCCTCCCGCGGCCTGTATCAATGCCAGTGGCCCCTGAATGTCATAAGCCTGCAATCCCGCCTCGATCACCAGATCGACCTGACCGCTGGCAACCAGCGCGTAGGCATAGCAATCCATACCATAGCGCGTGAGTTTAGCCTGCTGTGCCACAGCCGCAAAAGCCTCACCTTCAGCGGCTGAGCCTACTTCGGGGAAAGTCGTGAAAACAATTGCCTCATTCAAACCGCGAGCCGCACGGGTGCGCAGCGGGGTCCGGTTGCCCGCGCGGATCAACCATGCGCCATCAGGCCTCCCCAAAAAGCGCTCACCAATATATGGTTGGTCTATCACCCCAAGAAACGGCCCATCCGCCGGACCCACAGCGATCAAGACGCCCCATGTCGGCGTGCCCGACACAAAGCCGCGCGTCCCGTCGATTGGGTCCAGCACCCATGTCAGGCCGCTGGTGCCTTCGGTCGTGCCCAATTCCTCACCCAGAATACCGTCATGAGGACGGTGTTCAGCCAGTACCGCGCGCATGGCAGCTTCGGCTTCGCGGTCCGCTTGGGTAACGGGATCATAGCCTCCTGCAAGCTTATTATCATCCTTCAGCGCCGCACTGCGGAAATAGGGCAAAATGACCGCGCCTGCAGCGTCAGCCATCAACCCTGCAACATGGGCCAGCTCGTCAAAAAGTGAGGTATCTGTTTTCATGTGAATGTCGTCTCATTGTGCACCGCCCCTTGCAAGGCTTGGATGCCAAAAAGGCGCTATTTTCACACAAGTACCGTTAGCCTGCATCGCTCAGCACGCGGGCCAACTCGTAAAGGCGGCGGCGCTGGTTCTCGGGAATGGCATAGTAAGAACGCACAAGCTCCATCGCTTCGCGGTCGCCAAGCAGATCACCGGGCATATTGTTACCGGCGCGCGACCCACAATCGGAACCAACCTCGCATTGCTCTTCGATTCCTTCAAAGAACGACGCCACAGGCATGCCCAGCGCCTTGGCGATATCCCACAGGCGCGATGCACTCACACGGTTTGCACCTGTTTCGTACTTCTGGATTTGTTGGAATTTAATGCCCACAGTTTCCCCCAGCGTTTGCTGGGTCATCCCGATCAACCATCGACGTTGCCGAATTTTTTTACCGACATGGATATCGACGATGTGGGGCATACTTGGGCCTACTCTAATTCCTTGGCACCCTAACGGGGCGGTCATGGGCCTTGTTGCCAGCATACATCCCAGTATGACCGCATTGCCCGTTTCATACGTCATCCTACATTGCCGAGGTTAATCAATTCTGTGGAGGGGAATTATCCCAATAATCACCCCATGCGGTTGCCCCCATCCCCTAGCGTTCGGCGATCTTGGACGACAACAAAGCGATCAGATGCTGCAACGGAGCGCTTTGCGCCGCATCCGAGGCATAGAGATTGATCTGCTGGACAGGCAGTTCAGGCAGCGCGCCACCATGGTCGATACGCTCAAGCTGTTGTGGCTCAGTGCCTTCAATCGCAGTAAATACAGCAAGATCTGCGCTAACTGTGGCATGGATCGTACTGTCATTGTCCGTCTCGACCAGCATCTGCCAATCAATTTCCGCCGCATCAAGCGCGGCAACAGCCAGCCCGCGAAAGCTGCAAACCCGTCCATAGGCGATGCTAAGCGGACGCTGGCGCCATGCAGCCCCTCCCGGGGCACCGATCCAGTTCAACCGCCGCTGGGCCAAGGTTATGCCGCCCGATCCAAGCGAAGTCTCGGTGGTGAGAATCACATCACACTCCCCCTTCGCGAACATTTCCTTGAGCGGTTGCGTATGACGCGATTCGAGCAGGATACGGATACCCGGATAGGCCGCATTGAACTGTTTGAGCACCTGCGGAACAGCGGGATAGACAATATCATGCGGCACACCAAGGCGTAGCGTCCCGCTATATTCCTGCACGGTCATCCGCGTAACAACCTCGTCATTCATTGCCACCATGCGGCGTGCATATGTAAGCAGCTGATCCCCCTGCGCGGTGAAGGCAACCGATCGCCCTCTACGATCAAGCAATTTCACATCCAGCAAATCTTCCAGCCGTTTGATCTGCATCGAGACGGCGGACTGCGTCAGATGCAAAAACCCCGCCGCCCGCGTGACCCCGCCCGCATCAGCAATTGCAACCAACGAACGAAGCGTCGCCATATCAAGATTTCTCATACATCACCAAATACAATGGAATTCATCAAAAACATTCGTTTTTAAAATACATTACCAAGGCGCATACATCAAGAACGCGAATGAATTGCGAAAACACATCACCAAAACTGGAGATTACACATGCGCCTTACCCTATCCTCACACTGCCAGCCTCAGCCCCCTGCCCGTCTTTCACTACGCGCGGCCCTAGCCCTTTGGCGCAGTCGGCGGGCGTTGGCCGCTTTGTCCGCAGATCACCTTTGTGATGTCGGGATAACCGCCCAGGAAGCACGACAAGAGGCCGCCAGACCGTTTTGGGACGCGCCTGCATCGTGGAAGGATTAACCAAAACGACTTTCCTATGTAAAAAGCCTTGAAAATATGGGGTCTGCCCCCGATATTACCCCTGTACCCGCACAATCCTTATCGCGGGCCAGTTTTTAGGGAGTTTTAAATGGCAGACGTGAATACAATCCGGACCCGTGCCGGCAGCCGCACAGCCGCGATTGATGCAGGCCTGCGCGCCCACATGAACAAAGTTTACGGCACAATGTCCGTAGGCATGTTGATTACCTTCGCCGCCGCATGGGCCATCTCCGGCCTTGCGGTCACATCCGATCCTGCCGGTGCCACCGTGGCGCTGCGCGAGGGCACATACCTGACCGGTCTGGGCCAGGCACTGTACATGTCGCCGCTGAAGTGGGTTGTCATGTTCGCACCACTCGCCTTTGTCTTTGGCTTGGGCGCTGCGATCAACAAGATGTCCGCCGCAGCAGCACAACTGCTGTTCTACGTCTTTGCAGGCGTTATGGGTGTTTCCATCAGCTCGATCTTCCTGGTGTTCACCGGTGAATCAATCGTTCAGATTTTCCTGATCACCTCGATCGCTTTTGCGGGTTTGTCGCTGTACGGCTACACCACAAAGAAAGATATCTCTGGTTGGGGTAGCTTCCTGATCATGGGTGTAATTGGCCTGATCGCCGCGTCGATCATCAACATCTTCTTGGCAAGCTCGGCACTGACATTCGCGATCTCCGCGATCGGCGTTCTGATCTTTGCCGGTCTGACTGCATATGACACGCAGCGTATCAAAACCGAATATATCGCACATGCACAGCACGGCGATACAGAGTGGCTTGGTAAATCCGCCATCATGGGTGCCCTGAACCTGTATCTGAACTTTATCAACATGTTCATGATGCTGCTGCAACTGTTCGGCAACCGCGAATAACGCGCCTCAAAGCGCTGAAATGAAAAAGCCCCTCGAGCAGATTGTTCGGGGGGCTTTTGTTTGCGCTGAAGCGAACCTTCAAAACCCGGCTTCCCGGCCCTGAGAAGCCGCTACAGCGTTCTCAGCTGCCTTTACGGCCAATCCCCCCACAACTACCATCATGCCCCTACCCCAATGAGGAGTGACCCATGCTAGAGCTACGTCCCAATTGTGAGAGTTGCGACCGCGACCTGCCTGTGAGCAGCACTGAGGCGCGCATCTGCACCTATGAATGTACCTTCTGCGCCGATTGTGTGAGGGACGTTCTGCATAACGTCTGTCCCAATTGTGGCGGTGGCTTTGCTCCGCGCCCCATCAGGCCTGCCAAGGCGCACCGCGATGGCACGGGCCTACGACACCACCCTGCCAGCACCAAACGCGCCAAGCTAAAATGGACAAGCGCCGACATCACTGCTTTTGTCGCCAAACTGCGCAACACCCCTCCGGCCGAACGCTAAGCTATTACCGAATCCACACAAACGGCGCACGCCCGCAGCCTGCCTCCAGAAATGCAAAAAGCCGCGCAAATGCGCGGCTTTAAATGCATCAAAGCAAAGCGATCTTACTTGATCTTGCCTTCTTTGTACTCAACGTGCTTGCGCGCAACGGGGTCGTATTTCTTGATGACCATTTTCTCGGTCATGGTGCGTGCGTTCTTTTTTGTAACGTAGAAGTGGCCTGTGCCCGCGGACGAGTTCAGACGGATCTTGATCGTGGTTGGCTTAGCCATTTTATCTTCTCCTGTGCAGCGGCACGCCACCTGCGGCGCGCGCGCGTAATCTCTGAGCTTCGGCTTCTAACCGCGCCACGGGCCGAGTCAACCCCGTATTGCATCTCGATAGGTTTCGGGAGCGGAAAATTCCATTTTTTCACTCAGCCAAACAGATATTTGCGCGGAAGGCCTATAAGCCGGATTCTGTCCCGATGGCGTGCAAGCACGACATCATGGATGACCATTCCTCTGACCCTGCCGTTACCGACATGGGCTACAGCCGCCAACCCGGACCTGCTGGAGCATAAGAGGCTCCGCCGATCTGCCCGAAGACAGATACGGCACGCGATCCCTATTTGGCGTTGCTCCTGGTGGGGCTTGCCATGCCGCCGCTGTTGCCAGCCGCGCGGTGGGCTCTTACCCCACCGTTTCACCCTTACTTCATTCGAAAACAAAGCGGTTTATTTTCTGTGGCGCTTTCCGTCGGGTTACCCCGCCCGGGCGTTACCCGGCACCGTCTCTTATCGGAGTCCGGACTTTCCTCCCGAATGCCCTTACAGACATCCAAGCGGCCATCCAGCCTTCCGCGCAAGCGCCGCTTATCCTTATGGCGGGGCGGCGGTCAATGGAAGAATGCAACCGTCCGGCCCTAAAGCGTGAAATCATCCGTGCAAAGCGGGCCGGTACGCCACGGCGCACGGCGCAGACGCGTGGCAGACAGCAAGGTGTCAAAATCAACATCCGCGCTAAATCCCGCCTCTTTTGCAGCCCTTACAAAAGCCTCGGCATCCCCTGCCCCATAGGCACGCGGGGATGGAGCCGCAGCAAGCCCTTGGCGCTCCAATCTGCGCCAGTCGAATCGTGGGCCGGGGTCGAATTTGCGGTCCGGTGCAATATCCGAATGGCCGATCACCCCTTCGGGCGCGATTTGCCAGCGTGACATAATCCCGCGCAGCAATTGCTCGAGTGCTACCATTTGTGGTTCAGAGAAGGGATGCGTGCCGCGGTTGTCCAATTCGATGCCAATCGAGCGCGAATTGATGTCGTCATGGCCCTGCCACGCGCTGACCCCTGCGTGCCACGCGCGTGCGGCCTCATCGACCAGCTGCATCACCTCGCCCCGACCCGAGATCAGGTAATGGGCCGAAACCTCGGCACCGGCATCGCACAACCGCTCAAGCGCCGCTTGGGCGCTGTTCATTGCAGTATAATGGAGAACCACCAGCGTGGGGGTCAGCCCATCGCGACGCGGGCCGCAGTTAGGCGATGGGCAGGCCGTTGGCATGCCGCTTCCTAGCCGGCTACGTTGCGGAACGCCGAAGGATCCCAATCACAGGCATAGCCGTCGCCATCAGGGTCCAATCCCTGACGGTCGCGCTCTGGTCCGCCAGCCTTGAGAAAGGCAATCTGGGCCAGATCCTCACCACCGAACGCGGCACAGTTGCGCAGGAATTTGTTCTGGGTGTTAAAGACACTGCGTCTGTAGATGCTGTTGCCTACCGGGTTTGTCGTCGAAAGCGCATAAGCCACGATATTCGGCTCGGATGTGCTGCGCTGTGGCAGCGCCTGTGGCTGTATCACCTGATACCGCGCACGATTGGCCGCAATACGCGCCGCATCGCTTTCGATGGTGCGCTGCCCTGATACCGCGTCAAAGTTGTTTTCGCGGCTGATGCCTGTCGTGTTGTCGACAACAGCAGGTGGAGGATTGGACGGGCTCGCCTCAAGCGGTGGGATGCCCGAGTTATTGGCCGCTGCCGCCAGGCGCTCTGCGTCCTGCACCTGTCCGGTACTTGCGAGAATAGCAGCTGTCTGCGCCGCTGTGTCCTCAGCAGAACCAGCCACTGGCAAAGGCTGCGCGCTCACGCTTGGTGACGCCGGAACCGGCGTCGTCAGTGCGCTGTCGCGGTTGACCCTTTGCTGGTCAAATGTCTGATCAAAACCAACGCCAAAACGGCTATCCTCGGGCACAGCCGGCTGGCATGCCGCCAGCGCTGCCAAGGCGCATGTACCCAGCACGAATCGAACATTCATCATCTCAAAAGCCTGCTTTCCTCATTACGCATTGGGACATATTACCACCATTTGGACGGTTTGGCCACAAATCCCGCCGCTTGTTCGAGCGCATAGGCGGATGACAGCAATTCGCCCTCTTCCCATGGACGACCAATCAGCTGCAAACCCAATGGCAGACCTTGGGCATCGGTGCCTGTCGGCACGGCAATACCCGGCAATCCGGCAAGGTTCACCGTCACGGTAAACACGTCATTGAGGTACATCTGGATCGGGTCTGCATCAATCATCTCGCCCAGACCAAAAGCCGATGAAGGCGTGGCCGGTGTCAGGATGCAATCAACGCCCGCCGCAAAGACGTCATCAAAATCTTTCTTGATCAACGTGCGCACACGGCGCGCGCGATTGTAGTAGGCGTCATAGAAACCGGCCGACAGAACATAAGTCCCAACCATCACACGGCGCTGCACCTCCGCGCCAAAGCCCTCGGCGCGAGTCTTTTCGTACATTTCGGTAATGCCGTCACCTGCGTCGAGCTTGGCGCGGTGGCCGTAACGCACACCGTCATAACGTGCCAGGTTCGAGGATGCCTCGGCTGGGGCGATCACGTAATAGGCAGGCAGCGCGTATTTTGTATGCGGCAACGAGATATCCACGATCTCGGCACCTGCATCTTTCAGCATCGCTGTGCCGTCTTCCCAAAGCTTGCTGATCTCGGCGGGCATACCTTCCATGCGGTATTCTTTCGGGATACCGATCTTTTTGCCGCGCATGTCGCCGGTCAGGGCTGCCTCGAAATTCGGCACAGCCAGATTCGCAGAAGTGCTGTCTTTGGGATCGTAGCTCGACATGGCTTCGAGCATGATCGCCGCATCGCGCACGGATTTGGTCATCGGGCCTGCCTGATCCAATGAGGACGCAAACGCCACCACACCCCAGCGCGAACAGCGGCCATAGGTAGGTTTGATCCCAACCGTACCGGTAAAGGCCGCAGGCTGGCGGATCGAGCCACCGGTGTCCGTGCCTGTCGCCGCAAGGCAAAGGTCCGCAGCAACAGCTGCCGCAGAGCCACCAGAGGAGCCGCCCGGCGTGAGCGCTGTGTCCTCGCCGTCGCGCCGCCACGGGTTGACTGCATTGCCGTAAACAGATGTCTCGTTGGACGAACCCATGGCGAATTCATCCATGTTGAGCTTGCCCAACATCACAGCCCCCGCATCTGCAAGGTTCTGGCTGACGGTTGATTCGTATTCGGGCTTGAACCCTTCGAGGATGCGCGAGGCCGCCTGAGACGGCACACCTTTGGTGCAAAACAGGTCTTTGATCCCGATTGGCAGACCGCACATGGCCGGCGCATCATCCTTGCCCTGCAGGCGTGCATCAGCCGCAGCCGCACGTTCCATCGCAATTTCGGGCGTGTGGTGCACAAACGCGTTCAGCGACCCTGCCCCTTCAATCGCCGTCAGGCAGGCCTGTGTCAGCTCTTTGGAAGTGGTATCGCCCTTGCGCAGCGCATCGCGGGCTTCTGCAAGGCCCAGTTTATTCAGATCAGTCATTATTCAACCACCTTCGGCACAGCAAAGAACCCCTCACGCGCGTCGGGCGCGTTCTTCAATACCGCCGCCTGCTGATCGCCATCGGCGACCACATCGGCACGGGTTGCCAGATTTTGCGGCGTGACAGAGGTCATCGGTTCAACGCCCTCGATGTCAACTTCCGAGAGCTGCTCGATAAAACCCAGAATATCATTGAACTCCTGCGCCAGCGCCGGCAGCGCGTCAGGCCCTACTTTGATGCGGGCCAGTTTCGCCACCCGCGCGGCGGTGCTCTCGTCTATGGACATGGAATTTCCTCTTTCGCTTGCTTGTCCTCTAACGCGCAGACGCGACTGTCGCAAGTCATGGGGATCGCCAACAGCGCACAGCCGACCGCAAAATATGGATATGGCCCGCCTACCACCCCGCATAGGCGCAAAAATCGCACGATTTCACGGCACCGGGCCACTTCATGCTTTAACGCCGTGCGGCAAAAAACGCCGTCAGCATCGCGGCAGAATCTTCCTCGGCGATGCCATCAAAGACCTCGGGCGCGTGGTGACACTGGGGATGCGCGAACACCCGCGCACCTTGGGCCACACCGCCTGATTTAGGATCAGAGGCTCCATAATAGAGCCGCCCGATGCGCGCCGCCGCAATCGCCCCGGCGCACATCGCACAGGGCTCTAGCGTCACATAAAGCGCGCAACCGCCCAGCCGCTCGGACCCGATCCGCGCACAGGCTTCGCGGATGGCCAGCATTTCGGCATGGGCTGTCGGGTCATTATCCTCACGGGTGCGGTTGCCGGCACGGGCAATCACCTCGCCCTCCGGCGAGATGACGACCGCACCAACAGGCACTTCGCCGCGCGCGGCCGCATCCTGCGCCTCTTGCAGGGCTATATCCATGTAGGATTTAAAGCTCATCCCCCTTGATGCGGGCAAAACGCGTCCTTTCGCAAGGGGCATGGTTGCGCTATGGCTCAACACATGAATGATAACTCCTCCTCCGCCGCGGATGCGCCCAAGGGCGACCGCATTGCAAAAACCCTTTCGCGCGCTGGTGTGGCCAGCCGCCGCGAGGCCGAGCGCATGATCGAGGCCGGCCGCGTTTCGGTGAATGGCAAGATCATCGATTCTCCTGCGCTCAATGTGACGGAAACCGACCGTATCACCGTCGACGGCAAACTCGTGGGCCAGCCGGAACCTGCGCGCCTGTGGTTGTACCACAAGCCCACAGGGCTGGTGACATCGGACAGTGACGAAAAGGGCCGCAAGACCATCTATGATGCCTTGCCCGCTGACATGCCACGCGTGATGAGCGTTGGGCGGCTTGACCTTAACTCCGAAGGGTTGCTGCTGCTTACCAATGACGGTGGCATCAAACGCATGCTAGAGCTGCCGTCGACCGGCTGGCTGCGCCGCTACCGCGTACGCGTCAACGGTCGCCCTACCGACGAAGCGCTTGAGCCGCTGCGCAAGGGCATCATCGCAGATGGCGAACCGTTCCAGCCGATGGAAGTCGTATTGGACCGCCAGCAAGGGGCCAACGCGTGGCTTACTGTGGGGCTGCGCGAAGGCAAGAACCGCGAAATCAGGCGCGCGATGGACGAGATCGGGCTAAGCGTGAACCGCTTGATCCGCGTCAGCTATGGCCCGTTCCAGTTGGGCGATGTGAAACCCGGTGAGGTCGAGGAAGTGCGCCGCAAAGTATTGCGCGACCAATTGGGACCCGAAGCCGAAACTCTGTTGGGCACAGCACCTGCCGCCCCGACACAGGTCAAACGCAGCTTTAAACGGCGCACACCCCACAAGGGTGATTTTGGCGGCCCCGGACAGCCCGGCCTGCCCCGACCCAAAGAAGACAGCCCGACCGGCAAACCCAAGGGCAAGCCTGCGCGCGGTAAACCCGCAAAGTCCTATCGCCCCCCCAAAGCAGAGCGGGACGCGGCGCGCAAAGCAGCAGGTGTCGCGCCAAAACCGCGCAAATTCTCCAGCAGCGGCGCGAAATCGCGCCCACCGGCGGGTGGCAAGCCACCCCGTAAAGGATCCTAGGCCGCGATCAGCCGCGCAACACAAATGTGGCAGAAACTGCTGCCACAAGGGCGACCGACATCATGCGCAGCTTGCGCTTGCGCTGGGATGCGGCACTACGGGTAAGTACCGGCTTGCGGGTATCGATCAATCGTCTTTGCTGCATTTCCACATCCCCTCATTCAATCGTTCAACTGGTCATTTCGAATATATTAACCAATTCACGAGCTGCCTTTCAGGGATAAATCCCCGGGCATTTCCCCCCGTTCACAGAATTCACATTCTGCACTGTTCGGGTTAAAAGGGTATTAGAGCCGGAGAACGCATCAAAGCTGGCTGGCTTTGCCCATATCAAACCGCAGTTGCGGCCTTGATATACAAAGCCACAAGGTCGTTTTTACGGCTTGGCACTTGCAGCATTGACCGTTTTCCTAGCAGGATCTCCCTGCATGCGTATTACGCTACCACATAGGTGCCAGCGGCACTGGAATACCCGGCGAGGGGTGCTTAAGATAGAAAAGGCTGGGCAAAGTTGCCCTGCATGCTTGGGGGAACGATGGGACCAGCACCATTTCGAAAAGCCGCTTACGTGGCCCTGATCGTGGTTTTATTCGGTGTCAGCTCTGGCTGGCTCGGAGGGCTTTAGGCATGGCTAAACGGTTTGGTGGCAAATTCAGCCCTGAAAGCAATACAGAAACCGGCAGCAGCCGTAGACGGCAGGTATCGGTTGATCCTGTTGGCGGACGCGCGAATGTGCTCTTTCTTCCCGCTTTGGTGTTGGTGGCAACCAATATCGCCGATCCTGCGCTTGAGCTGTTGATCGCACTGGTGGGCGCTGCGGCGCTGACCCTCGCGGCATGGCTGATGCGGGGCGGCCTGCGGGCCGAAGCGGCCTATAACGCGCGCAAAGTCGCCCGCCGCCCTGCTTTCCCGCGCAAGATTGTAGCCTCTGTGGTTGGTGGCATCGGCGCGATGATGGCTGTGATGTCAGACATTGCAACCGTTCCGACCCTTTCGCCGCTTCTGTATGGCATTATTGCCGGCGGCCTGTATCTGGTAGCTTTCGGGCCGGACCCGCTCCAGTCAAAAGGCATGGACGGGGTCGATACCTTCCAGCAGGACCGCGTCGCCCGCGTGGTAGATGAGGCCGAGCGGCATCTGACAACCATGCGCGAAACAATCCTGCGCGCAGGCGACCGCCAGTCTGCCGCGCGGCTGGAAGATTTCGTCGACACCGCGCGCGAACTGATCCGCACAGTCGAAGAAGACCCCCGAGACCTGACCGCCACGCGCAAGTATCTGGGTGTTTATTTGCAAGGCGCACGAGACGCGACTGCAAAATTCTCCGACATTTACGCCCGCAATCAGGATGTCCAAGCACGGGCCGATTATCTGGCACTTCTTGATGATCTCGAAAAGAACTTTGCCGCCCGCAACCGTAAATCGCTGCTTGATGACCGCAGCGATCTGAATGTCGAAATTGACGTGCTGCGCGAGCGGCTGTCGCGTGAGGGTCTACGTCTGGATTGACGCCACAACGCCCCAAAACAAGGAAAACACTATGTCTGAAACAGTTCGCCAAAAAGCCTCGCAATCTCTTGCAATGGTCGAAGAAGTCACTGCCGTCGTCCTGCCTGAACCCATGGATGCCAAGGCTGTCACCACGCTAGAGCAAGCCGACGCGCCGCTGTCCGCCGAAATCCGCGCCCGCATGGACGAGCTGGACATGGACGACACGCAGTCGATCATCAGCTTTGGCTCTGCTGCGCAGGCAGAACTGCAGGAAATCTCGCAAGCGATGTTGCAAGATGTGCGCAACAAGGATGTCGGCCCTGCGGGCGATAGCCTGCGCGGGATTGTGACCACCATCCGCGGCTTTTCGGTATCCGAGCTCGACGTGCGCCGCGAACGCAGCTGGTGGGAGAAACTGATCGGGCGCGCCGCTCCTTTTGCGAAATTCACCGCCAAGTTTGAAAAGGTCCAAGTACAGATCGACAAGATCACCGACAACCTGCTGAGCCATGAGCACACGCTGCTCAAGGACATCAAATCGCTTGATATGCTCTATGAAAAGACGCTCCAGTTCTATGACGAGCTGGCGCTTTACATCGCCGCCGGTGAGGCCAAAATAGCCGAATTGGACGCGACCGTGATCCCCGCCAAAGAGGCCGAGGTGAACGCCGCCGCCGAAGAAGATCAGGTGATGGTTGCCCAACAGCTGCGTGATCTGCGCGCCGCGCGCGACGATCTGGAGCGCCGTGTGCATGACCTTAAACTGACACGTCAGGTCACCATGCAGTCCCTGCCCTCCATCCGTCTGGTTCAGGAAAACGACAAAAGCCTTGTGACCAAGATCAACTCGACCCTCGTGAACACTGTGCCTTTGTGGGAAACACAATTGGCCCAAGCCGTCACCATCCAGCGCTCTGCCGAAGCCGCCGCCGCGGTGCGCGAAGCCAACGATCTGACGAATGAACTGCTCACCTCCAACGCCAAGAACCTGCGCGACAGCAACAAGGTCATCCGCGAGGAAATGGAGCGCGGCGTATTCGACATCGAAGCGGTCAAAGCGGCCAATGCCGACCTGATCGGCACCATCGAAGAAAGCTTGCAAATCGCGGATGCGGGCAAAGCCAAACGCGCCGCAGCCGAGGTCGAGCTGAGGGAAATGGAGGCCAAGCTGCGCGATACGCTGGCCGCGGCCAAAGCCACCAAGACCGGCTTGGGCGATACGGTTAACACCTAGGCATGACGGCAGTGCAGGGCATAAAATGGACCTCCAGGGCGCTGATGGCTTTGAGCATCAGCGCCTGTACGCAGACGTCCCTTGCACCGGTTGATCCGGTTCTTAAACCGCTTGCGCGGCCCGATCGCCCTGCGCCTGTCGCCCCCGCACCCACAGTGGCCCGCCCCACCTCGGAAGCAAGCGCCGCCTTGCGCAGCTATCTCAATCAGGTGCAAACTGCCCAGCTTGGTCAGGGATTGCTGCGCCGTGACGGTGGCGGCGAAGACACGCCCTTTACCAGCACCATGCTTGCGCGGAATTTTGAGCAGGTCGCCTTTTTCAACGAATACGACAGTAATTTCAGCGGCCGTGGCGGTGCGAGCCCCTTGCGGCGCTGGCAGGCCCCTGTCCGCATGGAAGTGATATTCGGCGCGGGCGTACCACCCTCACAACAACGCAGCGACGCGGCCAACATCCAAAGCTATGCAAGCAGGCTGGCCCGGGTTACCCGCCACCCGATCTCGGTCGGGGGGGATCCCAATTTCATTGTCATCGTCGCCGGTGAAGACGACCGCGCCGACGCATTGGCAACCGCTGCCGCGCGTGTGCCGGGCATCTCGCTCAGCAGCCTTGGGCCGCTTGTAGATCTGCGCCGCGATGCCTATTGCGTGGTTGCCGCTTATTCCGGTGGTTCCGGTCCCAATGTCTATACAGCGGCTGTGGCTGTAATCCGCGCCGAAAACCCCTCATTGCTGCGTCTGTCGTGCATCCACGAAGAGCTAGCCCAAGGGCTTGGCCTTGCCAACGACAGCCCCGGCGCGCGGCCTTCTATTTTCAATGATGACGATGAATTCGCGCTTTTGACCCGCCATGACGAGCTGCTGCTCAAGATGCTTTATGATCCACGGCTCAAGCCCGGGCAGACCGCCGATGAGGCCCGCACAACCGTACAGCAAATCGCAAACGAACTGGTCGGCGACAGCGGACCGGTTTAGCGCAGCAGGGCTGCTGCCTTGATAAGCACTCCGGCGCGCCATAAGTTGACTGCAATTACATGCAAGGACCACATCCCATGGGCATTTTCGATTTTCTCTCCGGCCAATTCATTGATGTCATTCACTGGACCGACGACACACGCGACACGATGGTCTGGCGGTTCGAGCGTGAAGATCACGAGATTAAATACGGTGCAAAGCTGACTGTGCGTGAAGGGCAAGCAGCCGTATTCGTGCACGAAGGCCAACTGGCTGATGTGTTCACCCCCGGTCTTTACATGCTCGAAACCAACAACATGCCGATCATGACGACCCTGCAACATTGGGATCACGGCTTTAAATCCCCGTTCAAATCCGAAGTCTATTTCGTCAACACCACGCGGTTCAACAACCTCAAATGGGGCACGAAGAACCCTGTGATCGTGCGCGATCCTGAATTCGGCCCCGTGCGCTTGCGCGCCTTTGGCACCTATAGCGTGCGCGTGACGGACCCTGCGGTATTCCTGCGCGAGATCGTCGGCACGGATGGCGAATTCACCATGGATGAAATCAGCTTCCAGATCCGCAATATCATCGTACAGGAATTCTCGCGCACCATCGCGCGCAGCCAGATCCCCGTGCTCGACATGGCCGCCAATAGCCGCGAATTGGGTAAACTGATCAGCGGTGAGATTGCAGCACAGCTGGCCGAATACGGCCTCGCCCTGCCCGAGCTTTACGTCGAGAATATCTCGCTCCCCCCCAAGGTCGAAGAGATCATGGACAAGCGTTCGTCCATGGGGGTGATCGGTGATTTGAACCAGTACATGCAATTTCAAGCTGCCGAAGGATTGGGCCAAGAGGGCGCAGGTGCCGCCGCAATTCAGGCCGGGCTTGGTGCGGGGCTCGGGATGCAACTGGGCGCGCAAGCCGCTGCTGGTGGCCCATGGGGTGCCGCCCCAACAAAGGCGGCAGCCGCGGTGCCGCCCCCTCCACCGGTCGAACATGTCTGGCACATCGCCGTGAATGGTCAAACAACAGGCCCGTTTTCCAAGGCCAAGATGGGGCGCATGGCAACCGAAGGCACATTGACCCGCGAAAGCTTTGTCTGGACGGCGGGTCAGGACGGCTGGCTGCGTGCCGAAGATGTACGTGAGTTGGCGCAGTTGTTTACCGTGATGCCACCACCGCCGCCACCGGCGGCCTAGCCCCTTCATCAGGGCGCCATGCCTGCGCCTCCCCTGACGGGGCGGCGCATTCGCTACCTGCTGATATAAGGCCCGGCAAGGTGCCGGCCTTGACCAGCCCCTACACAAGCTAGATGCTGGTGTACCTCTTCAGACCACAGCCAAAGGCCCGCACTGTGCAAGACACCACCCCTGATACCGTCCTGCAAGAACATAGGTTCCCTTGTGACACCTGCGGTTCTGACTTGCGCTATGATCCCGCTGGCGGGGTGATGCAATGTGACCACTGCGGCAACACCCAAAGCATCGGCACCGTATGGACCAACGCTCGCGCCATCGCCGAGCTCGACCTGCGGCGCGGCCTGTCCCAAACGCTGGGCAGTGCCGAGATGGAAGAAACTCGCGTCAGCCAATGTCCCAATTGCGCGGCACAGGTAGAATTCGACGCCGATACCCAAGCAGCGGAATGCCCTTTCTGCGCCACCCCTGTGGTGGTTGATACCGGCGTGCACCGTCATATCAAACCACGCGCCGTGCTGCCCTTTGCCCTGCCCGAGCAAACCGCCCGCGATGCGATGGTCGATTGGCTGGGCAGCTTATGGTTTGCGCCAAACGGGCTACAGGCCTATGCCCGCAAGGGTCGCCAGATGGACGGCATCTATGTGCCCTATTGGACCTATGATGCGCAAAGCGACACCCGCTATACCGGTGAACGCGGGACTGTCTATTACGTAACCCAAACCGTTATCCGCGATGGCAAACGCCAACAGATCCGCGTGCCCAAAATACGCTGGCGCAGCACCTCGGGCCGTGTGGCGCGGTTCTTTGATGATGTGCTGGTGCTTGGGTCGCGGTCGCTGCCCAAACGGTTCACCGACGCGCTAGAGCCATGGGATCTGGCAGCGCTTGAGCCCTATGCCCCCGAATACCTCGCAGGCTTTCGCGCTGAAGGCTATACTGTGGCCCTCGATGAAGGGTTTGACGAGGCGCAGGCACGGATGCACGCCATGATCGAGCGGGATATCAAATTCGACATCGGCGGCGACCGTCAGCGCATCCACTCGATGGATGTCGACCTCAGCAATATGACCTTCAAACACATCCTGTTGCCTGTCTGGCTTGCCGCCTATAAATACCGCGGCAAGACCTACCGCTTTGTCGTAAACGGGCGCACAGGCCGCGTGCAGGGGGAACGCCCCTACTCCGCGATCAAGATTACATTCGCCGTTCTCGCAGGGCTCATCGCCGCAGCGATCCTCGGTTATTTCTACGCGCAGAACGGACGACTATGACCGCCATCGACACTTTGACCCAGATTCTGCACGACCGCCGTTCCTGCCGCGCCTTCCTGCCTGATCCTGTACCCGATGCCGACCTCACACGCATCGTACAGGAAGCCCGCCACGTGCCGTCATGGTGCAATGCGCAGCCTTGGCAAGTCGATATCACCAAAGGTGCGGGCACCGAACGTCTGCGCGCCGCATTGATAGACACAGCGGCCAAAGGCACCCCCATGACGCCTGATCTGGACTGGCCCACGCGTTATAGCGGTGCGTACGGCCAGCGGCGGCGCAACTGCGGCTTCCAACTGTACAGAGCCGTCGGTGTTGAAAAAGCCGACCGCGCCGGTCGTAAGGCACAAATGCTGCGCAATTATGCGCTATTTGACGCGCCTCATGTCGCCATCGTGCACAGCCCCGCCGAGCTGGGCCCTTATGGTGCCATGGATACTGGTGGCTTTGTTACGGCCTTCACACTGGCGGCGACCGCGCTCGGGATCGCCACGATACCGCAAGCCGCCATCGCGGCCTATGCCCCTCTTCTCAAGGAGCACCTTGGAATTGCGCAAGACAGGTTGATCCTTTGCGCTATCTCGCTGGGATATGAAGATAAAGACGATCCCGCCAACAGTTTCCGCACCCCTCGCGCAGAGACGGATGAAATCATCCGCTGGCACGACGAATGAGGGCGCTGCTGCAACGGGTCACCGACGCCTCTGTGACGGTCGAAGGCGAGGTTATCGGAGAAATCGGCGCAGGGTTTCTGATCCTTGTTTGTGCCATGCCCGAGGATACCACCGCCACAGCCGAAGCGCTTGCGCTTAAGGTCTCAAAGCTGCGGCTGTTCAAGGACGATGCGGGAAAGATGAACCTGAGCCTTGCTCAAACCGGCGGGGCAGCATTGGTCGTAAGCCAATTCACTCTGGCCGCAGATACATCACGCGGCACACGGCCCGGGTTTTCCTATGCGGCAAAACCCGATGTGGCGAAAACGCTCTATCTGCACTTCGCCGAGGCCTTGCGCGGCCTGAACATCCCCGTGCAAACGGGAGAGTTCGGCGCGAATATGTCTGTTGCTTTGACAAATGACGGGCCAGTGACGATCTGGCTCGATACTGAGGACTAGCGCCCCTACCCCCACCTCGCACAAACAAAATGCGGACCACATTGGCCCGCATCTTGAGTCTTATGAACATGGTTTGCGGGCCAGCACTCCGCGGGGTTACGGCTCGCGGAAGGCTTCCTTGGACTTATACAGCGGCTTGAGCAGGTATTGCAGCACCGTCTTGGAGCCCGTGTGCAGCTCGACGCTGGCTTGCATGCCAGGGCGGATTTCCAGCTCGGATTGGCGCGGGGTCAGGTGCTCTGTGTCCACGGCAAGGATCACCTTGTAATGCGGGTCACCATCAGGATCACGGGCGCGCTCGTCCTTGAAGGTATCTGCCGAGATGATTTTCACCTCGCCCTGAAGCGTGCCGTAGATTGTGTAATCGTAAGCCGACAGTTTGACCGTTGCGGCCTGCCCACGGCGTACGCCTGCGATATCTTCGGGCTTGACCCGTGCCTCAACGAACATTTCCTCATCCAACGGAATAATCTGCAGAATTTCCTCACCGGGGCGGACGACGCCACCGATGGTGGTCACCGCCAGATTGTTCACAATGCCGCGCAGCGGGCTGTGCAGCACTGTGCGCTCAAGCTGGTCCTCGCTTGCCTTGAGGTTCTGCCGCAGGGTCGACAGCTCTCTCAATACGTCTGAATATTCCTGAGCACGCTCCAGCTCGGTGCGTGTGACGATTTCATCGAACTTGATACGCGCGTCAGCAAAGGCCTTGCGCGCGCGCGTGGCCTCGATCAGCGATACGATCTTGTTCTTGAGCAGACCGTCCATCAGGTCGCGTTCCGCCTGTGCTTCGGCAAGAACCCGTTTCGCGCCATCCATGTTAGAGATATAATCAGACTGGCGCGCGTGCAGCAGGGCGGCCTCGGATGTCATCATCTCGGGGGTGCGTTGCGCCCATTGTTGAGGCACGTCAAATTCATAGGCCCCTTCCATCTCGGCCTCGAGCCGCAACCGCCGGATTTCGAACGCGCTGATCTGGTCGGTCAGATCATCCACAGCGGATTGAAAGCCCGTGTTGTGCAAACGCGCCAATACATCACCGGTCTCGACAATGTCGCCTTCGCCCACGGCCAGCTCGGCCAAAATACCGCCTTCGAGGTTCTGGATAATCTGCGGTCGCGAGCTGCTGATCATAGAACCTTCGGCACGAACGATTTCATCCACCCAAGCGAAAAACGCCCAGATTAGAAAGACAATCACAGTCGCCGCAGATAGCCAGACCACCATGGAGGGGCCCCGCATTTGTCTGGTGATATGGGTATCCATTCCAGTGCTCATGCTGCACCTCCTTTAACGCCGGTAAGATGCGCAAGAACTTCGTCTTTGGGGCCGTCAATGCTCATCCGGCCATTGTTCAGAACAATCGTGCGCGTGGTCAGTTGCAAGATCGGGGCTCGGTGCGTGGCAATCACGGCTGTCCGGCCCGACATCCAGCTTTCAAGCCGTTTCACCAGCCCTTGCTCGAGCTTCTGATCCAATGCAGCCGTTGGTTCATCCAGCAGACAAATCTTGGGGTCTTGCAGCCACAGCCGCGCCCAGCCGATGGATTGGCGCTGCCCGATGGACAGGCCGGCACCTGCGTCGAGAATTTCCAGATCAAGACCCTTGGGGTGATTGCGCACAAACGCTCCCAGACCCGCGAATTCCAGCGCGGCCATCAACCGCTCGTCGTCGCGCTCCAGCATCGTCAGGTTCAGGTTGTCGCGTAATGTGCCCGAGAACAGGCGCACATCCTGCCCCAGATAACCGATCAACCTGCGCAAATCGCGCGGTTCAATCTGGGTCATCTCGGTACCGTCGATCAACACGCGGCCCGTGGTGGGCGCATAAAGGCCGCTCAGCACTTTGAGCAATGAGGATTTACCCGAACCATTCGCCCCGAGGATCGCAATGCGTTGCCCCGGCAAGATGTTGATCCCCGGCAGGTCGAGTGTCGGTGCGCCCTCTTCGATGTAGCGGAAAGTGACATCGCGCAGCTCAAAATTGCCAGCCAGATGATCGCGGCGCATATAGGTACGGCCTGTGGCAGCGTCCTGTTCGGAACCTGCGATATGCTCCAACCCGTCGAGGGCTGATTTCACATTACCCCAGCGCGCCATTGTCCCTGCCAATTGTGTCAGCGGTGCCAATGTGCGCGATGTCAGGATGCCGGTGGCGATGATCGAACCGACCGTAAACTGCCCTGCAAACACCAGATATGTGCCCATGATCACCGCGGCTACATAAGTACCCTGCTGAACCCCTTGGGACCAGAACGTGAGCGCCGATGCCAGCTTGCGTTGCTCTGAGGATTTGACAGCAGAAAGCGTTGTCAGCTCCGACCACAGACGCTGCACACGGTCTTCGCCGCGCTGGGTCTTGACGGTATCAAGCTCGAAAATCGCCTCATGTAGCAACCGCGATGATTTTGCGTGCGCCCCTTGGGTTTCCTTTGTCAGGCTGATCATGCGCTTTTGCATGAAAAACCCCGGCACGACCATCAGGATGCCGCCCAACACCAGCACCCAGACCACATTGCCCGCAATGGAGGCCACAAGCGCAAGGAAGACAAAGATGAACGGAATATCGGCAATCGTTCCGATTGTAGAGGCGGTAAAGAACTCCCGCACCGAGCTGAATTCGCGCATGGAGGAGAAAGTATCAGAGGGTGCCTGAGGCCGCTTGTCGCTGCGCATCCCCAGAACACGGCTCATCAACAGTTGCAAAACCGAGATTTCAATCTGCCGCCCTGCCCCGTCCATCAGCTGTGCGCGGGCAATTTTGATAAAGGCTTCCATCAGCAGCGCCAGTACGGCACCAGCGGCCAGCACCCACAGCGTGGCTTCAGATTGGTGCGGGATCACACGGTCATAGACCTGCAAGGAAAACAGCGCGACGGCCACGGCCAAAAGGTTGGCCACAAACGAGCCAAGTGCCACTTCGCACAACTGCCGTTTGAAAGTACCGAATTGCCCCCAGAACCAATGCGCAGGCTTTTCAGCGGTTTTGTGAACCTCGGCCACTTTTTCAATCGGCATCTGCGCCCGCAGGGTCACACCCGAAAAGAAGGGTACAAAATCTTCTGCTGGCACTGTCGCGCGGTTGTCAGGACAGGTTGTGTCATAAACAACCAGGTCGCCGTTCTCGCGGCCCATCACCAAAAGCAACTGGCCCGATGTCATATAGACCAAAGCTGGATATGCCTGATCATCCAGTGAGGCCGCATTCTGCAACTCGGCACTCAGCCCGTTGCGGCGCAGCAATGTCGCGATAACCTGTGCTTCCTCACGGCTGTTTGTCTCGGGGGTCAGGCGACGGATCAGCGCCTCGGAGAGATCTGCCTGAGATACCTCGGCCCCCAAAACGCTTGCATAGGTCGAGATTAGGGCACCACGGGCACGCAGGCGGTCCTCGAAGGTGGATGAATTGCTTGGCTTGGGCGTGTCTGCCCCATCAACAGCACGAAGGCGCGCCGCGTTGCCATTCACGATCGTAAGGGTAAACGGTTTGCTCATATCTGTGATCCATCCGCCAGAACGCCCAGCAGTTCGGCCATGGCCAGACGCAAGCGAATTGCTTCGTATTTCAGGGAAACTTCTGCTTCTTGCTGATTGGCAAAGGTCTCGTAGACACCTACCACATCAAGGACCTGCCTCTGGCCGCCGTCATATTGCGCCTGAAACAGATCGAGGTTTTTCTTGGCTTGCGCCGTCAGTTCGGCGGCCTCGGCAGCCTGCCGTTCGGTCGAAGCAATATCACCCTCGAGGCGGCGCAGCTGGCGGTTGGCGTCTTCCATCGCTTGCGCGACCTGACGGCCTGCGGCCTCTTTTGTGGCCTCAATGGCTTTCAACTGGTCACCGGTGCCGAGGTTCAGCAAGCTATCTGAGCTGACAATCAGCCCCAGACTGCTGCCCACGTTGCCGCCAGCGCTAAGCCCCGGCAGTTGTTCGGCACGGTCTACTTTGGCCGCGGCAATCGCACGGATCTTTTCCGCCTCGGCTTGGGTCACGGTCAAAGGCTGGGCCAGCGACGCGTCTACCGGCAAAGCGGATACCCCGCGCACGTCACTCAGATCGCCGATTGCCATGGCGTTGAGTTCGGCAATAGCAGTGGTTGCTGTTTCTGCTGCTGCCGATTGGCTCGCGCGGATTTCTGACATGGTCTGGCGTACGATATTGAGGTCCGAGCTGTCAGATACGCCGCCCTCGACGCGCTGCTCCATCACCCATTCAAAATGCCCGACATCTTTTGCCGCTTTGCTTTGCAGTTCGTAAATCTCGCGTGCTTCAACCGCAGAGACATAAAGCTCAAGCCCCGTGCGCACACGCTCGTTCGTATCCGCAGCCAAAGCCACTGCCGCAACTTCCACATCGGCCACAGCGAACTCCCGTTCGCCTTTTTTGCGGCCATTATCAAAGATAACCTGTTCGACCACGATATTTGTCACCAACGACCCCAGAGAGGTCAGGCTGACGGTCGGGCCCAGCGAGGGAAGCCAGTTTTTGGATGCCGCGCGCGAACGCAACTGCGCCGCGCGCAGTTCGCTTTCGGCGGTCCGTGAATTGGCTGCCAATACGGCCGTCGCCACACGACTATACGGGCCACCCTCAGGCAGCACCGAACGCCGGGCAATCAGGCCCTGAATGATATCGCTTTGCGCGTTGATCTTTTGTTCATGTGTCGGTTTTTCAGAGGATGTCACATCCCCCGTGTCCAGCATTGCAACCGCTTCCGTTTCCGGTGCGCGCGCATCGCTGCCTAAATCCGACATACATCCTGTCAGCATCAGCGCGCCTGCACACACTGCTACTGTCTTTCGCCTACACTGCCCCATATCCTGCCCTTAACGTGCCGATATTTATAATTATTTTAGTTTTTGTTTTTATGTGTCGGGTGCGGCGGTGGTTTGGCCCCGCCGCATCCCGTTATCGTGGTAAGCGTCTTGCTTAGATGGTGACAGGAACTTCCTGCTCGACCAACAGCGTGCCTTCGGCACCTACTGAGAAGACGTTGAATGTCTGACCGTCGACTGTCTGCGTCCCTTGGGCCACGCCATCCTCGACGATCACCGAATCCTCGGAAGAGCCGCGGATGGTGAGGGTGTTGGTGTCCGTGGACAGCGCCAGAAGGCTGGCTTCGTCGATGACAACGCTTGCTGCTTCGGCAAAATCAAGATCGAGGCTTTCGATCTGGAACTCACCCAGCGCGCTGTTTGACAGATCCACCGAGCTGGTCGTGCTTTCATCATCGAGGACCAGATATGTGCCGGATGTGTTGCCAGCCGCATCTGTCGAGTTCACGATCAACTGCGACCCGTTTGGCACGTCGCTTTCGAAGGTGAACGTTGTCTCACCCAGATCATTCGTGCCCTGAACACCAGCCACCTCAGAGATGGAACCGTCGGTTTCCACTTGTGACACAGTCTGTACGTCTGCCTCGGCTCCGGTCGCGTCCATGTCCGCTTCGATCGAGATCCCGCGGAAACCGTCGCGGCCATCAGTGACCGAGTTGATGATCGGGCCATCAGGTGCTTCGGTGTCGATGGACAGCGTATCTTCGATCAACGCAGTGTTGCCGACGTGGTCGGTCGCGCTGACGATGATGTCGGTCTCATATGTACCGCTGCGGATTGCCGATGCCGGGATATCCAGCGACCAGTTTCCTGCCGCGTCGACGATTGCATCAAAGCTGGTACTGTCAAACAGAACACTTACAGTGGAGCCTGCTTCGACCTGACCGCCCAATTCGATGCCCGAAGCAACGTCAGCTGCGTTCAGGGTCTCATCGAAATCGGAAGAAAGATCAAATCCAAGCGTATCAACTTCGGTATCCACCTCGACTGTGCTCGACACGGTACGCTCGTTGCCCGCCGCATCAGTTGCAGTCACAGAAGCCGTTGTTGTGAAAGTACCGGTTTCCAGCGCGGAGGCGTCGAAATTCGCAGTCCAGTTGCCAGCCGCATCAACAACACCTGCAACAGTCTGACCGCCCAGCGTAACAAGAACAGAGCTCGAACCTGCTTCGGTGGTGCCGCTCAGCTGGATGCCATTGGCGCGCTCGGTTGCGTTGATGATGTTATCTGCCGTTACGGGCGTATCAATCGCAAGGTTATCTACCCGTGTATCAACCTCGACGCTGTCAGATGCAGAGCGGCTGTTGCCGAATTCATCTGTGGTCGTCGCGGTGATTTCAGCAGTGTAGACGCCCGCTGCGACATCATTGGCCGAGAAGAATGCTTCCCAGTTGCCAGATGCATCTGCGATCACATTGGTGCTTGCACCTTCCAGGGTAACAGTCACAACCGCGCCCGGATCAGCAGTACCTGTCAGAACGACACCGTCGCTTGCTTCGGCTTCGTTGATAACATCGTCACCTTCAACCGGATCAGGGTCGATCGTCAGGACACCGGCATCAGTGTCAACAACCACAGATGTCGTGGCCGTGTCGATGTTGCCTGCGGCATCTGTCGCAGTGGCGGTGATTGCTGTTGTGTAGGTACCAGCGGCAATTGTGCCCGCCGCAAATGTCGCTGTCCAGCTGCCGTTGGCTGCAACAACCGCATCCACGGTGGTCCCATCCAATTCAACCGTTACGGTCGAACCCGGCTCGGTCTGGCCCGAAACATTCAATGGCTGACCTGCTTCTTCGGCGTTGATCACCCCATCGGCACCGCCGGTGGAAGATGTGATCGAGAAGTCGCGCACGAATGTATCAACTTCGAAAGTACCCGAAGTCGTTGCGGTGTTGCCGAAAGTATCGGTTGCAACAACAGATACGGTACCTGTGTATTCCCCTTCAACCAGCTGTGTCGATGTGAAGGTAGAAGACCATGTGCCCTCTTGCGTTGCGATAACAGTTTGCGTGATGCCGCCCACTGTCACTTCGACGGATGCGCCGGGCTGTGCTGTGCCGGTAAAGGCCACGCCTTCGCTGAACTCGGCGCCGTTGATAACGCCGTCGCCCGCAACCGAAGCGGCATCGACAGTCACGGTTGTCACCGTATCAACCACAAGAACATCTGTGAAAGTCGCGCTATTGCCAAAGCTGTCGGTGGTTACCGCAGTGATCGTGGAGGTGTATTCACCACCCTCAAGCGTGCCTGCGTCCCATGTGGCGGTCCACAGACCATCAGCACCAATGACCGACGTCTGGGTGATGCCTTCGATGGTGACTGCGATTGTGGCACCAGCCTCGCCTGTGCCGCTCAGGGTGACACCATCTGCAAAGCTCACGCTGTTAAAGAAATCACCAGTGGATTCTGTACCTTCGGTAAAGGTCAGTTCCGGAGCAGTTGTATCAATTTCAAAGGATGGGCCGTCCAGAGTGACAGTGTCGCCATCGCTGTTGGTTACATCAACGACTGAATCGTACACACCGTCTTCGGGGAAATCCTCACCCTCGAAAACAGCCTCGAAATTGCCCTCTTCGTCAATCACGGCTTCGACTGACTCATCGCCAACGGTGACAACAACTGTGTCGCCCGGCTCACCGCCGCCGGTGATGGTCAGCGTATCTTGTGTCTCGTCATCGCCGCCGATCACAACATTGGCGTCTGCATCGTTCACGAAAGGGGCCGCAGGGCCATCATCGGAGTCGCCATCGCCGCCGCCGGCGAGAATTGCCGCGCCGCCAAGACCCGCTGCAACAGCTGCGCCGCCGCCCAGACCAAGCAAGCTACCCCCACCCAGAAGGGCGGCACCCAACATGGACACATCACCGTCACCATCGGCCAATGGCACACCGGCCACTTCGGAATTGCCGAGGAAGATCAGATCATCCGACGGGCTCCATTTGCCCCATTCGGACGTTGGCCCGTATTGCGCATACAGATTGCCCTGCCCCTGATCCACAAAGCTCACTTCGTTCAGGTAGCCATCGGCAGAAACAAACAGGCGGTTCGCGTCACCGGTTTCGTTAAAGAAGTTGTCGATCGTGATCGTGCGCCCATCGCTAAGCGTCATCACAAGGCTATCGCCCGAGCGGACCTGGCTCGCGAAATCCGATTGACGTGCGTTAATGGAAATTTCCTGGCCTGCACCGGCCACGATCACTTGGTTCTGTGCATCCGCGGACACTGTCCCCCGCTGCAAATCGCCCGCACTTCCACGGACAACGAAATCAATCGCCTTCATAGTTCTACCACTCTACCTCAAAAGTACCCGCACGCATGCTGGATACTTGGTTCTGATTTTTTATTTTTACTGCTACCCGGCCCGTTCGAGCGTGCCGTGATTTCACCTTTATTCGGCCACAATATTCAGACGATTCGGCAAAATCCAGCATTTAATTCGATTTTATTCCCTATTTACCTAGATATGGCGCCTTCTGTGGCACAAACGCCCACAATATGTGTCCTTCACCTACGCCCACATTACGTAAACATGTGGCTGATTCCGACCCCGCAACTAATGATTGCAAAACGTAAGGCATCACGCGTTGACACTGCTTCGTTTCAGGCCGACCTTGAGAGCATGACACAACCAAATGATCCGCTGCGCCCTGTCACCGAAGACCCCGATCATCCCATTATCATGTCAGACGGCACACGGCTGTCCGCGCGGCTTTGGACCCCTCAAGATGCCAATAGCGATCCTGTCCCGCTGATCCTTGAATTCCTGCCCTACCGTAAACGCGATGGCACCTGCGCACGCGACGCGCTGACACATCCCTATTTCGCTGCCCGCGGCTATGCCTGCGCCCGTGTGGATATGCGCGGCAACGGTGACAGCGAAGGGATCATGGAGGATGAATATAGCCCACAGGAGCTGGCAGATGCGGTCGAGGTCATTCAATGGGCTGCCGCACAGCCATGGTGCAATGGAAATGTCGGCATGATGGGGATCAGCTGGGGCGGGTTTAACGCGCTTCAGGTGGCAAGCCTCGCACCCGATGCCCTCAAGGCGATCATCACGCTATGCTCTACCGTGGACCGTTTTGCCGATGACATACATTATAAAGGCGGCTGCCTGCTCAACGAGAATCTCGGCTGGGGTGCCACCATGTGGAGTTATTCCAGCCGCGCACCCGACCCCGCCCTGCGGGAGAATTGGCGCGAGATGTGGCTGGAGCGACTTGAACACGAACCCTTTCTGCCCTCTGTCTGGCTGCGCCATCAAAGCCGCGACGCCTATTGGCAGCACGGGTCGGTCTGCGAGGACTACAATGCGATAAAGGCAAAAGTGCTGGCTATCGGGGGCTGGGGCGATGCCTATAAGAATACAGTGCCACGGCTTGTCGAAGCATTGGAGGGCGCAAAAGGCATTGTCGGCCCTTGGGTTCATAAATACCCGCATTTCGCCGTACCGGAACCGCGCATCGGCTTTTTGCAAGAAGCGTTGCGTTGGTGGGATCATTGGCTAAAGGGGATTGATACCGGCGTAGAGAATGACCCTGACTACCGCGCATACCTTATGGACGGGGTACGACCGGCAGGCTGGTATACATCCCGTGAAGGCCGCTGGATCGCCGAGCAGCGGGGCGCGACAAGTCATCTTCCTGTGCAGACCCTGCATTTGGGCACCGGTGGTGTGCTTGATAATACGCCACAGCCCCTGAGCGACCGCGTCGCCTCTCCTGCACATTGCGGTGCAGCGGCGGGTGAATACTGTGCAATATGGCTGGGCCCGGAGATGCCGGGCGACCAGCGCGCGGATGATGCGCTGTCGTCTACATACACTTCCGCGCCCCTGACCGGCGACATGAATATCGTCGGTGCCCCTCGGGTGACCCTGACGCTGGCCTGTGACAAACCCCAAGCACAAATCGCCGTGCGATTGAACCATATTCATGCCGACGGGGCCGCAACCCGCATTACATATGGTGTGCTTAACCTGTCGCACCGCAACAGTGCCGCACATCCCCAGCCCATGACCCCGGGCAAGACCGAGGAAATCACTCTGGACCTTGACCAGACTGCCTACCGCATCCCTGCGGGCGATCGCCTGCGGGTTTCGATCTCGACCGCGTATTGGCCGCTTTTGTGGCCGGCTCCGCAGGCTGCCTCGATTACACTGTCCCACGGCACTGTCATAGTGCCGCAACGCCCCACCACAGGCGAAGACGAGGTGCAATTTTTGCCGCCCGAGTCCGCCGCCCCCTGGCGCACCACCGAAATTCGTCCCGAAAGCCACATCCGGCGAAGCGAGGTTGATATGGTCACCGGCATTCACAGCCTCGTCATAGAGGATGACTTTGGCAAACTGCGCGATGACGATCACGGATTAATCAGTGGGTCGCGGGCGTCCGAGCGTTGGGATATCCACCCCGATGATCCGCTAAGCGCGCGCGGGAATTGTGATTGGGAGGATGAAATGGAGCGGGACGGCATCCAGCTTCGCACGCGCGCGCAATGTAGTATGTGGTCGGATTTGGAAAAATTCCACCTCACCGCGAAAATTGAAGCTTGGGAAAATGGCACACTTATATACAGCCGCGACGTCAAAGATAGCGTTTCACGGGGTGCCCTATAGTGCTGCGCCCCCTAACCCGGCATTCCCCCTTGCAGCACGTGACCAAATGCGTAACCCTTAAGCATCAATCAAAAACGAGCGTGCGCAAAAGACGTACGATTCCAACTGGGAGACGACCACTATGAACGATCAACTCAAAGAGCTCAGCGCAGCTGTGACAAAAGGCGTGATGACACGCCGTGAATTTGTTGCGCGCGCAGCAGCCCTTGGCGTGACCGCCGCTGCGGCCAATTCGATGCTTGCCAGCTCGGCACAGGCCGATGGCCATGCGACACCTGTTGCAGGCGGTACTTTCCGTTTGGGTGTTCAGGGCGGCGAAAGCACAAACACACAAGATCCTGCAAGCTGGGCCTCCGATGTGCCGCTTCAGATCGGCTTTTTCTGGGGTGAGCCCCTTGTTGAGCTGGCCGAAGACGGCGGCCTGCGCGGTCTGGTCGCCGAAAGCTGGGAAGGCTCCAACGAGGCAAAGACCTGGACCTTTAACATCCGCCAAGGCTGTACCTTCTCGACCGGCGCACAGGTAACCGCCGATGACGTGATGAAAACGATGGAGCGCCACTCCAACGAAGATTCCAAATCCGGTGCTTTGGGCATCATGCAGGGCATCAAAAGCATGTCCGTGGACGGCAATAAATTCATCCTCGAGCTTGAAATCGGCAATGCCGATCTGCCCTATCAGATGGCAGACTACCACCTGATCATTCAGCCCGGTGGCGGCTTTGACGCTCCGGACGCCGCGATCGGCACTGGCCCTTACACAATGGAAAGCTATGAGCCCGGCGTGAGCGCAAAAGCTGTGCGTCGCGATGATTATTGGGGCGGCAGCCAAGAAGAAGTCGCGCATTACGATGCGGTTGAGCTGATTGTTCTCAACGATGCGACAGCACGTACCGCAGCGCTGCAATCAGGTCAGGTCGATGCCATCAACCGCGTCGAGCCAAAGATCGCAAAGCTGCTGGACCGCGCGCCGAACCTCGAAGTGACCAGCATTGGTGGCCGTGGCCACTATGTCTTTATCGCCCATGTCGATACTGCGCCGCTTGACAACAACGACCTGCGCCTTGCGTTGAAATATGCGATCAACCGCGAGGAGCTCGTCGACAAAATTCTGCAGGGTTACGGCACGGTTGGCAACGACATGCCCATCAACGCGGCCTACCCGCTGTTTGATGACTCGATCCCGCAGCGCAGCTTTGATCTGGATAAAGCCAAAGAGCACTATGAGAAATCCGGCCACGACGGCAGCCCTATCGTTCTGCGCGTCGCTGACGGTGCCTTCCCGGGTGCGGTAGATGCAGCAGCGCTGTTCCAACAATCCGCCCAAGCAGCAGGTATCCCGCTGGAAATCAAGCGCGAGCCAAACGATGGCTACTGGTCCGAAGTCTGGAACGTACAGCCCTTCTGTGCCTCCTATTGGGGCGGCCGCCCTGTCCAGGACCAGATGTATTCCACAGCCTATCTGTCGACCGCAGATTGGAACGACACACGCTGGAAAGTCGAAGAGTTCGACGCATTGCTTCTCGAAGCGCGCGCCGAATTGGACGAGACAAAGCGCAAAGAGCTCTATTCCAAAATGGGCCACATGCTCAACGAAGAGGGCGGTGTGATCCTGCCCATGTTCAACGACTTTGTTGATGCGATCTCTTCCGAGGTGAAGGGCTATGTGGGCAACCCGAACGGACCACAAGGCTATTGGAAGTCCTTCAAATACACTTGGAAAGCATAATCGGATCATGCATCCCATTGTAACTCTGGTCGCCCAGCGCTTAGCGCTGGGCCTCCTGCTCCTCTTCGCCGCGTCCATCCTCATTTTTGCCGGCACAACCATGCTGCCTGGCGATGTGGCGCAACAAATTCTTGGGCAGGGTGCCACGCCCGAAAACCTTGCCAACCTGCGCGCGGAACTAGGTCTGAATGATCCCGCACTCAGCCGTTATTTCAATTGGTTGGGCGGTGTTTTGCAGGGCGATCTGGGCACTGCGCTGACAAATGGCCGCGACATCGCCGAAAGCATCGGCGGACGTCTTAAAAACACCATGTTCCTTGCCTTTTGGGCTGCCCTGATTTCGGTCCCGCTTGCCATTTTTCTTGGCCTTCTTGCGGTTCGCTATAAAGACCGCTGGCCCGACAAACTGATCTCGGCGGTCACCCTGACCACGATCTCGATTCCCGAATTCATGATTGGTTACATTCTCGTTTACTGGCTTGCGATCAAATTGCGCTGGTTCCCGTCCGTTGCGATTATGAACGACTCGATGAGCCTTGGCGAAAAGCTCAACGCGATTGCGATCCCTGTGATGGTGCTGACGCTGGTCGTACTGGCGCATATGATGCGCATGACCCGCGCCGCGATCCTCAACGTGATGCAATCAGCCTATATTGAAACCGCAGAACTCAAGGGCCTGCGCCTGCTTACCGTGATCCGCAAACATGCCTTCCCGAACGCAGTCGCCCCCATCGTGAATGTGGTGATGATCAACATGGCCTATCTTGTCGTTGGTGTTGTCGTCGTCGAGGTTGTCTTTGCCTACCCCGGCATGGGCCAATATCTGGTCGATCACGTATCCAAACGCGATGTGCCTGTGGTTCAGGCGTGCGGACTAATCTTTGCGGCTGTCTACATCGGTCTCAACCTTATTGCTGATATTGTGTCCATTGTGACGAACCCGAGATTGAGGCATCCAAAATGACCCGCATTCCTCCTGCCGCCCTTCTTGGCCTGTTCTTTACGACAGTGTTTTTCCTTTGCGCCGTCTTCGCGCCCTTCATTGCCCCCTACGGTATGGCAGAGGTCGTGGGAGACGTCTGGGAACCGTCCTCATCCGAATTCCTGCTTGGCACCGACAGCATTGGCCGCGACCTGCTGAGCCGGATGATCTGGGGCGGGCGCACCACCATATTTATCGCCACAGCCGCCACAATCCTGAGCTTTGCCACAGGATCCATCCTTGGCTTTTTCGCAGCTGTCTCTGGCGGTTGGGTCGACCAAGTGCTGAGCCGCTTTATCGACCTGATCATGTCGATCCCCGCGCTGATCTTTGCGCTGGTCGTGCTGTCGGTATTGCCGACAACAATTGTAACGCTGATCGTGCTGATGGGGCTGCTCGACAGCACGCGGGTGTTCCGCCTTGCCCGTGCTGTGGCTGTAGACATCACCGTTATGGACTATGTCGAAGCCGCCCGCCTGCGCGGCGAGAAAATCGGCTGGATCATCTTCCGCGAGACATTGCCGAACGCGCTATCGCCGCTGGTGGCCGAGATGGGTCTGCGATTTATCTTTATGGTGCTCTTTGTCTCGACCCTGTCCTTCCTTGGGCTCGGGGTGCAGCCCCCACAAGCGGACTGGGGTGGTATCGTGAAAGAGAATAAAGAAGGCATCAACTATGGCATTCAGGCTGCTCTCTACCCTGCCTATGCTATCGCTATTCTGTGTATCTCGATCAATCTTGTGGCCGACTGGGTTCTGTCGCGCACCACATCACTGAAAGGGGGCCGCGGATGAGCGAGCCACTATTGAAAGTACGCGGCCTTAAAATTGGCGCGACAATCTATCCACCCGGAGAGAAATCCCGCGACATCGAAATCGTCCATGGCGTCGATTTCGATCTGGAAGCGGGCAAGGTGCTGGGCCTGATCGGCGAGTCTGGTGCAGGTAAATCCACCATCGGTCTGGCCGCGATGGCCTACGGTCGCGGCGGGGTCGAGCTCACCGGTGGTGAGGTCTGGGTAAACGGACGCGACGTGCTCCAATCGAGCATGGCAGACAAGCGTCGCCTGCGCGGCGCCGAAGTCACCTATGTATCGCAATCTGCCGCCGCCTCGTTCAATCCGGCCAAACGGATCATGGAACAGGTCACCGAGGCCGCAATCCGTCAGAACAAATTTTCAAAAGCCGATGCCGAAGCCCGTGCAGTTGTGCTGTTTGAAAAACTCGGCCTGCCTGATCCTGAAAACATCGGGTCACGCTATCCGCACCAGGTGTCAGGTGGGCAGCTCCAGCGCTGTATGACCGCACTGGCGCTATGCCCCCAGCCTGATCTGGTGGTCTTTGACGAACCGACAACCGCGCTGGATGTGACCACCCAGATTGACGTGCTCAAAGCGATCAAGGATGCGATCCGCGACACCGGCGTTGCCGCCCTTTATATCACCCACGATCTGGCCGTTGTGGCACAGGTCTCTGATCACATCATGGTGCTGCAACAGGGTTCGATGGTTGAATATGGCACCACGGACCAGATCATCAACAACCCGGTTGAAGAGTACACACAGGCGCTGGTCTCTGTCCGCTCGATCAAACATATTGAGAAGACGCCGACCGACACACCAATCCTCAGCGTCAGTGGCGTCACTGCACGCTATCCCGGAACGGATTTTGATGTGCTCAAAGACATCAATGTCGATATTCATCCGGGGCAAACCCTTGCCGTTGTGGGCGAAAGCGGTTCGGGAAAATCCACACTTGCGCGGGTGATCACCGGCCTGCTGCCCCCCTCTGCGGGCGAGATCACCTTTGATGGCCGGACGCTTACTCCCGATCTGGCCACGCGGCCGCTGGAGGATCTGCGCGAGTTGCAAATGATCTACCAGATGGCTGACACGGCCATGAACCCGCGCCAGACCGTCGGCACGATCATCGGCCGTCCGCTCGAATTCTATTTCGGCCTCAAAGGCAAGGAAAAGCAACAGCGCATCCAAGAGCTGCTGGACGAGATCGAGCTGGGCGAAGGTTTTCAGGACCGCTATCCCGCCGAGTTGTCGGGCGGGCAAAAGCAGCGTGTCTGTATCGCCCGTGCACTGGCAGCCAAACCCAAGCTGATCATCTGTGACGAAGTGACAAGTGCGCTTGACCCGTTGGTTGCGGACGGGATTCTCAAACTTCTGTTGAACCTGCAAAAGGTTGAAGATGTCGCTTACCTGTTCATCACCCACGACCTCGCCACGGTAAAGGCGATCGCTGACAGTATCGCGGTGATGTATCAGGGCAGCGTTGTGCGCTATGGGCCAAAGTCACAGGTGCTTGCCCCGCCTTTTGACGATTACACCGACCTGTTGCTCAGCTCCGTGCCCGAGATGAAACTGGGTTGGCTCGAAGAAGTCATCGCGCACCGCAAAATGGAGAGCGCGGGCAATTAGCGCGCCGACCCGCCTTGCGCAACCGGCATAGCCAATGCCCCGACAGCGTTCGGGGCATTGGCGTTTTACTGTTAGCCGTTGGCCTTCATCAACTGCTCGAATGCGGGCAAAAGCTGATCACGCGTGCGGCTGCCGTTCAGCGTCTCGACGCGGTTTCCAGCAGCGTCAAACAACAACAGCGTGACATGGGGCACCCCTTGTACCTGTGCAAACACCGCGCCCGGTGTCTGGGTGATATCGGCAATCAGATACAATGGCTGATCCCCTTCCATATCTGACAGCGCCTTGCGCGTTTCGCGTTGCAAAGCATTGCAGATCGGGCATTGCGGGTCGTGAACCTGCACCACCGAAGGCACCCCCTGCCCGATGCGCGACAGATCACGTTCCGTGACCGAGCGGTTGAACGACGACACAGCCCATGCACCGCCGCCCGCAACCACACCCAGCCCCAAAGCACCCAGCCCCGTCCAAGCCAGCATATCGCGCCGTGTTCTTTTCGGTGCGACTGCGGTCGGGGCTTTTTGTTTTTGTTGCTGTTTACGTTTATTTGTGCGGGCCATGCCGAGCCTCCAAAATTGGAATATTCACCGCAGGCCTAACTGCAAATCTAGGGGGCGTCTGCACAAATTTATGTGTACATCCGCTTGCACCATTTCAAAGCCTGCCATCTTATGCGGGCCATATAGCAAGGGAGCGCACAGTGGAGAATAAACTTCTATTGATCATTCTGGACGGCGTGCCCTACCGCAACTGGCGCCGCCTGTTCGGCAATCTTGAGGGCTGGGTCAAAAACGGCGATGCCCGCGTGTGGAAAATTCGCTCGGTGCTGCCGTCGATCTCGGCCTCCTGCTATGCCTCGATCCATACAGGCGTGGCCCCTGCCGCACATGGCTGCACCGGCAACAGCAATGTCTTCCGACTGGCGCTTCCGGATGTTTTTGCTCAGGTGCGCAAAGGCGGCGGTATAACCGGCGCTGTGGCCCATAGTTTTTGGTCCGAGCTGTTTAACCGCCACCCGTTCGATTACATCCGCGATATTGAATATGACGAGCCCGACAGCGGCAGCATCAATCATGGCCGGTTCCACACGATGACCGGCTATGGTGCTGCAAACCAGATGACCCCATCGGATGTGGATCTATTTGCCACGCTCACCAATCTTACCATGCGTTTCGATTTGAACTACGCGATGCTACACAGCTGCACCCTCGACAGTATGGGCCATCGGTTCTTCCACGACAGCCAGGAAATGGACCATGCGTGTTTCGTCATGGATGAAATGCTGGCCCCTTTCATCCCCCAGTGGCGTGCGGCCGGATATGAGGTGATCGTCACAGCTGATCACGGGCAGGACGCGCGCGGCCACCACGGCGGGAGCGACCCGCTGCAACAGGACGCAGCACTGTATTATTTCGGAGACGCAGAAGGGCCTGACGAAGATACAATCATCGACCAGCTTCAGCTCGCCCCCACTATCTTGAGGCGCCTCGGCGCGCCTATCGCCGAGACCATGCAGGCCGGTATCTTTTTGCGTTAGGCTTTATCGTAGGGCCAATTATTCTCCGACAGGGCGGACACGCCCGCAACAACGCGGTCAAAGAAAACCGCGGCCCGTTTGCTCATGTGGCGCGCACGCAGGCAACCGTGCACAAGCCCCGCCTCATTGAACCATACCGCCCTGCCACCTGCCGCAGTGACCGCGTCGCGGTAGGCTTGGCCATCACTGGCAAGCGGGTCGCATTCTGCGGTTACAATGACCGTAGGCGGTAGGCCCGTGAAATCGGTATCTTGTAATGGCGCGGAGCGGGGATCGCCCACTGGCTCTGGCCCATGGCCATGGCGCATAGCGGTATAAAACGCCATATCTTCACTGGTCAGCTGCGGCGCATGGGCATGGTCAATATAACTGCCTTTGGTCACATCGCCGCCAAGTGCGGGATAGATCAGGATTTGCCCTGCCACACGTTCCCGCGCGCTATGTGTGACTGCCGCGGCCAGATTGCCGCCGGCACTATCGCCCCCCAATAAGATCCGGCCTGAATACTGCGCGCAGATCGCCTCAAAGGCCGCTCGGGCATCGTTATAACAGCCGGGGAACACCACTTCGGGGGCAAGCGCGTAATCAACCGAGATCACCCGCACAGCCGCATGTGCACAAAGCTCGGCACAGACATCATCATGGCTGTCCAACCCACCCACAACAAAGCCACCGCCGTGATAGTAGATCAGCGTTGTGTCATGCGCGCCGCTTTCGTAGCGCCGGCATGGCACACCACCCAGATGTTCATCCCATGTTGTGACACTATCGGGCCGACCGGCGTGGAAAGCGGCACACAGCTTGTTATAGGCCGCGCGCTGCTCTTTGATATTCAGCTCAGCTGCGTTTGCAGGCGAAAACTGATTGGCGCGCGCAATATAAGCCTGCACCTCATCATCAAGGTGCAGGCCATAGTCGGTATGGCTCAAGCTGCTGCATCCCAAGGGTTCGCGAATGCGCCCAATGCCTCGCCTACTGCGGCCTTTTCGGCACCGTTCATCGCTATGACGGCAACCAGCCCGCGTTTCTTGTCGTCGACCACGTGATCCACTCGGGCTGTGACACCCGCAGCCTCCAATGTCTGGTCAAAGACACGGGTGATGGCCGCACGGCGCAGGTCAGGCTTGAAAATCTTGCCAACAGCAGTCTTGGGCAGCTCATCCATGATGGTCATATGCTTGGGCTGCGCTGCGCGCTCGGCCACATGCTCTTTTGAGAAAGCCATCAGTTCCTCAACGGTGACCGAGGCCCCCTCGACCAGTTCGACAAAGGCACACGGCACCTCACCGGAATGGGCATCGGGCTGGCCAATGGCACCGGCAAAGGCCACAGCCTCATGCCCCAATAGCGCTTCTTCGATTTCGGCAGGGTCGATGTTGTGACCACCCCGAATGATCAAATCCTTGGCGCGGCCTGTAATCCAGATATACCCGTCCTCATCCTTGCGGCCCAAATCGCCCGTGCGCAGATATTGGTCGTCATAATACAGACCCTCGTTCTTTTCGACCTCTGTATAGGTATGGCCGGCAAAGACACCCGGGTTCGAGACGCAAATTTCTCCGATTTCGTCTACCTCAGCATCAATAGGGCCATCGGGCGTGCCCTTGATGATACGCACCTTGGTATAGGGGAACTCAACGCCGATAGAGCCGACCTTACGCAGCCCGTCAGTGGGGTTGCACGATACCAGAACGGTCGCCTCTGTCAGGCCGTACCCTTCGACAATGGTGATGCCCGTGGCTTTTTCAAACCGCTTGAACAGCTCAAGCGGCAGCGGGGCCGAGCCCGAGAATGCCGTTTTGACCGTAGATAGGTCGGCGTTGATCGGACGCTGCATTTTGGCGGAGATTGCAGTTGGCACGGTGATGATGAATGTCACCTTCCAACGCTCGCACAGCTTCCAGAAGTTATCAATCACACCCTCGCCGCGATACCCTTGAGGTGTTGGAAACACAATATGCGCGCCGCCTTGGACCACGCCCATAAACACCGCATGAACGGCCATCACGTGAAACAACGGGAGTGGACACATGGCCACATCCTTATCGCTAAACAGCAAACGCGCACCGGTCCAAGCGTTGTAGATCGCGCCGGAATAGGTGTGCTGGGCCACTTTGGGCATGCCCGTTGTGCCGCCAGTATGGAAATAGAATGCCACGCGGTCTTCTTGCGGGTCGTCAAATTGCAGCGTCGTGGGCTGTTTGGCCATTTCCTCATTAAGGTTCTTGTAGGTCGCCTGATTTTTCACACTGCGCTTGGGACGGATCAACGGCACGATCAGCTTTTTCACCCCTGTCAGATAGCGGTGCAAATCCACTTCCAGCACGGTGTGAACATCGGGGGCCAACGCCACAGCAGCGGCGGTTCTATCGGCCACATCCGTTTTGGGGAACGGTCGCAGGGTCACCACAACCGTGGCACCTGTTTCGCGCAGGATCGCGCCAATCTGTTCGGCATCCAACAGCGGGTTGATCGGGTTTACGATACCGGCAATCGCACCGCCCATAAGGGTAAGCGCGGTCTCGTTTGCGTTGGGCAATACATAGGCCACAACGTCTTTCGGCCCGATACCGAGACTGCGAAACAGGTTTGCCGCTTGCACGGACTTATCATGGAACTGCTGCCAGTTCAGCGTTTCGGCGAAATCTGTCGGGCCCGAAAACAGCTGGTAACTGATGGCGTTGTTATCTGGAAATTTGGCGGCAGTTGCCGACAACATACCATACAGCGTCTTGTGCAGGTCGCGATCTTCCCACGCGCTCTCTGCTTCGATTGCGTCGCGGTCAGCAATTCCTGAATAACCCATGTGTCTTCCTCCCGTGGTGCCACCGCTTTTGCGGCATGCGTCATTTGATATGATACGATGCAGTCCCCGCCCCGTAAGATCAAGCAATCCGTGGGCTGAAACGCAGCGTCATAGGGACAAATCCCCGAACGTCAGATCTGTATTAGAGATATGGGGGTGATGCCACGCATCCAAAAGGGCGCACGCCGCACAATCAAGGGTGCGGCGCGCAAAAACGTTTAAACAGTCGGGATGCGCAGCACCTGACCGGGGTAGATTTTGTCAGGATGGCTCAACATCGGTTTGTTGGCCTCAAAGATCTTTTCGTAATGCGCGCCGTTGCCCAGCGCCTTTTCCGAAATCGCCCAAAGCGTGTCACCTCTTTCAACAGTATGGAACGTAGGCTCGCCTTCGCCGCCTGTGACGTCATCTTCGACCGCCGCGACGCCTTCGACGTTGCCCACAGCCAGAATAACCTTTTCGCGCATCTCCTGTGAGGCGGCTTTGCCGGTCACTTTGACTTTGTCGCCCTCTACCGAGATGTCCAGACCTTCTGCATCAAGACCAAGCTCTTTCAGCTCGTCCTGCAATGCTGCGCCGGAAACCTCTGCGTCGTCATCGCCGCCAAAAACCTTTTTGCCGGCCCCTTTTACAAAGCTCCACAAACCCATTTGAATACTCCTTGAATGGTGTAACCAACAGATAGTGGATCACGAATTCGTGACAAGGGTGAATTATTCCGCAGCGATGCCATCGGTGAATTGTAGCCGTGCAAGACGCGCATACAGCCCGCCCTTGGCCACCAATGCGTCATGGGTGCCCGTGTCCACAATGCGTCCACCATCCAGCACAACAATCCGGTCGGCCTTTTTCACGGTGGCAAGCCGGTGCGCCACAATCAGCGTGGTGCGATCCGCGCTCAGCTCTTCCACAGCGGCCTGTACTGCACGCTCGCTTTCGGCATCAAGCGCGCTTGTCGCCTCGTCAAGCAACAGCACAGGGGCAGCGCGCAGAATGGCACGCGCAATGGCAATGCGCTGCTTTTGCCCCCCTGACAGCATCACGCCGCGCTCACCCAGATAGCTGTCATAGCCATCGGGCAGCGCATTGATGAAGGTATCCGCAGCGGCCGCACGAGCGGCGCTTTCAATCTCGGCGTCTGTGGCCTCGGGGCGGCCAAAGCGAATGTTTTCGCGTGCCGTAGCCGCAAAAATCATAGGGTCTTGGGGGACGATGGCAATCTGGCGGCGGAAAGTGTCACGCGCCATATCGCGCAGGTCAATCCCGTCAAAGGTGACGCGCCCGCTTTGCGGGTCATAGAACCGCAAGATCATCTGGATGATCGTCGTCTTGCCCGCCCCTGACGGGCCGACAAAGGCCACGGTCTCACCTGGTTTGATCTCAAGCGTCACGGCATCAAGTGCTGCCACCTCGGGACGCGAGGGATAGCGGAAAGTGACATCCTCAAAGCGGATGTGACCCTGAACCGGTTCGGGCAGGCTTTGCCCCTCGGCTGGGTCATTTACGGGGTCTTCACTTTCGAGCAGATCCACCAACCGCTCGGTCGCGCCTGCGGCGCGCTGCAGCTCCGACCAGATTTCCGATAGCGCAGCAACAGCCCCCGCCACCATCACCGCATAGATTACGAATTGCACCAATGCCCCCACGGTCATCAGCTCGGCGCGGACATCCCGCGCGCCAATCCACAGCACCCCTACCACGCCAGCAAAGGCAAGGAAGATCACGATACTGGTCAATAAGGCACGGGTGCGAATACGGCGGCGCGCGGATTCGAACGAACTTTCGGTCATGGCAGCAAATTGTGCACGGCTGCCGTCTTCATGGGTAAAAGCCTGCACCGTCTGTACCGCACTCAGGCTTTCCGAGGCATTCCCCGAAGAGGCCGCGATCCAATCCTGATTCTCGCGGCTCATCACCCTCAGACGGCGCCCGAGGATCAAAATAGGCACAACAATCGCAGGCACAATCAGCAACACCAGCCCCGCCAACTTGGCCGAAGTCAGCAGCATCAGCACCAGCCCGCCAATGAAGGTAAGGAAATTGCGCAAAGCGATCGAGATCGACGATCCGATCACACTCAGGATCAATGTCGTATCAGTCGTGATTCGGCTCAATACCTCTCCCGTCATGATGCGCTCGTAAAAGACAGGGCTCATGGCGATAACACGGTCAAAAGTGGCTTTGCGGATGTCGGCCACCACACGTTCACCCAACCGTGTCACCAGCGCATAGCGCAGCGCCGAGCCAACAGCCAGCAATCCGGCAATCGCCATAGCTGCAATAAAATACTGGTCCAGCAGGGCCGCTTCGCCATCATTAAAGGTATCCACCACACGGCGCACAGCCAGCGGCAACGTAAGCGAGATCATCGCCGTGCTTACCAGCGCAAACAGCGCGGCAACCATCAGCCCGCGGTAGGGGCGCAAGAATGGCAAAAGCGCACGCAATGCGCCGATCCGGCGTGAACGGGCCCGTTCTTCGGTTGCGGAAGGGGGGGCCGTTGGGTGATCCGCCATGCGCTGTCCTTTGGTCTATATCCTGCGCTTATTGGCGCGCCAACGGGGTGGGGTCAAGCGCTGCGCTGTCGCAGGTAGGGATTGGACATTCATGGATGGAGCGGGCGGCGGGAATCGAACCCGCATCATCAGCTTGGAAGGCTGAGGTCTTACCATTACACAACGCCCGCGTTGCGCTTTGGGTATGACATCGCGCCAGAGCCGTCAAGATGCACCAGCACGGAATTCATGCCAGTTGGTTGATCGCGCCCAATTGACCCGGCACCCGCGCAAGAATTTCCGCATATTGGGCCTAGTCAAGAAATATAAGGCATATGCCACAGGACGTCTGGTTACTCTGACGCGCAAGGCATTCCACCCGCCGCCCAGATTTCAAGATCGCGGGCCAGTGTTTCAACGCTTCCCGGTGCCGGATTGCGCCCGCCCCCCGGCGCAAAGCCATAAGCGACAAAGGCGCTCGAGCGCACATGCTCGACCAGCTCGGCTGGGCTAAAGCCATCGTTGCGTTCAGGATCGCGCAGCAGTGCGCAGATTTGCGCACTGCTCTTGCCGTACCACTCAAGCTCGACGGGCGGCAGACGCCATGCATCATCCAGTTGCGGCGCGGCATGGGGAACATCATTGGGACCCGCAGCACCGATGTGGCAGGTACGGCAGGGGACTGTCTCGGCACCGATGCGGCTGTCGCCGGCAACGACATTCATTCCGTGCAGCCGCGTCGCGCCATAGCCCAGATCATCCCAAGCAGGCCGCCCGCTTGCGCCCACATGGCAATTGGCGCAACGCGGATGAGAGGTCACCGCATAAATACGCTCCCATGCGGCTTCCGCAGTCTCCTGTGCGTGAGCCTGTCCGTTCATCGGCAAGGCAAGGGCAATAAATGCCGCAAACCGCTTCATAGAAAATCGACCTCATGGAAAAACGGCATCTGGCGCAGGCGTTTGCCGGTCGCCGCAAAAATGGCATTGGCCAAAGCAGGAGCCGCAGGTGGCACCGGCGGTTCTCCAACACCGCGCACAATATCGCTATTCTCCAGACCGCGCACTTGGATCACGGGGCATTGATGCAGGCGCATACCCTCGGCCATATGGTAATTATCCTGCTCAGCCCGCCCGTCCGAATAGGTAATTTCAGAATTCATGGCATGGCCCAGTCCCCAAATCACGCCACCCGCAACGACGTTTTCAAAATTCACCGGATCGACAACTTGGCCAACCTCGGCCGCGATCCAGACCCGATCAATGCGAATGCCATCAGGCGTATCCGTGACCTCGACCACCTCGGCGGTGGGCACGCCGAACGCCGTCACCAGCGCCACACCACGCCCCTGGTTGGGTGCAAGAGGGCTGCCCCAATCGGACATCTCGGCCACGGCCTCAAGCACCGCGCGGGCATCATCGTCATTCACCAGCCGCAAGCGTTCGTGCATCGGGTCGGCACCGGCGGCATGGATCAATTCGTCCAGAAACCCTTCTGCAAAGAATCCCGCCGTGGAAGCCCCGACCGAGCGCCACGAAGAAGTCGGCGCAAGTTCGGGCACCGCATAGGCGCGCACGCGCAGGTCCGGCAGCGCATAGCGCATGTTCCACGCCCCCGCCGCAATCTGGGTATCCGGCCCCGGCACCGGCGCGCCAAGGCGGTTGGATTGTGACCGCGCGGCCGAGACGGTGGCGATGTCCAGATCCAGCGCTGTGACCTTGCCCTCAGCAACCGCGCCCCGCCCACGCGCCATGCCGATCTGGCGATTGTAGTCTTGCGCAAAATCCTCTTCGCGCCGGAAGGTCAGTTTGACCGGCGTGCCCGGGACTTCGCGGGCGATGTCTATGGCCACGTCGATGTTATCGAACTCAAGCCGGTGACCAAAGCTGCCGCCGGCGTATTGATTGTGCAAAAACACCTGTTCGGCATCCATATCCAACCGTTTTGCAACACGTTGCTGCACAAAACGCGGCAATTGATGCGCCGCCCAGATATCGACTCGCTCTGCAGTGACCAAGGCAATCGCACCGATCGGCTCAAGCGGTTGATGCGCAACATAGGGCGCGCGGTATTCGGCCTCGATGACCTCTGCCCCTTGCAGTGCGGCGTCAACATCGCCGTCATGGCGCCATTCACGGTCCAGTCGTTCCGCTGTGAAAGAGGCGGCAACAGCGGCCCAGTGATCGTCTTGCTCCGCTGGATAGGGGGCCTGACCCCAGTCGATCTCAATCTCTTCGAGCGCGCGAAAGGCGCGCCATGTGTTATCCGCAATCACCGCCACACCGTAGGGCAGCGCGATCACCTTGCTGACGCCGCGCATCCCTTCTGCGGCACTGGCATCATAGCCCAGCATCGCGCCGCCCTTGCGCGGGTTCATCCGAACCGAAGCCTGCACCATGCCTTCAACCTTGAGGTCGATGCCGTAAATCTGGGTGCCGGTAGATTTTGCGACGATGTCCATGCGCTGCACCGGTTTCCCGATCATACGCCATTGGGACGGATCACGTAAATCTACATCGGTGGCCGGTTCAATCGCTGCCGCATTTTCCGCCAGAGTGGTGTAGGCGATCTGCGTGCCATCAGGCAGGATCACCGCGCCGGCTTTTGTGCCTAGCTGATCCATCGGCACACCCGTTCGCGCGGCAGCAGCCGCTTTGAGTGTTTCACGTGCAACCGCGCCCGCCATGCGCAGTTTGTCAAAGCTGTCAGGCACCGAAGTGGAGCCGCCAGTCACCTGCGCGCCCAGCACTTTCATCACAGCGCCCATAGTATCGCGCATGGCCTGCGCGGCAAACCCGTCATCATTCGAGCGGAACGGCACCGCCTCGGCGGCCAGAGCTGTATTGTAATATGCAGCAGCAGGGGCACCTGCGGTGGTGATGACCTGATCCATCTCCACATCCAGCTCCTCGGCGATCAGCATCGCCTGCATCGAAACCGCCCCCTGCCCCAGATCAGTGTGCGGCGTGACAAGCGTAATGCCGTCCGCGTTGATCTTGACCCAGGGGTTAAACACCGCATCCCCCGCTTTGGCATCAGCCGTCAGCGGGTTTTCAGGGTCGCGGCGGACCAGATAGGTGCCAAAGGCCACCCCACCTGTCACTGCGACAGAGCCAATGAGAAAACTACGGCGGGCAATGGTTTTGATACGGCCCATGGCTTATGCCTCCTGCAGCTTTGCGGCGGCGGTTTTCACCGCTGCACGGATGCGCGGATAGGTTCCGCATCGACACAGGTTGCCGCTCATTGCTTCGTCGATCTGCGTATCGGTCGGAGCCGGGTTCAGGTCGAGAAAGCTGGCCGCTTGCATGATCTGACCCGATTGGCAGTAACCACATTGCGCTACCTGATGCGCGATCCACGCCTCTTGCACGATGTGCAAACTATCGGGCGCGCCCAGCCCTTCGATGGTTGTGATATCACCATCGACATCTGCCGCCGCCAATTGGCACGACCGCACGGCAACACCGTCAACATGCACGGTACAGGCCCCGCATTGCGCGATACCGCAGCCGTATTTCACACCCGTCACACCCAATTCGTCACGTAGCACCCACAACAGCGGCATGTCCTCTTCGACATCAACGTTGTGCTCTGTTCCGTTCACCGTCAGTTTCATAGGTCCTGCCCCTGTTTATTAGGATTTGCGCTGCATCCGTTCGATCATTCCCATTACCATACGGCGCGGCAGCAGCGGGATCACCCAATTGACCGCAATACCCAGCAGCCCCTCGTTCACAGTCACCAGCGTGCCGCGCATCATCGCGTCATAGCCGTGTTGCGCAGCGGATGCCGCCGATCTGCCGCCGCTCGACACCAGCTTGGTGCCCTCTAGCCCCGCCCGTTCGGCAAAACCGGTCACAACATACCCCGGAGCCAGCAAGGTCACCGTCACCCCTTGTGGGCGAAGCTCATGATCCAGCGCTTGGGAAAAGCTTTTGACAAACGCTTTGGTTGCAAAATAGGTGGCTTGCAACGGGCCGGGCATAAACCCCGCAGTAGATCCCACATTGAGGATACGGCCATTCCCACGTTCGGCCATCCCAGCGCCAAAGTAATGGCAAAGCACCACCAACGCCTTGACGTTAAGGTCGATCATTTCCAGCTCATCCTCGAGAGGCCGCTCAACAAACGCGCCGCGCCCGCCAAAGCCTGCGTTGTTTATCAAGATATCAATGGACAGACCTGCATCCGCAATCTGCTGGATCAGCTGTGCCGCCCCTTCCGCCCGCCCCAGATCGGCGGCGAAAACATGCGCCTTGATGCCATGTGCTGCCTCAAGCTCGGCAGCAAGATTGGCCAGCTTATCGGCCGAACGCGCGGTCAAAACCACGTCGCCCCCTTTGGCCGCATGATAGCGGGCAAATTCCATACCGATACCAGAGGATGCACCGGTGATAAGGGCTATGTTGGTCATGGGAGGCCTTTCGTTGTGACATGTTCCACCGCAGGGATGTAGGTATGCAGCATGGCGCGGATTGCAACGATGACAACCCTACCCTTACGTCAGAGCGTCAGATGCCCCCAACGCCCTGTGAACTATGTCTCTTTAGGCCCATCACACAGATGGCCATGCTTTCTCGCAGCTTACACCACGAGAAAGCAACCATACGACTTAGAATTCGACGACCGCGCGGATGGATTTCCCTTGGTGCATCAGATCGAAACCCTCGTTGATCTGACCCAATGTCAGCTTATGGGTGATCATTGGGTCAATCTCGATCTTGCCGTTCATGTACCAATCTACGATCTTGGGTACATCGGTGCGGCCCTTGGCGCCGCCAAAGGCTGTTCCGCGCCAGACACGACCTGTCACCAGCTGGAAGGGCCGCGTGCTGATTTCCGCACCGGCAGGTGCCACGCCGATGATGATGCTTTCGCCCCACCCTTTATGCGCAGCTTCAAGCGCGTCGCGCATGACCTTGGTGTTGCCGGTGGCGTCAAAAGTATAGTCGGCCCCGCCGCCTGTCAGCTCTACCAGATGTTCGACCAGATTGCCCTCGATTTTGGAAGGGTTCACAAAATCCGTCATGCCGAAATAGCGGCCGGTTTCATCCTTGTCGTCATTCAGGTCAACGCCAACGATCTGATCTGCTCCTGCCATGCGCAGGCCCTGAATTACGTTCAAACCAATGCCGCCCAGACCAAACACAACACAGCGCGCGCCGATCTCGACCTTGGCGGTGTTGATCACGGCACCGATGCCCGTGGTCACACCACAACCGATATAGCAAATCTTGTCGAACGGCGCATCCTTGCGCACCTTGGCCAAGGCGATTTCAGGCACAACCGTGTGGTTGGCAAAGGTCGAGCAGCCCATATAGTGGTGGATCGGCGTGCCATCCAGCATAGAGAACCGCGTGGTGCCATCAGGCAATTGCCCGCGCCCTTGGGTCACGCGGATCGCCTGACACAGGTTTGTCTTACCGCTCAGGCAATATTCGCACTCACGGCATTCAGGTGTATAGAGCGGGATCACGTGATCGCCCGGCTCCAGCGTGGTGACACCCTCGCCCACTTCCAGCACAATGCCCGCACCTTCATGGCCAAGGATCGCGGGAAAGATACCTTCGGGGTCATCGCCCGAGCGGGTGAATTCATCGGTGTGGCACAGGCCCGTGGCCTTGATCTCGACCAATACCTCTCCGCGCTTGGGGCCTTCGAGGTTGACCTCCATGATTTCAAGCGGTTTTCCTGCTTCGACAGCGACGGCGGCACGGGTCTTCATCATGGTACAATCCTTTCGATTCATCCACGCAGAAGGACCCGAGGCCACTGGTTTTGTCAAGCTAAACGCGCCACCCTTTCGCGGCAGAGGCAAAGGGTTGCTGGCCGTCGTCGATCAGGATTTATCGGTTGATGTCTCAAGGATATCAGCGTCGCTTGCGGGCACCGAAAAGGTTGCCCATTGCTCATCCTCGGGCAGCTCGGGCGGCGTCACACAGCTGCGGACATGCATGTTCACCTTGGCTATAAAATTGCCCGAAATCGGCGCTGTGACGAACAGGAACCCCATGATCAAGAGCTCCTGCTCCGCACCGCCCGAAAATACGCTATTGTAGATGATCGAAGCCAGCAGCAATGCGCCCACGCCAACAGTGCCCACTTTGGTTGGCGCATGCAGGCGGGTCATGCTATCGTTGAACTTTAACAGGCCAATGGCCCCGACCAGCGTGAACACAGCACCGACAATCAGACAGAATGCCACCGCATAAAGCGCAATAATCTCAATATTCATTCGATGATATCCCCGCGCAAAATGAACCGCGCATAGGCCACGGTCGAGACAAAGCCGAGCATCGCGATGATCAAGGATGCCTCGAAATAAATACGGGTCCCTTGCGACAGGCCCATCAATACGATCAGGCCAATCGCGTTCACCACCATAGTATCCAGCGCAAGAATACGGTCCCCCGGCCCCGGCCCGATCAACAGGCGCGCCATAGCCATACATTGGCACAGACCCACCACGACAAACGCAATGATCAGCGCGTAATCCATCAATTGTTGAGCGAGGATCATATGAAAATCTCCTTCAGACGGGCCTCATAGCGGGTTTTGATCGCTGTGACCTCTGCCTCGGGGTTATCGGTGTGCAGGACATGTACCAATAGGTAATGCCCGCTTTGCGACAGGTCGGCCGTGACTGTGCCGGGGGTCAGTGTGATCGTGCCGGCCAACAGCGTGATTGCTTCGGGCTGGCGCAGGTCCAGCGGGATGGTGATCCATGCGGGTTTGAGCTTGCTGTTGGGAACGGTCAGGACAATCCATGCGACCTGAACATTGGCCACCATGATATCCCACAGAACCATAATGCCATACGACAGCATTTTACCAACGCGAAAACCGCGCGGCCGCTCGGGCCAGAAGGCAGCCGTCACACGCGGAATGATAATCCCGAGGATCAGGCCGAAAACAACCATCCCTGCAGAAATACTATTTTGCAGTAAGGTCCAGACGACGACCAACAGCAGAGTGAGCAGCGGATGCGGGAAGAGCCAGTGAAAAAGGCGTGCCATCTCAGTGATCTCCCTTCGTTTCATCGGTTTTGTCACCGCTCAGCTTGCCGGGGGTGCCAAGAACGGTCGCCATATAGGTATCCGGTGTCACCAACTGTGCAGCGGTTTGCGTCGTGTATCGGTACATAGGACCGGCAAAAACCGTATGCGCGACCAAAAGCGCCAGCAAACCGCCAACCGCCACAAATGACAGCGCGGATGGCGCTGCACGGCCCACCTCGGGCACGGGTGCGTTATCGGCTTGTGCCTTCCAGAACAGGATCGAGCCTGCGCGCGCAAACCCCACCACCATGAACAGGCTGCTGATCAGAATAACCCCGAACACCCAAGCCATTGGCCCGCCGTCAAAAGCGGCATTCAGCACCATCAGCTTGCCCACAAATCCCGACAAGGGCGGCAGGCCGGCCATCGCAATGGCGGCGACCATAAACAGCGGCGCAATCAATGCGCCCCCCGCCACAGGTGCATCAAGGCGCAGCTCAAGATGTCCGCGGCTTTGACGGACCAGATCAACAATCAGGAACAACGCGCCCGCAGCCAAGGTTGAATGCACGATGTAATACAACGCCGAAGCAATGCTTTCTTGGGTGAACATGCCGATGGCGACCATCACCATCCCCATCGAGCTGATGACCGCAAAAGCCACAAGCCGGTCAAACTTTTTCGCGGCCAACACGCCCACAGCCCCTACAGCAAGCGACAGCAGCGCCAGGGGCAGCAACCACGTGCCGTGCAACCCAGCAGTTACTTCAAGGTCCACGGGGAAGATCAGCGTATAGACGCGAATAATCGCATAAGCGCCCACTTTGGTCATGATCGCAAACAGGGCCGCAACAGGTGCCGGCGCTTCGGCGTATGAGCTGGGGAGCCAGAAATGCAGCGGTACAATCGCCGCCTTGATCGCAAAGACAAGGATCAAAAGCACAGTCGCCACGCGGATACCAACAGAGGCGTCCGTGCTGATCATGGCCACACGCTGTGCCAGATCGGCCATGTTCAGCGTGCCGGTTTCCGCATAAAGCGCGCCCAGTGCGAACAGAAACAATGTCGATCCAAGCAGGTTGAACAGCACATATTGCACGCCCGCCCGCAGACGCGCATTGCCGCCCGCATGGATCATCAGACCATAAGAGGCGATCAACAGCACTTCGAAGAAAACAAACAGGTTGAACAGGTCACCGGTCAGAAAGGCACCCGAAATCCCCATCAACTGGAACTGGAACAACACATGGAAATGCCGCCCGCGTTCATCCCATTTGGAACCGATGGCATAGAGCAGCACAAACAGCGCCAGCACAGCCATGAGCAGCAACATCATCGTGCTTAGCCGGTCTCCGACCAATACGATCCCGAAGGGTGCGGCCCAATCGCCCAGCTGGTACAGCATCACAGTGCCATCCGAGGTCTGCACCGCAAGCCCCAATGCCAGCGCAATCATTGCCACGACACCGGCGACAGAAAACACCCGCTGGATGCCCATGTGATAGCGGGCACACAAAATGATGAACGGTGCCAGCAACGCCGGCAGGACAATCGGTATAATCAACCAATGGGTCATGTCGCATCCCCCCCTTTGGCGGGCGCATCATCTACGTGATCATCATCCGTCCCAAGATAGGCACCAAGTGCGATCATCACCACAACGGCGGTCATCCCGAACGAGATCACAATCGCCGTCAGAACCAACGCCTGCGGAAGCGGGTCGGTATAGGTTGTCGCGTCCGTCAGGATAGGCGGCGCACCTGTGACCAACCGCCCCGAGGCGAACAGGAAAACATTCACCGCGTAAGTCAGCAATGAAACACCCAGAATCACAGGAAATGTGCGCAAACGCATCACCAGATAAAGGCCACCGGCGGTCAGAATACCGATGGCAGAAGCTACAAGAATTTCCATGTTATACCCTCTCCCCGCTCAAAGCGTCGTTCTCTGACCGTGACGGGTTAATGTCCATCGCATAATCGCTGTCTTTCACATGGGCACGGCGCGCAAGACGGCTGAAACCGTCCAACGACAACATGACCGCACCAACCACCGCAAGGAATACGCCCAGATCGAACAGGGCCGCTGTGGCCAGTTCGAATTTCTCAAACGGCGGGATACGCACATAGGTGAAATCAGACGTCAGGAAGGGCTTGCCCACAAACCACGAGCCCATGCCCGTCAGCCCGGCAATCAAAACCCCTGCGCCAATCACCCCGTGATGCGGATAGCGCTGCCTGTCGCTGGCCCAACTATAGCCGCTGGCCATATACTGCATGACCAAACCGATGGACGCGACCAGGCCCGCGATAAACCCGCCGCCCGGCTCATTATGGCCGCGCAGGAAGATGTAGAAACCGACCATCATGACGACCGGCATCAGCACCCGCGTCAGCACCACCATCATCATCGGATGCATATCCCCTGCCAGCGGCTTGTCCGGTTTACGGTTCAGCAGACGCGCCCGAACAGGCCCGCGCAACAGCGCCTCGGTCAGGGCATAGATCAGCACCGCTGCGATCCCCAAAACAATGATCTCACCAAAGGTGTCAAAGCCGCGGAAATCCACAAGGATCACGTTCACCACATTGGTCCCGCCGCCGCCTTTATAGCTGTTGGCAAGGTGGAATTCGGAAATTGGCGTCGTCACTGCATCGCGCAGCAAGTAATGATAGCTCAGCACCGATGCCGCAACACCCGCCACCACTGCAACACCCACATCGCGCAGGCGCCGCAAGGTACTGCTTTCGATCGGGGTCTCGTTGGGCAGGAAATTAAGCGCAAGCAGCAGCAGAATGGTTGTCACCACCTCAACCGTGATCTGCGTCATTGCCAGATCCGGCGCAGAGAAGAACACAAACCCGACCGATACCATAAGCCCGACAATCCCGATCAGCACAAGCGACAGCAGACGGTTGCGGTGCAACAGCATCATCGCCACCACAGCCGCGACCATCATCAGCCAGCCTGCGATCTCGATCGGTCCTGCGGGTTGCACGGCACGCGTCGCCGGACCAACAGACCCGCTGGCCCAAGCGTACCAACCCGCTACAACAACCGTCACCGCCATCACCGCGCTATAACGGGTAAATGCCCCGTTATGCAGCGGCAGCGTAAGCGTCTGGGAAAGCGCCACAATGCGCGCGATCAACCAGTCAAAGATGGCTTTTGCCTCGGGCCGGGGGGCCGCATCCCAAACCCGCAACAGCGGCTTGAACAGGGCCAGTACGATCAAGCCGCCAACCACAGCCACAATCGACATATAAAGGGCAGGCACCAGACCGTGCCAGATTTTGATATGCGCCTCTGGGAGCTCTGCCGCGCCACCCAGAACAACAGATGTAATAGCCTTAACCGCAGGCTCCGCGATAAACGGCGCAACGCCGATGGCCACAACCAGAACGACCAACAAAGCAGGCGGCAACCACAGGCCCGCAGGTGGGTCATGCGGCGCGGCAGGATAATCGGTCCGTTTGGGGCCAAGGAAGGTGTGCCCGATCAGGCGGAAGCAATAGGCAGCCGAAAACAGCGATCCCACGACTGCGAGCGTCGGCACAATCCAGTGATTGCCGCCCAATACCGTGTGATACACTTCCTCCAGCATCATCTCTTTGCTGAGAAAACCGTTCAGCAGCGGAATCCCTGCCATCGACAGTGCCGCAAGCGTGGCGATCACAAAGGTGATCGGCATCAGGTGCCGTAACCCGCCCAGACGGCGAATATCGCGTGTGTGCGTCTCATGGTCAATGATGCCCGCAGACATAAACAGCGCGGCCTTGAACGTCGCGTGATTGAGGATGTGGAAGACCGCCGCCATCGCGCCGAATGCCGTGCCTGTGCCCAGCAGCATCGTGATCAGGCCAAGGTGGCTCACGGTGGAAAACGCCAGCAGCGCCTTCAGGTCATGTTTGAACACCGCAATCACAGCGCCCAGCACCATCGTGATCAATCCGGCACCCGTCACCAACCAGAACCATTCCGGCGTTCCGGACAGCACCGGCCACATGCGTGCCATCAGGAAGATACCCGCCTTCACCATCGTGGCAGAGTGCAGATAGGCGGACACGGGCGTAGGGGCCGCCATCGCATGCGGCAACCAGAAGTGGAACGGGAATTGAGCGGATTTGGTGAAGCACCCGATCAGGATCAGGATCAGCGCGGGCAAATACAGGCTGCTTTCCTGAATGAGCTCGCGGTTCTGCAGGATAACGCTCAAATCATAGCTGCCCGCGATCTGGCCAAGGATCAACATGCCCCCGATCATCGCAAGCCCGCCCATGCCGGTGACCGTCAGCGCCATACGCGCGCCTTGGCGCCCTTCGGGCAGGTGTTTCCAATAGCCGATAAGCAGGAAGGACGACAGCGAAGTCAGCTCCCAGAACACCAGCAAAAGCAGGATATTATCCGACAGGACAATCCCGACCATCGCACCTTGGAACAGCAGCAGATAGGTGAAAAACTCACCCATGTTGTCCTCACGCGCGAGATAGAAGCGCGCATAGGTAATGATGAGCAGGCCAATCCCGAGGATCAACGTCGCAAAAAAGAACCCCAGCGCATCAAGCATCAACGTAAAGTTCAGGCCCAGCGCGGGTATCCAATCCACACGGTACATCACAACATCGCCCGCCATCATCGCAGGCAGATTGGTCATCAGCCCGACAAACGCAGCCAGCGTGACAGTAAACGTGACGCCGGCACAGGCGGCGCGCCCTGCTTGGTTCATCAAACCGGGCAGCAACGCACCCAGAAACGGCAAGGCAACGATCAAAAGAAGGGACACATGTGCTCCGTACTGTTGGGGCCCGAGGATGTTCCCCCTCTGGGCTGGTCGTCTCCCCCTGACAGGAATCAAGGCGATAATTCGGGTAATAGTACGCTGTATTTAATCGAGGTGCGAACCGATACCAGTAGGAATTGGCAAATTACTTGAGGTTTTTCATAAGATACGCCCCCTCAGCCATGCCATGCCCGCGGGAATGGGCCGCTCAAATGCCCAAGTGCTGTGCTGTGATCTGCTCGGACAACGCTGCCATTTCCCCCTGCCAGACGTCCACCCCGCGCTCCAAAATCGTGGCACGGTCCGCCACCTCGCGCAATTCGCTCAGAGATTTATCCACCAACAGGATAGACAGGCCGGTTTGCGCCTTGAGCGCTGCAATCGCATCCCAGATTTCGGCACGTACCAGCGGGGCAAGACCTTCGGTCGCCTCGTCAAGGATCAACAATCGCGGGTTGGTCATCAGCGCACGGCCAATGGCAAGCATCTGCTGTTCGCCCCCAGACAAAGAGGCCGCGATCTGATCGCGCCGCTCAATCAGCCGCGGGAAAAGAGAGCCTACGCGAGAGTAATCCCAATATCCTTTGCGGGCTGCCGCGTGCAGGTTTTCCCACACGGTCAGCGAGGTGAAACAGCGCCGCCCCTCGGGGATCAATCCAAGCCCCATACGCGCGGCCTTATGCGCGGGCACACGGGCCAGATCGCTACCATCAAACATAACCCGCCCGCTTCCCAGTGGCAAAAGCCTGCAGATCGCCTTGATCGTCGTCGTCTTCCCCATCCCGTTGCGCCCCAGCAGGGCCAGCACCTCGCCCTGATCGATCCGCGCAGATACACCAAAAAGCGCTTGGGACGCCCCATAAGACACAGTGATGTTTTCCACCTCAAGCAGGCTCATGCGTCCTCTCCCAGATAGGCGGCGCGCACGGCAGGATCGGCACGGGTTTCCGCCACCGTGCCTGTAGCAATGATCTGGCCATAAACCAATACGCTGATCCGGTCCGCGAGGGCAAAAACAGCGTCCATATCATGCTCAACCAACAAGATGGGGGCCTGAGATCGCAAACCGTCAAGGAAACCGGTCATGGCTTTTGATCCTTGGGTGCCCAAACCGGCCATCGGCTCATCCATGACAAAGGCCTTGGGGTTCAGAGTTAGCGCCACTGCCACCTCCAGCTGGCGGCGCTCCCCATGTGATAGCTCGGCTGCGAGATGCGCGGCTTTACCTGCCAGCCCCACACGCTCCAACGCGGTTTCAGCCACCGCGCGCAGGTCTTGCATACCCAGTGCCCGCCGCCACATCGCAAAGGGTGATCCCCCTGCCCCCAAAGCCCCCAACAGCGCGTTTTGCAGGACAGTGTCTTCCATCGCCAAGGCCGATATCTGAAATGTACGGGCCAATCCACGGCGTGCACGGGCGGCCCTATCACAAGCCGTGATATCTTCGCCCGCCAAAAGGACCTGCCCCGCGTCGGGCTGCAAACCACCGGCGATCTGCGCGATCAATGTGGATTTGCCCGCACCATTAGGCCCGATAAGAGCATGGATTTCGCCCGCCCGCAGCTCAAGCGATATATCGCGGCTCGCGGCCAGCGCACCAAAGGTTTTACAAATCCCTCGCGTCTCTAACACCACCTCAGTCATGGGCCCGCGCCTTTCCTGTCAAAAGCCCGATCAACCCGCCCCGCGCAAACAGCACAATGGCCAACAACAGCAGGCCGAGAAAGATGTGCCAATATTCAGATAGCCCGCCCAACACATGCTCCAGCGTGACAAAGACAATCGCGCCGACCACAGGCCCGAACAGCCGCGCCGTGCCCCCGATGAGTATAAACACGATGATTTCACCGCTCAGCTGCCAGCTGAACATCGTCGGGCTCACAAAACGGTTCAGATCCGCAAACAGCGCCCCCGCCAACCCTGTGATCATGCCCGAAATCACAAAGGCCATCAGACGCAGCATATAAGGGGACAGACCAACCGTTTCCGCCCGCGCGGAGCTTTGGCGTGCCGCATTCAACGCCAGCCCGAAAGGGGCACGCGCCATGCGCGCCATGGCATATAGCACCGCAAACAGGATCACAGCACAGATCAGATAGAACTGGATCGGATCGAGCGTATTCAGCCCGACAAAACTGTTGCGCACATAGATCGACAATCCGTCTTCGCCCCCATATGCGGGCCAGCTGATCGCGAAATAATAAAGCATTTGCCCAAAGGCGAGCGTGATCATGATAAAGTAAACACCCGAGGTACGCAGGCTCAGCGCGCCAATGGCAAATGCCGCAAGGCCAGAGGCTACAACCGCAGTGAGCCAGATGACAGGCATGCTTTTGCTGCCCTCAATCACGAACGGCACCGTCAGGATCGGATCATAGATTTGCGCATGGCTGGCGAGGATCCCCATAGCGTAGCCGCCCAAGCCGAAAAAGGCAGCGTGGCCAAGGCTTACCAGACCGCCAAGGCCCAAGGCGATGTTCAGCCCGACACCAGCCAGCGCAAAGATCACCGCCTTGGTTGCAAGTGTGATCAGAAACGGTTCATCCAGCTGCCACGCCGCCAGCGGGAAAAGGATCAGGCCGGCCACGACAACGGCATTAAGGATGTTTTCACGGGTCATGGGCGCGCACCGAACAGGCCAGCGGGCCGCCAGATCAGCACCCCCGCCATAAGAATATAAATCAGCATCGACGCCAGCGCCGATCCTGCGGCCGATGCGGCAGCATTTTCCATGAACAGTTTGAACAGCTGCGGCAGCAACACGCCCCCCAGCGTATCGGTCAGGCCGACCATCAGCGCGCCGATCAACGCCCCCTTGATAGAGCCAATGCCCCCGATCACAATCACCACAAAGGCAAGGATCAGCACCGGCTCCCCCATGCCGACCTGCACCGACTGGATCGCCCCGACCAGCGCACCCGCCAGTCCGGCAAGCGCCGCGCCCAGCGCAAAGACGATTGTGTACAGCCGCGAGATATCCACTCCAAGCGCCGCAATCATCTCGCGGTCATTCTCGCCCGCGCGGATCTGGATCCCCAAGCGGGTTTTCGAAATCAACGCAAACAGCCCCGCCGCGATGATCAGACCAATGGCAATCAGCGCAAGCCGATACAGCGGATACTGAATGCCGAACGGCAGGGAAACAGGTCCTGCCAGATAGGATGGGATATTGAGGTACAGCGGGAAAGAGCCGAAAAGCCACCGCGTGCCTTCGGAAAATATCAGGATCAGCGCGAAAGTGGCCAGCACTTGATCAAGATGGTCACGGTCATAAAGGCGGCGCAAGACCAGCACCTCAATCAGCGCCCCTGCGGCAGCGGCGGCTGCAAGCGCTGCGATCAACGCCAGCACAAAGCTCCCTGTCGCGCCCGCGACCGCGGCAGCAGCAAAAGCCCCCACCATAAAAAGCGATCCATGTGCGAGGTTGATCAGGCCCATCACGCCGAACACCAGCGTGAGCCCTGCGGCCATAACAAACAGCATCACGCCCAATTGCAGCCCATTAAGGACTTGCTCGGCCAGTAAAAGGAAAGACATGCTATGTTCCGCACATTAAAGCAGATCGCGGCAGCCATAGGCCACCCCGAGCATGCTTACATTTTGCATTCAGCCGCGTAGGCGTCGCCGTGGTTTTCAAGCGCTGTGCCGATAATCTTGTTGGTAAACACATCGCCTTCTTGCACCACTTCGCGCACATAGATGTTCTGGATCGGGTGATTGTTGGTGTTGAACGCGAACGCCCCGCGTGTGCTGTCAAAATCCGCCTGCTTGAGCGCAGCGCGAAAGGCCTCTGCATCGCTGACGTCGGCCTTGTCCATCGCGCTTATCAACAAGTTGGCGGTGTCAAAGCCCTGGCTGGCATACAACGAAGGCAGACGTCCGTATTCGGCCTGAAAGCTGTCGACAAATGCGGCGTTCGTCGGGTTATCAAGGTCCTTGCTCCACTGCGAGGTATTCACCACGCCAAGCGCGGCCGCGCCGACCGCTTGCAAGATGCCCTGATCAAAGCTGAACGCGGGACCGACAACGGGAATATCCAGACCGCTATCGGCATATTGTTTCAAAAAAGAAATCCCCATCCCACCGGGCAGAAAGAAGAACACGCTGTCTGCACCCGATGCCCGGATCTGTGCGATCTCGGAGGCATAGTCGGTCTGGCCCAGCTTGGTCAGCAGCTCACCAGCCAATTCGCCTTCATATTGGCGTTTGTAACCGGTCAACGCGTCCTGACCGGCCGGATAATTCGGAGCCAGAATAAACGAGTTCTTGTAACCTGCGCTTTTTGCATAGGCACCTGCGGCCTCATGCAGGTTATCATTCTGCCATGCCACATTGAAATAATTCGGGTTACACCCGCGACCGGCCAACGCCGACGGGCCCGCATTGGGCGACAGATAGAATTTGCCCTGCGCCACAGCCGCAGGCACGACCGCCATCGCAAGGTTGGACCAGATGATACCGGTCAGCACATCGACCTTTTCGGATTGGATCATCTTGTCGGCCAATTGCACCGCAATGTCCGGCTTGCGCTGGTCGTCTTCGATGACGACCTCGATATTGCCCTTACCTGATTGCTTAACCGCCAGCAAAAAGCCGTCGCGCACATCAAGCCCAAGCCCCGCACCGCCACCCGACAGGGTTGTGATCATTCCCACCTTGAGCTTGCCCGCGTCATCCTGTGCAAGACCGCTTGTGGCAAAAGCGGCAAGGGTTGCGGCCAATGCGAGTGATTTTAAGGTCATATCTTTTCTCCCTGATGGCCCTCTGTCGCGGAGCCTGTGCAGCTGTTGTTACGACGGTATTGGCAAAGCCCTCCGGAACGCAATGCCCTGCTCTGCTTTTTGGGTGGACACGCAGGGCGGTCCTAGAGCGCCAGATCGTCTGTCAGCATCTGTTTGGAGTATTCCGCCTTGAGCGCATGGCGCTTGATCCGGCCACCCTCCATCACCACAAAGCGGTCGCCCATGCGGTGCGCGAAATCGGCGTTCTGCTCAACCAGCACAATCGCCATCTCACCCTCATCGCGCAATTGCTGCAATGCATCGCCGATCTGCTGAATCACATTGGGCTGAATGCCCTCGGTCGGTTCATCCAACAGCAATACCCGCGGGCGGGTGATCAGCGCGCGACCAATGGCGAGCTGTTGTTGCTGCCCGCCAGACAAATCGCCCCCCCGTCGCGCCTGCATTTCGCGCAGCACGGGGAAAAGCTCGAAAATCCGTGCGGGGATCGCGTGGTCCGATTTTGGCAGGCAAGCAAACCCCGTTTCGAGGTTCTCTAGCACGCTCATCATCGGAAAAACTTCGCGCCCTTGCGGCACATAGGCAATGCCTGCCTTTGCAGCGGCAAAAGCGGTGGTCGCTGTGAGGGGCGCGCCCTCGATACCGACCTGCCCGCCCGAACGCGGATGCCGGCCCGCAATCGCCTTGAGCAGGCTGGTCTTGCCCACACCATTGTTGCCGATCACTGTGGTGATCTGCCCCTTGGCCGCGCTCAGCGATATATCATAAAGGATCTGGCTCTGCCCGTAGTGCAGATCGAGGTTGGAAATCTCAAGCATGTGCACGCCCCAAATATACTTCGATCACACGCGGATCAGAGGTGACATGATCAAGGCTGCCTTCGGCCAAAACCGATCCCTCGTGCAGCACAGTCACCTTGCAATTAAGCCTGCGCACAAATTCCATGTCATGCTCGACCACCACAACAGCACGCGTTTCGGCCGCGCGCTTGAGGATATCTGTGGTCTTTTCACGCTCTTCAATCGTCATCCCTGCTGCGGGTTCATCGACCAATAGCAGGCGCGGCTCTTGGGCCAGCAGCATCCCGATTTCCAGCCATTGCTTTTGCCCATGGCTCAGCTCTCCTGCGCGGCGCATCAGGCTGTCGCTCAGGCCGATCTCTTCGGCGACTGCCTCGATCCGCGCGCCGTTGCTGGCGGTCTTCTTATGCATCAAAACCGCAAATGGCCCACGCGGGTTCTTCAACGCCATGGCAAGGTTCTGCCGCACGGTTTGTTCTTCAAACACAGTGGGTTTCTGGAATTTGCGCCCGATGCCTTCGCGCGCGATCTCGCTCTCGGACATATCCAACAGCGAGATATTCCGCTCTCCCCAGATGACATGGCCCTGATCCGGTTTGGTCTTGCCGGTTACGATATCCATAAAGGTCGTCTTGCCTGCGCCATTGGGGCCAATGATGGCGCGCAGCTCTGGCTCGGCAAAGTTGATGGACAGGTTGTTGATGGCGCGAAACCCGTCAAAGGAAACGCTCACGCCCGAGACTTCCAAGAGCATGCTCATTGCGGTTTCCTCACCAGATAATCAAACAGGCCGCCAATCCCTTTTGGAAAGAACAGCGTGACGGCGACAAAGCTGAAGCCCAGAAGCACAAGCCACCAATCGGTCCATTGCACGGTATAGAAGCCCAGATTGATATTCCGTGCCCCCCCGCCTGTGAACCAGCTCGACAGCAGCGAGACAAAGGCAGCGCCGATTGCCGCGCCATAGAGCCGACCGCGCCCGCCAATCGCCACCCATACTGCCAGATAGATCGAGGCGATGGGGGCAATTTCACCGGGGTTGATGATACCCGCCTGCGGATAATAAAGCGCCCCCGCAATGCCCGAGACGATGGCAGTGATGGTAAAGATAAACAGTTTGTAGCTCTCGACATGGTAGCCGAGGAAGCGCACGCGGGCCTCATTATCGCGGATACCTTTGACCACGCTGCCCATCTTGCCCGACACAACCCAAGCAAAAAACACATAGCCCACCGCCAGTGCGAGGGCCGAGGCGACAAAGAAGGACACCGATAGCGCCGCTTGGGAGGTGTCTTCGAAACCGGGGATGTTTTGCAGGCCGGACAAGCCGTTGTTTCCACGCAAACCGCTGTCGTTCTGGAAGAGGTAGAGCGATAGGGCCAGCGTCATCGCTTGGGTCAGGATCGACAGGTACACGCCGGTCACACGGCTGCGGAAGGCCAGCCAGCCAAATACCAATGCCAGCAAACCTGGCACCAGCACCACCATCGCAAGCTGTAGGAACAAACTATCCGCAAAGCTCCAGATCATCGGAAAGTCGGACGAGCCTACGACACCGAAAATCTGATTCCCAATAGCGTCGGAGATTTCTTGCGGTGTGGGCGGGATCACCTGGCTGGACAGGCTATCGAGAACGATGCCTTCGGTGCGCGCATACATCAGCCACATGCCAATGGCGTAGCCGCCAATGCCGAAAAAGGCGAAATGCCCAAGGCTCAAAATACCGCAATAGCCCCAAACGACATCCATCGCGATGGCCACCAGACACAGGCAAAGCGTTTTACCCAGAACTTTGACAAAGGATGTCGAGATAAGGCCCGCGCCGGTTACTTCGGATAAAAGGGTGATCCCCAGTGTGAAGGCGCCAAGCGCTGCAAGGAACCACAAAACGGACGGGTTTTGACCGATAAATGTATTTTTCATGACGTTACTCCGCCGCCGCACGGCCTTTGAGGGCGACGATGCCTTTGGGCCGGAACTGGATAAACAGGATGATGAACAAGATCATATAGGTTTGCGCCGCCAGCGTGTTGGACGGGTTGAGCCATTCGATCCCCTTTTGCAGAATGCCAATCATCGAGGCCCCCGCAAGCGTGCCCCAGACATTGCCAACACCACCAACAACCACGGTCATAAAGCTTTGTACGATGTAATCGCTGCCCATCTCGGAGGTCACCTTGGCATAAAGGCCAATCGCGACGCCTGCGATACCCGCAATGCCAGATCCCAGCCCGAAGGTCAGCATGTTGATGCGGTCGGGATTGATGCCCATGCTTGCGGCCATGCCGGGGTTTTGTGTGACCGCGCGTACTTCCAACCCCAGCCGCGTGCGTTTGAGCACGAATAGGATCAGCCCGAGGAACATCAACGCCATCACAAAGATCGCGATGCGGATATAGCTGATGGCAATCACATCCGAGATCACCCAAGCCCCGTCCAGCCATGCAGGCGAGGTCAGCGGGCGCGCCTGTGTGCCAAAGATATTCTTGGCCAGCTGTTGCAGGGCAATCGAGATGCCAAAAGTGGCCAGCAATGTCTCAAGCGGGCGGTGGTAGAGGTGGCGGATCACGAGCCTTTCCATGGTCACCCCCGCAGCAAAGGTGATGGCAAAGGCCAGCGGCAGTGCCACAAGAATCGAGATGGTGTAATCAGGAATAAACAGCTGCACAACGTAGCCGGTATAGGCCCCCATCATGATGAATTCACCGTGGGCCATATTGATCACGCCCATCACACCAAAGGTGATCGCGAGGCCAATGGCAGCAAGGAAATAGATCGAAGCCAGCGAAAGACCGTCGAGCGCCAGATCAGCTGTCTGCTCCCATGCCACCCGCGCCTCAGCCGACGCAAGCGCCGCCTCGGCGGCTGCTGTGATCTGCGCATCGTCTTCGTCGTAGAGTTCGTAAAAAGTATAAAACGGGAGGGTGTATTCAATTGTTTGGGCTGTGACCAAAGGCGGGACTAATTCTGCCTCGGCGAGCGCGGCATAGGCTTTTGCCCGCGTCGCATCATTGTCCAACTGTGCCAACGCCACCCCGCCAACGCGGCCCTCAACGATGTTCGCCTCGAGTGCTGCGCGGATCATCTGCGGGGTCGTCATCTGCGGTGCCAGCCCTGCCTCAACCGCTTGGGCGTAATACGTCAACGGCGCGGACGAAGGATCAATGATGCGTGCGATGTTGCCCTCGGGCACGCCGGGATCAGAACTATTTGGCTGAATGCGCGCGACGCCCGCCTTTGTGCTGAGTATCTGGTTCAACACCGCGCGCGCTTGGACACTTGTGTCAGCTGACAGGCTGTTGATCGCGGTAATCCGCTGTTGAGGTGTTTCGCCAAAACTGGCTGACATGAAATTTGCCAGCTGGATTTTTCTGGCTTTGAGTTGGCTATCGCTCTCTCCCTCGATCGAAGCCAGAAGCGGGCCAAGCTGCGCGGCCTCGGGCCTGCGGGCAATCGATTCAACCGCCGTCACACGCCGCGACAGATCGGGATCGCTTAACTGGAATTGCACCAAGGCAGTACCGATCACGCGGCGCACACCGCCGTTCGGTTTCAGCTGGGTAAATCCCTCTTTGGCTGCTACGCTTTGCGCCTGACTGTCCACGTCTTGAAGCGCGAGCTCGTCGCCTTGCTCTGTTGCAATGAAAAAGGTCCCGTCCGCAGCGCGCCAGACGTTTTTATCAGACCATTGCTCAAGAAACGATGTGACCTGCGGCAAACCCGAGCCGACCAGATCATCAAGCGCAATATGAACGGATTTGCGCGAAGGTTTGGAAATTTCGTCCGCATGGGTCTGCAAAATGCTTTGCAAGTCCTGCGCTTGCGCGCCCCCAACGAACATCAGACAAAATGTGATGGCCCAAAAAAGATAGCGCATATCAGGGGTATTCTTTCGGTAGTTAAGGTTGCGCGAGGCAAAGCCAATGCCTGCCTCGCGCCGATATTTTTACAAATATCTTAGTAGTTCGAAGTCAGCTGAACGCAGGTCTTGGTTTCGGTGTTGTACATACCGCAACCCAGCTCTTTCCAATCCGACGTCAGCACAGCAGAGGCTGGCAGGAAGTCGGTCCATGCATCGCCTGGCACTTCTTTGGTCTGGGAGATGATATCGAACTGACCTTCTCCGGTGATTTCACCGATCAGAACAGGTTTGGCGAGGTGGTGGTTTGGCAACATCACCGCAGTACCGCCTGTCAGGTTCGGGAATTCCTGCCCGTACATCGCGTCGCGTACCGCATCCACATCGGTGGTGCCTGCTGCTTCAACCGCGTTCACCCACATGTTGAAACCGATATAATGTGCTTCCATCGGGTCGTTTGTCACACGATCCTCACCGGCGAATGCTTTCCACTCGGCGATGAATTCGGCGTTCTGTGGTGTATCTGCGGACTGGAAGTAGTTCCAAGCAGCCAAGTGGCCAACGAGGTTGGAGGTATCCAAACCAGACAGCTCTTCTTCACCCACAGAGAAAGCTACCACAGGGATGTCATCGGCAGAGATATCAGCCGCGGCCAGTTCTTTGTAGAAACCGATGTTGGCGTCGCCATTGATGGTCGAGATCACGCCGACCTGTTTGCCGTCTTCGCCCAATGCAACAACATCGCCCACGATCGTCGCCCAGTCAGAGTGACCAAAGGGCGTGTAGTTCACAAAGATATCTTCTTCGGCGATGCCTTTGTCCTGCAGGTATTGCGCGAGAATGTTGTTGGTCGTGCGCGGGTAGACGTAATCCGTGCCCAGCAGCGCGAATTTTTCAACGCCCAGCTCTTCGAGGAAATAATCCACCGCAGGGATCGCCTGTTGGTTGGGGGCGGCACCGGTGTAGAATACGTTCTTGGAGCTCTCTTCGCCCTCGTATTGTACAGGGTAGAACATCAGACCATTCAGCTCTTCGAGGACGGGCAGCGCGGATTTGCGCGAAACGGATGTCCATGAACCAAAGATCGCATCGACTTCGTTCACCGTCAGCAGCTCGCGGGCTTTTTCCGCAAACAGGGGCCAGTCAGAGGCCGGATCAACGACAACCGCTTCGATCTGGCAGCCCAGAACGCCGCCTGCCTTGTTCTGCTTGTCGATCAGCATCAGCATGGTGTCTTTGAGCGTTGTCTCGGAAATCGCCATCGTCCCTGAAAGCGAGTGCAGCACGCCTACCTTGACCGGCTCCGCACATTCTGCGGCAGCCATGGCAGTGGAACCCAGCAGCGCTGCTGTAACCATCGTGGAAAGTTTCATTGTCATCATTTTCATCCCTGTTAGTCGTCGCGCACAGGCTTGGCGGTACGGCACACTTCCCATTCGGAAGCCCGATCCCCCCACCAGATATCCGCAACAATTATGTTATAGCCGCACAGACGGAGCAGGCCCCAGCGCGACGTATCCACCCTTTTCGGGCAGGGACATGTGGAGACATAGGCTCCCCTCAATCCAGCATTTTAGTAAAGAGTTTGCGAAACTTTACACGAGCGCCGAACTTCGCCGCTCAATTAACAGGCTCTCGCACAAAAATTAGGCCTCGAGAAAACCGCAGACGAACGCGGTGCCTCAAATGGCACTGGCATGGGCGGTCTGTTTGCTCACAAAGGTATCCACGCAACTGGCGATGATCCGTACCAGAGGCTTGGCATCATCGCGCAATTGCAGCCCGCCGTGCGCAATGAAAAAGACATCCGGAAATTGACGCATCAAAGAAACACCAATGGCATGGATCGTGTCGCGCTGGTTCGGGAATTCGGCGTTCAATCTGTCTTCGCTGAACATAAAGCAGCACATCAGCTCCTCGATCACCCGCGCAACCAATCCATCGGCATGTTGCATGGCATAGCCGTTGTGTCCGGCCATGCCGCCTTGTGCGATGCGGTCAAGATAGGCCGAGGTCGCAGGCGCGTTTTGCACGTATCCTTGGGAGAAACGCGAGATGGCCGATGCACCAAATCCGATCAGCGTTGGTGCGGTATCGTCCGTATACCCCTGAAAGTTCCGGCGCAGCCTACCTTCCTTGGCCGCCTGAGCAAGCCCATCCGAAGGCAGGGCAAAATGATCAATCCCGATGGGCAGATAGCCCGCCTGTGTAAACACCTGCGCTGCCATCTCGGCGAGATCGAAACGGGCATGGGTGTCAGGCAGGCTGTCTTCTTTGATCATGACCTGTCGTTTGGACATCCATGGCACATGGGCGTAGCCATAAATGGCCAATCGGTCCGGTGCCAATGACAAAACCCGATCCAGCGTATTGGCAAAGCTATCGCTTGTCTGATGTGGCAAACCATACAGCAGATCAAGGTTGATGTTGGGCACACCCAGCGCGCGCAGTTTTTCCACCACGGCTTGGGTCTGGGCAAATGATTGCTGGCGCCCGATCGCCTCTTGTACCTGCGGGGCAAAATCCTGCACCCCAATGCTGGCACGGTTCAGACCAAATTCCGCAAGGATTTCTAGCAGCGCGGGTGCCGCTTCGGTCGGGTCGATCTCGACCGAGAATTCGATGTCATCAGCGGCGTCGAAGCTGGCAAACACCTCCGTTAGCACATTGTGCATCGCGGCGGAGCTCAGGATCGTGGGGGTGCCGCCACCCAGATGCAACCGCGCCATTTTCAGCCCCGCAGGCAACAAGGCCCGCACAGCGTGGAGTTCCTGAACAAGCACTGCCAGATAGGCTTCGACCGGCCGCATTGTCCGCGTACCCTGCGTCCGGCATGCACAGAAATAGCAAAGCCGCTTACAGAACGGGATATGGATATAGACCGAAACAGCCGAACCTTCAGGAACGGTGCGCAGCCAATCCGCCTGATGCCGCTGCCCTGCGCCGCGCACAAAGTGGTTGGCAGGTGGATAGCTTGTATAACGCGGCACCCGCGCGTCAAAAAGCCCATGTTTTTCAAGTTGCTCGAATCTGGTCATGCACGTAGTAGTAGATCAGACAGATAGAACTCACATTGATGCAGATCAACAAATGCAAGTACCCAACATCACCGAAGTGCGCTGTCAGGAATGCCCGATCCGGCACCGTGCGGTGTGTGCGCGCTGCGACTCGGATGAGCTTGAAATACTCAACAGTATGAAAACCTACCGGCATTTTGCTGCGGGGGATGTTATATTGTGGCGCGGTGAGCCGCTGGAGTATGTCGCCTCGCTGGTGACGGGTGCTGCGTCGCTCTCCAAAACGCTTGAAGACGGGCGCACCCAGATGGTGGGGCTTTTGTTGCCGTCCGATTTCATTGGCCGCCCCGGCCGCACCGAGATCGAATTCGATGTCACCGCCACAACCGATGTCACCCTGTGCTGCTTCAACCGCTCGCCTTTTGAAAAGCTGGTGGAGGACACGCCTCATGTCGCCCAGCGCCTGATGGAGCTTGCCCTGGACGAGCTGGACGCCGCGCGCGAATGGATGCTGCTGTTGGGCCGCAAAACTGCACGCGAGAAAATCGCAACTTTCGTTGAGATGCTCGCCCGACGTAGCCACGTCGAACAGAAAGATGCCCCAAGGCTCATCACGCTTTATCTGACCCGTGACCAGATCGCCAATTACCTCGGGCTAACTCTGGAAACGGTAAGCCGTCACTTTAGCAGCTTGAAAAAAGAGGGCGTGATCGCCTTTTCTGACCGGCACCATCTGCAGGTTCTGGATTTGCCTGCCCTGCAAGAAGCCACCGGCGACGATGCCGATGGCGGGTTTGTCAGCTAAACAGCGCCCCCCACCTCACGAAACCTTGATCCAGATCAAGGCGGCGATTCCCCGAGCATATAAAAACACCCTGCGAACAGGAGCGGCGCGATGGCGCTCTGTCAAAGATCGAGGGTGTCTATATGGCCTACTTAAAATTAATTCTTTTGGGCTTTGTCTCGCTCTTTGCCGCCATTGGCGTCAATTGGGCACATGACGCCGCCTACCAATTCCACGCATTGCTTGTGATGTTTATCGCCGCGGGCATGTTCATCTGGGTATTGCGCGGCATTGACGAGCCGGTGATCCCCGTGGTCGAGGACGGCAGTTATTTTGACGGGGTGATCCGCGCAGGCGTTATTGCCACTGCGTTTTGGGGTATCGCGGGTTTTCTGGTGGGCACCTTCATCGCTTTCCAGCTCGCCTTTCCCGCGCTCAACTTTGACTGGGGTCAACCCTTTACCAACTTTGGCCGACTGCGCCCGCTGCATACCTCTGCGGTGATTTTTGCGTTTGGCGGTAACGCGCTGATCGCCACCTCGTTTTATGTGGTGCAACGCACCAGCGGCGTGCGCCTTTGGGGCGGCAAGGCGGCATGGTTTGTGTTCTGGGGCTATCAGTTTTTCATCGTTCTGGCCGCGACCGGCTATCTGCTCGGCTCTACCCAATCCAAAGAATATGCAGAGCCTGAATGGTACATTGATATCTGGCTCACTGTTGTGTGGCTGACCTATTTGGCGGTCTACCTCGGCACGATCTTCAAACGCCGCGAGAAACACATCTATGTGGCCAACTGGTTCTTCCTCAGCTTCATCATCACCGTGGCCATGCTGCATGTGGTCAATAACCTCAGCATCCCCGTGAGCATCTGGGGCAGCAAATCTGTGCAGGTCTTCTCGGGTGTGCAGGATGCTATGACCCAGTGGTGGTACGGCCATAACGCTGTGGGGTTCTTCCTGACTGCGGGTTTCCTTGGCATGATGTATTACTTTGTCCCCAAGCAGGCAGGCCGTCCGGTTTATTCCTACAAACTGTCGATCATCCACTTCTGGGCGCTGATTTTCTTGTACATCTGGGCGGGTCCGCACCATTTGCACTATACCGCCCTGCCCGACTGGGCCGCGACCCTTGGGATGGTGTTCTCGATCGTGCTGTGGATGCCCTCATGGGGTGGCATGATCAACGGCCTGATGACGCTGCAAGGTGCCTGGGACAAGCTGCGTACCGATCCGATCCTGCGGATGTTTGTGCTCAGCCTTGGCTTCTACGGCATGTCGACCTTTGAAGGGCCGATGATGTCGATCCGCGCGGTCAACTCCCTGTCGCATTACACCGACTGGACCATCGGGCACGTTCATTCCGGCGCGCTGGGATGGAACGGGATGATCACCTTCGGGGCGCTTTACTTCCTGACGCCGCGCCTGTGGGGCCGCAAGCAAATGCACTCTATGGCCGCGATCAACTGGCACTTCTGGCTGGCAACCCTTGGCATCGTTCTCTACGCCGCCTCCATGTGGGTCAGCGGGATCATGGAAGGTCTGATGTGGCGCGAAGTGGATGATCAAGGCTTCCTTGTGAACTCCTTTGCCGACACCGTGAGCGCCAAGTTCCCGATGTATGTGGTGCGTGGTCTGGGCGGGATCCTCTTCCTGAGCGGCGCGGTCGTCATGTGCTGGAACATGTGGATGACCATCCGCGCAGGTGCGCCAGCCAAGGCCCCCATGCCACAGCCCACCCTCAACGCAACACCGGCAGAGTAAGGAACCAATCATGGCATTTCTTGATAAACACGCCATCCTTGAAAAAAGCCCGACACTGCTTTTGACGTTCTCACTGCTGGTGGTCACCATCGGCGGGATCGTGGAAATTGCACCGCTTTTCTGGCTGGAAAACACAATTGAGGAAGTAGAGGGCGTGCGCCCCTACTCTCCGCTGGAGCTGACGGGTCGTGACATCTACGTGCGCGAAGGTTGTTATACCTGTCACAGCCAGATGATCCGCCCCATGCGCGACGAAGTCGAGCGCTACGGCCATTACTCATTGGCGGCAGAAAGCATGTATGACCACCCGTTCCAATGGGGGTCCAAACGCACGGGGCCGGATCTGGCCCGTGTTGGCGGTCGGTACTCGGACGCGTGGCATGTGGATCACCTGATGGACCCGCAATCCGTAGTCCCCGAAAGCGTGATGCCGCAATACGCCTTCCTTGCGGATAAACGTATTGACGCAAAGCACATCGAAGACCTGCTGAGCACCCACCGCTTTGTCGGCGTGCCCTACACCGACGAACAGATCGAACAGGCCTCGGCTGACTTTTACGTACAGGCCAATCCGGATGGCGATTACGACGACATGCTTGAGCGTTATCCCGGTGCGGCCATTGCCAACTTTGACGGGCAAAACGACCTGACCGAGATGGACGCATTGATCGCTTATCTTCAGGTGCTTGGCACCATGGTCGATTTCTCGACCTTCACACCAGATGCTAGCCGCTAGGAGGCAGATTTATGGATACCTATTCCCTTATGCGCCAGATTGCCGACAGCTGGGTGCTATTGGCCATGTTCGGCTTCTTTGCCGGTGCCGCGATCTGGGCCTTTTTGCCCAGTCAAAGCAGCGCACGTCGGGAGGCACAGATGATCCCTTTCCGCAATGAGGGACCTGTCTCCTCGTTGGAAACAGACTGCACCAAAAACTGTGCCTCATGCAGCAGCGCCCAAGCTGGCCTCGACCCGAAAGGACGCTCTAATGGCTGAGAAGAAAACCGACATCGAAACCGGCGTCGAAACCACAGGCCACAGCTGGGACGGTATCGAGGAGCTGAACAATCCGCTACCGCGCTGGTGGTTGTGGACACTGTATGCCTGTATCGTCTGGGCCATCGGCTATACCATCGCCTATCCTGCCTGGCCCATGATATCGGGGGCCACATCCGGTTTGCTGGGCTATTCTACCCGCGCCGAAGTGGCCAAGGATATCGCAGCCCATAATGCGCTGAATTCAGGGCTGGAGAGCGATCTGCTGGCCGTCGATCTTAACGCGCTGCCGCCCACAGATGATTTGCACCGCTACGCCGCGGCGCGCGGGGCCTCCGTCTTTCGTGCCCAGTGCAGCCAATGCCACGGTGCTGGCGCAGCCGGGGCCAAAGGCTATCCCAACCTGCTGGATGATGACTGGCTTTGGGGTGGTGACATCGACAACATCGTTGCGACCGTCACCCATGGTGTCCGTAACGAGACCGACCTTGACGCCCGTTATTCTGAAATGCCCGCCTTTGACGACATCCTTGAGGATGACCAGATCGCAGGTGTGGTGGAATATGTGATCAGCCTGTCCTCCCCCAACCACGATGCCGCGCTTGCGGCGCAGGGTGCCGAGATTTTTGCTGATAACTGCTCCTCGTGTCATGGCGACACAGCTTTGGGCGACCGTGATCTGGGGGCCCCGAACCTTGCGGATGCGATTTGGCTTTATGGCGGGGATCGCGCAACGCTGGAGCATACCGTGCGCAATGCCCGTTACGGCGTGATGCCTGCATGGGGCCAACGCCTGTCTGACGCCGATGTGCGCGCTGTTTCTGTCTATGTGCATTCTCTAGGAGGAGGCGAATAGACAGACAGGCGGCCAGTACATGGCCGCCCCTGCCCTGAAACGGACCTGTTCGCAAAACAAAACCCGTTTCAGGGCTTTGCTTGATCCAGATCAAGGCAAAGCCATCCCGCAGATACTACTTTTAAGTATGCGAACAGGAATCTGAAATGAAACAGCCAGCCCCCGTACTTTATGCCCCGCGCGAGCCTATCTTTCCCAAGCGGGTCACAGGCACGTTCCGCCGCCTGAAATGGTGGATCATGGGCCTCACATTGGCGATATATTACCTCACGCCATGGATCAGATGGGACCGCGGCCCCAACCTGCCCGATCAGGCGGTCCTGGTGGATATGGCGAGCCGCCGTTTCTATTTCTTCTGGATCGAAATCTGGCCGCATGAATTCTATTTTGTGGCAGGCCTGTTGATCATGGCGGGGCTGGGGCTTTTCCTGTTCACCTCTGCGCTTGGCCGCGTCTGGTGCGGCTATACCTGCCCGCAAACCGTCTGGACCGATCTGTTTATCTTGGTAGAGCGCTGGATTGAGGGTGACCGGAACGCCCGCGTGCGTCTGCACCGTGCCGATTGGTCGTTCAGGAAGTTGCGTCTACGCCTGACCAAATGGGCCGTCTGGCTGGCCATTGCCATCGCCACTGGCGGCGCTTGGGTGTTCTACTTTACCGATGCGCCCACGTTGTTGCACGATCTGTTCGCCTTCACCGCCCACCCTGCCGCTTATATCACCATTGCCGTGCTGACGATGACCACCTTTGTATTTGGTGGCTTCATGCGTGAACAAATCTGCATCTACATGTGCCCTTGGCCCCGCATTCAGGCCGCCATGATGGATCCTGACACCATCACCGTGGCCTACCGCGAATGGCGCGGGGAGCCGCGCGGCAAGAAGCATGAGGACACCAAGGGCGACTGCATAGACTGTATGGCCTGCGTCAATGTCTGCCCCATGGGCATCGACATCCGCGAAGGGCAGCAGATGGAGTGTATTACATGTGCGCTGTGCATTGATGCCTGCGACGACGTGATGAACAAAATCGGCAAGCCGCGCGGTTTGATCGACTACCTCGCCCTGTCTGACGAACCGGCAGAGCGCGCAGGCGAAGCGCCAAAATCCAACTGGCGGCACATTCTGCGGCCCCGCACGCTGCTTTATACCGCCATGTGGTCACTGATCGGGGTCGGGTTGGTCTATGCCCTGTTCATCCGCAGCGATATCGAGCTTACCGTCAGCCCGGTACGCAATCCCGTCTACGTGGTGCAATCTGACGGGGATATCCGCAATATCTATGACATCCGCCTGCGCAATAAATCCGGCGACGAGCGGCAGTTCCACCTGAGCCTCATCAGCGAGGATATTCTGCGCATCTCGCTTCAGGGGCGCAGTGATCTGATCGTCCGCGTGCCCGCCGACAGCACTGTCCTACAACGCGTCTATGTCACCGCGCGCCCCCAAGATCCGCCCGCCAGCCGCGACCGAACTGATCTGCGGCTCTGGGTTGAAGACATCACAAGCGCGGCACGCGCAAGCCAAGACACCGTATTCAATGGAAAGGCTCCCCAATGAAAAAGATCACAGGATGGCACGTCTTTGGCGTCTTCGTACTCGCTTTCGGGATTATCATCTCGGTCAATGTCACACTTGCCGTGCAGGCCGTGCGCACATTCCCCGGGCTTGAGGTGAAAAACTCCTACGTGGCAAGCCAGACCTTTGACGCCGAACGGACAGCGCAAGAGGCGCTGGAATGGGATGTGGCCGCCACGCTGAGGGGCAACGAGCTGCAGCTGACGATTACCCGTGACGGCGCGCCCGTCGAGCCGGTTATCCAAAGCGCAACCTTTGGTCGGGCCACTCATGTGGGACAGGATCAAGAGCCCGAATTTTTCTTTAACGGTGACGCCTTTGTGGCCATCGTCGAGGGAGGCAAAGGCAACTGGAACCTTCGCCTGCGGGCTCAGGCTGCCGATGGCACCCCATTCCAACAACGTGTAATCGTAAAGGTGGCCTCGTGACCTCCGCCTGCCCTGCCTGCGATGCGGCCCCCATCGCGGGTGCAATAGCCACACAGGAGGGCATGCAATTTTCCCTGCCCACCGTGCATTGCGCCGCCTGCATCGGTAAGATCGAGCGCGGGTTGGCCAGCGTGATAGGAGTAACAGCCGTACGCGTGAATCTGTCGATGAAGCGCCTGTCTGTTAACGGCCCTGCCGACCCCGACATCATCCTCAAGACATTGTCCGGTTTGGGCTACGAGGCCTATCCTCTGGATCTGGAGGCGCTGACCAAAGCGCGGGACGACAAGGGCAAGGCCCTTCTTACGCGGCTTGCTGTGGCAGGTTTTGCCATGATGAACGTCATGTTATTGTCGGTTGCTGTCTGGTCCGGAGCCACAAATGCCACTCGCGACCTGTTTCATCTGATCTCGGCCATGATTGCGCTGCCAGTGGTCGCCTATGCAGGTCAGCCGTTCTTTCATAACGCCCTTAGCGCGTTGCGGGTCGGACGGCTGAACATGGATGTGCCTATTTCATTGGCAATCCTGCTGGCAGCTGGCATGTCGTTGTTCGAGACACTCAATGGCGGTGCACATGCCTATTTTGACGCGGCTTTATCGCTGACGTTCTTCCTGCTGATCGGGCGTTATATGGACCACCGCACCCGCAGCGCTGCGCGGTCCGCCGCCAAAGAACTCACCGCTTTGGAAGTCCACACCGCGGACGTTGAGCGTGCGGGCAGCGTGCAGACGGTCAAGGTGGCCGACCTGCGCATCGGCGATACCATCAGGGTGCCCACAGGTGCCCGCGTCCCCGTTGACGGACGGCTATTGGATACAGAGGCACTGACCGACCGCGCCATCCTCACCGGAGAAAGCGCTGCTGTGACCCTGCATGCAGGCGACGCGGTGCAGGCGGGCGAAGTGAACCTGTCTTCTCCCTTTAGGGTTACCGCTCTCGCCGTGGGAGAAGACAGCTCCCTGCGCCAGATGGCAGCGCTGGTCGAGACAGCGGAAAACGCGCGCAACAGCTACACCGCGCTGGCCGACCGCGCCGCCCAGATTTATGCGCCTGCGGTGCATTTGTTGGCGCTTATTGCCTTTACCGGATGGTTCGTCACAACCGGCGATATCCGCCATAGCCTCAACATCGCCATTGCGGTGCTGATTATCACCTGCCCCTGTGCGCTGGGGCTGGCTGTTCCTGCGGTGTCCACTGCCGCTGTTGGCCGGCTTTTTTTCTTTGGTTTTCTGGTCAAACACGCCACTGCGTTGGAGCGGCTGGCCGACGTTGATCACGTGGTCTTTGATAAGACAGGCACGTTGACCATGCCAGCGATCACCCTTCCCCACAGTTTGAGCAATACAGAATTAAGTGTGTTGAAATCCCTCGCTGTCGCCTCGCACCACCCGATGTCCAAGGCGCTGGTGGCGGCATTGGAAGATGTGGAGATGGCACATGTCGATGACATCCAGGAAATCGCAGGCCACGGGCTCAGAGGCCGGGTTGGTGATACGCCGGTACGGCTTGGCCATGGCGCGTGGTTGGGCGCGGATTTCGTGGGCCTTGGGGTTCGTTTCGCAGATAATCCTCCCCAGCAGATTGAAACGCTGGACGCCTTGCGCCCCGGCGTGCGCGAGGCGCTTAACGGGCTCGGGTTGCCCTGCGAAGTGGTCACTGGCGACGCTGATGCCCCTGCCCGCGCGCTTGAGCAGATGCTCGGCATTCCTGTGAAAGCCAATGCACGCCCCGAAGACAAACTGCGGATATTGCAGCACCTCAAAGAGAATGGCGCGCATGTGCTAATGATCGGTGACGGGCTCAACGATACGGCGGCACTTGCTGCGGCTCATGCCTCTGTTGCACCAGCCAAGGCCCTGGAAGCATCGCGGTCCGCTTCCGATGTTGTCGTGCTAAAAGACAGTTTTGCCGATCTGCCCGTCGTTCTGAAGATCGCGCGCGCCACGCGCAGGCTGTCGCAACAGAACTTTGCCATCGCAGCCCTTTATAACTTTATTGCCGTGCCAATCGCATTGGCGGGGTTTGCAACACCATTGGCAGCGGCGCTTGCCATGTCTGTATCGTCGCTTACTGTGCTGATTAACGCGCAACGTATGAGGTATGTGAAATGAATGTTCTCGTGGTTCTGATCCCCGTCTCGCTGATCCTTGGCGCAGCCGGGTTGATTGCCTTTTTATGGACTGTCCGCTCGGACCAATATGATGACGACAAAGGCAACGCTGCACGCATCTTGTTGGATGACGACTAGGCCGGACAAAATAAAGCCGCCGCGACACTTTCGTGTTGCGGCGGCTGGAACTCGATAAGAAGAGAACTCGTTATTTGCGCAGGCCGCTGGCGCGGTCAAATACATGAACCAATTCGGGCTTAATGGTGAATGCGACCGTATCGCCCTTGGTTGCTGCTGGCGGCTTTTCTGTTTTGGCAATGAATTCAACGCCAGATTGGGACACAAGGTGTACCAACGCGTATTCGCCAAGGTTTTCAACCAACTCAAGGCGGCCTTCAATCACCGCAGTCCCATCCGTGACAGGGACCAGATGCTCGGGGCGCAGGCCCACTTCCTCTTCGGCGTTGATCGTACGACCCAGATAGGCGGCGGCACCTTCGGTCAGATCAGAATCCGAGAAGAAGTTCATCTTCGGGCTACCGATAAACTGGGCCACGAAAGCATTGGCCGGACGCTCGTACAGCTCGATCGGGGAGCCGACCTGTTCGATGCGGCCATCGCGCAGCACAACGATCTTGTCGGCCAGCGTCATCGCTTCGACCTGATCGTGCGTCACGTAGATCATCGTGGTTTTCAAACGCTGGTGCAGACGCGCGATTTCAAGGCGGGTCTGAACACGCAGGGCCGCATCAAGGTTCGACAAAGGTTCGTCAAACAGGAACACTTCGGGGTCGCGAACAATCGCACGGCCAATTGCCACACGCTGACGCTGACCACCCGACAGGTTGCGCGGGCTACGCTCGAGATAGTCGTTGATTTGCAAAATTTCAGCCGCTGCTTTTACGCGGCGGTCAATTTCCGCAGGGTCGGTTTTGGCCTGCTTAAGACCAAATGCCATGTTTTTATAAACCGTCATGTGCGGGTAAAGCGCGTAGGTCTGGAACACCATTGCAACGCCACGTTTCGCGGCGGCAACAGCGTTGACCACACGGTCACCGATCGCAACGGTCCCGTCCGAAATTTCCTCAAGACCTGCGATCATCCGCAGAAGCGTGGATTTACCACAACCCGATGGACCAACGAAAACGACAAACTCGCCATCTTCGATATCCAGATCAACACCATGCATTACTTGCGTGCTGCCATAGCTTTTGCGTACGTCGCGCAGAGTTAGACCGGCCATTTCGCCTCCAATTCTTTAATTTCCTGCCGAAGAGTCTCGGCAAAGTCAGGGTAAGTTTCGGGCAAATCGCCCCAGAGTTGCACGCTGGTGACAAAGGCGTCAGTACCCAGCATTTGTTTCAAATCTTCCCAGTTCGGCTCGACATAATCGAAGGGAATTTTTCCCGCTTCGACATGACGCGCAAACGTGTGCCAACTGGCGATGCTACGGATAGCATGCACAGGCATGATGCCCTGTTCCAGGCAACCTGCCAATGTAGGGCGGATGAAAATCGGGAACTTAACCATGCCATCGGCGCAGATGCGCGCGACCGTATCCCCGATTGCCCGATTGCCGAAGCGACGGGTAATATCCTTGAGATATTCCTGTTTGGAGAAAGGCAGGTCCAGCGTTAGCGCTGCGAGCACTTCTTTTTCCTCGAAATTCTCGAAATGCTCCAAAAGCTGAGGCACCCGCATGGCGGCATCGAAGGTTTCGACCCCTTCGAGAGCCGCGAGATAGGCAAGCGCTGTGTGGCCCCCGTTCAGGACGCGGATTTTGGTTTCCTCATAGGGGTCCACATCGCTGGTGACGGTGACGCCTGCTTTTGCCAGATCGGGCATCTCGGCGGCGGCTTTATCCTGAAGCACCCATTGGCTGAATTCTTCAGCCATGATGGGCGATGTGACTTCTTCGCCGATCAACGACGTCAGTTCGACATTCAATGCGTCCGGGCTGCGCGGGGTGATGCGGTCGACCATCGAGCATGGGAACGCCACGTTCTGCTCTGCCCAGGCCGCAAGGTCGTCATCACCGCAAGCCTTGAAATACGCGATCAGGTTGCGGTGCAACATCTTGCCGTTCTGGCGAATGTTATCGCAGCAGGCGATCGTGATCTTGGCACCGGTGCTGTCGCGGCGTTGCGCCAATGCTGCACGCAAATAGCCATAGACGCTTTGCGCCGCATCGCCGGAAACCTCGGCCTTGATCGTCGGATCGGCCAGATTGAGGTCCCCGTTCGGGTCGGTGTAATATCCGCTTTCCGTGACAGTGATCGTCACCAGATGCACGCTGGGCAGTGACAAAATCCCCTCGGCTTCGTTGCGCCCGTTGGCCCAATCCGAGAAATGCACATGGCTGCGCACACGGCGCAATTCCACCTGACCATCATATGAGATCGTCTTGAGGAAATAGCCGTCATGCTTTGTGACATCATTGCTGGCACGTTCCACATGCGAGGTCTCTGACCCGCGCAGGTTCACTGCGGCAATGCCCCAGGCAAGATCGCCGGTGGCTTCCATATAGTCGTCAAAATAGACGGCCTGATGGGCGCGGTGAAACGCGCCAAATCCCAAATGTACGACACCAATCGCGCATTTGGTCCTATCATAGCCGGTAGCAAAGACCTGGCTTTGCGCTGCGCTGTTCATGTTTGTAACTCCGGCTGTTGTAACAAATCTCTTCTTGCGGTCTCACGGTAGACAGACGGTGTCATGCCTTTGATCTTCAAGAAGTGGCGGTTGAAGTTTGCGAGATTCTTGAACCCCGCGTCTTGCGCGATCGAGATGATCTGGTTGTCGGTGGCATAGAGCATTGCACAGGCTTGGCCGATGCGAATGCGGTTCAAGAATTCGACAAACCCATGCCCTGTGACTGCCTGAAAATTCCGGCTAAAGGTCACTTCGGTCATGCCGGCCATCTGAGCGGCATTTGTGACCGTAATCGCATCGTCGAAATGTTTGGTCACATGATCCACCACCGAAGCGATACGGGCATGTTTGCTGCCGCCTTCGGGTTGGATCAGTTTGGAGACCGAAAGAGTCTTTTTCTCGGCATGCTCATTAAGCCGCACAAGGAAACGGACAAAAGCGAGGATACGCTCGGCCCCTTTGTTATCGCGAATAGCCTCCATATGGCCGCGCGCGAAGGTAGGGTTGAACCCCTCAAAAAGGATGCCTGATTGTGCAAGCTGCAACAACTCGAGAACCTGGGCAAATTCAGGAAAGCCCTCTGCAAGCTTCACAACGCTTTCATGGCTGAACTGTACCAGCATATCACGCAAGGCGACCGGCTCGGACCAGACCTGATCCGTGATCCAGTTATGCGGCAGGTTCGGACCTGTCATAAACAGATCACCCGCTGCAAAATCACCGATATGATCGCCGACGAAGGCCTTGCCGCGTGTCTCTACGATGAGGTGCAGCTCGTATTCGTGGTGCGCATGCCAGCGGCACAAATCGGTTGGCCAACCATGCTGCAGGTAACGGATGGACCGCGTGCTGCGGTCCACCATTTCGATTTCTGGCTCAATGATAGACATCATAGCACCTCCACACATTCCGGTGCGGTTTGCGCGGTTGTGTTAGTCGCAATGCCACCCCGTGCACCGGTGACAAGGCGGACCTTGTTCAACAGGTCCAGAGGGGTGGCATGCAGCATCATTATTTCACGGCCCCGAAGGTAAGGCCCTGAACCAGCTGCTTTTGCGAGAACCAGCCAAGGATGATGATCGGCAGAACAGCAGCGGTAGACACAGCCGACAAGCGACCAAAGAACAGACCCTCGGGGGCGCGGTTACCCTCGATAAGCTTGGACAAGGTCGAAGCGTCGATGGTGGTGAGGCGCACGGTCCAATAGGCTTCGTTCCAGCAGAAAATAAAGGTCAGCAGCGCCGTGGAGGCAATACCGCCCCATGCCAGTGGCAGCAGGATGTCCTTGATTTCGCCCAATGTGGTCACACCGTCCATCTTGCTGGCCTCGATGATCTCTTTGGGGATCTCTTTGAAGTAGGTGAAGAGCATCCAGATCACGATCGGCAGGTTGATCAGGCACAAAACCAGGATCAACAAGAAGTGGGTGTCGAACCAGCCAAGGATGTTCTTGGTCAGGAAGGTCATTGGATAAAGAACCGCAGCCGCTGGCAACATCTTGGTCGACAACATCCACATCAGGATATCCTTGGTGTGGCGGCTAGGGTTAAATGCCATCGCATAAGCCGCCGGCACGCCAACCACCAACGCGAACAATGTCGCGAAAGTCGAGGTAATGACCGAGTTGCGGGCAAAGCGCCAATAATCATAATCCCGCGCCATGTTAACGTAGTTTTCAAGCGTCGGTGTAAAGGTAAACAGGAATTCCGGTTTAACCGCGTCAGCGTCCGTTTTGAAGCTGGTGAAAACCAACCAGAAAATCGGGAAGAAAAAGATCAGCGCGACGATCCAGGCCAATGTGGGCCATACGATGTTACCGAGCTTTGAAGATTGAGTGATTGTTGCCATGATATTGGTCCTTAATCCATCAAGCTTTTGCCAACAAAGCGAAGCAGGAAGATCGCGATGATGTTGGCAAGGATTACGGCGAAGATGCCCGTGGCGCTTGCGGCACCGATGTTGTTGTTTGCGAATTCACCAATCAGGTAAGGCAGGTTTTTGTTACCGTTACCGCGGCTGACGATTTCGATCTCTGCATACAGAGACAAGTGAAAGATCGACTGGATCATGATCACGATCGCAATCGGACGGGCCAGATGGGGCACCGTCAGGTTGATGAATTTCGACCAGTTGCTGGCCCCGTCCAATGTCGCCGCTTCCTTCTGGCTTTCATCTTCGGATTGCAGCGACGTCATAAAGATCAGCAGCGCGAACGGGGTCCACTGCCATGTGACCATCATGATCACCGCATAGGCCGACGTTTGCGTCGCACGGAAGGAAATCGGTGTGAGTTCCGGCCACAAGCTAAAGAAATGGCCAAGCACGGGGAAGTCACGCAAGCCATCCACAAGGTTGTTGATACCGCCAACGGCAAGACCCTGCAGACCCAGTACGGGGTCAAGGATCATGTTGATCCACAAAACGCCGTTGACCGCAGGCATAACAAAGAAGGGCGAAATAAGAAGAACGCGTACAATGCCACGTCCCGGGAAAGTGCGGTTGATCAAAACCGCCAGAGCGAGTCCCAAAACAACCGTCAGGACCAGAATGCTGCCCACGATCAGGACAGAGTTCTGGATCGCGAACCAGAAATCTTTGGCATTAAGGACGTAGTTGTAGTTACCGAGGCCACGCCAGTTACTGAGTGCTGGTGTGGTCCATTCAGGGCGTACTGTGGAGTTCAACACATAGCGGATGAACGAAAAGTACAACGTCATGCTAAGTGGTACGATCATCCAGATCAGCAGCATGATCACCGCCGGTGTCTGGAGGAGTCGGGGGAGCGTTCTATCGGCCATGGCTCGGGGTCCCTTGCAAGCTGAATTGAAGATCAAAAAAAATGTAGCGGGAATTCGACTGGTCAGCGCCGCGATACGGCCATATCTGGTCCAGACAAATTGTCGTTTGGGGAAAAGAAGGGCCCGTTGGAAATCCAACAGGCCCCTCGATAATTACCTAGCGGGCTTAGTAGTAGCCGGCCTCGGACATGATTGAGTCAGCCGCATCTTGTGCTGCTTCGAGCGCATCATCTACCGATTTCGCGCCGGACAGGGCCGCTGCGATTTCCTGAGCTACAGCAGTACCGACTTCTGGGAATTCGGGAATCGCTGCGAACTGAACACCAACATATGGCTTGATGTCTGTGGCTTCTGGTGCCGCAGATTCAATCGCCGCCAGCTCGGCATCTGCGAAAGGCGCAGCCGCTTTGAACTCAGGGATGTCATATGTGGATGCACGTGTACCTGTTGGAACAGAACCCCAACCGAAGTCTGGGTGGTTGCCTACAGCTTTGATGTACTCTTTGGACGTTGCCCACTCGATGAAATCATGTGCCGCTTCGGAGTTTGGCGAACCTGTTGGTACAGCCATTGCCCATGCCCACAACCAGTTCGCGCCAACAGGGTTACCTGCGTTTGGCGACTGGGCGTATGCAACACCGTCAACCTCAAGGAAGGAAGCCGCGATTGTGGCGTCGATCCACATGCCGCATTTGCCTTCGTTGTACAAAGCCAGGATTTCGTTGAAGGAGTTACCCTCAGAACCGGGAGGGCCGTAGTTGCCCAGCAGATCTACGTAAAAGTTGATCGCGTCTTTCCACTCAGCAGAGTCGAGAACCGGACGGTAGTCTTTGTCGAACCATGCGCCACCAAAGGAGTTCACAACAGTTGTTACGAACGCCATGTTGTCGCCCCAGCCCGGCTTACCGCGCAAGCAAGCGCCATAGACGCCATTTTCGGGATCGTGCATCGCTTTGGCCGCCGCTTTCACGTTGGTCCAGCTGTCGTTGTCGGCAATTGTTACGCCGGCTGCGTCTGCAAGATCCTTACGGTACATAACCATCGAAGATTCGCCGTAGAAAGGTGCCGCATAAAGCGTACCGTCTGCGGACAGGCCGTTGCGCATCGCAGGCAGCATGTCGTCTGTGTCATAGTCGGCACCGAACTCAAGCGGCTCGATCCAGCCTGCAGCACCCCAGATTGGTGCTTCTTGCATGCCGATGTTGATAATGTCGTATTGACCACCGCCAGTTGCAGTGTCTGATGTAACCTGCTCGCGCAGAACGCCTTCTTCCAGCGACACCCAGTTCAGCTTAACGCCTTTTTCTTCGGTATATGCTTCAGCAACCTTTTGCATGTTGATCATGTGACCGTTGTTCACGATCGCGATGGTCAGCTCAGTGCCGTCCTGTGCATGCGCAGCGGAAGTGCTCGCGATGCCAAGAGCCAGCCCGAGGGCTGTGTTACGTAGATTTTTCATGGTTTCCTCCCAGAAATCACAGATTCTTTTTTCTGTCCGATCATTTTGACCAAACTCGGACCGACACGCAAATAGGTTTTCAACAAATCCACATACATTTTTATCATTAACCGAACTCAAAACGCCATTTCAGTGAAGTTACTGGGGATTTCGGCCAATCAGACCACGCATTTTTCGACACTTACCAACATCACGCCGCATAGATTCGTCCGGCGGCACAACTACTGCTGCGGACAGCGGGCCATATACCCGCTGCCCCCTGCTCGATTATCGCAATGCCAGATTGCCGATGGACGCACGGATCACGCTTTTGGTGTCGTCGCTATCGCCAGAAACGGCCAACCCGACGAGCGCGCCCTTCTCACCGCCAAAAGCACGCGCATAATCAGCGGCCAGATCAACACGTTCATTATGAGAACCGGTACCAGCGCTGCGCAGGGCGATCGTGACCCCCTGCCCTGCTGGCCCGTAGGGCGATGCAATCACCGACCCGCGCGCAACGTTGCCACCCCAGGCATACTGGATGATACGGACGTTCTTGTTGCCCAGAAGGCTCCGAATACCCTTACCCTTCAGGCCCGCCGCTTCGCTTTGCGGCACAAAGACGAAATACAATGAGATATTGCGATCATCTCCGCCCTTGCGTGCCAAATCAGTCGCTGGCACAGATTCATCCACGGTCCAGCTCCAAGACGCACCCGAACTGTTCCAGTCCGCATCACCGACACGCGTCCAGGCGATCGAAACAGACCCCTCCGACACGAGCCCAAGACGGCTGCCAAAGCTATAGTCATTCGAGCTGAACAAAGACAAACGCTGTTCTGCCCAACCATTCGAAAAACTGACAGGCCCTGCGGCCGCAGCGGATGTCATTATTGCCAGCAAAGCAGCTGATATCGGTAAACGCATGTGAAAGCTCCATATATCTGATGCGCAGTCTCCTACGTCAGAGATGTGTGCGATGCCAGCATAGGCCCGTCACACTATTGTCAGCATGGCGTTACCAACCGTGCAAGGCCCAACATCCTTCCCGTATCAGTCCAAATCCATCCTATCAGCCCCGCCTGTTTCTGCATGAAGCAAAGTTTTCGCCTAAAAACACAATCAACATGTTGACACCGTGCCCGCGATGTAAGATCACCCGCCACAGAAGCAGGCAACGCTTTGCGGCAACACCCCGCCCGCAACACGAAACCGGATACCACACAATGGTCTTCATGTTCCGTTAAGCCTGCATCTAACCCAATGTTTACATTGGCGTGCCCGGGTAGCTCAGGGGTAGAGCAGTGGATTGAAAATCCTCGTGTCGGTGGTTCGATTCCGCCCCTGGGCACCATTTAATTAAACTTTACCAAACAAAAGCAAGCTGTTACTGTCGCTTGGCACATCACACCAACTTCAAGGCTTGTGTGCTGTTTGGGGGCAGTCGTTGCCCCCTACCTAAACGGCCAAAACTCTGGAGCGACGTCGAGCGATCCAGCCGCCGATTACAAGCTGTTCTTTTTTTACTGGCAGGCATAGAGTCTTGGAGAAAGCGCAGCGCTCGTTGCTTCCCAGATATTGCGATTACGTATGCCGCTTAGAGAAACAAAGTACCGGATATTGATACCGCTCAATAAGGCGAATGAGCGTTATCGGAACGACAAAGGTTGTTTATTTGAAGGGATTGTCGGTCAGTTCCTGAAAAATCAGAGCTTCACGGTCAAGGAACGCGTACGGGATGTGGGCAGTGAAATCGATTTGTTATGCAGTAACGACCTTTCCGGTGACATAGCTGTTGTTGAATGCAAGACCCAAACCGAGGCCTTGCTGTCGTCGGTCGTGAACAAACTTCATACTGATGTGTCTCTGCACGATGCACACGTTGGTTGGATTTTTTCGATCTCAGACTTGGGTAGGGAAGCTGAAGGGCGTTTGAAGAAGCTCAACGAGAAAGGTGGAAAGGAAACGTTTCGCCATTTTTCACCGAGTACGCTTGTTGGCCATTTGTTGAACATCAGCGCTTTGATCGAACCCGCTGTAGTTCATCAAAACGCACCAAATGAAAAATACCTTTGCATTTTCTAAAATCGATATCTTTGGGTATACCCCGTCCACGAAAGTTCTTCAGGCCAACCGATTGCGCTACGGGCATGGAACGCCGAAACGGGGAAAGCAATCAGCCCGAATGAGGCTCCTGATTTGACTGACACAGATTTTCCGTTTCCTGAATTGAGATGGTTGGATCACGAGGCGGGAGAAAGCTCGGCAACAAACAAACTCAACCTGTAGTGGAAGTAATCCCGGGTGAAGAATGGAGCGATTATCGACCATCACGACCAGATGACTTCGTTGGACGAAAGCCCGTCATAGAAGATATAGGTGAGTTCTTTGACAGAGTGCGAAACGAAGAAACCAGTTCGAGGCTGTTCGGAGTAAAAGGTCAATCAGGGTGGGGAAAGAGCAGCTTAGCTCTAAAACTGGCAGCGGAGTTCGGCAAAAGTAAAACTATCGTGGTTCCTGTTGATTGTAGAGCTGCGAAAACCTCAATCTACCCAAATCTTGTCTTGGACCAGGCTTTCAAACTCGCAGCCAAACGGCTGTACCCAGGCCCACTTCTCCAACTCAACACAAAGTTTGAAGCCAACCCTTTCGAGGAAGATAGCATCATTGAGCTTCTGGACATCGCCAAGCAGCAGGGGTTCGTTATCTGTGTGTGAAGTGGTCCGGCAAAACTGGACAGCGTGCTAAGATGTATCCAACATTGACGACAGGATACACAAATGACGAAGAGACGCAGTTTTTCAGACAAGTTCAAAGCTACGGTGGCGCTTGAAGCGCTTCGTGGAGACAAGACGGCGCAAGAGATCGCTGCAACACAATCAGTTTGACCCCAACAGGTGTCCTGTTCCGTTTTGTTCAACCATTACCCTGCCTATTTCCGCCCTGAAATGTCGTCTTAAAATGCTCTCTTAGAACATTCTTTTGAACTTTCCCCATAGTATTTCGTGGCAACTCATTAAGAAAAAATACTTTTTTTGGCTGCTTGTATCGGGCAATCTGTGGCGCGATGGTACTAAGGATTTCTTTTTCAGAGAGCGCCCGTGCGTCTTTGGTGACGATGACCGCAGCAACCCCTTCCCCAAAGTCGGGATGCGGGATGCCGATCACAGCAGATTCCTCAACGCCGTCAATTTCGTCTAGTAAAGTCTCGATCTCTTTCGGGTACACATTATAACCGCCTGTGATCACAAGGTCTTTCGACCTTCCGACGATTGAAATATATCCCTGCGCATCGACCACCCCTACGTCGCCAGTGATGAAAAAGCCATTTGGCCGCAGCTCCTCACGGGTTTTTTCGGGCATTCGCCAATAACCTTGGAATACGTTCGGCCCACGCACTTCGATGCTACCCACCTCTCCTTGCGCCAACGGCTTTCCGGTGGTTGGATCGGTTACCACAACCTCCACACCGGGCAGAGGCAAGCCGACAGTTCCAGCCTTGCGCACCCCTTGATAGGGATTTGAGGTGTTCATGTTGGTTTCAGACATTCCGTAACGCTCAAGGATAGTGTGACCTGTTTTCTCTAACCAAAGCTGGTGCGTTTCTGCGAGCAATGGTGCCGAACCCGACACAAATAGGCGCATGTGCGTGATGGTCTCAGGCGACAGATCAGGCTCCTTTAAAAGGCGGGTATAAAAGGTCGGAACGCCCATCAATACGGTTGCACGTTGCATAAGTTCGGTGATTTGTTTGGCATTAAAGCTGGTCAGGAAAATGACGGATGACCCCGCCAACAACGTCACATTGGTGCACACAAACAGGCCGTGCGTGTGAAAGATTGGCAATGCGTGTATTAGAACGTCATCACTGGTAAATCGCCAAAGCACACTCAAGGTTGCAGCGTTAGACGCCAGATTGCCATGCGATAACATCGCACCTTTTGAACGGCCTGTTGTTCCGGAGGTATACAGGATTGCCGCCAAATCATCAGCATTGCGCGCAACGCCTCCAAACCCAGCGTTCTGAGCCCGGGCTTTTTCAACCAGTGTTCCGCTACCGTCAGTCCCAAGGGTGAGAACCGTCCGCACGCCATTCTTCGTGACGACCGGTTGCAACGTGTCGAAACTGTCAGGCGCACAGACAAATATCGTAGGCGCGCTATCGGTTACAAAGTATTCGATCTCGGCCGGAGTATAATCCGAATTGAGAGGAAGAAAGACGCCACCCGCCAAGATTGTGCCAAGATAGAGAGCGATCATCTCGACTGATTTACCAAGTTGGGCAGCGACGCGATCTCCGGGCTTCACTTCAGCTGCAATCAATACCCCTGCGTATTTCTCGGCCAGTTCCCAGAGCGCATCATGCGTAATATCGGCCCCATCGGGCAGCTTGGCAAAGATCGCGTTGGGCGCGGTAAGCGAGGCAGCACGCAACCGGCCTGCAAGGTGGTTTGTTGTATACATCTGTATATTCCTTAGTCTTTGTTGGCGGCGCATCTCACTGCAGAGGAACAAATCACGTCCCCTCCATTTGCGAAAATTTCATGGTTTCGCTCAATATTTTTGAGGTCATAAAGATAATTAACCATCGTTCCCCATGAGCCGGCGATGCTCCGTTCGCTCTGGTCTGCGGCGACGTTGATTTGTTCCAAACACGCTCCGTTACCCAAATGAAACCGGGCGACAGGGTCGGCTGGCCCCCCGCGGCTTGACCTACCTTGGACGAGGTATTTTGCGGTGAGGCTCTCCAGAGCACTCTGCTTGTGCGTCTCTAAAGGATAGGTTTTTGACGCATTGAGCTCTGCAATCAGCGATCTCTCACCCTCTGAGAGCAGGCCGGATCCGCTCGCGTTCGCCGCTTTTGTTGCCCAGCCTCGCAAACCTGGTACAGGCGACAGCGTTACGAAGGTCTCGAGTGTGGCAAACTCCCGCCTCAGCTCTTCCACCACCTGTTTGATCAGGAAATTGCCGAAGGAAATGCCACGCAACCCTTTTTGACAATTCGAGATGGAATAAAAGACGGCAGTCGTAGCCAGTCTAGGGTCCACTGCAGAGTTTAATGCAGAAATAATCGGCCCGATTGCTTTGGGGATGCCGTCTGACAGAGCCACCTCAACAAAAATTAGTGGTTCATTCAGCAATGCGGGATGGAAGAACGCATACAGTCTACGATCAGGTGCTGCGACCCTCCGGCGAAGATCATCCCAGCCCATAATTTCGTGCACAGCTTCATATGCAATGATCTTTTCCAAAACCTCAGCCGAAGTACCCCAATCGATACGCCGCAATTCGAGAAAACCGCGGTTGAACCAAGACCCTAATAGGTGGCGGAAGTCTTCGTCCAAACCTGTTAGATCGGGAGAGGATTTTATTGCGTGCAAAAGATGGTTACGCATCTCGATCAAACGCATTGTGCCATTTGGCACGCGGTTGAGCCTGCGAAGCAACTCTTGGCTTTTGGGTTCGCTATGAAAATGGCAGGCACGCGCGTCATTGGGTTTTTTATGCGCATGCCAATGAACAAATGCTTTCTCCATCGCATCTATATCGACACCAAACCGGCTATGCAGTTCACTGAAAAATGCGTGCTTTCCACCCCCATCCAACGCGTCAAACCGATCAAAGATTGCCTGACCAATTGCAGCGCCCGTGGCTTCACCTCGATGAGAAAGTAGCTCATTGCACAGGTCCTCCAGTGGGAGGGTCTCATGTACGTTGGCCGTGCTAAGAATGCGCCCCCCAATTTCGCCCACGCGGGCCATAAGATCACTTAATATATTGCTTGCAGACACAAATTTATCCTCGATGTTTCAAACAACAGAGCAGAAGCCGCGACGTATTGCCAAGGTTGCTAGCCCGACGTGCGGCGTCTCTTAATGCGCGCTGCCACCTTCGCTGTCGTCAGCAACGGGCGTTTCAGTTACGGGCAAATCGGCGTCGAATGTGATTGGCACGGCACGGCGGCGATTTACCTTTAGATCAAAAATGTCGAACCGGTTGTAGCCTGCAGCGACATCATGGAACCGCTTGGGTTCGATGCATTTGGCCAAATCAATATCGGCATATCCGATCCCCTCGTCGATCAGGCTGTCGCCAATTTGTGCGCCTGTAGGGTCAACGAAAAAGCTGGGCGCACGAGAGCATTCATCCAACATCTTCATGAGGGCGGGATCCCCTCCGGCAGCTATTTCTGTTGCGCGCGCATCAAAGCATCCTGCGACGACAACGCCAAAACACTTGGCCTCGAAAGAATGCCCTGCGGCCCGAATAAGGTTTGCGGCTTTGTTGTCATAATTCGCACCCTCCTCTGGCGGCCGCGTTGGCCATACCGGCGGATAGCTTGAGATGTGGACCTGTTCAGCTTGGGCCATTAAACTATACCGCGACAGCGGATTTGTGTTCTCCCCGCAGATCAGATTGCCAATTCGACCGATGGACGTATCCGATACCTTCAGCCCCGCACCGTCCCCCGGATTCCACGTCAGCTTTTCGTAAAAAGTGGGCACCAGCTTGCGATGGTGGTTCAAGACCCGACCGCTCTCATCAATCAACAGGTTGCTGTTCCAGAGCGCCCCGACAGAGTTTGGATTTCGCTCCGATATTCCCAGCGAGACAATCACACTATGGCGTGCTGCCGCCTTGCAGATCATCGCAACCTCAGGTCCGTTCGCGAAAACGGAAGCTTCAATATATCGTTGGAAAAACTCATGCGATTTCACGGGGGTATGAATTGCCGCCCACACGGGAAAACCAGGAAGATATGCCTCAGAAAACGCGACCAGCTTTGCGCCGTTTGCTGCCGCTTCAGCGATGATCGAAACGGCTTTTTCCGCGCTGGCCACCGGATCAAAGTAAACGGGCGCGATATGTGCTGCAGCCGCCCGAAAAATACTGTTTTTAAACATAAATTAGCTCCCTAAGGTTGGCACCACTGTCAGGGAATACTGCGTCTATTTATACGTCAAATTATGCACGACACTGTGCGGATATGAGACATCAAATTCAGCCGAAGGAATGAGCTGAGGCCCCGTTCAGATAGGCTTGATTAGTGTCGAAAAGCTGATCCAAATAAGATTGAACAGCCTTGATGCGCGGAACGTTCCTGAGGTCTTGATGCACTGAAATCCAAAGCGGGCGGCGTGCAGCCAGATCTGGCATGACGCGCACCAGCGTTTCATTTTCTGACAAGGCAAAATGCGGTAGTGCAACGATACCCAATGCGCCTCTTGCAGCGCTGCGTTGGACAATCATGCTATTAGAACGGAACACGATGCGAGGATGTTCAATGAGCTCCTCTAACCAGCGTACTGTTTCTAATTCTACAAACTGATCCAGATATCCAACATAGCTGTGGTCGGCCATTTGGTTGGCTTTCGTAGGCGTACCATGTGTAGTCAGATATTCCGGGGACGCGTATAGCCCGATTCCAAATGTACCAACCCGCTTGGACACCATGTCGGTCCCCTGGGGCTTGTGAAAGCTCAGCAGAATATCGGCTTCACGGTTGCTAATCTGCACCTCGCGCGCGGTGGTCAGCAATTCAAGCTGGATATGCGGATACGAGGCCTGAAACCCTGCGAGACGAGACGCAAGATAAAGCGATGCGATCCCTTCCATCGTAGCGAAACGGACTACCCCGCTGGTGTCTCCGGACCCTTCGATATCACTGCGCAGGTTATTCACCCCAAGCGAGATTTCCTCAGCCCGTTTTAGAACGGACCTGCCAAACGTAGTAAGGATCAAACCATCGCGGTTCCGTTCGAATAATGCAGCACCTAAAACCTGTTCAAGGCGGGATAGTCTACGTGAAACAGTAGAGTGGCTGAGGCGTAGTTCCTTGGCCGCACCGCTCACGCGTTGGTAACGCACCGCAATTAAGAAAACCCTTATGTCTCCCCAATCCAAACTTGCGAGGGGGTCTTTCATCTTCGTACCACTCATTGCTTTTATTCAGGGTACTGGCAGGCACCTACCCTGTCAAACCGCACCTCTAGAAATACGGCGAAACAGGTTCTGGTCGAAAGAGTTGGGAGTGGTTGTACGGCGCAGCAAAGGCCGGCCTCCCCTCCGCCCGCCAAGAGGCGGGCGAAAGGGCGATCGCATTTAGAAATCAAGAGTACGCGTTTTCAAGCTCTTGTGCCGCACTGAACAGTGTCATTTCATCACTATGCCGCGCAATCAACATGGCACCGATCGGGCGCGCGTCCGAGGTCGTGCCAACGGGAACAGTAATCGCGGGATGACCGGTTGCACACGTCGGTGCGGTGTTCCCGACCATTTCAAAGGCCCGTGCAATCACCTCAGCGGGGCCAGCATCCTTTGGCGGCAAGCGTGTCGTGGCCATCGGTGTTGTCGGCATGATCAGAATGTCGACCTCGGATAGGGCGCGCTCATAATCGGCAGTCAAGAGCCGGTTCAGGTTCTGCGCCTTTCCATAATAACGGCCCTTGTTGCGCGACGCCGTAAAGTGGCCGGTTAACATCCCTAACTTTACAGTTTCTGAAAACTCGTCGGCATGGTCTTTCCAACGGCTCTGTGCCTCCATCAGACCTTCGTTGAACACGCCTTTCATGTTTGTGCCATAGGCGTTGTTGCGCAACATCAGATCATAGGTACCCTCAAGGAAGATAGGGGTCCAGATCGCAGCGCCTGCGGGATGCAACGGTATCGAGACCGTGCTGACGGTCGCACCGGCGGCGCCGAGTTTTTCAGCAGCTTCCATAACGCGCGCATCCACTTCGGCCTCTGCGCCTTGGGTGCCAAAACCCTCGGACACGATACCAATCCGAAGCTCCTTCACGCCCTTGTCCAACGCCTGCGTATAGGGTTGTGCAGGCGTACCGCTTTGACGTGGGTCAAGACCGTCAGGACCGGCCATGACTTCAAGCATCAATGCATTGTCAGCGACCGTACGCGTAATCGGCCCTGCGTGATCCAAGGTCAGCTCAACAGCAAAGATACCCGTGTATGGCACCAAACCATGCGTTGGTTTCAACCCCACCACGCCGCAATAAGACGCAGGGATACGCACGGACCCACCTTGGTCCCCGCCTGTGGCCATATCAACCAGTCCCGCAGCCACCAAAGCCGTGGACCCCGACGAAGACCCCCCCGCATTGAAACCCGGCGCAACAGGATTTTCAACGACGCCGTTAATGGAGGTGTGGCTCCCTCCCGAGGCGCAATAATACTCACAGTTCGCCTTGCCGAGGATGTCACCGCCTGCATCTAGAATACGGGTGACGATTGTTGCGTCGGTATCGGGCACATAGCCTGTCAATATTGACGTGCCATTCGACATTGGAACGCCCGCAACGCTGACGTTGTCCTTTATGGCAACGGTCTTGTTCACAAGCTTGCCTTTGCCCGATCCCTTGATCGTCGATTTGACAGCCCATGCGTTATAGGGATTGTCTTTGGGTTCTGGTTTTTCTCCCGCAGATCGCGGATAGATCGTTTCAGGCATTTCCGGCTTCAAGCTATCAACCAGATCATAGGCATCAAGCTGGCCCTGCATCAATTCGTGATACACGGCAGCTTCGGCAGCATCAAAATGGATGCCAATTTCCAACGCGGCGGCTTGAACTTCTTCGACGGTCGGGCGGTTGATTGTCATGGTCATCTCCTGATTTTGCAATGTCTTGGCGCGGCTATCGCGGGTCGCATATATGGGTACCTGTCTCCCTTCGGGGTGAACGGGAACAAGTATGGCAATGAAGGGAAAATCGGGCCAGTGGCGGATGCCTCCGGCCCGATGATGAGCATCTTCTTAGGACTTGGACCCGCCAGTCCAATCGACAGTTGCTTCAAAAGCGGCGGCCGCGGCGTAGATTGTGCTTTCCGTGTAATCCGCGCCCGTCAACATCAAGCCAACAGGCAGACCGTCAACTTGGCCGCATGGGATCGACATCGAAGGATGGCCGGTCACGTCGAACTGCGCGGTGTTTGCAATCATCTCAAACGCGCGGGTGACGACTTCGGTAATTGAGGCACCCGGCTCTGGCAGTTTGGAGGCCGTGATCGGCAGGGTTGGCATCAGCAGGATGTCATAGCTTTCAAATGCAGCATCATAGCTTGCTTTCACCTTCCGCGCGATATTTTGCGCCTTGGCATAATAGCGACCGTTGAAGTGGTCGATGCCGTACTGCCCCAGCAGCATGCTAATCTTCAGGCTTTCCGAAAGATCATCAGCCTTCTGACGCCAGCCAGCGTGATGATCCATCAATCCGACATCATACGCACCTTTCCAGTTCATGCCCATGCCGTTGCCCTGCATCATCTGCCACTGAAGCCCCTCCAGCGCGATTGGTGCCCAGATTGCCGCCGCCAACAGGTGATCGGGAATAGATACCTCTTCGACAATCGCGCCAAGGCTACGGAATGTTTCAGCCGCTTCTTTGACGGAATCGGCAACGCCCGGCATCAGGTTTGCAGCAGTAAAGCCCTCTTTCAGAACGCCAATTTTCATGCCTTTGACGCCACGATCCAGCGCTTTTGTATAATCGTCAACCTTGGGCGCGTATTGACGCGGGTCCAGTCCGTCAGCACCCGCCAGCACTTCGAGTAACAATGCGTTATCGGCAACTGTGTTGGTTATCGGGCCTGTGTGGTCGATAGTCGCTTCAATTGGCATGACACCAGTATAGGGTACCAGACCATGTGTTGGCTTCATCCCCGCGATCCCGCAGAATGACGCTGGCATGCGGATAGATCCGCCCTGATCGCCGCCGATTGCCATATCGACCAAACCACCACCGACAAGTGCTGCCGACCCCGAGGACGAACCGCCAGCGGAATATCCGGCCCGGCGTGGGTTATGCACCATTCCCGGCTTTGAAGTGTGGCTACCACCCGACAAACAGAAATATTCAGAAACGGATTTGCCCTCGATTGTCGCCCCTGCATCCAACATCCGTGTGACGATGGTGGCATCTGCGACGGGTATGAACCCCTCCAGCGTCGATGCCCCGTTCGTCATGGGAACGCCAGCAAGCGCAACGTTGTCTTTCAACACAACGGATTTTCCCTTGAGCTTACCCTCAGCAGCCCCTTCGACCGTTACTTTGCGTGCCCAAGCGCCAAAGGGATTATCTGCGGGCGCAGGCGTATAGCCGGTTGTGCGGGGATACGTGACCGGTGGGGTGAAATCCGGTTCTGCATCTACGACATCATAAGCCGCAAGATTGCCTGCCATCAGGCCAAGGTATTCTTCGGCCTCTGCATACGTCAGGGTCATCCCCAACTCTGTGCCGATGCTCATGAGCTGCTCAACGCTTGGTCTTTTAATCGTCATGGTATTCTCCACTGTTGTATTTAGTTTCAATTATTTAGATCCTGATGGGCCTTGCGGCACAGCCATTGATCAATCCACTGTCATGCCAACAAATTGTGCGACAACTTCAGGGTTTTTCAGGTCTTTCGGGGTCATCTCGCCGGCGATGGCACCCTTTTGAATCGTCAGAACACGGCTCGACAAAGCCGCAATGAACTCAAGATTCTGCTCGACAAGGATGAGCGATAGCCCACGCGATTGCAGCACGAGCAGGGTCTCGACAATCTCTTCAAGGATCGATGGTTGAATACCCTCCGTCGGCTCATCCAGCAGCATCAGCTTGGGCCTCGAGCACAAACAGCGCGCAAGGGCTAAAAGTTGCTGCTCACCACCAGACAAAGCACCACCACGGCGATCCATCAGCCGCTGCAAACGTGGAAATAGCGAAACAACATCATCCATGAAGTCAGCGTCTTCACCGGATTGTCCCGCCATACCCATCCGCAAATTTTCATGTACGGTGAGATCCGCAAAGATTTGTCGACCCTGCGGCACCAGCCCCAAACCGGCCTGCGATCTTTGGTGGGGCTTTAGATTTGTGACATCTTTGCCGGCAAATTTCACCGATCCGCCGGTTGTGGGCAGATGGCCCATCAGCGTCTTCATCAGCGTGGTTTTACCCATGCCGTTGTGACCCAGAATACCCAGAAACTCACCTTCCGCGACGGCCAACGTGGTCCCCATCAGGATCGGGATGCGGCCATAGCCCGATCGCAGCTCGTTAACTTCCAAAATCATACTGACAATCCCTTTCCAAGATAGACGTCTTGCACACGGGTGTCTTGCAGGGCCGTGCGCACATCGTCCTCGATTAGCACCGCACCCTGGTGTAGGACCGTTACTGTTTTGGCGATCTTTTTGATGAACTGCATGTCATGCTCGACGACGACCAAAGCACGTTTTTTGTTGATCTCGAGGATCAGCTCTGCCGTCCGGTCCACTTCGTCATGGGTCATGCCAGCAGCTGGTTCATCCAGCAAAATAAGGTCCGGCTCGCCCGCTAACACTGTGCCGATCTCGACCCATTGTCGCTGTCCATGAGACAGCTGCCCGACTTCCCGTTTGGCAATCCCCGTCAGCCGCAGCTGCGTCATGATCGCCTCTACCAGATCGTTGCAAAACTTTGGCGTGTGTTTCTGACGCGCGGCAATCCAAAGGTTTTCCTGCACCGTCATCGCGTTAAACACATTTGGCACTTGTGTCTTGATACCGATACCCAACCGCGAAATTTGGTGGGGAAATGCCCCCGAAATGTCCTTGCCGCGAAGATGCACATGGCCTTCGGAGGGCTGGAGCTGGCCGGTCAGGAGCTTGAAAAATGTCGACTTTCCCGCTCCGTTAGGCCCGATCAGACAGCGTAACTCCTGCTCCTTTAGGGTGAAATTTACATTGTTGACCGCCGTCACCCCGCCAAAGCGGACGGTCAGGTTCTTGGTTTCGAGAAGCGGTGTCTGGTTCATGGTTTGACATCCTCGATTACAGTGTCGCTTTTGGTGCGCGCCAGACGTGCGGCCACGAAATCCCGCACCGTGGGCGCGATCCCCTTTGGCACCAGCAGAACGAAACCGATCAGAACTGCACCCAGAATGAAATTTGCATCCAATGTCTGCTGCGCGCCGATTTCCGTGACCATCCATTGCACCAATAGACAGCCGATAATCGGACCGATCAACGTTCCACGACCTCCGATGATGACCCAAATGATGATCTGAGCCGACAGGCCAAGGGCAAAGATCGTCGGGCTAACGAACGCGCCCCAGTTCACATAAAGTGCCCCTGCAAAGCCAGCCACCGCACCGCCGATCATAAAGGTTAACAGCTTGTAAATCCGTGGGTCGTATCCAAGCAGTGCCGCGCGTGTTTCATTCTCGCGGATGGCAATGATGACCCGTCCGAACGTGCTCGCGATCAGCAGGCGCAGGCCAAGGTAGACCGCGATCAATGCCAAACCTGTGAGTATCCAGGCCTGTTCGGGACTTAGAATATAACTAGTGTCTCCGGGCATGTTGATCGTCGGCACACCTGGAATGCCGTTAAACCCGCCCAGTCGTGCCGAGCCGATCTTGTACACATCACCAGCCGTGGAGTTCACAAGATTCAGCAAAATAAGCGACACAGTCAGGGTAATGACCCCAAGATAGACATCGCTGACCCCGCCGTAGATTATGAAATACCCCAAGAGCGCGGCAAAGATGACCGGGACAATAATCGCCAGCATGATTGCCGGGGTGCTGTCTCCGAAATTAATCGCAGCAACAGCGTATGCATATGCGCCCAAACCGAAAAACGAGGTCTGTCCAAAGCACAGGATGCCGCCATATCCCCAGATGAACCCCAAGCTGAGCGCGAGAATAGCCATTGCGGCAAAGACCGTCAGCTGCATGATTTGAAACAGGTCGACAAACAGGGGCGCGATGATCACGCCGACTGCAGCAATTGCTGAGCCAATCAGCGCGATTGTCATTCCATTGATTTTGGGCATTAGAGGCGTCCTTTGAAAAATTTACCCGAGATGCCCAGGGGCAGCAGCCGGATCAGAACCACAGCGGAGATAAACAAGATCACTTCGCCAAAGACCGGGGTCGTCAAAAACGCGGCGATCTGATTGATGAAGCCGAACAGACCTGACGCACTGATCAACCCCCAAAGAATTGAAGTGCCGCCGCCGACGACCGTGATGAATGCTTTTGCGATATAGGCCGCACCCATCGTAGGAACGATGCCCGCAACCGGTGCCAACAGGCCACCGGCCAGACCCGATATCGCTGCACCGGCGCCGAACGTCGCCATGTACACCTTGGCGGGATTAACGCCGAGAGTCGCAGCCATTTCAGGGTTCTGCATAACCGCACGAGCGATCAAGCCGGCACGCGTGAACCGCATGATGGCCCATATGAGCACCATCAACAGAATAGCCATGACAGCAAGAAACGGCGTGTAGAGGCTCGTTTGATATTGGCCAACACTGAAGCCACCCAAAGGCGACGCCACACCAACAATCGTGTTCCCGAAAATCATCGTCGTCGCACCGACAATGACCAGGCTGAGCCCCCATGTCGCCAGCATGGTGTCAACCAGCCGACCATATAGGAATTGAATGAGGCACCGTTCAACGATGACCCCAAACAATCCGACAACGACAGGGGATATGACCAGCATTGCAAGCCATATGTTAACCCCCGCCGAAACCGAAAGAACGGTTGTGTAAGCCCCGAGCATGAGGAATTCCCCATGCGCGAGGTTGATGATTTTCATCATTCCGAAAATCACCGCCAGCCCGGCACTGATAAGCAAGAGCGAAGCAATACCACTAATGATGTCCAGACCAACGATGATCGCGATATCCATTTTCAGATCCTTAAATATCGATTTCGTAATGAGTTGTATCGTTCGGGTTGGCCTTCAGATCGCAAACAGCGGCGGTGTCTAGCGGCTGTTGAGAGGGGAAGGTCTCCAGAACATTCCAGGCCTTATCTTTTACTTCGGCGAGGAACGCATTGCGGGTCACATGGTGAGTGATCGGATCAATCAAGACATTCCCACTTGGGCCCTCAAACGATAGACCAGTCTCAAGCGCCTCAATGACCGGCATGCGGTCAGCGGTGCCAGCAAGAGCCACGCCTTTGGCCCACATGTGAACCGCTTCATACGTCGCGGCTGCAGGCTCGTTGATGTAGGGTGTTTTGTCACCATGTTCAGCTTTGATGGCATCAACAAACGCTTTACTTGCAGGGGTTTGCAGCTCTTCAAAGTAACCGTAGCTGCCCAGTACACCCTTGCTTTCAGCCGCTTCCAGCGTCGCAGGTTCATTGACCAAACCAAAGGTGGTTGAAGCGATTGGAATCTCGTCTTTCAAACCAGCAGCAGCCCATTGACGGTAAAATGCGGTGTGATTTCCGCCTACCATCGCAGACAATAACATGTCAGGTTTTGCCGCTTGAATACGGGAAATCGAAGGCCCGAAATTTGTCACATCCAGCGGGAAGAAGTCAGTCGAGAGAACCTCACCACCGTTGTCTTCGACATATTTCCGCATCCATTTCGCGGTGATCTGACCGTAGTTGTAGTCAGCCGCGATGATATAGACTTTCTTGCCCCACAGGTTCATCGCATAGGGAACCAGCTTTTCAACGGTTTGCGCGGGTGTAGTGCCAAAGTTGAACGTGTTGCGGTCGCAAACGCCGCCTTCATAAAGCGTGTTATAGAAATACATCGTCCGGAACCGATTAAAGATCGGGCGGATTGCCTCACGCGATGCAGAAGTGATGCCACCGTGGACAACATCGACCTTATCGCGAACAGCGAGCTGTTGTGCAAATTGCGAATAGAGCTGGATGTTGGATTGTGTATCGTAGTTGATCATCTCAACTTCGCGGCCCAGCAAACCGCCGCTTTCGTTGATCTCTTTGACGGCAAGCTGGGTCGCATAAACCATCGGCTCGCCGGTCGCAGCAAGCGGGCCGGACAGGTCGTGTAGACTGCCCAGTTTGATCGGACCATCAGCGGCCCGGGCAACATTCGCAATCAGTGAAGGTGCCGCAAGTGCTACCCCCCCTGCGGCTGAATTTCTTAGAAAGATTCGACGTGAAATCGTCATTTTGTTTCCCTTTCGTTGGTAAGTTTTTTTGTTGAGAGAGTTTGGACTCTTCTTGGAATTTTTCATCCACGACGGCTGTGCCGCCGAGGTGGGAGAACCGAAATTTATGCCTGCAGCACGACGCAAAATTTCTCGATGCCAACGGTTGCCCGATGCGGGGGCACCCGAAGTTTACGCCGTCAAAAGTAGGCTCTAATGAGTGTCACCGCGCGAAAATAATATAGCGGTGAAAAACTAGGCGGCCGGTAATTTTGACGCTGAAAAAGTAACATAATGATCCGTCCGAAAGACGGCGGCGGCAGGGTATTTGCAACGTTCCTTTGCTTGTTTCAGGGCTGGCTTCATTGAAGTTAAAAAGATTTTTTGGCCCCGCGCTTGTCCCTGAATGCCAATAGATGTGCTCAAACGGCCAAACACCGTCGAACGCGAAAACATCATAAAAATAAAGCGAATCTTGCACGAAACCCGATTGAGTTGTCTTCTTGTTTAAGAGCTGAGAAATCGATTTGGAGAATGCTATGCTGAATGCACGGAACGCTTCTATTTACAAAACGGGTCCTGGATTTGACAGCTGGCACCAATCGACCTGCCGAGACTTTTCAACGACGGAATGTAAGAGCATAAACAACCCCGAATTCAGAGGCTCCGTGCACTCGTGGAAGTCCGGGTCCATCGGGCTTGGAGACATTACCGCAAATTCGCGCGACTCTGATATGCCACTCATTCGGCGGGCCTCAGACATCAGAAAAGACCCCCGAAACCACATTATGATCTGCACCGTCAAACACGGGAGCATCGAACTTACCCAATCTGAAAGACGTGTCCGAATTAAGCCGGGCGATGTGGTTCTTTATGATCAGAGCAAACCCTTCGGAATGAATTTTGTCGGAAATGTACGTGGCCTTGTGGCCGCTTTTCCACGGTCGCACGTTACCAGCCGTTTGAGCCGGGTCGAAAAACTGACGGCGCGGAAAGTGCCGGTAAACTCTCAAGCCGGCAAATTTACCCGATTGATATTGGACCAGCTTCAACCCGATGACGGGAGCCTCGATAATACGCTTTCCAAAAACGTCGAAGCCTCGGCTTTGGATCTGATTTTCGGAAGCATTGATCACGTCTTCTCTTCCGAGGACTTTTCAGAGAAAGCACACAAAGAAAAACAGCTCTACGATATTCAGAGATTCATGAAGAAAAATTTGGCCGATGCAGATCTGAACATTGACCTGATTTGTGCAAATCATGGTATATCAGCCCGTTCGCTCAACCGGTTGTTCAGTGCCGAGGGCACCACCCCGATGCGTTGGCTTTGGCGAACCCGCCTGGAATGTGCCCATAGAGAGATATTGAAAAATCAGCACGCCTCGATCACCAATATCGCCTTTGACTTCGGCTTTTCCGATCCGTCTCATTTCAGCAAGGCCTTCAAGCGTTCATTTGGCGTCGCCCCCAGCTCGCTCTAGAAATCACTTGGGTATTGCGGCACCGCCGCTTCCCTTGAAAACTCCTTCCGCTTGCCCCTGTCAATTCAGACAACCTGTTCACATGCAAAACGACCGGTGCTGTCAGGCACCGGTCGCTTCAATTTTACAGGTCGTTTTGCGTTTAGTTGCTGGTCACAGCACTGCGTGTTTCGGGGAACCGTTCAGCAAAATCGCCCTGAAACCGCTGGCGTCGCAGCGCTTCAACCGGATTTCTCACAGCGAGGGAGAGACCAAAGAACACGATCGCTCCTGTGATAAGACCCCAAAGTGGTGGCCCGATTTTCCCGGGTGTCGGGATCAGTCCGAATTGCATCGCGAGCATCACACCCCAGCACAGAAGCATTGACCAGAACGCGGCAGGCTCGGATGCGCGGCTCCAGAAAAGCGCGCCAAGCAGAGGCAGCAGAAAGGACAACGCCATACCAACACCAATCGATGCGAGCGGCGCGATCAACGAACGCCCTTGCGGTGAAAAGGCAAACGCAACAACTGCAAGGATAAACACCACCTCAAAATACCGTGCCAGACGCATCCGTTTATTAACATCTGCCTCCATCACTGATGGCACCAAATCTTGCGTAAAGCTGGATGTCGCCGAGATCAGCTGACTATCAAGCGTCGACATGCCCGCAGCAAACACAGCAATCACAAGAACCACACCCATTGCCGGCAGGTACTTTGCAAAAATCAGCGGTACTAGCGCATCCGAATTTGCACCCTCGGGAATGGTCAGGTCCATGCCGATGGCCAGCATCCCGATTACGGCTCCGGTGAAAGTCACAACAAACAAGGCAAGGAAGGAAGTGATCGCAGCACCCTTAACCAACGTCTTCGCGCTGTCAGCCATATAAAGTCGCTGCCACAGGTGGGGGGTAAGGACCCAACCAAATGACCACAGAACCATCAGCGTGATATAGCGCCCGCCGCCGCCCTCAAAGAAGAACAATTCCGGTTTTGCGTTGATCGAATTGGTCCAACCCGCATCCCAACCGCCTGCCCAACGAACCACTAGGAACATCGTTGCAATCAACAGCAGTGCAAAGAGAAACCCCTGAATAACATCTGTCCAGACGACAGCACGGCTCCCCCCGACAAACGAGTATACGCCAACACAAACAGCGATCAGTAAGACACCGATGTTGAAGTTGATCAGACCATCGGAAATTGAGCTAAGCGCGATTGCAATCCCTGTGATCTGGATAGCGGAATATGGAAACAGAACAGCAATACAGATGAGGCCTGTCAAGATCCGCAACCGGCGGCTGCTGTTGTAAAACGCCGCCAGCAGGTCTGCGGGAGTGATGAATTTGAACTTTTTTCCCAGCGCCCAAATCCGTGGGCCAATGATCATGATCAAAACCGGACCCATCGAATTGAAAAACCCGAACAACAACCAGTTAACGCCCGTTTTGTAAAACAGGCTTGGCCCGCCAAGGAAGGCAAACGTAGAGAACCACGTGGCAAACATCGTCCCGACCAGCATAAAGATATTGGCGCTGCGCCCCATCACAAACCAGTCTTCGGGATCACCCACCTTGTTGGTCAAATAAGCGCGATAGCCGACATAGAACATCACAACCAAATAGAGAGCCATCCCCCCAAGCATGAATATAGTTGTCATTCTACGCCTCCCCTTTCAGCGGTTTCATTAAGCTCCACCCAGGCCAGGCCGCGCGTCAGGAAATATGCCGTCCCCAAAATACAATTCAGTGTAAAGACTGCGTAGGAGTAGAACACTGTCGTGGGCATACCACTTATGCCCAACTCGTTACTGTTGCCGTAAATATTGAACACCGGAAGAAGCGCCAGAATGATATTGATGGCAGCCCACACTAGAAAAAACCTCCCCAGGCCTGACTTGGGCACGATGCCAAGCAGTGGATAGCGCTGTTCGTGCCCCCCCGCGCTCTCCAGCTTCGGCTGCTTATCTCTCGTCATATCTTTATCTCCAACTTTGTTCTGTCCGCCGGTGGAAGCGGGCCTTGCCATCAAACAGAGGCAGAGCGCACAGAAATCTCCATGCAAGAAAATGCACGGCCTTGTGCAGGTATCTGCAAAGTAACAGTTTCAGAGAGGTGGCGTCGCAATCAAACAGTCAGCGCATACATATTCCACTCTACCTTTAAGGGTGCTCATTCAGAATTTTTCCAGCCTCATTTCGACACGAGACTGAAATTCATTTAAATATATACTTATCAGCCCCTTATCTCCTGATGAGTGGTTAGATCGGGTGTAAAATATGCCGTTTTGGCACGATAAAATCTGCCCCGACCTACTGGTTTCATGAAACAACCCTACAACAGAAAGAGGGTATTTAAGCGGATAAAACCAAGAGCAGAACACGCCCATCCGGCTTGTACGGCGCACGGATCGAGCTAAATCAGAGCTTAAATATTAGTCACCTGTTAATGCAATTCAACGTTCCAAGCGCGCCTTGCACCCCCCGCCCCGCACAAACCAGCCCCAGTAGCATTCCAAACATAAGGTAAATTTGAACGAAACAGCACAATTACAGGATAATACTTATTAGTAGACACTAATCCTGCTTGAAGACAGGATACTGAAGCGGTCCGGCAAAACTGGACAGCGTGCTAAGATGTATCCAACATTGACGACAGGGTTCCTCTTTTTGGTGGCTATTATGGACTGGGCCACGCGCAAAGTGCTGGCGTGGCGGCTCTCGAACACGCTGGACGCCAGCTTCTGCGTTGACGCACTGGACGAGGCCATCGCCAAATACGGCAAGCCCGAGATAATGAATACCGATCAAAGATCGCAGTTCACGGGTTCAGCCTGGATCACCACTTTGACCGAGGCGGAAGTCAAAATCTCAATGCCTCTCGGTGTTTGCTTGCAAACACCTGCCGGTAATAGATGGGCGGGGGCGATATCTGGACAACATCTTCATCGAACGGCTGTGGCGGTCATTGAAGCAAGAGGCCGTCTACCTGCACGAACTACAAGATGGTTTCCAAGCCAAACGGGTGATCAAAGACTGGATCAGCTTTTACAACTCTGAGCGACCGCACACGGCTCTCGACAAGCGAACCCCAGACAACGCATTCTTTGACACAGAACGAAACCAAAAGGCGGCATAAACTCAACCAGATTACATCTTAGCGGAGCCGCAAACCTGTCCGAAATAGTGGGACCACTTCATTTCGTGGGCCTCACGTCACTTGTTATTCGGATCAACCAAAACCTTGAGCGGATTGCTAATCGCCTAGATGACTGGCCAGATTCTGACGACTTCGAATATGATGACGACCCAGATTATGAGCACTAGAGTTTACAGCCTAATCCGCCACGCATTATGATCTAAGTTGATCTTAACACCGAGTAACATTTGCGTTGCAACAACGTAAATGACAGAAATCATATAATACTTCGAGATGGATTGAAAATCCTCGTGTCGGTGGTTCGATTCCGCCCCTGGGCACCATTTGATTCTACAGAACAATATCATCAGCTGTAAGCCACAGACCTTTCAATTGGTCCCCCTTTAGATCCCCCGTGCTGTGTCTGCACCTATGCCGCCCTGATATGACCTCGTAAAAAGGGCGCGCTGATTACAGCACGCCCTTTTTACGATTCTCATTTTTCCTTAAACCCACCGGTTCGGCAATTTATCTACTCGTGTTAATTGGCGTTAGGTCGCGTCTAAGGTCCTCGGTGGCTTCATACCTTATCCAACGTTTTCCTCCGTAGGATCGGCAAAAGTATCAAACCAACCGCGATGATCAGTAAGCCTAAAGTCATCGGTCGCTCGAAGACGAATGAAACCCCGCCATACAGCTGCATGGAGCGCGAGAAATTGTCTTCCATCATGCCGCCAAGGATAAACCCGATCAGCAATGGAGGCAGAGGGTAGTTCGCGAATTTCAGCGCAATACCGCAGATGCCGAACCCGACCAGGATCAACAGTTCAGTCGCGTTATTTTGCCCGATGTAGGCCCCCATCAAAGTAAAGAACAGGATGAACGGGATCAAGTAATTGCGGGGAATGGCCAGCAGCTTCGCGATGTAGGGGATCAACGGTAGGTTCAAAATTAACAGGACTAAGTTACCGATGAACATCGACATGATGACAGCCCAGAAAATTTGCGGCTCGTCCACCATCAGGCGCGGGCCTGGCGTCACGTTCAACGCGATCAATGCACCAAGCAAAATCGCCGTCGTTCCTGACCCGGGAATACCGAGCGTAAGCAATGGCACAAAAGATCCGGTACATGCAGCGTTGTTTGCGGTTTCGGGTGCGGCCAATCCTTTGATAGAGCCTTTTCCGAATTCGTCTTGCTCTTCCTTTGGTGCGATGTTGCGTTCAACGGCATAGCCCAAGAATGATGCAATCGTCGCGCCAGCCCCAGGTAGAACACCGATAAAGAAGCCCTGTACGGATTGGCGACCGATAACCGGTGCAATCGCACGGGCTTCTTTCCGGCTGATGCGCAGATCTTTGATTTCGCCACCATCATCGCCAAGGTTTTTAGGCTTCAGAACAAGGAACATCGCTTCGGGCAGGGCGAACATTGCCATAGCCAATGTTATGAACCCGAACCCTGATTGTAGGTCCATGATACCCGCCGTGAAACGTGGCAAGTTGAACAAGGCCCCTTCCCCGACTGTCGCCATGATTAAACCCAGAACTGTCATCATCAGCGCCTTGGTGACCTGGCCCGGCCCGGCAAATGCTGCGATGGCAGATAGGCCGACGACCATCAGTGCGAAGTATTCGGCGGAATGGAAAAGAAGCGCCACAGATGACAACATAGGCGCGAAAATCATCAATAGGATCGCGCCAATCGTCCCGCCGGCAAAACTGGCAATCGCAGCAATGGTCAGGGCTTTGCCTGCCTTACCTTGGCGGGCCATAGGATAGCCGTCAAAGGATGACGCGACGGTTCCCGCGACCCCTGGTGCGTTCAGCAAAATAGATGAGGTCGAGCCACCAAAGATCGCGCCGTAATAGACGCCAGCCAGCAAGATCAAAGCCGCGGATGGATCGCCCATGGAAATCGCCACCGGGATCATAATCGCGATGATGGACATGGGTCCAAGGCCCGGCAACATCCCGATGAATGTCCCGATCAGGCAGCCGCCAATGACGACCAACAGGTTCTGCATTGAAAGGGCCGTTTGTAGGCCAATCAGAATTCCTTCCAACATCCTTTATGCTCCCATCAAAAAGAAGGGCAATGGGCGTAGGAAAATGCCCAACACTTCTTGAACCAAATACCAAACAGCACCTGTAGCGATGAGAGAAACGGGCACCATGACGTGCCATTTCCGCTCTCCCAGAACAAAGGAACCCACAATCAAAAAGGCCGATGTCGAAAACACGAAACCAAGGGGACGTAGGCACAATGCGTAAACCACCATCAACCCGAGCAGGAACAACGCTTGTCCCAGGAAATAATCACCCAGACGCCGGTGGTCGATCTCGCCGACCTTTTCTTCGCCCTTCTCGATTCCCAGCAAGATCATCATCGAAGCGATGATGCCGATAACCGAAAGCACCTTCGGAAACGAGCTTGGCCAGACGGGGTTTCTTCGCATAAATGGCGCAAGGTTTGCGTCCATCGTGAACCACGCGGTGTACCCATAAACGACGCAAATGCCCAACAGGACAAGTGCGATCCAACGATCCAAGGCCATATGCCCATCCCCCCAAAACTTTAGAAAATAGATAGGCAGAGCGGATAAACCGCCCTGCCGGTAGGTGCCCCGACTTAGAGGAAACCCAATTTACGCATCAGATCGCCGATGACCTTTTCCTGCTCGACGAGAAACGTCTCAAAGTCATCGCCTGAGTTGTGGATGTTGACCCAACCGTTACGGGCGCGCACGGCCTCCCATTCTGGCGTGTCATACATGGCTGTAATCGCATCTTGGTACGCTGTCAGCTTATCTTCGGGCAGACCTGGTGCCGCGAAGAAACCGCGCCAGTTGACGAATGTCGTGTCGATGCCTTGCTCGACCAATGTCATTGCTTCTGGTGCCGCATCAACGCGGGCGTCAGACGTCACACCGATGATCTGGACTTCGCCTTGGTTGGCCAGATCAACAGCTTCGGAAAAGCCTGTGGACAGCGCCTTGATTTCACCAGACAGCAAAGCCGCCATAGCCGTACCACCCGCATCGTATGGAATGTAGTTTACATCCAACGGATCGCGACCCGCAGCTTCCATAGCCATCGCGACGACAAGGTGATCCATACCACCGGGAACAGAGCCACCGCCGACCGGGGTGCCTGCAGGATCCGCATCGTAAACGGCAAGGAAGTCTTCCATATTGGTGATGTCGCTCCCGGCAGGAACAACAATCGCCGCATAGTCACCGATCGTACCGGCGACCAGCGTCAGATCACGGAAGTTATGTGGGAAAACACCGGTCAGCGAACGGATCACAATTGGTGTCGAATTCACCATCAACGATCCGTGGTTGCTGTCTGCGTTTTCAATCATAAACCCGATGGCAACACCGCCACCGCCGCCAGACATATTTTCATAAGAGGCCGAGCCCACGATACCAGCTTTGGTCAGGGCTTCGCCTGTGCCGCGTGCTGTGCCATCCCAGCCGCCACCGGCGCCACCTGGAATAATAAAGTGGACGTCGTCCAAAACTTTGTGGCCATCTGCGAACGCAGGTGTACCCAAGCCAAAGGTTGCAACCGCAGTTGCGATTAGGGCACGGCGGCCCATCTTCATCATTGTCATGCTATCCTCCCATTTGGTAGCCGTCTCCTCGCGGCACCGTTCGGGGAAGAAAACACAGGAACCTGTCACGGACCTGTCACACCAGAAAAAAGGAACGCAAATGCGATGAAATATCTGCTCGTCGAGGATAATCTAGAGCTCGCCGAGGCCGTTGCCTCTCGCATTCGTCTCGACGGACATATCGTTGATCACGCTACAAAAATTGCCGATGCCTCAGCATTCGCATCGACGGGAGAATACGACCTTATCCTCCTCGATATTATGTTGCCGGATGGCGATGGCCGAAGCTTCCTCAAACAGCATCGGGCGGCCCGAAATGACACGCCTGTCATCGTATTGACGGCCCGCAGTCAGGTCTCTGATCGAATCAGCATGCTGGATCATGGGGCGGATGATTACGTCACAAAACCATTTGATCATGCAGAACTACAGGCGAGGTGCCGTGCTGTTTTGCGGCGCAAGATCGGGTCGGCACAATCCATTTTGACAGTTGGCGACATCGCTTTTGACACGCTCGCAGGGCAACTCACAGTTAAGGGGGAGGAAATCAGCCTGCGCAACCGCGAGCTGAGATTGCTGGAACTCCTCATGAATCCCAGAGGGCAAATCTTCTCAAAGCAGAAAATCATGGACCGCCTTTTTGCCTATGATGATGACGTTTCTGAAAACGCGGTTGAGGTATATATCGGGCGGTTGCGAAAACATCTGGAGGGATCAAATGTCCAGATTACGACCCTCCGAGGGCTTGGCTACCGGCTTGACCATGAACGCTAAGGTCAATGTCTCGGGGTCCCTACGCACCCGTCTGGCGGTGATCCTGACAGGCGGGGCTGCGGTCCTCGCGGCGGTGCTATTCTTTGTTGTCCGCGCCCTTGCATCACAGATCGCACAACAAGGCCAAGACAACATCCTGAACGCATCCATGTCGTCAGTCTTGGATACTGCCATCATCCGCGATGGCCGCGTTACTTTGGATTTTCCCTATTCCTCCTTTTCGATGCTGAACACCGGTGCGGACGATCGGGTATTTTACGCGATCCATGAAGGGTCACGGCTTTTGTCGGGGTATGAGGATTTGCCAGTGCCGGAAAGCCCATCAACGGACAGATCACAATTCACCACTGCAGAATTCAATGGCGAATTGGTCCGGGTGGCGACCCGAGCACGGGTTTTGATAGGCTTGGACGGGCCTCGGTTCGTGTCAGTGTCTGTCGCGCAGACACAAGACGCGCTTTCCGACGCTCTGAACACCATTTCACGCAATGTTGCACTTATTGGTCTTGGCTTCTTTGTCTTGTCTTCGGCCCTTGCCCTTTGGGCGGCGTCAACGACCAGTGGCCAATTGCATCGTCTCACACGTTCAATCACACGCCGTGGGCCACACGACCTTACTCCTGTTGCCAAACCGGTTCCGACTGAGATGGGGCCACTCGTGGGATCGCTCAATTCGCTTATGTCTCGGCTTGATCACACCCTGGCGCAATCCGAAGATTTCCTCGCCGAGGCCGCCCATCGCATTCGAACCCCTTTGGCAATCGTGAGGTCCCATGCAGAAGGCACGTTGCAGCGTGTAAAGCATGATGAAAACCGCGCAGCGTTACAGTCAATGGTCCGAGCGATCGACGAAAGCAGCCGTGCCGCGGGCCAATTATTGGACCATGCAATGGTGACCTTCAGAAGCGAGAACCTTAAAGCGGAAGATGTCGACCTGGTGGAAATTCTGCATGACCTCGTAGAACGAATGACACCTTTGGCCGATCTAAAAGACATTTCGCTGTCTCTAAAAACAGACGCGCCAGTCATTCTTTCAGGGGATATTATTCTGTTGCAAAATGCCTTTCGAAATTTGATTGATAACGCTTTGAAATACTCCCCCATCGAAACGGATGTAGAGATTGTTGTCACCAACAAGCCAAACGTCTGCGTGAGCGTTCTGGATAGCGGGCAAGGATTTGATGTCGACGAAATCCCAACCCTGTCAGGGCGGTTCGTCCGCGGAAAAGATGCTCATGTAAAGGTCGGGTCCGGCCTCGGGCTTACGATCGCCAAAGAGGTGGTAGAGGTGCATGGCGGGCAAATATCATTGCGCAACAGACCGGAGGGCGGAGCATGCGTTTCCTTACATTTCTAATCTGTTTGTTCATACCGGTCTTTGCCTCCGCTCAGGAATGGGAGGATCAAAAGCTGTTTGGTCCGGTGAACAAAGGCACCGCCCTAAGGGTATTATCAAGCACCGACACGTCGTTTTTCGCGCCGATCGTAGAAGATTTTATCAGTGCGAATCCGTCAGTTTCGGTTGAATATCTGGTTACAGGAACGGCTGACATCGACAGACGTTTTCGCGCCGCGCCCGATACCTTTGATGTGGTCATCTCCAGCGCCATGGACCTTCAACTCAAGCTCGCTAACGATGGGTTTGCCGCCCAATTGGCGGATATTGAGCACCCGCAATGGGCCCAATGGCATGACAGCCTGTTCGCCTTCACGTCAGAACCCGCTGCAATCGTTGTAAACCGCCATGCGCTCGCCGGCTTTCCGACCCCTCGGACCAGACAGGATTTGATCCGTCTGATGCGCGAAGCCCCTGAACATTTTTACGGAAGGGTTGGCACATATGATGTACGTCAATCCGGGTTGGGGTATTTGTTTGCAACTCAGGATGCACGTGCATCTGAAACCTATTGGCGCCTGACAGAGGTCATGGGGAGCATTAATGCACGGCTATATTGCTGCTCTGGGCAAATGATTGATGACCTTATCGAAGGAAATCTTGTTGTGGCGTATAATGTGTTGGGCAGCTACGCCATGGCAAGAGCATTGGACGCGGAACATTTGGCCGTAATACTGCCGTCCGAATTCCCGACGACAATGATGCGGACCGTATTTAAATCACAAAGCGCGCCTCAAAGTGACAATGCCGAAGCATTCATTCGTCATCTACTCGACCTGCAGGCACAGGGCGATCCCGTAAACTTCCCGCTTCCGCCGCTCCCCATAGGTGAGCAAAGCGAAGGGCAGACAACAATCGGCCTGAACCCCGCGCTAATGACCTATCTTGATCAGATGAAGCGCGGCTCTTTTATTCGCGAATGGGAAGACGCGATTGTGCAAGATGAATGAAGGTTTAGGGGCCTGTATCCCTTTGCCGCCTGACCGCAAGAGGTCGCCAACGCCCTGAGGAGCCTCTCGCATCCAGCGCGAAAGGCTCCTGCCAGCTTAGTATTTGGCGATCAAATTGATGAAAATACCTTCATTGTCATAAGACAGGTCGGTCAGATCATCCGAGAAATCGGTGAAGTTATAACCCACACCGACTTTGGCGTTATTGTTGATGTGATAATATGCTGCGCCCAAGAAGCCGGTGCTTGAAAGACCCGCATCAGACAGTTCGAGATGGCGTGCTTCGATCAGCAAATCCCAGTTATGCACCAGATGATACCGCGCATTAGCGACTGCAAGCCATGCATCATTATCGGTCAAAACCTCACCAGCGCTAAAGGCGCTCTCGCTCCAGCGGCCGCCCAACTTTCCGCCAATGGTCCAGTGGGGGTTGAGGTCATAGTTGGCCTCAATGCTCATCACATGGGTTTCCTGTACGGCACCAGCATCGGATTGACCGTCGATCTCCTGACCGACATCGTCAAAGAAATAGCGGTAGGTCGCGAGCACATTCAGCCGCTCGTTGAAAATCGGGCGGTGGGCGAACCCCAGAACCGCATCCACATAGCGACCGTCTTCAAAACTGTTCCCGTCTGCCCGTGTTTCGGCATAGTCGAGGTTGAACAGAAGGCGCGATTCCTCGGAAATGCGGTATTCGGCATCTGCTACGAAGAAATAGGCTTCGGTATCTGCAACAGAAGCATCTTCGTAATCGTCAAAGCGCAGTTCGATACGTCCAGCGGCCCGCAGCCTGTCATCGTCATATCGCATGCCCAAGCTTACGGCCTGACGGTCGATGTCGCCATCGTCCCTATCGCGCAGCTGTCCCAGATCATAGCTAAGCGTGTAGCTCAGATAATCGCTTTTCTTGTAGGTAACGCCATATGCGCCGATTGTCTCACGCGAGGTGCCGAAGATATCGTAGGTTTGCTCGCCAAAAACGCTGACTTTTTCATTAATGTGGCGACGGCTCCCCGCGACATAGCGGCCTCCGTTGTCATTTTTAGAAATCCCTGCATCAAGGGCACGACCGGGGTCGAGTTCGTATCCGAAATAGACCGAGCTATTGTCTTCGCGCAATTTCGTGGCCAACAGGGATGCGCCGAAACCGCCGTAGCCGTCTGACACTTCTGCGCCCACAGTCCACCCCTTGCCCAAGGCGGCGCTAAGCCCTGCGCCGTAGCGGTCGTTATTATGAAGCCCGTTGTTGGCGACCGTCACCTGCCCAAAAACATAAGTTTCGATCTCAGGCGTCACGAGATAGGCTAGTTTGAGCGCGACATCCGTCCGGTTGCCGTCGATCTCTTCGACAAGGTCGACCTCATCGAGATGCTCAATGGCGGCAGCAAAACTAAGCCTTTCTGTCAGATGAGATGCCAGCTCGGCGCCGATTTCCAACCGGTCATCGCCCACATCATTCTCATAGCCATCCAGATAGAAGCTAAAGCCAAAACTGTTTTCTTCGGGTTCGATAATGGCGAAAAGCCCGTACAGCGTTTCATCTCCGGTGGATGCACTCACCTGATAATCAAGAGAGGTAAAGCCTTCGGTCCGGTCTTCGAAATAGCCGCCGACGATACCCGTCCGCTTGGATCCGAGATCTTTGAGGTCGAACTGTGCCTCCAGCTTGATCGCCTCGCCATCGCCGTCGACCACTGGCTGTGTATCAAAGATAAAGCCGCCGTCATTGGAGAAGGTCGTGTCAAATCCCGGCCCCTCACTACGGGCATAGTCAAGCTGGACAAAGCTGTTTGCGCCGAAACGATAGCGCAGATCGACGGCACCACTTGTTTGTCGGTCGATACCGTCATCATCACTGATCGCGGAAAACCCGATTCTGAAATCGTCAGTCAGCCAATGCTCCGCCCTGCCCCCGAAGCTGAAACCGTCGATATCCCCTGTCGTCGGCGTGAACTCATATTGCACGATCAAGGTGATCGTCTCGTCTCCGCCCACCGTGCTTGAAATCAGGCGGCGGTCAAGCGTGGCCGACAGCGGTTCATTTAGCGTAACCAGACCCTGAAATTCATTGATCTGGTAATCTCGCCCCTCGACAAGCGAGACTGTCTCGATCACACGGCCCGTCACATCGTCGCGCAACTGGGCTGTGATCACCTCTGTGCCAGGTTCGATGTCCTGATGGCTCAGGAAATAGACCGAGCCCCCGGTTCCACGAAACACATCGCGGCCGACAGATTGATCCGGCTGTGCTGCATAGGCATCAAAGGTCGTCTTTGCATCGCCATGGGCAGTGACTTTCTGCGACTCCAGATGCACTTGCGCGCCGTAAACGTTCCGCTCGTTTCGGATCAGGCCGTTGCCATCCAAAGTAGCAAGAACATCCCCCCAAAGAACAAAGTTGTTATCGCGCTCGATGCGCAGATAGAACTTGCCGCTGGTGGGCGTGTTATCAACGATTGTACTGTCATCACCATAGGTCGCATATCCCGAATTGGGGTCAATCCGTTCAATGATATCGTTGGGGTCTTTGTCATCTAGGCGCTTGAAGATATTCTCAAGCTCTTCCTCGCCCGTATCCAGCGATGAGGTAATCCGGTAGCCATTCACCGTTTCACCCTCGACGTAATACTGGAAACGGCCTTTGGCTTCGGTATATTTGTTGCCCGTAGAGCCGCTGCTATAGCGGCCAAAGGTCAGGTCCGCGACGGCGACATAGAACCATTCCGATCCCGGCACCTCGATCGGGCGGGTCAAATCAACATATTGGCCGCCGCCTGCGATTGTCACATCAACCACATGGTCGCCTACCGGCAAAATCCGTTCGATCACCAGACGGCCATTCGGGTCGGGGCGGACCCGCTCACCCAACGTTTCCAGAACAGCACCCTGCGCCACATTCGTCGCCGAAACCGTGACGGTACTACCCTTCACGCGGATATTGCGGTTGCCCGTGTATTGGCTACCCTCTTCGACATCATCAAGCTGGCCGCGATCATCCGGATCAAAAAGGGCCAATGCACGGGTTTCATCATAGCGACCCTTGTCGTCATACACTCGGTGCACGACCACAACATCGCGCCCTTGCGGCAGAACCAGGCTTGTGTGCCCATTCACCTCCACCGGCACAACAGTCAGCAAACGCGGGCCACCTGCGGCACCACGGTCAATGATGCGCATTTCACCACGGGCCAAATAGGCCGGATAGTTCGACTCCGAGATCAGAGTAACGCTGTCGCCGGGGCGGTAGCGCTGTGGAGGGCCTGCGATCTCGACATCCAAGCGCGTCACAGGATCGACAGGATCAAGCTGGATCTGCACGTCAGCCTCGGCCAACGCGATATCAGCTTTGCGCACCCTGTCTTCGATCTGTGGATCGGCGTCGATCGTTTCACCATCAAGAGACAGCACAAAGCCACTGCTGTTATCGACAGGACCGGTGTCGGGCTCTGCATTTGGCGGAACGGGAAGATTCACCGTGTCCTGTGCATGACTGGCCGACCCTGCAAGGATTGCGGAAACCGCTAGGGCGGAAATTTGGTTCGATGTGCGTTTGTACATGTTCAATGTCCTATTCCCAGCGCTCATTGCAGACGTTTGATGTCGGTTTCGACAATCAGCCTGTAATGTCCGATCCGCTTCCAGCGTTTCGCAATGAGGTCTTCAAGCTTGGCCACCCGTCTCAGGGCCAGCTTTTTGTCTTCCCCGTTGGTGAAATAGCTGATGCGGATGACCGATGGTGTTTTGGCGACTTTGGTCAACAGGCTGACCAGACCATCATCAAGACGTTTCACCGGCTCTTCACCGTTGAATGCCGCAGCCGTCAGATCAACATCCAGAACCCGACCCAATGCCGCGCCAAAGTTCATCTCGGTCGCGATACCAGCCGTCAGGCGCAAGCTGCGCGGGTTTTCCGTTGTCATACGGTAGCCCGTTGGCAGCGACCTTTCATCGACCTTCAGGGTAAAGTTACGACCCGATGCATCAGGCAGCTCCGCACATGGCACATTAAAGCGCCCGTGTTCATCTGTCGTAATGATCGTACCCGTCGGTGTTGAGATCCGGATATTCGACAGGCCCAGCTCGCGCTTGTCTTCGGTCGGCAGGGATTCCCCTTTGCCGGCGTATTTACCCGTAAAGATAGACTGATCCGTGATCGCGGCACTTCGGTTATCCCGCACATCGTCCTGATAGCCGTTAAAGTTCCGGTCATCGAACACCTTGCCGATCACGTCCGAGCATTCAAAGATTGCTTCGGGCACACGGCGAACTGTTGCAGTGGCCGGTGTGGCAAGAGCTTCACCTGTTACAGGATCGGATGCACGTACAATATTGACCAGCTCACCTGTCGGTGCACTTGGCCCGACACGCGCAATCAATTGAAGCGTGATGGTCGTCGCACCCGGGATTTCAATATCTTCCCAAGTGAGGGTCCGACCTTGAACCAATGGCTCAATTGCGACGCCCTCGATTGCGCCAGTATCAGGTGTATACAAGAACCCTGATGGCAATCTATCGACCACATTCGCCTGTACCGGCAAGCCCGACGTATTCTGAACGGTGATCGTGTAAGGCACGCTCGTACCCAGAACAACTGTAGCAAGCGGGGTCGACTTGGTCAGAACCAATTGACCCACTTGCGGATCGCCGATCACCGCCTGATCCTGATCACTCAGAACAGTATTCCGTTCAAAGACAAGCCCCTCGATCGTGCCGATGATCTCACCGCTTTCGGGATCAACGAATTCGATATCAAGCGTTCCGACCGCAAACCCTTCCAATGAATAGAAACCATTCGCATCACTGGTGGTGATCGCAACAATATCGCCGTTTTCATCGCGCAGCTGCACTCTAAATCCAGAAAGCAATGTATCGTTATTGTTGAATACACCGTCCTGATCGGAGTCAAAGAAGACCAGACCGCTGACCGCTGTGTCAGGCACCGAAAGCGGGATCGCCAGAACAGTTGGATCGTTTGTCGGGTCGCTATCCGTCTGGCCGACAAAGTCAGGCGTTTCGGTACCTGATGCCCCCTCGACAACCTCGCCGCTTTGATCGGTGCCGGTATCGCTCACGTCAGTGGCAAGCAATGGCGCACCGGTCTCGGGGTCAAGCAAAGGCGTGCCGTCCCCGTTTACCGCCGTACCGCTCGCGGTTGCTGTATTTTCAACAAAGCCCGCAGTCTGATCCTCTTCGGTGATAATGTAGCTGGCCGTCAACGTGACAGAGGCAAGCGGCTCCAACCGCGCAATGGTACCCACAACACCGCCAAGCAAAGGATCGGTGACCACCACATCAAGCAGGGTAACGTCCCCTGTATTGGTCACGTCGAATGAATACAGAACCTCATCGTCCTTGCCACCCAGAACCGCGTCATTATCCGTGTCAAAGACGCTGCTCACAGACTTCACAAGCTCGATCTCGGGCTCGGCCGTGGCAGGTACGTTGAACACTGTCGGGTCATTCGTCGCATCGCCGTCAGTAGCGCCAGCGCCGTTTGCCGTTTCGGTCCCGAGCGGGTTGTCGATTGTCTCGCCGCTCCTGTCCGTGCCGGTATCGGAAATATCGCTCACGATGATGGATGCGCCCGGATTGGCCGGATCACCCAACGGAGCCCCGTCAGTGCCCAAAGCGGTACCTGAGACCGTTGCGGTATTTTCAACAAACCCGATCACGTTCACATCATTCGCAGTGACAATATAGGTTGCCGTAAAGCTGGTCGTGTCGCTGTCACCTATGCCCAGATTGATGGGCCCGCCCGCAACATCTGCAGTTGGGTCTGTGAGTGTAACATCGGCCAGCGCGACATTGCCGGTATTGGTCACCACAAAGGAATAGAACAACGTATCACCGATACCCCCGAACACGCCGTCACCATTGCTATCGGGTGCGCTTGCAACCGACTTTTGCACATCAATAGACGGGCTCGGGATCAGCAAGACAGTCGGATCATTTGTCGGATCGCTATCTGTCTGGCCCAATAGGTCAGGTGTTTCCGTCCCACCGGGATCGGTAATCACAGTGATCGCGCCATCTTCGCCCACTTCACCTGCAGTGCCAGAATCGCTGACATCGCTCGCGAGCAACTGATCGCCACCACCGGGTGCCGTGATCGGATTCCCCTGAGCATTCACAGCACCGCCCGTTGCCGTTGCGGTGTTCTGCACCCCTCCGGCATCAATATCGGCTTGGGTCAGGACATAGCTTGCGGTGAAGCTATCCGTATCGGTCTCACCCAGCGCCAGAGATACAGGGCCACCGTTTACCGCAACCAGATCATCGGCAATTGTCACATCAGCCAAGGCCACGTTGCCTGTATTCGTCACAGCAAAGCTGTAGAGTACAGTATCGCCTACGCCGATCATCGCGTCTCCGTCGTCGGTTACAGATACGATAGATTTGATCACTTCCAATTGAGGCAGCGCGTTGGACGGCACAGATGTCACTGTCGGGTCATTGCCCGGATCAGTGTCCGTGTTTCCCTCGCCATCCGGCGTTTCAGTCGCGGCCGGATCATCAACCGTGCTGACATCCGGGTTCGTCCCCGTATCCGAACGATCGGACACCACAATAGGCGCGCCGTTCAGGTCAACAAGTGGCGCGCCATCTGCGCTGACGCCATTGCCGGTAGCCACTGCCGTGTTTTCGACAAAACCGCGGGCAATATCTTCTGCAGTCACCACATAGCTGGCCGTGAACGTGACGCTATCCCCCTGCCCGACAGCCAGATCGACAGGCCCGCCTGACACTTCAGCCGTATCATCGCTCAGCGTGACACCGCTCAGGGCGATGTTGCCTGTATTGGTGACTGTGAACTGATAGGTCACCTCGTCGCCTTCACCGCCAAACAGACCGTCTTCGTTTGTGTCAAAGACATTGGAGGTAGACTTTACCAAGGTAAGCTCTGGCGTGGGCAACACGATGACAGTCGGATCATTCGTAGGATCCTGATCTGTGCCACCACTCAAATCAGCCGATTCCGTATTTGCAGGATCAGCAAGGAGGTCTGGCACACCATTCGCACCCAATTCGGACTCGGAACCGGTATCGGATATATCCGTCGCCAGCTGTGGTGCGCCCGTGTTGGGATCAGCGACCGGATTACCGGCAGTATCCACAGCAGTGCCTTGTGCCGTTGCGGTATTCTCGACCCCGCCCTGTGTGACATCGGATTGCGTAATCGCATAGGTCAGCGTGAATTCAGTGCTGTTGGAGGCACCAATCGCAAGCGAGATCGGGCCACCGGCCACAGTACCAAGCGGATCGAATACTTCGACGCTCCCAAGGGCAACGTTGCCGGTATTGCGCACAACAAAGCTATAGATCACTTCATCGTTCAATCCAGGAAGCCCGTCACCATCAAGATCGTTGAAACTGGAAGCCGATTTGATCAACTCGATGCTGGGCGCGGCAGGAACGATAAATACCGTTGGATCATTGCCCGCGACCGCATCGGTCTGGTTGCCAAGGTCTGGCGTCTCGGAGCCTTCTGGATCCGCAACAACAGTTCCGTCAGGTGCTGTACCTGCATCAGATACATCCGTCACACCAAGCGGCTGGTTGGGATTTAGCGGGTCCCCCAGTGGGGCACCATCGCTGCCAACTGCCGTACCAGAGGCGGAAGCCGTGTTTTCAACACCGCCGGCAACAATGTCTGCCTGGAGCAACGTATAGGTCGCCGTGATCTGGCCCGAGCTCACCTCGCCCTGTGCCAAACTGGCAATCGGGTTACCGGATACGGTGACACCCGCAAGACTGTCGGTAACAGTGATATCAATCAAATCTGCATTGCCGGTATTGGTCACTGTGAAGGCATAGGTGAGGGTATCCCCCGCATCTGTAACGCCACTTCCGTTGGTATCCGTGACCGAAGCCACCGATTTGACCAACTGCATTTCCGGCATCGGCAAGAACAGCACCGTCGGGTCATTTGCAGGATCACCGTCAGTTGCCCCGTTCGCGTCAGCTGTCTCATTTCCTTCGGGATCATTGATCGCTGTCGGGACACCGCTTTGTGGTACCTCCGGCTGCGTACCCGCATCCGACGTATCGGCAGCGACCAAAGGCGTACCGTTCTGGTCGCGGATCGGATCACCGGCTGAATTAACACCGTTGCCTGTCGCCTGCGCTGTGTTCTCGATCGCGCCAGCAGCTGCCTGTGCGGCCGTGATAACGGCCGTGGCGGTAAAGCTGGTGCTATCTGTGGCACCAATCGCAAGCGTGATCGGGCCGCCTGACACAGTCGCGATGTCATCGGTGATAGTCACATCCGCGAGCGCCACATTACCGGTGTTCGCAACGGTAAAGCGATAGGTAACAGTATCGCCTTCGCCAACCAGACCATCGCCCGAACTATCAGCAACAGATGCAACCGATTTGATCACACTGATCTGCGGCAACGCATTGCTGGGCACGAAAGAAACAGTCGGGTCATTGGTAGGATCATTATCAGCTACCGTGGCCCCTTCGGGTCCTTCGCTTTCGACGGCTTCAGGATCGGTCACTGTAGAGGCGTCAGGGTTCGTTCCCGTGTCAGAAACATCCGAAACGCTCAACGCACCACCATCCGGACCAAAGATCGGAGTCCCCGCGTCATTCACCGCGGCCCCCGTAACAGTAGCCGAGTTCTCCACGAAACCTGTGTCGATGTCCGCGCTGGTCACGATATATGTCGCTGTAAAGGAAACGCTGTCACCGGCCCCAACGGCCAAATCAATCGGGCCACCCGATACAGTCGCTGTCGGATCCGTCACGGTCACTCCGGACAAGCTCGTGTTGCCGGTATTGGTCACGGTAAAGCGGTAGACAAGCGTGTCGCCTTCGCCGCCGAACAAACCATCGCCCCCCGGGATATTGTCATCCATCGCATTGGCCAAGGATTTGACTATGCTCACACTCGGGGTGGCAATGAACAAAACCGTCGGGTCATTGGCAGGATCTGCATCCGTACTGCCGTCAAGCGCAGGTGTTTCTGTCGTGGCTGCGTTGTTTTGAGTGACGGGATTGCCATTGGCGTCCAGATCCGGCGTCGAGCCGCTGTCGCTGTCATCCTCGGCGGTCAATGCTACGCCTGTGATCGGATCCGTGATCGGCGCACCCGATGCATCCGTTGCCGTGCCCGATGCGGTGGCCGTGTTTTCAACACCACCCGCCTCAACATCCTGAGCTGTAATGATGTATTGCGCCGTAAAGCTAGAGGTATCCGTCGCTCCGATTTCAAGCACGATAGGCCCGCCTGAAACTGCAACCAGATCATCAGCGATGCTTACCCCGCTAAGATCGACGTTACCCGTGTTGGTCACAACAAAGCTGTAGTCAACGCGATCGCCCGCATCGACAAGGCCATTGCCATTGGTATCAACAACATCCGCCAGCGACTTTACAACTTCGATCGACGGCTGTGGCGTGATCAGGAAAACGGTCGGGTCATTGGTTGCATCCGCATCGGTAGACCCGTCAAGCGCCGCAGTTTCAGCGTCTTGCGGTGCAACAACGGTATCGCCATCAGCCGCAGTCCCTGCATCCGAGACATCCGCAACAGTAACAGCTTGGCCGCCGCCGAACGGATCCGCAATCGGCACACCCGCTGCGTCAACTGCAGTTGCCTGAACCGTCGCACTGTTTTCGATACCCCCTTGGGCCACATCATCCTGCGTCAGCAGATAGCTACCGCGCACGGTCGTATTGGGCGCGCTGCCCACCGCAAGCGATGCGATCGGGCTGCCTGTGATGGTCAGACCCGGCAGAGGATCATCAACGACAATATCCGTCAGGGCGGTATTGCCCGTATTCTCGACCGAGAAGGTGAACTGAACCTCATCCCCTGCATCTGTAAAGCCGTTGCCATTGGTATCAATCACCGCCGATACCGACTTCACAACCGCAACAGACGGTGCCGGAACCAGCAATGCCGTGGGATCATTGGTGGGATCACCGTCCGTACCATTTGCCAGATCAGGCGTTTCAACTGTTTCGGCTGCGTCAACCAGAACCGGCAGCCCAGTGGCTGGATCAATCTCGGGCTGGGTCCCTGCATCCGAGACATCATCGACCGGATCAAGCAAGGCACCCGTGCTGTCGCGCAATGGTGTCAACGGATCAGGTGTTCCATCCGGGTTGGTCGCAACAGGTGTCGCATCGACAGTTGCCGAATTCTCGATCCCGCCTGCATTGATATCCGCGTCTGTCAGAACATAGGTCGCAGTCGCAATAACAACCGGCCCTTCCATAACAGCCAGATCACCGTCGAACCCGACCGATTGCACAAGCGTAATAGGCGCAAGACCCGCATCTGTGACGGCGACATCAGCCAAAGCCGTGTTGCCTGTGTTCTGCGCAGCAAAGGTAAATGTCACCGTGTCGCCGGCATCCAGCAAACCCGAACCATTGCTGTCACTCAGACCGGTAATGGATTTAACCAATGAGATCGACGGCTCGGCCTCCAAAGGCACAAAGGTCGGATCATCATTTTCAATCGCAGGATCGCTTTCATCAGAGCTATCGGTCACAAGAGCGCCCGAAGGATTCTCGGCTGACACCACTGCCGAGTTTTCAACGCCACCAGCATCAATATCGGACTGGGTAATCGTATAGCTCGCGGTGAATGTCACGCTTTCGCCCGGCGCGATATCCGTCGGCGTCCCCTCACCCGCATCAAGGTCGGCACCAGTGCCTGCTTCATGTACCGGAGTTGGCACCGTGCCAGAGCCCGAAAACGCATTGTCCTGCGTGTTAGGCTCGTCCACAGTGACATTGTACAGGTTGACCGTGGTCGAATTATTCGTCGCCACATAGGTGTAATCGATGGTGTCACCGGCCGAGATACCGGCAATCCCGTCATCATCATTCAACACTGCCGTTTTCACCAGGCCGATTTCGCCAACTTCCGCTGGTGGGGTGATCACTGTCGGATCACCGTTACCACCGGCCACGTTTGTGGTGGCATCTGCTGTGCCGTCCGGCGCTGTATCCGTGTCAGACAGGTCTGTCGCAACCGTGCCGTCCGGCGCGGTACCGGTCGCCGTTGCCGTGTTTTCCAAGGATGCAGGTGCATTCGCCGCATTCGGGTCCACATTGACTGTGAAGGTCACACTCACGCTGTCGCCGGGGGCCAAGCTGCCATCCGTGCCGGACAGCAAGCCGTCTGTGCCGTCATAGGCTGCGTTCTGGCTCGGGGCGGTGGAGTCGCCGGAGGTGTTGGTCAGTGTCGGAGCCGCAGGAGCCGTGACAATCCCGTTGAACGCCGTGCCCAATTGGTCCGCCGCTGTCAGGTCGTCCACCAGGGTCAGCGGGCTTAGCGTCACATTCCCTGTGTTCGCAATCTCGACCGTATAGGTCACATCAACCGTGCCATCCGCCTGCAGCGTGCCTACGCTGGCAGATTTGGCAACGTCGAGTTCAGGCGCGCGCGTCAATGTAACGCTGGTCGGGTCGTCATTGTCGGTGCCTGCGCCGTTGGTTGCCTCATCCGAAATATCGCTCAACGCATTGTTGAAAGGATCAGTCGCGGCGGCGGTCGCCGTGTTATCCACCTGCCCCGCGTCCACGTCATCCTGGGTGAGTGTATAGCTTGCCGTCCATGTCAGGCTCGCGCCCGGGGCCAGATCATTCAGCGTACCCGTCGCGTCAATCGTCGTACCATCACCCGCAGCCGCAGGCACAGGCGCTGTGCCCGTCCCCGTAAAGCCCGCCGCTTCCGCCACGCTTACGTTCAGCGCGTTCAGCGTCGTGCTCGTGTTGGTCACCGTATAGGTATAGTCAATCGTATCGCCAGCGCTAACACCCGCAACACCGTCGTCATCATTCAGAACAGCCGACTTCACAAGACCGATTTCGCCTGTCGCAACGGGGGGGATAACCACGGTTGGAACCTCCGTATCGTCATCCCCTGGGGTCGGATCGGTCCCATTGCTCACTTCTGCTGTTGTCGGGTCAGTATCGTCAGCAGTTTCCGCACCATTTTCAGAGTTATCTGTGAAAGGCGTCGCCACGCTGGGCGACAATCCACTTACTTCAGCGGTATTTGCAAACGGTGCAACCGCATCAGCAGCGGCCGGATCAAGGTTGACCGTAAATGTTACGGTGAAACTGTCGTTGGGAGCCAAGACACCGCCGGTGCCAATCAAACTGTTTGAACCATTGTAGGCCGGTGACGCATCATTCGGCTGGACAGAGCCAGCTGCCGTTGCACCAGACACGGAGTAGTTCGAAATAGCCCCCACTGCTCCCGCACCGAATTGTGCTGTCAAATCATCTTCAAGCGTAAGATCGGACATGGTGATGCCACCGACGTTTTCGGTCACCAGCATATATGTGACGTCAAATGTCCCATCGGCTTGCAACGCTCCGACTGTTGCCGTTTTCGTTAGTTCAAGTTCTGGTGCCGGACAGTCGTATCCCGTGAATGTAAAAGGTCCATGGCGCAATGTCGCATCAAGCATCACAACATTCACATAGACAATCCCGTCCGCTGGAAAGTCGAGCGGGATTGTCAGGTCCGCGCCGATCCCGCTTCCAGCAACAAAGGTCGGAAGAAAACCGTCCGATTGCCCTGCTACTGATCCCGAATTCGCAATGACATTACCAGAGGTATCCGTAACCCAATAGGCTGTATGTTCCTGCGCATTTGCTGTCTGAAGTGTAACGGTATCGGATGTCCCCGGTTCGCCATCAAAACGCACTGCAAAACGGTATACTTCCGATCCGTTTCCAACAGGCACGCCGTTCTCAGGGCCATTCCCTCCACTATTATTGCTATCATCCGTAACGACGTCGGGCACCGGGCTTGTGGTGAAAGCATCCCCCGTCAAGCTGGAAGCAAGAGCGGTGTAGAAGACTTCAATCTCACCGGTCGATTGGCGGGCAAAGTTCATATAGGTGTACGGATCGTCATTCAATCCGCTGCCAAAATCGAGTTGCACTTCATCAAAGCCGGAAATGATATCGATATACCCCTCGGAGGCAAACTGCCCACACTGCCCGGGGATCAAATCCGGTCGTGCCACACGAGGGATCACCGTGCCAGTTTCGATCTGCGAAGGTGTAACAGCGGGTAATACGCCGCGCACGGGGCTGCCTGATGCTGTTGCACTGTTGTCTACGGCAGACGTTGGGCTGTTTGCGTTGCGCATATATGCCAGATCAATCTCACTTACCGGATATGTTGCGGTAAATTTTGCGATTTCGCCGGGTGCCAGAACGCTGACCGTCTGACCACCATCTGTGCTCGTGCTGACAAAGCCTGCTTCGGTTACAATCGCGAAGTTGGACAAAGAATTGCTGCCAGCACGGGTCGCTCCAACAACGGCATTAAAGGACGGGCCATTGTCCGCTGGCACGACGTTTTCGATCGATACGTTACCCGTGTTCTCAACTTCGAACGTATAGGTGATCACATCGCCAGTTTGGATGCTTGCCGGTATAGTGCTCACTGACTTCTGGATTGCCAAAGAGGGGTCCGCTGTCAATGCAACGCTGGTCGGGTCGTCATTGCCCGTGCCTGCGCCGTTGGTTGCCTCATCCGAAATATCACTCAACGCATTGCTGAAAGGGTCGGTTGCGGCGGCGGTCGCGGTGTTATCCACCTGCCCCGCATCCACGTCATCCTGGGTGAGTGTATAGCTTGCCGTCCACGTCAGGCTCGCGCCCGGGGCCAGATCATTCAGCGTACCCGTCGCGTCAATCGTCGTGCCATCACCCGCAGCCGCAGGCACAGGCGCTGTGCCCGCCCCCGTAAAGCCCGCCGCTTCCGCCACGCTTACGTTCAGCGCGTTCAGCGTCGTGCTCGTGTTGGTCACCGTATAGGTATAGTCAATCGTATCGCCTGCGCTGACACCTGCAATCCCGTCGTCGTCATTCAGAACAGCCGACTTCACAAGACCGATTTCGCCTGTGTCAAAAGGAGTGCTTACCGAAGCACTGGAATCATCGGTAACTGTCGTCCCGCTCAGATTCGATCCACCCGCAGTCGCCGTATTGTTAAACGGCGAGCTGCCCGAGACACCGTCGATCCGCACCTCGAACGAAACGGTAATGGCATCGTCAGGTCCCAAAAACCCACTGGTGCCGCTGAAGATATTCGCGGTGCCACCATCGTAATTAGCATTCAAATCAGGGGCGACCGCATCACCCGATACATTTGATAAGTTCGTAATACTTGGGGCGACAATAACCCCGGCGGACGTGTCGGTGGCATCAGAAGCGGTAAACCCCGCACCGAACTGCGATGCGAGATCATCAAACAACGTCAAGTTTTCGACGGCAAGATCGCCTGTGTTCTGCATGACCAACGTGTAGGTCACATCAAATGTACCATCCGGGTTAAGCGTTGGCGTCCCCGCAGTTTTTTCCAGCTCCACTTCGGTCGCCAAATCAACTGTCACGATCTGGTCAAGACCGTGCAAATCCTGACCGGTGTTGAAGGGTGCCCCTTGGTATTCATAATCATAGCTAATGGTAATTGCATTCAGTGCAGCACCAGTATTGTCAACGACCCCGACAAAGGTCGATGTCGCCTGTCCAACGGTGACCGTTGTTACCAGACTTCCATCTGGAAGCCTGACATCGACCGGTCCCGTCAAGCCAGACGCAACGTTCAAACCAGTCGACAAGGTGAAAAGATCATCGAGCCCCGCGGCGAATGAAATGACATCATTGAACGATCCAACTGCACCGTGATCAAAAACATCGATAATACTAAATCCCAACGCTTCATCAGGGCTAATGTCGGCAATGACACTTGTCCCTGTCGAGCTTGTATTAATGACAGGACTAATAGTCGTCGCCTGCCCTGATACAGCAAAAGCCCCGCCACCCTCACCCAATGTATAGGAGGAGGTAATAGCGATGCCGCCCGCATATGTGGCAGCAGCAGCCGTTGTCAAAGTGGGATCTTCGGCGACAGTTGCTGACCCGCGGGCTTCAAAACCCGCCCTGTCGTTGATGTAGACGTCATAATTCCCGATCGTAAACGTCTGAGCATGACCCGCGCCCGCGCCCAATCCAGCAAGGACAACTACACACAACAAATAACGCAGGGTATTCAGCAGTTCACAAACAGTGGCAAAAACCGAACGTTCATTGAAGTGGGTCATTACTTTTCCTTGCATTTTTCAGCGTAGTCTTTATATTCCGCGCCGCCAAAAATCAGCGCCGAAAATTAAAGGTAGATTTGTGTTCTAGGTAATTGTTTTGAAACGATCTGTCGGCAACTTTGTGCCCAACGGTTTCATATCTGGATCGGTTGTGGCGAGTTTATCACGCAATCGTGCCGAGAATTGATTAACAACTTATTAACAATACTTATGATTGCATTAACTACGGTCATTCATTCAGAGCATTAATGCGAGTGAGCATGCCCTATCTGCCCCCGACTAGCTAAGCACAGAGTGCCCTGGCAAACTACCGCCAACGGTTGAACGGGGCGACGATATCGGGTGCCAAGGCGCTCGAAACCTCACTTGCGCGCAAATTGCGCAGGCTGGAGGCATAAAACACGCGGCTGGGCACCGGGCTTAGATTGGGCATTCCTCCGACGAGGAAAAATTTCCGGACCAGAGGGGCCTCCGATCCGGAAAATAGCTTGATGACGAGCCTTTGCAGCCCGCCCGGGTGGCCTAGCCCTTGGAGCGCAGCCAGACTTCGACGCGCCGATTGTTTTCACGGCCCGTGTCTGTTGTGTTGCAATCCACAGGCATCTGCTCACCATAGCCCAGTTGAACAACATCCAGAGCGGCCTGCGTGGCTTCGTCGAATTCACCGTTCAACACGCTACGGACAGCCTCCGCACGCCGGAGAGAAAGAGCCGTGTTGTTGGCAGCCGGTCCAGTGCTATCAGCAAAGCCTACCAGCAACAGCTCCTGATCCGGAAACGCATTGCTGCGCATACTATCAGCGAGCCTTCTCACTTTTTCGACTGAGGCCTGATCAAGAACCGTAGAGCCGCTGATGAAATTGAATGTCATCGACAGCCGGTCTGCGGCGCGGAGCTCTCGCATCATGGATGCGAACTCGGCACCATCGAAATCAGGCTCCACAGCCGCGGTGTGGATCACGGCAACGCCCATGTCTTCCAGCTTGATCCGCTGTGGCTGTGCGCCAAGATACCCATGCTGCGAAACGCTAGGGGCTGCAGCGGCTGTTTGGGTCCAGTCGAGGAAGGATTTTGTGAATTCCTGCATCCCCACTTCGGGACCATAGGAAGTGACCGCATTCGTAAAGGGATAGTGCTGTGTCCGCAGGCCGAATTCCGAAGGCTTTGAAGTCAGACCGCAGGAACGCCGCATATCTATCATCTTGCTCTTGGTTTTGCGGGCGGTTGCCCAATGCACGATGCCCAAAGCATTGCGGTCGGCCTCGACCGCGGCAACGACCTCTTCTTCGCTGGCGTGTGTGACAACGCCGGGCGTGTCGGAGGCACGCAATCCGGTGAGCCAGCCATCTGTATCATCGCCCTCGGCGACCATATGCAGCGTAATGGGGAATTCCCCGCCGCCAAAGGGGCGCCACGAGGTGACATCGCCGCTCCAAATCTGATTAAGCTCGTTAATGCTCAGATCACGCACAGGGTTGCCGGCGTGGCCCACAACAACCTGCCCGTCAAAGGCCAAAGGATTCACAGACACAGCCGGTGCCGTGCCCGACGCCTCAAGCAGCTCGTCCATGCTGTTTTGACCATACACAAGCAGATTGGCAACGCCGTTAGAGAACGCTTGGGCTGCTTCGGCCGGATTGCGAACCTCGAGGTTGATTTCCGCAACCAACTCACCGTCATTCGAATACACCAGCACCCCTTGCGCGCCTTCGCCAGCCGCGCGGACTTCGATCCGCTGGCCATGAGCCTGTGCATATCCACCCAGCAAATCGGTCAGCACATCGTTATATTCAGATGCCGCTGTCAGGATCGTGATTCCGGGCTTGGGCTGTTCGATCGCGGGGCATGCTTCACCCAGACATTCCACATTCGAAATCGCGATACGAAATTCGCCCAGCGCATTGCGGATGACGTAATGCTCCGCTTCGACGTCGATCAGTTCGCCGGTGATACGGGTTTCATCATCCACCGAAGCCAGCACAACATCACGCGCAGCTGGCACCTCGGGTGCCTCCGCCTCAATCACAGGGCAGCCGGCACCGGTACATAGCACCCCGTTGCGCGGCACAGTAATCAGACCCAACGCACCTCTGATGGTGTAGGTCTCGTCGTTGAATTCGACCAACTCACCCGTGATAGTCACACTTTTATTTTCGGATTCAAGTGTAACAGTCTGCGCCGTCTGCGCATGGGCAACCGGTACTATTGCAAACACCATGGTGCCGGCAACCCACGTCAACAGCCGCGCCTTGAGCCCAAGTGAGGAGAGCGGCGATTTAATGGCCCGCAGGCCACTCTTAAACTCTAGCTTTGACAATTTCACACCCTACCCCTGCGAGCCCAGAACGACATAAAGATGTTCGATATGCTGGGCAGCCTCCAGCAGCGCCTCTTCCTGCGAAGCGATCGAGTAGAGCTCAAGCGGGCCTGGCTCATCGCCACCCGCAACACCGCGAATAATCGGCCCAAGGTCGCTCCAACGGCTCTTCTCTTCGAGCAAGGCAAGCTTGATGTGCTCTGGTGGGGGCGGCAGGGTCAGCGCCTCAACCCCGCCCAGCAGCGCCTCCAGAGAGTTCTCGTAAAGCTCTACAGTACCGGCCAGAATTTTCCGGTTTTCCTCAACTTTGAAGCCAAGCGCGATATTGCCGACTTCCTTGGCCATTTTCTGCGTCAACATCTCCTGACGTGCCGCCAGCTCGACCGATATCAGAATACCCAAACGCTCGGCGCTGTCCCCATAGACAGAAACAAGCCGTTTCTCGACATTCTCGGACATGAACAACAGCGCAGAGCTGGCACGCGCGATGGCGTCGAATTCGGCCTCATCTACGAATTCTTTCTCGATGATGGTATCGACCGCACCGCGCATGCTTGGCCAGACGGCCTCGACAGCGGACAGTGCCTCCAGAACCTCGCCACTGCCTTCGGCATTGATCTCGAGCTCGGCATCCCCTTCCCGCAAGCCGACGAGAACCTTGTCAAAACGTTCCGCAGCGGCCTGAAGGTTCACCATGAACCGCGAGGGCTCGATGTTCAGCTTGATAAAATTCGCGCACATGGGAATGCGCTGTGTGATCACGGCCTGCTCTTCCGCAAGGCCGACGCGATGCACCACATTGGCAAAATCGCTGTCACCCGCAGCGCGCGCAAGTGTACCGCTCAGCGACAGCGCACCGACAGCAGCCCCAAAGCCGATGCCGAACTGTCTGCGGCTGTAGCTTTTGTGAAATTTACTCATATCTATTGTCCCCAATATTCTTTGAAATTAGCGGCGCAGGGGCCGGGTTTATTTCTCAAACCAATTCAGCTTCCTTGATCAGCAGCGCAAGGATTGCATCATAAACCTCAAGCAACTTGTCCGCCTCGGCAGCCAGTTGATGTGCGTCGTCCCCGTCCATTTGATGGGATTGGTCCAGCTTTTCCAAAATCGGCTTCAGCTTTGCCCATTCCGCTTTGGAATTTTCCAGCTGCGCCGCCAGCTCTCCCTCGAGAGCGGGCAACATATGCTCGTTGTGCAGCATCTTACCGGCCAGCTTGTCCTGACCGAACTGAAATAACTGCGTGGACCCTACCAACATCTCATGGTGGGCCTCGACCTCGAATTCGAGCGCGACCAGAATGGCCTCTTTTATCATCTTTTGTGACAGGGTTCGCTGAACCCCGGCGATGTCAATCTGATAGGCCAGATCAAGCGGTAGCTTGTCTTTATACTCGGTCAATATGCGGTGGATCAGGCTGTCGGCCAATGTCATGACCTGCGTGTTCACCTTCTCTATTTTAGTAAAATGCGCATCATCAACAGCGCCCGCATCAATCACATCCTTGAGCTGAGGCCCAAGGATCGACCAACCGAATTCAACCGTATTGATCGCCTCCAGCACCAGTTTATTTTCCTCCGGGGCCATCTGATACAGCGGATCGCCGTTGCGCAGCGCCGCGATGTCCACCTCGAACTCGGAATACTCATCACGCAGAACTGCCAGATAATGGTCTTTTTCGACATCCAGCATGACAAACGCAACCGCGAGGCCCATGCGCTGTGTGAACATCCGTAAATCGCCGGCGATCTTGATCTTGTGGCTGATATCAATCGCAGCGGCAGCCTGCGAAGGGCTGAACGCGAGCGCGCCCGCAGCCATGACCGCAGTGGCAACCGCGAGTTTTTGTGCATTCGGGGCTGTCTTGTCAGAGATATTTTTCATGCTGCCTCGCTTGGATTGAGAAGGGATGTGATAGGCCAATTGGCACAAATCCGGCTGGCGTTCTTTGGTATTCTCATGGACAAATTCCCCCTCAGTGCTTTTGTTGCATGACATCTATTCACGCGTCCGAAGGGCAATTCACAGGTGGATTTCACCTATACACAGCCACTACATTTAGCGCCTTTGGAGCTATCATATGCAAATTGTAGATCGACAATACAGCTACCCGATCAAAAATCAGAGTACTATTTAAATTGAAAAATTCTTTTATTATTACTTAAATTCAACAACTTACAGACCCTATAATCCCTGACATTACACGTCAGCACAGCCCCAAGACACAAAACTCATGCGAATCTTTACCTAAAAGAGGAAATCATGGGGTGAAAATGGACAAGCGATTCTGCCGGAGCCGCGCGGAGCCGGCTGATCAACCAGATGCTCTCAAAACGTTAATGAGGCTTCTGGTCCTGTTGTTGTTCGACCGCATTTAACACGTCTTCAATATCATCAGGGTCTTGCGAAGGGGTCGCATAGCTGCCTGAAAACCATTTCGCCAAATCAATGTCCGCGCAGCGCCGCGAACAGAAGGGGCGATATTTCTTATCTGTCTCGTCAGAACATATCGGACAGCTCATGCCATCAGGTCCCCTAGCGGCGCGCGGGCACGCTTGCGTTGTAATTCATAATGGCCCAGCGGGGTCCACCCGACAAGGGTTGTCTCGACGCCATCGGCCCTGAAGGCTGCGCGCAGGGCTGTCTCGAACGGGCGGCGGTCCTTTTTCGGCATAGGTGCCAGATCCAGCACGATCTGCCCCCCAAGCCCGCGCAACCGCAGCGCACGAGGCAGGGTACGGGCGCAGGCCATGTTCGCCTTGATCCCCGCAGCAAGTGATACATCCCTGCCCGTATTCACATCCACAGCAACCAGCGCGCGCGTCGGCTCAACATACATACTGGCCCCGCCAGACAGTCCGACATAGGCTTCACTCAGCAGGTCCAGCGCATCCAGCACCGCATGAGCTTCAAAGCCGCCTGCCTCGGTCACGACTTCGGCAGGTTCAACCCAATCACGCCAAGCCAGCACATGAGGACCGTCGCCCTCGACCAGCGTTTCCATCTCGTTGCCATCATCCCCCAGAAGCGTGCGCGCAAGCGTCAGCATCGCGGTGATGTCTTCGGCGATCTCGTCATCGTCGGCACCCGCACAGCAGGACCGCAGGATAAGACCGAACGATGCCCCATCCATCGCCTCATGCGCGATTTCCAGCAGGCGGTCCCGCTCTGCCTCATCCCGGATCGAACGCGAGATGTTCAACCCAGGCGCATCCGGTGTCACAATCGCATAGCGGCTCTTGAACAGGATCTTAGAGGTCACAGGGATCGCCTTGCCGTCTTCGGCAAAACCGGTGACCTGCACCAGAATAGGCTGTCCCGGCGCAAGCCCTTTGATCTGTCGTAAAAAGGCAGAGCCATCAGGCGTTTTGAGGAACATCCCCCCCTGCCCTTTGACCGGCCGGTCCGCGATGGCGCGGTAAACCGTGCCCACGCGCGGCGCTTCGGGGGTATCAATCAGCAAATCATCAAGCTGCCCATCCACCATGAGGGCCGCGGCCTCTACATCGCCAAGGTGATCGAGGATAATTGTCCGGCCCTTCATGCGCCTTCTCCATATAAGGGGTAGCCCGCCGCACGCAGCAGATTTGCGGTTTCAGCCAATGGCAGACCAACGATGCCGGTGAACGACCCCGATATCCACGGGATCAACACAGCCGCCGGTCCCTGAATACCATAGCCGCCCGCCTTGCCCTGCCAATCACCGGTATCAAGATAGGCCTGCAATTCTTGATCAGAGAGGGATTTCATCCGCACCGTGCTTTGCACGTCGCGCTCCCACAGCTTGTCACCGCGTTTCACAGCAACTGCTGTAATCACTTTGTGCCGCCGCCCCGACATGGCACGCAAAAACTGTTCGGCCTGTGCGCGATCGTCAGGCTTGCCCAAAATACGGCGACCGAGGGCCACGGTCGTATCTGCACATAAGACAATATCATCGGCATCACATGGCACAGCCGCAGCCTTTTCGCGCGCCATACGGGCACAATAGGGGCGCGGCAACTCTGCCTTATGCGGGGTCTCGTCAATATCCGGTGCGCGGATATCATCAGCAAAAACGCCAATTTGCGCCAACAATTCCTTGCGGCGCGGTGATCCTGATCCGAGGATGAATGTCATAGGCAACTCCTCGCCCGGCCTGCTGGGCGGGCGGGGCACGGTTTATTTGAAACGGTAGTTAATCCGGCCTTTGGTCAGATCATAAGGGGTCATTTCAACCTGTACCTTATCACCTGCCAGAACACGAATGCGGTTCTTGCGCATTTTGCCTGCCGTATGTGCGATGATCTCATGGCCGTTTTCAAGCTCGACCCGGAACGTCGCATTCGGCAGGAGTTCCTTGACGACACCGGGAAATTCGAGCGTATCTTCCTTGGCCATGGTCTCTCCTGTAAATACGTCCCCGAGATGGGGACTCGCGCCTAAATGAGCGTATCCGCGCCGATTTTCAAGAGGAGATAAGCCCTAGAGGCATATTTAACGCAGGAGCGTCGCGCCCAAGCTGCTCATCCCAATGCGTCCGGTTCAACACAACGCCATCTGCGCGGACATGCGAAATGGCCTGTAAATCAATATCCGCATAGGTCCAACCGGGCACAGACAGCGCGCCTGCGGCCAGAACGCCGGTCGGTGGGAACCCTGTATCGGGCGGGCAAAACACACCGCCTGCACCAAAACTGGTGCCCAAGGCATCGGTCCAATCAGCCTGCCCCACCACCGAGGCCATGGCCGTTACGCATTGATTCTCAAGCGCGCGCGCCATCGACCCCGTCCGCACCCGCCAATATCCTGCAAGGCTTTCGGTCACGCTCGGCACGGCAATGACATCACAGCTTTGCAAGGCTCGGCCCAGCAGGGGAAATTCGCTGTCATAACAGATCAGAATACCGATGCGCCCGATAGCCGTGTCGAACACCTGTAAAGGGCAGCCCCCAACCATACCCCAGATATCGCGCTCATAGCGGGTCATGATCTGTTTGTCCTGCACGCCGATCTGGCCGTCCGGTGTAATCAAACGCGCCCTATTCACCAATCCCTGTGCCACAAACGCAGGCCCCGATGCGCCGACAATATGCACACCGAACTGCGCGGCAAGGCGGGCATAAAGCGCATCCCCTTCCCCCAGCTTATCAGACACGGACCGCGTCGCCGCAGCCAGATCCCCCGCCACGGCCATACCATCCAGCGTGGCAAGCTCCATCGCGCCATACTCGGGAAACACCAACAGATCCGCCCCATGTCCTGCGGCTTCGGCGACCCATGCGGCGGTCTTTTCCGCGTATTGCGCCCAGGTTTCGAGCACATCAAGCGGGTAGGCAGCGGTAGCGATTTTCATGGTGGTCTCCTGAACGGGGGTGAGGTGATTTGGGCAACTTGCCCCCTGCACGCCGCCGCAGCAAGAGGGCGGGTTATCCCCTCGACGCCCGTGGTCATGTTTTGTAGCCTACATGCACATGCACTTGCACCAACCGGAGCCGCCCATGCGCAACATCGTCATTCTCACCGGCGCGGGTATTTCCGCCGAAAGCGGCATTGAAACCTTTCGCGCGGATACGGGCCTATGGGCGCAGCATCGGGTCGAGGATGTGGCCACCCCCGAAGGATTTGAACACGATCCCGCAAAGGTGGTCGCTTTCTATAACGGCCGGCGTGCCGATGCGGCACAGGCAGAACCGAATGCTGCGCATAAAGCGCTGGCGCGGCTGGAACGCGAATTTGCAGGAGATGTGTTGCTGGTGACGCAAAACGTCGACGACCTGCATGAACGGGGCGGCAGCCGGAACCTGATCCACATGCACGGCGCGCTTAACTCTGCCCTTTGCGGGGCCTGCGACCACCGATGGCCCGCCCCCTTACAAATGCATGTGGCCGAAAGCTGCCCCCGTTGCGCGGCACCAAGGGCCCGCCCCGATATCGTGTGGTTCGGTGAAATGCCCTATGAAATGGACCGCATCTTTGCAGAGTTATCGCAGGCTGATCTGTTTGTCGCGATCGGCACTTCGGGCAATGTCTATCCCGCCGCCGGTTTTGTTGCCGAAGCCGCCCGCGCCGGCGCTGCAACGCTGGAAATCAACCTCGAACCATCTGCCGTCGGCTCCCAGTTTGCCAAAGCCTTGATGGGCCCCGCCACCCAGACCGTGCCGGCATGGGTTGATAGCGTCCTGACCGACGCCTAGCGGGTCTGATCAACCGGCACAGTGATCTCGACCTCGCCGGCCTCTTCAAACACCAAGGTGACCGTCACGGTGTCGCCCTGTTCAAGCGGCGCATCAAGGCCGGTAAACATCAGATGATCCCCGCCTCGGGCAAACGCATGGGCTTGGCCATCTTTCAACGCCACCCCACCCTGGATCACGCCCATTCGCATCACACCATTCGCATCTTCGCTATGGCTGTGGAGCTCGACACGGCCGGGCAGATTCGAGCGCACGGCAACCAACCGGTCATCTCGCCCCGTCTGGTTGCGCAGCACCATAAAGGCCGCCGCCGAAGTGGATGTGGGCAGGCTGCTGCGCAGGTAAGGTTCTTGCACCACAATAGTCGCGTTGCTTTGATCCAGCGGAGATATTTTGACAGTAACAACCGCCATAACAACTGAGGCAAGCGCGAAAAATACGATAAGGCCCATAGGCATTTTCGGGTGTTTCATCCTGATCCCTCTTCACTACTGGAAAACTACGCCTTGAAACGAAAATGACCCCGCCCTGCGGTCAGGTCGGGGTCATTCAATCATTTAACGCAGCGGCGTTCAGGACAGAACGTCAGCTTCCGCGCCGGATTTGGCGATGGCTTTTTTGATCTTCAACGCGTTGTCAGACAGCTCGGTGTCTTTCGCTTTTGCCAGGAACTTGTCCAGACCACCGCGGTGATCAACGCTGCGCAGAGCAGCAGCAGAGATACGCAGTTTGAAGCCACGGCCCAGCGATTCGGACTGAAGCGTGGTGTCATTCAGGTTTGGCAGGAACCGACGACGTGTGCGGTTCTTGGCGTGAGATACGTTGTTGCCCGACATCGGGCCTTTTCCGGTCAATTCGCAACGGCGCGACATGGGTTCATCCTCTTGGTTCGGCGTGGCACCGCGTTTCGTGCACCACAGCTAATCAGGCCACACCACCGGCAGCCCGTAAATTGGTTCGCAGGCTTTAGGTGGAATCGCCACGCGGGTCAACCCGCAGATGCGGCTTTATCCCCCATAGGTCTGTAAATCACGCACAAATGCTGCCGCGGCTGCCGCAGGTTCCTGCGCGCCCTGCGCCACCGCGTCGCCCAAAGCAGCAAGGGCCGCCTTGGCCTGAGGGGTTTCAAGCTGTGCAAGCAACGCGGTTCTCACCGCATCATCGAACCAATAGCGCGCCTGACGGCTGCGTGTGGCATCCCAGAACCCCGCTTGCAGGCGCCAGTCCGACAACTCCTTGAGGCTATCCCACACCTCGGGAAGCCCCCGTTGTTCCAGCGCGGAAACCGTCATCGCACATGGATAACCATCGGGGTCTTGCGGACGTTTGCGCATCAGGCGCAACGCGCCGGCATAATCAGCCTGAGTGCGCGTGGCTGTGGCCTTCAGATCGCCGTCCGCCTTGTTGATCACAATCACATCCGCCATTTCCATGATGCCGCGTTTGACACCTTGCAGCTCATCTCCGCCTGCAGGGGCCAGTAGCAACAAAAACAGATCCGACATCTGCGCGACAACTGTCTCGGATTGGCCCACGCCAACCGTTTCGATCAGCACCACATCAAACCCTGCCGCCTCGCATAGCGCGACCGCCTCGCGGGTGCGCTGTGCGACACCGCCAAGATGCGTCTGGCTGGGCGACGGGCGAATAAAGGCATTGGGATCGCGGCTCAGTAAATCCATACGGGTCTTGTCACCAAGGATAGACCCGCCCGAGCGGGCCGAACTGGGATCAACAGCCAACACCGCCACACGCAACCCTTGCTGCTGTGTCAGCATGAGGCCAAAGCTCTCGATAAAAGTTGATTTCCCGACACCCGGCGTGCCCGATAACCCGATCCGCAAGGCCTCCCGGTCAGTGCCAAGCGCGGCCAACAGCTCGGTTGCTTGCACGCGGTGGTCTGCGCGACCGCTTTCAACAAGCGTGATCGCACGGGCCAATGCGCGGCGCTCTCCGCGTTTGATCCGTTCTGCCATATCCGTGATGTTCATCAACCGTCCCCGCGTCCCGACTATCTGTTTTTCACGCCCTGCGCCGTGAATGTCCAGCCTTGCCCCCTGCGTGCCGAACCCTGATAAGGGCCACATGCACCCCAAGCTCCCCATAGATGCCGTCATCCCCGATGTCCTGAGCGCACTGCGCGCCGAGGGCCGTCTGGTTCTGCAAGCCCCTCCCGGCGCAGGTAAGACCACCCGCGTACCGCTGGCCATGCTAAAGGCAGGTTTGACCAAAGGGCGCATCCTGATGCTGGAGCCCCGTCGCCTCGCCGCCCGCGCCGCCGCCGAGCGGATGGCCCAAACCCTGGGTGAGCAGACTGGCGAAACCGTCGGTTACCGTGTGCGCGGCGCCTCTGCGGTCTCGCAATCCACCCGTATCGAAGTGGTGACCGAAGGCATCCTGACACGCATGATACAGGATGACGCGGAACTGCCGGGCATAGGTGCGGTGATCTTTGACGAATTTCACGAACGCTCGCTCAATGCCGATCTGGGGCTCGCGCTGTGCCTTGAGATCGCGGGGGCCCTGCGCGATGATCTGCTGCTCGTGGCGATGTCCGCCACATTGGACGCCGCCCCCGTAGGAACCTTGATGCAAGCGCCCGTTGTGACCTCACAAGGGCGCAGCTTTCCGGTGACCTCACACTGGTTGGACAAACCATTGCCCAAGACCTTGCGATATGAGCAGGCTGTGACAGATCTGGTGCTTAAGGCGGTGAACGAGCAAGGTGGCTCGGCTTTGGTATTCCTCCCCGGTGAGGGCGAGATCAGGCGCGTGGAAAGCCTGCTATCGCGGCAGGTGCCCCCGGATTGCACTGTCGCACCGCTGTTTGGCGCGATGGACTTCAAAGCCCAACGCAGCGCGATCCAACCGGCGAAAACCGGCCGCAAGATTGTGCTTGCGACCTCCATCGCCGAAACCTCTTTGACCATCGAGGGCATCCGCATCGTTGTGGACGGTGGCCGCGCGCGGCGGGCGGAATTCAACGCGGCCTCCGGCATGTCGCGCCTGATCACCACCCGCGTCACCCAAGCCGAGGCAACCCAGCGTGCGGGCCGCGCGGGCCGGATGAGCGAAGGCGTGGCCTACAAGCTGTGGACCAAAGGCGAGGACGGCGCGCTGGCCGCCTACCCGCCTGCCGAAATCGAGAGCGGCGATTTGAGTGCCTTTGCGCTGGAACTGGCGCTGTGGGGGGCTCAGGCTGGCGATCTGGCCTTTGTCACCCCGCCCCATGCAGGTCGTTTGCAAGAGGCACAGGCGCTACTGCAAATGCTCGATGCACTTGACGCACAGGGCCGTATCACGGCGCACGGGCGCAAGCTGGCCAAGCTGCCCCTGCATCCGCGCCTTGCCCATATGGTCACCCGTGGCGGCCCGCCTGCGGCCACGCTTGCCGCCCTGCTGGCCGAACGTGATCCGTTGCGGGGGGCTCCGCTGGATCTGATCCACCGCATGCGCGCAGTGGCAGGTGAGCGCGGACCGGGTGAGGTCCACCACGCCACGATCGCGCGCATCCGCCAAGAGGCCAAGCGCCTGTCACGCTCAACGGCAAAAGACGGCCCAACCGACATTGGCACATTGGCTGCGCTTGCCTACCCTGACCGGATCGGCCTGCGCCGCACCGGCGATGCGGCGCGGTTTGTCCTTTCAGGGGGCAAAGGCGCGATTGCCCCTGACGGTGACCCGCTGGCCGGAGCGCGGCTGATTGTGGCAACTGATCTGGACGGCGACCCGCGAGAGGCCCGCATTCGTATGGGCACCCCGCTGTCCGAAAGCGCCCTGCGCGCCGCCTTTGCGGATCAGATCGCATGGCATGACCATTGCGCATGGTCGCGCCGCGAAGGGCGGGTCGAGACACGAAAGCAGGAACGCTTTGGTGCGCTGGTGCTGGATGACCGCACCTGGAGCGACGCCCCACAAGAATCCGTCGCCCGCGCCATGCTCGAGGGCGTGGCCCAGCTTGGCCTGCGCCCAGATAAGGCAGCAGCACGTTTCCTGCGCCGTGCGACCCTGCTTGCCGCGCATGATGGGTTCCCCGATTTTTCCGAAGAAACCCTCATGGCCACGCGAGAAGACTGGCTGCTGCCACATCTGGGCACCACCCGCAGCACGGCTGACTGGAAGAAATTCGATCTGCTGCCCGCGTTGCGCGCACGGCTGGATTGGGATCAGCAGCAGCTGATGGACCGAATCGCCCCACCGCATTTCGAGACCCCGCTGGGCCGTCGCATTGCCATTGATTACGACGGAGAAACCCCACAAATTGCGGTGCGTCTGCAAGAAATGTTCGGCGTGAATCGCCATCCTTCAGTTGCGGGCCAGCCTTTGCAGGTCACGCTGCTGTCGCCTGCCCAGCGCCCGGTGCAGGTCACTATGGATTTACCCGGTTTCTGGGATGGCTCTTATGCGGATGTCCGCAAGGACATGCGCGCCAGCTATCCGCGCCACCCGTGGCCCGAAGACCCGCGCAGCGCCGATCCGACCCTGCGCGCCAAACCTCGCGGCACTTAGGCCAAAGGCGGCCAGTCGGCATTAAAGCTACCGTCGCTGTCCAGCCGCTCAAACCCGTGCGCCCCAAAAAAGTCGCGCTGGGCCTGAATGAGATTCGTGGCACCACGGGCACGGCGAATGCTGTCATACCACGCTAAAGCACCCGAAAGCGAAGGCAGGGCGATCCCCTTTGCGACACCGGCCCCCACCGTACGGCGCAGCGCGGGAATGGTTTTCTCCAACACCTCAACCATCGCTGGGGCAAGGATCAGATGGCCATGCGGCAACTCACCGCGAAACGCTTCTGCGAAATCATCCAGCAAAGCCGAGCGGATAATGCAGCCAGCACGCCAAATCTCGGAAATTCGAGCCAGATCCAGCGCCCAGTCGAACTCTTCCGAGGCGGCTGTCAGAATGCGAAAACCCTGTGCGTGGCTCAGAATACGCCCTGCGAGCAAGGCAGACGCCAGATCGTCATTCGAGGGGATCGCACCCTCCTTCAGGGTGACCGAGGGAAGGATGTCTTCAGCCACGCCGCGCATGGCACGCTCCGCCGACCACCCCCTTGCGCCAACAGCCCCCTCGATCGCACTGGCCGACTGACCCATCTTAAGCGCCTCGATCACGGTCCAGCGTCCCGTGCCTTTTTGTCCGGCCTGATCCACAATCGCGTCGACCATCGGTTTGTTTGTGACAGGATCTACGTATTGCAAAGCCGCAGCGCTTACTTCCATCAGGTAAGACGCCAGCGGCCCCTCCTGCCAGTCCTCGAACAACTTGCCGATCCGGGCGGCCTCCCAATCCGCACCATCGCGCAGCAGGCTATAGACCTCGGCGATCATCTCCATATCGGCGTATTCAATCCCGTTATGCACGGTTTTGACAAAGTGCCCTGCCCCGTCAGGGCCCAGATGCGCCACACAGGGTTCGCCATTAAACTTTGCCGCAATGGCTTCGGCCATCGGTTTGAGCTGCTCCCAGCTGTGGGTTGTGCCACCGACCATCATCGACGGGCCATGCCGTGCGCCGTATTCGCCGCCGGACACCCCCATGCCCACAAAATGCGCACCTGTGCCTTCAAGCTGTTCAAAGCGGCGGCGGGTGGCATGGAAATCGGAATTGCCGCCATCAATGATCGTGTCGCCCTCTCCCAACAGCGGCAGCACCGCCTCGATCATCGCATCGACGGGATCGCCGGACGGGATCATAAACAAAATCGTGCGCGGTGCCTTGATCGCGGCAACAAAGGCTTCAAGCGTCTGCGCAGGAATGAACGACCCCGACAGCGCAGCCTCTTCTTTAACAAAATCGTCGATCCAATCGGCTTCGCGATTGGTCACGGCCACACGAAACCCGTTCTCTGCCAGGTTGAGCGCGAGCGCACTGCCCATCGTACCCAGCCCGTAAACACCAATATCGGCTTTCGTTTCTGTCATGAGAGGGTCCTTCCGGCTGAGGCATCACCGGCGGGATGGCCGACGCGCGCAAAATGCAGGAAGCAGCACAAGGGCGCAAGCGGATGCGAAAGGTTATCTGCGAAAACTGTCCGGAGTTTGCGGCACCAGCCCCGATTGCTCGGCCCGCTTCACTGCAGCGTGGATCGCGCTGCACAGCGGCGTGGGAATCGATTTCGCCTGCCCCATCGCAATAACCGCCCCCTGCAGGGCATCTATCTCGGTTGGTCTGCCCCCGATCAGGCCATAGGCCATCGAAGTTCGCGCCTTGGGGTCAATCGTCAGCATCCTTGCCGCGATCCGGCGAAACAGCGGTGTCGGCAGGCGCAAGATATGTGGCACCAGCCCTGCAGGTACGGGTGTCGTAGACCGTATCGCGCAGCCATGTGCCCGCAAAACGCCCAGCGCCTCGGCCATTTGATCGGCCATCAAACGCCGCCAGTCGCGGTCCAGCAACTGCTCCTGAAGCGTTAGCCCCGACAGCGCATTGGGCGCGTTATTGAGATTGATCAGGAATTTACCCCACTGCACCGCCTCGATCGCATCACTTTGCGTCACGCGCAGCCCTTCGACGCTGATCATACCGGCAACTTCGCCCGCACCTGCGGGGATAACGATGTCCCCGCTGGTTGCGCGGTGAAAGCGACCCTCCCCCAAAGGCACCACATTGAAAGGCACCATACCGGCGCGGATATCATGATCCGGCAACTGCGCGCGCAGCGTGTCCGCGTGCCCCATCCCGTTTTGCAGGCTGATCACAATGGCAGCATCGGGCGCATGGGCCGCGATCATTTCCCCCATCTGCGCCGTGGCCGAGGATTTAACGCAAACCAGAATAATATCTGCCGTGGCCAGCACCTCTGCATCCTCTCGCAGGTCAAGCCGACCCGGCGCGCGCCACACTTCGCCACGGCCATAATCGCTCAGACGTAGGCCCGCCTTGCGGACCTCGTCCAGAATACGCGGCCGCCCCAAAAAGCTCACGTGGTGGCCTGCGTGATCAAGCAATCCGCCCACATAGCAGCCGATAGCACCCGCCCCGGCAATCACGATGTGGGGCTGGCTATTTCCCAAGGCACCACCGCATGACGGCCTTTTGCGCATGCAGACGGTTTTCAGCCTCGTCAAAGATCACCGACTGCGGGCCATCCATCACCGCGCTTGTCACCTCGTCGTCGCGGTGCGCAGGCAGGCAATGCATAAACAACGCATCCGGTTTAGCCTTGGCCATCAGCGCCTCGTTAACCTGATAGCCGCGCAACTGGTTATGCCGCCGCTCGCGCGCGGATTGCGGATCATGCATGGAAACCCATGTGTCCGTGACGATCAAATCCGCCCCCAACACAGCCTCATGCGGATCGCGAATTGTGGTATAATACCCTTCAAGCGCTGCTTCGGGCTGCAATGTGTCGGGCCCTGTAAACACCAGATCAAAATCGAATTGTTTCGCCGCATGGGCAAAGCTGGCAAAGACGTTGTTGCCATCGCCGGACCAGACTACGCGCTTGCCTTTGATGGGGCCGTTATGTTCCTCAAAGGTCATGATGTCAGCCATGATCTGGCAGGGATGCGTGCGGTTGGTCAGCCCGTTGATCACCGGCACAGACGCGTATTCGGCCATCTCCAGCAATGTCTGTTCTTCAAACGTGCGGATCATAATCAGGTCGACATAGCGCGACAGCACGCGGGCCGTATCCGCAATGGTCTCGCCGTGGCCAAGCTGCATATCGGCACCCGATAATACCATAGTCTGTCCGCCCATCTGGCGCACACCGACATCGAATGACACCCGCGTACGGGTCGATGGTTTTTCAAAAATCAGTGCAACCATATGGTCTTTGAGCGGCTGCTCTGCGTCCTGCGCGCCGCGCGGCTTGCCTGCACGGGCCGTTTTCATCGCATTAGCGCTGTCGATGATGTCGCGCAAGGCGGACGGGTCTGTTTGATGGATGTCTAAAAAGTGGTTCATAGGTCAAGTCTTTGCTGGATAGGTCCTGATCGCGAGGCATGGCCTCCCGATGGCGGGTTTAAAACAGGCTGGAGGTCAGTCCGCGCCTAATGTGGAAGCAGCACGGTCAAGACGGGTCACCGCCTCGGCAATTTCCTCGTCGGTAATGGTGAGCGGCGGCAGCAGGCGCACGACATTGTCCGCCGCAGGTACAGAGATGACTTCGGCGTCATATCCGGCGTTCACAAAGTCAATCGGTGCAATCTTGCATTTCAGACCCAGCATCAGGCCTGCGCCGCGCACGGCTTCGAATACATCTGGATGGGCGGCCACAAGCCCTTCGAGCTTCTGACGCAGGAGACCCGCCTTGCGGTTCACCTCTGCCAGAAACACGGGGTCAGAGACGATATCCATCACCGCAAGCCCCACGGCACAGCCCAACGGGTTGCCACCATAGGTCGAGCCATGGGTGCCTGCGGTCATGCCACTGGCCGCGTTTTCGGTGGCAAGAACCGCACCCAGAGGAAAGCCGCCGCCGATGCCCTTGGCAACCATCATGATGTCCGGAGCAACACCCGCCCATTCATGCGCAAACAGTTTACCTGTCCGGCCCACGCCGCATTGCACCTCGTCGAGGATCAGCAGAATACCATGTTCATCACACAGGTCCCGCATCCCTTTGAGGCAAGCGTCAGACAGCGGGCGAATACCACCCTCGCCCTGCACAGGCTCGACCATCACAGCGCATGTGTTTTCGGTGATGGCTGCCTCGAGCGCCTCATGATCCCCGAATTCAAGGTGCTTGAAGCCGCCCAACAGCGGGCCGAAGCCTTTGGTCATCTTCTCCGACCCTGCCGCCGCGATTCCCGCAGCAGAGCGGCCATGGAAGGAGCCCGAGAAGGTAATAATCTCGACCCGATCCGGCTGCCCTTTGTCATAGAAATACTTGCGCGCCATTTTCACCGCCAGCTCGCAGGCTTCGGTGCCGGAGTTGGTGAAAAACACCGTGTCGGCAAATGTTTCCGCAACCAGCTTGTCCGCCAGCGCGGTCTGCTGGGGGATGTTATACAGGTTCGAGGTGTGCCAAAGCGCGCCGGCCTGTTCGGTCAGCGCCGCCGTCAGGGCCGGATGTGCATGGCCCAGCGCGTTCACGGCAATACCGGCTCCGAGGTCCAGGAAACGTCGGCCATCCGCCTCGATCAACCAGGAACCTTCGCCTTTGACAAAGCTCATAGGTGCGCGGGAATAGGTAGGCAGGACAGACGTGATCATCTGGGGTATCCTTTCGGGAGTGTAGTGGTTTTCAAATACCGGACCGCAAAAAGCCAAAAGGCCACGGGTGATGCGGCGGGTCAAGCAGGTTATAGCGGGGGTGGGTCACACAGACATCAGGTGTCGCCTACTTGGAAAGCAGGCAGCGGGCGGCAAATCAGTTGCGGCGTCGTCGGATGTTCATCTCATGTGTCATGGCCTAACTTCTAACGCCTGCGACCATATTTGCAAGACCAGAGTTCACCACAGCTTGTGCGGCCCCGCGATCCGCGCCATAGCAACTCCATGTTTACTCCCAAACCCCAAAGCAACGCGGTTGCTGCTGCACTGATTACGCTCGCCGCGAGCTTTATCGCCGCGACTACTTTGATGGCCAAGGGACTGGGCACTAACGGCTACGGCCCGCCGCTTCATCCACTTCAGATCAGCCACGGCCGGTTTCTATTTGCGTTTATCGCGTTGAGTACGGTCGCAGCCTTCCTGCGCCCCAAGCTCACGACACCCCATTGGCGGCTGCATATTGCACGCACCACTTTCGGCTGGGGTGGCGTGACGTTGATGTTTGCGTCGGTTGCGTTCATCCCGCTGGCGGATGCCACGGCGATCTCGTTTCTAAATCCTGTGTTCGGCATGATGTTGGCCATCCCGCTGCTGGGCGAAAAAGTCGGCCCTGTACGCTGGTCTGCGGCAGGGCTGGCGCTGGTTGGTGCGTTGGTGCTGCTACGCCCGACACCGGCCAGTTTCCAACCCACTGCCCTTCTGGCACTGGCTGCTGCCGTGGTGATGGGGCTAGAGCTCATTTTCATCAAGAAACTCGCGGGGCGGGAAAACCCGTTCCAGATTTTGCTGGTCAATAACATGATCGGGCTGATGATCGCATCCTGTGCCGTGCTCTCTGTCTGGCAGATGCCGACAGCCCCGCAATGGGCGCTGTTGGCAGGGATCGGTTTGTGTATGGCTGTGGCCCAAACCTGTTTTGTAAATGCCATGGCGCGGGCGGATGCCAGTTTTGTCGCGCCGTTCAGCTATGCGACGCTTGTCTTTGCCGCATTGTATGACGCGGCCTTCTACGGCGTACGCCCCGATGCGGTCACATATATCGGCGCAAGCATCATTCTGGCGGGCGCGCTTTGGCTGGCAATGCGTGAGGCGCGGCTGAAAAAGCGGGCACCAGTGCCGTCCACATCCCCGTGATGCCTTGCACCTCCCGCCACAGCCATTACAATGGCTTCGATTAATTTGACAAAGCGGTCCTCTGCGGGCCGCTTTTTACACTAGGGAAGCTTCCATGTCCTGGACCGATGACCGCGTTGAGATTTTGAAGAAAATGTGGGGCGAAGGCCAGTCCGCAAGCCAGATCGCCAAAGAGCTGGGCGGCGTGACACGCAACGCCGTGATCGGCAAAGTGCACCGTTTGGGCCTGTCCAACCGCACCACAACCGGTGCCGCCGCCAAGCCTGAGCCCAAGGCAAAAGCCGCACCAAAGCCCGCCCCCAAGGCCAAAGCCGCACCGGTCGAGCCCGAGGAAAAGCCCGTCTCGACCAAGCCCGAGCTCAAGACAGAGCCCGCGATTGCACCCAACACCCCGCGCCCACCGCGCAACCAGATCATTCCCGCAGGCCAACCCCTGCCCCCGCAGCCCTCTGCCAACGAAATCAGCCCAGAGGCCCTCGCCAAGGTCAACGAGATCGAGAAGAAGGCCAAAAAGCTGAGCTTGATGGAGCTGACCGAGCGGACCTGCAAATGGCCTGTTGGTGACCCCGCGACCGAAGATTTCTGGTTCTGCGGCCTGCCCGTCAAACAGGGCAAACCCTATTGTGAGGCGCATGTTGGCGTGGCATTCCAGCCAATGAGCGCGCGACGCGACCGCCGCCGCTGAGGTCGCGAATAAAGCCGGCCGCAGACCACTCGTGATGAATTCCGAGGCAGTTTGCGGCAGGCCGGTGAAATAATTACCACGTGATCTTGAGTTGCGATGCTGCATGGTGCGTGGTTTGTGCTGCATAACATCTCATAAATAGGTCACCTATGTCTTCTGCTTCTCCTATTCGTGCCGCCGACGCCCTCGCGCGGCGTCTTTATGCCGCCGGTTGCCGCCATGCCTTTGGGATGCCGGGAGGCGAGGTGCTTACGATTGTGGATGCGTTGGAGGCTGCCGGCATCACATTTGGGCTGTGCAAACACGAAAACGCCGCCGGCTTTATGGCCGAGGCCGCATGGCATCAGACCGGCGCGCCCGGTATTATGGTGGCCACCATCGGTCCCGGTATCCTGAACGGGATCAATTCGGTCGCCAACGCACAACAAGACCGCGTGCCGCTGATCGTTCTCTCGGGCTGTGTCGACGCGGCAGAGGCCGAAACCTACACCCACCAAGTACTGGACCAACACGCCGTCCTGCGCCCCATCACCAAGGCGAGCTTCCGTCTGGATGCGGCAGCGGCCCATGTAATGGCCGACAAGGCCGTGGGCATCGCGCTGGAAGGGCGGCCCGGCCCTGTGCATATTGACGTGCCGATTTCTGTCGCTGACGCCTCTGTTTCGGCAACCCCACCTGCCCCGCGTGCCGCGGCCTCAGCCACCGCTCCGGCAGGCGCAGCCCTGCAAACCGCACGCGAATGGCTGACGGCATCCAAGCGCCCCGTGATGATTGTGGGCGTGGATGCAATGAACGAAGGCGCGGGCGCAGAAGTGACCGCCTTTGCAGAACGCTTCAATATTCCGGTAATCACGAGCTATAAGGCCAAAGGCCTGCTAGATGAGCGACACGCGCTCGCCTTGGGCGGTGCGGGCCTTTCTCCGCGTGCCGATGGCGTGCTGGTGCCCTTCGTGCAGCAGGCTGACCTGATCCTGTGCGTGGGCTATGACCCGATTGAGATGCGCCCCGGCTGGCGTGACATCTGGGATCCGCGCGAAACCAATGTAATCGACATCACGGCAGAGCCGAACCACCACTATATGCATCAGGCGGGTTTGAACATCATCGCAGAATGCGCGGCCAGCCTTGCCGCTATTAGTGACGGCCTCGCCTCGCAAGACACATGGCCAAAGGGCGAAATCGCGGCAGCCAAATCCGCGCTGGCCACAGCCTTCCCTACCGACAGCGAGTGGGGTCCGGCTGCCATTGTGGACACCTGCGCCCAAGTGCTGCCCGATGATGTCATCGCCACAGCCGACAGCGGCGCGCACCGTATTCTGCTGAGCCAGATGTGGACCTGCACCCAGCCCCGCGGGCTGCTGCAATCCTCGGCTCTGTGCACTATGGGTTGCGCATTGCCGCTGGCAATCGGCACCGCCGTTTGCGCCCCTGATCGCACGGTTGTCTCTTTTTCCGGCGACGCCGGCTTTCTGATGATTGCAGGCGAGCTGTCCACCGCAGCCGAACTCAAAGTCAAACCGATCTTTATCGTCTTTGTTGACGCCTCCCTTGCCCTGATCGAGCTGAAACAGCGCCAGCGTCAATTGCGCAATGCCGCTGTTGATTTCGGTCTGCATGATTTCGCCGCCATGGGTCAGGCCTTTGGCGGGGCCGGTCATACAGTACGTTCCCGCCAAGAGCTCACAGCCGCTTTGCAGGCCGCGCAGACCGCTGACACGTTTACAGTCATTGCCTGTATGATCGAGCGAGGGGCCTATGATGGCATCATCTGAGACCAAAGGCGCGCTTGACGGGTTGGTGATCCTTGACCTGACCCGCATCCTTGCAGGTCCCACCGCCACGCAAATGCTCGGAGATCTGGGTGCCACGGTCATCAAGATCGAAAACCCCAAGACCGGCGGCGATGATACGCGCGGCTGGGGGCCCAATTATGCCCGCAACGAAGACGGCAGCGCCTCGGACCTGTCTGCATATTTTATGGCGGCCAACCGGAACAAACGCTCGGTCGCGGTAGATATCGCCACTCCGGAAGGTCAGGATATCATCCGACGCCTTGCCGCGCGCGCCGATGTGGTTGTCGAAAACTTCAAACCCGGCGGGCTGGTTAAATACGGGTTGGACCATGCAACCCTCTGCGCCGCCCACCCCGGTCTGGTCTATTGTTCTATTTCGGGTTTCGGGCAAACCGGCCCGAACCGCGAAAGACCCGGCTATGATCTGATGGCCCAAGGATTTGGCGGGATCATGTCCCTCACCGGTGAACCTGACGGCGTTCCGACCAAAGTAGGTGTGGGCATCGCCGATGTGATGTGCGGCATGTATGCCACCATCGGGATTCTAACCGCGTTGCGCCACCGCGACCAAACCGGTGAAGGCCAGCATGTCGAGCTTGCCCTTGTCGATACGCAGATGGCATGGCTGATCAACGAAGGCCTGAACTATCTCACCTCGGGCGAATTGCCCGTGCGGCGCGGCAATGCGCACCCCAATATTGTTCCCTATGATGCCTTTGAAGTGTCCGATGGTCACTTCCTGCTGGCGGTGGGTAATGATTCCCAATTTGCGCGGTTCTGCGATGTTATTCGCCTGCCCGAGCTGGCCGAAAACCCAGATTACACCACTAATCTGGCGCGTATCACTAACCGCTTGGCATTGATAGAGCACCTCCGTCCCGCACTACTTGGTTGGGAAAAGGACGCACTGCTGGACGCATTGCGTGCGGTTAAAGTTCCTGCTGGTCCGATCAATACAGTTGCACAAGCGCTGAGGTCTGATCAGGCACAAGCGCGCGGCAGTGTGCAACAGGTTGCTGTTGAAGGAATTGAGGGCGGGTCGGTGTCGCTTTTGGGAAATCCGCTTAAATTTTCGGCAACTCCGGTGAAATATCAGCGCCCGCCACCCCGTTTCGGACAGGATACTGAGGCCGTTTTAGATGAATTTTTAGCCGTTAAACCTCTGAAATAGGCGTGATTTTCGGCGTGTTTTCGCTTAATTCCGAATAATTGCAACTTCCCGCTGCAGGTTTGAAACATTTGCTCACAAAATCCCCTTGGAAACTTCACGTTGACGTGTGAGATGGCCTCATACCCTGACGCAAAACTATAATATGCGCTAAATAGAAAGCGTATTGGTAGGCACCCTGTGGTGCTCCAGCCTGATGTAAAGGTGCTGAAACTGTGATTAAAAACGATATTTGCGGCTGTCCCGTAACCCTGACCTCCTCTGTAGCGCTTGAGGCATGGAACGGCGTAATACACGGCCTTCTATCGCATGGCAGAGAGACGCCTGTACATTTGGGCCGCGCAATGGACGAAGAGCCCGACTTTGCTATGGGTCACGCGGCGCGCGGATTGTTCTGCCTGATGACCGGCCGCGCCGAAGTCATCGCGCCTGCACATGCCGCATTGGCCGCAGCGCGTACTGCTGCACAAAACACACCTGTCACCATGCGCGAGACCGGATGGATCAATGCGCTGGCCCGCTGGCTCGAAGGGAGCCCGACCGGGGCCATCGCCTGCGTCGAAGAAGTTCTCAGCGCACTGCCCCATGATACGCTTTCGGCCAAGTTGAGCCATGGCATCCGGTTTATGTTGGGCGATAGTGCCGGCATGCGCCGCTCGATCGAACGCGTCCTGCCCGCCCATAACAATAGCCACCCTTGCGTCGGCTACTTGATGGGCTGCCATGCCTTCACGCTGGAGGAAACCGGCGACTATGAGCAGGCCGAACGTATCGGCCGTCGTGGGCTGATGTTTGCGCCCGATGATGCGTGGGGCTTGCACGCTGTGGCCCATGTTTGCGACATGACTGCCCGCGCAGCGGATGGCATTGCCCTGATCGAAGGCAACACAGCCGCGTGGGAAGGCTCCAACAACTTCCGCTATCACGTCTGGTGGCATAAGGCGCTGCTGCACATCGAGCGCGGCGAATTCGACGTGGCATTGGGGCTGTATGACGCACAAATCCGCGCCGATAAAACCGACGACTACCGCGACATCTCGAATGCGACATCCTTGCTGATGCGGTTGGAACTGGAAGGTATGGACATCGGCCCGCGCTGGGAAGAACTGGCTGATTTTTCCGAGAACCGTGTTGAAGACGGCTGCCTTGTGTTTGCCGATCTCCACTATCTGCTGGCCCTGACGGGCGCGGACCGTGGTCCGGCACGTGATGCCATGACCGCGCGCTTTGCCCGCGACTGCGCCAAATCAACAGATATGGCAGCGCGTGTAGATGCGCCCGGCACCGCGGCGCTTGCCGGATTGAACGCATTTTCCGAAGGCAAATATGATACGGCCTTCCTTAACCTTGCGGCAGCGCGCCCTTTGATGCCAACAATTGGTGGCAGTTATGCACAGCGTGATGTATTCGAGCGTATGACAATCGATGCGGGCCTGCGCGCAGGCTATTACGACGCCACAAAAGCTATCCTGCACGATCGTCTCAAGCAACGTGGCGGCCATATCGACCGGTTTGCCGCAACACGATTTGAACGATTGAACACGGCACGCGATATTGCGGCCGAATAACTGGACGCTTTGCCAATGACGACGACTGCGACCCAAGCGACTGCCGCGCCTATTCGCGCGGCGGCGCCGACCGCTGCACCCCGCGTACGTGACCTTAGACTGGATTTCTTTCGTGGCATCGCCATGTTCATCATCCTGATCGCCCACACGCCCGGAAATTTTCTGACGTCATGGATCCCTGCGCGCTGGGGTTTTTCAGATGCGACTGAAATGTTTGTGTTCTGCTCGGGGATGGCCTCTGCCATCGCCTTTGGCAGCACCTATCAGCGCGCCGGCTGGTTGCTGGGAACTGCACGGGTCTTTTTCCGCATTTGGCAGGTCTATTGGGCCCATATCGGGCTTTTCATTGCAATCGCTGCGCTTTTGGCAGGCATCGACCGCATTGGGGGGTACGATAACACCTATATCGGCTCGCTCAATTTGTGGAAGTTTTTCGCCGAGCCGGGGCAACAGCTGCTTGGGTTGGTCTCGCTGACCTATGTGCCGAATTATTTCGATATTCTGCCGATGTATATGATCGTTCTGGCGATGATGCCGATCGTCATGTGGCTTCAGCGCATGCACACGGGTCTTGTTTTTATTTTCATGATTGCAGTCTGGCTGGCCGCACAGGAATGGCTAATGGGTGGCCTGCATCTGACCCTCCCTGCCGAGCCGTGGTCAGCGCGGACATGGTTCTTTAACCCCTTCGGCTGGCAGCTTATCTTTTTCACGGGTTTTGCCTTTATGCGCGGCTGGATTCCCAAGCCCCCCGTGCATGCGGCACTGATTGCACTGGCTGTTGCGGTTGTCCTTCTGAACATCCCGCTGAGCAACATCGGCGTGCGGGCCATTGCACGCGATTGGTTCTTTGTGACCGAAACCGGCAATCCTATCATTGATGCGCGTGTCGCCCTGAAACCACTGATCGACAAAAGTGATTTCGGACTGTTCCGCTATATCCACTTCCTCGCGCTGGCCTATCTTGCGTGGCTTATTGCAGGGGACAAGGGAGACAACCTTCTGGCCCGGGGCACCGGTGTGATTGCACGGGCTTGGGGCGGGCTTCTCAAAATTATCCTCAAGGTCGGCCAACAATCTTTGGCTGTGTTTATCGTGTCGATGTTTACTGCACGTGTCATGGGCTTTGTGATGGATCTGGTCGGGCGCGAGGTCGGCACGACATTGCTTGTTAATCTTGGCGGTGCTGCCATCATGGTTGCAGCAGCCTATGGCGCGGGCTGGTTCAAGTCACAGCCCTGGCGGGTCAAACCCTAATGCTTCGCCGCGATGTCCTAAAGGCATTGGCTGCTCTTGCTGCGGTGCCTTCGGCATCGCTTGCATCGGGCAACGGCCTACGCACAGGCGACCCCAAGCCGTTCAATGCACAGACCGTCCTTAATCGGGCCCGCAAGCTTGCCACGTCAGAATTCACGCCACGCCCCACCGTTCCGCAAGCGTGGCAAGAGCTCAGTTACGATGAATATCGCAGCATCTGGTTCGATCCGCGCAATGCCTATTGGGCGGACACGGACCTGAGCCAACACATTGATGTCTTTCCTCCCGGTCTCTACTTTCCGCGCGCGGTCGAAATCAATGTAGTGGCCGATGGCAGCGCGCGTCCGCTGCAATTTGATCTGGATGTGTTTACGCGCACCGACAAATTCCCCGATCTGCCCTTGAATGAGCATATGGGCTACTCTGGCCTGCGCCTGCGGGCCGACCTGCGCGACAATGGCCATTTTACCGAATATGCGGTTTTTCAGGGTGCGAGCTATTTCCGCGGGATTGGGACAGGTGAAACCTATGGTCTGTCCGCACGTGGTCTGGCGCTCAAGACCGCTGACCCGACGGGCGAAGAGTTTCCCGATTTCATCGCCTTCTGGGTTGAAGAGCCCAAGAAAATAGGCGGCTCGGTGACCCTACATGCGCTGATGGACAGCCCCAGTTGCACCGGCGCATTCCGCTTTGAGATCACCGATGGGCCGGTTCTTAATATGGAAGTAGAGGCGACCATATTTGCCCGCACCGAATTGTCCCATGTGGGCATAGCGCCACTGACATCCATGTTCTTGTTTGACTCTACGGACCGCACGCGGTTTTCAGACTGGCGTCCCAATGTACATGACAGCGACGGGCTGATGATCCACAACGGTGCCGGCGAAGAAATCTGGCGACCGCTTGCCAACCCCAAAACCCTGCAAGTCAGTGCCTTTGGTGATCTGAATCCCAAAGGTTTCGGGCTTATGCAGCGCAAGCGTGATTTCGAGGATTACAACGACCTTGAGGCGCTCTATCACAACCGCCCTTCCGTCTGGATCACCCCACGTGGTGACTGGGGTGAAGGTGCTGTGACACTGGTTGAAATTCCTGCCGATCTGGAGATTTACGACAATATTGTTACCTATTGGCGCCCTTCCACTCCGATCGAGGCCGGTACGTCCCATAGCATGCGCTATAGGCTGCAATGGGGGGCGGACCCCTCCCCGAACTCCGAAACGCTGGCGCGTGTTATTAAAACTGCCATAGGCGGGCGGCCCGAGGGCGGTCTGGTCATCGTAATAGATTTCGAAAACAGCGAAAGCATCCCCGAAGACCTAAGCGACCTCGACGTGTTCCTTAAGGCAAGCGCAGGCAGGGCAACGCCCCCGATTGTGCAGCGTAACCCCGTGACAAACGGGCCCCGCTTGGCTTTTACCTTCCATGCTGATGGCGCAAAGCTTGCTGAATTCCGCGTGCAACTCAGGGCTGCCAACGCTCCTGCGAGCGAGGTTTGGCTGTACCGCTGGACTGTGTAGCCAAGGCCGAGCGCAGCAAACGCTAATGCGGTCACCATGACCTTCCCCACATGCAAAACGCCCGCCAAGGATAAAACTTGGCGGGCGTTTCAATTCGCGACGACGCATCTGGCCCTTACGATGTGACCTGTTCGCGCAGGATCGAAGCAGTCAACGACAGCATCAGGTAAATACCGCCAAAGATCAGGAAGGCCAGGATCGTATTCTCGAACTTGCGAGGATAGCTGGGCTCCTGACTGGGAACGGGGCGCACGGCAACGGTAAGATAGCGCACCTGACGACTGGCCTCTGTACGCGCTTGTTCTAGGCCTGTCTGGGCCAGTTGCAGATTGGTATCCGCATTCACCAGATCCGCCTGCGCCAACTGCAACGACACGGCCTGTTTCGCCAACGAGTTACTGCCCTCTGTCGCGTTGTTCATCCGGTTGTTAAGTTGCTCCAATGCCCCCTCAAGACGGCGCACATCACCTTGCGTCCCTTCGACCTTTGCCCGGTTCGGACGCGCGTTATCAAGAAGCGCCGCCAGTTCGAGCTGTTTTTCAATGAGCAGCGTTTCATAGTTGGTGATCTGTGTGCGGATCGAGGCAATCACCGCTTCGGGATCAACGCCATTTTCCACCTGCAATTCGATCAAACGCTGCTGGGCATCGCGCCGCGCGGCCACGGCTTTTTCATAGCCGATCTCGGCATCTCTCATACCACTGTCACGTTTGTCTTGGCTCAGGTTGTTGACCCGCTCTTCGGCGTATTTCAGCAGTCGCTCTGAAAAGGTGGTCGCAACCTGTGGATCAGCGGCGATAACCTCCATGCGGATCACACCCTCGGTCGGATCATAGCCGATTTTGACGTTCTTTTTATACAGCTTATAGGCTTCTTCGTTTGTAGGATCCTCAGCCAAACGCTGGATCGGATCTACAGAATCGTCCGAAAAATGGTCCTTGAAACCGGCGTCTTCGTCCAATCGCAACATCGCGTCCTTGGATTGCAGATAGGCCTGTGTTGCAATGCTGTCGGCCGAGTTGGCAAATTGCGTGGGCAGCAGACCGCCAAGCGGGCTTGCCCCGCCTGTGCCTTCGTTCTGGATAATAAGAAACTGGCTATCGGTGGCATACATCGGTGTCGCCACTTTGTAGAAATAATAACCGGCAAAGAACGTCGGGATCAGCACGAAAAAGGCCAAACGCACGATGAGCAAGCCCATCTTTTTGCGGCGGCGGCGTGTGATGTCTTTTTGAATCTCCGAAATCTCGCGCGTACGCCGTTCCATCGGGCTCAGCTCGGTTGACGGCAGGTTGGCACCGCCCGCAGGCACTGTTTGGGGAAGATGTACGCGACCTGTCCCGGCCCCGCCTTCTTGGCCCGGCAGGGTCGCCAACATATTGCCCGGTCCGCCCTCATGCTGGGCACCGCCTGCTTGCGGCACAACCAGTTCAAGCATGTTTGAACGTTGGAACGGATCAATACCTTTGGCACGCAACAGGCGTACAGCGTCGAAATCCGACGTTGCGGGCAACCCGTGCTTTTGCGCGACGCGCCGCGCCATGCGCAATTGGCGCCCTGTCAGCCCCTCCCTACGGATCGCATCCATATCCTGTTCACCGCTGACCTGCGCCGCAGAATCAACCTGACCGGATGTGGCAGCTGGCGCAGGATCAGGCCGCTCTGCCGCTTTCACCTCGACAGGTTCGGCGTCACGAGGGGTGGCCGCCGCCTTCGAGGCTTCCCCTTCGGTCGCGGTACTTGGACTGCGCTTGATGCGGAATTTTCTAGCTTTGGGTTTGGTAGTCATACATCCGTTTCGCTTCTTCCAAGCTGTCAAAAACGTTGAGCTGCCCGTTCACGAGAACTGCGGCAGAGCGTGCGAATTTTTCTAGCGTTTCCGCCTGGTGCGACACGATCACAATCGTGGTCGTGCGCAGGCGTTCTTGCAGGATTTGCCCTGCTTTTTTGTTAAATTCCACATCCGTAGTGGATGGCATACCTTCGTCGATCAGATAAATATCAAAATCGAGTGCCAACATCAGCGCAAAGGAAAACCGCGAGCGCATCCCCGCCGAGTAGGTCCCGAGCGGCTGATCAAAATACTCGCCCAAGCCGCACAGCCAGCGACAAAAGCTTTCGACGTAATCAGGGTCCAACCCATATAGCCGTGCGATATAGCGTGCATTCTCCATAGCCGAGACTTTGCTCACGACCCCCCCCATAAAACCAAGGGGAAAAGAAATATTACAAGCACGCACGATCTCGCCCTCGTCCGGCTTTTCCAATCCGGCCATCATATTGATCAGAGTCGTTTTGCCGGTCCCGTTAGGCGCAAGAATGCCCATGGATTTACCAAGCTCCACCCGAAAGGACGCACGATCAAGGATAACCTTGTGCTGTGTGCCCGTCCAGAAAGACTTGGAAACGTTACGAAATTCCAGCATTGCGCGCCTGCTCCGGCTCAATTAGCGAGGTTGTTCATGCCCCCTCTGACGGAGGGTATAGCATTTAGTATTGAGCGATTTAGGCCATATTATGTCCGATTAGGAAACAAATGTACAATGCGGCAACTGCGCCCGCCCTGCTTGTGATCGGCATAAGGCAACGTCCCAGCCAGCCCGCTGTTTACATGCAACCAAACAGCCAAGCATCAGCGCCACTCTTGGCAACTACCCGTAAACAGCTAACTATTGAGTATATGAAAGACATCCGCCCCGACTTGCGCGACTGCACCCTATGTGCAGACCGCTTTGCCCTCACCGCCACTGCACACCGCCCCAATCCGGTTGTGTGGTTTGCGCCCAAGGCAAAGCTGCTTATCGCCTCCCAAGCGCCCGGCATGAAAGTGCATAAGGCCAATACTCCCTTTTGGGATGCCTCGGGCGTGCGCCTGCGCAGTTGGCTGGGGCTGGATGAGGCAACATTTTATGATCGCGACCGTGTGGCGATCATTCCTATGGGATTTTGCTTTCCCGGCTATAACGGCAAAGGCAGCGACCTGCCTCCGCCGCCCATCTGCGCGCGCACGTGGCGCAAGGCAGCGTTGGACATGGTGCCCGATATCAAGCTTACCGTGCTGATCGGCGGCCATGCCATGCGCTATCATCTGGAAAATTTCAAAACCGTCACCCAATCTGTGCGCGAATGGGACAGCCACCCGCCAGGCGTCTTTGCCTTGCCACATCCGTCATGGCGCAATACGGGTTGGCTCAGGAAAAATCCGTGGTTCGAGGCCGAGGTTCTACCCCGCCTGCAAACCGCCGTTGCACAGGTAGTATGACAATGGATCTGACACCGCTCGACACCGCTCACGCCGCAATGATGGCCGCGCCTGAAGATGATACAGCGCGTTTGCGCTTTTACGAACGGATGGCAGATATCGAACTCTTTTTGCTACTTGAGGCAGAGCCCGAGGGCGACGACATCTCGCCCAAAGTGATCGAGGCCGAAGGCGCGCAATATCTGCTGGCGTTCGACCGTGCCGCACGGCTTGCGCAATATGCCGGCGACACAGCCGCCTATGTCGCCCTGTCAGGGCGCAATGTGGCTGCAATGCTCGAAGGGCAGCCATTAGGTATCGCGCTCAATATTGATGTCGCCCCATCCGCGATCCTGCTGCCAGACACGGCCGTGGCGTGGCTGCGCCAGACGCTGACCCATGAAGCGGCAGAGGTCGAAGCCAAGATTGAAGCCGTGCTACCGCCCAAAGGCCTACCCGAAAGCCTGATCGAAGCCATCGACGCCAAATTAGCCACCGCCACGGGCATGGCGGCAAACGCATGGCTGGTGGGTGTGGCCTATGAAGGCGGCGGGCGCGGGCATTTGCTGGCCTTTATCGACGCCATCCCGCGCGCCCGCGACGCTTTGGTGCGCGCCGCTTCAGAAGCGTTGACGTTTTCGGGAATCGAGGCCGGTGCCATGGATGTCGGCTTTTTCAACCACTCCGAAGCAACCGTCGAAAAGCTGATGCGGGTAGGGCTCCGGTTTGATCTGCCGCAGATGGAGACGTTACAAAAGACACCCAGAATGCCCGGAACCGACCCCAGCGATCCCCCGATCCTGAAATAAACAGGCGATTCTGCGGTGTTGTGTTCACGCGCCGCTCACAGATCCGCGAGGTAACGCAGTTGCGAGATGCAATTGAAGTGGCCGCAAGCTAGCTTTTTCTCAATAGGCCACAAGCGCCGCCATTCAGGAGAAGACTATGAACCGTTTCGCCCTCACCATCGCCGCTGCGGCCACTGCACTGAGCTTTGCAAGTGCTGCCTTCGCTGGCGACCAATATATTGATGAAACAGGCTATGCTGTCTCGGGTTATGACGTTGTGGCTTATTTCTCGCTGGAGCAAAATCCGGTTGGCCAAACCCAGCCTGCGCCAGTTGAAGGTAACAAATCTATTACTGCCGAATACAACGGTTCAAAATTCGCTTTCTCGACCGAAGCGAACCGCGACGCGTTTTTGGCGAACCCTGCAAAATACGCACCTCAGTACGACGGCCACTGCGCCTATGGCGTTGCCCAAGGCGGCAAAGTTCCCGGCAACCCGACCCTGTGGCGCATCGTTGACGACAAACTGTACCTCAACATCACCAAAAACGTTGTAGGGTTCTGGGAAGAAGACATTCCGGGCAATCTGGTAAAATCTACCGGCAACTGGCCCAGCCTTGATCCGAAACCAGCCTCCGAAAATACGATTCCACAGTGGTCCTCGGCAGCTCCTAAAAGCTGATCCGTGACAGTCGCAGCGCCCCCGTCCCAGCACCTAATGCCCCCACTTGCAAGGCGCACTGTCTTGCTTGGGGGCGCTGCCCTTTTTGCCGGCCTGCCAACATATGGGGCCGCTTTCACCAGCAGCATCCAAAGCGGCAAACTAACCGTGACCGATGCTTATACCCTTGCCATTCGCGGCGGTATCACGCTGGTCGATATCCGCCGCCCCGATGAATGGGCGCATTACGGTGTCGGCGAAGGTGCAATTCCCATTGACCTGCGCGATCCCGAGTTCACGCAGAAACTTCTCACTCATATATCCAGCAAAGATGCCCCTGTGGCGTTAATCTGCGCGCGCGGCGTGCGCTCGCGCGGGTTCTCGCGTGTTTTGCGCAAAGCAGGGTTCACCAACATCATTGACGTGCCCGAAGGGATGCTTGGATCGGGCGATGGCCCGGGCTGGATCAAGACCGGTCTGCCCATTAGGCGTGTCTGAGCAATTGCCCAAAGCCCGCGCGTAGCCTATAGCGCTGGACATGAGCACAAACCCACCAAACCTTCGCCCCGATCTCGCGCCTCGCGCCAAATTCACCGAGCCTGCGCGCTCTGGCCAGCCGACCATCGGCATGGTCAGCCTTGGTTGCCCCAAGGCGCTGGTGGATAGTGAACGCATCCTGACGCGGCTGCGCGCCGAGGGCTATGCAATTTCGCCCGACTATTCAGGTGCGGATGCGGTGGTTGTGAATACCTGTGGTTTTCTGGACAGTGCCAAAGCCGAAAGTCTGGATGCGATTGGCGAGGCCTTGACCGAAAACGGGCGCGTGATCGTCACGGGCTGTTTAGGGGCCGAACCGGATTACATCCGCGAACATCACCCCAAAATTCTGGCCGTGACCGGTCCGCATCAATATGAACAAGTGTTGGACGCCGTGCATCTGGCGGTGCCACCGTCGCCCGATCCGTTTATTGATCTGCTGCCTGCCTCTGGCGTATCGCTTACCCCGCGCCATTTCAGCTATCTCAAGATTTCCGAGGGCTGCAATCACAAGTGTAAATTCTGCATCATTCCCGACATGCGCGGCAAACTGCAAAGCCGCCCTGCCCATGCGGTAGTTCGCGAAGCTGAAAAGCTCGTCGAGAGCGGCGTGAAAGAGCTGTTGGTGATCTCACAGGATACTTCGGCCTACGGGGTCGATATCAAACACGCCGAAGATCGCGGCCACCGCGCCCATATCACCGATCTGGCGCGCGATTTGGGCAGTTTGGGTGCGTGGGTACGGCTGCATTACGTCTACCCCTACCCGCATGTGCGCCAATTGATCCCGCTGATGGCCGAGGGCCTTGTGCTGCCCTATCTCGATATCCCGTTCCAGCACGCACACCCTGATGTGCTCAAACGTATGGCGCGCCCTGCTGCTGCCTCGAAAACCCTGGACGAGATCGCCGCATGGCGTGACGTCTGCCCAGACATCACGCTGCGCTCGACCTTTATCGTCGGCTACCCCGGTGAAACAGAGGCCGAATTCCAGACGCTGCTGGATTGGATGGATGAGGCACAGCTCGATCGTGTCGGCTGCTTCCAGTATGAAAACGTCGAAGGCGCGCGATCAAACGCCCTGCCCGACCATGTGGATGCTGAGGTCAAACAAGACCGCTGGAACCGTTTCATGGAAAAGGCCCAAGCGATCTCTGAAGCAAAGCTACAGGCCAAAGTGGGCCAGCGTATGGATGTGATCATCGACGAAATCGACGAAGACGCCGCGACCTGCCGCACCAAAGCAGATGCGCCGGAAATCGACGGCAACCTGTTTATTGATGAGGACTTCGAAAACCTGACCGTGGGTGATATCGTCACGGTCGAGGTGGAAGAAGCGGGTGAATACGATCTTTGGGGGCGGGTTATTTAAATCCCCCAAGGGCGGTATCTGCGCACCGGTCTTTTACAACGTATTTTTCATCTAAAAACACAGGGATAAGGGCCCTGCCCTGTGATGCCCGTGGCACATTCCATTGCTACACTTGAAATGTTCTCTTTACGTTCTATATCTGGATAGAACAGGAAAAAGGAGCATGCCATGTCGTTTCAGCCAAGTTTGCCCGATCTTTTCGAGGCCGCCTTTACAGAGGTTCAAGCGGAACTGCCGCTGCCTACACCTGTGCCAGCAACCCAGAAGCAAATTGATTATGCCAAATCCTTAGCAGAAAAGACCAAGTCGCAGTTGCCCGCCGGTTTTGCCGAAGACCGCGCGCGTCTGTCCAGATGGATTGACGCCCATAAGCCCGCACCCAGCGCATTCAACGACTACCCTTCCTCAAAGCAGGTCGGCTTTGCCGAGCGGATTGCGCGGCTCAAACGCACGCAGGTTCCGCATGAGTGTTTCCGCGACCGCGCGCTCATGTCGCGGTGGATTGATAGCAACAAGCCGCGTTAGGGCTGGCTTAAGGCGGGCAAGCGCGCAGCTCTATACGTCTGACAGTGCATCCAGATAGAACCGCACGCAGCTCTGAACATGGCGAAAGCGGTCGCCGCCCAGATGCTTACCGCCGTACCAGCGAGTGACCACCACAAGGTGGTCCTGAAGCCCTTCGCGTTCCAACATCCGCAAAATCACCATGCCTGCGCCGCTCTCTCCGTCATCGGCCTTGAGCGGCCCGTCGGCGGATAACAAGGCACCCCATGTGTTGTGGGTCGCCTTTGCATAGGCTTTTTCACGCTTCAGCGTTTTGAGCGCCGCATCAATCCCGGCGCGGTCCGTCACAGCGCATCCAGACACGGCATATTTGCTGCCCCGATCCGAAAGTATTTGCCCGAGCTTTTGCATTTCTTAGACCTGCCCGTCCCTGACCAGATTTCCCTAAAAGGCGGATATGCAGGTTGTTACAGCCCCGCCACAGTCCGGCGCACGACCTCGATACGCGCGGCGTTAGGCGGGTGTGTCCCTAAAAATTTGTCACCCGGATCAGGGATGCGGGTAAAGAACTCGGAACCGCGCAACGGGTCATAGCCGGCTTTCTTGGTGATCACTGTGCCCAGCGCGTCTGCCTCCAGCTCGAACTCTTTTGAATAGCTGCGTGCGCCGACCTGCGCGCCCAATTCCTGCGCCGACTGAACGGCATTGGCATCCCCGCCGCTGAGCGTGGCAAGGCCGGCAAAGATCACCGCACCTGCAACCGCATTTTGTTGTTGGCGCGCAATATGGCCTGCGATGTGGTGGGCAGCCTCATGCCCCATAACAAAGGCCAGCTCATCCGCGTTACGGGCATCAGCAATCAATGCCAGCGTAAAGGCAATGATTGGGCGACCTTGACGGTCCACCGTCTGATAAGCATTGGCAGGTTGGCCCGGGCGATCATCAACCAAAATGTTGAAATCACAGTTCACCCCCTGCGTGCGGGCGCGGCATTCCCGCTCGGCCACCGGCTCAAGGGTTTCAACCACCTGCACAAAACTGCGCGCACGTGCACGCGCAGGCGTGGACACTTCGGGATCGGTCAACGTGCCCGACGGTGTCTGAACGGTTGCATCCACCGGCACCTCACAAGCGGCCAATGCGGCACAAAGACCCAAAGCACTGAAAAAACGCATTATCATAAGCTCTGGATCCTCACCCGCTTTACCTTTGTATCGGTCAGGCGCAAATACTACACCGACCGCGCCAATTTAACACGCAATTCCCGCGAGGCCAGCCCGTTCGCTTCACGATATGCCCATGTGCAGTTGTGCCACAACGATCTGCCTGCTTGCACGGCAGCCGTGATCAGGTAGTCTGTGGTTTATGTTTACCATTGAACACGAATTCGACGCGACCGTAATCACCCTTGTCGACGAGGGTGAAACACCCCTGCGCGAAGACGTTACGCTAAATGCTTTTGCCAGCCAGATCACAATCGAACAATGGGATGCCAAGACTGATAGCGTCCGCATGATTACCCTCTCTCCGAACCAGTTGCGCGATCTGGCCGCGGCCCTAAACCTGCCCGAGGGCGTCTATCACAGCGCCCCTTAACTGTCCCTCCGCGGACGAGCAGGGCAAAAGCCAATTGCCAGCCGCCTTCGCAAGCGTCATGATCCTTGCCGAAGTAGGGAGAAAACAATGCGCAAGTTTCTTGTGATCCTCGACGAAAGCCGCGAATGCCTTGCGGCGATGCGGTTTGCCGCGATGCGGGCCTCAAAGACCGGCGGCGGCGTTGCAGTATTGGCAGTCATTCCACCCGAAGAGTTCAACCACTGGATCGGCGTCGGCGACATCATGCGCGAAGAAGCTCGCGAGCGGATCGAAGTGCATTATGAGGTTTTCGCCAAATGGATGCGCGACCGCCAAGGCGTCACGCCCGAGCTGATTATCCGCGAAGGCCAGACCGTGGATGAAATCATCGCCCAGATCAAAGAAGATCCAGAAATCGGCGTATTGGTTCTGGGTGCGGGTACAAGCGGCAAAGGCCCCGGCCCGTTGGTCACACAACTCAGCCGTAATTCTGGCGATCTACCTGTGCCCGTTACCATCGTTCCCGGCGAGATGAGCAAAGAGCGCCTCGAAGCGATTACCTAGCCCCTCCAGTTTAGAACCATTCCAAACACCTTGACATCGCGGCCTCGTGCTCGCATATCTGGACCATCCCATACCAAAAGGTTGACCCCATGTTTATCCAAACCGAATCCACCCCGAACCCGGCCACACTCAAGTTTCTGCCCGGTCAGACGGTGCTGGAAATGGGCACTGCTGATTTTCCAACCGCAGATACATCGGATGCATCCCCGCTGGCCACGCGGCTGTTTGCCGTGGACGGCGTCACCGGCGTGTTTTTCGGCACCGATTTTGTGACCGTGACCAAGGAAGACAGCGTAGAGTGGGATCATCTCAAGCCAAGCCTGCTGGGCGCCATCATGGAGCATTTCCAATCCGGCCAGCCCGTGATGGGGGCTGATCATACTGCGTCATCCGGCCATGCAGAACATACAGGCGAAGACAGTGCGATTGTCGGCCAGATCAAAGAGCTGCTTGATAGCCGCGTGCGCCCTGCTGTGGCACAGGATGGCGGTGATATCACCTTCCACGGCTTCGACCGCGGCGTGGTCTATTTGCACATGCAAGGGGCCTGCGCGGGCTGCCCTTCTTCTACACTGACGTTGAAGATGGGCATTGAAAACCTCCTGCGCCATTACATCCCCGAAGTGACCGAAGTGCGCCCCGTCGCCTGACATGACGCGCGATAACATCACGCTTCTGGCCTTTGACACCTCGGCCGCGCATTGCGCGGCTGCTGTGTTTGCAGACGGCGCAGTGCAACACGCCGCGACCGAACCCATGGCCAAGGGCCAGGCAGAGCGCATTCTGGTTCTTTGTCAGGAAATGCTCGCCCAATCGGAGCTCACGCTGGAAGGCATCAGCGCCATCGGTATCGGCGTTGGCCCCGGCAATTTTACGGGCATCCGCATATCGGTGTCGGCGGCGCGGGGCCTTGCCCTTGCGCTTGGCGTGCCCGCGATTCCCGTTTCAACTTTCGAGATGCTTTGCGCACCGGATGCGCCCGAAGCTGTGGCGCATGAACTGGTTGTTGTAGGTGCCCCGCGTGATGCCGCCTATGTCCAGCGCTTAACGCAGGGGCGGCCGGTCTCGGAGCCTGAGTTGATTGATCCCACCGCAATACCGACCCATTTCGCACAAACCGGCCTTTGCGTCACCGGCCATATGGCCGAAACCATCGCAGCACAGCTGGGCGCACAGGCCCGTCCCTGTCAGGTTGAAAATCCCGCCGGCACCATCGCCCGCGTGGCCGCATGGAAATACGCCCAGGGCTATGACATGGGAAAGCCGCCTGCCCCGCTTTATGTGCGTGCGCCCGATGCGGCCCCTGCACGTGACACGCCGCCGATCATCCTCCCATGACACCGGCCCAGATGGCAGAAATCCATGCAGCGGCCTTTCTGATGGAACGCCCCTGGCGTGAAGAAGAGTTCGCGCAGCTCCTGACGCAGCCCCTTATCCGCGTCTATCCGGGCAACGGCGGTTTTGCAGTGGCCCGCACAGTTGCCGGCGAATCCGAGCTATTGACCCTCGCGGTGGCCCCCTCCAGTCAACGCAAAGGCATTGCGCGCGCCCTATTGGCCCAATGGATCACTGATGCCCGCGCCAGTGCCGATACCGCATTTCTGGATGTGGCCGCAGACAATATTCCCGCATTGGCGCTTTATGAAACATCTGGGTTCAAGCGCAGCGGTCAACGCAAAGGCTATTATGCACGCGCAAGCGGCCCGCCAGCGGATGCCGTGCTCATGACGCGGGCACTGACGTTGGGTTAATTTATTGCTGTTCACATTTCCTTGATAGAATCAGGTTGACCCGCCCCCCATCCAGTCCGACAATTTAGACCAGCGTCGCGCAAGCGCGCGAATTCGGGCGGGGATGCTGCGGCACCTGCCCCAAAACAAACACTGGGAGAAACCTATGACCCTCATGACCAAATTCCTTGGTGCGGCCGCCACTCTTGCTTTGAGCACGGGTGCCGCATTGGCCGAGCCCGCGTTGATCTTCGATCTGGGCGGCAAGTTTGACAAATCCTTCAACGAAGCCGCCTATAACGGCGCGCAGCGTTGGGCAGAAGAAACCGGCGAAAGCTACCGCGAGATCGAGCTTCAGTCAGAAGCCCAGCGCGAACAGGCTCTGCGCCGCTTTGCCGAAGCGGGTGCCAATCCCATCGTGATGACCGGCTTTGCCTTTGGTGATGCGCTGGGTCAGGTGGCTGGCGATTACCCCGACACCGATTTCGTGATCATCGACATGGTCGTGGACCAGCCGAACGTCCGCTCGGTCGTGTTTAACGAGCACGAAGGCTCCTACCTTGTTGGCATGTTGGCGGCTGAAGCCTCAAAATCCGGCACAGTCAGCTTTATTGGCGGTATGGATATCCCGCTGATCCGTAAATTCGCCTGCGGCTTTGCCGAAGGTGCCAAAGCGGTGAACCCCGATATCAACGTGATTGCCAATATGACCGGCTCCACCCCTGCCGCATGGAACGACCCTGTAAAAGGATCGGAACTGACAAAAGCGCAGATCAGCCAAGGCTCTGACGTGGTGTTTTCTGCCGCGGGCGGCACCGGTGTCGGCGTGTTGCAGACAGCAGCCGATGAAGACATCCTGTCCATCGGTGTAGACAGCAACCAGAACTTCCTGCACCCCGGCAAGGTTCTGACCTCCATGCTCAAGCGCGTCGACAACGCCGTCTACCAGGCGATGACCGACGGCCCCGGCATGGAAAAAGGCTTTAACGTTATGGGTATCGCCAACGGTGGCGTGGGTTATGCCATGGATGAATTCAACGCATCTTTGGTCACCCCTGAAATGCAGGCACAAGTAGATGCAGCGGCGGAGAAAATCGCCAGCGGCGAGCTTTCTGTTCACGATTATATGACCGACGACAGCTGCCCGGCGCTTAGCTTCTAAGTCTATAAGACATACACGTCGGGGCCGCGTTGATATCTCAACGCGGCCCCCATTCATTGTAAGTGACATTTACGCACCGCAGGAATTTGCCCATGACAGCCGCCCCCGCCATCGAGCTTAAAGGCATATCAAAAGCTTTTGGTCCCGTGCAGGCCAACAAGGACATCTCGATCCGCGTGATGCCCGGCACAATCCACGGCATCATCGGCGAAAACGGTGCCGGAAAATCCACCTTAATGTCGATCCTTTACGGCTTTTACAAAGCCGACCGTGGCGAGATTTTTATTAAGGGCAAAAAGACCCAAATCCCCGATAGCCAAGCCGCCATTGCCGCGGGCATCGGCATGGTGTTCCAGCATTTCAAACTGGTCGAAAACTTTACCGTTCTGGAAAATATCATTCTGGGCGCAGAGGATGGCCGCTGGCTCAAACCTTCCATCGCCAAAGCGCGGCGCACGTTGATGGAGTTGGCCGAAGATTACGGCCTGCACGTTGAACCTGACGCGCTTATCCAAGATATCGGCGTGGGCATGCAGCAGCGTGTGGAAATCCTCAAAGCGCTGTACCGGCAGGCCGACATCCTGATCCTTGATGAGCCAACAGGCGTGTTGACCCCTGCTGAGGCAGACCAATTGTTCCGTATCCTTGACCGCCTGCGCGCCGAGGGCAAAACGATCATCCTGATCACCCATAAACTGCGCGAGATCATGGATACCACCGATACCGTTTCTGTCATGCGGCGTGGAGAAATGACCGCCACGGTCAAGACCGCCGAGACCTCTCCGGCTGAACTGGCCGAGCTGATGGTAGGACGCAAGGTTCTGTTGCGGGTCGATAAAACACCTGCACAACCGGGCGATGTGGTGCTGGATGTCAAAGACCTGCGCGTGCATGACGACAAAGGCGTTGAACGCCTTAAAGGCATCAACCTTACCGTGCGCGCAGGCGAAGTGTTGGGCATTGCGGGGGTTGCCGGAAACGGACAATCCGAGCTTCTCGAAGTGTTGGGCGGCTATGCCGACGGCACGGGGCAGATCACCGTCAACGGTCAGCCGCTTGACCTGAGCGGGAAACTTTCGGACGGTCGCACCCGCCGCGCGCGGGGCATCGCCCATGTCCCCGAAGACCGCCAGCGCGAAGGCCTGATCATGGATTTCGCCGCATGGGAGAACGTCGCCTTCGGCTATCACCACGATCCGGCGTACCGCGCCGGCATGTTGATCGATAACGCGGCTATCCGCGCTGATACCGAGGCCAAAATGGAGCGTTTCGACGTGCGCCCCCCCGATCCCAAGCTGGCAGCGAAAAATTTCTCGGGCGGCAACCAGCAAAAAATCGTGCTGGCCCGCGAGATCGAGCGCAACCCGGATCTGCTGCTCATCGGTCAGCCCACGCGCGGCGTGGACATTGGCGCAATTGAATTCATCCACGAACAGATCATCGCCCTGCGCGATAAGGGCAAGGCGATATTGCTTGTCTCCGTCGAACTGGATGAAATCATGGCCCTGAGTGACCGGATCGCCGTGATGTTTGACGGTCAGGTTATGGGCGAGCGCCTGTCCACTGAGACAGACGAAAAAGAGCTGGGCCTGTTGATGGCCGGTATCACCGATACGGACGCGCCACATAGCGTTGAGGAAATTCAAGAAAACCTCGCCCATGCGGGCGACGGGGAGGCGAAATAAATGGATGTGATGCCGAAATGGGCCGAGGTGATCCTTGTGCCGCTCATCTCTTTGCTGCTTGCGGGTATTCTGTCTGCGCTGGTGATCCTCGCCATCGGAGAAGACCCCGTGGCGGCGGCCAAGCTTATGGTCACCGGCGCGCTCGGATCCAGCTATGGCTGGGGCTATACGCTTTATTATGCGACCAATTTCATGTTCACAGGGCTGGCCGTTGCGGTCGCGTTTCATGCGCGGCTATTTAACATCGGTGGCGAAGGTCAGGCGGCGCTTGGCGGGCTTGGCGTGGCGCTTGCCTGTTTATACATCCCCTGGCCGCATTGGTCGCTGGCGTTGATCGGTGCCACTATTGCCGCGGCGCTGTTTGGTGCGGCATGGGCCGCGATCCCTGCGTGGTTGCAGGCCAAACGCGGCAGTCACATCGTCATCACCACCATCATGTTCAACTTTATCGCCGCTGCCCTGCTGAACTATGTGCTGGTCAATATGCTGCGCCCGCAAGGGTCCATGGATCCGGCGACCGAACGGTTTGGCGATACAGTGCATCTGCCGACACTCCACGAAATGCTGGCCCCTCTGGGCATTGAATTCTCCAAATCCGCCCCCGCTAATGTCTCTTTGGTGGTTGCCCTGATGGCCTGTGTCTTTGTCTGGGTCCTGATCTGGCGCACACGGCTAGGCTATGAAATCCGCAGCTTTGGCCAATCGGAATCCGCCGCCCGTTATGCTGGTATGCCGCCCGTGAAAATCATTATGGTCACCATGATGATCTCGGGGGCGCTGGCGGGGATGATGGCGATCAACAACGTCATGGGCGAAGCAGAGCGTTTGGTGCTCAATTCCGTCGAAGGCGCGGGCTTTATCGGTATTGCTGTGGCACTTATGGGGCGATCGCATCCTTTCGGTGTCTTCATCGCGGCGATCCTATTCGGGTTTCTGTATCAGGGCGGTGCCGAACTGGCTCTTTGGACGACGATCCCGCGCGAGCTGATCGTGGTTATTCAGGCACTGGTGATCCTGTTCACCGGCGCGCTGGACAATATGGTGCGGATGCCATTGGAACGTGTGTTCCTTGCACTGCGTAATCGGGGGGCCTGAGCCATGGAAATCTACCTCACGCTGATCCAGCTACTGGATTCGACCGTGCGTCTTGCCACGCCTTTACTGCTGGCCTGCCTTGCGGGGCTGTACTCCGAACGGGCCGGGATTTTCGACATCGGATTGGAAGGCAAGATGCTTGCAGCGGCGTTCTTTTCTGCTGCTGTTGCCGCGATGACCGGCAATGTCTGGGTTGGCCTACTGGCAGGCATCACCGCGTCATTGGCGCTAAGCGCTATTCACGGGGTCGCCTCTATCACCTTCCGCGGCAACCAGCTCATCTCGGGCGTGGCCATCAACTTTCTTGCTGCCGGCCTTACGGTTCTGATTGCACAGGCCTGGTTCAAACAGGGCGGGCGCACGCCATCGCTGATCGGGAATGGCCGGTTTGAGCCGATCACCCTGCCCTTTGCCGAAGCGCTGCGCGATGTTCCCGTCATCGGGCCGCTCTATTACGAACTCATCTCGGGGCACTCGATCCTTGTCTATATCGCCTTTGCCGCAGTGCCCTTCACATGGTGGCTGCTGTTCCGCACCCGCTTTGGGCTGCGCCTACGCGCGGTAGGTGAAAATCCTGCGGCGGTCGATACCGCAGGCGTTTCGGTCGTGGGCCTGCGTTTTGCCGCTGTGGGCATTTGTGGCGTCCTATGTGGCATCGCAGGTGCATACCTCAGCACCGCGTTGCAGGCTGGCTTTGTCAAAGACATGGCAGCTGGTCGCGGGTTTATCGCATTGGCGGCCCTTATCTTTGCCAAGTGGCGCCCATGGCATGCACTTTATGCGACATTGCTGTTCGGCCTGTTCGGCGCGCTGGAAACCCGTCCCGATGTGATCGAATCGCTGATCGGGATCAAGGTACAGGGCCAGCTGCTGGCGGCATTGCCCTATGTAATGACCGTGATCATTCTTGCCGGTTTTGTAGGCAAAGCCATCCCCCCAAGGGCTGGTGGTGAACCCTATGTGAAAGAACGATAAGTCCAGAAATGACCCATAGTTGAGCCGGCGGGCTAAGATCATTGATTTTCTGCCCGCCGCGGCCTAAGGAAAAATATGCAAATCTACCTGCCCATCGCGGAAGTATCGGTCAACGCATTCCTGTTGCTGGGGCTTGGCGGAATCGTGGGTATATTATCCGGCATGTTTGGCGTCGGTGGCGGCTTTCTGATTACCCCTTTACTGTTCTTTATCGGCATCCCCCCCGCGGTGGCTGTGGCCACATCCACCAACCAGATTGTCGCCTCTTCGTTTTCAGCCCTGCTGGCACACCTCAAGCGCAAGACGGTGGACCTCAGGATGGGGGGCGTTTTACTGGTCGGTGGCCTGATCGGTTCAGGTTCGGGTGTTTATATCTTCAACATCCTCAAAGCTTTGGGTCAGGTCGATCTGCTGGTCAAACTTTGCTATGTCCTTTTCCTCAGCGTCATTGGCGGGCTGATGTTCATCGAAAGCCTTAGCGCCATCCGCAATGTCCGCAAAGGCAAAGCCCCCAAACGCCAAAAACATAACTGGGTGCACGGGCTGCCGTTCAAAATGCGCTTTCGCGTATCGGGGCTTTATATATCGGTTATCCCCCCGCTGATCGTCGGCACGCTTGTCGGGATCCTTGCCGCGATTATGGGCGTTGGTGGCGGCTTCATCATGGTGCCCGCAATGATTTATCTGCTTGGTATGCCGACAAAGGTGGTTGTCGGCACCTCGCTGTTCCAGATCATTTTTGTGACCGCCTTCACCACCATGCTGCATGCCACAACAAATTACACCGTCGATATCATACTCGCATTGCTATTGCTTGTCGGGGGGGTAATCGGTGCACAGATCGGCACACAGATCGGGATGAAAATGAAAGCCGAACAGCTGCGCATTCTTCTCGCAGCGCTGGTTCTGATTGTCTGCGGCAAACTGGCACTCGAGCTGCTCCTCCAACCAGCCGAGCTTTACTCCCTTAGCCCTGTAGGCACCCAATGATCCGCGCCTTTGCCTGTATTCTGATCCTTCTGGCCGGTGCGGCCAGCGCCGATGAAGAGGTCGTGCTGGGGCTAAGCCAGAACAAGGTCTCGATCACGACAAACTTCAATGGCTCGGAAATTCTGGTTTTCGGGGCCGTAAAGCGCGAAGAGCCGATCCCGACGGATTCCGACTTGCAGGTTATCGTCACGGTCGCTGGCCCCTCCGCGCCTGTGCTTGTCCGCCGCAAGGAGAAACGGCTTGGCATCTGGGTAAACGTGGATGCTGTCGAAGTGGATAGCGCCCCCAGCTTTTATGCGGTCAACACCTCTGTACCGCTGAACGAGGCGCTTAGCGCTGTCGAGGACCAGCGGCACAAAGTCTCTATTCCTCGGGCCATCCGTTCGATCGGGGCCCCTGCAAACATCACCAATGCCGGCGACTTCGTGCAATCGCTGATCCGTATCCGCAAGGGCGAAGATCTTTACCAGCTAAACGAAGACGAGGTCACCGTCGAAGAACAGACCCTGTTCCGCACCTCTGTCGAGCTGCCCTCTGCCTTGACCGAAGGCAATTACGAAACCCGTATTTTTCTGACGCGCGACCGACAGGTTGTGGCGCAATATGAAACGCTCATCGACGTGCGCAAAGTAGGGATCGAGCAATTCCTGTTTATCCTGAGCCGTGAACAGTCATTCCTTTACGGGCTGTTGTCACTGGCTATCGCGGTTCTGGCCGGCTGGGGCGCGTCAGCCGTGTTTAGCTTGATGCGCCGCTAATCAACCAAGGTCACTTTCCGACGCATCCAATGTCAGCGTCGGGGCGGCAATTGCCTTTAGATCATCCACCGCAAGCTCGTATGACGGTTTGGCCAAACGGTTGCGCACCACCCAGATCAGGCGTTCCTGCGCACGGGTGATCGCAACATAGGCCAGACGTTTCCAAAGCGGCTGCCCCGCCTCCATCCGCCCCATCCGCGCGGCGGCATAAAGGTCAGGTGCAAAGACCTGCACCGTGTCCCATTGCGATCCTTGCGCCTTGTGGATCGTCACAGCAGCCCCATGCAGAAATGTTGCCCCCATGCGAGCGGCAAAAGGGATAAAGGGCTCTTCCTCGTCGGGTTTCTCAATCTTTACGATGCTTGCGGCGCTCACCTGTGGATCTTCGGCCCCCATGACGTGCAAGCGTGAAAAGCCCGGCTTGCGCCCTGCCCCCAGATACACCACCTGCGCCCCTTTGATCAGGCCGCGCGCCTCAAGGTCTAATCGTTTCTTGCGGTGCTTGAGCGGCAATTCGATCCCGTCACAGATCAACGGCTCTCCTTCCACCAGCGCGTCCTCGGGCGCGCCATGCACACGCCGGAATGCGTTGATCAACCGGATACGCGTGGCGTTGCGCCAGACCAGCACGGGGCTGCGCGCCATCAGATCCACCTCGACCCGCTGCCCCCAAACAACACGCTCATCGCGTTTGGAAGCCTCTTCGACCATTCGCTCAAACTGCTCGAACCCGATATCAGGATCCGCCAGCGCATGGGCCAGATCAAGGATCGGGTTATCAGCCTCCTGCCGGAAAATCCGGTTGAGGTTCATCACCCGCTCTTCGGGGAGCTTTTCGAACACCATCGTGCCGGACTGGCCAACAGGGGCAAGCTGTGCTGGATCGCCAAACAACAGCAGCGTCGGGAAAATCTCTTTGAGGTCTTGGAACTGCTTGTCATCCAGCATCGAGGATTCATCGACAAACCCGATATCCAACGGCTCTTCGCGACGCTTCCAGCCGGTGATAAAGTCACTGCCCCGCAATCCCGCCGCCGCCAGCGCGCCGGGGATAGATTTATTGGTGCTATAAAAAGCAAACGCGCGGTCCAGCGCGACCTCGGTCAGCCCTTCAACATCCTCGGGCCGCTCGCCATTGCCCGCCAGCCACTCGGCAATACGCTCATATTCGGGATCATAGACGGGGGTATATAAAATGCGGTGGATGGTGGTGGCGGGCACGCCGCGCAAACGCAGCACGCTGGCCGCCTTATTGGTCGGCGCAAGGATCGCCAATGTGCGTTTATCCTTGCGCTTTTTACTCTCGTAATCACCCGAGATAATTTCGACACCCGCCGCTTCCAGCGCCTTATACAGCTCTGCCAGCAGCAATGTCTTGCCCGAGCCCGCCTTGCCCGTGACCGCCATCACCTGCGCCTTGCCGCCTTTAGGCGGCATCAACAGGTCATCTTCAAGGCTGATACCTGCCGATTTAAGCATGGCACAGACGGCGTCATAGGCATTGGCCTGATCGTCGGAATAGGTAAGCGCATTTGTCATGCGCCGACACTATGCCTATGGCGGGACGGGGACCAGAGCCGTTCAGGCGCTGACGGCAAATTCAGGAGTTGCTGAGGTGCCAAAAGCGCGCTCGAACCACGCGCGGCTCTGCGCGGGGCTTACTCCTGCGCGCTGTGCCACACGGAGCTGCGCCTGTTCGTCGAATTCCCACAAACCGACACTGATGCGCCCACGGCCCTCGCCCATGCTGCCCAATATTTCAGGCGATGAACCAACGCGGCTATAAATCCGCGCCATGCGCGCATCAAACACACCCACGAAATGCTCAACCCCAAAGCCCTTCATCAATTCGCCCCCGCCCAGCATCAAGGCCGCAGCAACATGCGGCCCCTGATTAGGCGCCATGCAAAAACGCGTACATTCCCAGATGAGCGGGCTTTTGATCGGCGCGCTGATCAGATTGCCAAAATGATCGTTGACCATCACTGGCCCTGTCGTCGGTAAAAACCGGGTCGAGCCGCCGTGCCCGCCCTCTGGCGTTTCCCAAATCACATATAGCGGGTTCAGATCATCATATTCGTCACGCTCATGTCCTCGCGCATCGACGCTGACATCCCAGCCCAGCCGATTGTGAAACTGTTCGGCGCGGTGTGTGAACATTTCGTCAGACAGTCGGGGAAAATCAACAAGTTGGTCGGCGTAGAGGTATCGTAGCATTGCGCGGCTCCCTGCAGCATCAAAAGATGCGGCAAGAAGTAGCCAGACATTTGTTAACAACGCCTATACGCAACGCGCGGCGGTCGGGCTGTGTTAGACCACGATCAACCCACGGCTCATCGCGCGCGCCACTGCATGTGTCGTATTCAATGCGCCCAACTTGAAACGCGCACTTTCGATGTAGACACGCAACGTATGTTCGGAAATGGAAAGCTTGTTGGCAACCTGTGCACGGCTATAGCCGATGGCCAATAACGTCATCGCATCGATTTCACGCGGTGAGAGGGCCTGCTGTTGTTCCGGTTGTCGGTCCGGTTCAAAATCCAAGGCTTTCTCATTGAAACAATGCCCGATCAGGATCAGGTCACGACGATTTTTCTGGGTAAAGGCAGCCCATGTTTCATCATCGCAATGATGGTTGATCGTAAACAGGGCAAACTGCCCGTTCGGCCCGCGGATCGGAATCGAATACCCCTGATTACCGACACCGTATTCTCTGGCAACCTTCAAGAATTCGCGCGCGGCCTTGCTCGACCAGTCAAACCGCTTCCAGTCCACAGGATGAAACCGCTGGAAACACCCCTGAATAACCGGATCAATCCGAAGGTAATTTTCGTCGAGGTATTTTTTTTGCCATGCCTTGGAATAAGTCCCGCAACCGTATTGATCCCCGTGTGAATCCACCCAGTGATATACAACATGATCAATTTCGAAATAATCTCTAAGCGCCACACTGACGCTTTGCATGCGCTCAAATGTGTCAGCTTCTTCCAACGAGGACAATATGTCCTCCAGTTTTGTTTGTATCCGCTGCATGTCCGCTCGGCGCAGACCTCTCATCCCTTGAAGCGAACTCTGCCATGGCAATTAGCGCAGTATCATCCAGCTGCTCTGCCAATTTGGGCAGACCATTTACATGAGCGAAACTGCGCAAGTCGGCGAGAACGTCTAATACCCAATCACTACGCATTCTAAGTGTCCCTTCTAAATGGTTAACAGCGCCTTAACAACAAGGTAGCACGGTGCAAAATTACGGCCTATTCGCCTATTTCCACTCCCCATAAATGGGGAGTGCATTATTTTTAACCCTTTGAAAAATTTATAGCGGCTTTCAAACGATTGATACCCTACGATTCTCAGATACGATTCGTAGGGTATCAGCTGTCTGGTAAATGAAGCGTGTAGGTTACCCGCGCGCCTCAAGAGCATCTTCGAGGGTCCGCAACCCCGTCTTTGGTGCCTGCACAAGCACTGCCATATTCCCCGGCTTATGCTCGTTGCGTAGCATCTTCATATGCGCTTCGGGCAGATCACTCCACGCAAAAACCTCTGACATACACGGATCCAGACGGCGCTCCAGCATCAGCTTATTTGCCGCCGAAGCCTGTTTGAGATGGGCGAAATGGCTCCCTTGCAAGCGCTTTTGGTGCATCCACATATAGCGTACGTCAAATGTCAGGTTAAACCCCGTAGTCCCCGCGCAGATCACGACCATACCACCCTTTTTGACCACAAAAGTTGACACAGGAAAGGTGCTTTCGCCGGGGTGTTCAAACACCATATCGACATTCACGCCCTTGCCGGTGATATCCCAAATGGCTTTGCCAAATTTTCGCGTCTCGGCAAACCATGTGGCGTATTCATCGCTGCCCACTTTGGGCAATTGCCCCCAGCAATCGAAATCCTTGCGGTTCAGAACCCCCTTGGCACCCAGCCCCATTACGAAATCACGCTTACTTTCGTCACTGATCACGCCAATCGCGTTTGCTCCGGCGGTATTGATCAACTGGATCGCATAAGAGCCAAGGCCCCCCGACGCCCCCCAAACCAATACATTCTGGCCGGGTTTCAGATCATGCGGTTCATGTCCGAACAGCATCCGGTAGGCCGTGGCCAGCGTCAGCGTATAGCAAGAACTTTCCTCCCATGTCAGATGTCGGGGGCGCGGCATCAACTGTTGGCTTTGAACCCGCGTAAACTGTGAAAACGACCCGTCGGGTGTCTCGTACCCCCAGATACGCTGTGAGGGGGAATACATCGGGTCGCCGCCGTTGCACTCTTCGTCATCACCGTCATCCTGATTGCAATGGATCACAACCTCGTCGCCCACCTTCCAGCGGGTCACACGGTCCCCCACCGCCCACACAATCCCCGAAGCGTCGGAGCCGGCGATATGATAGGGTTGCTTGTGCCCGTCAAAAGGGCTGATCGGCTGACCAAGCGCCGCCCAAACACCGTTATAATTAATCCCCGCCGCCATCACGAGCACCAGAACATCCTGACTGTCGAGCTTGGGCACCTCCACCACTTCCTCCAACATCGCAGTATCCGGCTCACCATGGCGTTCACGACGGATCGCCCATGCGTACATCTGTTTCGGGACATGCCCCATAGGGGGCATTTCGCCCATTTCATACAGGTCTTTTTCCGGTGCGTTGTAATGCGCGATCGTCGTGTCCAGTGCCATGTCGCCCTCCTGCGAATGTATAGATGCTGCCGTGCGGAATCGCGGCGCCTACCGATTGAGTAAAACTCATCGCGCAACATTGCAATCTAAAGAGTGCTATTTTTGTAATTTTATGACCTCGCGACCGCAGAAACCTCCTTCGCACCTGCGGCATCATCCCCGTTATGCAGGTAATGCGCGATTGAATTGGCATAGAATGCGACGGCTACCTCCTGCCCGGGCATGACGCGCCACACCTCTGCCTGTTGCTCGATCAACCCGTGCTGGACCATATGCGTACAAGCCTGCGCAATCTCGGCACCGACATTGCCTGTATCTATCTCGAGCGACCGCGCCGGAAGCCGCTCCATCAGCGCCAGCACTGCCTCGTTCAACTGTGTCGTCGTCATCGGTTCACGGGTCTTTAGCACCGTCGCCACCAACGGGACGCCCAGCACAGGCATCACCGCTTCGATCCGCGCCATCAGCTCGTGCGACAATCCATCCACGTCATCGACCTTGCCATATTCCCGCAAGCTCACCGGCGTGCCAAAGGCCACCGCTGCGGTGCCAAAACGTGTGTCCTGCCCGCGCAAGCGTCGCCAGAATTTGCGCAACACAAACCCCACCACCACAGAAATTCGCGCACCGAAACGGCGATCGCCGCGCGCATGGGCTGCCATCAGCACACGGTCCTCGATCACCCGATCATAGTTGATTGCCACTGGCACAAATACCAGATCACGCTCGCCCTCGGGGTCGAACCCGTCCACTAGATAGCTCAACAATCCGACCTTGGGCCGCTGTAACCGCCCCGTCAGGCTTAACCCGCCCTCAGGATAGAACGCCTGCGTGTCGCCCCCATTTGTCGCCATTTGCACGTAGCGCGACAAAACTTTGCGATAGAGCCCCCCGCGCGATCGCCGCCGGATAAAATATGCCCCCCACAACCGGATCAGCGCGCTCAACGGCCAGACCCGCGCCCACTCTCCCACCGCATAGCTGAGCGTCGAATTCTTGGAAGCCAGATAGGTGACCAGAACGTAATCCATATTGCTGCGGTGGTTCATCACAAAGATCGCCGTCGCATCCTCGGGGATGGCGGCAAACACCCCATCGTTCTGCGGCGCGGTGCGGATACGGTAAACCGCCTTTGCCAACAGCTTGGCCAACCGCATAGCAAAGCTGAAATAGGCAAAAGCAGAAAAACTGGGCACGATTTCGCGGGCGTATTCGCGTGCCTTTTGAAAGGCTACGTTTTCCGGCACGTTGTTGGCCTTGGCGTATTGTACAATCTCGCGCGATACTTCGGGATCATAAATCAGCCGCTGGATCATGTCATAGCGACGGGCCAGCTTGAACGGCTGGATCGGGCGCTTCAGCCTTTTGTTAAGCCGCGCAACCGCACGTTCCATCCGGCGGCGAAAGAACCAGCGCACGGAGGGTAACAAAAAATGGCTCAGCGCCGTGACAGCCGCGAACAGCACGATCAGAATGAAAAGCCAAAGAGGAAGCTGCACTGTCTGGGTCATACCCCGCACCCTTGCAGGCCATCGCATCAGGGCGCAACACCGAATTAACCTATGGTAAGGCAAGCTCAGCCCATAGGGGCCAGGCAACTACGCAACGTCGCATCCAATGCCGCAACGCGGCGAATTGACAGGGGTGTAAAATTTCATATAACAATCACTAAAGGAAATATTATTACTCACTCAAATCCAAAGGCCCGCCATGACCGATGCCCCCCGAAAAGACCGCCCGTGGCTCATCCGCACCTATGCCGGCCACTCAACCGCCAAAGCCTCCAATGCGCTGTACCGCGACAACCTCGCCAAAGGACAAACAGGCCTGTCCGTTGCCTTCGATCTGCCCACGCAGACAGGCTATGACAGCGACCACACCCTGTCGCGCGGTGAGGTCGGCAAAGTCGGCGTGCCGGTCAGCCATCTGGGTGACATGCGTGCGCTGTTCAAGGATATCCCGCTTGAACAGATGAACACCTCAATGACGATCAACGCGACCGCGCCGTGGCTTTTGTCGCTCTATATCGCTGTGGCCGAGGAACAAGGCGCGGATATCTCTAACCTGCAAGGCACGGTGCAGAATGATCTGATCAAGGAATACCTGTCGCGTGGCACCTATATCTGCCCGCCTGCGCCCTCGCTCAAGATGATCGCGGATGTGGCCGAGTATTGCTATACATCCGTGCCGAAATGGAACCCGATGAACATCTGTTCCTACCACCTGCAAGAAGCCGGTGCCACGCCCGAACAAGAGCTGTCATTCGCTCTGGCGACTGCCACTGCGGTGCTTGATCAACTGCGCCCACGCGTGGCCGAAAAAGATTTCCCCGCGCTCGTGGGCCGCATTTCGTTCTTTGTAAACGCCGGCATCCGCTTTGTGACCGAGATGTGTAAAATGCGTGCCTTTGTCGACCTATGGGATGAAATTTGCGAGGTCCGCTATGGCGTGACTGACCCGAAATACCGCCGCTTTCGTTATGGCGTGCAGGTGAATTCCCTTGGCCTTACCGAACAACAACCCGAAAACAACGTCTACCGCATCCTGATCGAAATGTTGGCCGTGACGTTAAGCAAAAAGGCCCGCGCCCGCGCCGTGCAATTGCCCGCATGGAACGAAGCCTTGGGCCTGCCCCGCCCGTGGGACCAACAATGGTCCATGCGGATGCAACAGATCCTCGCCTATGAAACAGATCTTTTGGAGTTTGACGATCTATTCGACGGCAACCCTGCCGTGGACGCAAAGGTCGAGGAATTGAAATCAGGTGCCCGCGCCGAATTGGCAAATATCGACAGTATGGGCGGCGCTATTGATAGCATCGATTATATGAAATCCCGCCTGGTAGAGAGCAATTCAGAACGGCTTGGCCGAATTGAGGCCGGTGAAACAATCGTCGTTGGCGTCAACAAATGGCAAAAAGGAGAGCCGTCCCCCCTGATGACAGGGGATGGCGGCATTATGACTGTTGATCCCAAAGTTGAAGCCGAACAAATCGCAACCCTCAACGCATGGCGCACTCAGCGCAATGAAGGCGAAGTAGCCGCCGCGCTCAAAGAGCTGCGCACCGCAGCAGCGGAAGGGCGCAATATCATGCCAGCCTCAATTGTCGCGGCAAAAGCAGGCGTAACAACTGGCGAATGGGCCGCGCAAATGCGCGCCGTGCACGGTGAATACCGCGGCCCCACCGGCGTGGGCAGTGGCCGCTCGAATAAGACAGAGGGCCTCGATGATTTACGCATGGCCGTGGATGCCGTCAGCGACCGGCTGGGCCGCCGCCTGAAGTTCCTTGTCGGCAAACCCGGTCTGGATGGCCACTCCAACGGCGCGGAACAAATCGCGGTGCGCGCCCGCGATTGCGGCATGGATATTGTCTACGAAGGTATCCGCTTGACCCCGTCCGAAATCGTAGCTGCGGCCACCCGCGATGGGGCCGATGTTGTCGGCCTTTCCATATTGTCAGGTTCTCATATTCCACTCATCCAGGATCTAATTTCCCAAATGCAATCTGCCGGTCTGAGCCATATTCCGGTTATTGTCGGCGGCATTATTCCCGATGACGATGCCACACGGCTTATCGAAATGGGGATAGCCCGCGTTTACACGCCCAAAGATTTCGAACTGAATACAATTATGGCCGATATCATTACACTCGCAGATCCTGAGCAAACTGCCGCTGAGTAACGCTTCTACACCGAAAATTTAACTGTCACTTAAATCCGTTTTTGGTAATTACTATCCGTGTAAATGTGGAGTGGTTAAATGACGACAATGGAATTGAAAACAATGGGCCGTAAAGAGCTTGAAAAGCTTTTGGCCGAAACGCAGAAAGCACTGGAAGCCGCACAAGCGCGCGACCGCCGTGAAGCCCGCAAGGCAGCCGAACGCGCTGCGGCAGAATATGGCTTTTCTCTCAACGAGTTAGATGACGAAAATCAAAACGCCTCAAAGAAATCCCGAGGTCCGAAAAAGCCCAAAAACCCATCCGCTCCGAAATATGCAGATCCGGATGATCCATCGCGCACATGGACCGGAAAAGGCCGACAACCGAATTGGTTTCGCGCAGCGGTAGAAAAGGGAATCAATCCAACAAGTTTGGAAATTTGAATTAAATTCAATTTGTGCGGGAGAATATCGGTCTATTCGATACTCCCGCACGACATTAAGCGTTTTGCGGTCAATCTCATTCACAGATTAATCCCGCACAGCTGCCCCGCAATTCCCACGCGGTGCCCGCCTTAACGCGGCAAAATTCCTCAAAACCCAACATCTACTGCAATGCCCGTAAGGTAATGCTTGATTGGAACTTGCCCCTGCTGCACAGGCTCGGCATCTTGCACCCAACCTCAGACAGGAGACACCCAGATGACCGTCCATATCGGCGCGCGCCCAGACCAGATTGCCGAAACCGTGCTCATGCCCGGAGACCCTTATCGCGCCCGCTGGGCCGCTGAGACGTTTCTGGAAAACGCAGAGTTGGTCAATGAAGTGCGTGGCATGCTGGGCTATACCGGCACATGGCGCGGCAACCGCGTGACGATCCAAGGCTCCGGCATGGGCATGCCCTCTCTTTCCATCTACGCGAACGAACTGATCTCGACCTATAATGCCCAAACCCTGATCCGCATCGGCTCATGCGGTGGCATGCAGCCTCATGTGAACATCCGTGACGTGATCATCGCCATGACCGCCAGCACGATCACCTCGCCCTCCTCGGCGATCCTGCGTGACGTCAACTATGCCCCCTGCGCCGATTGGGGCCTGCTGCGCGCCGCCGTTGCCGCCGCCGAAGCAAAAGGCAGCAAAACCCATGTGGGCGGGATATACAGCTCGGATGTATTTTATGCTGAACGGCCTGATCTGGACGAACAAATGGTCCGCCACGGCATTCTAGCGGTCGAGATGGAAGCGGCAGAACTTTACACGCTGGCCGCGCGCCATAACCGTCGCGCTTTGGCCGTGCTTACCGTATCGGATCACCTGCAAACCGGCGAAGCGCTGCCCTCCGAGGACCGCGAACGCTCCTTCGGAGAAATGGTTGAAATCGCCCTTGAGGCCGCGTTCAGCTGACCTTAGCGACCGTGCGTGCGGTCATAGCCATTCAGCGCCGGAGCTTGCCAGTCTTTCAGGCTCGCAGGGTCCGGTGCAAATGTCTCGACCAATAGCGGATAGCAGGCCGCCTTATCGGATGAATGCACCGTGCTGCAATCGCCGCCCGGACAGGCGCTCAACACGCCCAACAGATCAATCTCGGCAAAGAACTCCAACCGGTCACCGGGGCGCACAGGGCTGGCTTTCATGAAATATTGCCCTGTATCACGGGTGAACCCAGTGCACATAAAGACGTTGAGCACGTCATGCACATGCGGTTCAGCTTCGGCAAGCGAGACCCCAAGATGGTCCGCCAGCGCGCGGGTGAGGTTCGAATGGCAACAATGATGGTACTGGCCGCCGGACAACAGGTTATGCGTATAAGGATCACACCGCGTCCCGATCACATCATGAACCGAGCCGCCAAAAGCATCCTTACCGTACCATTCAAGGCTGTCGTGCGTAATCGTAGCCATGGGCCGCAGCGCCGGAAAGCTGGACCACATGCGCTGCCCGCGCGTGATATGCGTGCCATGCAGCGCGCGGGTTTTACCGGAATAAAACCGCTCCCCCAGATCATTGGCGTTCCACAGGTTCAAGTCCCCCACCTGCGCACCCTCGACCGAAGTGATGGAAAAGAAATGCCCCGCCGGCACCGTAAACGCCGCCGCATCGCGGGGCGGCACAATCACCTCACCGGTTTTGGTAAGCGTGGCCCGTGCCGCGTCCAACACGCCCATATCGGGGGCGGGCAATGTCTCGACCGGATAGCAAATAACCGGCGCGATATCGCGGCGGGCTTGCGCGTCTTTGGGTGCTGTCATGCGTTTTGTCCTGCTGTTCTGCCCGAGAAAAGACATCCTCCAAGGAATGTCCCCTCAAGCGCGTTATATCCATGGTAACCGCCGCCGCCAAATCCGCTGGCCTCGCCCGCGGCATACAAACCAGGCAGCACCGCCCCCTCAGGCGTCAACACGCGGCCCTCGATATCCGTGTGCAAACCGCCAAGTGATTTGCGCGTAATTACATTTAGCCGCACCGCAATCAATGGGCCGTTTTCAGGATCAAGGATTGCATGCGGTTTGGCCGTGCGGATCAGTTTGTCACCCTTATAGCTGCGCGCCCCGCGGATGGCGGTAATCTGTGCATCCTTGCAAAAGCTGTTGCCCAATTGCAGATCCCGCGCCCGAATTTGGCTGCGGATATGGTCCAGCGCCACAGGGGCCTGCGGCGTCAACGCATTCATCCGCGCCACCAGCGTTTCCAGATCATCGGCCACGATAAAATCCGCGCCCTTTTCCTTGAACGCCTCCACCGCAGGGGTCGCCCCTTTGCCCAGTCGCGCGCTCAGCACCTCGCGCCAACCGCCCTCAGTCAGGTCGGGGTTCTGCTCGGAACCGGACAGCGCGAATTCCTTCTCAATGATCTTTTGCGTCAGGATAAACCAACTATGCTCCCCCGCCCGCAAAATCCGCGCAAGCGTGCCCAACGTGTCAAAACCGGGCATGAACGGCGGCTCCATCCGGTCGCCTTTGGCATCAAACCACATAGAGGACGGACCCGGCAAAATACGGATGCCGTGATTTGGCCAGATCGGGTCAAAGTTTTGCAGCCCCTCGCAATAGTGCCACATGCGGTCCTCATTAATGAGCCCCGCCCCCGCTTTGGCCGCGATGCCGTGCATCCGCCCGTCCACATAATCCGGCACACCCGCAACCATCACCGATGGGGCCTTGCCCAAGCGCGCCGGCCAGTGCTTACGCACCATCTCGTGATTGCCACCAATCCCGCCAGACGTGATGATCACCGCCTCCGCACGGTGCTCAAACGCGCCCACCACCTTCCGCGAGCTAGAGCGCCCGCGCGGCTCTGTACTATCCTCCAGCACATCACCGCTGACGCCCTTCACCGCGCCGTTCTCGACGATCAGATCCCCCACACGGTGGCGAAACCCCAGGCGCAGCATCCCGTCCGCCGCATGACGCACCATCAGATCGGCAAAAGGCTTTACCACCCCCGTGCCAGTGCCCCATGTAATGTGAAACCGCGGCACCGTGTTGCCATGCCCGCCCGCTTGCGCGCCGCCACGCTCGGCCCAGCCGACAACGGGGAACCAGCGCATGCCAAGCCCATGCAGCCAGTCGCGCATATCGCCTGCCGCAAACTCGACAAAGCGTTCGGCCCAAAGCCGTGGATTTGCATCCTCGGCGCGGTCAAATTGCGCCGATCCCTGCCAGTCACTCCACGCAAGCTCGGCACTGTCTTTGATCCCCAGCCGCCGCTGTTCGGGGCTGTCGACCATGAACAAGCCGCCCAATGACCAAAACGCCTGCCCACCAAGGCTTTGCGGCCCTTCCTGATCAAGCAACAGCACGCGCCGCCCGCGCAAAACCGCCTCATGCGCCGCCGTCATTCCAGCCAGCCCCGCGCCTACGATAATAATATCAGCTGTAAAATCGCTCATGCTGTGCTCCCTGTTTTGATCACGCTACACGGGGCGCAGCATAGCTGTCGATAGATGACGTGCAGTTACAAAGGGGCACCGCCCAAACCCTTTTTACAGGTCTGTGGCGGGCCTTTACTGGCGGTGAATGCCTCGGCCCCGCAAGCCGCACAGCGGTACATGCGCAGCGTGCCCTTGTCGCGCGTGCTATCAGCGCGCCAGCGACAGCCGCGCACCTCACGGTTTCGCCAAGCCAGATAGGCAACGATGCCAAAGATAATCGGAGCAAACAATAAAACCATCAGCTAACTTGCACGTCTATGGCCCAGATGTGCGGCCGCTCGCGCGAACGCGCAATAAAGGCAATCCCGCCACCCCAACCCTGCCAGCCTGCGTTCGGTTCATTCCCGATCTGCAAAACAAAATCCCATGTATCGCCTGTCGGTTCGCGGTCCCACCAAGGCACAGCCCCTGACGTGGCAGGCCACCCGCCCAATTTGGTCTGTGCAAGCGTCTCGCAACGCTCATAATCGGGTAGATCATTGGCCGCAGTGTCGATCACCTGCTCCGCCACATCGTCATTGGCGCAATCAATCACCGCAGGTGCCCATTCGCCCAGCTGGGGCCGCAAATTACTGCCATGTTTGGGTGCTTTTGGAATGGTCAGAGCCTGCAACGTCGAATAGCTGCGTATCGCCCATGTCGCCATAGGATCAGGCTGGCCTGTGTCGATCATACGGGTCGGCGGAATCGTGTGATCTGGCGCGACGAACAACGTCAATAACGACAGATCCCGCAACGCCTCTGGTATCACCGGTGCTTCCCTCAAGTTGACCTGTAGCACAGGCCAAAGCGGCGCGCCCTCGCAGCTGGGCCAGACCTCGCCCTTACGCTCAAGCCGCACAGCACCAAACATCGTTGCAAAAGGATCAATCGTCGCCGGCTTGCAAAACAACAGCGGCGCGCAATGGCGCTTTAGTGCGCGGATCAAATCGGCCTGCGTCAGCGGCTCTTGTGGAATGGGCGGCGGCGCAGGTTCGCGCGCGCCGCCCATCATGTTCTTCAACCAGCCAAACATTGCCGCTTAAACGGTGCGCTCGACCATCAGTTTCTTGATCTGGCTAATCGCCAATGCAGGGTTCAGACCCTTCGGGCATGTCTTGGCACAGTTCATGATCGTGTGGCAGCGGTACAGTTTAAACGGATCTTCCAATTCGTCCAAACGCTCACCGGTGCCTTCATCGCGGCTGTCGATGATCCAGCGGTAAGCATGCAGCAAGGCTGCGGGCCCGAGGTAGCGATCGCCGTTCCACCAATAGCTGGGGCAAGAAGTCGAGCAGCAGGCGCACATGATACACTCATACAGGCCATCCAGCTTGGAGCGGTCATCAATCGACTGCTTCCACTCTTTCGCAGGCGCTGGCGTATCTGTTTCCAACCACGGCTTGATCGACGCGTGCTGCGCATAGAAGTGCGTCAGGTCAGGGATCAAATCCTTGACCACAGGCATGTGCGGCAGTGGATAAATCTTCACCACACCTTTGACCTCGGCCATGCCGTAGGTACAGGCCAGCGTGTTGATCCCGTCGATGTTCATCGCACAAGAGCCACAGATCCCCTCACGGCAGGACCGGCGGAAGGTCAATGTGGGGTCGATCTCGTTCTTGATCTTGATAATCGCGTCCAAAATCATCGGGCCGCAGGTGTCGAGATCGACAAAATACGTATCCACGGACGGGTTTTTACCGTCATCCGGGTTCCAGCGGTAGATGTGGAACTCTTTCAGATTGGTCGCGCCTTCCGGCTTGGGCCATGTTTTCCCGCTGGTCATGCGAGAATTTTTGGGGAGCTTCAATTGTACCATGATGCTGTTCCTTTGGGTCAATCAGCGCGGCGTGCCGCGTATTTTATCAGAGATTGGTCAGCGCGCGTTCGCGCAGACAGCTTTGTGTGGCGGGGCGGGCGAGACCGTTCCGCACGACGGCAATTGTGTCGTCATCAACGCCGACGACAGAGGCCTTGGCAAGTTCGCGCACCTCGACGGCGGATGCGTTTTCAACAACACAGCCGGTGAATGTCTGGATCAGCGGCTTGGGCACCTGCGGAAAATTCAGCGCGATAATTTCTGTGACCGCCTTGGTCGCGGCTTTGCGTCCGGTCTGGTCTACGGCCTGCTCGACACCTGTACAGGCGACAAGCGTCAATGCGGCGGCAGTAAGCGAGGAAACGAGTTTAATCATTATTGGGCCTCTCTGGGCGGTAGTGTCATGCCGAGCTTTGCTTTTTCGGCCAATTCGGCCATGCGCTCTGCATCCTGTTCAAAATGTGGGAGTATACGCTCCATGAACCGCAAATCATGTGCGGCAGTCCAAAGAAGCAGCTGATATTCGGGGTCCGATGCCATCGCCGCATCGCGCGCAACACTGTCGAGTTCTTCTGCCCGTTCGACTTTTTTCTGGAAGGAAGATCCGCCACCAAAGCGCTGCACCTTGCCACGATCAAGATCGCGCTGCGGCAGGCCAAGACGCGTCAGAATATCCGCACGATAGCTTTCGCGCGTCATCCAGTCGTCATAACAAATCCCGATCACCCCTTGCGCTGCACCCACACGGTCCAACCCTTGCGCATAGGTCGCAAAGGCAAGCGCCATAATCCGCATCCGGTCCGTTGCACCAAAGCCCGGGTTCTTTTTGATCTTTGCCAATAGCGACGCGGACCAATTCAGAAAACTACGGTAGATGATCACCTGATGGTTAAAATTCGCATCCGTCAAACCGCCGCTTGCCTTCTGAGGCGCGCCTGCGGGCTGCGGCATGCGATCCTCATACGAGATCACAACCATCGGCTGCGCCCCCGCCTGTCCGGTCCGCTTGGCCTCTGGCGTATTGTCGTACGGCGGCTTTTTGCGGTTAGCGTCAAAGACATCCAACGAGGCATAGGTCCGCATCGGGTCTTTGCCGAATTTGCAATTGTTGTAGAAAATCCCGCCCGAGGCATCCTCGGGCGCGTTGCGCATCAGCCAATCGATGATCGCGTGGTTGCCAGAGCGGCGCATGCCAAACACCTGCAACGCGCAGACAGGGGATACCCCCGCCTGCGGCCAGCTGTTCAACATCTGCGCCGCCTCGCCCATGCTTAGTAAACCCGCGCTTTCGGTGCGATTTTCTTCAGGTCGATCCCGCCTTCATCCAGCTTGGTCAGCGGATCAAGATGCACAGGACGGAACGTCAGATCAGCGGCCTCATCCTCAAAGCGGATCAGGCTGTGCTTGCGCCAGTTTTCATCATCACGGTCCGGATAATCCTCATGGGCATGCGCACCACGGCTTTCTTTGCGCGCTGCCGCAGCGGTGATTGTGGCCACCGCGTTTGGCATCAGGTTGGTCAACTCCAGCGTTTCCATCAGATCCGAGTTCCAGACAAGCGAGGTATCGGTGACTTGCAAATCAGCAACTTTCGCTGAGACGCCTTTCATCTTCTCTTCGCCTTCGGCCAGTGTTTTGTCGGTACGGAATACCGCCGCATCGGCCTGCATGGTCTGTTGCATCTCAAGACGCAGCTCGGCCGTGGGGATCGCACCCTTGGCATAGCGCAGCCCGTCAAAGCGCTCAAACGCGGCATCAACCGATTTCTGGTTTGGCGTTGGTACAGGGGTCTTTGGATCAACGATCTGTGCAGCACGGATCGCCGCCGCGCGGCCAAACACCACAAGGTCGATCAATGAGTTCGAGCCAAGACGGTTCGCACCGTGTACCGAGGCACAGCCTGCTTCACCAACAGCCATCAAACCTGGCGAAACCGCATCAGGGCTATCCGCCGTCGGGTTCAGAACCTCCCCCCAATAGTTCGTCGGAATACCGCCCATGTTATAGTGAACAGTCGGCAGAACAGGGATCGGCTCTTTGGTCAGGTCAACACCGGCAAAGATGCGCGCGCTCTCGGAAATACCGGGCAGGCGCAGATCCAATGTCTCTTTTGGCAGGTGGTTGAGGTGCAAGTGGATGTGATCCCCTTTGTCACCCACGCCGCGGCCTTCGCGAATTTCCATCGTCATACAGCGCGACACAACATCACGGGACGCGAGGTCTTTATAGGTCGGCGCATAGCGCTCCATAAACCGCTCGCCCTCGGAGTTGGTCAGATAACCGCCTTCACCGCGCGCGCCCTCGGTGATCAAACAGCCTGCGCCATAGATGCCGGTCGGGTGGAACTGAACAAATTCCATATCCTGCAACGGCAGACCCTGACGGGCCACCATGCCACCGCCATCACCTGTACAGGTGTGGGCCGATGTGGCGCTAAAGTACGCGCGGCCATAACCACCCGTGGCCAGCACAACCATCTTGGCGCTGAACAGGTGCATCGTGCCGTCATCCAGCTTCCAGCACAGCACACCTTGGCAGACACCATCATCGGACATCACCAGATCAATGGCGAAATATTCGATGTAGAACTCTGCCTTATGCTTGAGGCTCTGGCCGTAAAGCGTGTGCAGGATCGCGTGACCCGTCCGGTCCGCCGCAGCACAGGTACGCTGCACGGGGGGGCCTTCGCCAAATTCAGTGGTGTGACCGCCGAAAGGACGCTGGTAAATCTTGCCACCCTCGGTGCGCGAGAACGGCACGCCGTAATGCTCCAGCTCATACACCGCTTTGGGCGCTTCGCGGGCCAGATACTCCATCGCATCGGTGTCACCCAACCAGTCAGAGCCTTTAACCGTGTCATACATATGCCACTGCCAGTTATCCGGCCCCATATTGCTAAGGCTGGCCGCAATGCCACCCTGTGCCGCAACCGTGTGCGAACGGGTTGGGAAAACCTTGGAAACACAGGCTGTCTTCAGGCCCTGTTCGGCCATACCCAATGTTGCGCGCAAACCCGCGCCGCCAGCCCCGACAACGACAACGTCGTATTCGTGGGTTTCATATTCATAAGCAGCCATATCGTGCCCTCTCGATGGTTTGGAGCCTGCCCGATTGCGGCACGGACCCCGTCAATTTGGTCGGCCCATTGGCCGATATGAGAAATTCCTAAGGGCGGAGCATCCCCGCCGTCACCTATCTATCTAACGCGTCAGAGTGCGGCGCACAGCCCACCCCGCCATATGCCGCACCCGCCCCGCAGGGCAGGTAATCGCCCCGCGATTACAGCGCGAGCCGTGCGATGGCGAAAATACCAACGGCAGCTGCGCCATAGCTGACGCAGGTCATCACAACGATAGAGACCTTCTGTGCAAGACCATGCACGTAATCCTCAAGCAGTGTCTGAACACCGTCGTTAAAGTGCTTGAAAGTCACCAGAATGGTCAGGGCCGCAACAATCGCAGGGAACGGGCGTGAATAATAGGCGATGATTTCTTCATAAGTCCCACCAAGAGCCGAGCCAAAGGTGAACACAAAAAACGGCAGCAGGATCAACAGCGCGACCGAGCTGATGGTCATGGACCAATGATGTGCCGAACCGGATTTCGCAGAACCCAGGCCCATTGCACGTTTACGATCTGTCAAAAATGCCATGATACGCTCCTCAAACTATGATGACTGTGATCAGCGTCAGCAACACCGAACCGCCAAGACAGGCCCAGCCCAGCTTTTCCGCTGTCTCGATGTCCATCATCACTGCATTGTCCCAGATCAGATGCCGCACACCGGCAAGCGTGTGATACCACAACCCCAGCACAGAGAAGAACATGACCAGATCGCCGAACCAGCTGGTCAGAAAACCGTTTGCAGTCGCAAAGGACTCAGCGCCGCTTGCAGCAGCAATAAACCACCAGACCACCAAAAGCGCCGTGATCAACATGGCATTGCCTGTGATCCGCGTCAGGATGGACGTCATTGAGGTCAGTTGCGGGCGGTAAATCGAAAGATGCGGCGATAGCGGGCGATTGCCCCTGTTCACATCGGCCATATCAGGCTCCTTTTTAGCTAGCTGATATATATCTACCGTAATTTTTGCGTCTGTCACCTGTGCATACGTGAAAACTGGCGGTTGTTTGCGCTAATTAGAAAGATTCTCACTTACAGGGTAATATTTGTGATCACATGAAACTCCCACGTGATCACAACATAGTCATATCGTCGCAGAGCCACACCTGATCAAAGCTGAGACCATATTGACAGGATCCCCGATTTCCCGAATCCACGCCCTGTGATCACAACGAATAAACGGGAAAACAAAAGGGCATACCCAAACGCAAAAGGCGCACCCTTACAGGCGCGCCTTTCACAAATGATGTTCTTAAAGACTTAGCTCAGCGAGCCGTCGATGCCTTTGCAAGCTTCGACCAACCCTTTAACCGCGTTGACGGAGTTGTCGAACATGGCCTGCTCGTCCTTATCCATTCCGATCTCGACAACTTTCTCAACGCCGCCGGCACCGATCACGGTTGGCACACCAACGTAGAAACCGTTCAAACCGTAAGCGCCATCAACATATGCCGCACATGGCAGAACACGCTTTTGGTCTTTGAGGTAGGCTTCGGCCATCTCGATCGCAGAAGTCGCAGGCGCGTAGAAGGCAGAGCCGGTTTTCAGCAGGCCAACAATCTCGGCACCGCCATCACGGGTGCGCTGAACGATTGCGTCCAGTTTCTCTTGAGTTGTCCAACCCATTTTCACCATGTCTGGAAGAGGGATACCGGCAACTGTGGAATAGCGCGTCAGCGGCACCATCGTGTCACCATGGCCGCCCAGCACGAATGCAGTCACGTCACGCATGGAAACGTTGAACTCTTCCGCAAGGAAGTGACGGAAGCGTGCCGAATCAAGAACGCCAGCCATGCCGCAGACTTTTTCATGTGGCAGGCCAGAGAATTCGCGCAGTGCCCAAACCATCGCATCCAGCGGGTTTGTGATACAGATTACGAATGCGTCCGGCGCGTGCTTTGCAATGCCTTCGCCCACAGACTTCATCACCTTGAGGTTGATGCCCAGCAGGTCATCGCGGCTCATGCCGGGTTTGCGTGCAACACCGGCAGTCACGATGCAGACGTCCGCGCCAGCAATATCTGCGTAATCGGAGGTGCCGGACATTGCCGCATCGAACCCTTCGGAAGGGCCGGACTCGGCGATATCAAGAGCCTTACCTTGTGGCAGGCCGTCGGCGATATCGAACATAACGACGTCGCCCAGTTCTTTTACGGCCGCGAGGTGGGCCAATGTGCCACCGATGTTACCAGCGCCGATAAGCGCGATTTTGGCTCTTGCCATCTTGCAGTACTCCATGAGGTTTGCGTTGCTGCGGGGATAAACCCATCGGCCCTGTCACGCAAGACGGCTGTAGTTCACAGTTTAAAAATGGATAAAACACCATCAAATCGACGGCACTTTCCCCCGCCTGCCCCTCTCCCGTCCGCCTCGTCAATCGCCTTGGCTCGTTACACATTCGCAGCCCCCGGCGCAGAAAAATCATCCTCGCCGGTCATGCAAATCCCCGACAGCAGCCGCTTTGAGTTGATCGCACAGTTTCCCCCAAGGAACGGAAATCCGGACACCACAAATCGCCCAAAAATCCGCCCAGCGCCGAGAATCACCGCAACCGACCGCCCTCAATCGGCCATTTCGCCCACCATCCCAACGGCAATAATTGGTTGGCCTTTCATCCGTTAGGCATCAACAAGCACAAAACCGGAATGGACGCTGGTCGCCCCCACGCCATCGTGTAAAGGTGCGCCCATCCAGACAAAATTACGAGGCGCATGTGCTCGAACTCGATCTTTGGTTCTTTGCTGTCGCAGGCCCTGCGGTCCTATTTGCGGGCATATCCAAGGGCGGCTTTGGCTCGGGGGCCGCCTTTGCGGCCTCTTCCTTGCTAGCGCTGGTCGTGGATCCGGGGCTTGCATTGGGCGTGATGCTGCCTCTTTTGATGTTGATTGATGTGGCCTCCTTGCGGCCCTATTGGGGCAAATGGCACCTGCCCGAAGCGATATTGATGATCGCAGGCGCCTTGCCGGGCGTGGCGCTGGGTGCCGGTCTGTACCACCTTGCCTCGCCCGACCTGCTGCGCCTGCTGATAGGCGCTGTCTCTGTCGGTTTCGTCATCTGGCAAATCAGCGTTTCGCGTGGCTGGCTGCATATCGGAGCACGCCCCATGTCCGATAGCGCAGGCCTGATCGCAGGCCTGGTCACAGGTTTCACCAGTTTCATCAGCCATGCAGGCGGCCCGCCCGCCGCCGTCTTTCTGCTTTCGCGCGGATTGGGGAAGACGGGATATCAGGCCACTTCGGTACTTATCTTCTGGGCGGTCAACATCGCCAAATTCATCCCCTACGCCTTTCTGGGCATGTTCACGCTTGAAACAGCACAGGCCAATCTGGCGCTTGCACCCTTTGCATTGGCGGGCACATGGCTTGGCGTGCGCGCCCACCGGATCGTGCCCGAACGCGCCTTCTTTGCGCTGACCTATATCCTGCTCACCATCACCGGTTGCAAACTGATCTGGGATGGCCTGACCTAGGCATCATTACCCGGCACGGGCAGCGCTTCTGCCACTTGCTCATACGCCTGCCCAGAGGCCACAAGGCAGCTCACGCCGGTGGGCTGCGTCACCACAATCGTCCAGCTTCCTGTGTCATCGCTCGCAAATACCTCAACCATCGCGTTGTTTGAGCCAATGCCAACAGATTGCCGCGTCTCGCCATAACCTTCGGCCAGCTTTTTGACGACGACATCACGCGGGCCGCAATTATTGCGAACCTGCGCCTGCGCTTGCGTGGTCATCACAACAATCAAAGCGCCCGCCGCCAATGCGGCAAGATTAATAAGTTTTACAGTACGTGTCATTTCAGTGCCCTTTCCAATGATAAGGCGGCAGCACGCCTGTGCTCCCGACGGGTCCGTCGCGTCGCAGCAACCTCAACTCAAGCCGGCCTCCCGTGGCGCGGTGCAATCTTCCGTCGACATCTGCAACTTGAGCCCAGCATGCACCATTGGGTTGAAAACCGCGTTAACGCAGCGTCCGGCTCCCGTTGCGTGTCTGTTTTTGCCGCAGCGCGGCACAATCAATCTTGAAGTTATAGCTCAAAAATGCACCTCTACGCGTAATATTATTGCGCAGTCAATTCACAGGAGCCATTCCATGCCATCCATCGCCCGCCCATTGCGATCCGTTCTCTACATCCCCGGCTCCAAACCCCGCGCGCTGGACAAGGCCCGCGGCCTGCCCGCCGACGCCATCATCTTTGACCTCGAAGACGCGGTGACCCCGGATGAAAAAACCGCCGCACGCGCCACTTTGGCTGATGCGCTGACACAGGGTGGCTACGGCGCACGCATGAAAATCATCCGCATCAACGGGCTTGATACAGAATGGGGTATAGATGACGCAAAAGCCGCCGCCGCAATGGGGGCCGACGCAATCTTGCTGCCCAAAGTAAACAGCCCCGCCGATCTCGACGCGCTTGCTCAATACACCGGCGACCTGCCGCTATGGGCGATGATGGAAACACCCTTGGGCATGCTGAACGCAGCCGCCATCGCCGCCCACCCAAAACTGCAAGGCATGGTCATGGGCACCAATGATCTGGCCAAAGATCTGCAAACCCGCTTTCGCACCGACCGCCTGCCGCTCATGGCGGGGCTCGGCCTATGCGTTCTGGCGGGCAAAGCGCATGGCGTGGCGCTCATTGACGGCGTTTATAACGCGTTCAAGGATAACGACGGCCTGAAGATAGAGTGCGACCAAGGCCGCGATATGGGCTTTGACGGCAAAACCCTCATCCATCCCGCACAGCTTGATGTGGCAAACGCCGCCTTCTCCCCCTCCCCCGAAGAGGTTGACCTCGCCCAGCGTCAGATCGCCGCGTTCAACGAAGCCGAGGCCGCCGGACAAGGCGTTGCCGTGGTCGATGGCAAGATTGTCGAGAATCTTCATGTTGCAACCGCCCGCGAAACACTGGCTAAACTGGAGGCCATCAAAGCCCTCAGCGCGGAGTAACCTATGCTTGTCCTCATTCTTGGCGTGATCCTCTGGATCGCCGCCCATTATTTCAAACGCTTTATGCCCGATCAACGCGTGGCGCTTGGCAAACCGGGCAAAGGTATCGTCGCCGTCGCGATCGTCGTGGCGCTGCTGCTGATGATCACGGGCTACCGCATGGCGGCGTTTGTCCCCGTCTGGACCCCGCCTGCCCTGTTCACCGGTTTCAACAACGGGCTGATGCTGCTCGCACTTTGGGTCTATGGCTCGTCTGCCGCCAAAGGGGCCAAAGCATGGCCCGCCTATAAGGTCCGCCACCCGCAACTCCTGGCCGTGAAAATCTGGGCGCTGGCCCATCTGCTGGTTAATGGTGATCTGGCCTCGATCATCCTGTTTGGTGGTCTCATGGCGTGGGCCATCGGCTCGGTCATTCTGATTAACAAGGCCGAACCCGAATGGACTGCCCCTGCCCCCGCAGGCCGCAAAACCTACATCCGCCTCGCCGTCATTACTCTGGTAATGTTCGTCATCATCACCGCCATTCACACGATGCTTGGCGTTAATCCCTTCACTTGAAAGACCTGAACCCATGAAACTGTACCGATTTCTCTCCGAAGAAGACACCTCCGCTTTTTGCCACAAAGTCACCGCCGCCCTAAACAAAGGCTGGGAGCTGCACGGCTCTCCGACCCAAACGTGGGACCACGCCGCCGGCATCATGCGCTGCGGTCAGGCCGTCACCAAAGAAGTCGAAGGCACCTACACCCCCGACACCAAACTCGGAGAACAATAAAATGACCCCCAAGACCAACGCTGGCAATTTCTTCGAGGATTACACCGTTGGTCAAATCCTCACCCATGCTGTGCCGCGCACCATAAAAATGGGAGAACGCGCCCTCTATCACGCGCTCTACCCCGCGCGGCACGCCCTCTATTCTTCCGACCAATTCGCCCAGGATTGCGGCCTGCCGTTTTCACCGCTGGACGATATGATCGCCTTTCACGTTGTATTCGGGAAATCCGTGCCCGATGTGTCGCTCAACGCCGTGGCCAATCTGGGCTATGCCCAAGGCCGCTGGCTGCTGCCTGTCTGGCCCGGCGACACCCTACGCAGCCAGTCCGAAGTCATCGGCGTCAAGCAGAATTCCAACGGTAAAACCGGCGTGGTCTATGTGCGCACGACCGGCCTGAACCAACATGACGAAACAGTCATGGAATACGTCCGCTGGGTCATGGTCCGCAAGCGCGACGCAGATGCACCCGCGCCAAAAACCACTATCCCCGACCTGCCCTCGGCCATCGCCGCCAAGGATCTGGTCATCCCCAAAGGCCTCGACTTCACCAATTACAACTTCGATCTCGCAGGAGAGCCGCACCGCTGGGGCGATTATGCCGTCGGCGAGAAAATCGACCACGTCGACGGCATCACGATGGAAGAAGCCGAACACATGATGGCCACCCGACTGTGGCAGAATACGGCCAAAGTACATTTCGACACCTCTGCACGCCCTGATGGCAGCCGCCTGATCTATGGCGGTCACGTCATCTCGATGGCGCGGGCATTGTCGTTCAACGGGCTGGCAAATGCGCAGATGGTTGTCGGGCTGAATGGCGGCACACATGCCAACCCCTGTCTTGCGGGCGATACAGTGCGCGCATGGTCCGAAGTCTTGGATAAGGCCGAAACCCCCGCCCCCGGCGTCGGGGCCATTCGCCTGCGACTCGTTGCGACCAAAGGCGGCAAAGCCTTTGATCTGCGCGGCGAGGATGGCAAATATCTGCCGACCGTGCTGCTCGATCTCGACTATTGGGCGCTTATTCCAATCTGATACCCGTCTGGTACGACGGTTTATCAACTAAATTTAATATGCATTTCCTTCGAAAAGCTGCGATTCTCCCCGTAAAGTCGCAGCTTTTCGACGTGAGCCCCGACGGGCGAGCGAATTTGTGATCACGCGAACTTAACGTGTGATCACAAATGTTACTTTAGGGTAGAAATCTGCTCCAACTTACGAAATGCTGTTGGGGAAAAATTATATTTCTCGCGTATAACACGCGGGATCAAACCAAACGGGACCGCTTTCTATGAACATCCATGAATATCAGGCCAAAGCCCTTCTTCGCAGCTATGGCGCACCTGTCTCCGACGGTCGTGTCGTGCTCAAGGCCGAAGACGCAAAAACTGCCGCAGGCGAAATGGACGGCCCAATGTGGGTTGTCAAAGCACAGATCCACGCAGGTGGCCGCGGCAAAGGCAAATTCAAAGAAGCCGACGCAGGCGAAGCCGGCGGTGTACGTCTGACCAAATCGGTTGAAGAAGCCGCCGAAGAAGCCAAGAAAATGCTTGGCCGCACATTGGTCACGCACCAGACCGGCCCCGCAGGCAAGCAAGTCAACCGCGTCTACATCGAAGACGGCTCCGGCATCGAAACCGAGCTGTACCTCGCCCTGCTGGTTGACCGCGAAACATCGCGCGTTGGTTTTGTCTGCTCCACCGAGGGCGGCATGGACATCGAAGAAGTGGCCGAGAGCACACCAGAGAAAATCATCAACTTCTCCGTTGATCCGGCAACAGGTTTCCAAGCCTTCCACGGCCGCCGCGTCGCATTCGCGCTGGGCCTTGAGGGCAAAGCCGTCAAGCAATGCGTTGGCCTGATGGGTCTGCTCTACAAAGCATTCATCGAACGCGACATGGAAATGCTCGAGATCAACCCGCTGATCGTCACCGACACAGGCGACCTCAAAGTGCTCGACGCAAAAGTATCCTTTGACGGCAACGCCATGTACCGTCAGCCCGAAGTGGCCGAACTGCGCGATGAGACCGAAGAAGACAGCAAAGAGCTTGAGGCTTCCAAATACGACCTCAACTACATCGCACTCGACGGTGAAATCGGCTGCATGGTGAACGGTGCGGGTCTGGCGATGGCCACAATGGACATCATCAAACTCTACGGTGCCGAGCCTGCGAACTTCCTCGACGTTGGTGGCGGTGCCACCAAAGAGAAAGTGACCGAAGCCTTCAAGATCATCACCTCCGACCCACAGGTCAAAGGCATCCTCGTGAACATCTTCGGCGGTATCATGCGCTGTGATGTTATCGCCGAGGGCGTTGTTGCCGCGGTCAAGGAAGTCGGCCTCAAAGTGCCACTGGTTGTCCGCCTCGAAGGCACAAACGTTGAAGAGGGCAAAGCCATCATCAACAACTCCGGCCTTGATGTTATCGCAGCTGATGACCTCAAAGACGGTGCCCAGAAAATCGTGAAAGCCGTCAAAGGCTAAGTGCGATGAAAGCCCTGCGTGCTCTCATAGTGATCTGTCTGACCGCCATTCCGGCGGCAGGCAGTGCTATGGCGCAAGGGCGCTGGGAAGCAGTAGCCAGAGCATTTGCCGAGAACTGCTTTAATCCGCGGCTCACGGCAAAGACCGCACAGGCGACACTTGCTCCTTCGGGCGCGCGGATTGATTTCTATGATCTGCGCCCCGCCTTCGGTGGACCTTCCTCCAAACCGACAGGCCGCGCCGCGACGCCGGGCACCGACCGCCGCTGCGAAGTGGCCTCGGACGGTTATCACTTTGAGATCGCCAAACGCTGGGCTGAAAACGGCCTGCGCCGCGAAAAGCTCGCCAAAAGGGAAACGCGGGTTCCTTTGAACTTTGCCGTCCAGAGTGGCACCACCTCTGTCTCTGCGTATCGCCTGAATGCAAGCCAGCTCGCAATTCTCCAGATTGGCCTGCGCCAAGGGCCCAACGGGAACGAGACATTTATCAACGTTGAACGCCTCGCCCCACGAGAGAGGCCCAACAGATGACCAAAGCCTCTCCTTTTCTATCTGGCCACGGTGCAGTGATCGCCGCATTGCTGCTGACCATTGGTGCCATGATCGCTGTGAACCAGCTGCCACAGCAAAGCCAGCAAACCCTGTTACAAGAAGGCGGCTTGATCGAAACCCTTGCTGTCGTCGGCTACGCTGTGTGCATCGGGCTGATGTTCCTGTGCTGGGGCCTGCGCCAGACGCGCGTGCGCTGGTATTTTCCCGTGATGGCCGCCCTCCTTGCGGGGCGCGAACTTGACCTCGACAAGCTCCCCTTCACCGAAGGTTTGCTAAAGTCGCGCCAGTACATCGGCGATACCGTCCCTGTGGGCGAGCGGACGATTGCCTTGGCAATCCTTGCGACCATAATCGGCACCACCCTGACCCTGCTGCGCCGCGAGGCACCCGCCTTTTTGCGCGGTCTGCGCAGCCGCCGCCCCGCCGCTTATGCGGTGCTGTTCGCGCTTGCGTTGATCATCATTTCCAAAACCATCGACGGTCTGGGCCGCAAGCTTGCCGGCTTCGGGATCGACGCCAGCCAAAGCCTCACCCAAACGGCCTTTCTGATCGAAGAGATCAGCGAGACAGGTATCCCTCTGATGCTTGCCACAGCCATCGTTCTCACCACCGCGACGGCAAAGACCGCTTCACACTCAAACGCTGCCCTGCCCTAGGCGCGGCAGCCCCCCTTCACCGCGCACCCGTTGCGTAGACCGACTTGAAAAACGAAAGAAAGCAAAGACAATGGCCGTACTCATAGACGAAAACACCAAAGTCATCTGTCAGGGCCTCACCGGCTCACAGGGCACCTTCCACACCGAGCAAGCGATTGCTTACGGCACCAAAATGGTCGGCGGCGTGACACCCGGCAAGGGCGGCATGACGCACCTTGACTTGCCCGTGTTCAACTCGGTCCATGAGGCCAAGCACGTGACCGAAGCCAATGCTTCCGTGATCTACGTGCCGCCCCCCTTCGCAGCTGACTCTATCCTCGAAGCCATCGATGCAGAGATGGAACTGATCATCTGCATCACCGAAGGCATCCCGGTTCTGGACATGATGCGTGTTGAGCGCGCCCTGAACGGCTCCAAATCCCGCCTGATCGGCCCCAACTGCCCGGGCGTTATCACGCCTGACGCCTGCAAAATCGGCATCATGCCGGGCCACATCCACAAGCGCGGCACTTGCGGCGTTGTTTCCCGCTCGGGCACACTGACATACGAAGCGGTAAAGCAAACAACAGACCTCGGCCTTGGCCAATCCTCTGCGGTAGGCATCGGCGGCGACCCCATCAAAGGGACCGAGCATATCGACGTCCTTGAAATGTTCCTCGCCGATCCGGAAACCACCTCCATCATCATGATCGGTGAAATCGGTGGCACAGCCGAAGAAGAAGCCGCACAGTTCCTCGCGGACGAGAAGAAAAAAGGCCGTTGGAAACCAACTGCTGGCTTCATCGCAGGCCGCACAGCCCCTCCAGGCCGCCGCATGGGCCACGCTGGCGCGATTGTTGCGGGCGGCAAAGGCGATGCTGAAAGCAAGATCAACGCCATGAAAGAAGCAGGCATTGTCGTCGCTGACAGCCCAGCAACTCTTGGTGAAGCTGTCCTTGAAGCTATTGCAAAGGGTTAATCCCTTGAGGGTATAATCCAACCTACCTGTGGCGGCGGAACCATCCGCCGCCATTCAACACGTCAAGTTGTTCTCCAGTGAGGCCTCGCCATGACCGACAATCCCGCCAACGACCAATTCCACGCCTCCTCTTTTATGCAAGGCCACAATGCCGAGTATCTGGAGCAGATGTACGCCCGCTATGCCGATGACCCTAACGCGGTCGATGAGTCGTGGCAGGAATTCTTCAAAGCCCTTGGCGATGAGGGTCAAACCGCACAGGCCGAGGCCGCAGGCCCCTCATGGGCACGCGCTGACTGGCCCCCCATGCCCGTGGATGACCTGACCGTTGCGCTGACCGGCGAATGGCCCGCCGAAGCAAAAGCCGCAGGCGGCAAGATCGCCGATAAGGCCAAGGCCCAAGGCGTCCAAATCTCCGACGACCAGATCCAGCGCGCCGTGCTCGACAGCATCCGCGCCTTGATGATCATCCGCGCCTACCGCATCCGCGGTCACCTTGCCGCTGATCTTGATCCGCTGGGCATGCGTGAAATCACCAACCACCCCGAGCTCGACCCCGCGTCCTACGGGTTCAAAGGCGCGGATATGGATCGCCCGATCTTCATCGACAATGTGCTGGGGCTGCAAATCGCAACCATGCGCCAGATCACGGATATCCTCAAAGCCACCTATTGCGGCACTTTCGCGCTGCAATACATGCACATCTCCGACCCCGAACAGGCCGCATGGCTCAAGGAGCGGATCGAGGGCTACGGCAAGGAAATCCAGTTCACCAAACAGGGCCGCAAAGCGATCCTCAGCAAGCTTGTCGAGGCCGAAGGCTTCGAGAAATTCCTGCACGTCAAATACATGGGCACCAAACGCTTTGGCCTTGATGGCGGCGAAAGCCTTGTGCCCGCGATGGAGCAGATCATCAAACGCGGCGGCAACCTTGGCGTCAAAGACATCGTGATCGGCATGCCCCACCGGGGCCGCCTGTCGGTGCTGGCCAACGTCATGATGAAACCCTACCGCGCGATCTTTAACGAATTCCAGGGCGGCAGCTTCAAACCCGAAGACGTCGACGGCTCCGGTGACGTGAAATACCACCTCGGTGCCTCCTCGGACCGCGAATTTGACGGCAATACCGTGCACCTGTCACTCACGGCAAACCCCTCCCACCTTGAGGCGGTGAACCCCGTGGTTATCGGCAAGGTCCGCGCCAAACAGGACCAGCTGGGCGATAAAGACCGCACCGCAGTCATGCCCATCCTGCTGCACGGCGATGCGGCCTTTGCGGGCCAGGGTGTTGTGGCCGAATGTTTCGCCCTCTCGGGTCTGCGCGGTCACAAGACCGGCGGCACCATGCATATCGTGGTCAACAACCAGATCGGCTTTACCACCGCGCCGCATTTCTCGCGCTCCTCGCCCTACCCCACCGATAACGCGCTGGTGGTCGAAGCGCCGATTTTCCACGTCAACGGCGACGATCCCGAAGCGGTTGTGCACGCCGCCCGCGTGGCGACCGAATTCCGCCAGAAGTTCCACAAAGACGTCGTGATCGACATGATCTGCTACCGCCGCTTTGGCCACAATGAAGGGGATGAACCCATGTTCACAAACCCCGTCATGTATAAAAAGATCAAGAAGCAGAAGACCACGCTCACCCTCTATACCGACCGCTTGGTCAAAGACGGCCTCATCCCAGAGGGCGAGATCGAGGATATGAAAGCGGCCTTCCAAGCCAAAATGAACGATGAGTTCGAGGCCGGCAAAGAATACCGCCCCAACAAGGCGGATTGGCTGGACGGCAAATGGTCCAATCTGGAAAAGCCCAAAGACAAGAAATACCAGCGCGGCAAAACCGCCATCGGCAAAGACACTCTGGCCGATGTGGGCAAGGCGATCTCGACCGCGCCCGATGGCTATCCGCTGCATAAAACCGTGGCCCGCCTGCTGGAGGCCAAGTCGAAAATGCTCGACACCGGTGAAGGCTTTGACTGGGCCACCGCCGAGGCGCTCGCCTTTGGCTCCCTGCTCACCGAGGGCTACAAGGTCCGCCTTGCAGGTCAAGACAGTGCGCGCGGCACCTTCTCGCAACGCCACTCCGCCTTGATCAACCAGGACACCGAAGAGCGTTACTACCCGCTCAACCACATCCGCGAAGGTCAGGCCGAATATGAAGTCATCGACTCCATGCTGTCCGAATACGCAGTTCTGGGCTTTGAATACGGCTACTCGCTGGCCGAACCAAACGCCCTGACCCTGTGGGAAGCGCAATTCGGCGATTTCGCCAATGGCGCGCAGATCATGTTCGACCAATTCATCAGCTCGGGCGAAAGCAAATGGCTGCGCATGTCCGGCCTCGTCTGCCTGATGCCGCACGGCTATGAGGGCCAAGGCCCCGAGCACTCCTCCGCACGTCTGGAACGTTTCCTGACCATGTGTGGTGGTGACAACTGGATCGTGGCCAACTGTACAACACCGGCCAACTACTTCCACATCCTGCGCCGCCAATTGCACCGCAGCTACCGCAAGCCGCTGATGCTGATGACCCCGAAATCCCTGCTGCGTCACAAGCTGGCCGTCAGCAAGGCCGAGGAATTCACCGAAGGCAGCAGCTTTCACCGCGTGCTGTGGGATGACGCACAGCAAGGCAACTCCGACACCAAACTGGTCGCCGATGACAAGATCAAGCGCGTCGTCATGTGCTCGGGTAAAGTCTACTACGACCTGCTCGAAGAGCGTGACGCCCGCGGTATCAATGATGTCTACATTCTGCGTTTTGAGCAGTTCTACCCCTTCCCCGCCCAATCCGCGGTGAAAGAGCTTGAGCGCTTCAAAGACGCCGAAATGGTCTGGTGTCAGGAAGAGCCCAAAAACCAAGGCGCATGGAGCTTCATCGAACCAAATATCGAATGGGTTCTCAGCCGTATCGACGCCAAACACCAGCGCCCCGACTATGCCGGTCGCGCGACCTCCGCATCGCCTGCCACGGGCCTTGCGTCCGAACATAAAGCACAACAAACTGCGCTCGTGAACGATGCGCTGACCATCAAAGGATCCTGAGCCATGAGCAACGAAGTCCGCGTCCCTACCTTGGGCGAATCTGTAACCGAAGCCACCGTAGCTACATGGTTCAAGAAACCTGGCGATACAGTCGCCGTTGACGAAATGCTGTGCGAGCTGGAAACCGACAAAGTCACCGTCGAAGTGCCCAGCCCGATTGCAGGCACATTGAGCGAGATCGTAGCAGCCGAAGGCGAAACCGTCGGCGTTGATGCGCTGCTCGCCATGGTATCCGAGGGTGGCGAAGCCGCGGCCCCCGCAGTCGAAAAAGCCGCCCCAGCACCCGCAGCCAGCGCAGGTGCCGCCGAAGCCGTCGACGTAATGGTCCCCACTTTGGGCGAATCCGTGACCGAGGCCACCGTCAGCACATGGTTCAAAAAGGTCGGCGATACCGTCGCACAGGATGAAATGCTCTGTGAGCTGGAAACCGACAAGGTCTCCGTCGAAGTACCAAGCCCTGCCGCCGGCACATTGACCGAAATCGTTGCAGCCGAAGGTGCCACCGTTGACGCCTCAGCAAAACTCGCCGTGATCTCCTCCGGCGAAGGCGCCGCAGCAGCCGCTCCCGCTGCGGCCGCCGCACCAGCACCCGCCGCAGCGCCTACAGGCGGCAAAGACATCGAAAACGCCCCCTCTGCCAAAAAAGCCATGGCCGAAGCAGGCCTGTCGAGCGATCAAGTCACCGGCTCGGGCCGTGACGGTCGCATCATGAAAGAAGACGTGGCAAAAGCCATCGCCGCTGGCGCTTCCGCCGCAGCAGCACCCGCCCCTGCCGCAGCACCGCGCGCGCCATCCTCCGCCGATGACGCATCTCGCGAAGAGCGCGTGAAAATGACCCGCCTGCGCCAGACCATCGCGCGCCGCCTGAAGGACAGCCAGAACACCGCTGCCATGCTCACCACCTATAACGAGGTCGACATGACCGAGGTGATGGCCCTGCGCAACGAATACAAAGACCTGTTCCTCAAGAAGCACGGCGTCAAGCTCGGCTTCATGTCCTTCTTCACCAAGGCCTGCGTGCACGCCCTGAAAGAAGTGCCCGAAGTAAACGCCGAAATCGACGGCACCGATGTTGTGTACAAAAACTTCGTACACATGGGCATCGCCGCGGGCACGCCCACCGGCCTTGTTGTGCCTGTGATCCGTGAGGCAGACTCGATGTCCTTTGCCGACATCGAAAAAGCCATCGCCGAAAAAGGTGCCCGCGCCCGTGACGGCAAGCTCAGCATGGCCGAAATGCAAGGCGGCACCTTCACCATCTCCAACGGTGGTGTCTACGGCTCGCTGATGTCCTCACCCATCCTGAACCCACCACAGTCCGGCATCCTCGGCATGCACAAAATCCAGGACCGCCCGATGGCGATCAACGGCCAAGTCGTCATCCGCCCGATGATGTACCTCGCCCTGTCCTATGATCACCGCATCGTGGACGGCAAAGGTGCCGTGACCTTCCTTGTTCGCGTCAAAGAAGCACTCGAAGACCCACGCCGTTTGCTGATGGATCTGTAAACCACGCACCCAGCGGCGTAACCATCTGCGCCGCTGGGACCTCCAAACAGCCAAAGGAGCGACAGCATGCAACTCATCGCCCACTACGAAGTCAGCGATTTCGCTGCATGGCAAACCGCCTTCACCGCCGATGAGGAAGCCCGCCGCGACGCAGGCCTAAGCGTGCTGCAAATCTGGCGTGACGCCGACAATGCCAACCGCGCCATTGTTCTGCTGGATGTGAATGACCGCAAGCGCGCGGATGCGTGGATCACACGCTCAAACGCGCTTGGCTCCGATGACGCAAATACCGTCAACACCGCTAACCACGTATTCCTCGAGACCGCCTAGATGAGCGTCGAGCTTACCGCCCTCACCCTCGCCGCGATCTTGCAATATGTGCAATTCGTGATGTACGCCGTGCCTGCCAATCTCGAACTGGGCAGCGGTTATACCATGTCCGCCCGCGACCGTGCGCCCAGCAAGACACTGAGCGATAAAACCGCCCGTCTTGGCCGCGCTTTTGACAATCACTTCCAAGGGCTGATCCTGTTCGCCATCGCCGTTCTCGTGACCGAGCTGTCTGGCCAGCACTCCGGCCTCACGGCCCTGTGCGCCACCATATACCTCTTTGCCCGCGTCGCTTATATCCCCGCCTACGCGCTGGGATGGCGTCCATGGCGGTCGGTCATCTGGATGATCGGCTTTGGCGCAACTTTTGTCATGCTCGTGGCGGCGTTGTTGTAATCTGACCCTATATGCACGCGCGGTGCACAACCGGTGCACAGTGTGTGACACCCGAATTTTCTAAAGGAGACTCTCATGTCTAACTATGATGTCATCATTATCGGCGCCGGCCCCGGCGGCTATGTTGCCGCGATCCGTTGTGCCCAACTCGGCCTGAAAACGGCCTGTGTCGAGGGCCGCGAAACGCTGGGCGGCACATGCCTCAACGTGGGCTGTATCCCCTCCAAAGCCTTGCTGCACGCATCCCATATGCTGCATGAGGCCGAGCATAACTTTGCCGAGATGGGCCTGAAGGGCAAAAGCCCCTCTGTCGACTGGCCCCAGATGCTCAACTACAAGCAATCCACCGTCGGCACCAACACCAAAGGTATCGAATTCCTGTTTAAAAAGAACAAGGTAGACTGGATCAAAGGCTGGGCCACCGTGCCGGAAGCAGGCAAGGTCAAAGTCGGCGACGAGACCTACACAGCCAAGAATATCATCCTCGCCACCGGCTCTGAGCCTGCGCCGCTCAAAGGTGTTGAGGTCGACGAAAAAACCATCGTCACCTCCACCGGCGCACTGGAACTGGGTAAGGTGCCAAAGAAGCTCGTCGTGATCGGCGCGGGCGTTATCGGGCTTGAGCTTGGCTCGGTCTACGCGCGTCTGGGCGCCGAGGTCACGGTTGTCGAATTCCTCGACAGCATCACCCCAGGCATGGATGCCGAAGTCAGCCGCCAGTTCCAGAAGATGCTGACCAAACAAGGTCTTACCTTCGTCATGGGCGCCGCTGTTCAGAAAGCCGAGGCCAGCAAATCCAAGGCGAAAGTCACCTACAAACTACGCAAAGACGACAGCGAACATGTCATTGACGCGGACACTGTTCTACTCGCCACAGGCCGCCGCCCCTTCGTCGATGGGCTTGGTCTCGACGCGCTTGGCGTCAAAATGACAGAGCGCGGCCAGATCGCTGTGAACGGCTCGTGGGAAACCTCCGTTAAGGGCATCTATGCCATCGGCGATGTGATTGAGGGCCCAATGCTGGCCCACAAAGCCGAAGACGAAGGTATGGCCGCAGCCGAGCAAGTCGCAGGCAAGCACGGCCATGTGAACTATTCCGTCATCCCCGGCGTAATCTACACCCACCCCGAAGTCGCGAACGTAGGCGAGACCGAAGAGACGCTCAAAGCAGCTGGTCGCGCCTATAAGGTTGGTAAATTCAGCTTCATGGGCAACGCCCGCGCCAAGGCGAACTTCTCGGGTGACGGCTTTGTTAAGCTATTGGCAGACAAAGAAACTGACCGCATTCTGGGCTGTCACATCATCGGGCCAGCCGCAGGCGATTTGATCCATGAAGTCTGTGTTGCGATGGAGTTTGGTGCTTCTGCTCAGGACCTCGCGATGACCTGCCACGCGCACCCGACCTATTCGGAAGCCGTACGCGAAGCAGCACTCGCCTGTGGCGATGGCGCGATCCACATGTAAAGCTTAAGCGGGCGTGGGCCAGCGTGATCAACACTCTGGCCCGCGCCCCAAACCACGTAATGCTACCACATGGTATCAGCAGCGCGTGCGCCCCAGGCGGCATCATACTCTGATCCGCCCTCTGCCCCTTCGGACACTTCTGCCAGAATTTGCCCAACTGTAGGCAAGCCCTGACTTTGGTCCTCACCCGACCACGTTTGCGCCCGCATCAACGCGCGCGCACATTGTGTGTAGACCTCTGAAATCTCGATGATAATGACGGTTGCAGGCTGACGGCCCTTCGTCTCAAACCGCGCGCGTAGCGCCGCATCATCGGTCAGCCAGGCCGTGCCATTCACCCGCACCACATTGTTTGATCCCGGAACGATAAACAGGCACGACACGCGTCCGTCTTCGACAATGTTGCGCAAGCTATCCAGCCGTTGATTGCCGCGCCAATCCGGTAAGGCGAGCGTCTTGGGGTCCAGCTCAACCACAACCGGCCCCGCATCACCACGCGGGCTGCCATCGGTGCCCTCCCGGCCAACAGTGCTCAGAATGCACAGCTTCGAGGTCATGATCCACTTGCGATACAGAGGTGTCAGGCGATCAGCGACCTTGCGCAGTGCAGCAGCCCCGGGGCTCCCATAAAGCGCCTCAAGCGCCTCGATGCTTTCAATCTTTCGCATAAAGATGCGCGTATCCGGATTCCTCCAGCAGCGCCTCTGACGTAGTTTCGATCTTTTCCTCAAGCTGGGCAACGAATTCCTCGCGCGGCAGGCCTGCAGGGATAGGCGGCAGGAAATCCACCACCGCCACGCCCGGCTTGCGGTACAGCCCCCTGCGTGGCCAGAAAACACCGGCGTTGGTTGCCACAGGATAGCAGGGCTGTTTCAGCTGCTCGTACAGGATTGCTGCGCCGACCTTATAGGGCAACACAGCGCCCGGCGCAGACCGCGTTCCCTGCGGGTAGATCACCAATTGCCCGGGCTCGCGCTGCCCTGCTTTTACGTCGGCAAGCATTTTGGTAATCGCCGCACCACGCTTACCGCGGTCGACAAATATCATCTCCATTTTCTTTACATATTGCCCCAGAAACGGCGCCCAACGAAGTTGATTTTTCAGAATGAATTTCGGCATCGGAAGCGCGCTGTAGATCAACAGGATATCCAGAAACGATTGATGCTTGGCCGGAACCAGAGCGGCCCCTTCAGGCGGAGTGCCACGCACCTCGCAGCGCAGGTTCAACATCCAGCCCGCGGTCCAGATCGCCCAGCGCGCATAAGCGGTACAGCCCGCATAAGCGCCGCGTTTGGACACCATCGCCCAAGGTGCCCAGATCACGCCAATTACAGGCAACATGATCGTCACTTGAATGATATAAAGGATCGAACGGATCCATTGCAGCAGGTTCATGTAAGTCCTTCCAAAGTCCGCCGCGCGGCCAGTCGGGTCGCAGCAAAGGCAACACCTGCCGCCAGTGGCGGAATAAGCAGCGGCAAAATCCAGTGTAGGCCCTGAAAACCAAGGCCGGTCAAAAAGCTTGCTGTTTCATCGCCGCCACTGGGCATCAGCAACACGGCAATCATCCCCAACACCATGCCAACACAGGCACCAATCAACGCGCGTAGGGTAAAGCGGCGGATAAATGCGTGGGCGATATAGTCATCCATAGCCCCCACAAGGCGCAGCACCCCGATAACCTGCGCATTGGCTGCCAAAGCGGCGTTGGCCGCAAGCGTCACCATAGCAGCCATCACAGCAGCAATGAGCACAATCGAAGACCACCCCAAAAGTTTGAGCCGTGACGCCGCTTTGACCAGCGGCGCACGCCAGCGGCTGTGATCGTCCAGAACCGCGCCGGGGACTTCGGCGGCAAGGCGCAGGCGCAGCCCTGCGGCATCCATACCCTCGTCCGTCTCGATCACCTCGATCAGACGGGGCACTGGCAAAGTATCAAGGTCCAGCTCGGCGCCGAACCAAGGGGCCAACAAGGCAGCTTGTTCTTCATCGGTAAATGCCCGTGCCTGCGCGACACCGCGCGTGGTTTCAAGAATACGCAGCGCTGCGGCAGTTTGCGCCGCCTGCTGGTCCGCAGGGGCCGCAATACGAATTGTGGCCGATTGGGCAAGCTCGTTGCCCCAACGATCCGCCAACCGCCCTGAGGCCAGCGACAAAGCCAATGCAAAAACAGCCAGGAAAGCCATCGCACCAGCAGCAAAAAGGGTGAGCTGCGCCGTGAAACCCGATGGCGGCACAACACGATCCGCCTGCGTGTCACCTTTCAACACGCCCAGAACCTTTGCCCGTATCCTCATTACAAATCCGCTCCGGCAAGCTGTATCCGCCGGTTGGCAATCCGTAGCACGCGGGCCTGCACATGCGCTTTGGTCGCGCGGATCAGGCTCAGGTCATGGGTGGCCACCAGCACGGTTTTGCCCATGCGGTTAAGTTCAATCAGCAGACGCAGCAAACGTTGGGACATTTCCCAATCCACATTGCCCGTTGGTTCATCCGCCAGCACCACATCGGGTGCCATAATCACCGCGCGTGCCAAAGCAGCACGCTGCCGCTCGCCGCCTGATAACTCGGGTGGCAGGGCTTGTGCCCGTTCGGTCAATCCGACCCAATGCATCAGGTCGTTGAGATCTTCGCCCTGTGCTTCATTGCTGCGGCCGGAGACATGCAAAGGCAGGGCGATGTTTTCGGCCACAGGCAAGTGATCCAGAAACGCGCAATCCTGATGCACAACACCGACGCGCCGGCGCAACAGCGCTACATCATCGCGGGTCAAGGCCCGCACATCCGTATCAAAGAACCGCACATAGCCTGCCGTGGGCAACAATGCGCCATAACACAGCTTCATCAAAGTGGTCTTGCCGGAGCCCGACGGGCCGGTCAAAAAGTGAAACGACCCCGGTGCAAGCTTGAGAGAGATGTCAGACAACAACTCCCCCCCGCCATAACTATAGGCAACATTTTCAAGCTCGATCACGGTCAGCCCCTCTGGTGCCTGCCTGTTGTGCCTGAGCATCGCTTGGGTTTCAATCCATCCTCATAAGAGAATGAAGCGCAGAATAGACTTTTCGGACGCATACTTAGCACTTATGGTACATAATTGAGTGATAAACGGGTAAAATAACTTTGTTTCGGGGCGAAAAATGAGACTGATCTGTCCAAACTGCGATGCACAATACGAAGTGCCCGATGATGTTATGCCCGTCGCTGGCCGCGATGTGCAGTGCTCGAACTGTGGACAGACGTGGTTTCAGCACCACCCCGACCATGAGCCGGAAGATGAAACAGAGGCACTGGATGCCCCTGCGCCGGATGAAGAAGTCGCCCCACCGCCGCCTCCGCCCCCACCGCCTGCAGCCGCGCCCGAGCGCAAACAGCTAGATCCCGCTGTGGCTGATATCTTGCGTCAGGAGGCCGAGGCCGAACAGGCCGCGCGCCGCGCGCAGACCGCCGGCGGATTGGAAAGCCAGCCCGATCTGGGCATGGAGCTTGAGACACCCGAAGACGAAGCAGACCGCCGCGCCCGTGAAGCGCGTGAACGCATGGCCCGTCTGCGCGGCGATCAAGCCCCGCAAGTGCAAGCCGCAGGCGGTAATCCCGAACAGCAAACAGCCGCCGCTGCCGCATTGGGATCGCGCCGCGATCTGTTGCCGGACATCGAGGAAATCAATTCCACCCTCCGCTCGAGCAGCGGGCGAACAGGCGCAGGTGCCGCAGATCTGGAGGAGCCGCCGATCGAAGCCCCCACCTATCAGCGCAAACGCCGCGGCTTTCGGACAGGTTTTACAACGGTGATGCTGATTTTCATCGTGCTGGCTATTATTTACATCTTTGCACCACGTCTGAGCGCGGCCGTTCCGGCCTTGGAAGCTCCGCTGAACAACTATGTCCAAGCGGTAAATTCAGGCCGTGAGTGGTTGGATAGCAACCTGCAAACCATGCTTAAATCGCTCGATAGCGCTGCCGAAGAAAGCAACGGATAACCAGCCCGATCTGCGGGGCCCCCGCCCCCCAATGAGCAGGTTAGAAGCGGTCCAGCAAACGGTTAAGATAATCGCGCTCGGCTTCTGGGCGCGCAGCCTCGCCTGAACGGCGGCGGATTTCATCCAACAACTCACGCGCGCGGCCATAGGCATCATTGTCCAGATTGGCCTCATCGTCGTCACCGGTCGCGCCATTGGTGCCCTGATTGCGGCCAAGTGGGTCGCGGTTATTGCCGCGGCGCTCTCCTTGCTGCGTGCCTTGACCTTGCTGCTGCTCACCCTCTTCCTGCGCCATCGCATCACCAAGCGACCTCATCCCTTCGCGAAGCGCCTCCATCGCCTGTGATTGATCGTCGATTGCGCCGGCAAGGTCCCCATTGCGCAGGTTATCTTCGGCGTCATCCATCGCACGGCCCGCGCGGTCCAATGCGTCCCGCGCCGCATCACCCTCTGGCGTACCTTGGCCGGGCATCGCGCCCTCCTGACGGTTCAGCTCATCGCGCAGCTGCTGTTGACGCTGGGCTAGGCTTTGCTCCTGACCTTCGCCGGAGCGCTGCTCTTGGCCCCCTTGCTCGCTCTCTTGATTTTGGGCCTGCCCCTGCTGCCCCTCATCGGTTTGGCCTTCGCCTTGCTGTTCGCGGTTGCGGCCCTGATTGCCATAGTTCGACCCCGGCTCCGCATGGGGATTGAATTGCTCTTGCAGCTCGCGAAACGCCTGATCACTCAGATTTTGTTGGTCGCGCAATGTCTCGGCAAGACCTTCCATGGCCTGTTGACCCGGTGAGGGCTGCCCCCCTTCGCCCGGCTGGCCCTGAGTGACCTGCATGTTTTCCATCATTTCCTGCAACTCGCGAAGCGCCTGTTCCGCCTCGGCCATGCGGCCCTGCTCCATCAGCTCCTGAATACGGTCCATCATGCGCTGCAAGTCGTCTTGCGTCATCTGCATGGTTTCGCCCTGCTGCTGGCCTTGCTGCTGCTCGCCATCCTGACGCTCGGCTTGTTCGCGCTGAAGCTGCTGCATGTAGTCGTCTGTGGCCCTGCGAAGTTCCTGCATCAGCTCGGCGATTTCCTCGTTCGATGCACCATTTTTCATCGCCTCGTTCAAACGCTCTTGCGCGCGGCGCATCCGTTCACGGGCGTCTTCCAGATCGCCCTCTTCCAGCTCGATGGCCAGATCCCACAGTTCTTGTGCCAATTCGGTCTGGTTTTCGTCGGACAATCCCAAACGGACTTGGGTTTCCATCCGCTCAATAATTTCCTTCACACGCGCGCCCGCGGTTTCCGAGCGGAACACATCTTCGGGCAGGTAAGCGATCGCGCGCAGAATTTGCGCCGATCGGCGTGCGTTTGTCTTGCTCCACAAAATATCGCGGCGCATTTCGATCACCGCTGCAGCCACCGGATCAAAAAAGCGGCGTCCCGGCAGTGTCATCTGCATTGGCGCTGTCTGTGCCTGTTGCTCGGCCGCGTCCAGCGCGGTCATCGAGACCGTCACAGGCAGGTTGGCCCAAGGGTGCTGGGAAAAATCGTCGATCAGGTTTTCTTCAAATGCCGCACGGTCGCCTGCAATTGGCATAGGCAGAGGAACAGTGATTTCGGCGCGGGGTTCGGGATCCACAGTCAACCCGTAGCGCCGATCAACCGAAGCCAGATCTAGCATGATCCGCGCCTCACCTGCTTCGACGCCGTACTCATCCTTTGCTGCAAACGGCAGACGCATTTCCCCCAAGGCCGAAACTTCGGGGATTCCGAGGATCACGATTTCCGGGGCATTATCCGCACGTACGGTCACATCCCATACACGCGCATTCGGGCCGTCCACGGACAGGTTGCCGTTTTGCAGGACCTTGAAATCAAACGCCATCTGGGGTGGCTCATCCGCTGGCACAGGCACCGTGCGACCCGAAACCGTTTCCGAGACATTCAGCGCCCCCGGCTCGCCGTACAGGCGCATGGTGATCAGTGTCCCCACCGGCAGCTCCAGCGCCCCTTCGGCCTGATCATTAAGATAAAGCGTCGGCAGGCCGGAATAGCGGGGCGGTTCGGCCCAGCCTTCCCAGACAGGACCGCTGGCCAAGGTGCCGCTGCCCCCGCTTGCCATTTCAGCAACCGTGCCCACCCGCCAGACCGAGCCAAAAACCAGCGCCATGCCAAAAGCCAACACCGCGACAAAGCGCAACGCATAGGGGTCACGAGAAGCAATGCGAAGATCGCCCGGCACCGCTTGGGCGGCTTCAGCGCGCTTGGCCATGCGCGCTTTGTGCGCGCGCCAGACAGCGGCAGAGGCTTCATCGCCATCGCCGATGGCCTGATCATCCATCAATGCAGTAAAAGGCCGGCCTTTAAGGCTGTTATCCAGCCGGACAAGTGCGGCGCCCTTGCTGGGCCATGACCAGTGGCGCGCGGCGTAAAACAGCGACCAGATCGTGCCGGCGACAAACGCACCCATCGCAGCCCAGATCACCTCGATCGAGGCAACCTCATGCAAGCCGTACATCGCAGCAGAAAGCGCGAGCAAGATCACGGTCATCAACGGCCACAGACACCGCACCAGAACTTCGGCGCACATCCCCATGCGGGTCAACATCAATGGCCTGCGCAATTTGGCGAGCGTTTGCGTCACGTCATCGGATGTGAATTGGACCATGTCGACCTCTCAGGGCGGCTGCTCAGGTCGCGGGATGCGCCTCAAGCCATTCAGGGATGGTATCGCGATTTATCATTTCGTCAAAGGTAGGCCGTGGGCGGATAACCGCAAATTGATCCCCATGCACCAATACTTCGGGAATAAGTGCCCGCGAATTATACTCGCTTGCCATCACAGCGCCATATGCGCCTGCACTGCGAAAGGCGACCAGATCACCGCCGGCCATCGGCGTCATCTGGCGTTGCTTGGCAAATGTATCGCCGGATTCGCAAACAGGGCCAACGATGTCATAGGGTTGCTTCGCCGTGCCGGCGGATGCCTCCCTGACGGGAATTATGTCGTGATGGGCCTCATACATCGCAGGGCGGATCAGATCGTTCATCGCGCCGTCAAGGATCAGAAAATCGCGCCCCTCGCCGGATTTGACATAAATCACCTTGCTCACCATCAGGCCGGCATTGCCCGCAATCAGGCGGCCCGGCTCGATCTCGATCTCGCAGCCCAGATGCCCCAAAGTACGCTGTACCATCGCTCCGTAGTCCGAAGGCAGCGGCGGCGCTTCGTTGTTGGTCTCATAAGGAATTCCAAGGCCACCGCCCAGATCGAGGCGTTTGATCGTATGCCCTTGGGCGCGCAGTTGCTCGGTCAGCTCGGCCACTTTCAGATAGGCTTGCTCAAACGGGGCAAGATCGGTCAGCTGGGATCCGATATGTACGTCAATGCCGACCACTTCGATCCCTGGAAAAGCCGCCGCCATGGCATAAACCTCGCGCGCGCGCGAAATCGGAATACCGAATTTATTCTCGGATTTGCCCGTGGCAATTTTGGCGTGGGTTTTGGCGTCGACATCGGGGTTCACACGGATCGTGATCGGCGCGACTTTGCCAAGTTCAAGCGCCACCGCGTTGATGACCTCCATCTCCGGCTCGCTCTCGACGTTGAACTGGCGAATTCCCCCTTCGAGGGCCACGCGAATTTCCTCGGCGGTTTTGCCGACGCCGGAGAATACGATCCGATCACCCGGCACACCAGCGGCTTTGGCCCGCAGGTATTCGCCTTGGCTCACCACATCCATGCCGGCACCAGCCTGCGCCAAGGTGCGCAACACGGCCTGGTTCGAATTGGCCTTCATCGCGTAGCAAACCAGATGGTCCATGCCCGCAAGTGCCTCGTCAAAGGCGCGGAAATGGCGCAGCAAGGTAGCGGTAGAATAGACGTAGAACGGCGTGCCAACGGTCGCGGCGATCTCGGCTACAGGGACGTCTTCGGCGAAAAGCGCCCCGTCGCGATAAAGGAAGTGGTCCATAGTCTTTATTGTGCCCTTAAACTTGAGACTGCCCTAGCGGACAGGTGCAGATCGTAAAAACAGATACAGCGGCAAACCGCAGCTGACCCCGATGCAAAATGTCGCGGGGATGGCGATCAGTGCCCGCCAATTGCGGCGCACTGCGACCTCGGCGATGATCCAAACGGTCAATGCAACCGCCGCGATCGTTAGATCCCACACAAGCCCACTGGACGCCGCATTTACATGCCATGCGTCAACCATCGCCATGATGTCCCAGCCGTTTTCCTGAAACCACTGGACAAAGTAATACATGGGATGCACCGCACCCCAGATGGCAAGCGCCAGAAAGATCAGCCGCAAGAGGGACATCAAAGCCGCCCTGACACGCCGTAGCGCGCATAACCGCTGACTGAAATGCCTGTCTTTGGCGTCTCCACCTGCTGCTGGCGGACGGATTGCGCACGGCTCGGGCCTTCGCATGCGGCCAACGCCAGAACGGCAAGGATCATCGCAAACCTCATTGTTCAGCCTTTGCTGTTGCATCAGGTCTGCGCAGGCCGATGGTCGCGCCGAGGCCTACATCATTCCCGCTACCCAGCGTGACTTTTGCACCGCCGGCGGGCTGTGTCGGCTCACCGTCAACACCGCAGGCGGTTAACAACAAGATACAAAAAAGGCCAAACGGCTTCATCCGACGATATCCTTCCAACGGGCCACCTGTGCGCGGACCTGCGCGGGTGCGGTGCCACCGTATGAAACGCGCGAGTTTACAGAGTTCTCTACAGTCAGCACAGAAAATACATCCTGCGTGATATCCGCATGAACCGATTGCATCTGGTCCAGCGTGATATCAGGCAAATCACAACCCTGCGCCTCGGCCATTGCCACGAGGGATCCGGTGATGTGGTGTGCGTCGCGGAACGGCAGCCCCAGCACCCGTACCAGCCAATCGGCAAGGTCGGTCGCGGTGGAGAACCCGCTGCCCGCAGCTGCGGCAAGCTGTTCCCGGTTGCCGGTCATGTCCCGCACCATTCCCTCCATCGCCGCAAGCGCCAGCATCAGGTTATCGGCAGCATCAAATACCTGCTCTTTATCTTCTTGCATGTCCTTGGAATAGGCCAGCGGCAGCCCCTTCATCACCATCATCAGCGCGACATTCGCCCCGAAAATCCGGCCGATCTTGGCGCGGATCAGCTCGGCTGCGTCGGGGTTTTTCTTTTGCGGCATGATGCTTGAGCCGGTCGAGAAACGGTCAGACAGCGTTACAAAGCGGAACTGCGCCGACGACCAGATCACCAGCTCTTCGGCAAAACGGCTCAGGTGCATGGCGCAAATGCTGGATGCACCGAGAAATTCGAGCGCAAAATCACGGTCGCTCACAGCATCCAGACTGTTCGCCGCTGGCCGGTCAAAGCCCAGCGCCTTTGCTGTCATCTCACGGTCAATCGGGAAGGAAGTCCCTGCAAGAGCCGCAGCACCAAGGGGGGATTCGTTCATCCGCGCACGCGCATCGCGCATCCGGCTCAGGTCACGGCCAAACATTTCGACGTAGGCCATCATGTGATGGCCCCATGTGACGGGCTGTGCGGTTTGCAAATGCGTAAATCCGGGCATGACCCAATCCGCACCTGCTTCGGCCTGCGTAAGAAGCGCGCGGATAAGTGCAAGAAGCGCGCCTTCTGCTGCGTCGAACTGGTCGCGCACCCAAAGTTTGAAATCTGTTGCCACCTGATCGTTGCGCGACCGGCCTGTGTGCAAACGGCCCGCCGGCTCTCCGATAACCTCTTTCAGCCGCGCCTCGACATTCATGTGAATATCTTCAAGAGCGGTGGAATATTCGAATGTGCCACCTTCAATTTCTGACAAGACCGTGAGCAGGCCTTCCCGTATCGTCTCGGCATCGTTAGACTCGATGATACCCTGTGCAGCGAGCATCGCCGCGTGGGCCCGAGAACCTTCAATATCCTGCGCCGCCATCCGCTGGTCAAAACTGATCGAGGCATTAATCGCCTCCATGATCGCGTCTGGACCTGCGGCGAAACGGCCACCCCACATTTTATTCGAACTTGTGTCTGACATATGCCTATTCCCCGGAGGGACCCATGAAGAAACTATTGCTTGCTATCGTCTATACGGCCCTCACCGCGGGTGCAAACCCTGCGCTTGCCGCAGATGCCGATATCATCACGCCACTGGCGACCGGCGATATGAAAAAGCTGGCGATCCACTCTGCTCCGCAGGCCACATCCAACGCCAGCTTCGAGCTTGAAGACGGCAAAGGCAGCACGTCTTTGGAAGATTATCGCGGCAAATATGTACTGGTGAACTTTTGGGCGACATGGTGCGCGCCCTGCCGCAAGGAAATGCCCCATTTGGCCGAGCTACAAGGCGAATTCGGCGGCGACGATTTTGAAGTGCTCACGATTGCCACAGGCCGCAATTCCCCCGTGGGAATCAAAAAGTTCTTTGGCGAGATTGGCGTAGATAACCTGCCCCGCCACCAAGACCCCAAACAGGCGCTGGCCAGCCAGATGGCCATCTTTGGCCTGCCGATTACCGTCCTGCTTGACCCCGAGGGCCGCGAAATTGCGCGCTTGCGCGGTGATGCCGATTGGGCAGGCGACAGCGCCAAATCTATTATCAAGGCGCTGATCGAGAACAAACAGGCAAGCTAACGCAGCATCAGGCGGCGTGTCGCAAGATCGCCGCCTCAGAGGGCGACAGCGTCCGCCGCGCAAATCCGCCATAGGTGTGTGGATCATATTCCAGCTGCGGATATTCGGCCATCAATCTCAGGCGGTCCTGTGTATCCAAAGTCTGCAGGGCCGCCGAGGCAGGATGGAAACTTTCTGTCTCGAGGCCATTAGCCCATAGCACCTGATGCTCGTCCAGCAATACGTGGATATAGGTCACTTCACGCACCTGCATATCAACTGTAATCGTTGAACCGTTGATCAGATCCTTCGCTGCCACCAACACTTCAGAGGTGTTGAACAGGCTTTGCGCGGCCTCTCCTTTTACCAAAATACGGTGTGCAGGCGACACCAAAAGGTCGCGGTCGGGTCGTTCAACCCCAAGGGACGACCCGGCAATGCGGATCGGTCGCAGCTTGGGCATCGCAAACAGACGCGCACCCGACATGCGACGCTTGCCGATCCAGCGCAACGGCTGCAATCCGTTATCTTTGGTTTGTACCTTGTCACCTTCGCGCAGGTCTTCGATCAGGCGCGTGCCATCCTGGGTCTGGATATGGGTGCCGGGGGTAAAGCAAATGACCCCGCTTTGCTGTGGGCCACCATCAGTGTTTTGTACGGTGCCAAGGGTATGATGTACGATCCAGAGATCGCAATGGCGCGGCGGCATCTCGTCAAGGAACATCAACAGCGGCTGGCTACCGCCACCGACCTCGATCAGGGTCACGCTATAGCTTTTCCCGCCGTCCGTGACGACAAAACTATTATCCATTAACGGCGACGACCCACCATCGTCCGCACGCGTCCGCGCACCGCCATCACGCTCCAGCGCTGTGCCCACAAGCCTGTGAACCATACGCGCTGCACGTCTACGCAAATCTTCTGAACCGTCCGCCTCATCAAGCCGCAAAACATCTGACGGCCCGTCAACGCGCACAGCATCTCCACGCCATGCCCATGCAGCACCCACACTCAAAGCTTGCACTGGTGCAGCTTCAAGACCGTCAATTTCTGTTTGCGACCAGCTGATGACGAATGTGCCACGAAAGCCCATTCCCATTTACTAACTCGCCTGCCTCGTAATCTTTTTTTATTACCTAATCGTTAACAAAAAGAGACTTCACTGCAAAGTGAAATTCCGATGTTGCACACAACTGTTGCGTTTACACCATCACACAACCCGTGGTGTTGCAGGCAAACATCTTTACAGGCACCGTGCCCCCTCGCGGGGGGCACGTCTTAGAAACGGAATTTCACCTGAAGCGATCCTGTGACTTGCCCTTCGGTCTGGGCTTCGAATTCCTCGCCCAGATAGGTCAAACCATAAAAGGCCGAGGCACGATGGCCTTGCCATTGCACACCTGCCCGCAGCCGTTCACGGCTATCGGTCAGCTCAAGGTCACGCCCTTCGGGCAGATAGATACTATCTGTAACATGAGCGATATCTGCGCCCATCAAAAAGGAAAATCCGGTCACGCCGGGGTTTTGCACCACACGGTAACGATGGCCGGTGACGCTTTCGCGGACCAACAATTCGTCAGCCCCGACCCTGCCGAATGTAAAATCGAAACCTGCGCGCACCAAAGTCTCGGCGCCTGCACGGCCCTCGACGAAGGGACGAAAACGCAGGTTTTCGGCCAATTGCAGCGTGCGGCCCATTTCTCCGACCACGGTCAGGTGCAAACCGCCACCGATCTGATCATCCAGAACCGAATTTGACGGCTCCCGTGCACCCAGCAGATCATGCACAGCATCCTGAAAATCACCAAGACCGTTGCCTGATCCGGTCAGGGTCACATCACCGCCCACCGCCATCTCGAAGCCTTTGAAATCGAAATGGGTGTGTACCCCGGCAGATAATGCGCCAGCATAGGGGCGATCCCCTGCAGCAGGACGCGAGATGTTCTCGGGTGCAAATATCTCCGCGGACAAGCGCAGCTCGATCAGCTCGCCAAAGCCCTTTGGCGCTCTGCCCGTCCACTCTGGCCCCCAAACCCGTGAGGATGTCCAAGAACCGGTGCGCCAACGGTCATGCCCGTCGCCAAAAAAGTCGTTGCTCAATAACCGGCCATAGCCAAGTTTTTCACGAGATTGGGCCTGCGCGGCTGGTGCGGCGAGTAAAATCGAAAAAGTGACCGCGAAAAGCGCGCCAGCGGCGTGTTTGAACATCTGACATTCCTGTTACCTTCGCCCCCACGGCGGTGTCCTGTCTAAGGCTTAGCCACGATTCGAACCAAGGGTGTAGCTACGCGGACACGCAATCACAGATTGATTGCGTCATAGATGCCACGGTTTCCCGTTTACCCTGAATCTAGGGTGCGCCACTCGACGATCTATCACTGTACCCTGATCGGAAAATGACGTGGTAAATTCCGCTCCAATTCACCCGTCGGCAGCCTTGATTGTCAGGGTTTCATCCCGATTGTTTGAAGGTCCTCAAGCAGATCAAGGAGCTGTTCGTATTTTTCTTCTCCGTAGAGTGTACGCATTTGCGCAACCAACGCCGCGGCATGCGCGCCGTTTGCCTCAAGGATATGACGCCCTGCGTCTTCGATCTGTACAATAGAGCGGCGTCGGTCAGTCGGATCCTCACTCCGTGAGATCAGCGCGTCTTCTTCCATGGCCCGTAAAATGCGTGTCAGGCTTGGCAGTAGAAGGCAGGCTTTGTGCGCGATTGTATTTTGATCCTGCGCACCGCCTTCGTCCAGCACCCGCAGCACGCGCCACTTCTGCTCATTCACGCCCGTATCCGCAAGCATATCGCGAACAGGCCCCATGACCACCTCGCGCGCACGCAATAACGCGATGGGCAGGGATCTGTTTGTGTGGCGTAACGGCAGAGCGGATTTGGGCATTTCTTTCATGCGCGCCAGTATGCTCAAATGAGCGACAATTGACAGTCATTGAAGGCGGAAATTGCCAAGTATACGCAGCGTTTTAACAAAACCTCGGCCTTACAGGCCGATATGCCCCTATAAAGCAGCAAAACAGGCCTCAAAATTAACTATTTTCACCACTGAACAACACAAAAGGCCGGCAACATTGCGGTTGCCGGCCTTCCAATCTGATAGGTCTGTTTGTCTTAGCGCGGCAAGGCTGCTGCAGCGCGGGCACGGTTTTCGATTTCATCCCAGTCGCCAGCCTTGACCAGATCAAGCGGCGCAATCCAGCTACCGCCAGCGCAGACCACATTTGGCAGGGCCAGATAATCGGGCGCATTTTCGAGGCTCACGCCACCAGTGGGGCAGAATGAGATCCCCGGCAGCGGGCCGCCCAAGCCTTTGAGCATTTTAATGCCGCCAGCCGCTTCGGCGGGGAAGAACTTGAGCACCTCAAAGCCGCGCGCCTGCAGGGTCATCGCCTCGGTCGCCGTGGCCGCACCGGGAAGCAAAGGCAAATTCGCCTCAAGCACCGCGTCCACAAGGGCCGCAGGAGAGCCCGGCGTCACGCCAAAGGTCGCGCCCGCTTCGATCACGTCAGTCACGTCTTGCGGGGTCACCAACGTACCGGCACCTACGCGAGCACCTTCTACAGTGGCCATGGCTTTGATCACTTCCAGCGCGCAATCTGTACGCAGGGTGACTTCCAGAACCGGCAGACCGCCACGCACCAGTGCTTTGGCCAGCGGAATGGCATCGGCCACGTCATCGACAACGATAACAGGGATGATGGGCGCGAGGCTTGCCAGCTCGCGGATATAGGCAGTGTCGTTGATCATATTTTAGTCCCCGAATACAGAAGCGCCGGTATCGGCAGTGCCGACGGCGTTGCGGAACGGCGCGAACAGCTCGCGGCCCGTGCCAAAGTGATTGTGGCTCATGTCAGCGGTAACGGCCTCGCGGTCCAGCACCCCTTCGGTGAGAATTTCAAGCGTGCCAGCCGCAGCGTCCAGACGCAAGACGTCACCGTCTTGCAGATAGGCGATTGGCCCACCGTCAAGCGCCTCGGGGCTGACGTGGATGGCGGCGGGCACTTTGCCAGACGCGCCAGACATGCGGCCATCTGTGACCAATGCCACCTTGAACCCGCGCCCCTGCAAGATGCCCAGCATTGGCGTCAGGCTGTGCAATTCCGGCATGCCGTTGGCCTTGGGCCCTTGGAAACGGACAACGACAATGGTGTCACCGGTAAATTCGCCTGCCTTAAAGGCTGCTTTGACCTCATCCTGATCATGGAACACACGAATAGGCGCTTCGACCAATTGATGCTCAGGCGCCACCGCCGAGATTTTGATCACGCTTGTGCCCAGTTTGCCGGACAGACGCTTGAGCCCGCCGGAGGTGGCGAAAGCTTCGGATGCGGGGCGCAGAATGCCGGTGTTGAGGCTGACGTCTGTGCCTTCGCGCCATGCCAATGCGCCATCTTCCAAAAACGGCTCTTGTGTATAGTTATGCAGACCTTCGCCCGCAGCAGTCTTGGTATCAGGGTGCAACAGCCCCGCGCCCAGAAGTTCGCGGATCATATAGCCAAGCCCGCCCGCCGCGTGGAAGTGGTTCACATCAGCAAGCCCGTTCGGATACACCCGCGCCAACAGCGGCACGATGTCGGACACTTCCGAGAAATCCTGCCAATCCAGAATAATCCCCCCTGCCCGCGCCATCGCGATCAGGTGGATCAACAGGTTGGTCGACCCGCCTGTGGCCATCAACCCAACCATCCCGTTCACAAATGCTTTTTCATCCAGCACATCGCAAACCGGCGTGTAATTATTGCCTAGCGCACTCATCGACAAAGCACGCTTGGCGGCCTCAACGGTAAGTGCATCACGGACTTCGGCACCCGGGTTGATAAAGCTCGAGGACGGCAGGTGCAGCCCCATGAATTCCATCAGCATCTGGTTCGTGTTGGCTGTGCCGTAGAAAGTACATGTGCCCGGCCCGTGATAGGCCGCCATCTCTGCGGCCATCAGCTCTTCGCGGCCAACTTCGCCTGCTGCGAATTTCTGACGGACCTTGGCCTTTTCCTCATTCGCGAGGCCGCTGGTCATGGGACCGGCAGGAATGAACACTGATGGCAGATGGCCAAAGACCTGCGCCCCGATCACTAAGCCCGGCACGATCTTGTCGCAAACGCCAAGGAAAACGGCAGCATCAAAGGTGTTATGGCTCAGCGCCACACCGGTGGCCATGGCGATCACATCACGTGAAAAGAGGCTCAGCTCCATACCTGCCTCACCTTGGGTCACACCGTCACACATCGCAGGCACACCGCCCGCAACCTGCGCGGTGCCACCGTTTGCGCGGATCGCGTCACGGATCAGGGTTGGGTAACGTTCAAACGGCTGATGGGCAGACAGCATATCGTTATAGGCAGTCACAATCCCAAGGTTGCCCTGCGTCCCTGTGGCAAGCGCATTCTGATCGGGACCCGCAGCCGCAAAAGCATGCGCCTGTCCACTGCATGACAAGTGTCCGCGTGATGGTCCTTTGCTCTGCGCGGCACGCATCCGCTCCAAATAAGCGGCGCGACGATCCTGGCTCCGTTCGACGATCCGTTTGGTGATTTTATTCAGAATTTGGTTCACAGACACAGCAGTATCCCATCAATTATATAAGTTAGCGCTAACATATGCTTTCCCGCAACAAATGTGAAGCGATTTTGGCAGCTTCGACCGCAGCCACCTACGCGCCAGCGTCTATTTTCACAATGATCTGCACAAAGTTTCCTGCGCGCAAGACCGCAAAATGCACAGCTATTTCTTAACCTCTGCAACCTAGGGTGACCACATCCCAGAAAATCGGAACACAGATTTGCGTACTCTTTTTTCAACCGATAGCGGCCGGATCACAAACTTTTGTGCCATCATCCTTCTTGTGTCGCTTTGCTTGACCACCAGCCCATGGCTTTTCCCCAAACACCTGACAGAGGCGCGCACCCTCACGCAAGCAGACACTTCACAAGATAGCACACAAGCGGCAACACGCGAACGCTTGGAAGAATACGAAGGCATCGCGGTGCCTGGTATCACGGCAATCGAATCGCATGAAGGTTCGCACATAGCGCCGGTGATGACGAACAGCGAAGAGACAGGATTTGATGTTGCACATGAAACATCCGCTCTGCCTGGTCGCGGTGCCGGCAAGGCCCAGATCACTGTTATGCAAGGGATGGCAAAGGCCACGGCTCATGCAGCTTCAATCACAGAGCAACTGATCAAAGAACCGTTGCCCCCCAACATGCGCGACAGGCACTTGACCACCCCCGGCGGGGGCCAACCTATCTATGAGAAATATCAGACTGCTGATGCAAGTACCGCTGTGATTCTGATCGCGGGTTTGATTATCTTCCGATTGGCAATGATTGCACGAACAAGCATGAAATCTGCCCGTTCAACCGAACGTAAGGCTCGGAAACTCCAAAAAGAGGTGAAACAGCTGCAAGAGGAGAACGCTGCACTCGTCTCGAAAAATAAGGAGCTGGAGGAATATGCCTACATTGCCTCCCATGATTTGCGCACACCGATCTGCGGAATTGGCGGGCTAACCGAAATGCTCCAAGAATATCTGGCTGACTATATATCATCGCCTCAGGCCAATCCGGAAGTCGCCGCAAACCTGTGCCGGATTCAGGAACGTGTCACCCGCATGCGAGCACTCACCCAAGGCATCCTTACGCTTTCTAACGCCACAGCAGCGCCAGAGCACGCGGCCCCCGTGATCTTAACAGAATTTCTAGAGTCATTGCGGTGGGATTTTGCACTGGAGGACAGTCAATTGGAATTGCGCAGCAATGTCAGAGCGATCAGCGTAGAACCTTTGTACTTCCAACGCATCATCGAAAACCTCGTCAGCAATGCGATCAAATACTGTGGTGAGCATGAGGCTCCACACATCATCATCACCCTTGAAGCTCAAAGACAAAGCTGCCGCGTCAGCGTAAGCGACAATGGCCCTGGCATCGACCCAAGGTTCCACAACCGTATTTTCACGATCTTCCAAACTCTGGCCCGTCCAGCGGGATCCGACAGCACCGGAATCGGGTTGGCAATTGTCAAAAAACTGGTCGCACGTCACGGCGGTACCGTCAGCCTCCACTCCTCCGTCGGAAATGGTGCGACCTTCAGCTTTGATTGGCCACTTGCCAACCCAGTGTCCAGAACCGCGATTTCGGAAAGGGCCGCGTGAGGACGAACTGACACTCGAACAACGCGGTTTGACTTTGCGCTGTGCTCCAAGTGCCCTCCAGCTTTAAGGACACCCTTGGGGATGACTTTTGGGCGTTAGGCCGCCATCTTGTCCATTGTCCTTCTCTGCAAAAACTTATTCAGCGTCAGGTTACCCAATGCCGAAGGACGTCTGCGCCAATTGGAGCTTTAGGGTCTCAGGTCGACCCGAATGCGGCGCATGGCGTGGCAATTCCTTGATCGACCCCTGATCACTCTATACGCCTTTTAGGACTGGCAATGGAGTTGGCATGAAAATTTGCGCGATCACGATGGTTTACCGCGATTATTGGGCTTTGGCGCAATGGTATCGTTATTTCAGTGCACATTTGGGTGCCGAAAACCTTTATGTCATTTCGCATGGGATTGATCCCGAAATCGCAAAAATCTGTCCAAAGGCAAGTATTATCACCATTCCCCGAGACGGATTGCGCAATTTCGACAGGGTGCGAATGCGGGTGGTAAACGACATGCAATCCGGACTTGGGAATGTTTATGACTGGGTCATACAGACGGATGCGGATGAATTGGTTTGCTTTGATCCCGCTCTCTATGGTTCTTTTGAGGAATTATTTGCCGCGACAAAGGCCCCCGCTCTGTTCGGACTGGGCCTTAACCTTGCCGAGGTCGAAGGCGACGCACCACTTGACCCAAGCGAGTCTGTGTTTGCGCACCGCAAAGTCGCATGTGTAACCGGAAATTACAGCAAGGCATGGGCCGTGCGGAAATCATTGCCGCTGCGTTGGCACGGGGTGTTTTGCGGCTATCGCAGGACCGAGAAATTTCCCTTCGAGATGCCGGATGGTGTCTTTTTTGTTCACCTCAAACACGCCAATTCGGAAGCGCTTGCTCTGACAAACAAGGTGCGGCAATCGGTTGCTGACAGCGTAGGAGAAGATTGGAACGTGCCTGGTTGGGCAAAACCCGACTTTCATGCGAAACGGTTTTTCCGAAAACTGGCCATCGCCAAAGAACTCTCTTGGGAAGACGCCGTTTCCGAGGGCTATAAGCAAATCCGCGACCAGCCTGTGCGTGACCCGAAGCGTGGTATCATAAAGCCGCCGTTCATCAATTACGTCTGTCGCACTGTTCTGCCGGAATGGTTTCGCACGCTCTGAAACCTCAGTCTTCGGCCTCGCCAGCCACCGATGCCGCACCACCAAGGGCATTGTAACGCCGATCCGCCAACCATTGCAGACGCTTGGACTGTGTGAGCAAAACCCGCCGCAGACCACCCTGAACTTTTCGTTCTGAAATCACCTGCGCCAACCGGGATAAGGTCAACGCACGGCGAGCGATGCGAAAATCGGGATGTGATCGTATCCGGTGCACCTGTGGTGAGACCAACCTGCCGCGCAACGATGGTGGCTTGCTGACCTCAACTGTAGGCGTTGGCGGGTCTTTTTCGTTGAGAACAGCCTTAAAAATGCTCCCCTCGATCGCCTCCTGATACACCAGATCCTCCAGTGCATCCAAATGGGCCTTGGCCTGCGCATCCCCTGCCGCCGTTTTCTGAAACTCCGGCAACGGCCAGACCTCGACCTCATAAACCTCAAAAGGGTCCAGCACCGACATCGCAACAGCGTCCGTGCGCTGATTGGTCAAATGCCGCCTGATCCGGGTCGAGACTTTTTCTTTGGTCTGCCCCACATAGACGGGCTCTCCATCGTAGTCGAAAAAAGCGTAAACGCCCCATTTGAATGCCCCGATAGCGCGCGGTTTCCCTATAACCGGATCGTGGAAAGACTGCGCCAGAAAGGCGGCGAGGTTGTTACGAAGGTCCTCGGTCTCGAATGGCGGGAAATTGGTGTCATCGGGGTTACGCTTAACCACATCGGCTCCTCATGCCACCAGCGCCAGCCGGTTACGACGCAACACTGGCTCAAAAATAGCATTTGCCAAATGGCGCACAACCGGCACGGCCACCCCATCACCGGCAAGTTTATAGGCCTCATTGTAACGCTCTGGCAGGATATAGTTTTCAGGTAACCCCATCAGCGATGCGGCCTCGCGGGTGGACAATAGCCGCGAGCGGACCTTGTCACCCTCAACCACCATGATCGTCTGCCGGCTCGACCCGCCGGCGGGCGTGCGCAGACAGCCAGCAATCTGGTCAAAACGCACCTCGGCACGTTGACGCTTGATGCCCTGTGTATCCAGCCGGGTGCGTTTGTATATCGTTCCCACGACACGCTCCCCTGTTTGTTTGGCAGCATCAACTTTCTGGCGGTTATGGCTGGTCATCATATCCAGCAGTTTTTGCGTCTCGGCCTTCGTATGCCACGCAACCCCTGTTGGCCGTTCTTCGATCAACGCGGCAAGATGCGTGTTACGCGTGGATGGCGTCGGCAAATGCCACCATTGCCAGCGCGCGGCCGCTGCGTTCGAAAGCAGGTTGCACCCCTCCACCAAAGCAGGCGGATGCCAAAGCCCACTGGGCCCCTCGCCCAAAAGCTGGTCAGGAATGATCAGGTCTCCACGGACCCCGATCATAAAAAATCTTGGGCGCGATTGCGGCAGGAAATGCACCGCATCCACCACCACAGCACCAAATCGATATCCCAGTCCCGAAAACGCCGCGGCTAAGGTTGCAAAATCGCGGCCACCATTGCTGGTGATCGCGCCACATACATTTTCAAGCGCGATGATTTTGGGTCCGCGACCCTCGCTGTTCAGGCCACGCATCAACTGCCAGAATGGTTTAAACATCCCGCTTCGCTTGCCCGCCAGACCCGCACCATTTCCCGCCAATGACAAATCCTGACAGGGGAAAGAGGCCCAGACCATATCAGCCGCACAAGGCAAGTCATCCAACGCTACCTTTGCGACGTCCTTAAGCAATAGCTCGGCACCGCCACCATGGTTTTTTCGGTAACTTGCAGCCTTTTTCGGGTCGATATCATTTGCAAATAAACACTTCCAATCCGGGCCAAGGCCCAGACCAGCCATACCGCCGCCTGCAAAGAAGTCGTAATACCTGTGCGTCATGATCCCTCCGTCGCATTATGTGTTTAACCCAAGGCCGGATCTGTTGTCCAAGAAGAACAACCAGATAATTGCCTGAAATGTAACGCTCCATCAAGAACGTAAATAGAACAAAAATCACACTTCCTTCTCCAATGCCGCGGATAAGAGACAATTCCGGTCACCCAGCTATCAAAGGGGCCGAACTATTGTGCAGCCAATTCCAAACCAGTATCAGGCCACAACGCGCCCATAGCCGGGCTGAATAGAGCGCCTGACTTTTAATAGGTTGATCAAGTCCAAATTTGGCTTTGAATTTAAGACGATTAGCAAGTAGTAGATTATCGCGGACTGTTTTACAGACCGCTTTCAGCGGCTCCGTAGCTCAACTGGATAGAGCAAGGACCTTCTAAGTCCGAGGTTGAGGGTTCAAGTCCTTCCGGGGCCGCCAAAATCTAAGAATGGTGGGACATCAGCGTTTCATCGCTGAACCAGCCCATTTTCATACTTGAATGACACGGCAACCATGTCGCGCACAACTTTGTAGAATTGGCGTTGAAAAGGTTGCACCTGTGACCACAACATCAAAGTCCCAAACATTCCCGGTCTGACAAGTCAGATCCAAGCCCTTTTTTGTGCTATCCATAACCAGAATGCTATTTTTACCGCAATTGGCGATAGCTTTGCGGGCGGATACTTCGTCTGAATTATAATCCATTACTCTGCCGGTCTCCGACAGGCCGCCGCAGCTGAACACTGCGTAGTCCACATTGAACTTGGAGAAAAATTCCAGTGCAGGTGTCCCAATCATATCCAGATCGCGCATTCGGACAGCGCCGCCCGCCAGTTCAACCGCAACGTCCTGAGCATGTTGCAGGGCGCAGACCGCGTGGATGCTGTTGGAGGCAACAAATAGGCCCTTATGCGATGCTAGAAAACGCGCACAGGTCTCCACTGTTGTTCCGGTGCCCAAGGCCAGACGTGCGCCATTGGGGATCAGGTTTTTGACCGCCAAAGCAATGCGTTGTTTTTCCTGCCGTGCAATCCCTTCGCGCGGGAGGTAGCCGATGTTTTCGCTTTGCTGCCGCAGTCGCACGGTGCCATTGCGCCGCTGTACCAAGCCTGCTTCATCCAGATCGCGTAGATCTGCACGGATCGTTTGAACAGAGACAGAAAGTTCGAACGAAAGATCCATCGCCGAAAGCACATCCTTTTCCGACAATAGTGCGACAATCGCATCTCTTCGCTGGGTAACGTCCCGTTGCACGGCAGCCTCTTCTAAGAAATCATCATTTTTCAGAAGGTTAAGAAACTCATCCGTGCGCCGCAATAGAAATAAAAACTTCAAGTATCTGTTGCAAAACTGTCAAGATTCCCAGCGATAAGACGGCCTGTGAAGTACTTTCGTTCGAAAGATGCAACTCCAGGAGAGCCCTATGAAGTCCGTCCTCACATCCACCGCTTTCGCGCTCTTGGCCAGCACAGCCATGGCCGACACCATCACCCTTTACACCTCGCAACCCAATGCTGACGCGCAGCGCACAGTTGATGCCTTTATGGCAGCCAACCCCGGTACCGAAGTCGATTGGGTGCGCGATGGTACAACCAAGCTGATGGCACGCCTGCGCGCCGAAATCGAAGCCGGTAACCCACAGCCTGACGTGCTTTTGATCGCAGACACTGTTACCCTTGAAGGCATGGCACAGCAGGGCCTGCTGAATGCCTACAGCTCCCCCGAAGCCCAGAACTATGACGCAGCCCTCTTCTCACCCGAGGGGTATTACCATTCCACCAAGCTGATCACGACCGGCCTTGTCTACAACACCGGCGTTGAAACCGCTCCGACATCTTGGGGCGACCTGTCTGACGCCTCCGTCAAGGGTCAGATCGCAATGCCGTCGCCGCTTTACTCCGGTGCCGCGCTGATCCACCTTGCCACGCTCACAAGCGACGGCAGCTTGGGCTGGGACTATTACGAAGGCCTTGCCGCCAACGAGGCGCGCGCGCAGGGCGGCAATGGCGGAACGTTCAAGGCCGTCGCTTCGGGCGAAAAACCCTACGGCATGGTCGTGGACTTTCTCGCGATCCGCAACAAGGCCGATGGGTCACCAGTAGAATTCGTCTTTCCTAAAGAAGGCGTATCTTATGTGACTGAACCGGTTGCGATCATGTCTTCTGCCAAGAACGTCGCGGGCGCAGAGAAGTTTGTCGATTTCTTGCTGAGCGCAGAGGGGCAGGACCTGGTTCTGGATATGGGTTACATCCCGGCGCGCGACGGCATGGGTGTTCCTGAAGGTTTCCCTGCGCGCGATGATATCAAATTGATGGCTTTTGACCCTGCCGAAGCGCTCGCTAACGCAGAAGCAAACAAAGCCAAATTCTCAGAGCTTTTTGGCGCTGAGTGATGTTTGCCGCGCAATACAACGGAGGCAGCCGGTCCGAGGCCCGGCTGCTCTCGGCCATCTTGGTCGTCGCGATCTGCCTGACGCTTGCGCCAGTATTGCGCCTTTTTGTAGAGGGCGTCACGCATCAAGGGAACCCCAGCCTTACCCTGATGCGAGAGGTATTGACGCAGCCCTCTACCCTGAGCGCGCTCAAACATTCCTTGGTCACAGCCGGTTTTGGCACTTTGGTATCTTTGATGCTGGGATCTGCCTTTGCGTTCCTTGTGGCGCTGACTGACCTGAGGGCCAAGGCGGCACTGGTTTTCTGCCTGATGATCCCAATGATGATCCCGCCGCAGATTACTGCGCTGTCTTGGGTCCAGATTATGGGGCCCTCATCGGCTCTGTTAAAAACGCTAGGCATCGCGCCTCCACTTGGGGCAGCGCAGCCGCTTTATTCGCCTGGAGGGATCATTTTTCTTTTGGGAATTCAGCATATGTCGATCATTTTTTTGACGTTGCGCGCTGGCCTGCGATCCGTCCCTCAAGACGTTGTTGAGGCCGCCCGCATCAGCGGGGCAAAAGGATTGCGTATATGGTGGCAAGTTGTGCTGCCGCTGACCCTGCCCAGTCTGGGGGCCGGCACGGCAATCACCTTTGTGACCGCCCTTGGTAATTTCGGCATTCCGGCGATGTTGGGCATTCCCGCAGGCTATGCGACGTTGCCAACGCTAATCTATCAAAAGCTGGCCGGAATGGGGACGACGGTCTTGGCCGAAGTTTCGGTTCTTGCGATGTTAATCGGGGTTGTGGCTGTTGGCGGTATTTTGTTGCAACGCCTTTTCCAGACCCGTCAGAAGCTACACCTTGTCGGTAGCACATCCCGCCCCTTAGCTTTGCCGCTTGGTAAGGCGCGCCTACCGGTTGAAATTTTTCTGTGGGCGGTGATTTCTGCCATCCTTGTACTGCCGATGTTTGGCCTTTTGGCGACCTCCTTGATACCCGCCTACGGTGTGCCGCTGCGTCTGGATACGGTTAGCCTCGCATCTTGGCAGGAGGTGCTTTTCCGCCAGCCTGCCACATCACGCGCATTTACCAACTCATTCGGACTGGCAATGGGCGCTTCTTTGGTACTTGTCGTGATTTGCCTGCCCCTTGCATGGCTGATGGAGCGGCGCAAAACGCGGCTTTCGCGCCTGTTCGATAGCCTGCTTGACTTGCCCTACGCGCTGCCAGGGGTGGTTCTGTCGATTGCCATGATCTTGCTGTTGATCAAACTGCCATTCACAGATGCCACGCTTTACGGCACCATCTGGATCATTTTTCTGGCATATATCGCGCGTTTCTTTGCGGTTATGTTCCGTCCGGTTCAGGCCAGCCTCAAACAGTTTGATCCAGCCATGGACGAAGCCGCGCAATCTGTTGGTGCATCGCTTTACCGGCGTTTGTGTGATGTGATCTTTCCACTTTCGGCACCTGCTGCTGCGGCGGGGGCGATCCTTGTCTTTCTCACTGCGTTTAACGAACTCACAGTGTCTGCGCTTTTGTGGTCCTCAGGCACCGAGACGCTTGGCGTGGTGATCTTCAATCTTGATGACAGCGGCGAAACCGGCATGGCCAGCGCATTGGCAATGACCATCGTGCTTGTCGTCATCGTCCTGATGGCGCTGATCCAGTTGTTATCACGCCGCTTTCCCAAAGGAGTTGTCCCATGGCAGACATAGACCTGTCCTGCGTTGGCAAGACATTCGCAGATACGCCCGCATTACAAGACATTACAACGCGGTTTGAAGACGGCGAATTTATTGCGCTTTTGGGGCCGTCGGGCTGTGGCAAAACCACGCTTTTGCGGATCTTGGCCGGATTTGAAGCGCCCAGCCACGGACGCCTGCGCATCGGGGCGCGCGAAATGGCAAACGCGCAGACGGGCGCAAACCTGCCCCCCGAAGCGCGCAACATCGGGTTTGTCTTCCAGTCCTACGCCCTTTGGCCGCATATGTCTGTGCGGCGTAATGTATCCTACCCGCTTGAAATTCGGAAACTATCCAAGGCTGAGATAGTACAACAGACCGATGCCGCCCTGGCCTCAACAGGGCTAGAGCACTATGCGGACCGCATGCCCTCCGATCTTTCGGGCGGCCAAAGACAGCGCGTCGCTTTGGCCCGTTGCCTTGTATCAGCTCCCTGCGCGGTCCTGCTGGATGAGCCTTTGGCCAACCTTGACGTGGCACTGCGGGCCACGATGCAGGGTGTCTTTACCGACTTTCACAAGCGTACCGGTGCCACGATGGTCTATGTGACCCATGATCAGGCCGAAGCCATGGCAATGGCCGACAGGATTGCGGTCATGGATCAAGGGCGCATTCAGCAGTTCGATACCCCACAAACCCTCTATGAGCGACCAAAGAACCGCTTTGTCGCGGAATTCGTCGGTCGCGGCGCGGTGGTGCCGGTGCAAGAGCTCAAAACCGGCGGGAACGCACAACAGGCGCGCATTCTGGGGGCCGAGGTTACCGTGCAATCCACAAGCCAGGATGCGCAGGTCAGCCATGTTTGCCTGCGCCCCGAAAACCTGACCATTACCGAGACAGGAGATCTGCGCAGCAAAGTCGCGCGGGTCACTTATGTGGGTGGAAAATACCTGCTGGAAGCGGTGACCGACTGCGGTGCACGCCTGTTTGCTGAAACCCGCGCACGTTTCGAGGTCGGCACCCAATTGGGCCTTACAATTACAACCCCTTGGGCCTTTCGGGAGGATTAAATGCAAAGCATCCGACTACTTTCCGGCATCGGGGACAAAGGCCCCGCATGCATCCAATTGACCGTGGGTGACCGAATTTGGCTCCTTGATTGCGGCTTTGGGCCCGAGGCGAACGCGCATTTCGATCCGCTCTGGCTTGAGGGGGCAGAGGCGGTGTTCATCACCCATGATCACATCGATCACATCGGCGGGGCCTCTTATGCTGTTGAGGCAGGGCTGCCCATATATGCCACGGCACAGACGGCCAAGGCGCTCCCCCCCGCCGCGAAAGTGCATCTGTTGCCCGAACAAGGTCAGACGGTGATTAATGGCATAACACTGACCACGGGCCGCAATGGGCACGCGATGGGCGGGGTTTGGTTCCACTTCGATCTGGGAGATGGGTTTTACTATTCTGGCGATTGGTCTGAGGAATCCGATTGGTTTTCCTTCGATGCACCACCGCCGGCAGCGACTGCCATCTTGGATTGCTCTTATCACTTGGACGATGTCCCGCAATCCCAACGCCTTGAGGCAATGCATGCCTTATTGGACAGGGTGCAGGGTCAGGTGCTTTTGCCTGTGCCCCCATCCGGCCGTGCAGGTGAGATGGCATTGAATCTGATCCGCCGTTACGGAGCTGAAAGTGTAATACTTGACCCCGAATGCCAAGATACGCTGCGCGCAGCGTTGAACAGTGGCACTGTCAGCGCCAATGCTCAAGAAATCGCTCCGCTTTTGGACCGTGGCCCGATGGAGCAAGCACGTTTCCTGATCTGCGATACACCCAACGCTGACGGTGGTGCCGCTTGGGGCTATGTGCGGGCATGGCATGAAAGCGGCCGTTTGGGGCGCGATGCCCATGTTTTATTCACTGGCCATATGACCGCCCATGCGCGTGGCATTTGCAGTGTTCCGGGCGGCTATTTCCAACGCTGGAACGTGCATCCCCCCCTGCGTGATCAGGTGAAGATGCTAAAACGCCTAGGCGCGAAACGCTTTGCCCCCGCTTTTTGCACGCATCCTGAGGATTACCTTGTTGAAGGGTTGGACGCCGAGGTGTTCTTTCATGATCGGGTGCGGTTATGAATTCGGCCCCTTTGCCGCCCCAGCGCTTTTGCTTGATCCGTCACGGAGAGACGACCGCCAACGCAGATGCGATCATCGCGGGCGTCACGGATGTTCCGCTGACCCGGCTGGGCCGCGATCAGGCGCGCGCCCTGTCTCAGAGGACATGGCCAAAGCAAATCGCGATCTACGCCAGCCCGATGTCACGGGCGCAACATACCGCGCGGCTTGCCTTTCCGAACCAGCATTTCACGCTGCACGACGGATTAAGAGAACGCCACTGGGGTGTGTTTGAGGGGAGACCACTGACGGAGCAGCCCCTCCGAGAAGATACGCCGGATCAAGGTGAAGGTTGGACCGACATGATAATACGCGTGCAGACCGCGATTACAGAAATCTGCGCGGCCTCGCAGGGAAGGCTACCGGTTCTTGTTTGTCACTCAGGCATCATCCGTGCGGCACGCATCCTTTGGACAACCGGTGACGCCGGGCAACGCCCCCCGAATGCGACACCGCTTCTTTTCGAACAAACAGACCGTAAAATGATGGAGAAACCCCTATGAACCAGACAGCACCTACCCCATGTGTGGTATTCGACGTCGATGGCACACTTGCTGAATTCGACGCAGAGCGCCTTGGCCATCTTGTGCACGGCGTTGAAAAACACTGGGATGACTTTCATCATGCCATGGCGGATGCAGCGTTGATTGCACCAATTGCGAAGCTTATGCGCCGGTTGAAAGAAAGCGGTGAGACCATTGTGATCTGTTCAGGACGGCCAAGAGGCTGGGCCGAACACACGATTGCATGGCTTCGCAAACATGACCTACCCTTCGACGGTATATATTTACGCGCAATGGATCAGGACAGCGCCAGCGACCCAGAAGTAAAGCGCAAAGCGCTGAACGAAATGAGGGCAGATGGTTTTCAGCCTTGGCTGGTAATTGATGACCGCACCTCCGTCGTCGAGGCTTGGCGCAAAGAAGGGCTCGTTTGCCTACAATGTGCGCCAGGGGATTTCTGATCAGTCGTTGTTGATCTTACAAAGCAGGTTGGCACGCTGACGGATGCAACGAGAACATCAATTTGGAAGCAGGTGCTGGATCAATGTGCGTTTTCTTCGCTATTTTGGATATGCAGCGCACGGTCGGACCCCATCCATGGCATCATTCGGCCGTGGACGCTTCGGGCTGGCAGCAACTATCGTAATCGCGCCAGAACAGGAATGTATCTGCTCTAACTCTGCCGGTCGGAATATTTTCCCTGAGACGTTTTAGGGGTTCACTGGAGTTTTCATCACACGGAGGCGAGGTCATGGCGTCATGGCTGCGTTCGGGTAGCGGTCATGCATGAGTGCTTTTTGCTTGGGAGT